>CAJJBF010000008.1 GCA_905182375.1 Flammeovirgaceae bacterium UBA4465
CATAATTAATAAATACTTTCCCCTTGAAGGAAAAATAAACAGCCTTATAGACATAATAAGAACTATTAACCTCAATCCAGAAGAACTCAGCGAAAACAATAGAAAATTTTTTAGTGCCATTCGCCAAAATGAACTCAAATTTTGAAAATAACTGTTTTAGGATCTGGAACTTCGCAGGGCGTACCTGTCATCACTTGTGAATGTGAAGTCTGCAAGTCTCTGGACTTTCGCGATAAACGCTTAAGAAGCTCCATACATATTCAAACAGATAAATTAAGCTTGGTCGTGGATACAGGACCTGATTTTCGTCAGCAAATGCTCAATAACCAGATCCGTTATCTAGACGCCATTCTGTATACCCATGAGCACAAAGATCATACGGCGGGGATGGATGACGTGAGAAGCTTTAATTTCAAACAAAAGGCAGATATGCCCATCTATGCCAGGAAGCAAGTACTGGCCCAGCTTCGGCAAGAATTTGCCTATGTCTTTGCAGAAAAAAAATATCCGGGTACCCCAAAGATTTCAGAAAATATCATCTCAAATAACTCATTTAATATCCAGGAAGTCAACATCACACCCATCAATGTCATGCATCATAAACTGCCCGTTTTTGGATTTAGAATTGGTGATTTCACCTACATCACAGATGCCAATGCCATCGATGAAAAGGAGCTTGAGAAAATAAAAGGATCAAAGATTTTGATCCTCAATGCCTTGCAAAAGAAAGAGCACCTCAGTCATTTCAATCTAGATCAGGCCCTAGCTATTGCGCAGCAAATAGGTGCTGAGCAAACCTATTTCACACATATCAGTCATACCATGGGACTTCATCGGAGCGTAGCCAAAGAACTCCCCGAAAATATTTTCTTGGCCTATGATGGGCTAAAGTTGGATGTATAATGTACCATAATTATTATTTTATAAATCGACTTTCAAAAAAATTAAGCACCCTGCTCACCGGGGCACATCTCACGGCATGCTTCAGTCAAAATAAAAATGAGCTAATTTTTGGATTTACATTATTAGATAATAGTCCTTTTTACATCCAAGCCAATTTAGACAGTCAACTTAATCTGTGGTGCTTTCCGGAAGTGTTCAATAGAGCCAAAAAAAATAGTGTTAATCTTTTTGAATCAATCATTGGGGAAAAAATCCTCGCCGTTAACCAAACACATTTTGATCGGTCCTTTGAACTATTATTAAATGATCATAGCGCGCTCTTGTTCCAATTGTATGGTCGCAGATCAAACATCAGTTTAATCAACAAAAGCAAAGCCCCCCAGTCGTTTAAATCTAAACTAATGGCTCCCAATGATTCCCAATCCTTGGCGCGCGACATTGATGTATCAACATTAAATGAAGAAAGCCTTGAGGCATTGGAAAAGACGTTTGATCAGGATATAAAGACTCACCTTAAAAGCAACACGCAATACGAGCAGCTGAATTTTAATGAGAAAAAAGCATTTATACCTGCCTTTATTGAATCCATGAATACTGCGCACCTATTTGTTACAGATCAGGGCCTACCCAAGATCAGCTTATTTGATACCGAACATCATTGCTTCAAAAGTGATGATCCCATCATCGCTTGCAATGAACTCTACAAAATATTTACCCAAAAATATTTAACTCAGCAGAAAAAGGATGGAATCACGCGCGAACTCAACAAAAAACGAAAACAAGCTGCTAATTATATAGAGAAGAGTGAAGCAAAAATTGCCCATTTAAGGGACCGAAGAAGTCTTGAGGAAATCGCCCACATTATCATGGCCAATCTACATAATATCAATCCAAACGATGCCCAAATTGAAGTTCCAGATCTTTATCATGAGACCGCTAATATAACCATCAAATTGAAACCGCAGATTTCTCCCCAAAAAAATGCAGAAATACTTTACAGAAAGTCTAAAAATCAAAGGCTTGAAATCAACAACATCACAGAAAACATAGTAGCTAAGAAAAAAGTCATCCGACAACTCGATCAGAAAATAGCGGCCATTGAACTCACCAAGGACTGGAAAGCGCTCCAACGCTTAATCAAAGCAACTCCTTCGGATGCGCCTGCCAAGGACCTCCCTTTCAATACTTTTTCAATGACTGATTACAGCATTTACGTAGGTAGAAATAATAAATCCAATGATGTTTTAACCTTTGATTATGCAAAAAAAGGCGACCTATGGCTCCATGTTAAAGATGCTCCAGGCTCGCATGTGGTCATAAAAAAACAAGGTATTCTGCCCATTCCCAAGCCTGTTATTGAAAGGGCCGCAGCGCTAGCAGCCTATTTCTCTAAAAGAAAAACAGAAAACATGGCACCCGTCATATATACTGAAAGAAAATATGTCAGAAAGATTAAAGGAAGTCTCCCGGGACAAGTAGCCGTCATGAAAGAAAAGGTACTATTGGTTCAACCCAAACTTTAAATCTCTTTGATTTTAATCATATTGGCATGTCCGTCCCAATGTTTGGGCATCGAAGAAGTAGTAATGTAAATATCTCCTTTAGTCATTAAGTTTTTTTCCAAAAGTATAGCCTCAATGTCACTGAGCGTATCATTGATAGAAGTCTCTTTATCATAAAAAAGTCCTTTGACTCCCCAAACCAAATTCATTTGCGTAAGCAAGGCCTTATTATTGGTTACCAAAAAGATAGGGCAATTGGGCCGATACATGGCCACTCGATACCCACTGTATCCAGATTTACTCATCGTTACCATTGCTTTTGCATCACTGTCCTCAACCAGCGCGCAAGCCGACTTAATCAACATATCACTGAGCTGAGAACCTTCTCCTGAATTATCAAAGTCGTTTGTTTTATTGTAAAAAGCACTTCCCGCATGCTCAATATTTGCGATCGTATTGGCCATCGCCCGCACGGCTTCCACCGGATATTTACCGGAAGCAGACTCCGCCGAGAGCATGACAGCATCTGTTCCATCGAGTATCGCATTGGCGACATCATTGGTTTCTGCTCTTGTCGGTCTAGGATTATCAACCATACTTTCCATCATCTGGGTCGCCACGATGACAGGTTTACCTGATTGGTTACATTTCTCGATGATCTTTTTTTGCCAAATAGGTACCTGTTCACCGGGGATTTCAACTCCTAAATCACCTCTGGCCACCATAACCCCATCTGTTGCAGCTATAATTTCATCAATGTTTTCTAAGGCTTCAGGCTTTTCAACTTTGGCAATGATTTTAGTACGACTCCCAGCATCTTCCATCATCTTGCGCAGCTCTGTGATATCACTGGCTTTTCTTACAAAAGACAAAGCCACCCAGTCTAAATTTTGCCTTAAACCATATTCAAGATCCGCATGATCTTTCTCTGTCAATGAAGGTGCGGAAACTACCGTATTAGGCAGGTTAATTCCTTTTCTAGACTTCAAGGTACCTCCATAAACCACTTCAGTATGGACATCTTCTCCCTGGACTAAGGTGACTTTTACTTCTAAGTTCCCATCATCTATGAGTATAGAATCCCCTATGTTAACATCCTTGGCGAGTAATTTATATGATGTACTGACCTTATCTTTTGTACCCAGCACATCATTTGTAGTAATGATTAAGGTCTGGCCTTCAATAATTTCAACGCCGCCATTTTCAACTTGATCTACACGAATTTTAGGCCCTTGTAGATCTTGCAGCAATGCAATGTGTGTTCCTAATTCTGCATTGATCTCACGCACCATATCAATGGTTTTATGATGATCTTCGTGGGTGCCATGAGAGAAATTCAATCTGAAAACATCTGCGCCTGCCTTAATTAGTTCAATTAATATTTCTTTTTCTCTGGAAGCCGGACCCACCGTCGCTATGATTTTTGCTTTTTGGTGTACTCCTTGCATCCAATTTTTATCAGTGTAAGACATTCTCTTTATTTTTTATTTTATTTATATCTAGACGTGCCAAATAATCAATTTTATCAATTACTCGCAAATTATTTACCAACATTTGCAAATCAAAATGATCAATTTTAGATTCTAATTTCAGAAAATAATCAAATTGACTTAATTCGGGCAACAAAAGAGGGCTCTCGAAAGAAGAAATAATTAGTCGATTACTTAAAAGTGTATAAGTGTGTTGCTCTGATTTACAAATATAGTTTGAAATGATCATTTCTGAGTCATTATTAAGGTCAATATGGAGATCTGCAACTTTTACAAAATGAAAAACACCACTTTGATTTAAGTGCCAAGCAAGGCTGTATTCTTTGATACTTGAAACGATGCCGAGCAATATGAAGCTATAATCCAGTTGAACAACGAGCTTATTCTTTTTCATTTATCTATTTTCAAAAAGCAAATATTTTTTATGAAGCCAAGATTTAGAGTTTATGCTTTTATGGTTAAATTAGAGATTAAAATTACAAAAATAAATACCCTCATCATCACTTGGATAAATCAAAGAGTTTGAATTTACATCGGATATGTATTTCTTTGCAAAGATTTTAAATTAAACATTAAAGAAATGTCAGAAATTGCTCAAAAAGTAACGGCGATCATTATAGATAAGCTAGGTGTTGAAGAGCCTGAGGTAACTACCGAAGCCAGCTTCACCAATGATCTGGGAGCCGACTCCCTTGATACAGTAGAATTAATCATGGAATTTGAAAAAGAATTTAATATTTCCATCCCTGACGACCAAGCTGAAAACATCGGTACGGTAGGACAGGCAATTACTTATTTGGAAGAAAACGTTAAATAAGTTCAGTTCAATACAAATGGAATTAAAACGTGTAGTTATAACAGGGGTTGGCGCCCTAACACCCATTGGCAACAATAGAGAAGAATATTGGTCAAATTTAGCAAAGGGTACTAATGGCGCTGGTCCCATCACACGTTTCGATCCAGAAAAATTCAGAACAAAGTTTGCCTGTGAGATAAAGAACTTTGATATCCTTGATCACTTAAATAGAAAAGAGATCAGAAAAATGGATCCAAATACCCAATTTGGAATGGTCGTAGGCGAAGAAGCTATCAAAGATTGTGGCATCAACTTGGAAACTATAGACAAAGATTCCGTAGGTGTTATTTGGGGATCTGGAATCGGAGGATTGAAAACATTTCAAGAAGAAGCCATTGCTTACGGATTGGGAGACGGTACCCCTAGATTTAACCCGTTTTTCATACCTAAAATGATCATTGACATTACTCCAGGTCTACTCTCCATCAAATATGGGTTTAGAGGTCCCAACTATGCAACAGTATCTGCATGTGCTTCCTCTAATCATGCCATTTATGACAGCTTTACTTACATAAGATTAGGTAAGTCTAAAATGATCTTAACTGGGGGCTCAGAAGCTGGGGTACAAATTGCTTCCATGGGTGGTTTCAATGCCATGAAAGCCCTTTCGGAGCGCAATGATGATCCATTAACCGCGTCAAGACCCTACGATAAAGACCGGGATGGTTTTGTTTTGGGTGAAGGAGCTGGTGCCCTCATGCTTGAAGAACTGGGACATGCCAAAGCAAGGGGAGCTAAGATATACGCGGAAGTTTTGGGAGGTGGAATGTCTGCAGATGCTTACCACATTACCGCACCTCACCCTGAGGGAACAGGAATTACCAAAGTCATGCAATATGCCCTCGAAGAGGCAGGCTTGAATGGAAATGAAATAGATTATGTAAATACCCACGGCACTTCTACGCCTTTGGGAGATTCTGGAGAAATAAAAGCCATTCAAAGAGTTTACGGCGACCATGCCTACGACCTAAATATCAGTTCGACCAAGTCCATGACGGGACATCTGCTGGGAGCGGCAGGAGCCATTGAGGCCATTGCCTGCCTTATGGCCATTGAAAAAGGAGTCATCCCTCCTACGATCAATCATTTTACAGATGATCCTGAGATTGATGCCAGACTCAACCTAACCTTTGATAAGGCTCAGAAAAGGAATGTGGATATTGTCATGAGCAACACCTTTGGGTTTGGAGGTCATAATACCTCACTTATTTTAGGTAAATACAAAGCTTAGTGCTTTTTCGTAATTTAGCGAGCCTACGTCACCTATTTTTATCAAAAAAAGAACGCGTTTTTTTAAACGCCATCCAATCCATCACCGGCCAACTTGTTTACAATGTTGGCCTCTACAAATTAGCGGTAAACCACAGCAGTGCTGCTGCCGTAAATTTCCACGGAATCAAAGAGTCCAATGAAAGATTAGAATATCTAGGCGATGCGGTGCTAGGCATGGTCGTAGCAGACTACCTGTTCACCCAATTTCCTTTTAAAGATGAAGGATTTCTGACAGAAATCAGATCAAAAATTGTCAATAGAGAATCCCTCAATCTGCTTTCAAGAAAAATAGGTTTGAATCAACTGATTAAATATCATAAGAATCAGTACGCGGTCATGCCTAAATCAATTTTTGGTGATTCTTTGGAAGCATTAGTTGGGGCCGTTTATAGAGATAAAGGGTTTTCGAAATGCCGCAAATTTATCATTGAAAAAATCATACTTGCCCATTATGATTTGGATGAGTTAATACACACCACCACCAATCATAAAAGTAAACTGATTGAGTGGGCACAAAAAGAAAATAAACAAATCTCCTTTAAAGCACTCGATTTAAACGACTCAATTAAGAAAAAACAATTTACCACACAAGTAGTCATTGACGAACAAGTTTACGAAATTGGCTATGGGTTAAGTAAAAAAAAGGCAGCGCAAGATGCTGCGAGGAGGACTTTAGAAGTATTGGAAGAGCAAATCGATGAGTAGAATTTTGCGTATTGGAGGCGCCTGCCTAAACCAAATTCCAATGGATTGGGACCATAATTTGAAAAACATTAAAGATGTCTTTCAAGAAGCTCAAAAAAATAACATTGAGCTGTTGTGTCTTCCCGAACTCTGTATTACCGGATATGGCTGTGAAGACATGTTTTTAAGTACCTGGCTTTGTGAGACCGCACAGGCCAAATTGATTGAACTCCTCCCTTTCACCTCGGGCCTCACTACCTCTCTGGGTTTGCCCGTCCGATTTGAAGGCGAAATCTATAACTGTATTGCGATTATTAAAGATAAGAAAATTCTCGGTGTTTATGCCAAACATAATTTAGCGAATGACGGCATTCACTATGAAAAAAGATGGTTCTCCTCTTGGCCCTACCATAAAATAGAAACTTTAAATATTACCGGTCAATCTGTTCAGATCGGTGCTATTTCCATAGAAATAAAAAATATAAAGATTGGATTTGAAATTTGTGAAGATGCTTGGCAAGAAGATCGTCCCGCCAATCATTTAGCCACCCAAGGGATTGAACTCATACTCAATCCAAGCGCCAGCCATTTTGCTTTCGAAAAAGAAAAATACAGAGAACAACTGGTGGTCTCTAGTTCAAAAAAATTCAATTGCACCTACCTTTATACCAATCTACTTGGCAATGAAGCCGGTAGAATGATTTATGATGGCGATATTTTAATTGCTCAAAATGGAAATTTGATTGGACATAATACCCGATTTTCCTTCAAACCCTTCAATATACTCTATTGTGAGGTGGACTTTGATAGCCAAACCTCCTCCACAAATATAAAGAAAGATTATACGGGCAAACTCGAAGAAATGAGTCAAGCACTGCCCTTAGCCCTTTTTGATTACTTAATAAAAAGTAAAAACAAAGGGTTTGTACTCTCCTTGAGTGGGGGCGCTGATTCGAGCACTATTGCCATCATGGTACGTAGAATGGTGGAATTGGCCATTCAAGAATTAGGAATTACAACGGTAATAAAAAGGCTAAAGCTCCCTGTCGACTTAAAAAATATCAAGGAGATAATGGCTTCAATAATGGTTACTGCTTATCAAGGTACTCAAAACTCCTCTGCAGAAACCGCAGCCTCCGCACGGAAATTAGCTAAGTTCATAGGTGCTACCCATTATGAGTGGAACATTGATAACCAGGTCAAAGGATATTGCGATACCATTGAGGATGCCATTGGGAGAAAACTCACTTGGGATCAAGATGACATCACCCTACAAAATATCCAAGCTCGAAGTAGATCTCCCATCATTTGGATGTTGGCGAATATCAATCATTCCTTATTACTAACCACCTCCAATAGAAGCGAAGGTGATGTAGGCTATACGACTATGGACGGTGATACCAGTGGAAGTATCTCACCTATTGCTGCGGTAGATAAGTATTTTATTATGGAGTGGCTAAGATATGCCGAAACTACCTTAAACTATACCGCACTGAGTCACGTAAACAACCTTGCCCCTACAGCAGAACTGAGACCTCTAAATAAAAAACAAGAAGATGAAACAGATCTCATGCCTTACAAGGTTTTAGTGAAAATTGAACGATGGGCCATCCAACATAAATATTCTCCCTCCATGATCTACGAAAAAATGCAGCCCCAATATGGGACAGGTATTAAAAGTTGGATCAAGAAATTTTTTAGACTTTGGTCTATTAATCAATGGAAAAGAGAACGGCTAGCACCAAGCTTTCATATGGATGCCTTTAATGTAGATCCAAGGACTTGGTGTAGATTCCCCATCTTATCTAGTGGATTCAAAGAAGAATTGGATGAACTGGATAAAATATGATTCTAAGGAACAGGATCGTGTCCACTCCGCCCCCAAGGATGACAAGCAGAGAACCTTTGAGCAGCTAAAAATAATCCTTTGAATGCTCCATGCTTTATAATGGCCTCTTTGGCATAATGAGAACACGTTGGGGTAAACCTACAGGAACTTGGTAAAAATGGAGAAATGCTGAGTTGATAGATAACAATGGGTAAGGTCAACAACTTGCGAAAAAGCATCTTCATGATGCAATACTAGAGAATTGATTTGGTCTAATCAATATTTTTAGTTCTGTTTGCGTTCTTAATTGGGAAGATACTACGCTTGAACACATCAGCTTGAATAATTACCACTATTTACTTGTTTTTATTTTCATTCTTTCAATTCCACAATTGAAAGCTCAGAATGCATCTGATCTTCCTTTGGATGACTCACTATTAAGGGTCGATGAGATTTTTATTTTAGGAAATAAAAAGACTAAAGAAAAAATTATTCTTAGAGAAATGAGTTTAAAAAAGGGAACTTATAGCACGCTCGATGATATCAAAAAAAGTATTGAATTAGATAAAATAAACATCATCAATACCAATTTATTCAATACCGTCTCTATTGAGATTTTAGAAGACTCTGAAAAAGCATCGATCAATATTTTTGTTCAAGTTGATGAGCGATGGTATTTTTTTCCCTCACCGTTGTTAGATATAGCTGATCGGAATTTGATGGATTGGCTGATCAACAGAGAAGGTGATGTCAACCGTTTCAATTATGGTTTGAGACTTACTCAGTATAACCTTGGAGGTCAAAATAAAACATTGAAATTCATAGGAAAAGTAGGTTTTGAAAGAAATTTACTCATTGATTATACGATTCCTTTCATTGATAAAAATCAAAAACATGGTTTAAAATTTACCTATTCTTACAACGAAAGTGAGAATGCCTCTTACATAACCAAAGATCATGTACCTGATTTTTTTGATTCGGATGTCATCAATAAAAAACAATATTTTGCTTCGACCAGTTATACCTATCGCCCCTCCTTTTACAATTTTCATCAAATCAGTTTAAGCTATCTGCATAGCGAAATATCTGATACTGTTCTGCTCTTAAATCCTAATTACCATTTCAATCAAGAAAAAAAACAATCCTATTTTGGAATGAGTTATAATTTTATCAGTGATCATCGAAATAACAAACGTTTTACTACTTCAGGAACGTTTTTAGAAGCTTCTCTTGAAAATATTGGCTTGGGACATCTAAATCAATTTAATATTTCTACGATTAGCCTCAAATTCAATAAATATACTCCTCTGGGCAATGAGTTTTTTTTAGCCAATGGCATCATGGGACTCCAAACCTTCCCTGAAGAGCAACCCTATTTCAACTATCAAGGACTCGGGTACAATCAAGTCCTGGTGCGGGGTTTTGAGTTAGACTTAATCGAAGGTTCTAGTTTTTTACTTCAAAAAAACACAATAAGAAAAAAGATTTTTGACTGGTCGAAAGACATCCGAAACGTCATGCCCATCTCCCAATTTGCTCAATTTAGAATGGCCACTTACTTCAAATTCTTTGCTGACTTTGCTTGGGTAGATAATTATCCTAACTATGAAATCAGCAGTAGACTAACCAATCAATTACTTTATAGTTTCGGAGTAGGTTTAGACCTCGTTGCGATGTATGACATGGTCCTGCGTTTGGAATACTCCTATAATTCTGAAAATGAACGTAATTTTGCTCTGAATATAAAGGCCGACCTTTAGTCAAATTGCTTCCATTTTTTCTTTTTTCCCTGCCGATTGTATTTATACCAAAGCCCTATTTGTTTTCCCTGATCAAATGCTCCTACGTACTGAAGTTGACCTAATTCATCGTAGTATTGCCACGGACCTGACTCCAATCCAGAGACCAATGTACCCTCTTGCCAAAGCGCCCCCTGTTCATAAAAGAATTGCCAATGACCAACGGGAGTTCCTTGCTCGTAATTACCCCTTCTTTTCAAATTCCCATTGGGATGATAAAATTCCCATATCCCCGAATACAAATTATTGAGATACCACCCTTTCTTTTCTAAGGCTCCTGCTTCATGATAATAAAACGCAGAATCTTGTAAAGCATCTTGGCCCCAAATTTCAATGGCTTGCAAGGTTCCATTAGGATAATAATACTGCTGCTTTCCATCCAAACTACCTTCACGATAAACGAGTTGTGCACTCAGAGCGCCACTGGCATAATAGAAATTCCAGTCACCCACTCTCTGATCATCAATACTCAGGCCTATGGATTTCATCTCACCAGAATCCTGGTAGTAGGTCGTGTCCTGAGCGGCAAGTACTAAAGTAACTGACCACATTAATATCAATATTGGTAACCTTAAAATCATAGCTCACCTAAAGTTAATTGCATTATACAAACAATAAAATTAATATTTAATGAATGATCTGGCTAATAACACTGAGCAGATCAGGTTGTATTAACTGCACTGAATATGATTAAGAAATTTTCATTTACCGCTATCCTATCATTCAGCATCCTCAAGAGTATCGGACAGATAGCCAAACCTACTGGAGGCGCGCGAAGCGCGGGGATGTCAGGAGCCTCTCTCACGTTGAGCGACGGATGGTCTATATTCAATAATAGTGGTGCCTTGGGTAGCATTGAGCAGTCTCATTATTTTTTGGGCTACAAGCGCCCATTTGGTCTCTCTGTTTTTCAAACGCTCGCGGCAGGCTATGTACATCATTCCGAAAAATACAATTTAGGTGCCGCCGTCTTGAAATTTGGAGATCCCTTTTACAATGAACAACAAATACGCATAGGTATAGGCAATAAAATACAAAGATTCTCATTGGCTGGATCTCTAATTATCAACCAGTTTCATGTAGACACCCAACCCAACAAGCATTATGTTTTGTTTGATTTGGGAGGTTTGGCCGACCTCACGCCCACCCTGCTGTTAGGTATGTCCATCAGTAATGCCAACACCTTATGGTATCGAGAAGTGACGACCTCAATTCCTATGATTTTAAAACTAGGCCTCTCTTATTATCCGATTACTGATCTTAAACTCAATGGAGAAATAGAACAAGCTACACTCACCGATCACTTATTCAAATTTGGCTTAGAATACGAAGTCGTGAAACAACTTCTTTTCCGAACAGGTTTTAACACCAAAGTTCAATCGTTTTCAGTGGATCAAGGTCTATTGATTCAAAAATTTACATTGGATTATGCCTTCACTGAGCAACCTAAATTAGGGTCTATTCACGAATTTTCTATAGGCTTTCGATGAAGTTAAAGCTCAAATTAATTTTAGGGATATTAGGGATCCTCACCCGCATACCATTATACGCTCAAACCCATCAAGTAATTGATATTGAACAGCTACTTACCAATTTATCTCAAACTGAAAATAGTAGAGCTGAACTACGACGATATCTATCAGCAACTCATCCATATTATGGAAGACGCCCTTCGACCTCAACCAGGTGACTGAAAATGAACTCTCCTCATTGCCTTTTTTGGAGAGCCGTCAGATCCGTGCCCTTTTAAGATACCGAGCAGCGCAAGGTCCGTTTTACAATTTATACGAATTGTAAGCTGTACCCGGGCTCGATGCCGTAGATATCCAGCAACTACTCCCGTTCATCACCATAAAAGGAAATAGCCCTACAACTTCACTACCCTTACACCAAAATTCACTTTTATTGCGCCAGACGCAACCCCTTCAAAAAGCCAAGGGTTACCAAGATTCCTCCTATATCAAGGCCATAACGCCCATGTTTTTTTTAAATTGAAATTAAAAAATAACCCTCGATTTGACGTGGGCTTAATCGGAGAAAAAGATAGTGGCGAATCCTTTACCTGGGACCAAAAGTCGAAAGGATTTGACTTTTATTCTGCCTATATCCAGGTCAAAGACCGCGGTCCCTTAAAAAATTTAATCGTCGGTGATTATCGATTGCAGATGGGACAAGGATTGGTCTATGGCTCAGGATATGCTCCTGGCAAAGGGCGGGAGACCCTTCTGGCAGTACGCAGAAATGGCTTAAATGTACGGCCCCATCATTCCCTTCAGAGAAACCGGCTTTTTCCGAGGTGTCATGCCACATTTGACTTCCCTCAGATCCAATTTGGCTGGGCATGCCTCTTTACTCAAACAGGATGGGAATATCAGCAATGATGGCCTCATGGCCTCTGACTATGTCAGCAGCTTACAAAAATCAGGGCTGCACCAAACTTCCAACCAAATCGAAGCCAAAAATAGTCTGAATGAGCGTTCATTAGGTGGCTTTATTGCGCTCAAACCCATCCGTTCATTGCGCGTGGGTATCACGTATTTGACCAATCATTTCTCACTTCCTCTCGCTGCCAATAGATCCTTGTCCCATGCTTTTTATGGAGATAAAAACCAAATAGGAAGTCTGTACTATGATTGGAATTTTGAAAATTTTTTAATCTTTGGTGAAGGTGCCATTTCTCAATCAGGAGGCAAAGGTTGGGTAATGGGCATGATGGTCAATTTACTTCCTAAAATAGACCTCAGTATGGTTTACAGAAACTATGATTCGGATTTTCATAGTTTCTATGGAAAGGCCTTCGGAGAAAAAAATGTTAATAACAACGAGAAAGGCCTCTATTGGGGTTTAAAGATCAAACCCAATACAAAGCATTTATTCACGCCTATTATGACCTATTCAGGTTTGATGTTTACAATATCAAGTGTACGGCCCTGCACAAGGCTTTGAATATTTAGCCTCCTATCGGTACACAACCGATAAGGAAACGCCGTTGGCTGTGTATTACCGCAAACAGCATAAACCCATGAATGTGGTAAATGAAAATTGTAAAATACGGGAAGTTCATGGCATCGCTAAACATAATTATTGGTTACGCGTGAATAAAAAAGTCACAAATTACCTTGAATTAAAATCTCGGCTTCAATTCAGTTATACACACCAGGCAGGTGTTTCAAAAAATGGCTATTTGGCCCTTCAGGATGTTATTCTGCGCAAGAAACAGTTTAGTTTCAGTACCCGAATCGCCATCTTTCATACCCAGGACTACGCCAACAGACAATATGCCTATGAACGAGATGTGCGCTATCGACTTGAAATGCCCGCTTATCAAGGTTCAGGCTTGCGGAGCTATCTGCTTTTTGAATACAAGATGAATGCTAAAATGGTCTTTTGGATCAAGTATGGAAAATTCTATTATCCCCAACAAGATACAGTGGGTACTGGGCTTGCCCAAACTCATGGGTCTCAAAGATCAAGCCTAAGAAGTCAAATTTATATTAAATGGTGAAGAATCTGTTGAATCCTCCTTAAAAGAGTACTGAAATAGAATGGGATATAGACCTGGTAAAAGGATCAATTAAAATAAACCTGGATGTAGATCAATTCATAGAAGTACAACTATATTTGCCATGAATTTTATAATAATGCATCCGTAGTTCAACTGGATAGAATACCAGATTTCGGCTCTGGGGGTTGAGGGTTCAAATCCTTCCGGATGCACAAAAGGCCTTTTGCATCAAAAGGCCTTTTTTTTGTCCCTCTTTCAAGCTTTCCATAGGGTAACCATACCTGCCCGTCAGGTAGCAACACTCGAAAAAAAGGAATAACTCCAGAGCAAACAGATAGGAAAAAAGCCTTTATTCATTTGTTAAAAAATCATAAAACCTCCTCAATTAAGAGGTTTGAATAGCGGTAATCTTTGGGATTATCCAATTTTCATTAGCTTTACATTTCAGATAAGGTATGAAAACTGATCGGAAACTAGAAAATATGCTTAAATCTTTGCTATCGCTCTTATTGTCATTGACCATTCTTTTTGGTTCAATGGGCATATCAGTGTACAAGCATACCTGCAAGCTGTTCAATCAAACAGAGACGACTTTTTTTCAGCCAAAACCCTGCTGTGAAAGCGCAAATGATAAAGGTTTAGCCATCGATGTCCCTTGTTGCAGCTCAGAAGTTTCGCAGTTTGAAATACCTACAGCAGCTTTGTCGTTGGATATTGACCCAACCCAATTTATTAGCCTTTCGGCGATAAAAGAACCTGCGCACCCAACTAGTACTATGGGTGAAGACCTACTCCCCATAAAACAACCGATTCAGATACCTCCCTTGATTGAAGAAGATCCTCAATCTTGGAACCAAGTCTATATTATCTAAACCCATAGTTTTAGGATTCGTCCTGATTGCAATTTTTCTATTGCCAGTTGCCTTAAAATAACTGAACTCAACTATGTTAGATAAAATAATATTATATTTTCTTAAATATCGACTGATTACCCTGATTCTCATGATCATATTGATCAGCTGGGGTATTATGGTCTCCCCCTTTTATGGGGGAAACCAAGCCACAGCACTTACAAGAGTTTCTGTGGATGCCCTTCCTGACATTGGCGAGAACCAACAAATTGTTTTCACCGAATGGCCCGGTCGATCTCCTCAAGATATTGAGGATCAAATCACCAACCCGCTCACCTCTACCTTGTTGGGAATCTCTGGCGTAACATCCATCCGAAGCTCCTCTGTTTTTGGTTTTTCAAGTATTTACGTGATTTTCAATGATGACAAAGAGTACTATTGGACGAGAGCTCGAATCTTAGAAAAATTAAATGCCTTACCCAATGATTTATTGCCCGAAAATCATCCGCCCTACCCTCGGACCCGATGCTACCGCACTGGGACAAATATTTTGGTATACCCTCGAAGGTCGTGATACCCAAGGAAATACTACAGGGGGCTGGGATTTGCATGAAATCCGATCCGTTCAGGACTTTTATGTCAAATACGGTCTAAGCGCAGTTCAAGGGGTATCAGAAGTCGCCTCCATTGGGGGGTTTGTTCAAGAATATCAAGTAGATGTAGATCCTGATCTGTTGAAAACTTATGACGTATCTATTGACCAAGTCGTTAGGGCCGTGAAAAATGCCAATAGAGACGTGGGTGCCAAAACGATGGAAATTAATAAAATCGAGTACCTGATTAGGGGATTGGGCAACCTCACCTCCGTCACAGATCTAGAATATGCCGTCGTAAAAATGAAAGGTGACGTTCCCTTAAGAATCAAAGACATAGCGCAGGTAGCCATAGGCCCCGAAATCCGAAGAGGTATTTTAGATAAGGAAGGCGCTGAAGTCGTAGGTGGCGTGGTGGTTTCTAGATTTGGTGCCAATCCCGATGGAGGTCATCGAAGCAATCAAAAGAAAAATCAGCGTACTAGAGCAAGGAATGCCCAAAAAAATCCTTGAAAATGGGATAGAGAGCACCTTGACCATCGTCCCCTTTTACGACCGCACACAACTCATCAAAGAGACCCTAGACACCTTATGGGACGCCCTAACCCTTGAGGTGTTGATCACCATGATCATCGTACTGATCATGTTGTTTAATCTCAGGGCTTCCTTGATGATCGCTGCAGTGTTGCCCATCTCTATATTGATCGTATTTATACTGATGCGGATGTTTAATGTAGAAGCAAATATTGTCGCCTTGTCAGGCATTGCCATCGCGATTGGCACCTTGGTGGATCTGGGCATTATTTTATCTGAAAACATCGTTCGCCATCTTAAAGAGGGTCAGTGACCATCTCTATTTGAAAAAATAAAGACCGCTACTCAGGAAGTAAGTGGCGCCATCCTTACTGCAGTCGCTACCACCATCATCAGCTTCATCCCCATTTTTGTCCTTGAAGCTGCGGAAGGAAAATTATTTAGGCCTTTGGCTTATACCAAAACTTTTGCCCTGGTGACGGCCTTGCTGCTCACTTTATTGGTACTCCCTACCCTTGCCTATTTCCTTTTTGGAATCAAAGTCAAGGAGAAAAAAATCAATATGCTCTTCAATGCACTCCTCATTGCGGCCGGCTGCGTATTGCTGTGGGTACTGCCCTGGGCGGGCCTATTCATGATGGTATTGGGCCTCTCAGGGCTTTTAAAGGCTTACGGGCCGTGGGATAACTGCTGGGTGAAAAACCTTCCCATAGGCCTCATGACCGTGACCAGTATCGGACTGCTGGCCGCACATTGGATGCCTTTGGGCTTAAATGAAGCCTTGCTTTTAAATATCCTCTTCATTGTCCTCATCCTAGGGGTCATCCTAGGGCTCCTGGCACTCATTACCATCAAATACGAATACATTTTGAACAAGTGTCTGACCTATAAAAAGACCTTCTTAAGTATCCCTGTATTGCTGATCTTCTTGGCTGTCCATATTTGGTTGGGCTTTGAAAAAGTAGCGTCCCCATTAACCAGTGCCATGGAGCGGGTCGGTTTTACACCCGATCAATATGGGCCCTTTATCGGTTTAAATAATCAATTCCCTGGCCTAAATTCAGAATTTATGCCCAGCTTAAATGAGGGCAGCTTTTTACTCATGCCCTCCGCCATGTCACATATTGGCATAGAGGAAAATAAGAATATCTTACAAACCATTGATCGCCGCGTGGCCCATATTCCTGAGATTTCATCTGTGGTTGGCAAGCTGGGTAGGGTCAACTCAGCCCTTGACCCCGCTCCCATCTCGATGTATGAGAATACCATCAATTACAAACCTGAATACTATAAAAATGACCAGGGAGACCTTGTTAAATTCAAAACAGATGAATCACAACGCTTCCTCTTGAAATCCGGCATGAGCTATACCAATGACGAAATACTCAACCAAGCCCTGAGTCTTGATGATTTGGTAGTGGATCCCAAAGGAAGCTATTTTCGAAATTGGAGATCCAAAATTAGATCTTCAGATGATATTTGGGAGGAAATTGTTTTGGAATCAAAAGTTTTGGGTGTCACCTCTGCTCCTAAGCTGCAGCCGATAGAAACCCGACTTATCATGCTCCAATCAGGCATGCGATCGCCCATTGGTATCAAAATATTTGGCCCTGATCTACAAAGCATCAACGATTTCTCCTTCCAACTAGAGCCTTTCATTAGGCAAGCGAAATCCGTAAATCCAGAAACTGTATTTGCCGATAACATCATCGGAAAACCCTATATCATGATTCATTTAGAACGTGAAATGATTGCTAAGTACGGCCTCTCTCTTGAATCCGTTCAGCAACATATAGAAACGGCCATCGGGGGCGTTAAAGTTGGAACCGCTGTCAATGGAAAGGAAAGATATCCCATTCGGGTAAGATATCCCCGAGAGCGCCGCGACCACCCTGAAGCCTTGATGAATATTTATGTAAATACCCCTACGGGCGGACAGGTAAAACTCGGAGATTTGGTCACCTTGGACTACGAACGGGGGCCCCAAGTCATAAAAAGTGAAGATGCCTTTTTACTTGGCTATCTATTGTTGGATAAATACTCCCAATATGAGGTCAAGGAGGTCATCCAAGAATTGAATGAAATCATCCAAGAAAATATAGAAAATGGGAGCCTCATCGTACCCACCGGAGTTCATTATGAGTTTGACGGTAGTTTTAAGCATCAAATTCGCGCCGAAAAACGATTGATGATCATCGTGCCCTTGGTACTCTTGGTCATTTTCATCATCCTTTACATGCAATTCAAATCGATCACTACTTCCTTGATGGTCTTTTTTGGGATTGCCATGGCCTTTAGTGGGGGCTTTATTATGATTGGCCTTTACCAGACCGATTGGTTTTTAAATTTCTCCCTTTTTGGCGCCCCTATGCGGGAGGTCTTTCAAATACAACCCATCAATTTGAGTGTGGCCGTTTGGGTAGGCTTTATTGCCTTATTTGGCATCGCTACGGACGACGGGGTCTTGATGGGTACTTATTTGAATCAAAATTTCCAAAAAAAGAAGCCGAGCACTATCGCCGAGATCCGGAAAGCTACCACAGAAGCGGGCCTTCGTAGGATTAGACCTGCAGTCATGACCACAGCTACCACTTTGATCGCCTTATTACCGATTTTAACTTCATCAGGACGGGGCAGTGACATCATGATTCCTATGGCCATTCCTATTTTCGGAGGTATGGTCATCGCATCCATTACTTATTTTATCGTACCTGTGTTGTATAGCTGGCAAAAAGAAATCCAACTTAAAAAAGGAAAATCATGAAAAATTATCTTGCTTTTTTGCTTTTAATTCTGACAGCCCATACGGCCATGAATCAATCCTTGGATGATTACTTGGAGGTGGCCTTACAAAACAATCCTGACCTCAAGGCCGCTTATTTTTCCTTTGAAGCCCAATTAGAAAAAGTGGAGCAAGTAAAATTTCTGACCAACCCAACCCTGGGTTTTGGCTACTTCATATCGCCCATTGAAACCCGACTTGGATCACAGCAAACCAAAATATCCTTGAGTCAAATATTTCCTTGGTTTGGAACCTTAAGTGCAAAAAAAGCTGCTGCCTCCTTGATAGCAGCAGCTCAGTTTGAACAATTCAGAAATAAGCAAGCCTTGCTCACCTTTGAGGTAAAAACTGCTTATTATAACTATTTAGAAGCCTTGGAGTTATTGGAAATTCATCGCCAAAACTTGAGTATTATGAAATCTCATAAGAACATGGCCAAAATAGCCTATAGCAATGGTAAAAGCAAAAACACAGAGGTCTTGGATGCCAACCTCATGTTGGATGAAATCACGAGCAATATCCAGATATTGGACCAACGATTAGATCTCTTAAAACGATCCTTTAACCGACTCTTGAACCGTCCAGATAGCCTCAAGATCACCGCCACTACTTTGGCTGAACCCACTGATCTTAATATCAATAAGGACCCTGACAGCTTGCTGGCCCATCATCCAAAAATGGCTGCCCTGGAGCAGCAAATGGCCGCGCCATCATCGATGAAAACGTAGCTCGTAAAAATGGACTTCCCCAAATTGGAGTGGGCATTGATTATATGATCATTCAACCTCTAGACGGCTCAACGGTGAAAAATAATGGAAAAGATGCTTTGATGCCTATGGTTTCTTTGAGTCTGCCCATTTTCAGAAAAAAATACCAAAGCCAAACCCGAGAAATTCAACTGTATCAAAAACAATTGGTACGCTCAAAAAACACAGCTCCAAAATACCTTGGCTATTGAATGGGCTACGGCCCAAAATCAACGCTTTGAATCAAAGGCACAATATGATCTTGATGAGAAAAGAATTCAAAATGCCAATCAAAAGATCACCTTCGCCTTCAGTGACTTTAGGGTTGCCAATGGGAACTTTAAGAACATCCTGGAAGCTCAAAAAAACTTATTGAAATTCAAACTGAGTCAAGTGACTTGGAAAAGGAATTATGCTGAAGCATTGGCTAAAATGACTTACCTCATCTCCAAAGAATTATGAAAATTTTATCAAAAACTATCGTTTTCCCCTTGATATTAGGTTTAGGTATTTTTATAGGTTGGATATCCAACACCGGTACCCCCCCTGTTTCCTCTGAAGTACATGAGCATGGCACATCCGCAGTGTACAGTTGCTCAATGCATCCGCAAATAAGGCAAAACCAACCGGGTACCTGTCCTCTATGCGGGATGAATCTGGTCCCATCCACAAGTCTCCAAACGACCACCGATCCCAATGCCATACAACTGTCCGAAGATGCCCAAAAACTAGCAGACATTCAGACGCTAAAAGTCACAAAATCATCTCCTTCAGTGACCTTACATCTCAATGGTAGGGTACTGGCTGATAAAAGAAAAATAGCCGTTCAGACCACGCACATCTCGGGTCAAATAGAACAACTCTTGATTGGGTCAAAAGGACAATATATAAAAGCCGGTGAAATCATCGCTTATGTCTATTCGCCAGATCTAATCGAAGCCCAAAACGAATTATTTGAAGCCTTCACAATGAAAGAGGCTCAGCCTGAGCTCTTTGAAGCTACACGAAAAAAATTAGAAAATTGGAAACTAACCTCTGCTCAGATTGATACCATTCTGAGATTGGGTGAGCCCATTGAAAGCTTTCCTTTGGTCTCTGAATGGACAGGCATGATTCTTAATAAATACGTCAGCAAGGGTTCACACATCGAACGGGGTACCCAGCTTTACGAAGTCGCCAATCTCAAGAGCGTTTGGGTCACCTTTGATCTTTATGAAACCGATCTAAAAACTGTCCATGTTGGGGATAAAATCAACATGGAATTTTCATCCTATCCTGGAAAAATATTTATAGGACAAGTAAACTTCATCAATCCCATTGTGGATCCCGCAACACAAGTAGCCCAAATTAGGGTCATCTATACCAATACTTTGAAACCCGTTTATCCAGGCACGAGTGTCAAAGGGCTATTGAATAGCCAACCAAAAGATGATCAGAAAATCATCATTTTACCCAAAACCGCGGTATTATGGACGGGGAAAAGATCTATTGTTTATGTCAAAGATCCGAAATCAAATGAGCCCACCTTCCATTTGCGTGAGGTGATCCTAGGCGCTTTAAATACCTCTGGCTATGCCATAGAAAAAGGCCTTGAAGTGGGTGAAGAAGTAGTGGTCAACGGAGTCTTTACCCTCGATGCGGCCGCACAACTGGCCGGAAAAAACAGTATGATGAACTTACCCCACCTCAAGACCTCCAAGGAGTCGTTGGATGAAAAGAAGACTGGGAAAATAAATCCATCCCCATCTGTATCGCTCACCCTCAAAAAAATGACCGATGCCTACCTAAATATAAAAAATGCGTTGGCACTGAAAAATCATAATATCATAACATCAGAAGCTGCATTGTTCATCAGTCAACTCGGCGATCAAAAGAATTTTTCAGCGGATATTGATCAACCTACCCTAATTCAGTTAAATAAAGTGATGCAGGAAATAAATGCAACTAAAAAAATAGATGAAGTCTATGGGCCTTTTGCAGAAATAAGCGATTTGTTTTATGATTTCCTTGACCATTATAAAATCAAAAACTTAACACTGTTTCGACAATATTGTCCGATGGCATTTGATAATAAAGGAGCCTATTGGCTCAGTAATACCCAAGAAATCTACAATCCTTATTTTGGAGAGGAAATGAGGTTTTGTGGAGAAATTAAAGAACAATTAAACTAAAACTATTTGATGAACACGAAACCCATGAAACGAAGTCCAATGGATGATCCTCGCAGTAGGGCTCAGTTACTGTACGACGCCTACTACCCCTTCAGATCATTCACAGCACCTGGCTAGTGAACAATCAAAATCTTCAGAAAAACGGCATAATGCTTCAGATTCCCTGATTTTAATGGACTATATGAAGATAATAGATGCCTTGGTCGCCTCCGATAGCGAAAAGGTCTCCAAACTTTCCAAAACCTTTTTAAATAATCTTAAAAATGAAATGAATCCTCCATCAGAGGCATTGTCTGAGGCGGCAGACAGCTTATCAAATGCGCTGGACCTAGATACGCAGAGGCAGGCATTTAAATCAGTCACTGAAGTCATCACCCAATGGATCAAAGCATCAAATACACAAGAAACCTTATTTGTCCAATTTTGTCCCATGGCCTTCAAGGGCCAAGGAGCTACTTGGCTGAGTAGGTCAGAGGAAATTAAAAATCCTTATTTTGGGGCCATGATGCTAAATTGTGGACGTATTGACGAAAAAATCAACTAGATGAGAATCATCCCTTTAGTTTTTTTATGTTTCACTCTTATCCGCTGCTCAGGAAGTAAGGAAAAACTGGTTGAGACGACTGATTCGACAAAACCAATGGGTATCCCAAAAATGCTCGAAAGGAATGGAGCGCCCGTTGATTTTGGAAAATTGAAGGGTAAAATATTGATCGTCAATCTCTGGGCTACTTGGTGCAGGCCTTGTGTCAAAGAGATGCCAGACTTGTTGGCATTGACCAAAATATTGCCTCCTGACCAGTTTGAATTACTGTTGGCTACAGATCAGAGTATGAAAACGATGGATAAATTTGTTTCCAAACGAGGACTTGATCTCCATTATGTTCAACTGCAAAACAGTGTCGAATCTTTGGGCGTTTATGCCCTGCCCACTACCTTGATCTATGATCGATCAGGAGAAGGAAATTCACAGATTATTGGGTGACAGAGGTTGGACCAGTGAGGAAACCCTATTATTATTCAATAATATGTTGCCTTGAAGTCGACGCATCCCGGCGAGACTACTGCAGTATGAGCGGTTAGATCAGTTACTCAGGTCGTCCATAAACACAACTCCATTTTATTGGCTGATTTTATCAATTTCCGATTGATCCATGATATTGTCCTTTTCATGATTTCATTTTTATCATCAAGTCCTTACTTTGAGATGAGCGAGAACATGGCTATATTGCATATAAAGAGAGGTTATTTTCTCAGCGTACCCTCATTAACGAACATTCCATGAAATATATTTCGCTCATAGGCTTTATGATCTTCTTCAGTGCATGCAGTGAAGAAGCTGGGTTACATCAAACAAGTGTTGAACTATTCAAGGGTCCCGCGGATGAAGGTACCTCTTTACCCTTTCTTAAAGTGGGAGAAGACCATCAGCTTTATCTCAGTTGGGTCGGGGAAACCGAAGACCGATCGACCCTTTATTTTGCTTCTTTGGAAAAAGAAAATAAGTGGAGTGACACGGAAGTCATTGCATCAGGCACCGATTGGTTTGTGAATTGGGCGGATTATCCATCTCTTAACATAGATAGCCAAGGAAATAAAATCAGCCATTTTTTGGCTAAAAGCTCATCAGGCACCTATTCATACGACGTCAATCTGACCTTGAGTATGGATTCACAACCTTGGAGTTCAAGCATCATCCCTCATGATGATCAAACACCCACCGAACACGGCTTTGCCTCTCTTCTCCCCATGCCCAACCAAACTTTCACCGCGGTTTGGCTCGATGGCAGAAATACGGGCAGCCCAAAGTCAGATGATGGGCATGGTCAAGGAGCGATGACCCTCAGAACAGCCAATATCAATCTACAAGGAGTGCTCACCGAACCAACGGAGCTAGACGCACGCGTATGTGACTGCTGTCAAACAAGTGGCGCGCTGACCTCTGCAGGTCCTGTCTTTGTTTATAGAGATCGTACAGAGGAGGAATACCGAGATATATCCATCGTAAGAAAAGTAAAGGGGCAATGGACGGCACCTAAGACCGTATTCAATGACCAATGGAAAATTGCGGGCTGTCCGGTGAATGGGCCGCGCATCGTGGCACAAGGAGACCAGGTAGCCGTAGCCTGGTTTTCAGCACCCAATGATGTCCCTCAAGTAAAAATAATCTTCTCAAAAGATGCCGGTGCCACCTTTGAAGCCCCGATCGTCATAGATAACCGCAATCCACTGGGAAGAGTAGATGTAGCCATGGATGAAAAAGGGACGGCCTTTGTGAGTTGGTTGAGTTTTCAAGATGAGAAATCCCAAATCAAAGCAATCGCAGTCAATAGCACTGGCATCATAGGAAATCCTATCGTCATCTCCGAAACCAATAGTTCAAGATCCAGTGGTTTTCCTCAAATGGAATTATTTGAAAATCAATTGCATTTCGCCTGGACAGCATCGGAAGATGAGCGTCATCACATCAAACATGCAAAAGTGAGTTTATAACCAAAATGAATGGGCATGCGCAACGCAGGACTCACCTTTTTTTTATGAGTCTTTATTGAAATTCAGCCTCCATCTGCCCCCAAAAACATAGTTATTTTGTAGGAACCAAAAACTTTGACTTGCCCTATCCGCTCCTGCTGGATTGGTTAAAATATCGGGCATATTGATATAGCCTGATTTTAATTCGGTTTGTAAAAAGAAATGCTTTAAAAAGCTCAGCTCAACACCAACCATAAAACTCACGCCATAGCCCGCTACATGCCACTCATCAATGGATTCAAAATCCATCAGCGTAGTACTGGTCCGCGGATATAGAAAACCCATCCCAAAGCCTTCAACGACGCCAAATGTCATGTCCAAAAAGTTGACAGACATCATCGGATCAAAACGTCTGATTTCGACATTGAAATAGTTAAGCCCATCGGTATGCTCAAACAATAAAAAATCTTGGGTCAACACTATGGATTCATTGGCATATACCCCATCCCAAACGCCGTTTAGGTCGATATAACCATTGATATCGACCAATTGATCGTTTTGCATGACATACTTCATGTGATCCTGACCCAAACTGATCGACCAATGGTCCGAAAGATAATACCCAATTCTCCAGTTCGTTTGAGGAATACTGACCTTGAGAGGATGAAAATAAGGGTCTAAACCAAATTTGGTCGGCCGGTCTTGAGCCCTCACGTCTTTGAGGATAAAATGATAATCTGCTCCCTCAAAATGAATGTCTGAGTCTGTATACCAGGCCCGATTCCAGCCCCAATAAGCAAAAAAGTCTTCCTTTCTGAAATCTGGTTTTTTCAACCTCTTGGGCGTGGGCTGAAGTCAAATAAGCCAGGAGAAACACACTAGAAAAAACTAAAACTTTGAACATGAGATCCGAGTAACCAATGGTATTAAAATTGAAGGCAAAACTAATTCCTATAGTCCTTAATAGTTCAGTTACCTACCATAAATGTTTTTATCAGTAAAAAAAATCCAAATCTCTATTTACCTTATTAGCAGCTCTTTTACCTAGATGATCGTAAGATAAATATGAATATTTTGACTCAAAAAACAAGATAGAGTAGTGACTAAATTAAGTTAAAATTTTGAAACTGTTTTTTTCAAGCTTTTAAGATTTTGTTTTTAATCATTTTTCATTGTTTAAGTTTTAATTCTACTATCCCCAAACAAACCGCTACTGACCTTACCTTTTTTATGGTCTCATATATCGTTCACAGCTGTAATAACGGATAAATTAATTAAGTTTTCAGAAAAGCAGACCGATTGAGCTATTGATTGGCTAAGTTTGCGTTTTATTTAGGAGCTGCCATTTTGCAGCCAAAACCTAACCCTTTTACATGTCGTTCAATCAATTAGGCCTTTCCGAAGCTTTACTTAAAGCCATCACTAAAAAAGGATATTCAACACCCTCCCCCATTCAGGAAAAAGCCATTCCGGTAATTCTAGATCGAAAAGATATTTTAGCTTCCGCCCAAACGGGTACGGGAAAAACCTGCAGGGTTTACCCTGCCCATCCTTGAGTTGCTCTCCGAAGAGACCCGCAACAAAGAGAAGGGTCATCAGATCCCTGATCCTCACACCAACCCGAGAGCTGGCCGCACAGATCAAGCAAAATGTTGATGAATATAGCCATTTTGTAGACATCAAATCTACGGTCATCTTCGGTGGCGTCAATGCCAATCCTCAAATTAAAACTCTTCGAAGTGGCGTCGACATATTGATTGCCACCCCAGGAAGGCTGTTGGACTTGCATGGACAAAGAGTCTTGAGCTTATCAGAAGTAGAAATTTTAGTTCTAGACGAAGCCGATAGAATGCTCGACATGGGCTTTCTTCGCGACATCCGAAGAATCTTAGATTTACTTCCCACCAAAAGGCAAAATTTATTATTTTCTGCGACTTTCTCAAAAGAGATCAAACATCTGGCCAATAGTTTCCTAGACCGTCCTGTGCTTGTCGAAGCTACGCCCGAAAATACAACCGTAGAAAAAATCGATCAACGCGTATACCGTGTAGATCAATCAAAGAAAACAAGTTTAATTACCAAGCTCATATCGGAAGGTGAATGGAGCCAAGTGTTGATTTTCACCTCGTACCAAACACGGAGCCAATCGACTTTGTCAAAAATTGGAAAAAGCAGGCATCAACTCAGCAGCCATACATGGCAATAAAACGCAAGGGGCCCGAACCAAAGCCCTTTCAGGTTTTAAAAATGGAAGTGTAAGTGTCCTAGTAGCTACCGATATTGCCGCCAGAGGATTAGACATTCCCTTGCTCCCACACGTAGTCAATTTTGAACTCCCCAATATACCCGAAGATTATATTCACCGGATTGGCCGTACCGGACGTGCCGGGGCCAGTGGAGAAGCCATTTCATTGGTGAGTTTTGACGAGATGACTTACCTCAAGGATATTGAGAAATTGACCAAACAGAATATTCCAAGCAGCACGATTGAAGGTTATGCTCCTGATCCTGCCAATGAAGTCGCCGCAGCGCTTGCGCAGAAAAAGACAGGCAAAAAACCACCCAATGGTAGACGGAATTTTTCATCTAAGAGGCGCTACTAAAAGTTAAGCTAAACTTATTCGAACCTTTCTCTTTTTCAAATATTGATTCGTAGTCCTTTGGATCAGAGCTTCCGTATCTGAGGCTTGTATCCCTATAAATGCACAATCGTGCTTGATTTCTATAACCCCCAATTGATCGGCACCTAACAATCCTTTTTTAATAAAAAATCCTACTAAATCTCCCTTAGAGATTTTATCCTTGCGTCCCCCAGAAACAAATAATGTCTGCCATAAGGAGGCACTTGGTGATTTCTTCTCCTCCCAATTCACTACAGGTAGCTCCGCTATGAATGTGGGCAAGCGCTCCTCTTTTGACTGCATCACATAAGCGATGCCTTCTTTATTCATCCGAGCAGTACGGCCATTTCTATGGGTGAACTCATCCTGATTGTAGGGGAGTTCAAAATGGATGATGAAGGTGATTTGAGAGATATCCAAACCGCGGGCGGCTAAATCTGTAGCTATAATCAGACGCAGGCTCCCATTTCTAAACTTTATAAGGGTTCTTTCACGGTCCATCTGATCCATATTACCAGAAAAACAGCCATGACTTATTTTATGCGCGTTCAAAAAATCACTTACCTGACCAACGGTATCTTTAAAATTACAAAATACAATCCCGGGCTGATCCCCCAAATAGCCTAACGCTTCTTGTAAGGCCTCTAACTTCTTTTTGTCTTTAGCGATAATGGCCTTCAACTCCAGCTTAGATTCACTTTTCTCAAGGTAATTCAAGATTTTTGGCTCCTTACATCGAAGGTATTCAGGAATTTCTACTTGCTGCGTCGCCGAAGTGAGCGTTTTTTTCCTAAGCATGGGCAAGGCTCCCATAATTTCCTTCATCTCGGAAGTAAAACCAAACGCTAAAGATTTGTCAAATTCATCAAGAATCAAATGGGTAATAAAATTAGTCTCGACATCTCCCCTACGAATCCGGTCAGCAATACGACCTGGAGTCCCTATGAGTATGGCCGGTGGTTGACGAAGCTCTATCTTGTCCTTTTGGCCGGTCCGACCTCCATAGATGGCATTGACTTTGAATCCTGTACCCATAACCCTGAGTACTTGTTCAATTTGCAAAGCCAGTTCTCGGGTCGGCACAACGATTAGGGTTTGGATTTCACTCAATTCGAATTCCATCAATGTCAATATGGGCAATAAAAAAGCCAATGTTTTGCCCGAACCTGTGGGTGCCAACAACATGTTATTTGCATGATCATTGATACTTTTGATCGCATCTGATTGCATGGGATTGAGTTGCTCAATACCTAACTTGACCAATATTTCCTGATTGCTTTTTACCTGATTTTCCACATGGACAAAGGTACGTTAAGACGATCAGTTCTATAGATTTATATTGAGGTCGCATTGCGCATACCCTCATACTTGAATCACTAAATAATCCGTCCCAAAAGATGATCCTGTTGGGGATCATCTCCCATCATGAAAGTATGAGATCCTATGCGCTCAAAATTGAATTTCTCATAAAATCGAAGGGCTTTTTCATTGTGCTCCCAAACCCCTAACCACATGAATGTAAATCCTTTATCTCGAGCTATTTTTATCGCTTCTTCCATTAAAAAATGACCCATTCCCAAGTTCTGCGCATCCGACTGCACGTACAAACGCTGAATTTCAATAGAAGGTCCTTGATGGCCTTCTGAAGGAGGTGTCATATTCGTTCAATTTCAAATAACCTATCCGTTGGTTTTGATAAATTCCAAAATAAAATGAGGTATGCTGATCTCTCATCTCAGCCAAAAATTGTTCTTTAGAGAACGCTTTCTTTACATAATGATCCATGTTCTCTCGGGTATTAAAAGCTTTAAATGCCTGATAATAGGTTTCTTTTGATAAGGTCATCAAATGATCTATTTCCTCTAACTGGCAAGACTTTATGGCGAACAACGACATACGATACTCAATGCTTTTATAAAAAAAGTGAGGTCCCCTTCAAATAGGCATCCTCACACCCAGTGATTCTTATGAATAAACCACCACACCCTGAGTCATCTTTATTGATGGGGCTTCTATCGAACACCATGCATCATTTTTAACAAGGTATTATTTAACATCCACATGATCATTCCGGCCACAACAGGAATGATGGTAAAAATCATAAAGAAGGTAGTCATACCATATTCTTCCACGATAGGGTCAATATAACTTCCGGTGATCCCTGCCATATAATTGGCAACGAAGTTGGCAACAAACCAAATCCCAAACATCAGACCTACCAATTTGACCGGTGCTAATTTACTCACATAAGACAGACCTACAGGAGATATACATAATTCACCTAAAGTATGAAAAAGGTAGGCCAGAATTAAAAAAACCATACTTACCGATGCGGTCTGAGCACCCAAAGGAATCCCCATAGAGCCATAAGACAATATGGCAAAACCCACCCCCATTAAGATCAAGGCAATGGCAAATTTTATTGGCCCCGTTGGATTAAACTTACTTTGCCAAATTTTAGAAATCAATGGGGCAAATGTGATAATGTAAAAGGAATTCAATATACCAAACCAAGAAGCAGGTACTTCTGTTGATTCAGATCGAAATTCTCTGTCCAGCATCCATATCACGACTATCCAAACAATCACAAAACTGGTTCCAAGAAAGATATTGGACAAGGCGAATTTGGAAAAAGTTTGCTTAAACAACATGAGCAATACCCAGGTAATGATGAGCATAGGAATGACCGTTAATAAGGTATTGAAAATTTTAAAGGTCAATGCATCTCCACCTACCAATAATCTATCGGTATAATCCGCTGCAAATATGGTCATAGAGCCTCCCGCCTGCTCAAATGCCCACCAAAAGAAAATAACAAAAAATGAAAAAACACCGATCACAATTAACCGATCTCGAACGACCTTTTTGGACAGCGTTTCCAAAGGTTCCTTTTTGATCCTTTTGCTCTTCATCCTTTTGAATGAAGTCCTGAGATTCCGCGGGAGATAGTCCAATTTTCCCAAATATATTTTGTGCAAAATAAAATTGCAGCATTCCAAAAAACATAAAAATTCCCGCCAAACCAAAACCAAAATGCCATCCGATCTTCTCTCCTATATAGCCACACAGTAAAATGCCTAAGAACGCACCTGAATTAATGCCCATATAAAATATAGTATAGCCTGCATCTTTTTCTTTTCCTTGATTTTTGTACAATTGACCCACAATCGAAGAAATATTAGGCTTAAACAAACCATTTCCCATGATAATTAGACCCAAACCCATATAGAAAAACACCTCCGTAAAGCCTTCAAAGGCCAAAGAAGCATGGCCAAGGGTCATCAGAAAGGCTCCTGCGATGATGGCATTTCGATATCCCAAATATTTATCTGCTAAAAGCCCACCAAGTATGGGAGTCAGATATACCAAACCAGTATAGATAGCATATAGTTCTAATGCTTCGGCGCGCTCCCAGCCCCAGCCACCTTCTTCTAATATGGAGGAGATGAGGAAAAGTACCAATATCGCGCGCATGCCATAATAAGAAAATCGCTCCCACATCTCTGTAAAAAACAACACAAAAAGTCCTGAAGGATGATCTAATACTGTTTTTTGATTCGTTTCTGAACCTCCAAATTTATATTCCATAGGATTATACTCGTTATATGATTCGCTTTCCAAACATCAGGAAATCCGCTGCTTGATGCGCAAAATACTAAAAAATATTTTGACATCCACTTCTCTCCGACAAAGAGCTATTTATGCATCCCTTTTTTAAAGATCTGCACCCCTCAATTTATTCCATAAAATAAGCGGCTGCATATCACTTATATATTAAAATCTTGGTGAATGCCTCCAAATTATTCATCAAAACATGAATCAAATGATTTGAGTCAAAAATTAAAAAATAGCGCCTGCGATAGCCGCCGTCATCAAGGTAGCTAAAGAAGCACCTATTAAGGCTCTGAATCCCAACAAAGATAAATCCCCTCTGCGCTCTGGTGCCATCACGCCGATCCCTCCTATCTGAATCCCAATACTACTGAGGTTGGCAAACCCGCACAAGGCATAGGTCGAAATCATGATCGCGCGGTCACTCAGGGCACCCGACGCCTTGATCTCCGCCAAACTGAGGTAACCCACAAATTCATTAATAACAAATTTTTGACCCAGCAAACTCCCCACTAAAAGCGATTCACTCCAACTAATACCAATAGCAAAAGCAAAAAGTCTAAAAATCTGACCTAAGATATACTGCAATGAAAATCCCTCAAATGCACCTTGGGTAGACACAACTACATAAGCGTTCAATCCAGTCACAGCCCCAATACCATCCATCAATATCCAATTTAAGGCCAAGATAATGGCAATAAATGCTAAGAGCATACCTCCAATATTCAATACCAGCTTCACACCATCAGTAGCGCCTTTAGATAAGGCATCTATAAGATTCACACCCAATTGCTCTTTGTTGACTTTGATGTGCTGATCAATTTTCTCAGGAGTGGCCTCAGGTAAAAACATTTTTGACATGACAATAGCCGCCGGTGCGTTCATGACCGAAGCACTCACCAAATAAGTAGCAAAAAGAGTCTGAGATTCAGGATCTGATCCTCCCAAAAAAACAACATAAGCACTTAAAACACTCCCTGCAAGGGTGGCCATACCTCCAGTCATCAGACAATTCAGTTCAGAAGAGGTCATCTTAGCTATAAAAGGTCGTACAAGTAAAGGTGCTTCGGTTTGCCCTAAAAAAATATTCCCCGCCACAGAAACACTCTCAGCACCAGAGAGTCGCATCGTTTTTGACATAAGCCAGGCAAAAGCCCAGACAATTTTTTGAAGAATTCCGAGATAATAGAGTCCGGCTGTGACTGACGAAAAGAAAATGATAATAGGAAGGGCCTGAAAGGCAAATAAAAACCCTAAGCTGTGCCTGGCACCTGAGAATTGATCACTGTTTTTTGCAAGATCTCCAAAAAGGAATTCAGCACCTCCAAGAGCAAAGTTTAAAAAGTGAACAAATTTATCGCTGATAAAACCAAAAAAACTCCCTATGATGGCAACTTTGGCAATCAGTAGTCCAATTACCAACTGAATGAAGATACCAGAAGCCACTAACCGCCAATCGATGTTTTTTCGATCAGCAGAGAAAGCATAGGCTATGCTTATGATAAAGCAAAGTCCTATGGCACCTCTAAATATATTCATTAAGCTAATTTCTACGGTTCAACTCATCCCTTAATGCTACCGCTCGTTCATAATTCTCATCGGCAAGTGCTTTATTCAATAAATCATTGAGCTTTTCAGATGAAAAATCTCCCAATTTAGACGATGACTTATTTTTTACCTCTTCGGTAGGCTTTTTTGTTTTTTTCAAAAGGTCCATATCGTCTTCGTCACCCTCTTCGCTGATTACTACTGCCGCTTCATTTAAAATCTGACCCGTAGTGAATATATCTATTCCAAACCGTAAACCAATCGCAATCGCATCTGAGGGGCGTGAATCTATTTCAACTGATTCCCCCCCTTCTTTATCACAAATTAACTTTGCAAAAAACACACCTTCCTTGAGATCCGAAATCAAGATTTCTTTCACTTGAAAGTCAAAATGATAGGCAAACTAAACCAAAATCTGTATCAAGGTCGATTAGGTGTGATACTTTCAATTTCAATCGCTATGGCTTGGGCTTCAAACATGCCTATAATGATGGGTAGTCTACGTTTCCCTTCAAACTCACCCAAGACAAGAGCAAAAGAACCTGACTGTGCTTGGCCTGTTGAAAGGCCTAAAATTTCCATTTTCACTTTATCTGGCATTATCCTTTCGCCACCTGAATGGCCTTAGTTAATTGAGGAAGTACCTCAAAGGCATCTCCAACTATGCCGTAATCGGCCGCTTTGAAAAAAGGTGCTTCGGGATCTTTGTTGATGACCACAATGAATTTAGAAGAATTTACTCCTGCCAAATGTTGAATGGCACCTGAGATGCCCACGGCAATGTATAAGGTTGGTGAAACTTTAACACCCGTCTGACCTACGTGCTCATGATGGGGACGCCAGTCCATATCTGAGACGGGTTTACTGCATCCTGTTGCCGCAGCAAGGGCTGCAGCCAAGTCTTCTATCATTCCCCAGTTTTCAGGTCCCTTGAGGCCTCTACCTCCCGAAACCACGATATCGGCCTCGGGTAGAAGAATGTCGCCGCTAGTTTTTTCTTGAGACAGTACCTTCACGGCAGCGTCTGAACCCTTTGAATTAGGCTGAAACACCACGATTTCTGGATCAGACCCATTCTCCCCGATGGGAACGGTATTTTTACGTATGGTAAGAATTTTCTTATCACTCGTTAACTTGGTTTTCGCAAAGGCTTTTCCTGTATAAATACTTCGATTTACTGTAAATCCGTTGGCCATGTCGGGTAACTCGGTAACATTACTCACCAACGAGGCATCCATTTTGATAGATACCCGAGCTGATACAGGATCTGCCAATGAAGACTTGGCCATCACCATCAATTCAATATCTTCTGCCTCGAACACTTGCGCAATAGCCGTGGATACTGCCATGATATTGGAGGGCTCAAAATCTGAGTCTGTGACGTGCAATACCTTTTTTGCTCCAGCAGCGCCTATTTTATTCAGTTCTGATGACTCGAGGACTCCAAAGACCATAGCAACGGTCCCTTGTGCTATTTCGGCAGCATAACTTACTGCTTCAAGGGAGGATTTCTTTATTTTACCCTCATCTGATTCTATAAATACCAATACTTTCATTAAAATACTTTTGCTTCATTTTTCAATAAATCTACCAACTCACCCACATTGTCGGCATCTATCATTTTTATACCGCTTTTTGCTGCTGGCATCACGAAGTTTTCAACTACCGTCTTCTGCTCGTCTTCAAAGGGGTCTAAAACATTGAGAGGCTTTGACCTCGCAGACATGATTCCTCTCATATTAGGTATTTTCCATTCTGCAATCGGCTCCTGGCAACCAGCCACAATAGGCAGCGCTACTTCCAATAATTCTTTACCCCCTTCAATCTCTCGAGATAATTTAGCAACATTTCCAGCTATATCTAAATGCATCACAGGCGAGACAGAGGGGATACCCAAAAGTTCCCCAACCATTCCATGAACTTGTCCTCCATTAAAATCAATCGATTCTCTTCCCATAAGAATTAAATCATAATCTCCTCCTTTGACCACTTGAAAAATTTGATGAGCTACAAAAAAAGCATCTTTGGGTTCTGCATTGATCCGAATGGCCTCATCTGCCCCGATGGCCAGTGCCTTTCTAATCGTTGGCTCCGTTTCTGCTAAACCTACATTTAAAGCCGTAATGCTACCTCCGAGCTGTTCTTTTAATTCGACGGCTCTAGCCAAGGCATAATCGTCATAAGGTCCGATAATAAATTGAACCCCCGTTTTATCAAATACCGTATCTTGGTCCAAAAAGGAGATTTTTGATGTGGTATCTGGCACATGGGTTATGCAAACAAGAATTTTCATGTTAAATATTAAATTTGATCCTAAATTTGAAGGGTAAAGTTAATCATTAATACAAGAATGTAAAATGCAAAACATGAATATTAAACGTATAGAAGAGCTTCAAAAATTACTTGAAAAAAATCCGCTCGATCCCTTCTTATTGTATGCCATGACCCTTGAATTTTTAGGAAAAAATAATGAATTCTGCTTGGCCAGTTTTAGAAAATTATTGATTGAATTTCCAGATTATCTCCCCACTTATTATCAAGCCGCTCAGCTATTTGCAGATTGTGGTTATGTGGAAGAAGCCAGAGCTACCTACGAGCTAGGAATTGAGAAAACAGCATTTTCTAAAAACACCAAGGCCCTAGAGGAAATAAAAAATGCCTTTAACAACTTTGAACTCGAACATGACGAGCAATAAATTCAGTGAGTCTATTTTAAAAGGGCATGGGATCATCGCCAGCTGCAGAGCTATCTTGGGTACCTTTACTCGGCATCGTAATGGTATAACCGCTATCGGTATTACCACTGCTCGGAAAAGAAGAACCATAGGTTTCATTCGTCAACACATCTAAATCTGCAAACTTGGTAAACTTACCGATAAACTTGAGTTGTACAGTATCTAATTTTCCATTTCTGTGTTTGGCGATAATGACCTCAGCAGTACCGTTAAGCGGTGCACCATCCTCCCCCTGAGTAATCCCATAATATTCTGGTCGATACAAGAACATCACCATATCGGCATCTTGCTCAATAGAACCCGATTCTCTTAAATCTGATAATTGCGGTTTTTTGTCGCCCCCACGAGTTTCAACCGCCCTGCTCAATTGAGACAAAGCAATCACTGGGATATTCAATTCTTTTGCAATCCCTTTCAACGCTCGAGAAATAGAGGCAATTTCTTGTTCTCTATTTCCTCCTGAATTTTTGTTGGCATCTCCTCCTGACATCAGTTGCAAATAATCAATAATCAACAGTTTGATATCATGCTGCTGGGCCAATCTTCTGGCCTTCGCTCTCAATTCTAGGATACTCAGACCTGGTGTATCATCAATAAATATAGGCGCCTCAGAGAGTTTAGAGGTTTTATGAAGTAATTGTTCCCACTCATAATCGGCCATTTCTCCTCTTTTTAATTTTTCACTTTCCAATTCTGCCTCTGCCGAAATCAATCTGTTCACCAATTGAACAGAAGACATCTCTAAGGAAAATATAGCAACCCCTTGTCCATGATCAAGGGCTGCATTACGCATGGCTGAAACGACAAAGGCGGTTTTACCCATACCTGGCCTGGCAGCAATGATCACCAAATCAGAAGGTTGCCATCCTGAGGTGATACGGTCCAGCGCTGTAAAACCACTGGGAACCCCGGTGAGGCCATCTTTTTTATTTTTTCTCTCTTCTATTTGGCTGATGGCCTTGGTAAGCAAAGAACTCATCTTATCATAATTCTTTCTGATGTGAGATTCTGAAACTTGAAAAAGTGCTTGCTCAGTACGGTCTAGTAACTGAAAAACATCAGTCGTATCTTCATAAGCGTCGGTGACAAGTTCTGATGAAATCCGAATCAACTGTCTTTTAATAGATTGCTCAGAAATAATTCGAGCATGATATTCTATATTGGCGGCCGAATTCACACGCGTCGTCAAATCAGCTATATAATAAGAACCCCCAACGAGTTCTAACTTTCCATTTTTCCGTAATTGATGAACGACCGTTTTGATATCCACCGGATCGCTATTATTAAAGAGCTGAACAATCGCTTCGTAAATATTTTGATGGGCCTCTTTATAAAAACTCTCCACCTTTAAAATATCGATAACACTCGATAAAGCATGTTGCTCCAACATGAGCGCTCCTAATACAACCTCCTCAATGTCAACTGCTTGTGGTGGTAGCTTACCTAATGACTCCGTAGTGTCATTGATTGGTTTTCTACGTGTAATGCCCGAAATTTTATGCGATGAAGAGGCTAAAGGGTCCATTAGTTGATCGGATTGAATAGGTTTAATATATAATAGCAAACGTAACATTTCATGTCAACAACTCCGCTTTAATATCAAATTTAGTTTGCACATCTTATCCACAATTTTATACCCTCCACAATTAATTTATCTCTGCATATTTTTAATTACTTTTGACTTACAAATGACTAAATAAAAAATGAATCTTGCGTCGATTAAGGATAAACAAAGAATTGCCATCATCGGAAACGAAGGAGCCAACGAAATCACTAAAATTGTCCTACATGTTTTGAACGTAGTGGGAAAAGCACATGACTTCATCTTATCTCAAGAGGATCATCGAATTGAAAATGCTGCCATCGTCATTACCCCCTGTGACTTTAGTGATTTAGACGAAATAAAATTCAAAGAATTTTTAAAATTCAATCATCATATTGCTCTCATTCATCATGTAGAAGATGAGAAATCAAAAAATTATCAAGCCGTTGAAAAATTTATTGAAAAATATGAGTTGTTCGCTGATTTAACACCCAAAAGCGGCACGTTACTTTATAACAAAGAAGATAACTTAGCCGTTGTTATTAGTGAAAAACAGCGCGAAGGTGTGAGTTTGGTTGAATATGAATCTCTGTCAGGAACTGAAATAGATGGTGGATTTAGACTAGAGGATAATCTGAGCCTCATGACTAAAAACAATAACTTCTTATCCCACGCCGGAGCAGCTAAGGCCTTATTGCAAAAAATATCTCTACCCAATGACCAAATTATGGAAGCTTTTACCACCTACAAGGATTAAAAATAAATGCTAAATCTAAAAAACCCACTGGTCGTATTCGATCTTGAAACTACGGGGACCAATACCTCAAAAGACAGGATTGTCGAAATCGCATTAATTAAGGTTTTTCCTGATGGTAAGACAGAAGAAAAGTGTCGGCGTATCAACCCAGGAATACCCATTCCAATAGAGTCTAGTTTAGTGCACGGCATTTATGACAAAGATGTTAAAGACGAGCCCTCATTTAATCAAGTCGCTAAATCCATGTCTGATTTTTTGGAGAATTGTGATCTTTGCGGATTTAATATTTTACAATTTGACATTCCTTTATTGGCCCAAGAATTTGCCAGGGTAGGTATAGATTTCAATACCGAAAAAAGAAATTTACTCGACGCCCAAAAAATTTTCCATATGATGGAAAAAAGAAATTTAAGTGCAGCCTTTAAATTCTACACAGGAGAAGTACTAGAAAACGCCCACAGTGCACTGGCCGACACCCGCGCAACTATGGCTGTTTTTATGGGTCAAATTGCTAAATACGACCAGCAAACCCTCTCCAATCTGAAAGGTGAAGTCTTGGGCATCATCGAAAATGACATGAATTCCTTGCACCTGCTCTTGAATAAAAAAATGGTTGACTTGGCTGGACGCATGGTATTCAATGACCAAGGGAAAGAAGTGTTTAATTTTGGAAAGCATAAAGGCAAATTGGTTAGTGAAGTTCTGCAAAAAGAATCCTCATTTTATGATTGGATGATGAAGGGTGATTTTCCCTTGGATACCAAAAAGAAATTAACACAATTAAGATTAAATAGCTTCAATAAATGATAAAGGAATGTCGTACCCCTGGGCACTCCCGATTTTAAAAATTACAAATCATGGGTAAAACAATTATTATTTCAAACAGACTTCCCGTCAAAATAGAACAGGAGAATAATGAGCTTGTATACAAGGCAAGCGAAGGTGGCCTTGCGACCGGTTTAAATTCTGTTTTTAAACAAGGGAATAATCTTTGGGTTGGATGGCCCGGGTTGGCCATTGAAAAGTCTCAAGAGAAAGAAGTACATTCTAACCTCATCAAGCAGCACATGAAACCTGTTTTTCTGAGTAGTGAAGAAATTGAAGATTTCTACGAGGGCTTCAGTAACGAGACCTTATGGCCAAACTTCCATTATTTTAATCAATATACCGTTTACAAAGAAGAGCTTTGGCTCGCCTATCAGCGCGTCAATCAAAAATTTGCAGAAATCGTTTCAAAAGAACTCGAAGATGATGATACCGTGTGGATAAATGACTATCAACTATTGCTTTTGCCTCAACTGATCAGGGCCATCAGTCCTAATGCTACTATTGGATTTTTCCTTCACATCCCGTTCCCCTCCTATGAGTCCTTCAGGCTATTGCCGTGGAGAAGGGAATTACTCAATGGCATGCTCGGAGCTGATTTTCTGGGGTTTCATACCTACGACGACATGAGACATTTTCTCTCTTCTGTCAATCGACTGGCGGGACTTGGTAACTCAAACGGTACAATTAAAGTCAAAAATAGACTCATAAAAGCAGATGCTTTACCCATGGGTATCGATTATGAAAAGTATGCCGCCTCTGCTCAAGATCCAGAGACATTGGCTCGAGAAGCTCGTTATAGAAAATCCATTGGTACCGTAAAACTCATCTTATCCATTGACCGACTGGATTACTCGAAAGGTATTCCCCAAAGATTAAGGGCTTTTGAGCTTTTTCTCAGCAAATACTCTGATTTTAAAGAGAAAGTATCCCTTTTCATGGTAGTGGTTCCCTCCAGAGATTCTGTTTCAAAATACAAGCAACTCAAAGAAGAAATAGACCTTTTAGTGGGTCGTATCAACGGTCAATTCTCCAAGCTCAATTGGACACCTATTCATTATTTCTACCGAAGTTTTCCTTTACCCGCTTTATCTGCATTTTACAGGATTTCCGATGTCGCATTGGTTTCTCCTATGCGGGATGGCATGAATTTAGTTTGTAAAGAATATGTAGCAAGTAGATTAGACAAAAAGGGAGTCTTGATTCTCAGTGAAATGGCTGGTGCCTCCAAAGAGCTCTCTGATGCCATCATCGTAAATCCCAATGATATTCACCAATTGGTTGAAGCCATGCATAAAGCATTAACCCTGCCAGAGGAACTGCAAATAGAAAGCATGACCTCGATGCAGAAGTCATTGAAAAGATACAACATACATGCCTGGGTTAAATTGTTCATGGATGAACTTGCAAATGTAAAAAAAGAACAAAGTCATCTCAAAACAAGATTGATTGATAACCAACTGTCAGAAGAAATCAAGCATGCCTATAAACAATCGAAAGAACGATTGATTTTCTTGGATTATGACGGCACACTGGTTGGCTTTAATGAAAATCCTGATGACTCTAAACCCGATCAAGAGCTCATAAAAATTTTGGAACACCTCACAAAAGACAAAAATAATCACATTGTGATTATCTCGGGTAGAGGCCGGCAATCCCTTGAAGAATGGATGAAACCTTATTCATTAGATATTGTAGCAGAACATGGCGTTTGGATTAAAAGGATGGGTAAGCCCTTCAAAACTTTTATAAAAATTAATGCCAGTTGGAAAAAAGAAACCCTGTCGCTCTTAGAAAGATATGTAAATCGTACGCCAGGTTCCTTCGTCGAAGAAAAGGATTATTCTTTGGTTTGGCATTATAGAAAAGTAGAAACGGGTTTGGGAGAAGTTCGAACTCGGGAGCTCACCAGTCATTTAAAATACATGACTGCCAATGAAAACTTGGAAGTCCTTGAAGGGGATATGATCGTAGAAATCAAAAACTCTGAAATTAATAAAGGAAAAGCTGCCCAAAAATTAATGGAAACCTACCCTGAAGCTGACTTTTTATTGGCACTTGGAGATGATTTTACGGATGAAGATACCTTCAAAGCAATGCCTGAAAAGGCTTATACCATCAAAGTAGGCACCAGTGCTTCTGAAGCAAAGTTCAGCGTTAATTCTTATAAAGAGGTTCGGAAACTCTTCAACGAAATTATAAAAAGCTAGGTCTATCCAGTTTATTTGCTATTCTTGTTGCGGCATTTAATAATCCCACATGGCTGTATGCTTGTGGGAAATTTCCCCACATACCTCCATCTTTTTCGTTTACATCCTCACTCAAAAGTCCCACATGGTTGCTGAATGAAATAAGATTTTCGAAATATTTGATGGCTTCGTCTAACCTTCCCACGCAGGCCAAAGACTCAACATACCAAAAAGCACAAATTAAAAAGGTCGTCTCAGGTGCCCCAAAATCATCTTGATGCTTGTATCTATAAAAGAGTCCCCCAGAGGCTGCCAGCTCTTTTTCCATGGCGATCAAATGATCCTTGGCTCTTTGTGAATGGGCAGGAAGATAGTTCATCATGATGAGTTGTAAGGTGCTGGCATCCATCCTATCAACCCCAACTGCCTGCGCATATCCTTTCTTTGACGGCACGTATGCATTTTCAATTTTAATTTCAGATCTCTTTTTTAACTTGACTGCTAAGGTACCCATTTCTTCATTTTTCAGTACTTTTGCCATCTTTATGGCAGCACAACTTCCTGCCCAATGAAATAGATAGGTATAGGTATGATGTTGCTTCAAATTTCTAAATTCCCATAAGCCTGCGTCTTTTTCGTCAAAGGTTTTTTCAATCATTTTCAGGGTTTTCATAATCAATCCTGAAGAATCAAATCTTTCGGTAAAAATGATTCTTTTATCCTCATATAGCGGCAATAACGATATTAAAACCTGACCATAGACGTCATTCTGTATGTGAGTATAAGCTTGATTTCCCACTCTGACAGGCTGATTTCCTAAATATCCTTTTAAAGGAATTTCAACTTCAGTAAGGGCTTTTTTTCCTGATATCCCGTAAAGCGGTTGATAACGACTTTCCTCATCAATGGTCGTATTTAATATGTAGTGAAAATACTTTTCTAATTCTTCAAAATGACCAATATTACTGAACGCATTTAGTGTATAGAAGGTATCTCGCATCCAACAATATCTATAATCCCAATTCCGGGTACTACCAGGGGATTCGGGTAAACTCGTCGTCATCGCTGCTACAATTGCACCCGTATCTTCATATTGATGAATTTTCAGGATTAAGGCCGATCGAATCGCTTCTCGCTGATAAAAATCAACCACACTAGAAGTTTTGACCCAATCCCTCCAATAAATCTTGGTTCTACTCAAAAAAACATCGCAAGTCTCAATAATGGTGCCTTCTAAGGGGGGGCCATATGTCAATACCATATACTTATCCTCATTCAATACAAAAGCCTGATCGTCTACGATATAATTGAGTGAAATATTAGTTGTCAATCGCACATTTGCTTCTAAGCCTAAAAATTCAATGTGATTACTTCCAAGACTTTGTTTGGGAACTACATTTCCATACTCTCCCACTGGTTTACATTTGACAATAATTTTTGGATTTCCTGTTATTCGCTCTATTTTTCTTACCAGCATGAGGGGTTTAAAATAACGATCAGACTGATAAAATCGGGGTGCAAAATCAGTCACTCGGTAGGTACCCTCTGGAGAAGATATTTCTGTTTGAAGGATATTGGTATTTTCTAAATAAATCTGTTTAGATTCGAATACCTCTTGTAATGGCTTGATAGAAAATTCACCTCCTTTTTCTTGGTCTAAGATCGATCCAAAGACAAAACTACTATCGAATCGAGGCCAACACATCCAAGCAATGCTCGTATCGGTATGCACGTGGGCAGTAAAAGCACAGTTGCCAATTACACCATAATCATAGGTATGTCTTTCCATAATGCTATTTTTATTCATCGATAAGAATCGTAATCATTTGTAATATTCCTAATATGTCGGTCGTAATTTAATTAAAATTATAATACATTATTGATTTTATTATTATTTTGAATAAAAATTATTGTTTAATTAAATAAATGATCATATTTTAAAAAAATTATCAATCATTTCCTTAAAAACGGGATATAAATTACAATTAGAATATCTCCCTAAAGCATTTACTATTTGGCCTCAAATCACTAACTTTGAAATAAAAGAGGGCGGTGCTGGATAATTTATTTTTAAATAAAAAAGTCAAACTAGGACTATGGATCCTATGGGTAGTGATCATTTACCAAACACTTATCACCGCACTTGTAGAGGTAGAGAAAATTAGCCCACAATCTACTTTAAGCGATTATAAAAATGCTTACTGGTACTCTATTGTGACTTTAACCACAGTGGGCTATGGAGATTTATTCCCCTTAACTACTCATGGTAGAATTATTGGTGGCATTTTTGTATTATTGAGTATGGTTTTTTATGCTACCGTCATCGGTGGAGTTTCAAATATTATTGTAAACATTAAAGAGAACAAGAAATTGGGATATGAAGGAACAAGCTTCTCCAATCATATAGTGATGATTGGATGGGATGATTTTGGAAATTTAGTAGCCGATCAACTTTTCGGTGTAGGTAAAAAAATGGGTATTATAACCGACAACAAAACTACGGTTGACTTCATAAAAGACAAATACCAAACCAAAGACCTCTTTGTGTTATTTAATGACTACAAAAATATTGATCTCTACAAAAAAATTAATATTGAGCTTTCAAGCATGGTTTTTATTAACCAAAACAGTGACACAGACAAACTTGTCACGGCGCTGAATCTCAAAAAACATTATCCAAATCTGAGATTATCAGTAGTTCTTGACAATTCTGAATTAAAGGAAACCTTCATCGCAGCGGGCGTAGAGCAAATTATATTGCAACACGAAATCTCATCGAAACTCTTAGCTAGCTATATTTTTGAACCGGATGTCGCTGATTACGCAGAATCTATCATGTCTTTTGCTAAATCAGATGATGACTTTGACATAAAACAATTTAAAGTAGTCGCCGAAAACCCTTACCTCCATAAAACCTATGAAGAGGCCTTTTTTAATTTGAAAATGAAGTATAATGGGGTTTTAATTGGGATTTCAAAAAATAAAGAGTCCGGGGGGCGAGAACTGATCAAGAATCCCGCCTTTGATTTAAAAATAGAATTGGGTGATTATTTGATTGTTATCCTCAATGGTAGGGCTCATCAACATATAAGTAAAATTTTTAATGTTGAAGAAGGACTCATACAATAAACTAATTCCAACTCCCATGAAAACTATTTTATCTGTCATTCTTTTGGTGCTCATTATATCCTTTGGCTGTGAAAATCAATCCTTGTCAGAAGATGAAAAATTCTCTACTCGAGAAATTCATGAAAACGTGCAATGGCATTTTGATAAAATAGAGGTCGATGGGGCTGAATATTTAATTCTTGAGAAAGACAACAACAATCCTCACGAAGGCTTTGGCTTCATGTCCATCAGAGCAAACACCTTGCTACAAAAGCAAGATTCAATTCTGGCCTATTTAAGAGCCAATCAACAAATGCAAGCTAAGATATATGCCGCGCTAAACGGCATTAGTGAGGAAGATGCCTTAGCAATCAACGATAGGTTGTATAACCAATCATTAATGAGCCAAAGTCAAGAACTTCAGGATTTATCTGAACAAAATCATGCCAGCAAATTACAATAACAACATACGCGCCTTCATCATGAATAAGACGCAGGTAATCGTACCACTTACTTGGGAAGTTTCTCAATAAAAAAATGACTTATAAGACCTAATATCCTTGCTAGGTCTTCATCTACACCCGCAAGTTTTTTTGGGTTTTTCACCCAATTTTTTGCATCAGCAATCTCACTGGTAGATCCAAATACTTCTGACAATAAATGACAATCATGAGTCAGAGAAAAAAGAATTGAAAATGACACATCATTCTTAAATCCTCTTAACACCAATGCCCTTAGGGTATTTCTTATTTCTTTTTCATAGGCATAATTCACATTTTCCATTCGCTCACTCAAAGGAATCCACAATAAAGTGTTCTCTTCCCTTTTGAGAATACCTCTGCCAATCAACAACTCCTCTAAATCGTCATGGACCTTTTGAAGTTCATTTTTCAATCTTAAGATCTCCTCAATAAGTCCACCCCCCTCTGTGAGATTTTTTAATACCTTATCTAAAAAAATATGGCCCGTCTGCTTAGTAGAAATTATTTTAATAAACCCTTTTTTGAGACTGATACTACCCATCAAAGAAAGCTGCAAAATCCCCCCTGCTATTAACCCATAATCAATGACTTTTTCTGATTTTTTAAGCAATTGACCCTCGACATCACCTAAGGCAAGCAGATACAATCCTTCCGAGATACTCAAGCGTAATTCGTGAATCGGTTCTTCCAATTCCACAGATTTTCTTACACTTGCTTTAAGTTGATCAATATCAAAGGGCTCTGGTGTCGAATCTTCTTTTTTTGATGACATTTATTGGATTCTTCTAAGTAGTGCCGGAATGGTCAGGCCTTGGACCAAAATAGAGAAAACAACTACACAATAAGTTGTGAACAAAATAATGATTTTAAAATTACTGGGGATCCATTCAAAATCAGATAAGGATAATGCCAAAGCAACGGAAATCCCGCCTCTCAATCCTCCCCATATAAGTAAGGGGGTCGCCCCTTTCTCAAACTTAATTTTTAGAGACATCAAACCTACAGGTAAGGAAACACCGATGGATCGTCCCGTAAGAACAATCAAAATGCCCACTGCTCCTAGTAAGAACATATCACTGGTGACATCCTTGGCGATCACGAGCATTTCTAAACCAATCAAGATAAATAACATGGCGTTTAAAGTCTCATCTAACAAATGCCAAAATTTAAAAACATATTTGCCCGTGGCATTCGCCAATTTTTCATCCCTTCCTTTGTTACCAATAGATAGACCTAAAATAACCATCGCCAAAGGAGCAGAGACATGAATCGATTCAGCAAATCGACCACCGATCATTACCAGGCTGAGCGTAACCAAAACTTCTAGCTCCACGTAATCGTTATCAATAAAAAGCAAAATTTTAAATCCAATATAACCCAATATAGCTCCGAGCAATAAACCTCCAAAAACTTCTTGACCGAATAAAATACCCACTTCTCCTATATCGAAAGTATCCATTCCTCTCTCTGCAACGCCTAAAATAGTTAAAAAGACAACCACACCTACCCCATCATTGAAAAGGGATTCGCCCGCAACTTTAATTTCTAAGTTTTTAGATAAATTAAATTTCTTAAGTAGGGCTAAAACAGCGATTGGATCCGTAGGTGAAATAAGAGCCCCAAAAAGTAAACAGTAGATAAAATCCATTTCAATCCCCAATAATGGGAATATATAAAACACTAAGGCGCCAACCACAAATGTGGAAATGAGAGTACCAAAAACTGCTAAAATAATAATAGGTACTTTTTCTTCTATCATGGTATTCAAATCCATTGACAACGCTCCTGCAAAAAGTAAAAAATTCAACATGATGTCCAGAAGGACTTCTTTAAATTCAAATTCCTCAATGATATGCTCTGCCCCTTGGGCTATGCCCGGAAATAAAATACCCACCAAAAGAACCAAAGCGGAACTGATCAAAGCAATCAGCATAAGTCCGATGGTAGACGGTAATTTTAAATATGCTATGTTGATAAGAGTGAAAGCAGCTGAGAGGACTAGCAATAATGTGATTAAATCGATAATACTCATAGTAGGTTCATCAAAAGATAAGATTGGGTCTTTAAAAGGCGAAAAGTAACTACAAAAAATTACAAAAAAAACTGTCTACCCGTTTAATTAAGTCTAAAATATTCGTTAATTCGTATTCATATGATAAAAAAGCTCAAGAGTACCAAGCAAGCAAATAAGAGAATAAAACTATTTTTTGTAAAAATCATGCTGCTGCCCCTCCTTTTTTCATCCTGCCAATTGATTCACAAAAGCAGCTGGAAAACCCATGTGAAAAGCATATCAAATGAAGTTGCAAACCTACCCAAATCTTTTACCGGTTTATCTGTATATGACCTTGATCAAAATAAATATTTAATCAAAATCAATGATGATCACTACTTCACTCCCGCCTCGAATACTAAAATCCTTACACTCGCTGCCTATTTAAACCTTCATCTAACTAATATTCCTTCCTTTTATTACCAAAAGATAGAAAATCAACTTCATTTAATTCCTTTAGGAGATCCTACCTTCCTTCATCCAGAATTTGAGGAACAGCCTGGATATACTTACTTAACTTCACTACTCTCTGACTCCTTAATATTACATCCTCCTCTACATCCCATTTCACATTACGGACCCGGCTGGTCGTGGGATGATTATAATTATTATTTTCAATTAGAAAGATCTTGGATGCCCATTTTTGGAAATAGGGTCAATATCCAATCTAGCCTTGATGAAATTACTATTTCACCCAGCTTCTTTGCCCCTTTCGTAAACGTTGACGCAGATAAAAAACATCGCGATCCTGATTATAATATTTTTAATTATCCCATCGAATCCCTTTCTGAAGATAAAAATAATTACGTGCCCTTCAAGATCAATAATGAATTAATAAAAAAGCTGCTCATAGATACGCTTCCAACAACTGTAATTTTAGGTCTCCCTGAAGAATTGGGTAAAGGCACTCTTATTCAAGGTCCTTTGGTAACTCCCATTCTTAAAAAAATGATGTTTAAAAGTGATAACTTTTTAGCAGAGCAACTATTGATCAATGCGCAAAGAGTACAAGGATATGAAACACAAAAGACGTACCTGAACTATTTAAAATCCTCGCTATTTGCCTCATTACCAGATCTCATGATATGGGTAGATGGATCGGGATTGTCTGTATACAATATGAACACGCCTCGGAATTTAGTCAAAGCACTTGAAATCATCTTTCATATGATTACTTGGGATGAAATCATTGAACTATTTCCAAATAAATTCGCTGATGGAAATAACGATAATTCTTTTGTTTATGCCAAAACAGGTACCTTAAGACACAATCAAGCGCTCAGTGGTTATTTGATCACCCAATCGGGTCGAAAATTGGCTTTCAGTTTTATGAGCAATCACTATACAGTACCCCCATCGCAAATAAGAGCCGAAATAGAAAAAATATTGCTTCATATCAGAGATGCTTATTAATTCATCTATCAAACGAAATATTGACCTTTAATAACTTATCTAAGACCGTTACCCATTTTTGCCTTCCCATTTAGTCTTCATTTAATTAAACTTATAGATAATACACACTTTGTACCATTCATTAAAATATAAATTATGAAAATGCTTAAACCCCTGATGCTATGTGCGTTTACCCTCATCCTTATTTTTACAGAAGTTTTAGCTCAGAAAAGAAAAAAAACGAATCAATCGGATCCTACACTCAGCTTTTCAAGTAACTTATATGAGGGCCTTGAGTGGAGAAACATCGGGCCTTTCAGAGGAGGTAGATCTGCAGCTGTTACGGGAGTATCAGACCAACCTAACTTGTTCTATTTTGGATCAACGGGAGGCGGCATTTGGAAAACGAATGATGCCGGAAACAGTTGGGAAAACCTAAGTGATGGTTATTTTGGAGGATCTGTGGGTGCTATCGCGGTAAGCGACTGGGACCCTAATGTGATTTATGCAGGTGGTGGTGAAGTCACCGTGCGAGGTAATGTTTCCTCGGGTTATGGCATTTGGAAATCCGTTGATGGAGGTAAAACCTGGGAAAATAAAGGTTTACCAGATTCATACCATGTAGTGAGAATCAAAATACATCCCAAAAACCCCGATCTTGTCTACGCTGCAGTGATGGGAAATCTTTATAAGCCAACGACCACTCGAGGCATTTACAGATCAAAGGATGGAGGTGATCATTGGGAAAAAGTTCTATTTGCCAACGAAAATGCAGGAGCTGTAGAATTGGTCATGGACCCCAACAATCCTAGGGTACTCTATGCTTCAACTTGGCGAATCAGAAGAACACCCTATAGTTTAGAAAGTGGTGGTCCAGGTTCTGCGCTATGGAAAAGTACAGACGGGGGTGACCATTGGACGAATATTTCAAATCACCAAGGATTACCAAAAGGAACTTGGGGTATTTCTGGCGTGACCGTATCACCCATTAATTCTGATCGGCTTTGGGCCTTGATAGAGAATAAGGAAGGTGGCGTATTCCGATCCAATGATGCTGGTTTGACATGGATAAAAACAAACTCAGAGCGAAAACTAAGACAGCGTGCATGGTATTACACCAAAATATTTGCGGACACCCAAGATGAAGACCGTGTTTATGTTATGAATGTCCGGTATCATAGGTCAAAAGATGGTGGAAAAACTTTTGAAACTTATAACGCGCCTCATGGAGATCATCATGACCTCTGGATCGCTCCTGAAGATAATCAACGGTTAATCATTGGTGATGACGGGGGTGCACAAATTTCTTATGACGGGGGTGAAAATTGGAGTTCCTATGGAAATCAACCTACCGCACAGTTTTATCGAGTGACCACTGATAATTCTTTTCCTTATAAAATTTATGGGGCGCAGCAAGACAACTCTACCGTGAGAATTGATCACAGAACTGACGGCAGGTACATAGGAGAAAGTGATTGGGAATCCACCGCTGGTGGAGAAAGTGCCCATATCGCCATTGATCCAGAAAACAACAACATTGTATACGGCGGAAGTTACGGAGGCTATTTGACCCGCGTCAATCACGAAACTTCTGAAAGAAGGGGTATTAACGTTTGGCCCGATAATCCTATGGGTCACGGAGCAGAAGGTATGAAGTACCGTTTTCAATGGAATTTTCCCCTCTTTTTCTCACCCCACAATACAAAAAGATTGTATACGGCTTCTAATGTACTGCATATGACTATGGATGAAGGGCAGTCGTGGGAAATTATCAGCCCTGATTTGACCAGAAATGATCCAACAAAACTCGGGTCTTCAGGAGGACCCATTACCCAAGACAATACCAGTGTTGAATACTATTGTACCATCTTCGCTGCGACGGAATCTTACCATGAAGAAGGCGTCATTTGGACCGGCAGTGATGATGGATTGATTCACGTCACTCAAGACGCTGGTAAAAATTGGAAGAATGTGACCCCACCCAATATGCCCGAATGGACGATGATCAACAGTATTGAAATCAATCCCTTCGAAAAAGGAGGTGTTTATGTGGCCGGCACCAAATATAAATTAGGAGATTTTAAACCTTATTTATATATGACCACTGACTATGGTGCCACTTGGAAAGAAATCACGAAGGGTATTGCCAATAATCATTTTACGCGTGTGGTCAGGGCAGATCCAGAAAGAAAAGGCTTGCTCTATGCTGGAACCGAAACGGGTATGTATGTTTCATTTGATAACGGTAGCAGTTGGAAGCCTTTTCAACAAAATTTACCAATAGTCCCCATTACAGATCTCGCTATTAAAGACAATAACCTCATTGCCGCTACTCAGGGAAGAAGTTTTTGGATCATTGATGATCTTACCGTATTACATCAATTGAATCCAGCTCTCGAGCAACGAGCCTTTCATCTTTACAAACCTATGAACGCTTATAGAATGGGGGGTGGTAATGGACAAACCTCTAAAACTCAAGGAACCAATCATCCCGGCGGCGTGCTCGTTCATTATTTTGTTGAAGATACTGCCAAATCAGATACCATCCGTATTTCCTTTAAGGAGATGAATGGCGAATTAATCAAAACCTACAGTACCCATTTTGATGAAAAAGCCAATGAGTCCAAACTGAATGTTAAGCCCGGTTTAAATCAATTCAGTTGGGATATGAGGTATCAGGGTGCAAAAACGTTTCCCGGTATGATTCTGTGGTCTGCTGCCACATCAGGTCCAAAAGTAATTCCTGGTAAATATCAGGTTGAGTTAATAATAAATAATGAGGTGATACAAAGGGAGTTTGAGATCACAGCAGATCCACGAAAAAGTGCGAGTCAGGCAGATTTAAAGGCACAATTTGATTTTCTAATAAAAGTGAGAGATAAATTAAGTGCCTCCAATCAAGGGGTCATCGATATCAGAGCAATCAAACCTCAGATAAATGACCTCTCAGATAAAATCGAAGGGCAATATGAGGGCATAGCAAAGTTGATTTCAAAAATAACTACTGATCTCAAACGTATAGAAGAAAATCTCTATCAAACTCAAAATGAAAGTGGTCAAGATCCCCTCAATTTCCCCATAAGACTTAACAACAAAGTGGGACATCTAGGATCAATTATGGGAGTAGGCGATAATAAACCTACCGACCAGGCCTTGAAATTTTACGATGAAGTTGGTGCTGCAATAGATGCTGAGCTGGCACAGCTTGAAAAAATCAAGACAGAAGACCTAGACGCACTCAATAAAATGATTAACAACCAAAAAATTAATGCTATAAAAATTAATTAATCAAAAACGATCAGTAATTTCGCATCTAAGATAAAATTCAGTTTATGTATGATGTTGTTATTATTGGCGGGGGTATTGTGGGATTAGCAACCGCTCTCAATCTTAAGCGTGCTAACCCAAAACTTAAGGTGGCCGTTTTAGAAAAAGAAAATAAACTAGCCACCCACCAAACGGGTCATAACTCAGGTGTCATTCATTCGGGCCTTTATTATAAACCAGGAAGTTTCAAAGCAAAAAACTGTCTCGATGGCTACCATGCCTTAGTTAAGTTTTGTGAGGAGGAGGAAATTCCTTTTGATCTTTGTGGTAAGGTAGTTGTAGCCACTCGTGAGGATCAATTACCGGCTTTAAAAACACTGCATGAGCGCGGACAGCAAAATGGATTGAAAAATTTACGCTCGTTAGATGCCTCTGAATTACAAGAAATTGAACCTCACGTCAAAGGGATCAAAGGAATTTATGTACCCCAAACGGGTATCGTTGATTACCGCATCGTTGCAGAAAAATATGCAGAAAAATTTCAAGCACTGGGGGGAACTATTTTTCTTGAAAACAAAGTTAAAGCGATTGGTGAAACATCTAATTCCCTAGAAATAACTACTAACAAGCAAACTCTATCTACCCGACAAATAGTCAATTGCGCGGGTTTACAGTCCGACCTTGTCGCCCGCCTTACTGGCATTAAAATCAATTATAAAATTATCCCATTCAGGGGAGAATATTATAAACTCAAAGAAGAAAAAGAATACCTTGTTAAACATCTTATCTATCCCGTTCCCGATCCAGACTTCCCATTTCTTGGTGTTCATTTCACCAGAATGGCGCGGGGAGGTATAGAGGCAGGACCTAATGCCGTCTTGGCCTTTCGAAGAGAAGGCTATAAAAAATCTGATATTCACTTGGGTGAGTTGGCCGATTTTTTGACTTATCCAGGATTTCGTAAAGTTGCCGCCAAGTATTGGAAAACAGGATTAGGTGAAATGTACCGGTCCTTTTCTAAAAAAGCTTTCACCAAGGCATTGCAAGAACTCATACCTGAAATTGAAGAAAATGATCTCATCGTTGGGGGATCTGGGGTTCGCGCACAGGCATGTGACAAAGATGGAGGTTTGATCGATGATTTTTTGGTCATGGAAGGAGAGAAATTTATAAATGTGGGCAATGCCCCTTCTCCAGCCGCAACGGCATCACTAGCCATTGGAGATCAAATTGCCCAAATGGTACTGAAAAAACATAAATAAATACATAATAAATAACAAGATGGATGGTTTAATTATAAGGATATCACTCCACTGACAAACTAAAAATATGCATCAAATACAGAGTATCAGTGTTCAAGAACTTGCCAAAATGCGTAAAGAGAAAATAGCTCATCAATTGATCGACGTTCGGGAAGTCCACGAATTTGAATTCTGTCATATAGAGGGTCTGTTGATTCCATTGAGTGAAATTGAGTCTAGGTCTGCAGAAATTAATAGAAATCAGAAGGTAGTGGTTCAATGCCGTAGTGGTCAACGCAGTGCTACCGCCATCGCATTACTTGAACAACAAGGCTTTACCAATTTATACAATCTGACAGGCGGTATATTGGCCTGGTCCGATGAAATAGACAGTAATATTCCAAAATATTAAAACATGACAATTATGCCAAATAAATTGATAAATAGAATCATCCCCCTTTTACCTTTGTTTGTATGTCTAATTTCTTGTTCTCAGTCCCAAGAAGTAAAGTCAAATAAGTCAGTAGATCCTGAATGGAACCTCACTGAATCCGAATGGAAAAATAGACTTACTGAACTTGAATATTATATACTGAGAGAAAAAGGTACTGAGCCCGCTTTTTCAGGAATCCATTGGGACAACAAAGAAACAGGTATCTATCGATGTAAAGCTTGTCAACTGACCTTGTTTAACTCCGATACAAAATATAAATCAGGTACGGGGTGGCCCAGCTTTTGGAAGCCTATCAACACGAAAAATGTAGCAGAAGAAAAAGACTTTGAGCTAGGTATGATCCGCACAGAAGTAGTTTGCTCAAGATGCGGTGGTCATTTGGGTCATGTTTTTCCAGATGGTCCCAAACCCACAGGTCTTAGATATTGCTTAAATTCTACTGCACTCGACTTCGAAATAGAAAAAATTAAGAAATAAGCAGTACCTCCTTCATAAAATATGCTCCTCGGGTTTCCATCCAACTGTAGTCTTTACTTTGGTAACTGAAGCCTACATGTCCTCCTTTTAAGGGTGTTTGTAAATAAAATAATTTATTTTGATTGGCCTCTTCTTTTGGATAACATTTTGTCCCTAGTAACGGATCATTCAATGCATTACCCACAAAAACAGGTAATGATAGATAGGGTAAAAATTGATCACAAGTAGCCTTTTCATAAAAAACATCTATGCTGGGAAAGCCATAAAGAGGTAACGTATACGTGTGATGAAAGTCATCAAAAGTTTTGATCTGATCAATGCCTTCAATATCTAAAATACCAGGATAATATTTAGCCTTTATTCTAACTTTTTTTATCAATTTTTTCAAAAATCGATGGGTATAAAATCTATTTGCTCGCTTATTCAATTGATCACCACTGTCCTTCAAATTAAGTGGTACTGAATAGGTCACTGCTCCTTTTATTCTAGGATCTAAGGTTCTCCCCTCCCCTAAATATTTTATCGACAGGCTTCCTCCCATACTGTAACCGAACAATACCGCTCTACTGTATTTATTTGATAGTGCTTCCAAAATAACTTCATTTAAGTCATTGGTATCGCCATGATGGTAAAACTTAGACAATCGATTGATTTCGCCGCTACAGGAGCGACAATTCCAAGCCAGGACCTCCCATCCAAGATCATGAAAATATTTGGCAGTTCTGCGAACGTAATGTCGTTCTGAATTTCCTTCTAATCCATGGGTAATGATCAAAAGCCGATCATGATTATTCTTAAGCAACCAATCTAAATCAATGAAATCCCCATCTTTGAGTTCGAGTCGCTGCCGTTGATAATTTACCATCAGCGCCTTATGAAAAAGTGAAGGAATGATCGTTTCTAGATGCCCATTGAGCAGCATGGAAGGAGTCTCATTATAGCTGTTTGAGGTTAAAAAAGGCATTTGTAAAATAGAGATGAGTGGTCATTAACAAAATAAAGACCTAACGGTTCAAATATCAAATTCAGTTTAAATATTTATCATTGGGCAGCGGAGAACCCTCCATGATGTCATCACTGGCTTTGTCTTTAAATTTTTCAAAGTTTGTTTGAAACATTAAGGCCAACTCATTGGCCTGTCTATAAAAAGCTACATCATCTCTCCAAGTTTCACGCGGACTCAAGATCTCATTAGGCACTCCGGGACAAATGAGGGGTATCTCTGCACCAAAGATGGAATGTTTACGGTAACCTACATTATTCATAATCCCTTTTAATACAGCCGTTATGATCGCTCGGGTGTAGCGTAACTCAATACGCCTTCCTACACCATAGGGCCCACCCGTCCAACCAGTATTGATTAACCAAATATTTACCCTATTTTCTTCCATTTTTTGACCTAACAATACGGCATAAGCAGAAGGGTGTAAAGGCATAAAGGGCGATCCAAAACAAGCTGAAAAAACAGGCTCAGGTGATACTACACCCTCTTCAGTGCCCGCTACTTTAGATGTATAACCAGAAATAAAGTGATACATAGCTTGTTGTTTAGATAATTTTAGTACTGGCGGTATCACACCAAAAGCATCGCAAGTTAAAAAAAATATGTTTTGAGGGATCCCTCCTATTGAAGGCGATACGGTATTTCGGATATGTTCCAAAGGATATGAAACCCGGGTATTTTCGGTGATACTTGCGTCTGAAAAATCGAGTATTCTTTGATCCTTAAAAAATCGAGTATTCTCTACAATCGCACCATATTTAATGGCATTCCAAATATCTGGTTCTTTTTCTTCAGACAAATCAATGACTTTGGCATAACATCCCCCTTCAAAGTTAAATACGTTACTTTGAGTCCATCCATGCTCATCGTCTCCGATCAATAGTCGATCTTGATCGGCAGATAATGTGGTTTTTCCGGTACCTGACAATCCAAAGAAAATAGCCGTATCCCGCTTTTCAACTCCCATATTGGCCGAACAATGCATAGGTAATACACGATGTTTAATGGGTAGCATGAAATTAAGTACTGAAAATATTCCTTTTTTTATTTCTCCTGAATATTCTGTACCACCAATCAGTACCATTTTTTTTTCAAAATTAATGATGGTGAAATTTTCTTTTCGAATACCTTCTGTATTTCGTTCACCTTTAAATGCCGGACAGCATATCACAGTAAAATCAGGCATGAAATCGATCAACTTATAAGGTTCCGGTTGAATAAATAGATTATAACAAAATAGATTATGCCAAGACATCGTCGTCACAAATCTAACCCCCAACCTATGGGTCTTATCAGCCCCGGCGTACATATCCCTTACATAGACCTGCTCTTTTTCTAGATAAGACATCATCCGCCCGTATATGCGGTCAAAATCAATAGATGCCATAGGGTTATTTATGGGACCCCACCAAACGGCGTCTTTGGTGATGTCATCTTTTACAATAAATCGATCTTTTGGTGATCTTCCTGTGAAGGTACCGGTGCTTACACTGAGTGCTCCTGTATCGGTCAATTGCCCTTCACCATTTTTAATGGCTGCTTCAATGAGCATAGCTGGCTTCAGATTCCAGTAGGCCCTATCCACTTTCATACCTAATTTTTTCATATCTGTTTGGGGTGATTCCGATGAGAGACCCATTTCTAAAAGGTCATCACAGCGGTATATTGCTAAGGTTTACCGAAAAAATAAACATTATGAGAATTTATTACTTGTTTTGTTAAATATCTCGCCATGGCGACTAATTGTTTCTATTAAAATCTTTGTTAGGTAAATCTTGATCTTTATGGCTTCCTTTCACTGGCCAATGACCCTTCGAAAGGCAATTGAAAACAATTAAACAATGGTTTTTAATTCATCGAGAAGACTATTAAGTGATTTTTTTGCGTCACCAAACAGCATACTGGTTTTTTCATGAAAAAATAAGGGATTTTCTATACCTGAATAACCTGAACTCATGCCTCGTTTCAATACAATGACGTGCTTACCTCTTAAGATCTCTAAAATAGGCATACCATAAATAGGACTCCCTGGGTCATCCAAAGCAGAAGGATTTACCACATCATTGGCACCCACTACAATCGTTACATCTGTATCTTTAAGAAATTTATTAGCATCCTCTAAATCCAGTAATTTGGAGTAGTCAACATCTGCTTCTGCCAATAATACATTCATATGCCCAGGCATCCGTCCAGCTACTGGATGAATGGCATATCGGACATTCACCTCTACCTCTTCGAGTAAATCTTCCAATTCTTTACATATTTTTTGTGCTTGTGCTACTGCCATACCATAACCTGGTACAATGACCACATTCGTTGAATAGCGCAACATAATGCTGGCATCCATAATATTCACTTCCTTTACCATTTGATTTCCCACTTGGACTGCACCACTTGAAGTCCCCCCAAAACCTCCTGCAAGGACATTGAAGAGAGATCTATTCATAGCTCGACACATCAACAGTGTTAGTATAGCGCCTGATGAGCCGACGAGAATACCACCCATCAGCATGATCATATTATCATAAATGATTCCCGCTAATGCCGCAGAAACTCCTGTCAATGCATTGAGTATGGAGATAATCACAGGCATATCCGCACCTCCCACATTTAACACAAAGGTGATCCCATAGATCAATGATAAAATCATAATGATGTAAACCAAGTCCATAGTGTCCAACACTTGCAGCTGATAGACCGACGCAGCTATTAGAGTTAAGAGCAAAATCATATTGATCATATTGGCCCTAGGTAACTTCCAGCTATCCTTGATGTTTCCCGATAATTTCCCATAGGCCACCAAGCTTCCAGTAAAAGCTATAGACCCTATCAATAAGGCCAATAAAGTAGTCAAGTAAGGTGCCAGTTCAAAGGTTCCTGAATCATGAAAATTCAATAATTCAGCAATAGAGATTAATAATGCACAAGCCCCGCCAAGACCATTGAATAAAGAAACCATCTCTGGCATTTTGGTCATCAATACCTTGCCAGCTACCACCAAACCGATGCCACCCCCCAATACCAGTGCACCCATAATGATCAGATAATTATCATCTCCAGACTCCATCGGTGCAAAAAGGGCGATCAGTACTCCCAAGCCCATTCCCAGCGCCGCTGTTAAATTCCCAGAACTAGCCGTTTTGGGACTGCTTAGTCGCTGTAATCCAACAATGAATAAAGAAACAGAAATGAGATAGACTAAGTTGATCAATGCGGTCATCACACGTTAAATTAAGATTAATTTATTTTTTACGAAACATTTGAAGCATGCGATTGGTAACGGCATGGCCACCCACAACATTAATAGTACCCAATAAAATGGCTAAACTACCCAAACCAAGAGATATATAGTCCTCTGAGCCACTACTACGAACCAATATAATGGCACCTATAATAACCACACCACTGATCGCGTTGGCTCCTGACATCAACGGCGTGTGCAAAACCGTAGGCACTTTCGATATGAGTTCAAAACCCAAGAAAATAGCCATGATCAAGGCAAATAAAATCGTCAAATGATGTGTTAAAATTTCAATGATTAAATTCATAATTTAAGTATTTTATATTCTTTTCAGATTTTTCCAATAAAAGTTGATTTCACAATCTCATCTTCAAAATCAATAGTATTCAACCCTGCTTTCAATAAATGAGTAATGAAATTAAAATATTGACACTGAACAATTTGCTCGCCTCTCTGCGTATAGCGCATAAGCCAATTGAGAGTCTCCGATTATGGTAACACCTGAATGATTAATTACCTCCTCATTTTTAGTCAATTCGCAATTACCTCCACTCGCGGCGGCTAAATCTATGATGACCGCACCTGGCTTCATTGCATCCACCGTTGCTCCTTCGATCAATCTGGGTGCCGCCTTTCCAGGAATACTCGCTGTAGTTATAACAATATCGGCCTTAACTACTTTTTGATGAATAAGCTCACGCTGCGCAGCTAGTGCCTCATCTTTTTGCACAACTGCATAGCCTCCTGTGTCCGCATCGCTTTGCATCCCTTCTACCATTATAAACTTAGCTCCTAAACTTTCAACTTCTTCTTTGACTGCTTTTCTGACATCAAAGGCCTCGACTACTGCACCTAAACGTTTGGCGGTGGCAATGGCCTGCAAACCCGCTACACCCGCACCTAGGATCAGTACTTTTGCGGGAGGGACTGTGCCTGCTGCTGTGGTGAGCATAGGGAAATAACCCGCAAAGTGATTGGCTGCCAAGATTACTGATTTGTATCCAGCCAAGGAAGCCATCGCAGACAATACGTCCATAGATTGTGCAATAGAAGTCCTTGGAAGCATTTCTAGTGCAAATGCCTTTTGCTTTCTCTTTTTAAGCTTGGCAGTAAAGTCCTTATTGTTATGGGGATTTAGCAGACCCACAATCAAGGTTTGAGATAGGCAATATCGCTAAATCCTGATCCTCAAAGCGTCTGAAATCACTAAAAGGTTGGCTTGCTCAAGCACTTCTGTTCTAGATACTACTTTAGCACCTTCGGTAAGGTATTGATCGTCAGAAAAATGAGCCAATAGACCCGCCTGTTTTTCAATCAGAAAACTTATCGTATCCGTGGGCCATTTTTTTAGGATATTAGGAGTTACACCCAAAGGCGTTTTTTTCGAACTTTTCAGTATGCCTATCTGTATCATCAGATTTCTAATATTAAATTTATCCCCATTAAATACGTTAACTCTTTTATTGATTCAGTTAACAACAACTTTGCATTTTTCTTATCACTAAATGATTTGAAACTTGCTAAGCAATAGTAAGCTATGAAAACATTTTTGTTTACGGAAGAAAATGCACCCGTAAAAAAGATCATATTAGATTTATGAAACTGATATTTTGCAGAAATAATTCCCTGATTGTACCAAGCTGCGAAATTGAGAAGTTTAATTAATCAAAACACGTAAAAACCATTCTCAATGATTGAATGCGCTATGCTATTTCGATCTATATTCAAAAAGGAAATTGATTCAATCTAGAGGGGAGTGTTTTAAAAAAATCAAAATATTAATCTTAAACTATCATTCAATAAACCAGAGCAGTAAGGTCAGTGAATAGTAAAATTTAAACCTATAAATATTCTTATGCCTTGATTTGAGGCGTAAACATAACTCGGGTCAAAAGACAATGCGTTTGGATTGTTTTGAGTTGGAATCACTTGTCCAGAATTCCCAAATCTAACCTCTTTGTCAAAGGGATCAAAAGCATCGGGCAATACTAGTTGATGCCGCCGGTGTAAAGTTGAGTAAATTTTTTACTCCCGTAAATAGCTCCATGATACTTCCCTATCCTTTCTTGGTCACCTGTATGTTTTGTATGCTAAACCACGGTGAATACTCATCCCGCGGATCCAGCTGCTCCCAGCAAAGGCAATCGCATTGGTCCGTAAACATTTCCTGTGTAGTCTATGAGTCAACCCCAGCGGTATTAAGTCGGTAGGTCATACTCCAAACGCCGCTGAATCGCTCTGTAAGTAGCAATTGCCGTCGTTTTGTACCTGTTCCTCCATCACTGAGACATCCATTAAGGTAGCTCCGACTAACACAATTAAACCATTTTCTAACATCAAATCCCCATTCAAAGAAATTCCTTTAGAAACAGATGAGCCACTTAAGTTAGAATAAATTATTTTATTGGGATCTGTCTCATAATCTGGCAGAATCCTATTAGAAAAGTGGGTATAAAATACACTCCCATCCAATGTCAAAATTGCTTCTTTTAATATGACATTTTTTACATAATTAATATTACCATTCCACGAGGTTTCTGGATTTAAGGCATCCTCAAACTCGACGGTTCGGGAGCCGGTTAAGGCAGCGTGATCTTCGGTAAATACATTGGCTACACGAAAGCCATTCCCTACACTGATTCGGATAGTATTTTTTTTATCAAAAGAATTCCATTTGTAATTGGCACGTGGCGAAATAACATTTCCGTGCATGACTATTATAGTCGTATCGAACCCCCAACAATATTTTCTGCCTTTGGCATTCAGACTGATCTCATCTTGCATGAAGACTCCCGGGCAAATGCATAATCGATGGATTCATTTTTGAATCCAGTACCATCGAGACAAGTGTGGCAAATGTATTATCATCATAATAGGTATACCGGTAGGCTCCTCCTAACAGTAGCGAATGCTTGTTGGCCTACGGGAGCATTCCATCTCAATTGTGCCAAATCCAATATATTGATCTGCCTTATATGAAGTCAAGCTCCGTAAAATGAATTTTGGCTGATGACCATTTCCGCTAAACTGAAAACGTATATCGGCTACTGCAGGTAGATTCGGTAAGTACCAAAAGCCTCCCACCTGCTTAGTATATATACTTTCTCCGTATACATCAGTCTCCTCCTCGATGCACTTTGATTGCCAGCCCGTCTCTCCTCCCCATCTGATCCTCATAAACATATCTAACCGCGCTTGCTAAATTAACGGTTCGATGATCTGGCCGCTCGAATTCTATTTTATTGAATACCGATATTCTATTCTGTAAAGTCAAGTCTGTAAATCCATCACTTATTATTATCGATTGGGTTTTGATAGACAAAGTGATTGACACCCTAACAAGCCTTTGTGCCTCTTGACCCAAGCTCATAACGCAGATACCTAGGTCAGTATTTTGTTCTCCCCACGAACTACCATAACTATCTAAGGAAAATTTCGTAGCATTGCCTGGTTGTTTGGTGATAATATTGATAATTCCCCCAACGGCCTCAGATCCATATAAGGTTGAAGCAGGCCCTTTTACTATCTCTACCCTTTCGATTAAGGATTGGGGAATACCTGTCAGACCATAAACCGTAGATAGACCACTGACGATAGGCATACCATCTATAAGCACAAAGGTATAAGGGCCTTCCAAACCATTGATATGAATATCTCCAGTATTACAAACGTTACAATTAAGTTGTGGACGAATCCCATTTATATTTTGTAGAGATTCAAAAATTGAAGGAGTAGGATTTCTTTTGAAAAATCGTTTAGTATAAACCTCAACGGCCACTGGACTTTCGAGCTTACTTACAGGCACCAATGTTCCAGAAATAACAATTTCATTAAGACGATCATTAGCTACTTCCAAAGTAAAATCGAGGTTTATGGGCACCCCTTCTTTGAATGTTAATTCGTGTTTCTGAGACATGAACCCTATTGCCGAAACCTCTACAATACTTGTTCCTAGAGGTATGTCCGCTATGAAATAGATACCCTCTATAGTGCTACTTGTCCCAATAGACAAGTCATTTATAAATACATTTACAAAAGGTTCAGGGATATTATTGAAAGTAATCTTACCATAAAGGGATGTTGTTTGAGCGCACACATTTAACCTTATTAATATTAATATTATTCCAAAAAATGAGCTTGTTAGATTTACTTTCATGAATATAATTTAGTCTTGCAAAACTATAATAGTTAGTATTGCCTAACAAAGTAAATTCGTATTATTTTGATACATTTGTTAGATGATTTCACTGACAGAAGAAAACTATTTAAAAGCGCTCATTTATCTTTCTTCCCTTGCTCCCGGTATTGAAGAAAAAAAGGATGTAGGCACTAGTGAATTAGCTTCCTATTTAAAACTCAAATCTTCTACTGTTAACGAAATGCTCAAAAGACTCAAAGAGAAAAATTTAATCAATCACGAAAAATATAAAAAGATCACGCTAACCCATTCAGGTGAGCGGAATGGCTTGAAAATCATTCGAAAACACCGCTTATGGGAAACCTTTTTGTTTACAAAATTAGACTTTGATTGGATAGAGATTCATGAAGTTGCCGAACAACTAGAGCACATAAAATCTGAAAAGTTAGTAGAAAAAATTGATAGGTTATTAGGCTATCCTAACTTTGATCCTCACGGTGATCCAATTCCCGATAAGCATGGCAAAATACCACAAAGGATAACTAAAAGTTTATCCGCTGTTAACAAAGGAGAAAAGTGTATTGTTCTCGCGGTGAGCGATACCTCGAAAGATTTTTTAAACTATCTCGAAGACTTGGACATCTCTATTAAAACAGAAATATTTGTTATTGACAAAATAGCTTTTGACCAGTCTATCAAAATCAAAATCAGACAAGAACAGTTTTCACTCTCAAGGAAGGTGGCCGACAATTTACTGGTAGGTGATAAATTCAATTAATGCAATGATTTCCTTAAATTTTTAATTATTTCGAATTATTTTGATAGAATCTAGATTTTCGCTACTCCAAGTATTTTTGAACCTTTCAGCGAATATGGCTACCTATTTGCATACCCAAGGCAACCAAATTACTTCAAAAAGTGGTCTTGACCCTATCGGTATTTATTCAAGGATCAACTGCACTAAATGACCTCCCAAGTATGATCTGACATCAACCTTACCTCTGCCACATAATCCTCAAACGGCATTTTTTTTCCCCACTCTTTTGGCCCAACCATAGACAAAACATCCCCTTTCTTTTTTCGCTTATACAAATGATAAATATTGTTGATCACAGGAGTAAATCCAATATCTGCCTGATAGATACGCTCAGATACATTGACTCGCTCTTTCAATAAATTGGCTTGATTCACCAATGTTTGCATTTGATCATACAATTGATGGAACTGTCGATCCGTTTGATCGTGCATGGCCGCCACTGCATTTCCTTTAATTCTTCCTTTATCTTCTGGCTTGATCAAAGCACTTCCAACACTGTGAGCAAATTGGATCAACCCAGGGAAATCAGTGATTTTTTCACGCTCTTTTTCAAGATCAATGGTCGATAGATCTACCTTATTCCCGATTGATTTCGATGTTTTCATTGTCATGTTTTAAATTCTTTTTTGCCCACGGCGGGGTCGTACGTTGCGAGATGTCATAGGCTATTAACACCATCAATAGCAAAAATATTCCCGCAACTATAAAAAATATTCGTTTAGATCTTTTCATTATCAAAAAACTAACTACAAATTTGAACAAAAAAATAACTTTAAGTTCAAAAATATGGAAGTCCAAGGTAAATTGATAGAAAAATACGAAACATCAAAAATCAATGATTCGTTTCGTAAACGTGAATTTGTTGTTGAGTACGTAGAAAACCCACAATACCCTGAACTATTAAAATTCGATCTGATACAAGATAAATGTGACCTCCTTGAAGAATTTAATGTGGGTGAAAGTCTAAAAGTAGAATTTAATCTTAAAGGGAGAAAATGGACAGATCCCTCAGGTAATGACAAGTATTTCAATACCCTTCAAGCTTGGAGACTCTCCACTGTAAATGCTGCGGTAAGTAATTCGGGTCCAGCCGTAACTGATTCAGGTCCAGCCAACGAAGCTATAGGAGAAAGTTTCTCTGAAGATGACGACCTGCCGTTTTAAGAAAAGAGATAGAGTGCTTCGAGTCCTGAGTTCTTTTTGGTTTATTTAACCAAAAATTGTATAACTAAAAATCATTTGGTCGGTCTAAATTGATATGAGAAAACTCGATTTTAAGGCATCTTTTGTATCTCAAAAGTTACTTTCAATACATTAATCAGTAAACTGACTTTTACAAAATGATTAGTAGGTTACTCTGTTTAGCAAACTAATAAATTATGAAACTACAAAAAAAAATTCTCTTTTTGGGTTTTTAATAAGTATTTTGTGTCCACTCAAAGTGTCAATGCACAAACAGACACGGTCAAATATCTGTTTTTAGGGCATCCAAGGGAGTTGTAGAATATGTAATTAAAAAAGTAGAAAAATTAGATGATGAAAGATATGACTTATTGCTTTTAGGAGGAGATTTGACATGGAATACATCTGCGCTAATAAGCACGTTAGACTATTGTGATCAATTTTTTTTTTATGGAGCCAAAATACACGTCTCGCCATTGGAAATCATGACGTATCTAACATTACCAATCTCCTGGTATACACTAAGAAAGAGAGATATTATAGTTTCAATAAAAATAACATGACATTTATTGTGTTATATACAGAGCTAGCTACTCCAAATATTCGGCCTCACAGCTTGATTTTATAAAAAATATTTCTGATTCAATAGAACCTTTTTTATCTACTAAAGAATCCTTTGGATGCTCGACAATCCAGATCTCTGCATTTACAAAATTCAGTAGGTGGGAGCTCAAGCAATTTGAATTCTTCTAATTTTTTCGAGGAAGTCTATTCTGAGTTTCAAAAGATTAAAAACAAAGGTATTCCCGTTTTTTGTATTGCTGGAGGTAATGACTCCTTTTCTTTGAATTTATCTTCGCTAGATAATGGTCTATATTATATCCACACAAGCAACAAAAATAAAGCTCAAATAGAGAAAATTATTGTCAATAATCCGAGCTTTTAATTGTTTTGAAGATTAAGATAAATTGAATAAACTTCAGTTATCGGTAAATCAGTGATACTAAGATCCAATTATTTGGTTTTTGAATAACAGAATCCATTTCTGTCTCAGATTATTGGATATATCCAAACAAATTATGCAGGAGACTTAAGTCAATAATGTCCTATTTAGGGGAATTGATTCCTTTAAATCACCATTTGATTAGGCCTTTATAAACACGAAATATTCTATTCTATGCTCATAACATATTTTTACCTTTTTTCGTCCTATTGACTTTAGGCTCAATTTCATTGGTCATCTTTGTTATATTTGTTAATATGCATCTTTTTTAAACCATAAAAATGGAATTTTCTACTATTGACCTTGTCGTTTTCATCTCTTACTGCCTTTTAATAGTAGGCATTGGACTCTATGTGTCAAGGGACAAAAAAGGACATCAAAAAAATGCTGAAGATTATTTTTTAGCAGGTAAAACTTTGCCCTGGTGGGCCATAGGTGCCTCTCTGATTGCCGCCAATATTTCTGCTGAGCAGTTTATAGGTATGTCAGGATCAGGTTTTGCACTCGGACTGGCTATTGCATCCTATGAGTGGATGGCTGCCATTACCTTACTCATTGTTGGAAAATATTTCTTGCCCATTTTCATCGAAAAAGGCTTGTACACCATCCCTGAATTTGTTGAAAAAAGATTCAGTACCAATCTCAAAACGATTCTAGCTGTATTTTGGATTGCCCTTTACATATTTGTAAACCTCAGTTCGGTATTGTATTTAGGTGCCTTGGCTTTTGAAACGATCATGGATGTACCTCGTATGTATGCCGTCTTTGGCCTGGGCCTATTTGCGGCAGTCTACTCGCTATATGGGGGACTTTCTGCTGTAGCTTGGACCGATGTTATCCAAGTAGTGTTCTTGGTGTTGGGGGGATTAGTTACTACCTATCTTGCATTGGATGTGCTATCTGATGGACAAGGGTTTTTAGTGGGATTTAATCTTGTCTTGGAGGCCGCTCCAGAAAAATTTCACATGATTTTAGATCAATCTAACGACCAATATATGAACCTTCCAGGTATTTGGGTCCTCGTCGGCGGTATGTGGGTTGCTAATATTTATTACTGGGGTTTCAACCAATACATCATTCAACGTACATTGGCTGCCAAATCTCTTGGAGAAGCTCAAAAGGGCATTGCTTTGGCCGCCTTTTTAAAAATGATTATCCCCTTTATTGTCGTGTTACCAGGCATTGCTGCTTATGTAATGGTCAATGACCCCGAAGTCATGGCCAGACTCGGAGCCTCGGGACAATTGAATCTACCAGGTGTGGGTGCCTCTGATAAGGCTTATCCTTGGTTATTACAACTTTTACCCACAGGTTTAAAAGGTATCGCTTTTGCGGCCTTGACTGCAGCCGTTGTTTCCTCTCTGGCCTCTATGCTGAACTCAACGTCTACGATCTTTACTATGGATATCTACAAACAATACATCAACAAAAATGCATCAGATCGTCAATTGGTCAATACCGGCCGATTATCAGCTGGCATCGCCCTTGTTATTGCTTGCATCATGGCGCCGCTTTTGGGTGGGATTGACCAAGCTTTCCAATTTATACAGGAGTATACAGGTATTGTCAGTCCAGGTATTTTAGCCGTCTTTTTACTGGGTTTGTTTTGGAAAAAAACTACTAACCAAGCCGCGATATGGGGTGCTGTACTTTCTATTCCCATTGCTATTGGTCTTAAATTCATCCCCGGTATACCCTTCATCAATCAAATGGGTTTAACTGCCATAGGTACGATGATTCTCATCATCATCATCAGTTACCAGACGGGTAAAGGTGAGGATGATCCCAAAGGGATTCAATTGGAAAAGGGATTTTTCACAACGAGCCCCATATTCAATATCTCCGCATTTGTCATTTGTATTCTTACAGCCGTTTTATATGTGGTCTTTTGGTAAGCCATGTTTGGACTGAACCCACAACAACAGAAACTCAAAAAGCAAGTAAGTAGTGCTTTCAAATTTAGGCTCTATGTCCTTTTCAACTTGCCAATGGGTTGGTTGGCAGGAATGAAAATTATAGATTTGACTGAAAAGCATTGTATCACCAGCGTTCCCTTTAAATGGATCAATAAAAATCCTTTTAAATCTATTTATTTTGCTGTGCAAAGCATGGCTGCAGAATTATCTACGGCAACCGCTTGTATGGTGGCTATTCAAGGTCATCAACCCTCTATCGCCCTTATCATAGTAGATATGAAGGGTCAATTTTATAAAAAAGCCACTGGAAAGGTATTTTTTACCTGCCTGCACCAAGGTCAAACTTACCATACCGTAGCACAGGCCTTAGCCTCAAAAAAGGCCCAAACGCTTTCACTGAAGACGGTAGGTAAAATGAGTGATGGAACTTTAGTATCCGAGTTTGTTTTTACTTGGTCCTTTAAACAAAGGCAGTCATAAATCCTTAAGATACAAATTAGCCTTGGAGTTTTTGATCGCGGAGTCCAACGCATGCATCAAATGCTCTATCTCATCCAATTTTTGATCCTCATTGATTTTAAAACCTTCATATCCATTGGCATCCAATTTGGTCATGACCAAGTGCATATCGATCTGATTAATGTCTAGGGCAGGTTGATACCGGATGGCATCGTCATCTTGTACTTGACTGATTAATTCGCAGTGCTCCAACTCCAAACAGATGTCATGTATGAATCGATAAGGGACATCAACTAACGCCGACATATTACTCACGCTCAACGGCTTTTTCTCTTCAGATTTGAAGTTTTCAATCATGTGATAAAAAATAAGTAAAACCAACTTTCTTTTGTGATTGGGACTCATCTTCATACTTTCATATCTAAATTTCCAAGTATCCGCATGTTGCCTCGCGTAGGCATACTCTGCACCAAAGAGCACCAAAGTCCAACTGATTTGAAGATAAATCATGAAAAGCGGTAGTATGACCAGCGTACCATAAACGACACTGTAATTGGACAAAAATGATTGGCCATTGATCCACGCTAATTGTGTGAGTTGAAATAAAATTCCCGTCAAAATTCCCGAAACTGCTGCCGGGATGAACTTCACTTTGATATTGGGTAAGATTATATACACCAGCGTCAAAAGCAGAGAGATAATCGCATATGGGATCAACTTGATGGTAAATAAGATGAAAGGTCGAATCAATCCTAAGACTTCCATCTCTGCCAAACTCTTCACTTCACTGGTGATGTAAACAGTCACGCTTCCAGATAAAATCAATAAAAGAGGAGCCAATAACACCATTGCCAAATAGTCACTCACTTTGCGTTGCCAACTACGGCTTTTGGTATGCCATATCTCATTAAATGTCCATTCAACACTATACAACAGTCGAAGCACAGCATACAAAATGAAAACTAAGGAAAATCCAATAATAACACCTCCATTGACGGTATCAAGCATTCTTTTAGTGAACTCTAAGCTCATTTCTAAAATTTCTTTCTGCCCAAAGAAAATATGGTTCAGTTCTCTTTCCAAATACTTCTCTAAACCAAATCCCTTGGCAACGCCGAAGGCAATGGAGAGCAGCGGAACAATAGAAAGCAGTGAAAAATAAGTAAGCCCCGAGGCTTTCTCAGAGATGCTGTTACGGTCAAATTCCACAAAAGAAATAATGAAAATCCGTAAGTTTCGGTATAAAAATCTTTTTTTACTATTGAGAGCAGATAATTTGACTTTCCAAAGATCTACCTCTAAAAACTGCTTTATTTGGGAAAATTTTGATATAAAGTACATAAATCAACTATAAACTCAGTCGTTAATTAGGTGGGATATCAATAAAATATATGTGCTAAGATAGCATGACTGATCTGAAATTGAATTCGAAAGCCTAAAATGATCAAAAAGAATACTTTAACCTTAGGTAAGCTAAAGAGGTATTTTGACTACTTTTATTTAGGAAAATTTGTCCAATGAGGTCCAGGTCAAAGTTATTTAAGGGAGAAAAAGTAAACATGGGATTAATAAAAAGACCTGAATTCCCCGGATATACCAAAGTCAGCAGGCTACCTGAAAACAAGGGATGAAAGGTATAGCTGGTTTGTAAAAAAGCATTCCACTTATAGGGGGTCAGCGATCGAACATCTGAGTTTCCCGAATTTAATGACAATACATTGCCCTGCTGGGTAGCATAAGAATTATAAAAGACAGAAGCATTAAAATATAAGGAATTGGGCAAGGAATAATCCAATGACAAGGAGGTCAGCCATGCATTTCGATCTGTTTTTTTTAAAGTATAAAAATAACTTGACTCTCCTTTAAAGCCTACCCATCCTATACTTCCCGCCCAACCCACGCCAGCGGTCAGATTGTTTTTCATGATACCTCCAAGCGCTTGTAGGTCATAGCCTTTCACATTCCACTTATACATGGCTGCTGCCGTAAATTCATCCCAGTTATCCGCAATCTTAATAGCAATCTCATAGCCTCCTGCATAGCCAATGAATTTCTGAAAACGGAGGGCATCCGTACCGGGACGCTCTTCGTAGTCAAAATCATAAAGCGAATAAGCATTAAAAATATCATTGGGATTCCAGGCAAGATTAACACCCCAATTGATCCTTTGACGCCCTACTTTCAATTGCCAGGAAGCATCATTCCACTGTAGATATAATCGATCGATCATGGTATGAAAAACCATCTGATCAAAGTCTTCGGTATAGGAAAAGTCAAAAAAATCATTGTTCACATCAATGAAATTACCATAAGATGGAATCGTTTTCACAGCGTCTCCATGGAACATTCGTGTCCGAACTTCCATATTTAAAGTGAGTTTTTCGGTAGGGTACCAAAAAACATTGAGCCGGTTGTGAATCAAATTATCGAACATGAGGGAGTCCACATCCTGCAATGCCGTCAAAGAAATCATTTCCTTAATGTACCCATCTAAACGCCATTTTTTATTTGAATCTTGGGCAATTACAAGAGTCGAATACACTACTAGAAAGGCACAACAAAAAGGTTTAAAGCTGTTCATCTGATACGATCTCACCATCTACCAACTTGATAATGCGCTTGGCTCGATCAATGACCCTTTGATCATGGGTAGAAAATATAAAAGTAATCATTTCTTCTTTGTTGAGTTTGGCCATAATATCCAATAAGGCCTCAGTCGACCCTGAATCCAAATTGGCTGTAGGTTCATCTGCCAATACAAATTTAGGACGTGAGGCCAATGCTCTGGCTACCGCCACGCGTTGCTGTTGCCCACCTGATAATTCAGAAGGCCTACGGTCTCTTTGATCCTTAATACCCATACGATCAAGTAGGTCATCAGAGCGTTCTTGCATAGTTTTAGCATCCCTATTTTGTAATACCATGATGAACTCAATATTTTCCTTAGCCGTCAATACGGGTATCAAATTATATGCTTGAAATACAAAGCCAATATGCTGCAGTCGAAAGGCAGTGAGCTCAGATTCACTCATTTCATTAATTGAAACTCCTCCAATGTCCACAGATCCTTCAGAGCTGATATCTAATCCACCAATCATATTGAGCAATGTTGTTTTCCCACAGCCTGAGGGACCCACAATTGCTGTAAATTCACCCTCCTCAACTGAAAGGGTAATATCATTTATAGCCCTCACAGGAATGGTCTCAGGATTATAAATTTTACTCAGATTCTTTAATTCAATTACTTTCATCTAATTATAATTTTCTAATCGCTTCTAAAGGTTTTAAATTGACGGCTTTGATCGCTGGATAAATCGCACCTATCAAAGCGGTCATCATAACGACCAGCATCAACAATAAGTAAGTTGATTGTGCGATCGCAGGATAAAAAATAGCATCCCCACCATATTGCTCCAAGGCACCTGCATATTGAGATAAATCTAAACCTCCCATCTTTTCAAAATATAGATTGGTAAGAAAACCTGCCATTAAACCCATAGGGGCCGCAACCCATGAAATCATAAAGGTCTCCAAAACAATCATGAAAAATATTTTGCTTTTGAACATCCCAATCGCCCGAAGCATTCCTATTTCTTTCGTACGCTCAAGGACAGCCATCAACATTGTATTGATAATGCCAAATAACAAAGCAAGCATCACGATCACAGTGATCACCTGTTTGGATATCGCCGAACCTTCTTCAATCATATCAAATTCTGGCGCAATCTCTCGATAGGTTCTCACCAAATTATTGGTCTTCGCCTCCATCATCTGTTTGGTCTCTATCAAAGATTCATTGTTCTTGAGTAAATAAGCAAACTCATTGAAAGCCGTATCCGGTAAATTAATTAATTTGGATAGGTCCTCATGCCGCACATAAATCACGCCATTATTGATGCGAGGAGATTTAGAATGAAAAATACCTGATACACGAAAGGCGCCAGCCCGTATATTTGCCTCCAAATCCTGAACGGTAATGACCACTTTCGATCTCACTTTGACCTTAAGCTTTTCAGCCAACTTTTGGCTTAACAAAATAGGATTTCGCTTAATGTTTGTGAAATAGTCCCCTGCTATTAAAAAGCCAGAAAGAGCGGTCACAGCCCTTTCATCGGCAGGATCAATTGCATATACCTGAATTCCCAAATTTGTTTTTGGACTCGCCACCATGCCGTTCACAATGAGACGAGCTGATACTGCCTCGATATCAGGTATTTGAGATGGGAATTTCATCAGCATTGATGGCTTTTTTACTTGGAAACCCAGACCTGGTTCAGAAAGGTAGCCCTCATGATGAATTTGGATATGAGAATAGTCATGCTGTAAGGAATTCCGAGAAATGGCACCTATCATACTATTGTAAAATGAAACCATGAAAATAATAGACCACACTCCGATGGCGACTGCCGACATCACGACAAAACTTCTCCGTTTAGATCGCCAAATATTTTTCCATGCCAGTGATAGAATCATTCCTTTAGTGCTTTAATAATTTTCAATTGTTTAATTGCCAGCATCGGGTAAATAGCTAAAAACAGAGCTATGATAAAAATACTGATCCCTTGATTATAGAAAATTTTGAAATTCAGGGCAAATGGAATGATGGGCTCATAACCAAATTTTTCCATCGCCAGGGCGGCATCTCCTGAAAGCAGGATGGGATTTGACCAAAAATATAAAATAATGGGTGTCGCCATGAGTACGCCCATAAGCACACCTAGAAAAATCAATAAAAATATTTCTATGGCTACCATAATTTGTACGCGTCGTTTGGTCATCCCAATCGCGTTTAGAATTCCCAATTCATACGTACGCTCCTTAATCATCATCAAAAAAGTTCCAAATATCCCAAAGCCAATGACCACATAGAGAATGATCAAAATAACCCAACCGCCATAATAATCTAATTCAATGGAGGAAACTAAATCAGGGAGCATCTCCTGCCAAGTCATCACTCCAAGCTCTTTACCCTTCAAAATGGTTTCTATGTGTGCTTTCATTCCTTCAGTATCCTGTGAATCTTCTAGCAATATGGAATAGCTCGAAATCATGTTTGGAGCAGATAAGAATTCTTGTAGGGTTTCGAGGGGAAGATAAATGGCACCCTGATTCAAAGCAGGAATTGGAAATTTCAAAATACCAGTCACTGAGTATTTACCAGCCGCGTTGACCCCATGGTATCCCTGGCCCATGAGCACCAATGTATCGCCCACATTGAGATTTAAATTGGCAGCCAAACCTGCTGCCATCAACACACCGCTCTCCGTATTGTAATCTCCTTTGATAAGTTTTCTTTCTAAATAAGAAAATGCAGCTTCTTCTTCAAGTGATACTCCAAAAAGTGCAGCTCCTTTAGTCCTGTCATCATGTGAGGCCAAAGCAAAAGAACTCAGGCGTGGAACTCCCATTAATATACTCGAGTTGATCAAGTCCAACTCAAACAACGCTTGTTGATCAAAACTGTTATCAATGATTTGATCCTCCCAAAAGTCTACTTGATGAATTCCTAAATGTCCCGTGAAAAATCGAGCGGAATTGTCAATCATGTTTTCATAACTACCCAATTGGGAGGATTGCATCAGACACGCGAAAAACACAGAAAATGCAATAGAAGAAGCCGTAATCCACGTCCGTTTTTTACTCCTCCAAACATTCCTCCAACCAATTTGATGTACAATATCATTACCTAATAGTTTTTAAATTTTGTACCGAGAAAAAGCTTTCCTGTAAGTCAATATCATATTCAAAATCGTGATAAATGATCACCGTTTTCTGATCTGGATTTTCCGTTGGAATCATTTCCATTTTGGTAGGGATGACTCGACCGCCCATCTCCCTAATATCTGACAAGGTCATGGTGTTAATGAGAAATTCATCTTCATCATAATATTTAAGCATCAATTGAAAATAATCATTTTTACTTATGTAGGCCTCTAACTTACCCCATACCACAGCTGCTTCCTCTTTGGGATACATCGCGATTTTCCAACAATCATATAAGCCAATGGTCGTATCTCCCATGAATTCGTGGCTATAATCCACCGCCATAGAGGATTGATTGACCAGATCATCATTGGTAAAATCCGACCCCATCCAACTTTGCATCATCATAGAGGGTGGCATCTTGATGATCCGATCTATACTCGGTTGCCAACTCCAAAGCTCTTTATCACGTTTCAAAGTACCGGTTCCCTCATCTCGAGCTGGCTGAGTAATGAGTACTAAACTGTAATCTACTCCCTTACCCCAAACCTTCATCGTAATCTCACGGGTCCATTTAGGTCTGACTATTTTCATGGTCATGGTCCCTCTATTGGTTTTCCCTTGCATTTTTTCATCTGCCTTGGCAATGACTTCGGTAGCGGTTTGAGCAGTTAACAAATGGGGTGTGACCGCAAACAAAACAATGGCTAATAGATTCTTCATTATTTACAATATTTATTGAGCAAAACTTTTTCTAATTCATCCAAGGGATAATCCTGCTTGAACCAAAGATATTGAATAGAAATACCATCCAAAAGAGCCACCAATATTTTGGCTTCTCCTATAGGATCTGGCCATTTCAGTTCAACCAACAATTCTTCAATGAAAACGATAGATTCATTCATCTTTCTATTGCACAAATCTCTTGCGAAATCAAACTTATCTAATTGCATTCCTAGATTAATCCATAATGTCAATTTCTCAAAATCATCTCTTAAAGATTTGAAAAATGCCCTTAACATATTCTCAAACGCTTCACTGGATGTAGACTTAGAGGCCACAAAAAGAAGTTCATCTGTCTCTTTAAAGACGTCCAAAAGTAGTTGCTTGATCAATTCCTCTTTATTAGAAAAATAATGATACATCAAGCCTTTTGACACCCCTGCCAATTTCATGATCTCTGATATACTTGTATTTTGATATCCGTGAGTACCAAAAAGCTTGAGGGCTGCATCCAAAATCTTGGCTTTGGACTCCTTTCGAATTTGCTCAAATTGGTTTTTTGTTTTAGGACTCATTTTTTTTGACTGACCGTTTAGTCAATGTAAAGATAAATAAAAAACAACTACAAAAAAAAACTACTAAATAGTGTTCATCATGAAGTACTCCTTTTCAAGGTCAATACCGTAATCTCAGGTAGAATACCAATCCGACCAGGATAGCCCAAAAAGCCGAAGCCCCGATTGACGTAAAGACTTTGAGTCCCCTTTTGATAAAGATCCGCCCATTGCTTGTACACATATTGAGAAGGACTCCAACGAAAATCTCCTATCTCCACCCCAAATTGCATCCCATGGGTGTGTCCTGCCAGCATCAAATCTATGTCAGGATACTCAGAAAGCACTTGGGCATCCCAATGGCTCGGATCATGGGACATCAATATCTTGTATGGAATCTCTTGGGTCCCCTCATAGGTTTTGGACATATCTCCATATTTTGAAAACCGACCTGCTCCCCAATTTTCAAGTCCTAATAAGGCGATAGATTCGCCATCTGCAGTGATGATCTTGTTTTCATTCAACATAATGTTCCACCCCATGTATCTATGCATCTGGTGCAAATCCTTAATGTTCTGTTGTTTTTCTGTCATCGAATCCCAGCGATGGTAATCGCCATAATCATGGTTTCCCATCACCGCATGAACCCCTAAAGGAGCTTTGACTTTGGCAAAAAGATCTAAGTAAGGTTTGGCTTCATCGCTTTGATTATTCACAAAGTCTCCCGTGAACAATATCATATCTCCCCGTTCTTGATTGATCAGGTCTACTCCCCCCCTAACCGCGGTCTTATTAAAAAAACTACCCGTGTGGATATCAGAGATTTGAACCAATCTGATCCCATCGAAGGCCTTTGGCAAATGAGGTGAGTAAACATCCCTTCGTCTGACTCGATAGTCATGCGCACCTGACAAGATCCCAAACGAAAGACCCATCATGGGCAGTACACCGGTAAGCAAAGCAACTTTACCTATAAACGCTGTTCTTCCGGCGATCTGTGGATCCTCATTGCTGATTACAAACTGACTAAGATAGCTCACCAAACGGCGTACATCATCACCCAATAGCACCAAGGAGGCAAATAATTTACCGATCAGGTTGATGAAAAATAAAGCACTTATGAATACTCGAAGACCTGCGTACGTTTTTGCATCTAGTTGTGTGTACAAAGCAAAGCCCGTAATCATCAATACGACCCACAGCCAATAACTTGACCAAACCCATCGGGTAATCAAAGGTGTCGATTTTACGGTAAGCAATTGAACCACCTGAAATACATAGTATTCAATGAGAAAGTAGACCAATACAACGACGCAAAGAATAACAATTCGAGACATGCAGATTACAACTAATAAATGATGATCTATTTAAATCAACTGAGTCCCAAACGACGATTGATGCGGGCAAAAAACAAATACATCACAGGGACAATGATCAAGGTCAAAAAAGTAGCAAAGGTCAATCCGAAAATAATAGTCCAAGACATCGGTCCCCAAAAGGCTACATTATCTCCACCAAGATAAAAATCAGCGTCGTACTCACTTAAAAATTTCATAAAATCAATATTGATCCCCACAGCAAGAGGAATCAAACCCAAAATCGTAGTGATTGCTGTGAGTAGAACTGGACGCAGACGCGTAGCTCCAGCCTCAGCTATGGCTTCAATAATATGAGTTATTTCTAGATTTTTAAGGCCTAACTCAATGTGTTTTCGTTTTCTGCTTACTTCAATAAAATCAATCAATACAATAGCATTATTAACTACTATTCCGGCCAAAGAAATAATTCCAATCATAGTCATGATTACCACAAAATCCATCTGAAAAATAATCAAGCCCATGAATACACCTATGGTACTTAAAATTACAGAAATCATAATGATAAAAGGGGTTGTAACTTTATTGAACTGTGACACGATGATGAGAAAAATCATGAAAATAGCCAGCAGCAAAGCATTGCTCAAAAATGCCATTTCTTCTGCTTGTTTCTCTTGTTCTCCACCAAATTTGAAGGCGTATCCGTAGGGCATTTCGAATTTCTGAAGGGCTTTTTTAATCTCATCATTGACCATTGTCGGGTTGTAACCGCTCTCCACATTTGAACTCAAAGTAATCACCCTACTCAAATCTTTTCTCCTTATCGATCCATAAGTAGTACTCAGAGAAGCCTTAGCTACCGCAGAAATAGGTACGATGTGCATTTTTCCATCGGTAGGATCTCTAAAAACAATACTTTTATTCATCAGCGCATCTACATCATAACGGTACTTGTCCATGAGCCTTAATTGAATGGCATAATCTTCTTCCCCTTGCTTGAATTTAGAGATCTCCTTACCAAATAAGGCTGTGCGAATTTCGCTACCTATCGCACTCGTAGACAATCCAAATCGTCGCGCCTTGTCACGATCTATATCTACGATCAGTTCAGGTTTACCCGTCTCTAAATTTGCTTTCAATTTTTCAATTCCTTTGATTCCAGATTCATTAATGAAATTTTCCATATTTTCAGAAATTTGCACCAACTCATCGAAATCATCTCCTGTAATTTCAATACTGATGGGTTTACCCGTCGGCGGTCCATCTGAATTTTGATCTACAGTAATCTGTACTCCTGGATAACCTGTTAAATTTTCCCGAACCTCATCCATGATTTGAGCGGTAGAGATGCCATTCCTAAATTGAAATTCTTGGAAATTAATGGTCAATCTCGCTTTATTTGGGGTGTCTTTTTGACCAAAAGCAGAAGGATCATTGGGGTCTGCCGTTCCTTCTCCTACGCTGGAAACAACCGATTCTACCAAGGCTCCATAAGGCTCCATCAGCTTAATCACCTTATCCTCTATCTTTTGCGAAAAGCTATTCGTAGTTGTTACATCCGTTCCCACAGGGAATTCAATAAATACATTGATATATTTTGGATCTGTCTTTGGGAAAAAGACCACATTGGGAGGGAATATATTCATCAACAAAAAAGACAATATCAATAAGCCCGTCGTTCCAAAAAAGAATACATAAGACCAAATACCTGATAATGAGAACTTCAATAAGACACTGTATTTGCCTTCCAACCAAGGCAAAAATTTGTTTTGAAACTTCCTCGACCCAGGAGCCAGTATATAGGCATTTAACAAATAAATAAAACCAAAAATAAGAATCAAATTACCCATCACGGTATAGTCCAGTAGCAAGAGTGATACACCCAAAAACGCACCCATTGAAAACGTAATAAGAATCCGCTTATGATTGGGCTTCTCTCCTTTGTCCAATTGCATAAAAACCAGGATGAGTACTGGATTGATCACCAGGGCTACGAATAACGAAGAACTCAAAGTAACGATGAGTGTAATGGGCAAATATTTCATAAATGCCCCAAATAAACCTGGCCAAAATGCCAAGGGCAAAAAAGCGGCCAAAGTAGTTGCCGTTGAAGCAATTACCGGTAAGGCTACCTCTCCCACACCTATCTTTGTAGCTTCAAAAGCGTTAAAGCCCCGTTCTCTCAATCGATAAACATTTTCAACTACTACAATACCATTATCGACTAACATCCCCAAGGCCATAATGAGAGAAAACAAGACCATCATATTGATCGTAAATCCAAGCATTCCTAGAATGATAAAAGAAATGAACATTGAGAGCGGAATCGCCATGCCCACAAATAATGCGTTGCGGACCCCTAAAAAAAACAACAAGACCAAAACCACTAAAATAACTCCAGAAATAATATTATTCTCCAAGCTATCTACCATCTTTCGGGTCCGCGCAGACTGATCATTTGTTTTAACAATAATCAATCCCTCAGGAAAAATATTGTTTTGAGCGTCTGCGATGATAGTATTGATTTTTTCTGTTGCCGTCAATAAATTTTCACCACTTTTTTTAACCACATCGAGCATGACCACTGATTGGGTATAGAGTCGAGCAAAACTTTCTTTCTCCTTATAGTCAAAGGTGACTTCAGCGATATCTTTGAGATAAACTATATTCCCTTTCTCACTTTTGATTACTACCTCTAGTAGGTCTTCAAATTGATCAAATTCCCCAACAATTCTAATCGATCTCCTGATTTCTCCCGCTTTCATGTTTCCAGCGGAAAGGGTTAGGTTTTCACTTCTAATAGCCTTCTCAATATCTCCAAAGCCTACCATCCTGGCTTCCATTTGATAGGGGTCAATATTAATTCTCACTTCTTTTTCATTCACCCCTCGGATATCTACCTTGGATATCTCTGGAAGTTTCTCAATTTCCTCTTCAAGTAATTCAGCATAATTATTGAGCTCTTCAATACTGAAATTACCTGAAAGATTGATATTCATTACCGGAAATTCAGAAAAATTCATTTCAAAGATGTTTGGGTCTTGTTGAAGATCCGTGGGAAGTTCTGGCTTAGCACGATCCACTGCATCTTTGACCTTAGTAAGTGCATCTTGAATTTCAGTAGTTGTAGTAAATTCAACCATGATGGTCGAATAATCCTGTACCGAAGTCGAGGTAATATTCTCTACATCCGATATCGTATTCAACTCTTTTTCTATAGGTCTGGTAACTAGATTTTCAACATCTACAGGAGAATTTCCAGGATGCATCGTCCCAATGTAAACTATGGGTTGCTCTATTTCTGGAAAACTTTCCTTAGGTAATCCCAGATAAGTGGAGATTCCCATAAAAATCACCAGAGCAGTGAGTACAAAAACAGTAGTTTTATTTTTTAAGGCAAGGGTGGTCAAGCCAAACTGCTTATCCCTACTTTCCAGATTGTTATTCTGAGGCCTCTGTGAATCTTTTTCCATTTTATTTATCAACCGTTATCTCAACCAATGTCCCTTGAGTAAGTGCTCTATAACCTTTATCCACAATCATTTGTTGCTCAGATAAGCCTGAGACTATTTCAGTCTGATCATCAAATGAATAACCTGTATTCACATAAGCTTTACTTGCTTTCTTGTCAACAGCCTTACCCTCTAAGACATAAATAAAACTTCCTTTATTATCCGTTTGGATCAATTTAGTGGGTACCACCATCGCATCATCATTCGAGTAATCCACCAAGCGCAAAACAACTACTTGATTGGGTCTTACCAAAAAGGCTAATTCGGGCATAACAACCTCCAATTCGAAGGTTCTATTTTGATCGTTGATCACCTGTCCGAGGGAGGAAATCACCGAAGATTGATTTTGATTTTGATTTGGAAAGTGAATTTGAACTGTATCTCCCACTAAAAACTTACCCAATAGAGACTCAGAGATATCGGCTTTCAAATAATTTGATTCAGGATTGATTAATCTGACCATGGGTAATCCGGGTTGAGAAAACTCTCCCACCTTAGCCACAATTTTATCTACTACGCCGTCAAAAGGTGCATATATTGTTGACATCCTCAATTGTGACTTTAACGTTTTCAATCTTCGATCCAAAGATTCCCTATTACTTTTTGCCTGTAAATACTGAATCTCTGTGCCTATATTTTGATTCCAAAGATTGGCTTGCTTCTCAAAAAGTACGGTAGCCAATTTCAATTGTGTTTTAATTTCTTCAATACTGTTTTGTACCACTTGTGAATTGAGTGTCACCAGAAGTTGGCCTTTCTCAACTGTTTGTCCTTCCGAAACGTAAATGCTTTCAATTTTACCCATCGATTCGGCAGTGAGTAATACGTTTTTGCGAGAGGCTACCGATGCTCTTATTTCTGTCTCATGATGGAATTTCGAGGTTTCCAAGGCAAAGGCAGTTACCAATGTTCTGCTCGGAGGTAGTTCATCTTCAACTCCTGAAAGCTGAAGGTCTTTTTCTAAAGCAATAATCTCATTGTTAATTTCCTCAAGTTGTACCTTAAGCCCCTCGATCTTTTCCCTCTTACCCTCTTCACCCAATGTACTTTCACATGAATAAGTGATCATACAGATACCTAGTAATAATAAATATGTTTGTAATAATTTCATTTGGTTATGATTTCGTATTATATAAAGTTCCCGTCGCTTTCAATAAATCAATTTTAGATAAAATAGATTTATACAATGTGGCTAAATAATTGGTTTGAGCTGCCTTGTACTCATTATCGGCATTGGTTAATTCTAAATTTGAACCAATGCCTTCTTGAAATTTAATTTTGGTGATTCGGAAGATATTGGCTGCCAGTTCTTGATTTTGACGTTGTACCTCCAAGATTTTGAGATTACTTTCCAAGCTGATCTTCTGTTGATCGATTTCAATATCAATGTTTTTTTGTAAAAAACTTTTCTGGTAATCCAATTGCTCAATTTTTATCTTGGCTTGTTGAATTTTAGTTTTTTTAGCAAATCCTTCAAACAAAGGGATCGAAATGGTCGCCCCAACCGTTCCGAAATTATACCAGTCGTTACCAAATAAATCACTACTTAGGCCTGTCGCATTGTTATATCCATAATTAAAGTTGCCATAAATTTTTGGTAGGTATTTGGATAGATAATTTTTTTTGTCCAACAAGGCTAAACTTCTATTGGTCTCTAGCAAAGAATACTCAATTCGATCATTGTAGTCAAAATCGACAGCTAGTTCCGGTATCTCAAGGTTGACATCCATCAAGGAAGTGGTAAGCGCTATCGGGGCATCTCAATGGCATACCCATTTGGAACTTCAACAACTTTTGACTGATTCCTGACAATTGGATTTGTGTTTCTAAATTGACCTTAATATTGTTGTAACTTACCTTGATTCTATCCACATCGATCTGTTCGGCAAATCCATTTTGGTACATCTGGGTAGTTTCTCGAAGTAAAGTATCCAAACGGCTAAAATTTTGACTGAGTAAATAAAGTTGTGCTTGATTGATCAGTACATTATAATAGGCTTTGGTCACCGCTGCTACTACTTCAATTTTAGTTCGCTCATTTTCTTTCCTGGATAATTCCATAAAGGTTTTGGACGCTTGAATACCTACAAAATAGGCCCCATCAAAAATAAGTTGACTCACACCCATACTTAAATTTCCATCATAGGGTAAACCAAATTGAATTTCGGTCAGCGTCCCTGGAGCAAGGGTCTGATCAAAATTACTGGCGTCTACTAGACTGGTTTGAACCTCATAGTTATAGTTTACCCCCCCTCTCAGCGTTGCTTGAGGCAGACCCAAAGCAACAATACCTCGAATTTCAGCTTCTGCATCCTTGATACTGAGCTCAGAAATTTGAATAGATTCATTGTTGCCAAGAGCAAATTCTAGACATTGCTCAATGGTCATTTCTTGAACTCTTGAGCTTCTTGAGCAAAAGCAGGTGAAGTACAGATTAGAAATACACCAAAAAAGCAAAAATATATTTTTTTCATCCCCGTTAATTTATAAACTTTTATTTCTGGTTGAATAGGCTGGATTCTTGATGGAATTGCTCATATAATTCTCGACCTTTATCCGTTAAAAGTCCATGAATAAAATGATCCAGTACCTGTAACTGAACTTGTTTGAAATCAAAATCAGCGCTTGAAAACACACTGGGCTTAAACATCAGGCTTACCTGCTCGACCCGCAATCTTGCCATGATATTGGCATCGATTTCAGGTCTGTAATAACCCTCATTGACTCCACGAACAATATTATCTGCCGTGTGCCCTTGAATACATTTATCTTTGAAATCTAAAAAGGTCTCCCAGGCATGAGGATGAAATCTTTGGATATCAAATAGGGTCGAAGGATTTAATTGTCCCAAGTTTTTCCGCATGATTTCAGCCAATCCATGGATTTCTTCTATGGCATTACCCGAAGCTTCGTGAATTCTTTTAAAAGCGTCTTCCTCTCGCTCGATGTGCGCGATCATTGTAGCAGACACCAACTGGTCTTTATTTTCAAAGCATTGGTACAAGGTTTTTTTTGACATCGACAATGTGCGCGCTACCTCATCCATAGTGATGCTTCTTACCCCCAGACGCATAAAAAGATCTTCAGCAACGGAAATGACCTTGACCTTCATTATATGTGATATTTGACTTATCATCTACCACAAAAATGATTGAAAAAACTGTAAAAACTACTATTATACTAAAAGTTTCCATGGTTTTTAAGAAAAACTTATCCTATTTTGTCTTCTAAATTTGAATTATCATCTAAATGTCTGCAGAAACCAAAAAAATAATCTTTGAAAAATACAGTTTGGCCTATACCGTATCGGGTAAAAGTGAACTAAAATTATTGCTTTTTCATGGTTTTGGTCAAGATCGAACTGCATTTGATCTCTATCATGAGAAATTGTTGGGATTTGAAATCTATTCTTTTGATCTCATATTCCATGGTGAAAGTACAGGACCAGAAAAAAAATTAAGCCCAAACGATTGGTTTACCCTCATGTCAATGTTTATCGAAAAAGAGCAAATCAAAAACTTCAGTGTAGCAGGGTTCAGTTTAGGGGGTAAATTTGCCCTCTTTTTAGCCATCTATTTTCCAACACATGTCTCCCAATTAATCTTAATCGCCCCAGACGGTTTTTATAAATCTCCTTGGTATATGATGAGTACCACTTGGCCTACCCGGCTTCTATTTCATTATCTGACTCAAAATTTTAAGCAATTCCATTTTCTCATGGGCATCCTCAAATATGTAGGGGTTGATAGATGCCTCAATGAATCGATTCATTCACAGAGAACTTTCCAATCAAGCGGCCCTCAAAAGAGTGTATCGCTCATGGACCTATTTTAGGGATATCTCATTTTCAAGTAACCTATTAAAACTTTTCTTAAAGAAACCCTCCCATATCCATACTTTTTTAGGTGCAAAAGATCCTCTCATTGACGTTAACAAAATTGCTCCTCTATTGGCCCTTGGAACTTATACAGTCCTGAAAGAAAAGCACCACAAAATACCTGTTCATCCAGCCGTTTTAACTTATATTCAAAGTCTTGAAACGAATCCTCATAAAAAGGAATAGCAAAGCCCAAATTTTAACCTATTTTTACCCCTTTTTATAAGCTACATGATCTACTTTTTTAAAAAATCTGCAACTGAATACCTCTCGGTAGGTAGTCATTCTCTTCTCAAAACCGAAGACTTAGATAAATTATCTTGGTTGTTCTCTGGAGCTGAACACCTAGGAAATGCTGAGATCTCAGGTTTCTTTAATGGGCCCAGAAAAGAAATGATTACTCCATGGAGTACCAACGCCGTAGAAATCGCCCAAAATTGTAATATCGGGGGCATTTTCCGAATTGAAGACATTTAAAAAAGATCAAACTCATTTTGATCCCATGCTTGAGCAAAAATATGAGATTTTAAATCAAGCTGTTTTTTCATTAGATCAAAAGCCTGAACCTATAGCCACCGTCAAGGATATCCATTCTTTTAACCAATCACAGGGCTTGGCATTAAGTGAAGAAGAAATCATTTTCCTCATGGGCGTCTCAGAAGAGATCGGCAGACCGCTATCTGATTCAGAAATTTTTGGATTCTCGCAAGTAAACTCAGAACATTGTAGACATAAGATTTTTAATGGGATTTTATCATCGACGGTAAAGCCAAAGAAAAAACTTTGTTTCAGTGGATTAAAAAGACCTCCAAAGATCACCCTAACTTCATCGTATCGGCTTATAAGGATAATGTCGCATTCATTCAAGGACCTCGGATCGAACAATTTGCTCCAAAATCACAAAACAGACCTGATTATTTCGAAACGAAAGATTTTGATTCAGTCATCTCTTTGAAAGCAGAGACTCATAATTTTCCCACGACGGTAGAACCTTTCAATGGCGCAGCTACTGGGGCCGGTGGTGAAATAAGAGATCGACTGGCAGGTGGCCAAGGAAGCTTGCCCTTGGCGGGTACTGCCGTTTACATGACGGCTTATTCTCGGTCGGAAAAGGGTCGCGACTGGGAAACGCAAATCAACGCTAGAAAATGGCTCTATCAATCTCCTGAAGAACTCCTCATCAAAGCCTCTAACGGTGCCAGTGATTTCGGTAACAAATTTGGTCAACCCCTTATTTGCGGCTCAGTACTGACCTTCGAACACGAGGAAAATGATCAAATTTATGCCTTTGATAAAGTAATTATGTTGGCAGGTGGCATCGGGTTTGGGAAACGCAAAGAAGCCCTAAAACAAAAGGTTACACCTGATAAAAAAATCATTGTTTTGGGAGGTGATAATTATCGCATTGGCATGGGAGGCGGAGCGGTTTCTTCTGTGGAAACAGGTGCGTTTGAAAATGCCATAGAACTCAACGCAGTGCAACGCTCAAATCCGGAAATGCAAAAACGGGTCGCTAACGCGGTTCGAGCCATGACCGAACTTGAAGACAACCCGATCATCTCCATCCACGATCATGGTGCGGGCGGGCATCTAAATTGTCTCTCCGAATTAGTGGAAGATACGGGAGGGGAAATCAATGTAAATAAGCTTCCTCTGGGTGACCCTAATGGCTAAAGAAATCTTAAGTAATGAATCTCAAGAAAGAATGGGTCTGGTCATTGGAGAAGAACATACCGAATACCTTAAACAAGTGGCGGATCGAGAAAGGAGCGCCCTATTATGAGGTAGGCACTACCTCATCCGACCAACGGTTACTGTTTATTAATGATCAAAAAATAAAAGCTTTCGATCTTAAATTAGAACATCTTTTTGGTGCTTCTCCCACTACGGTGATCGAAGGCATTACCCTTAATAAAAATTTTAAAAGTGAGAGCTATCTTTCTTCCAAACTAGAAGAAATGATCCATGACATTTTTAAACTAGAAGCGGTCGCCAGTAAAGATTGGTTGACCAATAAAGTAGATCGCTCGGTCACTGGAAAAGTAGCGATACAGCAAACCGTAGGGGAAGTTCAAATTCCTCTAAACAATGTTGGAGTGATGGCCCTGGATTTTAAGAGCCATAAAGGGGCGGCTACCTCCATTGGTCATGCACCAGCAGCGGCCTTAATCGATCCAGGTGCAGGATCCCGATTATCAGTTGCGGAAGCCTTGACCAATCTGGTATTTGCTCCTTTGACTCATGGAATAAAAGGAATTTCCTTGAGTGCCAATTGGATGTGGCCTGCTAAAAATGAAGGAGAAGACAGCCGATTGTACACGGCCGTTAAAGAAATCAGCGAATTTGTTTCCGAACTAGGTATCAACATCCCTACAGGAAAAGATTCGATGTCCATGACCCAAAAATATCCTAATGGTCAAAAAGTCATGGCACCAGGTACGGTGATCGTCAGTGCAGGAGCTGAGGTCAGTGATATTAGGAAAGTAATCCTACCGGCTATCCAGCCGCAAGAAGCATCGGTTTTAATCTACATTGATTTTTCAGGAGGAGCGTTTGAATTGGGAGGCAGCAGTTGGGGACAGACCCAAAACATACTTGGAGATCAAACTCCAGATGTCAATGCAGCTACTTTTAAATTGACCTTTGATTTCGTTCAGCACACTCATCCATGACGACCTCGTTCTAGCAGGTCATGATGTCGCTGCAGGTGGATTAATTACCACACTACTCGAAATGAATTTTCCAAATCGATCTGGCGGCATGGAAATTGATTTGTCTCTTCTTCCAGAATCAGATGTTGTTAAAATCCTTTTTGCTGAAAAACCGGCTGTCGTGTTACAAGTAAAAGCTGCAGCACTTTCTGCACTCCAAGCTTCAGCTATTGTTTTTTATCCTATTGGTAAACCCACTAGTCATCGCCAATTGAGTGTGACCCAAGAGGATCTTATCCTTGACCTAAATATAGCTGATTTCCGAAATAAATGGAGCCATACCTCCTTCCTGCTGGATGCCAAGCAAACGTTACCAAAACTAGCTAAACTTAGATTTACTAACTACACCCAACAGCCATTAAGCTATACCTATCCTCAAGGTTTTGACGGTAAACTGAGAAATTACGGCATTGATTTAGACAGAAAATCATCTTCAGGTCTTCGTGCTGCAATCATTCGAGAAAAAGGTGTCAATGGAGACCGTGAAATGGCTTACGCACTTTGGATGGCGGGGTTCGATGTCAAGGATGTTCATATGACCGATCTTATTGCAGGCCGAGAAGATTTAACCGACATTAACTTTATCGTTTTTGTGGGTGGTTTTTCAAATTCTGACGTGTTGGGCTCTGCAAAGGGCTGGGCAGGTTCATTCTTGTATAATCCAAAGGCCAAAAAAGTAATTGATGACTTTTATGATCGCGATGATACCCTCAGTCTAGGGGTATGTAATGGATGTCAATTAATGATGGGACTGAAAAAAATATATCCAATGGATACCCATCATCCACAACTACGCCACAATCTTTCGGGTAAGTTTGAGTCGGCATTTATCAATGTGACTATTCAGCCCAATGATTCTATTTTATTACATTCTTTATCAGGGAGTAGATTAGGTATTTGGGTAGCACATGGTGAGGGTCGATTTGATCTGAAGAGTAATGAAAACGCTTATAAGATTCCTATGAAATACAGCTATGATGCATTCCCTGGGAATCCCAATGGAAGTTCTTTTGGCGCAGCTGCGCTTTCTTCTAAAGACGGGAGACATCTCGCAATGATGCCCCATTTAGAGCGATCGCTCTTTCCTTGGAATTGGAGTCATCATCAAAATAAAATGGCGCACGAGGTCAGTCCATGGATTGAGCCATTTGTAAATGCTCGAAAATGGGTAGCAAAAAAAGTGAAATAATGATAAAAAATAATTAATATTCAAAAATGGTTTTTTAATTTCAATAAATAAATTCTATTTTTGCCGTCTAATTGGCCTATGGTGTAACTGGCAACACGTCTGATTTTGGTTCAGAAGAGTCTAGGTTCGAGCCCTAGTAGGCCAACTCTAATCGTCCGATCTTTTTGCTTTTAAAAAAGTAAGAAATGATACAAATAGCATGACCATTGTTAAATTTTTTGCTGGAAAAGGAACGCAAGCATTAGCTGAAAAGATAGCTATTGCTTATGACAACCCCCTAGGCGCCATTACCTCTCAAAAATTTAGCGATGGTGAACTTCATGTAAGTTACAATGAGTCTATTAGAGGCTGTGAAGTCTTTTTAATTCAATCTACTAATCCTCCTGCCGATAATATCTTAGAACTGCTTTTGATGATCGATGCGGCACGCAGAGCCAGTGCCAAATATGTTACGGTTGTGGTTCCCTATTTTGGTTATGCCAGACAAGACAGGAAAGATAAAGCTCGTGTTTCCATTGGTGCAAAACTGATCGCTAATCTGCTCTCCGCATCTGGAGCGGATCGGCTCATGACCATGGATTTGCATGCCGGTCAAATTCAAGGCTTTTTTGATATCCCGGTAGATCACTTAGATGCAAGTGCTATTTTCGTACCTTATCTCAAGACCAAAAATCTAGATAATCTCGTGTTTGCTTCACCAGACGTTGGAGGAAGTGCTCGAGCAAGAGTTTACGCAAAGTTTTTTAATGCAGAAATTGTCATCTGTGACAAACAACGAAAGCGAGCCAATGAAGTGGCCTCTATGCAAGTCATTGGTGATGTGGTAGGAAAAAATGTGGTTTTGGTGGATGACATGATCGATACAGCAGGGACCATCTGTAAAGCGGCTGGATTAATAAAAGAAAAAGGAGCTAAGTCAGTAAGGGCGGTTTGTGCCCATGGTATATTATCAGGAAAAGCCTATGAAACAATTGACTCATCGGTGTTGGAAGAAGTAGTGATATCGGATTCAATTCCTCAAAAACAACAAAACGAAAAAATAAAGATATTGAGTGTGGCTGGCTTATTTGCCAAAGCAATACGTCGAGTACACAGTCATGAATCAATAAGTGAACTTTTTATTTAAAAACAATTAATATATTATGAAAATAGTTGAGATTATAGGGTATAAAAGAGCAAATCTTGGCAAAACAGAATCCAAAAGACTAAGAGGTGAAAGTTTTGTTCCTTGTGTAGTATATGGTGGTAAAGAGCAGATTCATTTTTCTGCACCCATGATACTTTTCCGTGATGTGGTCTATACGCCAGAAGCACGTTTCGTTGAGCTTAATATTGAAGGGGAAATTAAAAAAGCTATCCTTAAGGATATTCAATTTCACCCAGTAAGTGAAGTCATCCTCCACGCGGATTTTTTAGAGCTATTTGAAGACAAGCCTATCAAAATGAGTATCCCCGTAGTCACTCAGGGCATTGCTCCCGGTATACAAACAGGAGGTAGATTGATTATGAAAACGCCGAAGATAATGATTAAGTCACTTCCTAAAGATATGCCAGAGAGCATTAATGTAGATATTTCTAAACTTGAGTTGGGTAAAACGATCAAAGTAGGAGATTTGGCACCACAAGAATATGAGGTTTTGACCAACCAACTGGTATCTATTTGTTCTGTTGATGTACCTAGAGCGATGAAAGGTAAAACTGAAGAAGAAGAAGCCGCAGAAGCCGCAGAAGCTGCAGAAACTGGACCTCTGATGAAAAAGTAGATTAATCATTGAATCAATAGTGATTGACAATGGAAAAAAACCCGCCATCAAGGTGGGTTTTTTTCTTTTATGAATACATTTATGGACATGAAAAAGAAATCTCTAGATTGAATAGCTAATGCGCTTCAAAAAAGGTACGCATTGAATTCAAAACAAGTTTTAAAAAGCATTCATGAAATATTTAATCATTGGACTAGGTAATCCAGGTGTAGAATATGAACTCACCCGACACAATATTGGGTTTTTAATTTTAGATCGACTGGCTGATCAAAAGAAAATTAAATTTGAACAGGGCCGATATGGATTTTGGACCCTTTTAAAGCATAAGGGAAGAAGTATCTACCTGCTCAAGCCGAGTACTTTCATGAATTTAAGTGGTCGTGCAGTTAACTACTGGATGCAATACTTAAAAGTAGCGAAACCGAATATGATGGTCATCACCGATGACTTAGCCCTACCCTATGGGAAATTAAGAATGAGACAAAAAGGGTCTGCAGGAGGTCATAACGGTCTTAAAAATATTGAGGAATTAATAGGTGGCCAAGATTATCCAAGACTAAGGTTTGGGGTGGGCGATGACTATAGCCAGGGTAGACAAATAGATTATGTCCTTTCTCCCTTTAACCAGAAAGAAATGAAAGCCCTTGTCTTAGATATGGATTGCGCCATTGATGCCGCACTTACCTTTTGCACACAAGGTATTGAAAATACCATGAATCAATTCAATGGATAATGTTTTTTGGCCATACTCATTTATCACATCCTCCAATCCATAGCTGATGGGGAAAAGAGTTATTGTAATCGGTGGGGGTGCTGCAGGCTATTTTTCAGCCATAAACATCAAAGATAAAAATCCTACATATCAAGTTACCCTTATCGAGAAAACCTCAAAAACCCTTACCAAAGTAAAAATATCAGGGGGTGGTAGATGTAATGTGACCAATGGACGACAAAAACCAGGTGATTTGGTCAAGTTCTATCCCCGCGGTCAAAAAAAACTCTTCAAGTCTTTTGAGCGGTTTAATACCAAGGACATGCAAGAATGGCTTTATAAAAGAGGGGTCGCTACCCATGAAGAGGTAGATCAACGCATCTTCCCCACAACCAATAATTCGCAAACAATTATCGATTGCTTTGAAAAAGAAATGGATACTTTGGGTATCGAATTGATCCGAAATTGTGCGGTAAAAAAGATAGTTAAATCCACCGATTGGCTCATACATACAGATACAGAAATACGCGCCGCCGATGCCGTTGTATTCAGCACAGGCGCAACGAAAAGCGGTTGGCGCCTACTTACCGAACTGAGTCTAAAGACGACGCAGATTGTCCCATCCTTGTTTACCTTCAATATCCAAGATGATAGAATTAATGAATTACCCGGCACCTCCTTCCCTGAAGCTACCGTACGGGTAATCGGTAGTAAATTTACAGAAACAGGACCCTTACTCATAACCCATTGGGGTCTCAGTGGACCTGCGATTCTAAAACTATCATCAGTCGCTGCACTACACCTTAATGGGTGCCATTATAACTTTCAGATACAGATTAACTTTTCAGGACAAACGGCTCAAGCATGGAACGAAGTCATTGATCAACTGAAAAAAGTACATCCCAAAAAGTTGATCAAAAATTATAAAACGAATCAAATACCTCATCGGTATTGGGAAAGATTGGTTCAAAAACTTGAACTTACCGAAACTCCCTTTGCTGAATTGACTAAAAAATCTCAAAATCGATTGATAGAGGAACTCACCCAAGCCCTTTTTCAAGTAACTGGAAAAAGTACTTTCAAAGAAGAATTTGTATCCGCAGGAGGTATTGATTTGAGTGAGATTAATTTCGAAACTATGGAAGCCAAAAGATATCCGGGTTTATACCTCGCAGGCGAAGTTTTGGATATTGATGCGCTTACAGGTGGATTTAATTTTCAAGCATGTTGGACCGGAGGTTGGATCATTTCAGAAGCAATTTAGTATTTTTGTCCAATGACAGATCATCTCATTACCCTAGGTATTCAAATTGTTCCTAAAAGTAGTTCTCACGACACCTATGCCTTCGTCGATCGTGCCATTAATATCATACAACAAAGCGGAGTGAAATATGAAATAACTCCTTTTGAAACCGTGATGGAGGGCAAATACGAAGATCTCATGATGATCTCTGAAATCGCACAGAAGGCTGTGTTGGAGGCAGGAGCCGATGAATGCTTGGTCTATTACCGCATTCATTATCGAAAAAATCAAGATGTGACCTTTGAGGAGAAAAGGTTGAATCGTTGATGTTCGGTTGTGGAAATTATTAAAAAAAATTACATCCAATTTATATTACGAGTAAGCCATTGCCTTGACTCGAATACTAACTTTAGAGTTGTCCTGAAAAAGATTTAAAGATTCAAATCTGGCATTCATCGTATTGTTTAAAAGGACATAATAGTACTCGTGAGTGTTTCCCAAAAGCGTTGGTGTTAAACAAAGGCATGGAATAGGTAGTATCTTTTGTACCTTGAGCTAAGATTTTTTTGCCTAATTAATTTGAAAGAGTTCCTGAAAAAAGCTCGGCTTTACTCAATGGTTAAAGATATTATAAAGATTGTAGATAACTCCTGTATTTGAATATTTAAAGAAATTTATACATATTAGAATTGAAAATTATTGTCAACCAAACAATTTAAAAATGAAAAAAATAATTCTTTTAATAACTAATGTGCTGATCGGTTTGACCCTCTCAGCTCAAACTATGGTTTTTAATGTTCAGGAGATCAAGGCAAAAGATTTTGCTCAAAGTGACATAGAAGCCGCTTACGATACCTGCTGTGGAGATATGAAACCTAATTAAGGGGGGGTTGCACTTCAGGTTATCGGAAAAGGAGCGAATAATGGCATGACTCATCGACTCATATGGTATTGGGAACTGGGAGAAGATCTCTAGGAAGGAACTAATGTCGGTGATAAAGCACCCTTATGGTGGAGTCAAATGGATAATTACGTGGAAGAATGGGGAACGTCATATATGGGAAGAGTGCTCAGCAGACAAAAGGGAACGAATGAAGATTATGAATGGACTCATATTTGGGATCTGAAAATTGACGATCCAAATCAATTCAAAATAGGTCATGACAAAATTATTAAAAAATTCAAAACAGAATTCGAGGGGAGATGGGTAGGTTTTGGAACTTATGACATCAATTATCCTAACGGCGCAACTCATTGGGTAGGTGTTTCAGGAAAAGATGATCACGATCACGTGATGCTATTGGACAAACTGCAAAGTCAAAGTGAATTCATAAAAATGTTAGCTGAACGGGGTAAGAGCGAAAATGTAAGAGATTAAATGATAAAAGATATAAAAACTTATTGATCAACCTGAAATTGAGTGGTTAAACTATTAACATATTACCTCAAATAAATAAAAAAAGGATTCTTACTTAATTGCAGGTGAGCATCCTTTTTTATGCCCCATAAGCTTCACATCTAGGATCATCAAAGGAGCAGCTTCCTCCTGCTCAAGTCGCACCCCATTCCATTTCATATTAGCAAAGCATGCCTAGTTGAATCCAATGATACGTACCTATAGAAAATTTGTGCCTTTCCCTTCTCATATAATTTCTTGACTTGTGCGTAGCTTAAATCCATCACGAAAAATTAATTTGGACCCAAGCAATACCTTCGGATGAGAAGAATTTACTAAGGGTGGAGGTCGTGGTTGAAAACGATTTTTTATTGTCCAAATAAAATTTTGAATGCAATTCAATAGAAAAAAATTATGCCCTTTTATATTTCTCTGTTTTGTTTGTGCTGGGTAGAGGAATTCATCCATCTCTTAAGTATTGTCTTTTGAAATGGGGTAAAATGGCTCTTTAAAAAAACATTAATAATAGTATAAATTAGAAATGGAGACATTAAAAAAATATACTTGACAATAGGGGTTGTTATCTTTTCATGGATCCATTTATCTGCACAAATTATCTTGCCTGCTTTTCAGGGAACGCATTATGTCCAAGTGGCACCAAATCCCTGCTCAGCCATCATCTCCATTGGTGATACTTATTAGGGAGATAAAGTAGCTTACATCTTACAAAGTGGCGATCCTAGATATAATGCCATTTTTTGTAAGGGATTGATTGCAGCAACTTCAGATCTCGGTTATAAAACATGGGACAATGGAGCTATTACTAGGACAGGAGCAACAGGAGCGGCAATAGGTACAGGGCTTGCAAATACCAATGCCATTATCTAGCCAATTGGGTGCTGCAGGAAGTTATAACTATGCAGCTGGGGTATCCGCAAACTACAGTGTTAACGATGGAGGGGTAACTTACGATGATTGGTTTTTACCTAGTAAGGATGAGCTATATAAATTATACATCAATAAGGCTGAAATTGGCGGTTTTACTGGTACATACTATTTGCTCGTACATACTATTGGAGTTCTACGGAGTCTAGTAGCACCCTTGCTTTTCCGCAGGCTATACACTATGGTGGTCAACCTAACAAGCTTAAGAACGAGAGTCGACCGGTGCGTACAGTCCGGACTTTTTCTACAACCCCATAAATTAGAGATCGACGGAGTTCGATATCTACTATGCGTGGTTTCAATATTTCGGCAGTGAGGAGATTTTTCATAGGGTGCAGGACTTCAACGTTAGGAACGCTACTTTCACAATTCGCGCTGTTCTGGCTTTTTAACCATTTATGAATTTGACTATTTATTGTCGTCGAACGGACAGTTTTAGTTTTTAAGGCTTCCTTTCTTGTCCTTAAAATCATTCCATCCCACCTCCTCTTTGGAACCTAGGGAATTAATACTGCTTCATCTTTCTGAGGATCATCTTTTTCAATTCTCCTTTGAAAGTAGCGATTACTTTATCCTTAATTTTTGTTTAGCCATATCCATACAATTTGATTCAGGTGCGGAAGAATACATCTTGACAATAGATTTGTTCAATAGACTTGCACATTTTTTTTGCTTTGCATAGGTTATATTCATAATATCAAAACAACATAAACATTCCTTTGGTTCAAGACTAACTATTAAATTTTATTTTGCGGTAAGACAGACTAATCAGTTTTATTAATTGCAAAAATCAAGCTGTCATAACAAACTATTCAATAGAACTTCGATAATCCTGATTTTAAATTTATTTTTGGGATTACTCTGGTTATTCAGCGTAGATAATATAACTGACTTGATAAATGATGATGATACTGATTTTATTCAAGTGGCTTTCTTTGCTACAGGCGCAGGATGGAATTTCACATTGATCCTTGATAAGAAGAAGAATAAAAATTAAATCATAAGCATATCTTTAGCTGTCAATAGGGCTCCTTTCTGATCCTTAAAATCATTTCTTCCAACATAGTCTTTAACCTCATTGCAGAAGGGGATTATAACTAGCCTTGGGTGCGTTGATTCATTCTGACCCTTCGAATCAGAACAATTCAATGAGACCGACGAAATACTTAGACAAAACGTTCTAGACTGGGCTTCACCAACTGAGGTTACTTTCAGTCAAAAATTATGAATCCAAATATCTCAAAGCGCTGCCCCCAAACCATAGCGCTTGTTAACTGATCCCTGCACCATTGGTGGCAGTAGTATCTGGTGCCACTGATTTAAGGCTTCCGTCCTCATTTTCGGCAAAAAGAAGCATGCCTTGTGAAGTAATGCCCATAATCTTGCGAGGTGCCAAATTCAAAAGTACCGTTACTTTTTTTCCGATCATCTCTTCAGGACTAAAATACTTGGCTACACCACTCACTATGGTCCGCTGGTCCAATCCTGTGTCGACGGTAAATTTAAGTAGTTTATTGGATTTCGGAACCGGCTCTGCCGTCAATATCTCCCCTACCCTGAGATCCATTTTCATAAAATCGTCATAGTTAATTTCTTCTTTAATGGGTGTTAACTGCACGGCTGCCGCTTCATTTTCTTCTTTAGTATCCATAAGTTTTTTTATTTGGGCTTCAATGACCTCATCTTCTATCTTTTCAAATAACAATACCGCAGGGCCCAATACAGTCGCTTTTTTTAAATTATCTGATCGACCTGCATCCTGCCAATTCAAACCTCCAAAATTCAAAATTTTGCTTAATTTATCATGAGTATTCGGTAAAAAAGGTTTCGACAGTAACCCCAGCGAAGTGGCCATTTGTAAACTGATATTTAAAATGGTTGATACCCGTTCTGGATCTGTTTTGATCAATTTCCAAGGCTCCGTTTCTGCTAGGTATTTATTGCCCAAACGCGCTAAATCTATGAGGTGATTCAGCGCTTCTCTAAATTTGAAACGTTCCAAAGCACCGGCTATGCGATCTGGAAAGCTACTCAAGGCCTGCAATGCATCTTCATCAACTTTTTCTAGTTCTTGCTGTTCAGGGACTGTTCCTTCAAAAAATTTATGAGTAAGTACAACGGCTCTGTTTACGAAATTTCCATAAATAGCTACCAACTCGCTGTTATTTCGAGTTTGAAAATCTTTCCAAGTAAAGTCATTATCTTTGGTCTCAGGAGCATTGGCGGTGAGTACATACCGCAGAACGTCTTGCTTGTCTGGAAAATCATCCAAATATTCATGTAGCCAAACGGCCCAATTTCGGGAAGTAGAAATTTTATTTCCTTCCAAGTTCAAGAACTCATTAGCAGGCACGTTGTCTGGTAAAATATAACTGCCCTCGGCCTTCAATATGGATGGAAAAATAATGCAATGAAAAACAATATTATCCTTACCTATAAAATGAACCAGTTTAGTGTCTTCTTTTTTCCAATAATCTTCCCAATTTTTACCTTTGGCCGCAGCCCACTCTTGGGTCGCAGAGATATAACCAATAGGGGCATCAAACCAAACATAAAGCACCTTTCCCGTAGCTCCCTTGATGGGTACCTTGATCCCCCAATCCAAATCTCGGGTCATGGGTCTGGCTCTCAATCCACCATCCAACCAACTTTTGCATTGACCCGCAACGTTGGATTTCCATTCTGTATGATCTCGTAAAATATATTCTCTTAAAAATTTTTCGTATCTGTCCAATGGAAAATACCAATGCTTGGTAGCTTTCATGACCGGTACTTCTCCTGATAGCATAGATTTGGGATGTATCAATTCGGTAGGACTCAAGGTGGAGCCACAATGTTCACATTGATCACCATAAGCTTCAGCAAATGAACACGTAGGACAAGTACCCTTGATATAGCGATCCGCCAAGAATTGTTCTGCTTTTTCATCATAAAACTGCTCGCTCTCTTTTTCTTCAAATACCCCTTTTTTATAAAGGTTTTCAAAGTAAACTGAAGCCGTTTTGTGGTGTTGCAATGAACTGGTCCTCGAGTAAATATCAAAACTAATGCCGAAAGATGCAAAAGAGTTTTTAATCATCTCGTGATATCGATCTACAATTTCCTGCGGGGTTTTACCTTCCGTTCTTGCCTTCAAAGTAATGGCTACCCCATGTTCATCGGAACCTCCTATGAATGCTACATCTCTACCCACACCTCTTAAATACCTCACATAAATATCAGCAGGTACATATACCCCAGCTAAATGTCCTATATGCACAGGTCCGTTGGCATAGGGTAATGCGGCAGTAACAGTATATTTATTAAACTTCTTTTCGGTCATCCAAAATATTATTTCATGAGCAAATATAAAGGATGCCATATCACTTGAACGCGCAATTAATTTTTATTTAGAGATTCCGTAAGTATTTTCATTTATAAATAAGCTAATTTTGCGGCTAGTTCAAATATACTATGCAAGAGATTCGAAACATTGCCATCATCGCACACGTTGACCACGGGAAGACCACCTTGGTGGATAAAATTATTTATTATTCCCAGCTTTTACGAGAAACTGAAGAAAAAGTAGATTTAATTCTGGATAGTAATGACCTCGAGCGTGAAAGAGGAATTACTATTTTATCAAAAAATGAAATCGATAAACTACAAAGGAATTAAAATCAATATCATTGACACCCCAGGTCACTCTGATTTTGGTGGAGAAGTAGAGCGCGTTCTGAAAATGGCAGATGGCGTGATTTTATTGGTGGATGCATTTGAAGGTCCTATGCCGCAAACCCGATTTGTTTTGAGTAAAGCCTTGGATTTAGGGTTAAAGCCGATCATTGTGGTCAATAAAGTAGATAAGGAAAACTGTAAGCCTGATGAAGTACATGAGCAGGTATTTGAATTGATGTATTCATTAGATGCTACAGAAGATCAATTGGATTTTCATACTTTATATGGTTCTTCAAAACAAGGCTGGATGAGCAACGATTGGAAGGAGCCGACAACCGACATCACCCCACTCCTCGATAAAATAATTGAAATCATCCCTCCTGCCCCCCTTAAGGAAGGAGTCCTTAAAATGCAAATTACTTCTCTAGACTTTTCGGCTTTCACTGGACGAATCGCCATAGGTCGCGTTTCACAAGGCACAATCAAAGAAAACATGCAAGTAGGCCTCAGTAAGCGAGATGGAAGTATGAAACGCGTCAAGGTCAAGGAACTTCATGTTTTTGAAGGCTTGGGTAAAAACAAAATTTCTGAAGTTCATTGTGGTGATATTTGTGCCATTACAGGTATCGAAGACTTTGAAATTGGAGATACGGTGACGGATTTTGACCATCCAGAATTGATAGAAAGAATTGCCATTGATGAGCCTACAATGAGCATGATGTTTTCCATCAATGACTCCCCCTTTTTCGGAAAAGAAGGCAAGTTTGTCACCTCTCGCCATCTTAGAGAACGTCTCATGAAGGAAATAGAGAAAAATTTAGCATTAAGGGTAGAAGAAACGGATACTGAAGATAGGTTTTTAGTCTATGGCAGAGGAGTTTTGCACCTTTCGGTCCTCATAGAGACGATGCGTAGAGAAGGCTATGAATTTCAGATTGGCCAGCCTCAAGTAATGTTTAAGGAAGTGGATGATGTGAAAATGGAACCGATAGAACATCTCGTAGTAGACGTACCAGATGCATTGTCTGGAAAGGTAATCGAATTGGCCTCACAAAAGAAAGGTGAACTCAATATTATGGAACCCAAAGGCAATATTCAACATTTGGAGTTTGATATTCCGGCGAGGGGACTGATTGGGCTCAGAAATAATATGCTCACTGCGACCTCCGGAGAAGCTGTGATGACCCATCGATTCAAGGAATACCAGCCTTTCAAAGGTGAAATTGCTGGACGTATCAATGGGTCTCTCATTTCTATAGAAAATGGACCCGCAACACCATTTGCACTAGATAAATTATTAGATAGAGTAAGTAAAAAAGTAGATCAAGTAGAAAAATTACAAGATAAAGAATCTTTACTTTGTGAAGAAGTAAAAGACTTAATTGAAGTTCAAAAAGGGAAGAAATTAACCAATATGCGTACCTCAGGTACCGATACGAATGTCAAGTTACCTCCTCCTAAAAAATTCAGTTTAGAAGAAGCCTTAGAATACATTCAAAAAGATGAATACGTGGAAGTTACACCCAAATCCATCAGATTAAGGAAGATCTATTTGACTGAACATGAACGCAAAAGAAATGGGACTAAATAAGTTATGTCCGATTTTAACGTAGTTTAACTTACCATTCATAAATTTTCTAATCGAAACAAAAGCTAAATGAGCAAGGTAAACTACATTAGCTTTTGAATTTTTGATATGAAAATAGTTTTTTATGTATTCGCCTCTTTTCAAATACTCTATGCGGCCGCTCAAGGCCCTTACCAAATTAATCTAGATCTCACCGCTTTAAAAGAAGATCGATTACAGGTGGTGATGACCTTACCTGACATCCAAGAAGATGAGGTAGAGTTCCATTTACCCAAAATCGTACCTGGGACTTACCGCATTTCAGATTTTGGAAAATTTGTGTCTACTTTAGATGCCTTTGATGATCTAGGGAAGCCCCTCGAAGTATCCAAGATTTCAGTTAATAAGTGGCTGATCTCAGGGAAGCCCAGTCGTATTGAATATTGGATTAACGATACTTTCGATCGCATGGAAGGCTATGACGAGAATTTTCTTTTTGAGCCAGGAGGAACTAGTTTTGAAGCTGATAGGAATGTTTTTGTACTCAATAACTTTGGCATCATTGGGTACATTGATGGTTATAAAGAAATCCCGTTTGAACTCCGCGTCCTTCACTCAAAAGATACTTATGGAGCTACCGCACTCGACAAGAATGTCTTAAACGATTCGCTTGATCTATATTTTGCTGCTGATTATCATTTTTTGGTGGACGGTCCCATCATGTACAATCAACCTGATACCCTCACCAAAAATATAGCAGGTGCCGAAATTCTCATTTCAGTGTTCTCCCCACAAAAAGTAGTCAGTGCAAACGACATCATGGAAAATATTGAAGACTTAATGGTAGCCCAAAGCAATTATCTTGGCGGAACATTACCAGTTAAAAAATATGCCTACCTTATTTATCTCATGGATTACCCAAGTTTATCAAAAGGTATGGGTGCATTGGAGCATTCTTACTCCTCCTTTTATACGCTACCAGAATCAGTAGCCGACCAATTACCCCTGTTTGTAAGAGACGTAGCTGCCCATGAATTTTTTCATATTATCACCCCACTAAGCATTCATTCTGAGCAAATCCACAATTTTAATTATATCAATCCTGAAATGTCGCAGCACCTTTGGCTTTATGAAGGGGTGACGGAATACAATTCTATGCATATGCAAATGCAGCAAGGACTCTATGACCCTAAAACCTTTTTAGAGGAAGTTCAAGAAAAAATCACAAATGCTTCAGCCTATCCTTTGATTTCATTTACCGAAATGAGCCAAAAAATCCTTGATCCTGAATTCAAGGATATGTATCGAAATGTCTATGAAAAAGGTGCGCTGATAGGAATGTGCTTGGACTTGGCCCTGATTAAATATTCCGAAGATACCTTAAATTTATTAGGACTTCTCAAACAACTATCCCAGAAATATGGCAAAGAAAATGCCTTTAAGGACAATGAGCTTATCGATGTCATCGCCGCCATGACTTATCCTGAAATTGGGACGTTTTTCAGTCGATATGTTCAAGGCAATGAACCATTACCGATCGAAGAATACCTTTCTTGGGCGGGGATCTCAATACGAAAAGGTGGTGAAAAAAGACTGGCCTTATGGGGTAACTTCAAATTAGGTTTAAATGATAACAATCAAATCATCGCATTGGCTACCGATCAGCTTGATGCTTTTGGAACCCAAATTGGTTTCCAAGAAAACGATGTCTTCTATAAACTCAACGGCAACGAACTGAACCTTGACACATGGAGAGCGCTACTTTATGATTTTCAAGAAAATACAATCGATGGCTCGAAAGTAAAGATCGAGTTGATTCGAGAAATCAAAGGCAAAACTAAAATCATAAAAAGAAAGGCCAAAGCAGAGACCTATCTTTACCAATACCCCAATGAGTTAATCATTTCAAATGAATCTACTCCAGAGGAAAATAAAATAAGATCTTACTGGATGAATGGTTTATAAAAAAAATAGGTACCGGTTTCGATCTCATTAAAAACATCAATTAAATACCTCAAAATGAATAAAAAAAACATCCGCATCAGTATCGCTGTTTCAATTGTAATCGTAGCTGGCCTTTTCTTCCTCAACCGGCCCACAAAAAATAATGACAACATCCTCGTAGAAGTCAAAAAAGGTGTATTCATTGTTGATGTTATCACTACCGGAGAATTAGAAGCGAAGCATTCAGTAGAAATTCAAGGACCCAAAGGCTTAAGGGCCCATCGCATCTGGCAAGTCACTATTCAAGACATGATTGACGAAGGAACCTATGTGAAGAAGGGTGATTATGTCGCTCGACTGGATGCATCAGAACTTACCAATAAACTAAGTGAATATCAGATTGAATATGATAAAATTCAATCACAATTTATTCAAACCCAACTGGATACCACCCTCCAAATGCGCCAGTCAAGAGATGACCTCATCAACCTAGCCTATGAAATCGAAGAACGTGATATGACCTTAGAACAATCCCAATTTGAGCCCCCCGCAACCATCAAGAAAGCCGAAATTGAAGTAGAAAAAGCAACCAGAGCACATCAACAAGCCCAGGAAAATTATTTTATTAAGCAAAAGCAAAATATTGCTAAAATGACTGAAGTCACAGCTTCACTCAAAAAGCAAGGTCTGGAACTCAAAGGATTAAAAGAATTGACACAAAAATTTATGATTTATGCACCTGAAGATGGCATGCTCATCTATTATAAAGATTCTGAAGGTACAGTAAAAATTGGTTCTCAAATTGGTGCATGGAACCCTATCGTAGCCACCCTTCCGGACTTGTCCGTCATGTTGTCCCAAACCTACGTCAATGAAGTAGATATACGTAAAATCAAAAAAAGTCAACTGGTTGAAATCGGTTTGGATGCCTTTCCCGAAAAAAGCATAGAAGGAAAAGTAATCAGAGTAGCCAATGTGGGAGAGCAAAGACCCAACTCTGATGCGAAAGTATTTAAAGTAAGTGTAGAACTATTAGTGCAGATGAATTGATCAAGCCGTCCATGACTACCTCTAATAAAATCATTACGCAAACCCATCAAGATGCCTTGTTTATTCCGCTTGAATGTCTATATAATTATCAAGACTCCATCACCTACGTTTATCAAAAAAATGGCATTAATGTCATAAAAAAGGAAGTCATTATCGGAGAAACCAATAGTGATGAAGTCATCATTCTTGAGGGTTTGGCCTTCGGAGATGAAGTGTATTTAAGTAAAATTAAAGAAGCGGAAGATCAAGACATCATTCGCTTATCTGAATCAAAAACAGAAGTATCAGCACAGCTAGGTTTAAATTCACCATCAAAAACTTTTTGATCATGAAGCCTCCCATGGAAAATAATTTTCCCGACAAAGAACGCTTGATCGCCAATCTCACTATTGCTTTTGAAGCGGTACTTTCTAATCGTGTTCGATCCATATTAACGGGCTTAGGTATTATTTTCGGGGTAGCGGCAGTAATTGCCATGCTTGCTATTGGTAATGGTGCTCAAAAAGAGATTATTGACCAAATAAAACTAGTGGGTCTGAACAATATCGTGATCAAACCTATCATTGAACAAACAGAAGAACAAGTTTCTTCGGATGATCCTTTCAATAAAGAAAAAAATAAATACTCTCCTGGACTCACATTAAAAGATAAAAACGCTATCGCTAAAATGCTCCCTAACATTCAGGCCATAAGTCCAGAAATTGTAAAGGATACCTATATTATGAATAAGGGCATTCGAAGGTCTGCCAAACTCGTAGGCGTGGAACCCCCCTATTTCAAACTCTTCAATTTTGAACTTGAAGAAGGAACTATGTTCAACGAGCAAAATTTAATTCATGGAATGCCCGTCTGTATCATTGGTAAATCTATAAAAGCAAAATTTTTCCCTTCAGAAAACCCCATAGGTAAAAAGCTAAAATGTGGTAACCAATGGCTCACCGTAATGGGGGTTCTCGAGCAAAGAATTATTTCTGAAAATAGTATCAAGCGATTGGGTATACGAGATTATAATATGGACGTATATGTACCACTTAAAACTGTATTGATCAGATATGAAAACAGAGACCTCATCACCAAATCAATGATCAAAAAGGCAGATAAAGACAATACCACCACTACCAATTATCACCAGCTGGATCGCTTGGTACTTCAAGTAGCAGAAACAGAAAAATTATCTGCTACTGCCGACATCATAGCACGGATGCTGGCACGAAAACATTTTGACGTGGTAGATTATGAGATCGAAATTCCAGAGTTATTGCTCAAGCAACAACAACGCACCAATGATGTTTTTAATTATGTTTTAGGAGCCATAGCAGGCATCTCTCTACTGGTAGGTGGAATTGGCATCATGAACATCATGCTCGCTTCCGTATTGGAACGGATCAAAGAGATCGGACTGAGACTATCCATTGGAGCAAAAAAAACAGATATTGTTTTTCAATTTATGTTTGAGGCCATCATGATCAGTGCCACAGGAGGTATTATTGGTATTTTTACAGGTGTTCTGATGGCCTATGGAGTAAGTGCCTTTGCTGACATTCCCACCATCATCTCCTTTGGCTCCATTGTGATATCCTTTGGTGTCGCTACATTGATTGGTCTAATTTTCGGTATTGCGCCTGCAAGAAAAGCAGCCCAACAAAACCCTATAACCTCGTTGAGATATGAATAAATATCTGGTCACATTATGGATTACTTTTGGATGGATATCCTCTTATGGGCAAATCAATTACTCACTGGAGGACATCATTCAGAAGGTCAAGGCACAATCTACTCGATCTAAAGAAGCCGAAACGAGGAAAGAAAATAGGTATTGGCAATATAAATATTATCAATCCAATTATAATCCTCAACTTAGACTACAAGGTAATTCTCCTGGTTATAATAGAGACTTTAACCAAAATCGCTTGGACGATGGCACCATAGTATTCCAAGAGCAAGAACAAACTTTTACCTATGCCAATCTCAGTCTTCAACAACCGTTGGCTATTTCGGGAGGGCAAGTATCCATCAATTCTGATGTTTACCGATGGAAAAATATCCCACAAAATTCGCGCTCATGGAATAGTACATTGATCAATATTAAGATTGATCAACCCATCATCGGATTCAACCCGTTAAAATGGGACAAAATGACTGAACCCCTGAGATATGAAGAATCTAAGCGTGCCTACGTAGAAGAAATGGAATATATTTCCAGTTTAACCGTGGACCTATTTTTTGACTATCTCGACGCGCAAATTGGATATGATATTGCCAGCTTCAATCTGGTCCGAAATGACACGATTTATAATATAGAAAAAGGCAGATATAATATTGGAACTACCTCTCGAGACAAACTACTACAAGTAGAGCTTCAACTCCTCAGATCTCAGCAGCAATTGACACAGGCCAAGCTGGATTTACAATCTTCTGAATTGGAAATCAAAACATTCATTGGTATTGATGAAGCCTTCGATCTCATCACCCCTAACCAAATACCTGATTTAAAAGTTAACATAGATGAAGCAATCAATTATGCCTCTGCCAATAGATCTGACTTTATCGCATTTGAACGACGTCAATTGGAAGCAGATAGACAAATCGCTCAAGCCAAAAACGATCGCTACCGACTCGACATGACAGCCTCTTATGGCCTGACGGGAACGGGTCAAAATCTAGGGAATTCCTTTCAGGAACCGAATAATCAGCAAAGACTCAACATCCAGTTCAATATCCCCATCATAGATTGGGGTCGAAATAAAGCCAGCATGAAAACTGCCTTGGCCAATAAAAAATTAGAATCTTATGTAATTACCCAAGATCAGCGGAGTTTTCTTCAAGAAATAACCACACTTGTCGCCCAATTTGAGGTATTGAAATCACAAATAGAAATTTCTGAAAAATCTGATTTAGTGGCACAAGAAAGATACAATGTTTCTCAAAATCAATACTTAATTGGTAAAATAGACATCACCAATCTAAATATTGCGCTCACTGAAAAAGACGAAGCCAAGCGGAGCTATTTGGCCGCACTTCGAAGTTATTGGAAAGCTTACTTCGATTTGAGAAGATTAACACTTTATGATTTTTCTCATGATGAATTGCTCTATCAGGAAGATTAAGGATCTTCTGATGGAATTGTTTAAACTCCTGTCATACTTTCTCATTAACTTTGCGCAGCTCAATTTCTAAAATATGTCTTTAGCCAAAGAACTTAATAAGCAAGGCAACTTGTTATTCAAATACAGAGGAACCCTTCCTTTGATCATCTTATCGGTAGCCTTGCTGGTTTTTGTTTTGAAGCTGCAGGCACCTAACGCCTTTGTCACTTACCATTATTATGCCTTTGGTTGCTTAGCCGTGGCTTTATTTGGCCAATTCATCCGATTAATCACAGTAGGGTATACTGCAGATCTAACTTCGGGTAGAAATACAGAAGGACAACTGGCCAATGTGCTAAATACGAAGGGCATTTACTCCATTGTAAGACATCCCCTCTATTTAGGTAATTTCTTCATGTGGCTGGGCCTCTGCCTGCTCACACAAGACCTGTGGTTTACGATCGCCTTTATTTTGATTTATTGGGTGTACTATGAACGTATCATGTTTGCAGAAGAAGCGTTTTTGATTAATAAATTCGGAGATACCTACCTTGAATGGGCCTCATCAAGACCTGCTTTTTGGCCGAATTTCAACATTTGGAAATCCTCAACCTCCAACTTTAATTGGAAAAAAATACTACTCAATGAAAAAAATGGCATTACCGCCCTTTTTTCATTATTCTGGTTATTTAATTTCATTGAAATAGGGATCACCTCTGGAAGTTGGTCTCTCAAACCTAACCTTTGGTTGTATTCAATGGTGGTAAGTATGATTTATTATATCCTATGAAGGTCCTCATGAAGTTGCGACTTATTTGAAAAGATGTTTATAATTTTCTGATTTTATACATCCCTTTGATATAGTTCCAAGTCATTTTGAGTTTAGATCCTGATTTATTGCGCGCCATTTCCATGGCATCCCAAAGTTCCTCTGGAATTTGATCTAATTGATTAAATTCTCCTGCTCCTTTGAGCCACTCTCCTCCATCGATAGTCACCACTTCACCATTGACATATGCAGAAAAATCTGATATCAGATACGCTGCTAAATTGGCCAACTCTTGATGCTCTCCTACCCTTCCTACAGGTACCTTTAAGCGCTGGATCATACTTCTCTCTTAATTTACCAGGCATCAATCTACTCCATGCTCCCTCAGTAGGAAAAGGACCAGGAGCTATCGCATTACTTCTAATGCCATACTTGGCCCATTCTACTGCCAAAGATCTGGTCATGGCCAAAATCCCTGCTTTAGCTGCTGCACTAGGGACCACATAGCCTGACCCTGTCCATGCGTAAGTGGTCACTATATTTAAAATGGTTCCGTTTTTTTATGCTTTATCCAATCCTTCCCCATGCACAATGTAAAATTATAACTGCCCTTCAGTACAATGTCTACCACCGTATCAAAAGCCCGATGAGATAATCTTTCTGTAGGACTCACAAAATTTCCTGCCGCATTGTTTAAAAGAACATCAATAGGCCCCAGCGTTTCCTGGGTCGTTTTAATGACTTGTTCAACTTGATCGTAATCCCTTACATCACAAGCCAGTGGTAACACTTTATTTCCACTCAGCTCATGGATTTCCTGTGCTGTTTTTTCTAGTACCTCTATTTTTCGACTGCAAATCATGACACTTGCTCCCAACTTAGAAAAATAAGTAGCCATTGATTTACCTAATCCGGTACCTCCTCCTGTGACAATTATTACCTTTCCTTTAAAGACGTCATCTTTAAACATTCCCTCCGAGTAATTCATATGTAGTCTGTTAAATAATATTTTTAAGTAATTTAAAATATTTGTGCAGAAATGTGAATAATAAATGAATCAATAAAAATGTTTTAAATTGAGATTGTTCTTGTTACCTAATCCATTTTTTTTTAAAATTAGTTATGAAAAATTTTATTCAATTCCTGATGACTGTCCTCATTTTTTGGGTAGGATTCAACTCAACTTATGCCCAAGCAAAACTGACTGTGGAAGAACTACTTGCCAAGTCTATCGAATTCCATGATCCGGAACATCAATGGAATCAGTTTAAATCTATCCTCAATTTTGATGAGCAGCGGCCTGAAAAGGCAGTTCGAAAAACCCAGGTACACATCGATAATTCGACAGGCTATTTCAAACTGAATCGCGGAGATGAGGAAATCAGTGGTATGTCTCTAGATTCATGCTTTATTATAAAAGGGTCCGTTAGCTGCCAGCGAGCGGAGATGATGAGGGATTATTATCTATACCTATGGGGACTACCTATGAAGCTCAAGGATGCCAATACTCCACTACAGCCTACCGTAAATACTGAAACCATAAAAGGCATTGATTACTTCACGATTCAAGTGAATTATCCAAAAGATACCTGGACCTTCTTTTTAAATAAAGAGGATTACAGCTTACAAGCCTATCGGTTCATCAAGCCAGATAAAAGTGGTGAATTGATTGAGTTAGCTGATCTCGTCAGCGTTGGAGCTATGAGAATTCCAAAAACCAGAAAATGGTTTGCCCTACCCGAAAACAACTATATCGCCACTGATATTTTAATGACCAGTGAAGGTTATTAAAGCATGTAAAAAAATGGAAATCCTCCTTTAAAAACCACAGATCAAATCAAAAAGATTAAACCAGCAAAGCCCAAAACAGACTATGAAATTATTTTATTGATCTCTAAATAATAAAATCTATAAAGATTTAGCGCCAGTTGATTGGATTTATTTAGGTCAAACGTCTATACGGATACTTCATTTTGGAAGCATGTGATTTAGCATGAAAAATTCACAGAGCCCACCCTATTATGACGATTTAGTTAAACTAAACGATCTACATCTATTTTAAAAACATACATCCCTAAGCCCGCCTTATTTCAATCAATTTCACCTCAGAAAGGAGATGTCGGTTACCGCACATATGGGCTTAGTCTCTTCTGATCTAAATAACATATATAGATCATGCATCCCCTCAAATTCAGACACATCAAATTTTAAATCTGAGGGGCCTACATCTAGAAGACCTTGCTCAATATTCAGAGACTGAATTATAGCGCCTCCCACACTATCCATTCTCAACTCCAAAATACCACCATTCATATATTGAGGATGTTGCAATATGGTGACGTTCACTGCACTTATACCCTTAAAATCAATATCTTCATAAACATAATGTGATTCAGCTTCACCAATAACCAACGCAAGTGCCTCATCCAGCCCAGGAACCGTACCCGCCTCAACATTCATAGATTGTGTCCTCAGTCCATCATCAAAGTTTACCGCAGATATGATTGGTTTTCTCAAGATCAATGTTTGCTGCTGGGTCAAAGGACCAATCATTTCCCCTCCTTTATCCGTATATGAGGCCGTAAAGACATAAACTCCTTGGCTTTCCTTCTTCATATGTTCTTGAAAAGTATACTTCCCAGAAGTAGGTAGATTATTAACTATATCTTGTCGACCCAATGAAAGAATATAATCGACCATTGAACCTGCGTCACTATCGGCTAATGCCGGATGAGCGGCCATGGCAACTTCTCCCCAAACGCCGGCGCCGCCATTTTGAATCTTCTCAACCAAATATTTTTTTGCTACCTGAATCCATTTGATACTTTTTCGAAATCGCGTAAAAAGAGGGGCCGATGGACTTCTTTTTCTCTTGATGACAAGAACTACAATCTGAGCTTTGGATCAAGGATTTGCCCAGACTCAACTGTTTCAATGCGCCATGGCCTATCGCAATCACATTCCTGTCTAATCCTTCTTGAAGATAATCAATGGTGGTGATTACCTCATCTTCCGTAATTCCTGCTCCCAAGGTTCCATCTTCTTCATCCCTCACAGATATTTGATAGCTCAGGATACTGTTGTCCCAATAAAAACTGCTATTCCCATTGATATCAATGTTCAATTGAGGCAACGCATTACCCACCTTAAGTTTAATACTTGAACTTCCCAAAGCACCTTCTTCGTCTTTAACTCCCAGAGATACCGTAAATATACCACTATTCGATGAACAGGTTTCTTTTTCTATTGAAATAATTTGATCGCCCAAACGCCATTCATAAGTGAGGCTATCCCCATCACGATCATAAGAATCTGCCGCAGAGAGCGCTGCGCGAAAAGGTGATTTTCCGTATTCTAGCGGCGTCCCAATTTTTGCTATGGGTCTTCTATTGGATCTATTGTAGGTCAAGTGCACTAACCTTGCATCAGGATTTTGCTGAAACCAGGCCGATCCATATTCGAGTACATACAAATCTCCCTCTGGGCCAAAGGCCATATCGGTTGGATTACTGAATTCTTTCTCCGACAGAAAACGCTCCATCCGGACATAATTCCCTTCCTCATCTAAGGTCACAGACATCATCCATCCCCGCATCCATTCATAAATAAATAATTTACCATCATAATATTTGGGGAATTTACTTTCGGTATCTGGATAATCATCTTGATAATACGTAGGCCCTGCCATAGCGGTTCGACCCCCATTTCCCAGTAATGGGAATTCCGATGGAGTTATCATATGAATACCAAAAAAACGCTGGTTGTGCTGGGGGTAATGTTTTTGCTCCCGTGTTGTACCTGGGAATCATTGATTGGCTTTAAAGGGTCAAAAACCTTTCCCGACTTTTGAGTATCCCAATCATAATCATGATAGGGCAGATTGTTTCCAACAAATAAGGGCCATCCGAAGTTGCCTGCGACACGGGCTTGATTGATCTCATCGTGACCGCGGGGCCCTCTGTTGACATCTGATTCATTCGCATCGGGTCCTACATCTCCCCAATATAAAAACCCTTTATGATCATCAAATGCCATCCTGTATGGGTTTCTGCAGCCCATCACATAAATCTCAGGTCTACCTTGGCTCCCGTCTTGCGGAAATAAATTACCCTCAGGAATACTGTACCCCTCCTGCTCTACTTTTATTCTCAATATTTTACCTCTCAAATCATCGGTATTTGCAGATGATTTTCTGGCGTCCCATGGCCCCCTACCGGGGCGATCATCTATCGGTGCATATCCATCCGATGCATGCGGGTTGGTATTGTCCCCAACCGCTATGTAAAGCATCTGATCCGGACCAAACTCCATGGAACCTGCTGCATGACAGCATTCCAACCTTTGCGTGGGATGGTAAGCAATATTTGCTCAGATTTTATATCGATTGAACGGTAATCAGCATCCATAGTAAATGAAGAAATTATTTGCATAGAATCTATCGGATGAGATCTGAAAAAGTAGATTTGTTTATTTTCCTTCACTTGTGGATCTAATGCAACGACCCAATAGACCATCTTCAAAATCAGTACACACCTCGAATTTATGTAGGAGACTGGTTTGCTTGGAAAACCGATCATATAACATGACCTCACCATGTCTTTGAATAAAAACAACATTCCATTGGGCAATACCTCAAGCTCCATGGGCTCATTTAAATTCTCATCTAATACCTCGATATCGAATCGGTTTTCTTCTGGTACGGTATTAGATTTCCTATAATCTATCCTTTGCATTGGACCTGCGGCATACTGAATACCCCCCCATACATGTTCAATAAAAAGGGGTTCAATATAACTCTCCTCTGTGTGTCCCAAACCGGTATACCACATACGACCTCCATCAAAATCCCTGTACCAACTGATGGGATGATTGGGCCCATTTTTGCCTCCCTGGTAAGTTGCTTCGTTGACTTCCATCAATACATTGATATCCGGATGGATAGCTCTATAATTGTACCATTCATCGGTATGAACCCAATTTTGGGATAAATGATGCGTCGAAAGATGATCCCTATTTAACACATTAATGGTCGCTTCTGCCGGCTCAGGATGACTCTCAAAATAAGCACCTACCAATTGATTGTAGTAGGGCCATTTATATTCCGTATCTGTTGCCGAATGAATTCCGACAAATCCTCCTCCCGCTTGGATAAACCGCTGTAATTCTAATTGCTGAGCCACATCTAAGATATCTCCGGTCGTATTTAGAAAAACGATCACATTAACGTCTGCCAATATCTTTTCATTGAATACCTCAGCCTCTTCTGAAAACAGCACCTCAAACCCATTTTGATCCGCTAAATTTTGAAGCATTTTTTGTCCCTCCTCGATAGAACTATGCCTAAAGCCCTCTGTTTTTGAAAAAACCAACAGCTTCAGATAATCATTTTGATCCTCTTTTATCAAAAAAAACCATAAGCCTGATATTGTAGCTAGTAATCCAAAAAACCATCCTATTTTATTTTTAATACCCTTCATATGAATGCTAAAACAATTAACAAGCCTTTACTCTAATATTGTGTTCAATGTACACAATGTATTCGACCCACTAAAAAAATCAAAAGATTTTATTAAAAAAAAAGATTCTTTCATGACTCAAGGTGCAATTTCGAAGAAGATCAGTTTATAAAGAGGACATATTGTATTTTTGACTATGCGAATCGCCTCACTATCAGAAATTAAAAAAGAACTCAAAGAAAAAACCAATCATGAACTTACCCAACTGGTTCTTAAGTTAACCAAACACAAAGTTGAAAATAAAGAACTATTGGCCTATGTGCTTTTTGAATCAGCAGATGAAAATCAGTTCATATCAAAAATTGAATCAGAAATAGACCTGCAATTTGCCCATATCAATATTAAAAGTAATTACATCATCAATAAAAACATTCGAAAAATTCAAAGATATATTGTAAAACAGATTCGTTTCTCAAAACAAAAAGAAACAGAAATAGCCCTGCGTATTCATTTTTGTAAAAACCTTGTCGACATCCAATCAAAATACGATATCAATAATACCCGCCATCAAATGCTGATGCGTCAAATTGAACTTATCAGAAAAGCTTTAGCGTATCTGCATGAAGATTTACAATTTGACTATGAGCTAGAGTTAACTGAACTATTGGAGCAAGTAGCCCACTAAAAAAAATAGCTTGTCAAGGTAACTTTTTATATTTTCGCACGTAAAAGGAAGTATTCCTAACGAAAAACTTTACAAACCAGAGTATTATATCTATCTCAAGACACTCCCAAACATCACAAAAAGTATTTCATTTATACCAAAATATAGATAAATACAGTACCCAACGCTAGTTTTAAATTTTTGACTGTCGTGCAACTTTTTATACCTAATCTACATCATTGAGCTACTTATGATTGACAAATTTTTCTCTACATTAACCTTAATTTTTTTTTATTTTGGTATTTTTATATTGGGATTATTTTCGGTTACCGCCCAGCATAACATCAGCGGACAGATCACAGATAATACTCAAAATCCCCTCCCTTTTGCTTATATCATCCTATATGAAAAGGGAAGTGAGGACCTTCCAAAAGGAGTGATCTCTGACGATAAGGGTACCTATTCTTTTGAACAAATTGCCAACGGAATCTATCACATTGAAGTCTCTATGTTAGGTTTTAAACTCAATACATCAGACACCTTTACCTTGCCAAAGAATGCTATTTTTAATTTTACTTTGGAAGAGGATACCCAGACATTAAACGCAGTAGTGGTGAAAAGTAAGCGGCCTGTGATCAGGCAAACTGCAGAAAAGTTAATTGTAGATTTAGAAAATTCTGAGATGATTAATACCAGTTTAAAAGATGTCATGCGTAAAATACCCGGTGTTTTGGTTACCAATAACGGAATTTCAATAGCAGGAAACAGAGGCGTAAGAATCCTTATTAATGGGAAATCTACTGACTATATGGATATTCAAACACTCCTGCGTGATCTTCCTGCAGACAACATTTCTAAAATTGAAGTGATAGAACAACCCGGTGCAGAATATGAAGCCTCAGGTTCAGGAGCCCTCATCAATATTATTTTAAAGAAAAACATACGTCTCGGAACCCATGGCAGCATCAATACGTGGGCAGGGGAAGATCAAGGTTTTCAATATGGAATAGGTGCTTCGATTGCAAAGTATAAAAATAAATTAAACTGGCAAGCCAGCATAAATCATTCTAAACCCACTTGGAGAGAAGACTTATTTTTAGTCCGAACAGTAGGTAATGAAACCTATGACCAAATCAGTAAAGATCCCTACGATCCTAGTAATTTAAGTATCAACGGAAACATAGACTATCAACTCAATGACAAACATACATTGAGTATCGGGAGTCGATTGAATCAGAGAAACTCTCAAAGGATCACTTCAAGTAGAACCATGATCTCTGATGACCGTACCACAAATACTCTGTTTTCAGAAAATAGTTTTGCTAGAGATAGAATAGATTTTAATCTAAACCCCTATTATGAATACAAATCTGAAACGGATCGGTTGGTCATCGATTTTAATTATGTCGATTATATAAATGATAATACCAATACCCTTTATGAGGTTGAAGGAAGTACCATCCCATTTACAGATAGAAAATATATTCAAGAAGGAAAGTATAATATCAAAACCTACAAAGTAGACTATAAAAAAACCTTTTCAGAAAATTTCAACATCAGCTTTGGCACTCGTTATGCCGATGTAAATACTGATAATGACCTGCAATCTTATTTAGACAATAACCAAGGAGTATTTGACTTTCTTGAAACTGAAAGCAGTCAGTTCTTAATCGAAGAAACAATTTTTGCAGGGTATTCCAAAATAAATGCCACCTCAGGGAAATGGACTTTCTCTGGTGGATTACGTTATGAAGATAGTCATACAGATGGCACTTCAATTTATACAGAAAAAGGTACTCTGAATACAGAAATAAAGAAAAGACCTATTCAGAAACTATTTCCGAGCGCTTCGGTAAGCCGAAATCTATCTGAAAATTTGGGCACTAGTCTATCCTACAGTTACCGAGTTCAAAGACCCTCATACAGCAGTTTAAACTCATTTGCTACCTTTTTAGATCCATTTTCTGCCGAGCAAGGAAATCCCAGCTTAACCCCAGCCTTCACGCATAACTATCAATTTAATTTGACTTATGAGCAGCAACCTTTTTTTAGTATAGGTTTCAGCAATACAACTGACGCAATCATAGATTTAGTTCAACAAGATAATGCTACTGCTCAGATCAGACAACGAGAAGTGAATGTTGAACGCAACAAAAATTGGAACTTTAGATTATTTGGCCCCTTAAGCTTCATCAAAGGTGTTGAAGGTTATACTGGCTTTATTCTTGTTAATACGGATTATGAATCATTGACATATAATTTAGATCTAAGTAAATGGAATTTATTTTGGTTTATTCAAGCCAATTATGAGCTACCCTTTGGTATCAACTTTGAACTGAATGGTAATTATGGAACGGGGGCATTGGAAGGTCAAATTGAAGTAGATTGGTTAGCTGATTTGGATTTCTCTTTTGGGAGAACCTTTTTGGACGAAAAACTAAAGATAAATCTAGGTTTCAATAAGATGTTGAATAGAGGTTTTGTAGGTAATATCGATTTCGGGACAGGAACCGCCGCCGTAGAAAGCAATGGCTCCCGACAAAGCATTCAACTCAGATTGGTTTACAGTTTTGGTTCTAAATTTGGTAAGAAAGTAACCAATAGGGAAATTTCCAGAGAAGAAGAAAATAGAATCAGAGATGACAATTAGCGGTAGCGCTTAGGAAATTTTAGAAAATAATCCCTGTGTAAAGTAAATTAAGAAAACAGACTGCTGGCATTTTGTTTAAGAAATAACCGAGCTAGTACTGAATTCAAATGGTAATCACACACTCAGATGGTTGGTGTAAAACCAAAGCATTTCTCCGAAAGGAGAATAGGTTTATAAAAGTACGCCCACAGGGAGTCGAACCCCGAACCCCCGCCTTAGAAGGGCGGTGCTCTATCCAGTTGAGCTATGAGCGCATTTAAATTAAAAAAAGCGGAGAGAGGGGGATTCGAACCCCCGGTACGGTCACCCGCACGCATGTTTAGCAAACATGTGGTTTCAGCCACTCACCCATCTCTCCGTAGCTATTCTAAAAAGATTGCAAATATAGTAGGTCAATTGAAAATATTAGTGCCCTGAGGAAAAAAAAATATTAAAATCAATCCTTGATTAACCTCGTCAAAAAGCGATCTCCACTCATATTCTCTAACTCAATAATATACTCCCTCACTGAATGAACTGATATCAATGCGCTTATCGGTAGACCTCTTGATTCTTTTACCCGATAGATTATATATCGTAGCCTCTTTAAAGGCTGCCATATTAATATTGATGATGCCCTGAGCGGGATTGGGATAAATATTAAATTCAATGGCTCTTAACTCCAAGGGGATAGGATCAACTTCTACAGTGATGATCACAAAAATTTGATGGTATCCATCATCAACTTGAATAATTAAGTCATACTCAGCATTTAACTCAATAAATTCAGCATCCAAAAGGTAAAGTATACCTAATTCACTTAATTCAAAAATGCCAGGTCCATTACCAGATGTTATATTGAAGGCCAATGAATCTCCGTCAGGATCGGATGCCTCAATTTGACCGATGAAAGTCCCAGAAGTATCACTCTCAATCACATAAAACTGTTGACTACTGATTTGAGGTACTTGATTAATCTGTACATTAACCTGAAGTAAATTTATAAATGATGTATCTAATACCGATGTTTTGATTTGTACCAAATGATCCATGGACTGATTGTATGAGAAATCTGTAGCGGTTATGAGACTATCTCCTGATATTCGGTAAAGATCATTATTTACTAATTCTGAGGTCAAGCTATAGGTGGCAATACTATTAGAGGATCCATCCAATAAAAATCTTCCTACCAGCATGCCTGATATAGCATAACCCTGTTGGTAATCCATTTTTAAGTTTTTGCCAACTATCTCCACCATCAGTTGTTTTATAAATGCCACTTCCTTTTCCAGCACCTCGAAAACCCCAAGGATGGCGAATGCGATCATAAGTTGTCGCGTACAATACATTAGGATCTCGGGGATCCATGACCAATTCCGTTGCTCCAATGTCTCGCCCTTCAATTTTAAGAGCTAGTGATTTCTTCCAAGTTTTTCCATCATCGATTGTTTTGAACACTCCACGCTCCTCATTCTCTGAATAATATTTACCTTGAGCGGCCACATAGACTACCTCTGGGTTTTTAGGGTGGATAATTACACGACCAATATGATGCGTTTTATTCAATCCCAAATGAACCCAAGTCGTACCTCCATTATCGGATTTGTAAATTCCATCACCATGCTGTGTACTATTCCTCAGATTAGCTTCGCCTGTACCTACCCAGACGATATTATGATCTGAAGGTGCCACAGCAACATCTCCGATACCGGAGGTTCCTTCATTATTAAAAATAGAATAAAGGAGTGTCCATTGTTAATCGTCTTCCATAGACCCCCCGGTCCAGCTCCTACGTAAAACACATAGGGATCTTGCTGTGATATGGACAAGGCAACGACTCGTCCCCCCTGACGAGTGGGCCCGATCTCACGATAATGAATTTTATCTAAGATATTCAGGGAGATTTGCTGACCTAAAGCACTTAAAGTGAACAATAAAGTAAACGCTAGACACCAAATCTGCCTCAGTAACGACCTACTATATAGCTCACCTCTCCTGTCCATGCTAATTGGTTTCAACTATAATCTCTCCACCTTCATATACCCCATCCGGTAGCATCGAAGCCAACTCATATTGAGGATTTCTAAGCAATTCATAGATTGCCGTATCTGTAGACCTTAATTTATCTGCAGAATTTAATTTCCACTCATGTTCAATTTCTTCTAACCTCCATGGATAGTCCTGAGCACCTAACAAAGAAGTATGTGCCCAATAGAGATATTCAATGATCATACAGCCATAATCACAGGTTTCATCATCATAGCTATACCAAGCACTTGCTGGATAAGGATTGGGAATTTTTTCAAAATGTCCACCGCGAGCAACATCCATAGCTAATGCGACCAAAGTCCCATTTTGGAAGCCAAAAGCGTCAGGATAGGCATGTGCATAACCACCGAAAAGAATTAAATGATGAACTTCCTCTAGTGTTGCATCAAATACTTCATTACTGGCACCATCAGGATGGGTTTCATGATGAAAAAGGTTCTGCAATTCATAATTATTATTGAGGTTTTCATTCCATTCAAATAATTCATCCTGTTCATCTTCATCTCTGAACATAATCAAAGTGGCCTTTCTTTGAGATAGTACCTCTACGACCTTTGGATTATCCACTATACCATCTTCGTTATTGTCGAGGTATTCTGCCATTACCGTAGCAGCATGTTTAACTTTTTCCATGCCCGTGTTTGGTGTACCGTATATCATTACCCCAAAAACTTCAACTTTCTTATCAAAAACTAAAAAAGGATTTGTCTCATTTAACTTGTCAGAGTTACCTGAACACCCAACTAGTAAACTGATTAAAACAAATAATAATGGATATGTTAATTTTCTCATCTCTTTCTAGTTTATTTTATCACATGCCATTTCGTCTCCTGTGGTCTGTCTAGATAACGCCTACTTGTTTCATTTTAATGAGTGTATGTCGTCAAATAAAAGTGGACTTTTTCAGATATAAATTAAGCGAGTGTTGATACTAATTTAAATAAATATTTTGATTCTGTTTTTTCCGTTCAATTAAAGTTTGTTGTTTGATTCTTTTCCTGCGCCTAAGTTTTCGTTCTCCAGTTCCATAATAGACCTCAGAAGGAGTAAGGTTATTGATGGACTCATGGTATCTGTCATCGTTGTAATACTGAACAAATTGCTTCATCTTATGCTCTAACTGCCCTGGGCTGTAATAATTATCCAGTTTCACTACATTCTTCACTGATCTGTGATATCGTTCAATTTTACCCTGAGTTTGTGGATGAAGCGGTCGACCTCGTACATGTTTCATGTTTCGGTCATTTAAATATTCTGCTAGTTCAATAGATAGGTAACACGATCCATTGTCAAATAGTAATTTTGCAGGAGCATGGGTGTGTGCGACTAATAAAGCCTCATCTAAGGTCTGTTTTTACATCCTCTGCCTTCATAGTGGCACACAACTTCCAGTTGACAATAAAACGGCTGTAATCATCCAATATGGTCGATAAGTAATACCATCCCCATCTAACTATTTTAAAATAAGTGAAGTCTGTTTGCCACATCTGATTTACTGAAGTGGTTTTATCTTGAAAACTATCAGATGCACTCATAATCCTGAATGAAGGAGTTGTGATAAGACCATTGAGCTTTAATATCCTATATTTATTGAGAGTTCTTTTTGTTCTGAATCTCAATTCTAATTTCTTGTGCTACATTTTTCATTTCCTGCATCCCTTTTCTAACTCGAGTACCAGCAGCGTTATTTCCCTTATTATAAAACTTTTTAAAATCCCCTTTTAGGGTATCTACCAGTTCTTTAAGTTGTTTGAATCTTTTCATTAGCAAATCCTCTTCTACAATTTTATCAATTTTATTATTACAAATATCTGCATAACATGTTCCTTTTGCACTATGCAAGTCAACATAGACTTCGTCCTTCTTGAGTCCTCGACCTTGGACTTGCATTATAGGTTGACGCTCACTCTTTACAGCTATTTCAATCGTCTCAATCATTTCGCAACCATCTAGCAAATCTTCATAGTTCTCATTATAACCAATAGTCACTATATCAAAAACGAGTGTTTCAGGGCTAGGATAAGTATCATATAGGGCCTTTAAAGCCTTTTGATAAACACCTTTATCTAAATAAAGTGCCTGCCAATAATCAGCCTCTTTTGTAGCACCAACTGGAGATATTGTATTTTGATAAAATTCCTGTTCTTTTTTATTTAATGATTGCCATAGTATACCCCTAAATTTTGGATTATTATGGAAATGATCAATCTCAGAGTCGACTAAAACAGTCCAATGGACTCTTGCCCAACTAGCTTCCCCTTCAATTATAGTTTCCTTGACGAGCTCAACATATGAACCTAAGTCTGCAAAAAGAAAGATTTCATCATCATACTCCACTATCAAATGCGAATCATCATTGAACGTGAAACTTTCCATTTCTTTGAATGAAATTCCAAACTTTTGCTTACAGGCTTCTTTTAATATTTTTTCTAGTGACTTTTCCATTGAATTATCTTTTGAATAATCAAACCTAAATAATTATGAACGAAATTCAAGTGACTTTAAAACAAGAAGTATGTTATTTGTTGAATGAACTTCGTTGAGCGTGTCGAACGGTTTTTTAAGCAGTATAATACTTGCCTTGGTATTAATCCCAAAAAGCGTTGTGTTACTACAGGACCCAACAGGAACAATCCATATAAGGGTGAAATCCACTTAAGGTGGCATCCAGCAGAAGAATAGTAGTCTATTTTGGTTTTAGTTAGAAAATGGGGAAGTGTAAAAGCTTCCCTTTTTTCATTTATTGAGGAGGGGGTAGTTTTACTATTTCTTTTCGATCATTTTTTTACGATAAGCGACTATCTCAAAGAAGAACGCAGCAGCAAAAATAAGGCAAGCGAATATTACCCAAAAATAATCCCTTTCATCTAGGTTCTCTTCATTAGGGATATCGGTGGTAAGCATTATAATTACCAAAAAAAACGATCCTGCGGTGTTATTGAAATTGCCAAACAGCCATTTAATTGCTTTCTTTAATTTTGCCATAAAGCTAAACTAATCATTCTAATTGATTAAAAAATCTGTAGAGTTAAGACTATGGGGTTATGTGGCAAGTGGTCTGTGGTCTGCGACTGCGGAACGTAAAGTGGGCAATGGGGTACCCTAGCAAAACACCTATCAAATGGACTTTCAGATACTATTTTTGTACTCTATTCCTAAAAAAAAGCCTCTACTACCCTCTGAGCAACAAAGTAATAATTATGAGATAAAGTGTTACCCATAATAGGATCCTAATATTAATTTTGAATTGTGCTCATGCCTGTTCGATTCTACAATGATTCAGCCAATCTAATGTCATGACATGTTTATTTTGATGATGAATTAGACCAAATATTTTTCAATCTTTTCATACTTTGAAATAAACACTTACCTAATTTAATGAAAGGCATAATTATATTTTTTACCACGCTTTAAGGACTGGATTTGTTCACCTAAGAGGGCTTGGAAGTTGAGGAAAAAGAAGGGCTTGCAGGAGGATGTATCAACTCAAAGTAAAGCATGAGTAAATGACTGATTGGTACTCTCTTGGTACAATACTTTGAGTTTTAGGGAAAAAGGGCTATTTTCATCTTACAAGTGTACTTTTATGGAATGTGGAAAATCAATCCTTAATTTTTGTTAATTGACTGCCAATAAATTTGGACGAATTAACTTGTTGTGCAACATTTGCAGGATATATGACGTGGGCACATTCTTTAGGCATTTTTGAATATACAAGCATTTTCCTCTTTTTGCTATTTTATGCCATCTACATGAACAAAGTAATGAGGATAAACAAGTCCATAAAGAGTTCTTCAAAACAATTTTTATGGAAGTTCCTTTTAAGATTGACCTATTTTTCTTTGTTTTTAGTCGCCTTACTTGGGCCTTCCTTTGGCGAGGCTACCAAAGAAGTTAAGTCCATGGGTAAAGATATTTTTATTTGTGTCGACTTATCTCAATCCATGAATGCCTTCGATGTTCAGCCCACCCGTCTTGAAAGAGTGAAATTCGAGTTAAAAAATATCATTGAAGCCTTTAACTCTGATCGCAAAGGTCTGATCATGTTCAGTAATGAGGCCTTCATGCAATGCCCGCTTACGTATGATAACAATGCGTTAACGCTGTTTATTCAAACCTTAAATACCTCTTTGGTGCCTAATACGGGAACTGATTTCGCACCCCCTCTGAAACTGGCTCTAGACAAATTAAGTTCAGACAAAAATGCAAGTATCAGACAAAAATCAAAAGTGATCATATTGATCAGTGATGGTGAAGATTTTGGTGAAGAAACGGAAGAGATTGGTAAAAAAATTGAAGAGGCAAATATTAAATTATTTACGCTCGGAGTGGGAACCGAAATGGGCAGTAAAATTAAAACCAATCGAGGTTTCAAGACAGATAGAGCCGGTAATGAAGTCCAATCTAAACTCAACACTACCGCGCTCAAAAGATTGGCAAACAAAACCAACGGTAAATATTTTGAAATTAATCAATCAAGAAATGACGTGAATAAGCTCATAAATACGATTAACCTGATAGAGGGAGAACTCAGAGATTCAAAAAATATCGATACAAAATCAAATAAATATTTCTATTTGTTAATATTAGCTGCATTTTTACTCATGGGTGACGTTTTAATCACCCTTAAAATTATCAGTCTATGAAATTCGTGATTTTGCTTTTGTTGGTATGGATCAATGATCCAAATGACATCGCCCTGATCAATGCTTATAAAGCAGATGCCGAACAATCATTTCTTGCTGAAGACTTCTCCCAAGCCGTCAGTCAATATAAATTTTTGATGGATTCGCTCAATGTAAATGAAGATGCCATTCATTTGAATTTAGGTCATGCGTATCATCAAATGGGAGATACAGCCCAAGCCCGCACCGCATACAACCAAGCAGCCTTATCCTCAAATGCCGCCTTGAAGTCAATTGCTTATCAGCAACTAGGAGTGATCTCAAAATCCAATAAAAACTTAAAAGAATCATTGGCCTATCTGAAAGCTTCCATCAAAGCAAACCCAGCTAATTCAGATGCAAAATATGATTTTGAATTGGTCAAAAAATTAATAAAAGAAAGTCAAGATCAAGAAAACAAAGAAGATCAAGAAGACAAAGAAAATAAGGAAGATCAGGAAAATAAGGAAGATCAGGAAAGATCAAGGAAGATCAGGAAAATAAAGAAGATCAGGAAAATAAGGAAGATCAAGAAGACAAGGAAGATCAAGAAAATAAGGAAGATCAGAATCAAGAAAGCGATTCAGAAAATGAAGAGCAAAAGGATCAGGAAGGTGATGAGAAGGAGCAAGATCAAAAAGATGACTCGAGTGAAGAAGAGAATCAAGACGAATCGCCATCAGAAGATCCCGCTGATGAAAAATCAGAAGCAGATAAGAGCACTCAAGAAAAATTAGCTGAAATGAATATCAGTCCTGAAAAAGCAGAAATGATCCTTGAAGCCATGCGCAATGGGGAAATTCAATATATTCAGCAGCAAAAAAGGAAAGCAACAGAAAAGAAAGACAAAGGAAAACCTGATTGGTGATTTTTATCGATTTTGAAATAAAAGCGTCCTCATCTTTATGTTAATTTTATCTACTAAGAGCAGAAATACAGCTGTCCAGCGCGGCCTCATTCTTAATGTTATCTAAGAAAAAAATATCATATGCCAACATCTTCATGAGATCTTTGTTGATGCTTTGCTACTTATTTATGAGTCAACTTTGTTGGAGTCAACAAGAAATAAAAACTTATTATGATGAGACTAGAACACTTATCAATGAGGCTTATCATATCGTATGGGAAGATACTGCCATTCTTCAAGGACTCTACAAAAAGTTTGATGCGGATGGCCATTTAATCATTGAAGGCGGCTATGATGATAATTTAAGAGCAGGTACCTTCATCAATTACTATCCCAACGGGACCATCCAACGGACCAGCAATTATGAAAAAGGAATAAAAGAAGGAGTAACACTGGTTTACAACTCAGATGGCGTATTGATCCAAGAAGCTGTTTTCAGACAAGACAGCCTTTTGGGAGCAGTAAAACTATACCATCCCAGCGGGCGCGTTAAAGGAAGTTCTGAATTCAAAAAAGGAAAACCCGACGGTCTGGTCACTACCTATCATACTAACGGCAATAAAAAAGAAGACATTATTTATGCCTCAGGTAAACCCAATGGTCTTGTCAAGCAATACTATGAGTCAGGAACTATTATGCTTGAAGCAACCTATGAAAATGGCCTTTTAAACGGCCTTTATAAAACCTTTTATCCCAATGGAAATCTTGAATTAGAGTTGTTTAATGATCGGGGTAAACGGTCTGGATATATTAAAAAATACCATGCCAACGGAGTACTTTCCTCACTCGGTAATTATCAAGATGGGCAACTTCAAGGAGATTATTTTGGATACCATACCGACGGTTCTCTAAAGGCCAAACTTAAATATAATAGAGGTTTTTTAATCGGAAATAATACCGAGTATAATAAAAAAGGCGTAATAATTAAAGTATCTAAATTTAGCAATAGCGGGAAGAATGGTGAAATTTTAGAATACCACAATAATGGGGTGCTGGCGTCAGAGAAAAAATTCAAAGATCAAGCCCCCCACGGAGTATGGAAATATTATACCAAAAAGAATAAACTCTACAAGTTAATACCTTATGAAAATGGGAAGATTAACGGTATCGAATTGACCTTGAATGATCTTGATACCCTAAGTTCAAAAAAATATGTTTTTGGTGTAAAGTCCGGTCAATGGAAATCGTTTTACACCCATGGAAAACCAAAAGAATACGCTACCTATAAATTCAATGAACTCGAGGGACCGTTCATTCACTTTTTTGAAAATGGCAACAAACAATATGAAGGTTATTATTATCGTGGACGACGGACCAATGATTGGATCTATTACAACTCAAAGGGTCGTCCTATTTTAAAAGAAACCTATCGAAAAGGCTTGATCGTATCGAAAGAGGATATTAATCGACCCTAACATTCACTTTTGCAGTAGCTAAATCCTTATATTTGTTTTTCATGAATGTTGGTATACAAAACACTCAGTTCAAATTTCCCAATCAAACGGGTCACTATAAAGGCAAGGTAAGAGATGTCTACTTTTTTGATGATAAATTGATCATGGTGGCCAGTGATCGACTTTCCGCTTTTGATGTGGTCTTACCAAACGCCATCCCTTTTAAAGGACAAGTACTCAATCAAATTGCCGCACATTTTCTAAAAGCTACCCAAGACATCGTCCCCAATTGGATTTTAGCCATTCCAGATCCCAATGTAAGTATCGGTAAAAAATGTGAACCTTTTCCCGTAGAAATGGTCATTCGAGGATATTTAGCAGGTCACGCCTGGAGAACCTATAAAGCAGGGAAACGAACCCTTTGTGGAGTGCCATTACCCGATGGGCTTAAAGAGAATGATCGATTACCAGAACCCATCATTACCCCTACCACCAAAGCAGCAGTAGGCCACGATGAAGACATCTCAAAACAGGATATCATAGCGCAGCAGCTGATCTCACTTGCCCAATATGAACAATTGGAGTCTTATACAAGGGCACTTTTTCAGCGGGGAACTGAATTGGCGGAAAAACAAGGTCTCATCTTAGTCGATACCAAATATGAATTTGGTCTATTCAAAGATGAAATCACGCTGATTGATGAAATTCATACTCCTGATTCTTCGAGATATTTTTATTTAGATACTTATCCAAGACACCAAGCGCAAAACATAGCCCAAAGACAGCTGTCCAAAGAATTTGTCAGAGAATGGCTTATCAAGCAGGGTTTCCAAGGTTTAGAGGGACAAAAAATACCTCTTATCAGCTCTGAATTTGTTCAAACCATATCCGAAAGATATATTGAACTATATGAAAAAATAACGGGGGAAAAATTCATTCGATCAGCACAAAATGAGATGCTCAATCGGGTAGAACAAAATGTTTTAAATTGGATCAAAACATCATGAAATACCAAATTACTGAGCAAGGAAATTATACGCTTATTGAAATACTAGAATCCCAGCTCAGTGAAAGCCATCACTCCCATTTTAAAAAGTTATTCACAGAGATTCAATCGAAAAAAATAAGTCATGTCATTATAGATATGAACTACATGACTCGCTTCGATGCCTCTGGTTTACCTATACTCACCTTGGGTCATGATATCTTTAAAGAATTAGGTTCTTTTATCCTTTGTGAGATCCCTCTGGAACTAGAGAAATTAATCAAAAACAACCCGTCAGCTAATAAACTAGACTTCGTACCTACCTCTGAAGAAGCCATAGAGTTTGTCATGCTAACCGATCTTGAAAACATGCTCAAAAAGGAAGGTTAATTGAGTATTTCAGTCAAAATATTAGGATCTAATGCAGCTTCTTTTGCCTACAACCGGCATCATACCTCTCAGGTCGTTGAAGTCGATCATAAACACTTCATGGTTGATTGTGGCGAGGGTACCCAACTACAAGCTAAAAAATATAATGTAAAACTCTCCAAGATCAATCACATTTTGATCAGCCATCTTCACGGTGATCACTGTTACGGATTGCTTGGACTTCTCTCCACGATGCAGCTCTATGGACGTAAACAAGTATTGACCTTGATTGGTCCACCCGGGCTTTCAGAAATGATAACGATTCAACTCAAACATTCAAAAACGGTATTCAACTTCCCCATTGAACTCACTGAATGGAAAGAAGGGATTCAAGAACTCCTTGTAGATCTACCGAAACTTACCATCAAGAGTATTCCAATGAAGCATTCCATTCCTTGTGCCGGATTTTTGTTTGAGGAAAAACCTAATTTAAGGAGACTGAATAAGGATTATTTAACAAAGACGTTAAATCCTTTAGAAATCAAACAACTCAAATCAGGCATTGATGTACTCCATGAAGATGGTAGGACAAAGTATTCGAATGAAGAATTCACGCTTCCTCCAAGAAAGCATCATTCATATGCTTTCTGTTCAGATACAAAATACGATGAAGAGCTGATCAAATGGATTAAAGGAGTCGATTTACTTTATCATGAGGCTACCTTTATGGAGGAGCATGAAAGAGCGCGCGCATCTGACCTTTCATACCACCGCGGCGCAAGCAGGACGTATCGCAACCGCAGCAAGAGTTGGTAAGCTTACTATAGGACATTTTTCTACACGGTACAAAGATTTGAGCCCTTTATTAAAAGAAGTGCAAACTGAATTTGAAAATGCCCACTTGGCCTTAGAGGGTCGTATATTTGAAATCAATGAGTAAGACCCTAGCTACAGGAAAAAAACAACAACTCTTCTTAATCCTTTCAGGTATATTTATCACCAATGCCTTGCTTGCAGAAATCATGGGTGTTAAAATTTTTTCTGCTGAAAAAATAATAGGTGTCGCACCTGCTCATATTGAAATCTTAGGTTTTAATCTTGATTTTAACCTTACCGCAGGGGTTGTTTTATGGCCTGTGGTTTTTTTGAACTACTGATATTATCAATGAATACTTTGGTAGGGAAGGCATTAAAAAAATTAGCTTATTGACCGCTGGTTTGATCAGCTATGCGTTCCTTATTATTTATACCATCACCCTATTGCCTCCCGCGCAGTTTTGGCTAGAACTCAATGCCCTAGATGCGCTCGGAAATGTCTTTAATATAGACTTGGCTTTCAATAAAATTTTCACCCAAGGCCTGGGTATCATCGTGGGAAGTTTAGTTGCCTTCCTCATAGGTCAATTATTGGACGTTTATATTTTTCAAAAGCTCAGACAATTTACTGGAGCAAAATTGATTTGGTTAAGAGCAACCGGCTCTACGCTGATCTCTCAATTAATTGACAGCTTCGTTGTGCTCTTTTTGGCCTTTTATCTATTGGCTCCGGCAGAGAGTCAATGGCCACTTGCTCAAGTATTGGCTGTGGGATCTGTCAATTATATCTTCAAATTTGTCATTGCCATTTTGAGCACTCCCATCATTTATTTAGGCCATTACGGAATTGAAAAATATTTAGGGGTCGAACGGGCACAAAAAATGGCAGAGGAAGCTACCCAAAATAGCTAATCACCCATTTAAAACTGGATCTATAATGCCATTCAGGGCGATACTCCTTGGAGCAATAAACCACAAATATAGGCCCCATAAGTACCCACAACATATCCTAGCACGGCCAATAGCACACCTACGGGAGCTAAAGATGGACTGAAATAGGCCGCTACAATAGGTGCAGACGCAGCCCCTCCCACGTTGGCCTGACTACCTACCGCTATAAAGAAATAGGGGGCCTTGATGATTTTAGCTACTACGATCAGTAATATGGCATGAAAACCAATCCAAATAAATCCAATTAAAAACAAGCCTGGATTTTCAAAAACAGCCAATATATCCATGTTCATGCCAATGGTAGTAATCAAAACATAAACCATCAAACTACCCAATTTTGATGCCCCTACATGCTCCAAAGATCGCGCACGAGTAAAAGACAGCGCAACGCCCAATGTGGCGGCAATCACTACGATCCAAAAGAACCCTGAGGTCAAACTATAATCTTGTAATTGTGGGAAATTAACAATCAAATAAGGGGCAATGAGATCACTCAAAAAATGAGACAAACCCATACAGCCAAAACCAATGGCCAAAATCTTAACAATGTCTGATAGAGAAGCTGTTTTTGCAGACTTCTGTTGGAAATCTTCCATGCGATTTTTTAAATTTTCAATGGCTCGATCATCGGCCTTTAATAATTGGTTGATCTTTTTGTTTTTACCTATCCCTAGCATTAAAATGGCCAGCCATAAATTACCCATGATCACATCTACCGCCACCATCTTCGAGAACAAGGGTCCACCTACTTCAAAAACTTCTTTCATTGCTGTTTGATTGGCAGAACCTCCAATCCATGAGCCCGCAATGGTAGTCATGCCTCGCCATATTTCTTCAGTAGGTGGCGCATTGATGACTTCAGGGGCAATATAAGAAATCAAAAGAAGGGCTATAGGGCCCCCTAAGATAATACCGACGGTACCTGTAAAGAACATAATGATGGCCTTAGGCCCTAATTTTATGAGCTCCTTAACATCTACCGAAAGCGTTAATAAAATCAAACTGGTCGGCAATAAATACCGAGAAGCCATGAAATATAAATTAGACTTTGTAGGGTCAATGATGCCAAAACTATAAAGTAACGACGGTAAAAAATAACAAACAAGTACGGATGGAACCCAACCATAGAATTTTTTCCAAAACCATGACTTACTGTCTGAGGTATAAAAAACAGCTCCCAAAATCAACATCAGGATACCAAATATTACCGCATCATTTTGAATTAAAGCTTCGTTCATTCAGACTTGATTAAAGTTACCAGTTCATTAAGTATCATCGCCGTTGCACCCCAAATAAAGTGGTCATCAATATCATAATAGGGTGCCCTTAAAGTTACTCCTCTGGTCTGCAGATGTTTTTCCTTGATTACATTTTTTCTAAACAAATCGATCAAAGAAATTTCAATAATCTCCGCTACCTCATAAGGATGAGGTGTAAATATAGGTTTTTGATCCATAAAGCCAATCACGGGAAGTACCACATGATTAGACGCTGCTACATCCAGCTTGCTCAACTTACCAATTATCTGGATGCTTGAATCTGAAACGCCTATTTCTTCATAGGTCTCGCGAAGGGCAGTTTGCAGCAAATCTTTATCTGTATCCTCTTTTTTCCCTCCAGGGAAACTGATTTGCCCACCATGAACCCCGTCATAAGGAGGTCGCTGAATCAAGGGGAACTTCCAATCACTCGCATGTTCATCTGGGTATAACAATATCAGGACTGCACCCTCTTTGGGAGAAAGCTCAAAAGGTTTTCGAGCAGCTTCTTCATGGATGATCTGAGCTCTCATCTCCTCATGAGCGAGATTTCCTGGTAATTCTCCTTGCAGGCGTTTCCTAAGCGTTTCCTTTAACTGAGTATCTAACATCCCATATTCATTGGTTATTTCTAAAAAAACAGGGCCATTGTATGGGGCCTAGTTGCACTCATACTGGTCCTTAATATCTTTTTTCACCCTGTAAAGGCCACTCCCTATTTATGGAATTCATCCAGATCAGATATACCTAACCAAGCCGTTTTGGTCTCCCCCTTTATGTTCCTATCTGCAGTCATTATCCCTATGGTTATTTTTAGGGATAGGGCTTCTCTCTATCAATTGATTTTCAAAAAATAATGGCACGCTTAATTACAATGATCGTTCAGGTAGGCCTGCGCTTTTTCGTTACCCACATCCATTGCTATTTGCCATTCCTGGCAAGCCATTCCTGATTGGCCGTCTGATAAATAGGTCATGCCCAACATCAAATGAGCTTCCTTTACGTTTTCATCCATCTCCAAGGATTGCTTCAAATAACGGATGGCCTGAGTGAAATCCCCCATTTTATAATAGTAGTAGCCCTTATTTCGATAAGACCATGGATTATCAGGAGTCAAAACAATACTTTGGTTGATATCGATCAAGGCTAAAGCTGTAGAATCCATCTCTAGATAGGTAAAACCCCTATTATTTAGAAAAAAAGCATTGTTCGGATCCAGCCTAAGGGCTTGCTGGATGGCCCGATAGGCTAAGTCCAATGACGATAACTCTATATATATCTGATTGAGTGTATTGTATCCATAGGCTTCATTGGGAAACTGATGCAAAATTTCCTCTAAAGTAGCTGCCGCCCTTTGCTTATTGCCCAGATAAAAATCTAAGGTGGCTAAATTGATCTTGGCCTCAGTATCCTTTGGATTTCGTGCCAGTACCCTATTAAATTCATCCATGGCTCGTTCATAATCTTTTGACTCTGTGAAAATAAGCGCCTTAGCTTCGTGATAAATGGAACTATCATGATGGGCAATAAGTAAATCATAATCTCTGATGCTTTTCGTCCAATTACCCGCCTCTTGATAGGCCATGGCTCGGTTATGCAGGCAATCCCAAAATTCATTATCAATCAATAATGCCTCGTTATAATCTTGGATCGCTTCATAAACCCTGCCTAATTCTCGTTTGGCCACTCCCCTATTATTGATGGACTCGGCATCATCAGAATCTATCTTAATAGCTTTTGTGTATAAACTAATTGCACTCTCATAAGACTTCGCTTCAATCGCTTCATTTCCTTGAGTAAAAAATTGGTCTCGCTGGGTTTCAAGGCTTTCACATCCTAGGACTAAGAGATAAACACACAATACGTATGGCAAACTTCCTAATGAACCTCGCCCATTCCCTGAAAACATCAAAGCTCTTAGATTTAAATGACTAATATTGACTTACAGAACCTCCACTACTTAAACGTTTGCTCAAACTAACTGGACTTCCTTGAAATTCTACTGACCCTCCACTACTCGCCTGGACATCTAGTTTTTCTTTCGCATAAACTTGAGCCAGTCCTCCACTACTTATGTCCACTAATGTTCTTTCCGAAATCATCTTAAACCCCTCATAATGAGCCCCACTACTTATATCCAATGCTTGGTCACGTACTCGGCCGGTCAGCTCGACCTTACCTGCACTTGAGATTTCGACCTCAAGTTTATTAACCTCTAAATTCAAGGCGACAAACCCCGAGCTACTGACATCTAAATCTAAGCTATTGGAAAGAATATTTAACTCCAGTGAACCGGCACTACTGACCTCAATCTCTAGTGCTTCACTTTCCAATCGATCTGATCCTTTGACCACTCCTGCCGAGGACACATCTATTTCACTAAGACTCACATAAATAAGCGCTACTTTTACCTCAATATTTCTATATCTTCCATTTGGCCTCATACGTATCGTTAATCGACCATTGTTGACCTCAGTCAGGACATCTTCGGGATTACATCCTGAAACATCCACCTTTGCGTTGTATTCTGTACCTTTTATAAGTACAACCTCAATACCCTCTTTTACATATAATTGCTTAAACGGCTGTAAATTTCTTTCGATTGGATCTGCCAACAAAAAGATCCCTACCATTGATAGAGTTAAACTAAAAATGAGTCTCTTGGTCATAATAAATATCCTTTAATGAGTAATGATTATCTAGAGGATGCCATTAACATCCGAATGGTTGCTTCATGCTTTACGGTAAAGCACCCAAAAAAGTTACTTCAAAGTTTACTTTGATAAGATTTTTGAAAATCTGCCCAAGCTGTATTTTTATATTTGCCCTCACCCATGTATTTGGAAATAGTATCAAAAGTAGGCGCATCCAAGTAACCCGGCACGGGCTGAATGATTTGGAGCTCTTCATTCATAAAAACCGTCGTAGGGTAACTGAGCTTATTTTGTGTGAGCGCTGCCGCCAATTCGTGATATCCCTTTCGTCCTGAAGCCACAAATTTGAAGGTATGACCCCTAAAACTAACTTCTTCAGCGCCTTCAGCATCAAATTTTACTGCATAAAATTTATCATTAACGTACGCCACAATTTCGGCGCGACTGTAGGTATCTCGATCCATTTTTTTGCACCATCCACACCAATCCGTGTAAAGATCAACCAAAATCATCTTGGGGTTCTCGGAGGTTTTCGCCACCGCTTCTTCAAAACTGATCCAATTGATTTCAGCGTTTAAATTATCCTCGGAAGGACTTTTCGCAAAACTGAATAATGCAATCAAAAAAATAAAAGTAAAGAACCTTTGCGCTTTCATACACTCAAATTTAACCATCATTGATTAAAAACATGAATTCTCACTGAAGATATCCAATAATAAATAAGAAAATGACGCTGAGCGCATAGAAAAAAGAGTGATAAATAAAATCACAGTAGCTGAAAAAGGGTTTTTTTGAAAAGGGGTCAGTCCTGACTTGCTTTGATCTTCGGTGCATATATAAAAAAATATCTGCTTGCTCCCCCTATGAAACCTTTCAAAATTTATTAAAAATAAGCTATTTTGCGTCCATGAAAGTAGGTCTTCTCTCAGATACACATGGCTATTTAGATCCCAGTATTTTCGATTATTTTAAAGATTGTGATGAAATTTGGCACGCGGGAGATGTGGGGAATGTAGCCCTCTTGGAGACTTTAGAAAATTTCAAACCCTTGCGAGCCGTCTTTGGTAATATAGATGGGCATGATATTAGAATACGCACGCAAGAAACAGCATTAATTTCTTGTGGCGGCATGCGCATCATGATGACCCATATCGCCGGTAAACCACCGTCGTTCACCAAAAATATCAGGGCCCTATTAGTGGCCAAACAACCCAACATTCTTGTTTGTGGACATTCTCATATCTTAAAAGTAATTTTTGATAAGAAATACAATGTCCTGTATTTAAACCCTGGTGCAGCGGGAAAACATGGATTTCACAAGGTGAAAACACTCTTGAGGTTTGAAATTGAACATGGGAAAATTTTCAATATGGAAGTCATAGAAATCGGGCCAAGAGCAACTCAAAAATAACAGCTCTGATTTGATTTTAAGGGAATGACACTCATCCACCTTCGATATCTGTTATGGAGACCTCAGTCTGTCAACAAAGGCTTTACCACCTCTCTCAATCTTAGATAACCCGCAGTATTTGGATGCAATCCATCAGAGAAGAACGACTCATCAATTTTATTTTCCTTATTTAAAAATACGTACCCAAGATCTCTGTAGGGTACCGCTACTTCTCCTGCCAACTGAGCGATTTGAAAGTTCAGCTTTACAATTCTAGCTTCATAGTCTCTTCTGGGCAATAAGCCCATAAGTGTTATTTTAGCTGTGGGTTGTCTGATTTTAATGGCCTTCATTAAAAGGTGCAATCCCTCTATAATTTCCTCATCTGTATTGAGATGTAAATTATTGGTCCCTATCATGACCAAAACTCTTTTCTGCCTCAAATCCATCGAGCTCACCATGATATACCCGCCATATGACGTTCTCGATCCTGTCCCATCCGTAAGCATAATTCTTTAGACCCAATGGTGTGAATAACTGATCCCAAGAAGCTTGTTCTCTTCTTAATTTAGTCTCGGGTAGCCCTCCCCAAAAATGAACAATTGAATTGGCCAAAAAAACTGCTTTTGGTGGATCCATTTGATTTATGCTCAAGATTTCTCTATGCCTTTTTTCCCAATCATAATTCCCGGGCTCCCTATATTGGGTAATGGGATGTGTCGTCGAAGCTGTTCCTATCGGTTCTTCCAATATGGATCGTATTTTTTTCTCATAACTCATGCCGTATTTCATCATTCCCAGATCTGTCGGATGAATCCCATCAACAGTATCATCCATCTGAAAACCAATTTCTTCCTTGGTCAAATAGAAAAGATGGTCCATCCCTCCATCTTTGAGCTGATGAAATACTTGCTGCTGAAGTACATTGACTTGGCTGACTTCTTTGCTCTTTTTTTCACTAGTAAGGGCTTGGGTATAACCTGCATGATCCACCAAAAGAATGGGTGTCCTAGGCTGTTTTTCACGAAGGGCTTGCACAGCTACACGTATTCTATCTTTTAGGGCCTGCTCATTTTCAATCCCTACTCTTTCCCAACCATCTGAAGCCAAATTGGGAAGGCAATCGAGGATATATATTTTTGCCTCAATCTCACCAAGTAAATCAATCAGCGGCATATCCAATTTTCCATAACCTGAGAAACCCAGATTGATCAAGGGTCTGTCCATTTTTCTTCCTAAAATGGAAGTCCAAGCCATACCCGGTCGCGAAGCACATGCCCCCTGTGCGATGGATGTACCATACACTACAATAGGTAACTCTTTTCGAATAGGCAAGGGTTCAAAATACACCTGCTCGTCAACACCAATTTCCATCCAATTAACTTGATTATAAAGCGGTAAGTAAAGTCGATATTCTCGCCCTCGATCATGATAACCATCATTGGGGTTCAGAAGTTTGTATGCATACGTAATGGTATCTCCAAAACTCCGACCAGCGGCACACCAAAGCTCCATTCCATCACTATTTATGGCATATAAGTCCAACCCACTTACGCCCGTGGTTGACATGTGATCCATGTACCTCAAATTTTCATCCTGGGTCTGATATCTGATCTTAATCTCTTTGGCATTTGAACGAAAACGAATCATCAGACCTGCCGAATGTTTGGACAGTCCCCAGATCTCTGGATCCACCTTATCAACTACGCGATGGGGCAGTCGATCGTAGGATTCTTGGACCTCATCGAACCAAGCCTGACCCTCTATCACTTGAAACTCATGCGCTGCAGGATTCCACCATTTAAAATTGGAATCACTTTGGCTCATTGCCAAATGACAAAAGATGAAACCATAAAATATAAAGATGTTTTTCATATAACTAAATTAAAATAATTTCATAAAATTAGTATTACCGATCTGAGTGATTACTCGATTTTGAACTTCCTATTTTAAATTGCCTATTTTAAATTGAATAAGCATTTTTTAAAAACATGATCTGCTCTAAATCTTTCCTAAAGTACCTAAAATTAACCTAATAAAATGATTAACGTAGGGCAGTGAAACTAATCCACCCTATGTAAACTTGTATTAGGTTAAAAGTTTATATAAAAAATACGCGTTCATCTACCCTTCTATCCATGAATGAAGGTCCCTATCATTGGGAGGAAAAAGATGCTGCGGGTAGTCCTCCTCCATTAAATAGCGTCCCCTCAAAATAATCTTTCCACCCATACCTGACATATTTAGGATCAAACACAAGATCAGACCAAGCGATGACTTGATCGTTGATAATCTTTGCTTCTGCTGAAACATATATTTGATCCTCACCCGCCAATTCAAATCCTGTAAGACTCGATTTATGGCTCATTAATCCCTGGCCGTAGGTAAAATCAATGACTACTTTGCCCTCCTTCACGCTATGACTTTTGTAAAGGGGGCCAGAAGCCAATATGTCTTTATTGTAGTCGTTGGCCAGGGCCAAACGCGCTAGTCGATCTCCAACATCTTGTTTATTTGAAGGATGGATCGTCGTAGGTGATCCAATATCCATAGTGATGGCCATACCTGTATTGGTCACTTTTAAACTTTTTCGCTGAGCATCTCTCAACGCCGGTGATAGATTGTTTTCAAATCCGTAATTAAATGGTGCTATTTGAACAAAATAGAAGGGGAAATCATATCCCCAATAACTTCTCCAGTCAGTAATCAGTGCTGGAAAAAGTTTTTCATATTGTTCAGCTCTCGCTACATTTTCTTCTCCTTGGTACCAAATAACTCCTTTGATATTGTAGGGGATCAATGGGTGTATCATGGCATTAAACAATGAGGATGGAAAATCGTTGGGTCCACCGGAATAAAGAAAGGGTCGCTGACTCAACTGATCCCGGTGTTTTAAACCATAAATAATTAACTCAGAATTAAGGAGGTCTGCGTAAAGAAGACCTGACCAACTACCTTCTAAAAACACCTTATCCCCTTGTACGTTTTCAAGGTATATGGGCCCTATAACTGAGGATTTATCAGTGTAATCAATATGCATGATGGCAATGACATTCTCTCCTTTATTTAATATTTCTTTGGGCACCTTATAGACTCTTTGATCACGCCAACCCAAGGTAGCACCCACTTTTTCCCCATTTATATAAGTAATATCTCCATCATCGATAGCACCAATCTTCAACTCATAATCCATATCTATATGATCTAGAATCACCGTTTTTCGATACCAAAAAATACCATTAATCTCTTGACTATAACCCAAATCAGGCAAGAAAACATCTGTATAACCATTTTCGGCTGGTAAATTCATTTTTATCCACTGAGCATCATCAAATTGGGGATCAGAAATTTCCTCCTGACTCAAATCCATAAGTTCTAGGCTTTCGAAGCTTGGAGGCGTTGGAGTCACCGTTAATTTTTCAAATTGATCCCTCCAAGCACGGATTTTAGTTTCGTCATATTGCTGAGTCGGCTTAATCAACTCAGGAAAATCACTCAGACCTTTCTTACTGGTCCAAGCTTCCACTACGGTCCCTCCCCAACTTGAATGAATAATACCAATGGGAATATTCAGATCTAAATATAATTTTCTTGCGAAAAAATAAGCAGAAGCACTGAATTGTCCCACCGCTTCAGGTGAACATACTTCCCATGAGCCCATCATTTCTTTCTGCTTGATCAATGACAATTGTTTTTTTACGCTAAACATTCGTATCTCAGGATAATCGGCTGCTGCTATTTCTTCGAGATCGTTATCAATATTCTCATTAGGCAAATATCCGGTGACCGGCATCTCCATATTTGACTGACCCGAGGCAAGCCACACTTCTCCTATCAAGACATCATTAAAAATGATGGTCGTATCTGAGGTCAAGATACTGACTTCAAAAGGACCTCCTGCAGGAGGTGTGGGCAATTGAAGTTTCCAGTTGCCCGATTCATCAGAGACCGTACTTATTTCCTTACCCCAACTACCGCTCACCGATACTTTTTCATTAGGCAGATACTCACCCCAAAAAGCAACGACTTCATTTTGTTGAAGCACCATGTGATCACTGAAAAGAAGCGGTAATGTTAATTTTTTTGTCTCCGATTTTTGACAGGAAATGAAGATCAAAAGAATGAAGAGAGACCATGTTTTTAATTTAATTATTTTAAGCATTGTACCTTTCATAATCAATTAGTAATCGTAGTTTTAATTAGATTTTAGTGGCTAATAACATCCTAAAACAGTTATTTATTCATTTTTGTACTTTCTCTAATGGCTCCTATTTATAACCAGGTTAACTAGAAAAACGACCCTTAACTTAATAGTATAAATGACTTGGCTAATCAGGTAATCCTATTTTGAATCAAGCTATCATTTACAAGATTTTCATATATTCATTTTTCAAGAATACTGAATGACTCAAGTAAATCATCATTATTGACGACTAAGACTTGTTCTTTATTATTAGACTTAAAAAGAATCATATTTTTAGCATCTCCTCTGGCAAAAAATCCTGTCTCTCTTGATGTTTTAGCAGAAAAATTACCAGATCCATCTCCTAATAGCAAAATACCAGATCCAGCATCATTGCGAGGCGTTTCAATTTCCGAGGCATATAAATTGCCAACCGCGAGAACATCTAAATTATCATCATTGTCAAAATCTTTGATAATGAAGTCGTTCAAATTAGAGATTTGAGCTAAGCGCGGTAAAGGAGATATCTCAAATTCACCATTCCCTTTATTCTCGATAAAAGAAGATGCAAAAGTATTGGTCTGATAATGTAAGGCTTCTTGCAATTTATCATTGCCGTATACTTGATCAATCTCCATAGACGCAAATAAATCATATTTCTTTATTTTCCCTTTTAACTCAGGAACTTGGGCAGAAGAGCAAGAAAATCCTCGCAATGGGTAGTGCTTATTCTCGTTATAATATCCCAATACAATATCAGACTGAACATCGCCGTTAAAATCATGATAATAAATATCAAAAGGTTCCTCGCTAGAAGTTTTATACTTGTGATTAAGCCCAAGATTTCCCACTATGTAATCTATGTCACCATCCTTATCAAAATCAGCTTGATCCAAAGCAAACCACCAACCGGCAGACTGGTCTAGCCCTTTAACCTCTGCTTTTTTTAATTCCCCTTCCTCATTTTTAAAGAAAGTGACGGCCATCCATTCTCCAACGACGGTTAAATCAACATCACCGTCAAGATCATAATCACTCCAAACGGCATCCGTTACCATACCCAATCGATTGAACTCTTTAGCCAATACATTGGTAAGGTTAACGAGTTTGCCATTATCATTTCGCAAAAGCATACTGGTTGCAGGTAGAGGATATTGATGAGGGACGTGTCGTCCCCCGACAAAAAGATCTTGATCACCATCTCCATCATAATCTGACGCTTTCACTCTAGAACCACTTTCAAAGTTGAGATCTTGTATAAGTTCTTTCTTGAATTTTCCATCCCCCATATTCAGATAGAATCGATCCATATAATTTGGGTCATAAGCAGGAAATTCATTACCCCCACTTACTACATATAAGTCTTGAAAACCATCATTATTGATATCTACAAATAGAGCATCTACATCTTCATAAGCCTTTTCTTCTGCCCATAATCCTAGGTCCGATTTCATGAAAGTTCCATCTTCGTTCTGAACATAAAGTATGGCGCTCAACCCGTGAGATCCCCCAAGGAAAACATCTTCTAAACCGTCATTGTTAATGTCTCCTTTAGCCATTGCAGGACCAAACTGTGACATCTTGTGTGGCAATAACACCTGATATTGATAATCATCAAAGGTATTTTCCTCGTGTAAAAAAGTAAAAGGGAATAGGTCACTCTCCTTTTTAAATAACAGGGTATCTGAATCCTGTTCACCTCTATAAGATGATTTTTCGGCTTGATCCATAAAGACAGTCATCGTTTGATTGACCTTAATATTTTTTCTAACCGATATTTTTTTATTAGGCCAAACTATTAACAGACTATCTACCTCTATATTCTCACCCAATCCAAAGTGTACCATAGGTTCACTTGTAGAATATATACCACGAACATTGGTCGTTTCTTGCATCTGTACTTCACTCCCCTGATAAATATATACCCGTGTACCAAATACTGGCTTGTTAGCTTTATCCTTCAATTGGATTCTTAAAAAATTTGCATTCTCCGTCTCCTCTGCGTTATTTTTATAAATAAAGGCAGGCAAATTGATATTGTTTACCACAATATCTAAATCTCCATCATTATCTAGATCCGCATAGGCTGCACCATTTGAAAAAGATTCGTGTGTTAAGCCCCATGATTCAACCTTATTTTCAAATTCTAAACCTCCATTGTTTTTAAATGCGTAGTTTTTAAGGGGCTGAGAAGGTATTAAAGAAATCACTTTTTCTAAATCCATAATATCCCAAATACTCACATCTCCCTCATTTGGATGTTCATTAATATATTTTTGGGCAGATTCTATAACGAAGTCATTGACCTTTTTGTCTGCGTCCGTATTACGGATATCATGTAATAATCCATTTGTAACATAGGTATCTTTATATCCATCATTGTCAAAATCAGCAATCAAATTTGACCAACTCCAATCCGTTGCAGACATTCCCGTTAGCTGAGCAACATCACTAAAGGTTTCATTACCGTTATTTAATTGCAAAGCATTGTACATATATTGATAATGACCCCCACTTTCAACTACATCCCAAAAAGACTTGGGATTCATTCCACTCATATTAGATTTTAATCTAAAATTATTTTCAGAAACCATATCCACTACAAAAACATCGAGTAAGGCATCATTATTAATATCTGCCACGTCTACTCCCATACTGTAATAAGAAAAATGACTGAAAGCTGCTTTTGAAGTATTGGTAAATGTCCCATCTTGATTATTGATAAATAAGAAATCAGGCGAATGAAAATCATTAGCAACATAAAGATCGATCCAGCCATCATTATTGATATCACTAGAGGATACACCATTTGGAAATCCTGTAGCATCAATTCCAGCTTCCTTACTTACCTCTTCAAAAAAATCATTTCCCGTATTTTTAAATAATTTTAAATGGTATTTTGGTTTCAAAAGCATGGTACCAAAATACTCGGAAAAGGTACCTGGATTAGGTGGTTGGGTAAGTAAAAATAAATCTAAGTAACCATCGTTATTATAGTCTAGAAAAGTAGCATGTCGCGTCCTTTCAGTATCGGAAATTCCATATTTTTTGGCAGATTCTGTAAAAGTGCCATCACCGTTGTTTACATAAAGCAAGTTAGCTCTCCATTCAGGGCGATCATCATATAACTCTCTGCTTACATAAATATCAACATTGCCATCGTTGTTAACATCACAAATAGTTACTCCCGTTGACCAGCCTCCATCATTTTGTATTCCGACTTCCTGGGTAACATCCTTGAATAAGAAATTTCCTTGATTAATATATAATTTATCAGCGACGAGATTACCCGCAAAATACAAATCCTGTAAGCCATCATTATTAAAATCACCTACACCAACGCCTGCTCCACCATAAAAATTAGAATAAAGTAAAATATTTTGATCTTTGGAGTCTTCAATAAAATTAATAAAATCGACTCCGGTACTCAGAGGATCCAAAAGCGTAAAAAGTTTATGAACCTTGACCTCTTTTTGGAAGAAAAAATAATAAATACAGCTAGATATACTAAAATTATAAGGAATAAAATTAAATTTTGACGCTTCACTATATAAATTTTAATACCTAGTAATCAAATAATGAAAGGTTTTCCGCTCAATGAGTGACACTGAGAAATACATATTTTTAAATAAATAAAAAAAAGTAAGATTACTATTTTCTAAAAGTCATCCTACTTTTTAGATTAAAACTTCACAGGAAAAAGGGTCATTAATAACGGATTAACTAGATCTATTACTAACATGAAGAAGAAACATAACCCTTAAAACCTGCGAAATTTATTTTTTTATATAATTAGAATATTAGGTTTAACAATCACGCTTTAGTTTGTCGGATGGACCTTGACATCCCACCAAACTTTTGTAGTCATCTCGTTACCTTGAGCACTAACCATAGCTGCATAATTCTCGGGATTGGTAGCAGCTTCACCTCTATTTGCAACCAACTTTCGAGGAATTGTTCCATTTGTCACATTGAGCGCATTTGGAGGTGCTCCACCAAATGGCTCAAGAATGGGATATCCAGTTCTTCTCCAATTGGACCAAGCCTCAGTGAAATCAAAGAAATGTGTGGCCCAATACTGCTCACCTATCATTTTTTGTCCAGGTGTTCCAGCCACATATGGATGTGCAGTTAAATAGGCTAAAACATCGGCATCTGCAATCGCAAGTGACGGGTCAACATCCTCCCACATCTTCATCGCGGCAGTTACTCCACTCGCATAAAGTGTTGCAGCATTACCAGTGCCTCCTCGTTCCGCAAACTCAGCCTTCAACAACTCAGATTCACTATAATTCAAAAGAACTGTCGGAGTATTCATTTTCATCAAATACAGGATTGACTACAGCAAAAGAGTCAATTGTCATATCAAAAGTAGCTGCTAACTCTGTAGGACTATAACCGACGAATTCTCCTCTCGCAGGCGACGCGGGATCCGTGAAGATAGCTAATCGAGGATCGTTATTGTCATCTAAATAGTCATAAAATGTCGCAGCAACTTTTGTATCCGGATATTTACTGAAATGAAGAGCAGCTGCGTTTCGATTTCCATCTTGTGGGCCATCCTGTCGAGCCATATATGCATTATCAGCATTAGAAGCCATCGTTCCGCCAGCTATTGCCTTTGCTGCCCATGCCTTAGCACTTACTTCATCCACTTCCATCATTCTCATCGCTAAACGCAACATCATAGAATTACCAAACTTTTTCCACTTATCGGTATCTCCTTGGTAAATAAAATCAGCTGATCCAAGAGTTGAAGAATTTGTCATCATTGCTCCAGCTTCTTCTAATTCTTCGAGCATATCAAAATATATATCCTCTAGAGGATCATATGCGGGCTTTAAAATAGCATCCGTATACCCTTTACCAGCATCAAAATATGGTGATTGCCCATAAACATCTGCGATTTCATGGAATAAATAAGCACGCCATATCTTCGCTATTGCCATTTCCGAACCTACTATCGTACTTTCATCAGCCTCAAGCTGAACGATAATATCTTGGATTGTCTTAATAGGATCGCTGTAATAACTATCCCAAATACCCGCATTATAGGTTCCATCGAAGGTATAAAACATACCCTGAGGAAAACCATTTTGAACCAAATACTGGTTGAACTGCGAAAAGTAAATGATTTTGGTAACGGTCATTTCATATTCGGTTCCTGCACCTCTCAACAAAACTCCAGACATTTTGGTATTTACATCCAAAGAAGCGCCTTTGGTAGGATCTATGTTCATCTCTTCAAAATCCTTATCCAAATCACATCCCATAAAAGGACTGATCAGAAGCAATAAAATTAATATCTTTTTCATATTACTCTATATTTAAAATTTTAAACTAACATTAAAACCAACTGTTCGTGGAACTGGGAGTCCTGCGTATTCTAAACCTTGACCATTTCTTGCTTGATAAGCAGATTCTGGATCTACATTAGGCACATCACTCCATAGCGCAAGGTTCTTACCTACTACTGAAACGGATGCCGATCCCAAATTCAACTTATTAGTGATAGACCTTGGAATACTATAAGATAAGCTCAATTGGCTAAATCTGATAAAATCAGCATCATAAACGCTTTCCTCTCCAATGTCCCATTGGTTTGCCCAAAAAACATCTAAGTTCTCCTTAGTCACTCTCACCATCTCAGAGCCATCATCCATTACTCCGTCTGGTAGAAATCCGGCCTCTCTACCGCCTTCAGGTATGGTTTCCTTACTCATTCCAACTAGTTTCATGAAGGCATTGGTATTTGAATATATTTGCGCTCCGAACTTAGCCTCAAAAAAGACACTAAGCTGAAATGCTTTGTATCTTAAATCAGTTCCAATACCTAGCTGAGTAGGAGCGACACCATTACCTAAAATTTTCTGATCAGTTGATCTAACAGCAAGGGGAACACCGTCTCCGTTTAGAGAGTATATTTTATTACCATTGGCGTCTCTTTGGAAATAGCTACCATATATAGTACCGAATTGCTCTCCAACAACTTGTGTAACTCCAGCGGCCATATTTCTCGTTTGATCAATAAAAATATTGTCACCAGCATCATTTGTAGATATTATTTCACTGTTGTTTTTCGCATAATTAAGGGTCAAATCTGCCGAGAAGTCTCCTTTCTCATATACAGTTCCTCGAATTAATAATTCAATTCCCTTATTCGAAATTTCACCTAAATTTGCAAGTGATGAAGTATAACCAGAAGTAGCCGAAGCACTCACAGCCACTATATCACCGATGGTTGAATTGTCATAATAACTAAAATCTACAGTCATTTTACTCTGGAACATACGTAAATCAAACCCTATTTCAGATTCGTTCTTTTGAAAAGGTTTAATTTCTTTGTTTGGAATCGTTCCCCCCGATATCTGTCCTGTAGGAAGGCTTACTCCATCATTGCCCGTATGAGAACCAGTCAAACCATAGTTCAAACTAAGCCCGTATGGATTATCAGCACCTCCGGCTATCTGAGAATAACCACCTCTTAGTTTAGCAAAATTAATTATACTCGGCATCGTCACTAAATCAGACAAAACTGCCGATACACTGGCAGATGTGTATAAATCATTATTAGGTGACTCTTTACCTGCCAATGAAAGCGTAGAAAACCAATCATTTCGAGCAGTCAGCGATACAAATATGGCATCTTTAAAGGCTAATTCTGCTGAACCATAAACTGAATTAATTGCTTTTTCAGCAAAGTAATAATCAATTAATTGGCTTGACGTATTCCTAACGTCATATACCCCTGGTATAACGATATTATCACCTCTCAAAGTTGATTGTTCTCTTGAGTAAGAAAAACGACCCGACCCAATAAATGCATTTAAAACCAAATTATTAGATAATCTTAAGTTGTCGGTCCCTAAAAAAAGATCAAGATCTGATTGTCGTATTGATACATCTTGTTCAGACATAATTCCTCCAGGAGAAAATGCAACACCTATGGGCCAAAGAGAAAATGCTTGGTCATTTAGATGCATGTTCATACGATCAACACCCCCTTGACCTTTGACATATAAAAAATCAGTGATGTCATATTTAGCAGAAATAGATCCTATTAATCTTTGCTTATCAATATAATTTCGCGAACGACCGACCACAAAATTTGGATTAGTAAATATATATTGGTGGAATGTCTGAACTCATCTATATTATTCGCTTGCGTTCCATCACCATTAGGACCTATAAAATCATCTATGTCAATGTCCGCTGCATAATATCGAATTGACGCATTTGCATTATTCGGAGCATCGGACAGGTTTGGATTTCCTTCACTTAACTCGTCTATAAATTTCACAGAAGATTGAATAGTTAACTTATCGCTGAGTTTTTGGTTGGTATTCAATGAAAGTAAATTCCTTTTAAGATTTGATCGAGGCTGCATATCTTGAGCATTCATCCTTGTATACGACAAACGTGTTGATCCTAAGTCATTTCCCGTTGACAAAGAAATAGTATTAGCAGTATTCACCCCTGTCCTGTAGAATTTTTCCAAATTATCTCCCGATGACACATAGGGTCTCGAACTGCCATCCCATGTAGTACGCGATGAACCATCCATTAATGGACCCCATGACTGAAAGGTGTTTAATGGATCTAGTGGATCTCCATAATTTTGTCCTTGACCATAACTTTTCTGTGGATCAAAAACATTTGTCAAATTATCGAATTGTACCGAAGAGTTTATCTCAATACCCAATCCTTTTTGTCCTTTTCCGCTCTTAGTAGTGATGACAATCACGCCATTTGAAGCTCTTGACCCGTAAAGTGCAGCTGCTGCTCCACCTTTCAAAACATTGATTGTTTCAATATCATCTGGATTGATTGCTTGAAGTCCATCGCCAGCATCATAACCGCCCCACATACCTGCACCGCCAACGTTATCGTTGCTCATAGTGATTCCATCTATTACATAGAGCGGATTATTGTTACCTGTCATTGAACTATTACCCCGAATGACGACTCTCGTAGAAGCTTTAACACCCATAGCATTTCCGTTGATATTTAAACCCGCAACCTTACCTCGTAGTGACTGCAATGCATTAGTGGATCTTACTTTAACTAATTCTTCTCCATCAACTTGGGCAACACTGTATGCAAGTGCCTTTGAACTACGCTGGATACCCAAAGCCGTAACAACAATTTCATCTAATTGTTCAACATCCTCCTGCAGAACAACATCTAAAATGGACCTAGATCCAATAGAGACCTCCTGAGTAGTAAAACCCAGTGAACTAAAAATAAGTGTCGCACCCTGTTCAGGAATACTCATCTTGTATGCGCCATTCATATCCGTTACCGTACCAGTTGTAGTACCGGAAATCTGAACCGTTACCCCTGGAATTCCTTCGTTTTGAGCATCACTAACTGTTCCTGAAATACTGCGTTCTTGATCAATGATTATTTCTTCCGTATCGTTCAGTTCCAATCGACTTACTGTGATGTTATTATTGATCTGTCTGAACTTAGTTTTCGAATCTTTTGAAACTTGTAGCAAAATATCAGAAACAGCATTTTCACCTGCTTCTATATTTACTATTTGGTTTAATTCGGATTTTAAGTCAGATTTATCAATTGCAAATCTAAAATCTGATTTTTCTTCAATCTGACTGAAAATCTTTTTTACAGTCAAGTCATCAGAGTTGAGCGCTACTTTAACTTCCCTCACGCTGACGTTCTTTTGTGCCCGTCCCGGATTGGCAAGGAGCATATTAAGAAACAACGATTGGAAAACTAACCCATATATTGAGTATTTAGTAATCATAGTTATGACTTTAGTTAATTTTAATTTCATATTTTTGTATTTGGTTAATTATTGTGTTAACTGATTTTGAACCATTGCATTTCCAAATGATGGGTTCAGAATGTTTTTTGAGTCGGAAACCTTGTTTTCGGCTCTTTTTTTGTTATCTACTAGAATTATCTTTCATTCATGTTTTTTTAAAATGTTATGTTCACGGTTTCTCCTTCAATGGTATAACCAAAATTTTTGGAATAGCTAATGTTTTGCATCACATTCTCTAGTGTCTCGTTATTGAATTCAGAGCTAAACTGCCATTGGCCTGCCTTTTCAATATTCTGGACAATGATTGTCTTGCCATACCATCTCTGAAGTACTTCGACTACTTCCTCAAATACAGCATCCTCAAAATAGATGATTCCATCCTTCCAGCTCAAAATCTTCTTGGGGTCAAAGCTGGATTGAATCATTTGCCCATTGGACTTGAAAACACTCAATGATTGTCCTGGATCTAAATAAACTTTTTGATCATCTTCGTTTAACTTATCTGTCTTTTGAACCATTATCTTTCCCTCAGCTAAAGCGACTTGATGGCGATCTACAGAACTGTAAGCATTTACATTAAATTGAGTACCAATGGCGGTGACCGACATCGCTGAAGTTTTTACAATGAATTTTTTTGAAGGGTCTTTGGCCACCTCAAAATAAGCTTCTCCTGAAAGTTCAACCGATCTTGTACTTCCTGAAAAATCAGGTTTGTACTGGATGCTGCTTTGAGAGTTCAACCAAACAATGGTTCCATCTGGAAGATAAATCTGTGACTTTCTGCCCGCATCATTACTTTTAGTGATCATCTCCATTTGGCCTGCCATCTCTTCAGCATCATAAAACTGATCAGAGAAATAAAGCAAAGAGATAAAAGCTGCGGCCACTAGCATGGCCGCTACACGCCAGTAAGAACGCAAATCCAACTTTTTCAAGAAGTGTTGATTGCTACTCGCATATTTGGATTTTTTACCTAAAAGCGTTTTTTCAAATATTTTATCGTAACGCTCTTCACTTACCTTTACTCGCTTGAATTCTAATTTTTGAATTAATTCTTTGGCCAGTAAAAAGTCTTCTTTTTTATCTGGGTTATTCTTGAGCCAAGTTTTCCAATATCGCTCTGTTTCAGGTTTGGACTGGATAACCCAATCTCTGAAATTGAGATCCATTAATAATGATTCCAGCGAATTTCCACTTTTTAGTGCCATGATTTGAATCTAGTCTTGTGTGTGTTCAAAAACTAGAGGGCAATACAACCAAAGGCATCAGTTTTTTTGAGTTTTTTTTTGAATTCGCAAAAAAAAGGGGGGAAAATAAAATTTATTTAAAAATGAGGGGGCAGAAACTTAATAACAATTCCATAAAATAAATAATGAAAGGGCAGACTTCATATGAGCCAAAGCCCTATAAATAAGATTTCTAACAGACCTTATGTTAGTGAATCCCATCAATTCCTTTATCTCCTCATAGTTGAGGCCTTCATAATAAAGACAGTAAATAGCTTCTCTCTGCCGATTGGTAATTAGCTTAATTACCTCTTTAAGCTTTTTTTTACTGTCAGTTTTTATCTGCTCATCGATGATTTTCTGTTCGGTTGAAATTTCGATTTCAAATAATCGAAATTCAGAATGCTCAAAGTTGGTGGTGTGATCATTGAATTTTTTTTTGTACAGCAGGATTCTTCTTCTCAAACAAGTAAAAAGATAGTTTCGAATTGACGTCTGTATTATGGTCTTTTTCCCTTTTCTCTCTTAATTCAATAAACATATCCTGAAGCGCATCTTCCACCAAAGACTCATTCTTTGTGAATTGACAACCGTACTGAAAAAGACCTTCAAAATGAGTTCCGTAAATATGAGTGAAGGCAATCTCTTTGCCTTCCCTAAACAATGCCCAAAGTCGGACATCATCCAAAGAATTCAGTGAATCCTTGTTACTTAAGGACGCATAAGCATCTTTTTGACCTAATTCATAATCTGAATTATTGTCGCGATTTTCAGTTGGTATATTTAATTCTCGGCGCACCGTAGCTCTTATGTTTTTTCTTTAATTTCCTTCAAATTAATAGTAATTTGAAAATTAAACCTAAATTATATCGATTTAATTTTTAATCTCAAGTAAAAAACAAAATCATTGCCATTATTTTAATCGCGCTCAGTAACTGTGTACTCATTCATTTCATCTCTCTGATTATTTTGAATTCAGAACCTTGATTCCATTTGGGCCAAATGCGGTTATTGGCCAATTCAAGGCCCATTTGATAAAAGAGATCCCCGTCTTGTTGCATGGCTCCAAATTGCCAAGTATCCCTATTGAATTCATCAGATGGCGCATGGTATCGTTGCGCGTAAAATTGATCATATTCCTTTTTTATGATTTCCTTACCGCCATTGACTGCATCAAATGATGCGTAAGCAAAAAAGGCAGGGATGCCTATTTTGGCAAAATTAAAATGATCTGATCGGAAAAATAATCCTTTATTGGGGTAGGGATCCGGATAGACGTATCGTCCTTGTCGCCTAGCAATCTTTTCAGCCAAATCATCGAGTTCGGATTGACCAAATCCCATAATCGTTAAATCCTTCATTTTCCCATACGATGCCAAGGCATCAATATTGATATTGGCAACCGATTTGGACGGCTCATAGATGGGATGACGGGCATAAAAGGCAGAACCGAGTAAGCCTTCTTCCTCAGCGGTGAGGGCTAAAAACACCAAAGTTCTTTTAACCTCTTTTTCTTTTTTAAAAGCCGCTGCCAATGCCAAAATCATGGCCGTACCACTGGCATTGTCTTGCGCCCCATTATAAATAGAATCATTATCTATGGCGATTCCAATGCCTAAATGATCCCAGTGTGCGGAATAAATGATGACCTCCTCGGGAAATTCAGAACCCACTATTTTAGCGATCACATTACTAGACACGGCTCTTTTAATTGAATTTTCTAGACCAAAAGAAAGCTTAAGATCTAAATCGGTAGCTTGAAAAGTTCGAGTTTTTGAGTTTTTGAACCATTGATTAAAATCCATATCGGCATTTTTAAACAACTTTAGTGCCGCCTCACTAGAAATCCAACCTTGAATGGGACAAGTATTCATTGCAGATGGATCATCTAAGGTCAAATTTGCACCTGAATGCTGAAGGACGGACCAAGGATAACCTGCGGCAGCTGTTTCATGAACAATAAAAACGGCAGCAGCACCTTGCCTTGCGGCTTCTTCGTATTTATAAGTCCAGCGACCATAGTAAGTCATTTCTTGACCTTTAAAAAAATCTGGATCTCCACTATTGAAACCAGGATCATTGACGAGTACCAAAACGGTTTTCCCAGTTACATCAATACCTTTATAATCATCCCAACCATATTCTGGTGCTACAATGCCAAATCCAGCAAAAACCACTTCTGAGTTTTTCAATGCTACCTCCACCAAATCTTGCTCTGTTTTAGCTACAAAATCAGTTGATAAATCAAGGAAAATAGTTTCATTTTTACTGATCACTTTCATTTGTGATTCTGCCCGACTGGTAATCTCAATCATTGAAACTTCTTGTCGATAGCTTTCCCCATTGCCTGGAGATAATCCCAATAATTTAAACTGTGTTTCTAAATAATCTACCGTTTTCACTTCTCCAACCGTGAAGGGTTTGCGTCCTTGAAAGTCATCTGAGGCCAGCGCCTCCATATGTCTGGCTATATCTAAGGTATCAATTTGGATTTTAGCTTTTGTGTGATCCTGATTGGTTTGGCATGAAACCATGATAATCAGGCATAAAATAGATAATTGCTTCATATAAGTAAATTTTATACGAATGTAACTATTATAACATATTATTCTACCACTCTGTCGCGAGTGGTAACAAGCGGATAAAAAAAGAATATTGACAAGATAAAAATTAATACAACCTTTTTTAATATAGCCTCAGATATTCAGAGTTCAAATCTTCTGAACCTAGCACACACCATATCAAATCTAAAGATATGGTCCTTATCTTTAAAATCTTTTTCAAGATCTAAAGTATTCATTTTAACCTTATGTGATTCTGTATCCAACCTCCATGCTTTGGATTAATGATTTCATGATTCTACTCATTTCTATGTATTCTTAGTTAGATGCCGGTAACAGCTATTGGATACGCTCGTAAGAACTTTGGGAGTATTGCACCATTTTTAAATGGTTAGCATCAGTCATTTCTGAATATACCATCATAATTACTCCCTTGGTATGCACCCCATTTTATAGGCTTGTAAACTGGGAATTGAGTCTCTATTCGACGCAATTTCATTCCATCAAATTTATAAGTATGCCGAAGATTTGTGCTATGACTATAGAGAATATCTATAAAACCATTATCATCTAAATCTCCAATCCAAGGAGTAGAAGCAAGATTATTACCTTCGAAAGTGCTTGCAATTGTTACTATGTCCTTACTCTTAAATTCAATAGCTATAAGAGTATTGTAAAAGAATTTTTGATAATTTTCGTCAATCTCCTGAAAATTCAAACTCATCACTAATTCATCCAATCCATCTCCATTTAAGTCAATGGCTAGTGGGGTAGTTGTTTGATAAAATCCAAGAGAATCTTTGAATTCTATTTTCCCAGTGTAACCATTGACCATGATTTGAACACCCCAATCCAATTTTGGCCAGACACCTTGACCATAGGACACAAAAATATCGGGTACACTATCGGCATTAAAATATCCCAAGGTAATTGAACTATAACATTCTGTATTGGGCATTTCTACTTTCCATATTTGTTCATGACTTTCCCCATCAAAGGATAACAATCGTCCATCTACAGAATTAGTGATTATATCCAGAATTCCATCTTTATTAATATCAACTCTGACTGGTGGACCAACATAACCTTTATGGATACTACTATCCAATCGAATAGCATTGGATAAATCTTCTTTCACTACATCAGCAAGCGAACTGATAAATAAATTTCCTCCAATTGTTTCTCCCCCTGTCCCAAAAACAATTTCTGTACTTTTATCATCTCTACCATTCAGGACAACGGGTGATAAATATGTTTCTTTACCATCGGGCATCAAAGCTTTGAACAATAACTGTCCTGTTTTTGAACTGATGATAAGCAAATAACCTGGAGGTCGATTGGCATCGTACGGTTCGGCAAGAACATCTCCTCCATTGGAAACTAGGAGATCTGGCAATCCATCTTGATCCTTATCAGAAACAAATTGAGGGTTATAAAAATTATACCATTTTGTCGTTGTGTCTTGATTGCTGTTTAGAAATCGCCAGATAACTTCTCCATTTGATCCATCAATTCCCATGAATTCTGCAGAACGACCGCCAATAAAAACATCATCAATACCGTCACCTGTAATATCTTGAAAAATAGCGGAACCAAAAACTTGATCACTAGCAGACACGTTCCACAGTAAATGACCATCCTTTCCATCGACAGCAATGACCGCTGAATCGCAAGCCTGAAATTCTAATCGACCAGCGCCCATGATAATGTCTTTTACTCCATCCTTATTTAAGTCAGTAACTCTTGGTGAGGAAAAGGTGCCGATATTTGGTAAGTCTTTGACCCAAATATCCTGTGAATATGATAAGTTAAACAAACAAAAGATACTACAGATAAAAAAGACCATCCTGGAGTTCCGTGTTTTACCCTTCACAATTGCAAACACCCTCGTTATGATAACGTTTAAACCGTTTTTAACTTTTCCCTTATTAATGATCATTTGTTTTTTCTTACTATTAATACTAAACAGTTAGTGTATGAAGAGTTGCTTGGGGTTAGCTTATTATTTCTATTAATTTTTATCTACCAAAAAATAAATTTACGAAATTACGCTTCATAAAAAAAATATCATATGTACCGTATTGAGCATATCTTTTTTAGTTCGGTCGATACGCTTAAAACTTAAAAAATAATAAAAGCTAATATTTTTATCAAGTACATAATAAATTTAATCAAAAGGGAAACTAACATAAATTCCTTTAATTTGACTTAAGAATCAAATTTTTAAACAACAATTCAAAAAATATGAATACTCCGGCTTCCTTCCCTTTTACTTGTGATCCTGATGTCTTGTACGCCTGATGAAAAAAGATCTTCGCCACAAACTTCTCAAAATCACCCTTTAACTGCCAAATACACACCGGTCCAACTCACCGCAGATCTGAGTAATCTGAGTGAAAAACAAAAACGTATTATTGTTAAGCTGATAGAAGCGGCAAAAATAATGGATGACCTATTTTGGTATGAAGCCTATGGCGATAAAGAAGAAGCCTTGGGTTTGGCTACGACCGATGAACTCAGAAAACTCATTCATATTAACTATGGTCCTTGGGATCGCCTGGCGGGTAACCAGCCGTTTATCGATCAAGTAAAACCAAAGCCCTTGGGGGCTAATTTTTATCCAAAGGACCTCACAAAAGAAGAATTCGAAGCTTCTAATTTAGTAGATAAAACATCTATGTATACCTTCATCAGAAGAGACAGTACCGGTGCGCTCATCTCAATTCCTTACCATCAAATGTTCTCAAAGCAAGTACAAAAAGTGGCGCTAATTTTGAAAGAATGTGCGCAAATAACCGAGAACAAAGCTTTCAGCCACTATTTGACCCTAAGGGCCGATGCTTTTCTTACTGATGAGTATCAACCTTCTGATTTTGCCTGGATGGATATGAAGTCCAACCCGCTAGATGTCGTGATGGGTCCCATCGAAAATTATGAAGATGCCTTATACAACTATAAAGCAGCCCACGAAGCTTATGTTTTGATCAAAGACTTAGATTGGAGTGCTAGACTTGATAAATATGTGAGCTACTTGCCCGAACTCCAAAAAGGAATACCGGTTCCTGAAGCATACAAAAAAGAACAACCCGGATCCAACGCCGATCTCAATGCCTATGACGTCGTTTACTATGCGGGGGATTGCAATGCGGGATCCAAAACCATCGCTATCAACCTGCCCAATGATGAAGAAGTGCAATTAAAAAATGGATCTCGAAGATTACAACTAAAAAATGCCATGCGGGCCAAATATGAAAAAATTCTGCTGCCGATTGCTGAAAATTTGATCGACCCAGAGCAACGACCGCTGATTACTTTTGATGCGTTTTTTGCCAATACTATGTTTCATGAAGTGGCCCACGGACTGGGTATTAAAAATACCCTCAACGGTAGTGGAACGGTACGGGCTGCTTTGAAAGAACATTATTCTGCCCTAGAGGAAGGTAAAGCAGATGTATTAGGCCTTTACATGATTACACAACTTCATCAAAAAGGAGAAATATCCGATGATCTGAATAACTACTATGTCACTTTCATGACAAGTATATTTAGATCGGTTCGGTTCGGGGCTTCTTCAGCTCATGGCCGAGCCAATATGATTCGATTCAATTTTTTCAAAGAACGAGGTGCCTTCACCAAAAACAATGAGACCGGTTATTATAAGGTGAATTTTAATAAAATGAAATTAGCGATGAATGGGCTTTCTGAAAAAATTCTTACGTTCCAAGGTAATGGAGATTATCAAGGTGTGACCGACTGGGTTTCCGAAAAAGCCCATATTGACGCGGACCTCCAGCTTGATCTTGACCGGCTAACTACAAAAGGAATTCCTGTAGATATTGTCTTCGAGCAAGGCGTAGCCGTGCTTGGTTTATAAAAAATAAATGCAATGGAAGAAACAAAAAAAATCAATGGATTTAAGCATCTAAGATATACAGCTCCAAAATATTCCAAAGAGGTGATGGAGCAAAAATCTCTCGAATTTTATGAGTCAATGAATCAAAGACGAACCGTTCGAGATCTCTCCTCTGAACCCATTGATAAATCTATTATTGATCGCTTGCTACAAACGGCATCAACCGCTCCTTCGGGGGCACACAAACAACCATGGACTTTTTGTGCCATTTCTTCCGCCTCCTTAAAAAAAGAAATAAGAAAAGCTGCCGAAGCAGAAGAAAAAGAAAGCTACGATCATCGGATGTCTGATCGATGGTTGAATGATTTGAAACCCATGGCTACCGATTGGCACAAGCCGTTTCTAGAAAATGCCCCATGGCTAATCGTTGTATTTAAGCAGGCCTACCAGCTGGATCAAAAGGAAAAGCAAAACAATTATTATGTAAATGAAAGTGTAGGCATCGCTTGTGGTCTACTGATTACCGCCATACATCAGGTAGGATTGGCTACCTTGACGCATACGCCCAGCCCAATGGCTTTTTTAACAAAAATTCTAAACCGCCCAAAAAATGAGCGTCCCTTTCTCTTACTACCTGTCGGGTATGCTGCTGAATACGCTTATGTTCCTGATTTGAAGAGAAAACCCCTTAAAGAAGTGGCCGTCTATTATTAACCTGTAGGGTCTGCGAAAATATAAACCCTTCTGTAAGTAAATCTGAGATTAATCGGCCATTTCAGTATAAACACCCTCTCGGTAAGCGCGACAATACATGGCTTCAGTGAGTACCTTTGGCTTCATGATAGATTTATTCAAAAGCATCCTACAACATTCTTGAATGCCTTCAATGATCGAAGGATGCGGATGAATCAGTTCAGCCAATTCTTCTATACCCCTACCATCAGAGATCAACAAAGCGATGGCTTGTATCGCACTTGAGGAATGTTGGCCAACGACCCGCATGCCTAAGATTTTATAATCATTTTCACCAATAATAATTTTGATAAATCCTTCGGTAGTCCTCATGGCAACGGCTCTCGGTATACAACTATAATCTAAGCTTGCCACCCGATAATTAAGACCTGATTGTTGTGCTTGCAGTTCGTTCATTCCCACACCAGAAACTTCGGGAGCCAAAAACATAATGGTCGAAATATTCTCATAGGTGAGCGGTCGACTCGGCTCACCAAAAATGCGTTCAACTGCATATCGTCCTTCCAATTCACCTACGTTAACTAGAGAGATATCCGCGGTTATGTCACCTACTGCATAAATATTTGAAACACTGGTCTGGGTCAATTCATCCACAATACCCCTATTATTGACTTCCAAGCCCAATGATTCATCTATGAGGTTTTCGTAGTTGGGTACGCGACCCACTGAAATCAAGGCCTTCTCAACGTCAAACACTTCGGTAGAACCATCGGTATATTCAAGATTGTATTGAACAGCACCCTCGACAACCTTCATGTCTGTTAGGCGTGAATTTCTATGAATCAATACGCCTCGTTCTTCTAAACTTTTTTCTACCACACGAACCACATCCTCGTCCTCAAAAGGTAAAATTCGATCTCCCTTGTCTATCAAATGAACTTTTGTTTTACCAAAGCCCGAAAAAATGGTAGCAAATTCACATCCAATCACACCAGCACCCAAAATAACGATACTTTTAGGGAATTTATTCATTTTGGGCAACCCATCACTGGTCATCACAATTTCTTCATCTATGGGTAAATGGGGCAATTTCCTGGGGCGACTGCCCGTCGCCAATATGATATAATCTGCCTCTAACTCCTGAGTAGTTCCCTCACTCTCGACAGCAACACCATTTTTTGAAACTACCTTCGCCGATCCCTCAATGTATTCAAAAAAATCACTCTCTAGGGCTATATTAATTTGATCCATATGATGTTGTAATTGATTTACACGCCCATCAAGGGCTGTATTGACCTCATCATTGATCTGATCCATTTGAAAATCTAAATCATTCACATTTAAACCTGAACCCTGCGTTCTGAGCATGGATGCCGTGGTAGAAATTTCCCACAAAGTTTTACTCCAGAGCGCACCATTGTGAATGCCCGCTCCGCCCAATTTATCTTTTTCTATTAAGGCTACGTTCTTTTTAAAATCAACTGCACGCATGGCCGCAGCATATCCTGCCGGCCCGGCACCTATAACAATTACATCGAACTTTTTCATGATTTCAAAATGGGTATTTAAATATGGTTTACTTCTTTGAATGTCTTTCTTTTAGCTCATCAATGATCATCTTAAAGGGTATTTCTTTGGCTTCAAGCAGTACCAAATAATGATAAAACAAATCGGCCGCCTCTCCGATAAAAAGAGCTTGATCATCATCTTTGGCCTCAATCACCAACTCTATGGCTTCCTCTCCTACTTTTTGCGCAATTTTGTTGATGCCCTTATGAAATAAATCAGCTGTATAACTTTCATCGGGTGCTGACTTTTTACGTAATGAGATTACACTTTCAAGATACTTAATAAATTTTGTAGGATCTTCATTGGTTTCGCCAAAACAAGTGTCCGTACCGGTATGACAAGTAGGTCCTTTGGGATTTGCTTTGATCAGTAGCGTATCGTCATCACAGTCCGGAATGATTGCTACAACCTCTAAAAAATTTCCAGAAGTCTCCCCTTTGGTCCATAGCCTAGATTTACTCCTACTATAAAATGTTACCTGTCCAGAAGCACGCGTTGCCGACAAAGCCTCAGCATTCATAAAGCCCACCATAAGTACTTTATCGGTTTGAGCATCTTGAATGACCGCAGGTAACAAACCATCGAATTTGGTAAAGTCTAACGCCTTCATAATCTTATTGAAATATTATTCATACTTAAATATTTTTTTAAATCATTTATCTCAATTTCTTTAAAATGAAATATACTCGCGGCCAGGGCCGCATCGGCATACCCGTTGGCAAAAATATCAAGAAAATGTTCATTTTGTCCACCTCCTCCAGAAGCGATCACCGGTACCGTTACATTTTGGGAAACTTGTTGCGTCAAGGCAACATCAAATCCCGTTTTGGTCCCATCTTTATCCATCGAGGTAAGTAATATTTCACCTGCACCCCTTTGGGTCACTTCTTGGGCCCATTGCAAGGTCTTGAGCGTTGTTGATTGCGTTCCTCCACGGGTATGTACACAAGAAACTCCCCCATCGTTTCGAGCATCGATGGCCACCATGATACATTGTGAACCAAAGTTAGCCGCCAATTCATTGATTAAATCGGGCCGGATGACCGCTGCTGAATTAATCGATACCTTGTCGGCCCCAGCGCCTAATAAGGCAGAAACGTCAGAGAGTGAGGATATTCCTCCCCCCACTGTGAAGGGTATATTTACTTTTTGAGCCACCTGCCGAACCACTTCTAAAAGCGTCTTGCGTCCTTCAAGGGTAGCACTGATATCAAGAAAAACCAATTCATCTGCGCCTTCATCAGCATAGCGAGCCGCCAATTCAACCGGATCTCCTGCATCACGTAAATTACCAAAGTTGATGCCCTTGACCGTACGCCCATCTTTAACATCTAAACAGGGTATGATTCTTTTGGTCAACATGAAAAAAGGGCCAATTGATCCAAAGTAACCTTGCCTTCATAAATGGCTTTGCCGGTAATGGCACCATACATTCCCATATCTCTTAATTTTTCTAAATCCGAAATTCCGGTCACTCCCCCACTGGCAATTAAATGAATACTTGGATGGCGTTCAAGTATTTTTTTATACAAATCAAAAGATGGACCCAGCATCATACCATCCTTAGAAATATCAGTGCAAATCACATATTTAATCCCTTTCCCAACATAAAAGTCAAGAAATTCCTCCAAACCGATAGCACTAGCCTTTTGCCATCCCGAAACCATGATTTGATCATTCAAAGTATCCGCACCCAGAATGATTTGATCAGGACCAAATTCCTCCAACCATGAAAGAAATTCTGACTGATCATTCGCGGCGATAGAACCTCCTGTGACCTGTGCTGCGCCATGATTAAATACCTTTATCAAATCCGCTCGAGTTTTCACACCCCCACCGAAGTCCACTTGCAGTGAGGTCTGCTCGGTGATCTCTTTAAGTATCGATAAATTGACAACATTTTTCGCCTTTGCTCCATCTAAATCCACCAGATGAAGTCGTTTGATCCCGGCTTCTTCAAATGATTTAGCGACCGCTATGGGATCTTCATGATATAATTTCTTCCGCGCGTAGTCTCCTTTTTCCAATCGAACGCATTGCCCATTAATAATATCAATTGCAGGGATAATTTCCATATTATATTTTTAAAAAATTGTCAAGTATTTGAATCCCGCAGTCCGCACTTTTCTCAGGGTGTGGTTGAATAGCATAAAAGTTGTTTTTTTGCAGCGCTACACTAAAATTATTGCCATATTCCGCTTGGGCCATCGTTTGCTCGCAAATATTGACATAATAACTATGTACAAAATAGAGGTAATCCTGTTCCTTGATCTCGGCAAATAATACACCAGACAATTGCGTGATGTTATTCCAACCCATATGAGGAATTTTAAAACTTCCCTCAAAGCGCTTTACCTTCGCATCCATTATTCCAAGACAAGCGGTATCATTTTCTTCGGTGTGGCTGCACATAAGTTGCATGCCCAAACAGATGCCTAGGACGGGTTGCCTTAGTTGAGTCAACACGCGATCCAGTTTTTTATCCTTCAAATAATTCATGGCTGAACGGGCCTCACCTTGTCCTGGAAATATTATTTTGTCCGCCTGTTGAATTTCTTCATGATCATCCGTAACCAAAGGATCTATACCCAACCTGTTCAAGGCAAATTCAAGAGATTGAACATTGCCAGCATTGTATTTGATGATGACAACTTTCATTTATTATTTGTGAATAATGTTAGTTCGTTAATTTTTAAAAGCCAAAATAATCGGTACCACTTCATTTTAATTACCTTTATCAAATAGGAGATTCATCTTTCTTGTCAATGCTGGAATCACATCATACAACTGCTCATAGGATGAAATGATAACGTAAACTTCTTGAAATACATCTTTTCGAAAATCAAGATGCATAATTCTTTCCAAATCAAAATCTAACCGAGTATGCCTCATTGGATAAACAATGGGCAGTTTCCCCTAAGGAAGATAGAATACCTGCTCCATAAATCTTCAATTGACCCTGCTCTCTAATCAGTCCAAATTCTACCGTAAACCAGTAAATCCTTGTGAGTACTTCTATAGCAGCAGCATTATTGAAATAAGTCAAGCCTAATTGACTCAATCCCAATAAAAATTTAACGAAAAAGGCATTGGTAAGCAAGGGCACATGCGCAAACACATCATGAAACATATCGGGTTCCTCTAAATAATCTAGTGATGCTTTTTTACGCAACCAAGTGGTCGCAGGAAATTTTTGATTAGATAATAATTCAAAAAACGTACGGTCCGGAATCAACCCTGGAACGACGACCAGCTCCCATTGAGTCAATGACTGCAGTTTTTCATTGACTTTTTTGAATCGCGGGATTTCGTCAGCATGAAAATCAATCGTTTTTAGTCCTTCCAAATAAGTCACACTTGCCGACTTTTGCAATTGCTCTTCTTGTCGAATGTACAACGACTGCCAAACTTCGAAATCCTCTGCTTCATAACGTTCATATTCCTGCTGCATGATCGATTCGTTACGGGTTGATAATGGATCCAACAAACGAAGTGATGGCCTCATCGGAATCGTCTTTGTTCAATTGGTTGATAAAAGCACTACCTATGATCGCTCCTGATGCATATTGACACGCATTGTCAAAGGTTTCTTTATTTGAAATACCAAATCCTATCAATCTTTGAACGGACAGGTTCATCTTTTGAATGCGTTCAAAATAATCGATTTGGGCTTGAGAAACCTCTTGTTTGGCTCCGGTAATACTTGCCGAAGATACCATGTAGATAAAGCCTTTAGAAGCTTCATTAATTTGCAAAACTCTTTTCTCAGAGGTTTGAGGAGTCATTAGAAATATATTGTATATCCCATATTCCTCAAAAGTTACTTGGTACATTTCTGCATATTCTTGCATTGGCAAATCGGGTAAAATAACGCCATCAATACCTACTTCTTTGCAGTCCTGGCAAAATTTAGTAAACCCATACTGAAGAACAGGATTAATATAACCCATTAATATTACAGGAATTTTAATATGTTTTCTCAAATCCTGCAGTTGCCTCATCAGCAACTTGAGTGACATCCCTGCATCTAAAGCTTTTTGAGATGAATCTTGAATGGTAGGTCCATCTGCAATAGGATCAGAATAAGGAATGCCTATTTCGATGATATCCACCCCTGCAGCCTCCAGAGTACGTGCAATTCTCAGAGTATCATTGATCTTTGGATAGCCTGCAGTGAAGTAAATGTTTAAAACCCCCTTCTTTTTCTTCGAAAAAACTTCATCAATTCTGTTCATAATCCAACCCTATTAATATTTACCCCAAGTAATGTAGGTATCTAAATCTTTATCTCCTCTACCTGATACATTGATGACCACGACCTTATCTTTTACCTCAATTTTATCAAGCGCAGATATGGCATGCGCGGTTTCAATAGCAGGAATAATCCCTTCCAATCGGCTCAAGTCAATACCCGCATGCATGGCTTCCTCGTCGGTCACTGCACAAAAATGGGCTCTTCCTGAATCAAAAAGGTGGGCATGGATCGGTCCAATTCCTGGATAATCTAATCCTGCCGAGATGGAATAGGGTTCTGTCACCTGCCCATCAGCGGTTTGCATCAATAGGGTTTTACTGCCATGAAGGACTCCCTCAGTGCCTAAAAAAGTTGTCGCTGCCGATTTTTTATTATCAATACCTAAACCGGCTGCCTCAGCAGCAATCAATTGCACCTCAGGCCGGTCTAAATAATGATAGAAAGCCCCTGCTGCATTGCTGCCTCCTCCGACGCAAGCAATAACCATATCTGGATGATCCCTGCCTATTTGTTCGTTGAGCTGATATTTGATCTCCTCACTGATCACAGATTGAAATCTGGCTACTAAATCTGGATAAGGGTGGGGACCCACAACCGATCCAATAATGTAATGGGTATCGGTGGGGTGATTGATCCAATGTCTCATGGCTTCATTGGTGGCATCTTTTAGGGTTTTACTCCCAGATTCAGCAGCACGAATCTCAGCACCTAAAATTTTCATTCGCTCTACATTGGGCCGTTGTCTCACCATATCCACAGCACCCATATAAATAATACATTCCATGCCCATCAAAGCACAAACGGTTGCGGTCGCAACGCCATGTTGCCCTGCTCCGGTTTCAGCGATGATCTTTTTTTTATTCAACGCCTTGGCCAATAAAATTTGACCAATGGTATTGTTGACTTTGTGCGCACCAGTATGACACAAATCTTCTCTTTTTAAGAATATTTGTGCTTGATATTTTTCAGACATGCGCTGAGCCAAATACAGGGGTGTGGGCCGGCCAACATAATCCTTTAATAGATAATCAAATTCTTTTTTAAAACTTGGCCTACTCGTTATCTCAAGATAATTTTCTTGAAGTTCTAATATATTTGGCAATAACATTTCGGGTACATAGGCCCCACCGAACTTCCCATAATACCCTTTGCTATTTACTTTATAATTTTCCTTTGTTATCATAATGATTTTTTTAATGCCCTCAGTAATTCAATTTTTTTCATCCCTGGATGACTTTCAAACTTGCTGTTCACGTCAATACCTATAAGTCCCGGATGATCAATCAAACCCAGCGCTTTAAGACTTTCTATAGAAAGACCTCCGCTGAGCCAAAAAGGCTTTGAACTCGGACTCTCATTTAAAATATCCCAGTGAAACTTTTTACCTGATCCACCATATTCAAGAGATAAAGTATCGTATAAGAAATAATCTGCCTCCTGCTCAAAAGCTAAAATTTCAGCTATAGGTAATTCATCTTGAATTCTAAATACTTTAATCACCTTTACCCCCAAGTATTTGACCGCCACAAGGTAAGAAAGTGATTCATCTCCGTGTAATTGCACATAATCTAAGTCAAATTTTTTAACCTTTTCTGCCAATGAATCCAACGGTTCATTGACAAAAACCCCTACCTTCTGAGTCATACCAAAATTGATGCCATCTAATGAGAGTTCATCCACAAATCTTTTTGATTTAGGATAAAATATGAATCCCATTAAATCAGGTTTTATGGCCAATACTGATTTAATATTCGCCACTTCTCGCATGCCACAAACTTTAAGTTTCATCCGTCAATAATTTTATGGCTTTAATAAATTCGGAACAATATCTACCCGGATTACGGGTCTTCATAAAACATTCTCCAATCAAAAATCCTTCATATCCATATGCCATTAAATCAACAACTACATTTGGATCATCTATTCCGCTCTCTGACACCTTAACAAAATCATTGGGTATAAGTGCTGCCAATGACTTTGATACCGCTACTGAAGTTTCAAAAGTGCTGAGATTTCTATTGTTGACCCCCAATAAATCGATATGAGGGTTTAAACTTTTTTCCAACTCTGCTTCATTGTGTACCTCTAATAATACCTCTAAATCCAAGCTTTGCGCCAAGGCCCCCAATGCGGTGAGTTCCCTTACCGACAAAGCCGCAGCTATCAATAAAATCACATCTGCTCCCATGGCCTTAGCCTCAATGATTTGGTATTCATCCACCATAAAATCTTTGCGTAACACCGGACAGTTTTGATGATCTCTTACCGTTTGTAAATCCATGATGGATCCTCCAAAATAATCTTGATCAGTTAAAATAGAGAGTCCAGATACGCCTGCCTTCACATAATCATGAGCCACCTCTTCAACCGATGACCAATCATTAATTATCCCCTTAGATGGACTTTTTCGTTTGAACTCTGAGATGATCCCCGGTGATTCAGTTTGTCTGATTTTCTTTGCAAGAGAATGAGTCTCTCTTGAGAAATAAGGCTTCATTTCAAGCGCAGCGATGGGTTGCGCTATTTTTCTCGCAGCTACTTCCTGCTTCTTATTTTCAATGATTTTAGACAAAATACTCATCTCCTTATGCGTTGATTTCTAAAAACTTACTGAATGTACTCTTCGCTTTACCCGATATCAAAGAAGTTCGAGCTTCTTCTACCGCAGCTTCGAAAGGACTCCCGTTGATCGTGGCAATAGCCATTCCTGCATTGGCAATGACTACATTATTTTGTGAATCAGTCCCTTTACAATCAAGAATCTCTTTAAACAACTGTGCTGACGACTTGATATCCGACCCCCCTGATAAATCCACAGCATCTAAATAAGAAAGCCCGAGTAAACTCGGTGTGCCTATGGCTTCTCCCTCATTAGAAATGTACTTGAAGTCTCCAGTTAAAGAAATTTCATCGTAACCATCTAAGGAATGTACAATAAGAAAATTCTTGTCAGTATTCTGATACAGGTAACCATACAAACGGGCCAATTCGAGATTGAACACGCCTACCATTTGATTCATTGGAGCGGCTGGATTAACCATAGGTCCCAACATATTAAAAAAGGTTTTTACCCCCAATTCTTTACGGATAGGTGCCACATTTTTCATCGCCGGATGAAACAAGGGTGCGTGTAGAAATGCAATGTTACTTTGATCAAAACTTTTCATGATACGCCCCACATCGCTGGAGAATTTACACCCTAAATATTCCAAAACATTGGAGGACCCACAGACGGAAGAAACGCCGTAATTACCATGCTTGGCCACATGATATCCTGCTCCGGCAACCACAAAAGATGCCAAAGTGGATATATTAAAGGTATCCTTACCATCTCCTCCCGTCCCACAAAGGTCTATGGCATTGTATCCTTCTGCAGGGATTTTTATACACAGTTCAAGCATTGCATCTCGGAATCCCGACAGTTCATCTACGGTAATGTTGCGCATCATGAATACCGTCATAAACGCGGCCATTTGACTGTGATTGTAAGCTCCTGAGGCAAGGTTTGTTAAAATTTCCCGTGCCTCCTCTTTTTCTAGTGATTGATAATTAAATAACTTATTGAGAATATTTTTCATTTTCCTGAATGTTCTAACCAATTAATAATCATTTTTTTCCCATGTGAAGACATGATGGACTCGGGATGAAATTGCAGTCCGCGTACATTGTATTCTTTATGTTTTACAGACATCACACATTGGTTCGCATCTTCTGAGGTGACAATGAGGTCTTGGGGTAAATTTTTATTGGAAATTGCCCATGAATGATACCTGCAAGCCTTAAAAGAATCAGGAACTTCATGGAATATTGGATCTGAACTTTTTAAAAATATGTCGGTGACTACCCCATGATAAACTTCATCCAAATTATACAATTGGGCACCGTAAGCCTCGCCGATAGCTTGGTGTCCTAAGCATACACCTAAAATGCTCTTGGTCGCCCCATATTCCCTTATGATTTCAGGCATGATTCCTGCGTCTTTTGGAATCCCAGGACCGGGAGAAAGTAACACACAATCATATTGTCCTACCTCCTCAATAGTGATTTTATCATTTCTAAAAACGGCTAGATCTTTATGTAATCCGAGCGTCCTTAAAATATGAACCAAATTATAGGTAAAGCTATCGTAGTTATCTAATACTAATATTTTCATCTTGGCTTTGAATTCAATTGCGCCATCTCCATCGCTTTTTCAAGGGCTGCTAGCTTGTTATAAACTTCCTGTACCTCGTTCTCCGGGACGGACTTGGAAACGTTGCCTGCACCTGAACTCTGAAGATCAATCCTCCCCCTTGACTTAGATAGGTACGAATCATAATGGCATGATTAAAGCCTCCTTCAAAATCCATAAACCCAATGGCGCCGCCATAATATCCTCGCGCGCTCTTTTCGTATTGGCCGATAAGTTCCATCGCACGATGCTTAGGCGCCCCGGACAAGGTTCCCGCCGGAAACGTACTGGCAACAATATCTAAAGAATCTGAGGCTAGATCCAATTGTCCGGTAACCTTACTCACTAGGTGAATGACATGGGAATAATACTGAACTTCTTTGTAGGTTTCAACGGTGACCTCCGAGGTAAACTTACTGAGATCATTCCGAGCCAAATCTACCAGCATGATGTGTTCAGAATTCTCCTTGGGATCCTCTAAAAGCTTTCTAGCCAAATCAGCATCCGCCGCATCGTCTCCGGTCCTTCTAAAAGTACCTGCAATGGGATAGATTACGGCTTCTTTCGCATTAACAATTATTTGCGCTTCAGGAGATGAACCGAAAATTTTATAGGAGCCATAATCAAAATAAAAAAGGTAAGGAGATGGATTGATAGATCTGAGTGCTCGATATACTTGAAATTCATCTCCCTTAAATGCTGACTCAAATTGTCGTGAAAAAACGACCTGAAAAACATCACCTAGGTTACAATGATCAATCCCTTTTTTGACCATTTCTAAAAACTCATTATCGGTATGATCAGAGGTTATTTCGCCTACCCTATCAAAGGAAAAAGAGGGTGTGGTCTGCTTGTGTAAGCATTCTTTAATCTTTTCTATCTGACTACCTGGCTCATCTAAGTAAGATTCGACAACGTGACACTGATTTTTAAATTGATCAAAAATAACGAGATATTTATACAACGAATACCTGATCTCTGGTATGCGTTTATGGGTCGATAAATTCTCCTGTATTTCAATCTCTTCAAAATGTACAACTGCATCGTAATTTATGTAACCAAAGAGACCCGTTTCACTATATTTTACCTTGGTTTTTTTGTATTCAAATACTGATTTAAATGTTTTGAGTGCCTCTAAGGGATCAGTGTTAATCTCCTCTTTTGAACCATCAGGATAAGTACAACTCGTGATTCCTTGATAGGTCTCAAAAGTGGCTATCGGATGGCAACAGATATAAGAATAGCTATCTTCTTCGCCATGATAATCTGAACTTTCAAGCAAGAGCACATTCGAAAATTGATCTCTGAGCTGCAAGTAGGCGGACACCGGAGTAATGGTATCTGCTAAAAAGCTCGATGCAATGGTTTTTAAGGAATATTTTTTCATCATTAATGGGTCAAAAAAAAAGCCTGCTGTGAACAGCAGGCTTTATGTTTTTCTTACACAAGGTTATGCTCACAAATTATAAATTTGTATTTCTAGCCACCACCAATATGTTTTGTTTAAAGTCATTGTTCTGCGAATAAAGTGTATTTCTTGCAAAGAAACAAACTGAAATTATTTTTTTTATAAAAAATTCTATAGCCAACTACTTTGAGTAATGGGCTCATTTTTTGCGTTTTTAAGTATTATTTTTCTTCTTTGCTTAATATGTTACCTCTCGATACGCAACTCAGTATACTCATTCATCTTGCTCAGGCAGATCATAATATCTCAACAGAGGAAATAGAGATTATTAAAAAAACGGGTCAAGATAACGGACTCAATTCTACTCAAATAGAAGCACTCATGGCATCTCCAAAATCCGTCGGGGACTTATATCGATTGCCAAAAGAAGAAAAGTTAGAATGCCTGATAGATCTAATCAGACTCATGAAAATTGATAAAAAAATTTATCAGAAAGAAATTGATTTTTGTGAAAGAATTGCGCTGAAATTAGGCTATCAGCCCAAAGTAATCATGGAGCTTTCTGCCTACATCTACACCTCTGAAAGCATCCATACTGATCGGAGCATATTGGAAGACATTGTCGATAAGTATTTTATCGATGAAGTCTAGGCATTACTGAGCTTTTAATATGAGATAAAGTCAGATATTGACTACTTGAATCAAGTTGAAACGCTCACTTGTAAAGTCATGAATCTAGCACGCATTTAATTAAATTTATTCCTCATTAAAGGAATTAAATAACTTAAGCTCAATCCAGTATCCCAATGATTACTCATATCAGGTATGTCCGTTGACCTATCAATAGTGAACATGATGTTACTGAAGCCGTATGTAATGTAAGCTTCCAAAGACAGCTGTCCGAAGCCCATCTTCCTTTGGTATCCCAAACCACACTTACCTCCATAGCCAAACGACTTATCCCTTTGAGGATCAAACGTCCAAAAATCAGTCTTTTTGCTTTTGTCTTGAGGATCTTTAGGAACATCGTATCGCAACAAAAAATCTACATAAATACCCAAGAGTAGGTAGGCCTTACTTTTTTGAGAACCTACATAAAAAATAGATTCTATAGGGATGTTTAAGTAATCCATTTTTGTCCTAACGGTTTGGAGGGTATTGAGGGTATCCAAATACTCTTGATCCCAACCCTTTTCAGTAAAATTGATACTCATCCTGAGACCTGTCTTCAGACTTCCTTTGTAAATGTCAGGAAAATATTGAAACATCAAACCTCCGTGTAATCCTTTGATTGGCCGAGAGAGTAAATTGACCCTATAAATGGTATGCTCGATGTAAGAAGAGGAATAATGAGGTCCCACCGTTGGTCCCATCAACCAATGTCCCTGACCATTACTGCTCTCAACGGCAAACAAAAACAAAATAAAAACCATGAAATGCCTCATACGCTACTGCAATTATCTGTCATTTTGATCTATAAATCTTTGTTTTTATATTTTTCATACCAAGAAAAGTATGATCCAATGATGATAAGTTCTCCCGAACTCCCACATTTATATTTATAAATGAAATATTATCTGAAACTCAGAACTTAATTGAAAGACAAACTTAAATAGTAAATAATTTCGCATTAAATTTGTACTGGCAGACGAATACGACCAGCTCCTGTTGAATCCCCCAGGTCCGGAAGGAAGCAAGGGTAAACGGTTGATGCGGTGCGAGTTTCGTTTGCTTTTTTTATTTAAACTAAATGATTCTCTTATGAAATTTTTTATTGACACGGCCAATCTTTCTGAAATAAAAGAAGCTTATGATCTTGGTGTTCTTGATGGTGTAACTACGAATCCATCGCTGATGGCAAAAGAGGGTATTACCGGAACTGAAAACATCTTAAAGCATTATAAAGATATTTGTAACATTGTTGATGACAATGTAAGCGCAGAAGTCATTTCTACCCACTTTGATGAGATGCTCAAGGAAGGTAGATCTTTAGCTAAAATAGATGATAAAATAGTGGTGAAAATTCCTATGATTAAAGAAGGCGTTAAGGCCATAAAAGCACTGGCTGATGAAGGAATTAGAACCAATTGCACACTCATTTTTAACGCGGGGCAGGCAATTTTAGCCGCTAAAGCAGGCGCCTCCTATGTTTCTCCATTTATTGGAAGATTAGACGATATTGGATCAGACGGTATCCAATTGATTGAGCAAATTGTTCATATTTTTGACAACTTCGGATTCGAAACTGAAGTCCTTGCCGCGTCTGTCCGACATAATTTGCACCTTCTTCAATGTGCTGAAATAGGTGCTGACGTAGTTACCTGCCCCCTTAACGTCATCACTGGTCTTCTCAAGCATCCCTTGACCGATAGCGGTTTGGAGAAATTTCTTGCAGATTATCGAAAAGGCAACTAAAAAATTATTCCTCTTGAAAGCCTATGTATATTATCAAAGTTCGAGGAAAAGCTAAAATCCCTGACTACATTCAATTAAGAAATGACAAATTCGTATTAATTGCTTATTTCAGAGCGGACAGGCCGCTCAAAAAATTGGAAAGATTGGGACTTGGGGGAAAAGAAGAAAAGCTGAAATTAATCATTGAAAAAATGCCTTTTGGTAAATTAGAGCCTCTAGAGTTATAGATGTCCACTGAGCAAGATTATATCATTCAAGTTAAAAAAGCTACCATATTTCAAGGTGGACAGACGGTACTTGATCATGTCGATTTCAATATTTTGCAAGATGAGTTTGTTTATTTGATCGGTAAGACGGGAAGTGGAAAATCATCTTTATTGAAAACTTTGTATGCCGACTTGCCTTTAGAAATCGGTGAAATTCAAATGGTTGGCTATCATATCCATCAAATGAAAGAAAAAGAAATACCCTTCATGAGAAGAAAAATAGGTATTATTTTTCAAGACTTTGAGCTCTTCTATGACCGCACGGTTGCAGAAAATCTAGAATTCATCATGGGCGCCACAGGGTGGAGAGATCAAGCTAAAATGAAAGTCCGCATGGCAGAAGTACTGATGAGGGTTGGGCTCGGTGGTGTTAATAATAAAATGCCACATCAGCTTTCAGGTGGAGAACAACAGCGCGTCGTAATTGCCAGAGCGTTGATCAATGAACCCAAAATATTAATTGCAGATGAACCTACAGGAAATTTAGACCCTGCAGTAAGCGAAGATATTTTTAAATTATTTTTAGAAATCAATAAATACGGTACGGCAGTCTTAATGGCTACCCACAACCATTTTTTCATAGAAAAATATCCTGCCAGAATTTTAAAATGTGTTGATCGAAAAGTGCTTGATTCTGATAAAGAACATTTCAATCTCTCCAAAACCTATTAAAACGAAAAACGAGATTTCTCTTTTGCCCTCATTTTTATTTACCTAGAGGTCTGTCTTTTACTTTAGCTTATTTTTTTTTATTTGAATAAACCTCCTGACTAGCCCACAAGGCATTTGAAATAATTATCAAATACCCTTTTTATTTCCTACGGAATTTTCGATATTGTATTAGCCAAGATCTCACTCTTTTTTTTAATAAATGCATAAATGCTATTTAGGTCTCCTGCTCTGCTTTTTTCAATATGTGATCGTTGCTCAACAAGCAGATAGCTTAACCCAAAGTAAGACCAATAATTTCAGTCATTTTTTAAAAAATAAAAATATTGGATGGGCTGGTTTTGCTGGTTTTGACATGACTCCGACAATGGAGAGTTTTCAAAAACAAATACGCCTAGATATCTCCTTAACCCATGAAAGACTATCCCTTGGAATGACTTATTCTTCTCTCTTAGGCGGACTTAAACAGTACGTGATTTTCCCAAGTACCTATCGCTTAAATGCTCAGCATGGAGGTATTATTTTGGGGATACGTATCTTTCAATCGAAATGGATCAATGGCTATATTAATACAGCTTACCAATGGGGTCAAATGGTCTGGGAAGACCCCGCATCAAAGGAATATGTTTTTTCTAGTAAATCTGAAGGTATTAAACCAGAATTCGAAATTACTATTTATCCTAAATTCTGGCTACAACTATCCACCAAAGTTGGTTATCAACAGATCAGTAAATTAGAGCTGCCTCAGGTAAATTCTGCTGATTTTTCAGGTTTTTTTTATAGTTTGGGCTTAAAAATAAATTTGAGCAATGAAAAATATTAAACCCTTTTTTCTACTGTTATTATTCGGCTCATGTGTATTTACAAATGAAAACCTAGAACCCGATCAACAGACTTGGAATTATGCATTGCCAAATCAATTTAGCCTCATTGATCAGGATTTTTTAAACCTAAATGAGGCCATTCTCAATGATGAATATAGAAATATACACGCTTTGGTAATTATCAAAGATGACCAACTTATTTTTGAAAACTATTATTTAGATCAGCAAAGAGAAGATCTCAATAATATCGATAATGCCACCAATATTTTAGCTTCGATCGCCATTGGAATGGCGATCGATGATGGTTATTTAATTTCAATTGAAACTCCCATAGCAGAATTACTTCCCGAATATGAAAATGAACTGTCCAATGATTCATTAAAAAAAACAATTACGATTCGTCAACTTCTCACCCATCGTAGTGGTTTGTCTTGGGACGAAATCGTCTCAGAAAATGATCTCGAAGAAATGATGAATAGCAATGATTGGGTTAAAAACCTGCTTAAAAAACCATTAGATGCCATTCCTGGAGGGCGATATAATTTCAATTCAGGAGCCAGTATGATCCTCTCAAAAATCATTCAAAATCTGACTAATGAAACCCTTTCTTCATACATCGACCGAAGACTGTTCAAAGCCTTAGAAATTGAGGGATGGCTTTGGACTACTGATCCATCAGGTACTACAAATGCAACCAACGGTCTCTACCTTACGCAACTGGATTTCACAAAAATTGGCTATCTATTACTCAAAAACGGAGTTTGGAAAGATCAAGTAATTCTATCTGATGATTGGATTTATGAGTCTACTAACGCCCAACATCAACCCAGTTATTCTTATAGTTTAGGCTATCTCTGGTTTCAGTTTACCGAGGAACAAGGCAATGCACCTTATAACAGCAAGCGAACTTTTTATATTCCAGGCCAAACAGGCTATCACCTTTATATCAACCCTGAGGAAAATTTAATAGTCAGTGTGGGTGCAAAAAATTATTTTTATAGATTTTTTGGACCATCCTATTGGTTATATTTCGCTATTATGGACCTACATCGAGATTATTTATAAAAATAAAATATATTTGGTAAATCATTCATCTCTATTCCATATCTGATTTATCTAGTTATCAGTTCCAACTGTTTAAGCTATTTGTGTGTTTTATCAATAGTTACAAAAAGTAATCATTGATAAAAGAGTTTAGAAAAAACTGTTTTATCCTATAATTATACTTCGAAATATTTAATTTTATGGTGCACAGCAAGTTATCAACAGGACTCAAAAAGCTATTGTCCAAAAATAAATCTAATCACTTTTCAATGCACCCCGAACCATTCATTAAGGACCCCATAGAAGGGATCCGATATGTGAAATTATTTAATAGGGCACTGGAAATTGACTCGCTTCGAGAGATTCATTTGTCGAAATAACAAGCTATTCATGGGTGAGGCCAGGCCTAACGTCTTGAATATTTTTAAGTATAACTATCCTAATGGGTAACTGTTAGGAGAAGTACCTCAAAGAGATTGACCCAAATCTTCTAGGGTACGTCCTTTCGTTTCTGGCATCCAGACAAAGACAAATATCCATTGAAATATCATCATCGTGGCGAATAAGGCAAAGGTATTTCCAGGACCCGCAACAGCGGTCAAAGCTGGAAAAATAGCGGCTATGATTGCAGCCATAATCCAGTGGGTAAAACTCCCTACCGATTGTCCTATTGCCCTTAGGTCATTGGGGAAGATCTCCGCAATGAATACCCAAATGACTGCTCCCTGAGAAAACGCGAAAAAACCAATATATAAAAATAGATAAATGGGTACCCTTGCCATCTGTTCATTTTCTGAATAAAATGAAAAGGCAACCATGAAAAGCGTAACAATTAGGCCTACTGATCCGATATGCATCAACAATCTTCTACCTAATCTATCTATAAAGAAAATAGCCAACAGCGTAAATATGAAATTGGTAGTTCCTACGCCCACTGAAGAAAGAAGTGCCGCAGATTTACCCAGTCCTGCCATCTCAAATATTCTAGGTGCATAATAAATAATGGCATTGATCCCAGAAACTTGATTAAAAATAGCTAACATAATAGCCAGAAAAAAAGGTCTTTTATAATGACTATATCGGGCTTTTTGGGAATCATTTTGGGCTATGGTCGCTTGGATATCAGCAATTTTTTCTTCAATCCTTTCTGATTCAATCCGCTCAAAAAAATACCTCGCCTCCGCTACTAATCCTCTTTTCACAATTAACCAACGAGGGCTCTTGGGAACCGTGAACATTAATAAAATGAAAACAAGCGCGGGTAAAATTTCGACGCCCAACATCCATCGCCAATTATTTTCACCATCAAAATCCGTAATGATGTAGTTTGATAAAAAAGCAATTAATATCCCTAAAACAATATTGAATTGAAACATGGCCACCAGTCTCCCTCTGACTTTGGCCGGTGCAATTTCTGAAATGTAAAGGGGGGCTGCGATTGACGAAGCTCCAACGCCGATCCCACCAATCAATCTGAAAAATAAGAAAATATGCCAATCCGTAGTCAATGACGATCCTAAGGCAGAAATAAAATAGAGAACACCGATACCGATTAAAGTCTTCTTTCGCCCATATTTGTCACAAGGAATTCCACCGAAAAGGGCCCCTAAGACGGTACCTATTAAAGCAATAGAAACTGTAAAACCATGTTCTAATGCACTGAGATTCCAAATGATTTGAATAGCTTATTCGGCACCAGATATGATCGCATTGTCAAATCCAAAAAGAAAGCCTCCCAATGAGACGGCGATCGCATAGTATAGTACCCGCTTGTTCAAAGATCAGTATCTAATAGCAGATACAATATAATTCAATTCATCGATTATTGAGCTAGGTTTTGATCAAGAAGTTCATAATTTTGAATAAAATCAAGTACCTGTTCTACATCTATTTTTTTGGCTATTATTTTTCTTTCCTGATTTAACACGTAAAGCTGAGGTGTCGTTCTAACATTGTATTCCATTCTGAAATTATTCTGATACAGCGGATCCCCGAGATTCAACCAATCTAGCTTTTGTTCTTTGATGAATTTTTTCCATTTGTCTGTATCTGTAATGGTGCAAATAGCAATCACCTCTGCTCCTGCTTTCTTCAAATCAGCATAGGCCTCCTTTAATACAGGCGTCTTCTTTTTACAATGACCACAATCTGGATCATAAAAAAAATAAATTAAATACTTTTCATTCAATTGATTTAAGGAAAATGGCTGCATTGCGGTATCTAATAAGTTCATCCTTGGTGCCATTTTTCCAATCAGATTGGGTCGGATAAACTTTAACTCTTCTTCTATTTCGAGCTTCTGATCTTCATCCATAAAATCAACTTTATCCGTTAAAAAATACTCATCAGATAAAAATACAGTGACCCCATCCATTCCCATGATTTTGGACTCTTGATATTTGGTGTATAGGGTCATCAGCCAATACCTGAACCCCTGTGGATGACCTTCAAATTTATCTAACCAGTCTTTAATCTCGATATTGACAGAATCTGCTTGTCGGATGACCAAATCATCAAAATACTTCATCACATAACCATGAAACACAGGAGTCCTCATCATACTGGGTGCATCGTCTAATACATCAAAATAATGATCTCTGTAGTATTTAAAGGATGCAATTTTGCGAGCTTGGAGGTCCTCTATTTCCTCGAATTCAGGAATCGTTACCCCTTCAACAATCTTTAAAAAAGAGATGAAAAATAAATCAGGATTATCTGAGATTAATGACTCACGAAATTCCTTTGCACTCAAACCTATTCCCTCTAATTCTTGGGTAATTGAAATAGAATCAGCAGCCGACGCAGTGGTTAAGCGTCCTGACAATTCAGATTGTTGCTTTTGAATCTCAGCCATTTTGTTTTGAAATTGGGCAAACAATTCATTGTCCTCTGATCCAGAGATTTCAATGTCCTTATACCCCAGCTCTGAGTTGATCTTCATCTCAAAAAATTGATCACTAATAATAAATTCAAAATAAAAATTTGGAGAATAAAGAAATATACGCCTTTTTCTAAAGTGTATTCTCCTTTTAATTGAAGCTTATCATTGATGATTTCAGCAGAATCTAGAATTAATCGTTGGTTCCCAAAATGATATCCCACAATCGTGGAGGAATCTTTGATGCCCACCACTTCAATAGTAATTTCATGTCCGATACGCTCTTCTGTTTTTTGGGCACAACTGTAAAAGGTCAACGAAAGCAGCATCATGACCCCATATGTCTTAAAAAAATTTCCTACCATTTTGTTCATCATATCATTCTAACCCTTAAAATTAAATGGTTTACGGGATTAAACCTATTACTCCAATTTAAGTTTTCGGTAATTTTTGCAAAAAAAACTGCTTCACTTGAGCTCCAAAAACCAGTTCATTAAAGTTGATATTAAACCTTTTCATTACACTCCCCTCAAATTACTGATTTCATTTTGAATACACATGCTCTTTTCATAAAGGTCAATGAAATTCATCATTAATCTGGGCGCTCTCATTACATTCAAATTTTTTTCTCCGGTTTGTTATCTAATAGTATCATTTATATATTTCAACAAGATCATTTTCAAAAATAGTGAGTTGATTTTTTCTGAATTCTCTAAAATCAACTGCCGCAGGGTGTTCGTCAAAAGGGATATAATAATGTGTAGTGTCCTTATTCGGGCCTAATGTCACCCATCCCAGAGCTCCATGATCCAACGCTTCAAAACTGGTCAACAAAGTTTGAGAAAACCAGAGGGAATCCATAAGTCCATTTTGACCTGTTTCAGTAATTGCCGCTAATTTATTCTTTTTTTGGGCCAAACGATCAATATACATTAAGTCATTCTTAAACTTATTTGATGCGATTTGACGCTTGACCTCTGTATCCTCAAATTCAATATAATTTACCAATCCAAAAACATCCACATAATCATCTCCAGGGTAACCATAAAAATAATCTTTATCCATATTTGATTCCTCCATAAAAGATCGATTGGGTGAATAAGCGTAAATTATATTGTGCACCTTCTTCACCTCTTTGAGATAATCAATGGTAAATCTCCAGAGGGAAACGAAAGATGCTTCAGTTCCATTTCCCCACCAAACCTCTCGAGCATTGTGCTGATCAAAAAGCCTTAATATGACCGGCATATTGAGCTGCGAAATAAAAAGAGCCAATTGATTCAGGAGTATCAAGTATTCCTGATGCAAGGAGGCTCCAGGTAATACATTAGCTGGCTCCAAATTAGATATAAAAGGGGTTTTTTGGGTATCTGGATAGGTTGGACGCCAGGACAAAGTATTGATTCCGCCTCTCGAATATACTTCCCTCATCCAAAGTTTCATTTGGTCATACTTGATCGAATCATTATTGTAAACATTCTCTGAAAAATCAATGGTCCATCCATGCATCGCCGGATAGGACCCTACGGTTTCTCTCACATCTGATCTTCCTTTTTTTGCCTGCCATTTAACGCCATATGCCATATCATCTTGATGACCAATTAAGACATTTTTCTGTGCAGAATTCTTCAGATTTTGATATAAATTATTTGTCTTCTTCGATGCTTTTCCATCAATCAGAGGTTGAGCTAAAACCACCTGTGACAAAACTAGGCTAGCGCATAAAGCGATCGTCTTTAACATATTTATTTTAGATTATTTTATCCATTACTCTGTTCAAAATTAAGAGTAAAAAATTCATCTCCTCATAAACATTCTATTATTTTTGATCTCTGCTTAAAAGAAGCATGCCAATATTAATTACAGATGATATTCGGTTAGTTTTTTAAAAAACCTTAATTTTGAATAAAAAGTTATCAAAAAAATAAAATCCATATTCCTTAGTATACTGTACTACGGTTTTTTCTTTCTGCTCTTATCCTTCTTTCACCTCATCCAATACTTTTGCTATTATCTGATGGGTTATGAGGCACATAGATGGAGTGTGATTTATCTGAACAGATTGCTAATGTTGATTCAAGGCCTGCTATTGACTCGACATCAAATCATGGGCACGGAGAAAATTCCAACAGATCAATCCATTATCGTCGTGTCTAATCATCAAAATATGATGGATTTACCCCCACTTATTTGGTATTTCAGACATCAGCACACCAAATTTATTTCGAAAAAAGAACTGGGTCGTGGTATTCCGAGCATCTCCTTTAATCTGCGAAAAGGAGGCTCTTTGCTCATCGATAGGAATTCTGGAAACACTGCCATTACCCAGATATCTCAATATGGCCATCAAATGAACAAAACAAACTATGCCGTTGTCATTTTCCCTGAAGGAACTCGAAGTAATAGTGCCCACCTAAGTCCATTCAAAATGGGGGGTCTCAAAGCATTGATAGATGCCATGCCTGAGGCGCTTATCGTCCCCTTTGTAGTACACAATAACTATCAAATTTTTGAAAAGGGTAATTTCCCCCTAAAACTAAGAAATTATTTAAGAGTATCGAGTCTCTTACTGCTTTTCTCCAAAGGACCTAGATGTGGATACCTTGAAGGTCAAACTTGAAGACATTTACCAGAATGAATTGAATAAATTACCCTCATAACCCCTCGTTCCTCTCCTTTTATATCCAGTTCAGCCCTTCTGGTTATTTACGAAGATTTCTCACTATATCGTAGTATTAGCCTTATATGTGTTTACTCCTGTGATTTTTGTGATTATTGAAGTGGTAATGGCGCCCAAAATAATAGATGTCCAAGAATGCTCCTATCTTTTTATTTACCATAAAGTATTGATTCAATTTCTTGTACTTCTTGCCATTCCAAAGTGTACATCAGCCATCCATTGATCATACCAGGTCCTAGAATAATCAAAAAAAATTGACCTATACATGCACCAATAGCCATATATATTTAATAGATTGATTAAAAACATATTGCTATGCCTAAGTATACACTGAACATCAATAAAAAATCTTATAACGTCGAAGTAGCTGCAGGAACCTCCTTGCTTTGGGTACTTCGCGAAGATCTGGGACTGACGGGGGCCAAATATGGCTGTGGCATTGGTCAGTGCGGCGCCTGCACGGTCCATGTAGATAAGCAACCGATCAAAGCGTGTCTGCTGCCCATCGAACAATTTACGGCAGGTCAGGAAATTACTACCATTGAAGGCTTATCTGAACATGGGGATCACCCCGTCCAAAAGGCTTGGATTGAGGCCCAAGCCCCACAATGTGGTTATTGTCATTCAGGTCAAATCATGCAAGCAGTCGCCTTACTCGAGCAAAAAGAACACCCTACACGCGACGAAATTAAGGCGCACATGAATGGTAATCTATGTAGGTGCGGCACATATTTGCGCATTCTTACCGCCATCGAAATGGCTGCAAAAACAAAAAATCTCCACCTCTTAATAAAAGCACAATGGCTAAAGATCTCACGATGACAAATAAAATTAACCGAAGAGCTTTTCTCAAAACTTCAGGAGGTGTGACGCTTTTTATAAGCGCGTCCGGTATACTTCCCGTTTTGGTGTCTTGCCAAGACGATAAAAAAATCCGCGAGCAGTTAAAAAAAATCCCTATCACCGCATGGGTACAACTCTGGGAAAATGGCCAGATGATAATCTACAATCCAGCGGCAGAAATGGGTCAAGGTTCCATGACTTCCCTACCCATTATTTTTGCTGAGGAAATGGACGCGGATTGGTCAAAAGTTCAGGTAGAATTTTCTCCCCAGGAAGCCGACATATATGGCGGTGAAGGATGGGCGCCTGGAACCAAGCTCATGTTTACGGTAGGAAGTAGGACCACTCATAGTTATTACCACGTGATGAGAAAAGCTGGGGCACAGGCGCGCTATATCTTATTGAATACAGCATCTAACCATTGGAAGGTGCCTATTGAAGAATTAAGCGCTGCTCAGAGTTTTGTCCTCCATGAAAAGTCTGGCCAGAAAATAAGTTTTGGGGAATTAGTTCCCTTGCTTACTATTCCAACTGCATTGCCAGATTTTACCGAAGATCAATTAAAAAATCCAAAAGACTTCCAATTAATCGGCAAAAACATTCCCCGTACAGAAATTCCTGCGAAAGTCAATGGCACCGCTCAATTTGCCATAGATGTACGATTGCCCGATATGGTTTATGGCGCCTTGGAAAGAGGCAAACTACATGGTGCAAGACCCACACTACTCAATGAATCTGAAATTTTAGCACAAGTAGGGGTCATGAGAATCGTCCAGTTTGATTACGCCATTGGGTTGATTGCCTCCACCCTAAAAGGGGTGTTAGATGCCAAAAAACTACTGAAAATCGAGTGGAGTACCGCGACGTCCAGTGGCTACCACTCTCAGGAGATCTACTCCAAATATGAAGCGATCGCAGCCAAGAATCAAAAGGGAAGAGTCGTTACCGAAATCGGGAATATGGGCGAAGCACTCCGCAGTGCACATAAAACTTATACGGCCGATTTTAAAAACGACTATGTGTACCATGCCCAGATCGAGCCCTTAAATGCTGTGATCCAAGTCTCTGAAGATTTACAAACCGCAGAAGTGTGGGTCGGTAGTCAACAGGGAGGAGATACCAAACTAGGTATTCCCGGTGTGCTTGGCGTTCCTCCCGAAAACGTCAACATTCATTTGCAGTATCTCGGTGGCGGCTTTGGCCGAAGAAGCATGACGGACTTTGTCGTCGAATGTGCGATACTGGCCAAAGAAATCGCTCCCCTACCCCTGAAACTCGTTTGGACCAGAGAAGATGATGTCGCCTATGGTGCTTATCGGCCCTTGTCGCTTCAACGCCTCAAAGCAACCGTTGATGGCAGTGGGCAACTCACAGGCTTCTCTCATACTGTCATCGGAGACGGCGGAAATCTCGTTGCGGGCGGCGTTAAAAATGACCATTATGACATTCCCCACCAGTTCGCCGAATGGCGAGAAACCAGCCATGGCATTAGATTAAAGCATTGGCGCTCAGTAGGTCATGGACCAAACAAATTTGCCATTGAATCCCTGCTAGATATCATCGCTTTTGACCAGCGCGTAGATCCTATCAACCTTCGAAGAACACTAATGACCCAATCCCCTAAGGCATTGGCCACCTTAGAAAAAGCCGTGGCCATGTCCCGTTGGGATGTCCCCTCAATCGAAGGACGCGCCAAAGGTGTGGCCTTCGTCGACCATGGTTCGATCGGTACCGGAATTTGCGAAATCTCCGTTGATCGAAATACCGGCGCCATTAAAGTACATCATTTCTGGATTGCCTTAGATGCGGGTATGATCATTCAACCCAACAACGTCAAAGCCCAAATGGAAGGAGGTATCATCATGGGCATGAGCAGCGTACTCAAAGAACAAATAACCATTGTGGACGGACAGGTACAGCAATCCAATTTTCACGATTATTCCTTGTTGAGAATGCAAGAGGTTCCTGACAGCATTGAAACTGCATTTATCCCTTCCAGCGAAAAGCCAGAGGGTGTCGGTGAAACCGCTACGCCCATGGTGGCCGGTGCAATTGCTAATGCTTTTCTAAAACTGACAGGTAAACACTTAAGACATTTGCCTTTTACGCCTGATCGCGTCTTGGCTGTTTTAAATGGCTAGGGTTTCATTCAGATGCGCGTTTAACTGGTTCGTAGGATTCCTTAGAAATCTGTAATTAAAAAAAAGTGGATTGACAAAACTCCAAGGTGGATGAATATCTGAATCTTTCATAAAGGTGGCCACCACAGATGATACCATGGAAAAATTTGGATTTGCTAAGGAAAGTCATAAAGACCCTCTAAAAAAATAGATGGAATGATCATTAAATCACATATACCTTTTTTGACTTTCCCTGTTGCATAGTACCTATAGCCGCCAGTTCTAAACTCACGGTTTTGACCAACTTTAAAAAATCAGTTGTGCTTTCAGGGGCTACCGCGACCAAAAGTCCACCGCTGGTCTGCGGATCAGCTAAAATGAGCCGTTGATTTTTATTTTTTAACTCAACTTTCTCACCATAGCTCTCCCAATTTCTAGTCGTTCCACCAGGATAGGATCCTTGGTCAAGATAAGATTGTAGATGCGGCAATTGAGGTATTGCCTCAAAATTAATTTCTGCACTGGTCTCTGACGCCTCACACATCTCAATTAAATGACCCAACAAACCAAATCCCGTCACATCGGTCATGGCATGAACTCCATTTAATGTGGCCAACAAGGTCCCAACATCATTGAGTTGAGCCATAGACGCCAGGGCGAGTGCAGCACCCTCTTCGATCAATAGATTTTGCTTAATAGCAGTAGTAATGATGCCAATTCCCAGGGGCTTGGTTAAAAAGAGTAAATCTCCAGGCCTTGCACCTTTGTTCTTTTTTAAGTTTTTGACCGCGACTTTACCTGTCACGGCTAAACCAAAAATAGGCTCAAGACTATCTATGCTATGTCCTCCTGCCAAAGGTATGTGTGCTTGCTTACAGACAAATCGCGCCCCTTCAATGACTTGGTGGGCAACAGAGGCTGGTATTTCATTAATGGGCCATCCCAAAATGGCTATGGCCATCAAAGGGTTACCCCCCATAGCATAAATATCACTTATTGCATTTACTGCCGCAATTCTTCCAAAATCATAGGGATCATCTACGATGGGCATAAAAAAGTCCGTGGTACTAATTACCGCCGTACCATCACCTAAATCAAATACTGCAGCATCATCCCTGTCTTGATTTCCAACCAATAAATTAGGGAAAAGATTCTTTCTATTTTGCCCTAATATATCATCCAATACTTGAGGGGCTATTTTACAACCACAGCCGGCACCATGACTATATTTCGTTAATTTATAATCCATTTTTTTCGGCAGTAAGTATCAGTTTTTGAGCAATTTGGTGGTCTGTCATTTGTATCGTGCTGATCGAAGTCGCCAAGGTAAAGCCATTGTCTATAGTAGACCTATCATAAGCCTTATCATAATAACTCAGCGCAATGGCACAGGCCTCTGCACCATCACCAACCTCAATCGCTTCTAAAGCCGCCTTCAGATGCTGCCCTCCCAATCTTTTCTCGATCTTTTTAAAGGCGTGAGCCAGATCTTTCTTTTGAAATCGTCCATAATCATCGACAAGTCGATGCACTCGCTGATCAAAGGTGCGCTCTATCACAAAAATGGGTGAGTTCCGAAATTTTTTGAACATGGCCTCGGGAATAAAAGCTTGTCCGATAGATTGACTCTCACTTTCAAGCCAAATACGTTTTTTAAGATCAAAAGAAGCAAAACATTCGTAAAGATTATTCTCAAACTGCTCTTTGGTTGGTTGTGGTTCTTGTCCCAACATACCAAAAACAGAACCTTTGTGATGTGCCAGGCCCTCTAAGTCGATGACCTGTTCTTGGAGATACATCAGTTCATTCAATATGACCGTTTTACCGCTCCCTGTTTTGCCCCCTACCAAAATCAGATGGGCATCCTGATCCATGAGGACCTCCCGGCAATGCGTACGGTAGGCTTTGTATCCACCTTCCAATAATTGACATGAAAAACCAGCCGCTTCCAATAAGACAGCCATACTTTGACTGCGCAGTCCTCCTCTCCAGCAATGAATCAATATTTTTTTATCAGGAGCCAATCGTGTCGTCTCCTCTATGAAAAATCTTAGTTTTGGACCTATGAAATCTAAACCTTCAAGAAATGCCACTGCCCTACTCGTTTGTTTGTAAAGCGTTCCCACCCGTACTCTCTCCTCATCAGAAAAAATAGGCAAATTAGATGCGCCTGGAATATGCCCTTTAAGAAATTCCCCAGGTGAGCGTACATCTAAAATAACACAGTCTTTTCTGGCCTCCCAAAGGTCAACCGCCGTGATTTTATTCATAACAGCAAAGATAGACTTCTAAAAAGGAAGGTTGGACAGAGATTAAAGGAAATTATCAACTTTACGATAAGCAGCTATCACGGCTAATTCTCCCCGTTTTCCTGCCTCGGAATTGCCATGCTCCATTCCAAGGATTCCCTGATACCCCTTGGCGTGAATGTACTCAAAAATGTTTTGATAGTTTAACTCTCCTGTGGTCGGTTCGTTACGACCAGGGTTATCTCCAATCTGAAAATAAGCAATTTCAGACCATGAATTATCAATATTTGGAATGATATTACCTTCAGTGATTTGCTGATGATAAATATCAAATAAAATCTTACAAGATGGACTGTCAACAGCCCGACAGATCTCATAGGCTTGTGGAATTTTGGAAAGAAATTGACCCGCATGGTCACGAGGATTAAGTGGCTCCAATACCATTGCCAAGCCCTCGGGCTCTAGTAGATCACAAGCTCTGCGTAGTGCTTCAATAAGGTGGGCCGTTTGATATCCTTCTTGAAGTTTCAAATCAACATAACCGGGCACTACGGTCATCCATTTAGCATTTACTCGCTTGGCTACTTCAATCGAGGACCTAATATCTGCCAAAAACTCATCTCTTAGATCTGTATTGCCACTCGTAAGGTTGGGTTGATCCCAATAAATTTTATGACCAACGAATACACCCATAGTCATTCCATTTTTTATCAGAGTCTCGGCTATTTGATTTTGGGTAGCTTTTGGACGCATTCGCATTTCATTGTCTTCAAAAGATTTAAATCCGTACTCAGCCATAAAATCCAATTGAGAGATCAAATCTTCACCTGCATGTGATTTGAACATTCCGAAATGCGGGGCATAATTAAGGTTAAACCTTGAATTATCTACACCTTCCCAAATGATCTCCCTCAATAGACTGAAAACCAAATAAAGGTAATGCAGCTGCCGCTATGCCATTTTTTAAGAATGTTCTTCTTGACATTTTAGAAATATTTTAGATGAATTTAGTTACGCCAGGAACAGGTACAGGATAGTGACCTTCTGCATTGGGGACTACCGGGGCTGCGTCATTGAATGAGTTCAAATCTGGCACCAACTTAAGGTCTGATGCCATCGCTTGGTCCCAGGTCAAAACTTGACCTGAATAAGTAGCCATTCTTCCTAGTATAGCGGTCATGGTACTGTTGGCTCCATTAGGAACATCATCAAACTGATACGTCCCTGATTTAATTGCTGTAAATAATAAATTATGCTCTTGCTGATAGGGATTCACATCGGCTTGATCTACATGTTGATAAATTGATTTTCCATTATTTGAATTAATTGAAGCAAAATTTTCACTATTTATCCGCAAATGCCCCTTGGTCCCTTGAAAAACTTCTTCCACTCGGTTCATACATCCTCTTTGATGCCTACATTGACTGGATATTATTTGACCTTCAGGATAAGTGAACTCTACGAAATGGTGATCAAAAATATGTCCATGATCTCGCCCTTTTCTCGTCTCTCGACCCCCCATTCCTTGTGCACTTAAAGGGGTCGATCCAATAAACCAATTGGCTACGTCTATGTTGTGTATATGTTGCTCCAAGATATGATCCCCACAAATCCAATTAAAATAATACCAATTACGCATCTGATATTCTAATTCTGTTTGCTGATATTGCCTTTTCCGTACCCATACACCTGGGCTATTCCAATATACTTGCCCAGAGACAATATCACCTATTTTTCCTTTTTGCACCATTTCATGTGCCTTCAAATAATTTTTTTGATAATGTCGCTGAAGACCGACAACCACATTTAATTTTTTTTGTTTAGCTAATTTTCCTGCAGCTAATATTCTCTTTATGCCTACCACATCTGTGGCCAAAGGTTTTTCCATAAAAACATGTTTACCTTGATTGACCGCATATTCGAAATGCACAGGCCTAAACCCTGGAGGCGTAGTCAAAATAACAACGTCTGCCATATCAATGGCTTTTTTATAAGCATCAAATCCAACAAACATCGTTTCTGGGCTCACTTTAATTTGACCAGAATCAGCAAGCTTTATGGACAATCCTTTGAAACTATTTTGCAACTGATCGTCAAAAACATCTGCCATAGCCACTAACCTTACTGCAGGATCTGCTTGTATAGCTTGTGCGGCAGCACCCGTTCCTCTACCCCCACAACCCACCAATGCCACGCTGATTTCACCTGCACCTCCCACATAGGCGTGGGCCTGAGTAGGTAGCGCAGAGGCCAATAAGCCTGCTCCTGTATAGGCCGCAGTTTTCCTTAAAAATTTCCTTCTTGCTTCGTTTGTCTGTTCTCTTTTCATTCTATTCAGTGTTAATATTCTTGAATGGGTTTACCCCAATATAAATTCATTTCATCTAAATTTAAAATTTTATTTGATCTCACCACTCTAAAGCCGATGTGAGGGGCATCGGTATGCCACCACAAGCTCTTAGGCAATTGAGGATCTCGCTGCTTTAATTTTGGACTTGAGTAATTTCTTTCCGAAGAACGAAGAGCTTCTTTGGGATCTCGCCATGACCCGCCTCTAAATACTCTCGGATAAAGGCTCTCCATTCTTAAAAAAAAATGACCACTATCTGATGCAGCGTCATACCCCTTAGGATCATAATGATCCAACACCCATTCAGCCACGTTGCCATGCATGTCATATAACCCAAATGAATTCGGCTTTTTCAAACCACTCGGATGAAAAGTCCCCTGACTATTATCTGCATACCAGGTATATTCATCTATCAAATTTGGGTCAAAAGAATAAGGCGCTGTGGTCCCTGCACGACAGGCATATTCCCATTCTGCCTCAGTGGGTAATCGATAGAACCTCCCTGTTTTTGCAGAAAGCCATTTACAGAACATAGAAGCTGCATATTGTGTCACGTCAATAACAGGATGATTTGTTACATTGAAATTAACATAAGGCATGGTAGCGGCTGAAAGACCATCAATCTCCAATACTAAATCACCATAATCATCTGCTCTGATATGATCTTTTTCTCTATATAAAAATTCTTGATAAATTTCCCATGAGATTTCCTTCTCGCTCATCCAGAACGCATCTACATAAACCTCGTGTTGTGGGCTTTGGACCCCTTTATTTTGAAACCCTTCACCCATACTGCCCATAGCGTAATTACCTGGAGCAATCGCTCGCATTTTTATGGTTTTCTGATCTCCAAGAACAGTTTCCTCATAATTTTCCAAATGAGTATTGACTACAGATGGATGAATCATCATAAGTAAAAAAAATAAACTAAGGATCAATTTATAAAGGAACACAGCGTGACTCGGTGATTATATTAAACATATTATCTAGAGAAAATTGTAATAAAAAGGGCATCACTTTTCTTATAAAACAAATAATTAAAATTTAAAGTAAGTCAGTTTTTTAACCCTTAACATGCGCCTAATTTAAAAGAAAATTTATTTGTAAATAATAATTTGGCTATTTTTGTAACCATGAAGATTAGGCACCTTTTAACCATTTTAATCGCCTTTTCAAGCTGCGAGATAGGGTCTGTATTTAGTCCTAAAATTTCCAAAATAGAAATTGATAAAAAGGACTTGGGCTTGAGTTGGGATCAAAAGGGTAAGCGACGCTATCACGATGCGTTATTTTCAGGCTATGTCGTTCAAAAAAATGAAAAAAATGTACTTCTAAATAAGATACCTTTTTATGAAGGATTACAAGAGGGTGATATGTTGGGCTATTATGGTGACGGCACAAAAAGATACCATCGACCCTACCTTCATGGCAAAAAACATGGAACCCATTTAGGTTGGTATCCCGATGGTTCACTCAAATTTGAATACCATTTTAAAAATGGCATGAACGTGGGTAATCATAAGGAATGGTATCGAGATGGCTCACCCTTGCAAGATCGGAACTATGTCAATGGTCAGGCCATGGGTTCACAGAAAGTTTGGCGCAGAGATGGTAAAATCAGAGCTAATTTCGTCATCCGAGAAAATGGAAAAAAATATGGACTGATGGGTATGAAGCGATGCACCAAGATTGATACAAAAAAACAAATATTAGATCCTTATAAAGGCAAGTAAATGAAAAAAATAATTTGGCTGATGCTCTGTGTGGGATCGATTGCTTGCAGCAGGCAAAAAACAGTAAATGAAGACCTGGAAATTTCGGAAATAGAACTTCCCTTCTATAATGAGCCTACATTCACACCTGAATGGATCGAAGAGACTGATGAGGCATTTGATGACATCCACACCATTGCTGATTTTAAATTTCAGAACCAAAAAGGAAATTGGATCGCACAAGATGATTTGGATGGTAAACTTTATGTCGCCAATTTCTTTTTTTCCATTTGCCCAAATGTATGCCCATTAATGACGGGGAATTTACTTAAAGTTCAAGATACCTTTAAATCTAACCCTAATGTCAAAATTCTTTCTCATACCGTCATGCCGTGGATAGACTCAGTGGGTAGACTGAGAGAATATGCAGATTTTAATGGAATAAATGCTGAAAACTGGTTTCTACTCACAGGAGATAAAAAAGAGATCTACGAACTCGCCAGAAAGTCCTATTATGCCGATGAGGGCTTTGGGAAAACCGTCACAGAAGATGATGATTTTTTACATACTGAAAATTTGGTGCTCATCGATCAGCACAGACGAATAAGGGGAGTTTACAATGGCACCCTATCCTTAGAAACGAAACGACTCATAGAAGACATTAAGTCGATTTTAGAATGATGATGCTATGTCATTTTCTTAACCATCACCAGCATCGAAATTGAGCTCTGGGTAGATCATTCATTTAGTCAAAAAAGCAGTAACGGTACTGATCATAATAATCAACTTATTCCTTTCTACAGCCATCAGTTAATCCATTACTGGTCTCTATTTTTTCAATGAATTCATTAAACGATTTAAAATAATACCTCTAAAAAGAGGATTTTAATGATGGCAGTTTTCGTTCAATACAAAAGCAGAATGAACAAGTCACTCAAGAGACGAACAAAAGATACTCATTACATTTTTTTTACAGCATTTATTGATTCGAGCAGTAGGAGGTAATTTTATCTCAATTCTGTTCCAAGGAAATACCTTTATGTGTAGATTTGTATGAAACTATGAGTATCATTTAATAACCATTTGTAAGCAAAGCTATGAAAATGAACAAATTAATACTGCTCGCTTCACTGATTTTCAGCAGTATCATGCTATCAAATTGTGGCGATGATGACAATGCACCAGATACCGTCACCATTCAAGGCAGTCAAGTCACCATCGCCGAGGACTCCAGTACGGTAGAATGCTTGGCATCTTCTGCGGCCAATGACCTTGCCGTCATTGCTTGCCTTTTTTATGATGAATCCGTAGTTGTTGTTGTAGGAGAAACGAGCCTTACAATCACGGCAAGCAGTGAACCTGATCATAAGAGCATGTATTATGAAACAACTAATGCTCTGTATGAGGACTATAATGAGGACGACAATGAAGATTTCTATAAAAATCCAAATACAATTGCTTCGATGAATTATACCTTCACCCTACCTAGATTCCCTGAAATGTCCGCAAATAATGAAGGGACTCCTTTCGGTCCCATGGGTGTATCTATCAATAGTGTGGTGTTTTACAACCAAGTGGCAGCACCAGGAGATGATATATTAGAAGAACTCAACACTTTTGATCAATATGAAGGACATCCAACCAATACCGGCTCCTATCATTATCACATAGAGCCCACATGGCTAACAGAAATCAAAAGCGATAGTACTTTCTTAGGCCTTTTACTGGATGGTTTCCCTGTTTATGGCCCTGTCGAAAGTGGAGTCACTTTAACCAATGATGATCTTGACGATTATCATGGCCACACCAGTGTGACTGCCCATTTTCCAGAAGGTATTTATCATTACCATATCACAGCCGACCTTCCATGGATAAATGGAGGTGAATTTTATGGTGTTGCAGGCAAAGTCACTCAATAAAACATTTGAAAAAATGCTTCATTTATATGAATAAAGGGTAAATCAAGATACATTCATTTTATCCATATGAATCTTCTTAACGAGATACTACTCGTTTAAGAGAGATAGTCCATGGGCATGTCCCATTTTATTACTATTGCTTGAAATAGCCTTTAATAGGTAATTTTAAGTGCTTATATACATTACAGTGATACAAAAAATATTATATTTCGGTCTAGTCTATCCCATTTCTAGGCTTCCTTTTTTCTTGATTTATCGCATATCAGATATTCTTTTCATCATCTTATTTTACTTAATCAGATATAGAAGGAATACGGTCTATCAAAATATTAAAAATTCCTTTCCACAGCATTCGCTAAAAGCATGTGAAAAAATATGTGTTGATTTTTATCGACATTTTTGCGACCTGGTTGTAGAAAGTCTTAAGCTATTTACGCTTAGTGAAAAAAGCGCTCAAGAACGTATGGTTTACAAAAATGTCGAACTCATGGAGCAGCTCTCATCAAAGCAAAAAAACATTACCTTAATGGGAGGACATTATGGAAATTGGGAACTATTGGCCATTACCATAAATAATGCGTTACCCTATCAATGTAAAGCTTTTTATACCCCTTTAAGAAATTTGTTTTGGGAAGACAAAATGAAACAAAGTAGAAGTCGATTTGGTCTTCAAATGGTGAGTATTAAAAAAATATTATCTCATACCACAGAAGAAAATAATCCATTACTATGTACCATTTACGGCTCAGATCAATGGCCGAGAAAACCTCATAAAGCCTATTGGACTCAATTTTTAAACCAAGATACTGGATTTCAAAAAGGTGCTGAAAAGTTTGCTAAAAAAAATAATGAAGCTGTAGTTTTCGGTAAAATTAAAAAAATCAGAAGGGGTTATTACGAAACCGAATTCAATCTTATCAGTGAGGAGCCCACCCTGGAAAAAAATGATTTTATAATGGAATCCTACAAGGATATGTTGGAAGCGCAGATCAAAGAAGTTCCCGCTTATTATCTATGGTCCCATAAAAGATGGAAATACTCAAGACCTAATGATTTGGAGCTTTAGTCAAAGATAAAATCGCTCAATCTAAAATTTTAAAATCTGTTAGCACATACCTTAACTCCTCATCCTTCATATTTTCTCTCATATTAAAATATATCATATTGGGAAAGCCATATTTTGGGTCAAAAGTATATTCGGATATAAATGGATCTCTAGCTTTTTTCTCCTCTATCCACTCAAAAAATTCAGGAAAGGTTTTACCCATATTATTCCCATTTGAAGTTTCAACACCATTAATAGCCACTATTTTTCCGTGATTGATTTCAATAATTTTCGGCTCACGCGTTGTGGGAGGACAGAAGCAACTCAACTTCTGTGTAATCTGATAGTGAACTATTCTTTGACGCTCCCACTTTTTTCGGTTTTGAGCTATCACATCTTCTATTTGATTAGGATTTGACAGACCACAGCCCACAAAAATCAAACTAATTTGAACCCATACCCATGTCTTATTCTTCATATTTTCTTGTCTTAGAATAGTGTTAGCCGAACTAATACCTTATTAGAAAATAAATAAATTAAATTTACCTTATTCAGAACTAGTTTTATCCTCTAATAATTTTATATCAATGTTACCCCTAAAAAAATGAAACTATTTTTATCATTGAGCATCTTTATGCTTATCATGCTACAATGTACACCAAAAACAGAAAAACTTGAGCATTCGAATTTAACCTCAGCGATACTGAAGACGATTTGTCTTCAGTATATCAATAATGAAAATGACATCATCACGACACATATTCTGTCAGATTCAACCTTGAGGTTCAAGGACAGAGATGATATCCAATATTACGAAAAAATAAACGACTCTATAATGATTAAAAAAGGGTAAGTGAATCAATGAAAATAAACCCTTCCATGCTGAAATATGTCTTCTTTTTTGACTCAATCTATGACGTCGTTCATGGTTAATTATTTTTATCATGAATGAATGATTTTATATAAATTCTATGTAATTTTAATAATGGGAATATTTTTTTTTAAAAGTAGAGGTTACCTTTACTTGCGTAAGAATACAAAAAAAAATGCTTTCTAAGTAATGTAAGAATACACAAACTAAATATTAATTTATTCATCAAACTGTCATGAAAATAAAAAAACCAATTTTAACCATACTCGTATTAGCTGCGATAGCTACAGGTCTGTATATTATCCAAATTACAGTAGGATTTCCACCCTCAGATGCCACGGGTTCTGCAATAAAAGGGGTTCAAAAAGCAAATAAATATAAAATTGAAGATGATACCGAAGTAGAGCTTGTTGGAGAAAATGTGCAAATTTTACTTCAAAATGATGAATTCCAAGCCTTAATGAAAGACAAAAATTTTACTGAATTGATCGCTTCAGAGTCTTTCGCTGAATTGACAAAAAATACTGATTTTCTTGAACTGACTCAAAATCAAGATTTCTCAGAACTCATGGAGAATGGAGGTTTATCAGATAGTCCAATGTATAAAAAATTGGCTTCTAATCCCAATTTTCTAACTTTAGCTAAAAATCCAGCATTCATGGAGGTTGCTAAAAATCCAGCGTTTAGAAATATCTCTAAAAATCCAGCATTTAATAATGTGGTCCGTTCATCTCAATTAGGTGTCCTTCAAAAAATGGTGCAATAGAAAGTTCAATATAAATGGCCCAAAATTAATTGGGCCATTTTTTTGTTCTACAATCTGTCGTCATACCTCTTTGTCAATAGATTATTGATCAATACTTGGCACTATTACCGGCTTAACCATGAAATACCTTTCGTTTCTCCTCGTCTTACTCTCATTTGGTGCTTCTGCCCAAGAAATTTTTCAATTAGAAAATGCTAAAATAATTCATTATGATCCACGAAAAAGTTTTATCGTACCATATACTGTCCGATGCTTTAATAACGCTTTAGATTTTCATAAAAGACTATTTGACTACGAGCCCACGGGAGAGATTACAGTGGTTCTTGAAGATTTCGGGGATTATGGTAATGCAAGCACCATGGCATCGCCTTTTAATTTGATCAACATAGGACTATCGCCTTTCAGTTATGCCTTTGAAACATTCCCTGCTGGCGAACGAATCTTTTCATTAATGAATCATGAGTTGGTCCATATGGCTGCTCTCGATAATACCGCTAAACGCGATAAATTTTTTCAAAAACTGTTTTTGGGTAAGGTAGTGGCTAACATTGATCATCCCATTTCTATGTTTTACAGTTTCTTGACTATTCCAAGATTTTATGCCCCTCGATGGTACCACGAAGGTATCGCGTCTTATGTGGATACTTGGATGAGTGGTGGGAGAGGAAATGCAATGGGTAATTATGACGAAATGTTTTTTCGGACAAAAGTCATCGAAGACGCTGAAATTTACAGCGCGCAAGGCCTAGAATCCGAAGGTATCAATAGTGATTTTCAAGGAGTTACTAACTCTTATCTCTATGGTACTCGGTTTATGGGTTATTTAGCAAATCAATACGGCCCAGATAAGATTATAAAATGGGTGAAAAGGGAGGATAACAGCCGCGCTTTTTTTTCAAAACAGTTTAAACAAGTTTTTGGTTTTTCAATTGACAAGGGGTGGTCTGATTGGTTGGCTTTTGAAAAACTATTTCAGCAGGAAAATATCGCATTAATTAAAGAGAATACCATCACACAAGCCACGCCCATCACCGAAAAAATTCTAGGTTCGGTCTCTTATGCTCATTTTGACAAAAAAAGAAATAAAATTTACGTTGCCATCAATTATCCAGGCAAAGTCCCCTTTTTAGCAGCTATTAATTTAGCAAATGGTGATATTGAACACCTTACTGACGTCAAAGGCGCCGCTCTTTTTTATGTTTCCTCCATCATCTATGATGAGATCGCTGACAAAATATATTTCACCACAGATAATGACACTCAACGTGATTTGAACAGTTTTGATCTGAAAACAAGAAAAGTAAAACTATTAAACGAGGATGCCAGATTTGGCGATTTAGCTTTGAACCCTGTAGATAAGTCCATTTGGGGAGTCAAACATGATAATGGATTTTCTACTATTATTAAAATCATTGAAAATGATTCTACCGATGATAGCCCCACACCTTACAGTTCAACCTTCGACGGTATGATTACCCTTCGATACGGAGATGACGTTTTTGATATGGATATATCTCCTGACGGTAAATATTTAAGTGCGGCAGTGAGCGATTATAAAGGTTCTCAGAAACTTATGCTTTACCAGATCGATGCTTTTACGGGTTTTGAATCTAAATCTCAAGTATTGTTTGATTTTGATGATGCCTCTCCGCAAAGCTTCAGGTTTACCAAAGATGGCAAATACCTCATCGGTACGAGCTATTTCTCGGGTATTAGTAACGTTTACCGTATTGATTTGAGCACTTTTGATGGTGAAGGTGAAGGAGTTGAGGTTATGAGTAATGCCGCAACAGGATTCTTCAGGCCGGTTTTATTGGACAGTAGCCGTTTATTCGTTTTTGAATATAAGAGTAAAGGATTTCAGCCATCCATTATTGCCAATGAACCTGTTGATGCACTTTCATCCATCAATTTCCTTGGAACCCAAACAGCTGAGTCACATGATTTTGTAAGAGAATGGTATACCAAACGTCCAAGTCAAGGCCAAGTTTCGGATGATTCGATATCCTCTGAAACAACTACTTATAGAAGTGGCAAAGAATTTAAACTAACCGCTGCTTACCCTACCTTGGTCGGCTATCAAAATTTTATGGGGGTAGGTTACAAATTCCACTTTAGTGATCCTTTGGGATTGACAGAAATGAATTTCTCTTTTTCTTATACGCCTACCCAGTGGTTCAATTCCTTAAGTGATGATCCGTTCGAACCGAAGGTTCTTGCTGATGATGAAGTTTTCCATGCCAGCATAGATTTTTCTACCATGAATTTTTTCTATAGCTTCGCCTACAACCCAGCTAATTTTTATGATTTATTTGGGCCCACCAAGCGATCTAGAAAAGGAATCAGCGGTGGAGTGCTTTGGAGTCCCACATTGATTTGGAATCCGCCAATCACCTTGTTTTTGGATGTAGGACTTAGCGGCTTTTATGGTCTAGAAAAAAGTAATGACTTTCAGCAATTGTCCTACGATGGATTTGATGGTAATTTATATTTTGACTTCTACTCGAGCCTTAGTTATAGTCACATTAAAAATTCAATTGGGGCAGTAGACGATGAAAAAGGTATCACTGCCTCATTAGAGGCTAGCACCGCTTATACGGCAGGTGAAATTTATCCGAGCTTAGTTGGAAACTTGGATTTGGGAATTCCGTTACCCATCAATCATACTTCAATTTGGTTGAGATCTGCTTTAGGCAAATCTTTTAATAATGATTTAAATCCCTTTACTAGATATGGTTTTGCTGCCTTTGGTAATAACTACATAGATTCATGGAATGCGAAGCAATATCGAGGTACTTATGCTTTCCCAGGTCTGACCTATTCTGACAATCGCTACATTGAATCGAGAGATTTTGGAAAGCTCATGCTCGATGTCCTGCTTCCCCCTATCAGATATAAGAAATTGGGTTTCTTTAACTTGTTTGCCAATTGGACCCAAGCCTCTGTATTTGCTTCCGTTTTGTATTCGCAAAATTATGATCCGAACGGAGGTAAAAATCTACAGTATTTTATTCGCGAAATACCTCATCCACTCGGCAAGTCTTTCGATGACCCTATTTGGACGGATACTTTTGTGAATTTCGGAGCACAAATTGACACTCGTATCGTACTTTTCTCCTTATTGCCTTCTACCATTTCTATAGGAATGGCGCGCGCCTATGACGTCATTAGTGACGACAGTTATGACGAATTCATGATCTCATTGAAATTACTCAATTAATTTCCTCACATAAATTAGATTAAAAATGCTGATAGAAATCGGATTATTATCACTCTCTCTACTTCCAGGATTAATCATTATCATTTTTATTTTTTTCTCTGATAAGCACGAAAAAGAGCCCATTGGACTGTTAGCCATAAGCTTTTTTTTTGGAATTCTCACCTTTGGACTCTCTTATTATGCCGGAGACTTCTTGATAGAACATTATCAGGTGGAACCTAATAATTTATGGGATGAGTTATTTTTCGCATTTATCATCGTCGCGTTTGTAGAAGAGATATTCAAATTTTCATTTGTAAGATTCATTCTTTATCGAAATCATAATTTTAATGAACCCTTTGATGGCATTGTCTACACAGTTATGGTGGCCATGGGTTTTGCCACCATCGAAAATATCATTTTTGTGATGCAAGGTGGTGTTACTACTGGTATTGTGAGAATGTTTTCTACCGTCCCTGCCCATGCCACTTTTGCCGTAATCATGGGTTATTACTTAGGGAAGGCGAAATTCAATGAGAAAAAAGTAGCTTTAGATATTGATGGAGATGGCATACCTGACATCAAGTTCAACACCAAGGTCTTTACCTCCTTGATTGCTATTATTGGGTTTGTCATCGCAACCGTAATTCATGGATTTTATGATTATTTTTTACTTACCTCGTTCATGCCCGGAATCTGGATTATGGCTTTTATTTCACTTTCTATAGCTGTGCTCTTCGCTCAAAAAGCAATGACCTTACATCAGGATGCTTCTCCTTTTAAGAAATCCGAATCATAAGAATTACGTGTTTTTTATTTCTTTCAAGTTGTCATATATTGATTAACTCCAAATCATTTAATTAGACCAAGTCAATTTATAATACAATGTCTCATTCATTAATCATCCATCTCAGTAGCATCAAATCAGGTGTTCTTGTTAAATATTATTTTTTATTTAAATTGTTTACTTATTAATTTTTACCTCAATCTTCGGAGACTAGAAAGAATCATTAATGGGTATTCAAATAGCTGTTTCAATAGATGGAAGTGAAGACTTTCTCGTTTTTAAAGCAGGTAAAGACTGGAAGGCCTTTGATTTTTATCAAAAATCAGTTGTCTCCTATTTAGCAAAAATCAAAAATATGGACGACTTCCGACAAAGAGGTCGTGAACTGATGAAAGTCCAACTTCCTGATGTCAGATATGAAAAATGGCGACTGAGTCATCTTCAAGAAGTTGAATATGATTATTTAATTGAAAAAGAGATCCAAGATGGTTTTTTTTCGGTAGCACCTAAAATATTAAAAGGAACGGTCACGGAAATTCAGTCAAAACTACAGAAATGCCAGTCAACTGCAGAAATTTTATTTGCCTTAAAAATACTCCTTGATGAGGGCTATTTTGAAATCTCAAGATCAGAAGGAAAATCTTTTCTCACTTTTTTCAGTCAGACCTTATTCGGTACACACAGAAAGACGGTACTCTATCACGCTTATACAGAATTACTTAAGAAAGGCTTCCCAAGTTATTTTTCTGAATAGTGACTTTAACAGAAAAAAATTCTAGATCTTTTATGCTAAACCTTAAACAAAGGAATTTTTTGACTAGGCTAAAAACTCATACTTTAATTTAATTTGATTACATTTATAACAAAAAACATTATGAGAAATTTTTTGATCTTCCTTACATTTATTTTAATTAGCGTTAGCTGCCAACCAACAGAAGCTCCCAAAGAATCGGTGGTAATAACTGAGCCAGAAATGGCAGAAGAAAATTCGGGTGAACCAACCGGTCCCCATACCTCAGCTGAATGGAAAATATGGGCCTATAGTACAGCTGCTCCTTCGTTTATAGCTGCGAACTGTACAGTTATGGACTCTGACGGAAAAACTATTTTAAGAGAAGGTACGAATGGATGGACTGCTATGGCTGGAAACCCTCGAGGAATGTCTGATCCTGAGAACGGATGGAAAAATCCGCATGAAGCAATGCCTATGGTAATGGATGGTCAAGCTATGAAATGGGCAATGGCCTTTATGTCCGGCAAAAAGCCTGAACTAGATCACGATGGATGGATGTATATGCTTCATGGCGATATGGGTGAGGATAACACTAAGCAACTAGTTTTTAAAAAAGAGGATGCTACAGAGGGTCATTGGATTGAATCTGGTGCTCACTTGATGCTAATGCCAAAAGATCCTTCTTCTTTAAAAGGTCAAACTACTGATTTTAATTCTGGAGCTCCCTACATTATGTTTGAGGGAACTGGATATGATCATATCATGATTCCTGTAGAGGGATATTATGAATATCATAGGTAAACTTTCTTAAATTGATATCCTACCAATAAAATTCATCACACGTAGGGTACGAAAAAAATGAAAATGTCATAGCATCAGCAACTGTTATGACATTTTTTTTTCTCAGTTAAAATAGTTGCTCTTTCAAATCAATAATTAAGTAGATTTAAATTATGAAAAAAATTATCAGCCTCTGCATAGGGTTCATATGCCTTTTAAACACAACTTCTTTTGGGCAGCTAAAGTTTTTAAAAGAGATTGTTGAAGAAGTTATGGAAGAGACAAACCTTGACGAACTTAATATCGAAGAGGTTCCTTTTTCAGTAGAAGAAGCAGCAAATGCATTAAAAGAAGCCCTCTCAAAGGGTATCGAAAAAGGAGTTAAAAAGGTTAACAAAGAAGATGGATATTTTAAAAATACATTGATCAAAATTCCGTTTCCTAAAGAAGCCGAGCAAATATCAACTACACTCGCAAAAGTTCCTGGTGGAAAAGAAAAATGTGATGAGGTGGTTTTACTTATTAATAGAAGTGCTGAGTTGGCTTCTAAAGAAGCACTAAATATTTTCATAGGAGCGATAACAGCAATGGAAATATCAGATGCTATTGCTCTTGTAAATGGTGAAGAAGATGCCGCCACTCAATATTTAGAAAATACCACAAAAAGTGAATTACTCATTAAATTTAAACCCATCATAGAAAATGCACTTCAACAAACAAATACCACCAAATATTGGGGGGAGGTAATAAAAATCTACAACAAAGTCCCCTTTACTAAAAAAGTCAATCCCGATCTCGCCGAATATGCCACAGAAGAGGCTACTATTGGACTCTTCAAAATGATTGCAGAGGAGGAATCTGTAATACGAAGTAATCAAGCTAATAGGACTACACCTCTTTTAGAAAAGGTATTTGGTCAATGATATAAATCCACCAGCCGTTATAAAAACCGAATCGATGTAATGATGATTTAAAAATTTAGTTAGATCATCTGAAAGATTCAAAAGTAAGACTTAACCGACAATCGGCGGCCAACTATGATGGTATATTGAGACTGACCAAAGAAATTTCAGAAAATACAAGATCATTTTTTCTTAGTTAGGAATCATTTATTCATAAATCTAATCTTAAAGAAGCTCTATTGAATGATGACATGGGTAACGCGCTCATCTGAAAGATAGCTGTAATAATGTTTAAAGAAGCTTAGGCATTCATTGATCACTTTCAACATCCCGTATAAGAACCATTCAACCTGTAATACCTAATAAAGTCAAGGTGTCTAGATCAATTAAATGGACAAAAGATCAGAGCAAAACATGAAAGTGAAACGGTTAACAAATGGAGTGCAATGGAAACAATAACGATGTACCCTATCTATAATATAAATAGATTCTCAAGGAATTGAGTGATGATTTTGATAAACCCTTCATAGCTATACCATCAATGATTGATTTACCCTTTTTTTGAACTTTTCAAGCTATCGAATACCTTTTCCAAAACGAGTAATAAATAAATAATAAATCACTAAAACCGGTGCAATCACAAAGGTAAGTATGGGTAGTTTCTCTACCGAAAAAGCATCCAATATAAAAGCCAACAACATTACAATGGACACTATGGAAATGATAAGCAACAGATAGGCAATCAGTTTTGGATTCATTTTTTTCTCTTTTGAGTCGTTAAATACGCATTGACACTTTTGAAGTTTATAAAATCTCGGAAAACTTGAATAGGGATGAAGAAATACAACTATATAATTTCCTAGATTTCATCTTTTAAACAGGATTACTAAAAATAGTCCAGTAAATCTAAAAAGAACGGAATTAAAAGTTAAATATTAACTGAATTACCTAATTTTACAAATATAATTTCATAAAAATGAATTACTGGTCAAAGATTTCTTGTTTTATTTGTCTCACCTTGATAGGCTTACTTACTACCCTTTTATCCTGTCAGGACGAGGGACCAAACAATTATATATTGGATATAAATATTGTTCCACTAAATGGGGGTAAAGTCTCACCTTTATCAGGAACTTATAATGTAGGAGATACTATTGTTTTAACTGCAGTTGCTAATGAATATTATACTTTCAATGAATGGCTTGAGGACTCGCTTGTCTCATTGACCGACCCCTATAAATGTTGCCTCACTTTAATACTAGATGGTCAAAAAAATATAACAGCAACCTTCGCACTCACAGATACAGATAACGATAACATATCGGATAAATTTGATCTCTGCGATGATACCCCTGAGGGACTTATAGTGGATCAGAATGGCTGTGCAGCTGTCCAAAAAGATACTGATGAGGATGGTGTCAATGACGCAATTGACATTTGTCCTAATACACCCGCTAATGAAAATGTTGACGAGAATGGATGTCATGCAGTGTTGGGAAATTATGCTCTTGGGGGTGTCATTTTTTATATTGATGAAACATTGAACCATGGATTGGTTGTCGCTCTCAATGACAATGAATCTGGAGAATGGGGATGTTCAGATGAAGAGATATTAAATGCAAATGATAGTACTCTCGGATCAGGGTATAGAAACACTTTAGCGATTCTAGCGTCTGATTGTGAACCGGCTGGTATTTCTGCGATTATTGCAGCTTATTCAGCTTCTACATTCATCAGCGAAGATACCTTGGTCAATGATTGGTATTTACCTTCAATTGATGAGTTGAAATTATTGTATCAAGAAAGAGAATGGATCGATGATAGCTTAACAGTTTATAACGGTAAGCGATTTGAAAATACTACCTATTGGAGCTCTACCCAAAGTGGGACTGATAAAGCCAAATCATTAAGCTTTGGTAATGGATCAACAAAAAGTAGTTATAAAATTAGTGTTAATGAAGTTAGATCAATCCGAGCTTTCTAAATGACTTTAACTCCACTGGTAACATCTGAGGTAAAAGTTTAAAGACCCGATCCTTAGCTCAGGATACTGAATAATTGACCTTACATATACCCTCTTTCTTCGGACGAGAATAGGTATTCACTCAAAGTTTTCCTTATATCATTTAGAAATCGTAAGAAATACGGCTGGTTCATTACGTGATAATAGTCAGCCGCCTAGCGGGCGTCCCACGCTTTAATTTATTTTCCGCATACCTTTTATGACTACATTTCCTGTCCCTGAAGGATCACAGGGGTATCCAAAGGCAAGTAATGCTTTTTCTGGATCATTAATCGTATCATAAAATTCATCTAAAAATTTGACGGTCCTGAGTTTTATAGCTTGACTGTATTTCCTGATTACCTTCATAAAGTGCGTAAATAGCCGGCCTTAATCTATTAAATTTATCAAAAACAGGCTGATACACTGACATCTCACTGATACAATAACCTCTATATCTTCGGGTAAGAACATTACTCAGTTGAAGTGCTGGGGCAGGTTTGGCATAAGGGGATCTGACAATACCCGCATGATCGAAATCATAAGGTACCGCAATGGGTAATTTATTGTGCCCCTTTTTTATCAATTTAATGTTTTGTTGATACTGAACTGACCAATCCGTATTGGCGATGAGGTATTCAAAAACGGCCATCTCTATAAATTTAACTTTATCAAGTTGGGTAGGCTTATAGCCTATTTTCTCAAATAATAAAGCCTGATTTCTTTGCGCCATCTGGTCTTCATTCTCTAGTAACAGGCCATAATAAGTGCGCGCTTTTTTTCGCTTTAAAGTATCTTGAAATGAAATTTTTAATAATTGGCCTTGAAAGCTTTGAGGTGAAAAAAGGTTATACAGCTTGTAGACTACCAGATACTCATGTACCGTATACTCGTCCCCTTGACATGGCGTTACCAATTTCATCTTGTTTTGACCAGAAAAAAGCGTATTATCTATAACTTCTGAGTTAGGGAAGTTCAACATTAAGGGTGGATATTTACAATTAGATGCTGATTTTCGGAAATTCCCTCTTGTTTTTATTTTAAGGGGTATACTCACCTTTTTTTGATCTGAAAAATAGAGATAATTCAGCAGGGTGGTATTGAGAATCATCGCCACGGTCTTTACAAACAGTTTTGAGATCTCCACTTAAGGTGAGACTCAACACCTCCTCTGTGAATAGCTGAGGCATCTGTCCTCGACTCTCAAGGTTACCAAATAGCACGAGAGAAAGTCATAAGGAAGGCCGTAGTCAGTCCTGCGCTGGATTTTTCTTTTAATTCATTCATAAGCGAAATAGGAGATGTCATTTACCTTTGATGCTCAAATCGGAAGATGGAAATTAATTATTATCTTCCCACATAAATAGATTGTCAAGAACAAAATTCAGTAGTGAAGATTCTACGTCCATGTATTTCTAATGAAGCATTTATCAAATCCGAAGGATCACCTTCCTCATCTACTCATTGTCAATCCTTTCTGAACGCTCGCTCCTACTAATCGAGAATTAAAAAAAGCCCAGCTGTAGTGATCTGGGCTTTTAAAAATTGGTGGCTAATAGTTATTTGGTTTCCTGCCGGAATTGATCGAGCCAAACAATTTTATTATTTACCACATAATAGCTTTCATAAATTTTATATTTAATCGTATCTCCCTCTGGGTTGATGTCAAAGGAATTAAAAAAAGCTTGAACATGCTCTCCTCCCAAGGCTGGATTTAAATCAACCGAATAAGCACGGTCAAAGGTCCATCCTCCCGTAGTATCTTCAGTTACATTTATTTGAAAGTCCTCAAATGATGTAAAGACCTTGCCATTGTAAGTAGTAATTCGCAAAGTATCGACAAAATAATTTTTCATAGCAGCATAATCACGAGCGACCCAAGCCTTATCAAGTGCTTTGACCAAATCAATAGGATCTTGAGTGCCTAGATGCCATTTAAACTCCTTGAGCTCATCATTTGAATGAAATCCAATAGATCTTTCTACTGACTCAACCACTGTAGGAGCGGGCGGAGTGCAGGCAAAAGCGAGTATGATAATAGATAATAGGTGTAAGTTTTTCATAGTTTTATAGTTTTAGTATTGGCGTAAGATCGTAATAGTTAGCTATTTCCACTATCTATATTGAATACAGCAGCCCACTAAATCAAAAAGACCACCCAGAAATGGACTGATCTCTATGTTCAAAGAAAAAAGATATCAAATGAAGAAGCCTGGTGTTGTAGTGGTAAACCAATCCTCCTTGTAACAACAACATATTTCATATTAAGGTAATTAGTAAAGAAAAAAAATGATAAATTATCTATCGGTAATACCGATGCAAGCGCGATCCTCAGACTTAAGATCAACCTGCATAAACAACAGGTCGATTGATCTCATGGAATTATATTTAAGCTTAAATTCATTAATTTTACCTTTAAACTACTTATTTAAATTAATTTAGCTCGTGCAGTTTATAGAATTGTGGACATAAATCAACTTAAAGCTGCTATTCGGACGGTTAATGACTTTCCTATTACTGGTATTGCCTATAGGGATATCACCAGCCTTACTGAAAATCCTGAAGCTTTTAACCATACCCTGACGATGTTTGCCTCAGGAATTGAAGCCTTTAGAGGTGACAAAATTATTGGCATAGAAAGTCGAGGTTTTGTATTTGGCGCCCCACTCTCCGATCGTCTCAGACTGCCTTTCATTATGGTCAGAAAACCCGGTAAACTACCCAATGATACTTACAAGCGTTCACACGATTTAGAATATGGAAGTAGCTCATTAGAAATTCAAAAAAACACGGATATAAAAACTTTCGACAAAATCGTGATCATGGATGATCTCATCGCCACAGGGGGAACCGCATTGGCTTGTGCTCAATTGGTTCATGAAAATTTTGGAGTTTTAAAAAAAAACATCCTTATCCAAGCCGTAATAAACCTCCCTGAACTTAGCGGAAGTGATCTTATCAAAGCAAGCGGTTATTCGGTCCAAACTTTGATTGAATTTTCAGGAACCTAATGCTCTGTTTTCATGATTGGATTTGTAGAAATCATGGGCTTTTACAGTGTTTCCCTATTAGAATAATTCAAACCTATAACCATAGATTCAAAACTTTACGGCATAATCCATTTGGTTAAAATCTCGTTTCATTTTTTTGAGCTTAATGGAATTATTATAAATCGATCTTCCCAAAGAACGTAAACGCTTGGTCTCTTCTGTTAATTTAGATTTGGATTTTTTGATATTTTCTTTCGTCTCTTTCATTCGCATTTGGGATAACCCTCCTTTTCTTAACGACTTTTCTAGATCTCTAATTTTGTTTCGATAAATATCCTCTAACCCATAGCTTTTAAGTTTAAGAACAATAATATCATGAGAAAGTTTATTTATTTTCATAAGCAGATCTAGAGCCGCTTGGTCTGATAAGGAGACCTCTATTTCTTTATCTCTGAAGCCGTTTTTTTGAAAAATTCCATGCTCTTTTAACTCCGTGGCCATATTTTTTATCGTATTCGATGAATCTTCACATGCGGTCATAAAACCTAAAGAGACGATTAATGGGAACATAACAAATCTTAAATTTTTCATGCGGTTCGCTAGAAGTTGGTCAAATTCAAATTTACCCACATCCTATAGGCTTTCAAAATAAATCCTTATCAAATGGCCCTACTCTTTTTATGATCCCAGATCATACTTATTCTCGAATTAAAATAATTGAAAAAATAGAACTTATTGTAAATAAGATACTGAGAAGTAGGCTCTGTCGGATCTATTATAAAATAAATAGCCTCAAAATTCTTATATAAAAAACGGCTGCCTGTAAAGACTGCCGAAACCAACCCATTATGAAAAACTAACTACGTTAATATTAATATAGAAGTAGTTAAATATGAAAATTCACTCAGAACATTAACTCTTTTTAACAAAAACCGGCTACATATTATTAACTAAATCACTTTAACCTAACGATATGAAATAATGCATTACAAAAAAATCATCCATGATATGTAAACAAAAACTTTAAGTAAATATTAAAGTTGAAGATTTGATGGAAAAGACTTTTATACGAATTTATATTATCTCAAATTCAACCAAAATAATTTAATCTATTTCACCTTAAGTATTTAATTTAATAATACTTTTGCACTATGCGTCATTCATTAATTGCAAGCCTTTTTCTCGCAAGTTTATTTTTATCGGGTTGTTCGAAAGAAGAAGAAAATTACGACAACGCCATTACTTTTCTCAATAGCAATCCTATTATTACTGAGGCTATTTTTTCGGAAGAGTTTAATGAACTTCAAAATCATTCAGCCCTCCAAGGAGAACTCTTGAGTGATGTTAATTATAGCTTTTCTGTAAATGCAGTTGGTGATTTTCAAATCATTCAAAATTTCAATAACTGCAATTATCAATCGGTAGATGCACGGATTTGGTTAAATATTTTTGGTTCAAATTTTTCAACCCAATTTTAAAGATATTTATTCTATCAAAGAAGATGTTTTTACAGGAATGGATGTCACCTCTTACCGCTTGATCTTAAATTTTGCTCCTATCACGGTAGGCTCACTTTGTGCCAATGGATGTGAAGATCAGTATGAGTGTTCCCAAGCGTTGCCGTCCTTCACTAATACATTACCCGCAACAACAGTATATACCCAGCAGTACCTCATATTTAATGATGAGGAAACAAGAGCAAACTACAAAAGTCAGTTTGAATTATTGAGAGATAGTTTTTAAATACCAATAACAATTGGTTTTCTGCCTAAGATTAAAATTTACATCCCGAGGACGACTCAGAAATACATAATTAAGAACTTACGGGTTCAGCTCTCGTGTATATTGGACCACGTTGAATAGTTTTACCCTCAATTGAATCAAGCTCTAAATCAAAATAAAAAAATTCAACAAGCTCTTTTTCCCAAACAGACCCATCTTTGTAGATCCGTTTTTCTCTCGATAAGACCGTTGCTACAGAAATAGGATCTGTATCTGAAATCTTCAATGGAGCTATCGAATAGGGCTTCCATTCCACTGATTGATATGAATCAAACATCGTAGACCAATCCTCCTTGGAAAGTGTTGATTGCATTCCATCATATCCATTCATAGTGGCTTGGTCTGCAAATGCTTGGCTGCATCCGGCTCCATCCATATTATTATAATCTTTATCAGAGATTTTTCGAGTAGCCTCTACTTCGCCCCGATTTGAAAACACCAGTGTTCTCCCAGTGTGTTCATTAGTCTTTTTTTCCATAAAATTTTCCGCCAGCAGGAAGACCAAACTCATTTTTGGAATCATAGCTACGCCACTGTGCAAAGCCGGTAATCTTATTATTTTGGTTCACCGTAAATATTTCCATCAAATCTAAATTCTGCTGAGAACCATTTTTCCATTTTCGATCCTCTACCGACCAGGTCAAAACCAAAGTTTCATCTGTATCCTCTATTTTAACAGGAATCATGCTGTAAGGTGCCATGGAAATCTGTCCCATAGCATTCAGCCATTTTCTGTTTCCTTCAATTACTTGAGCTCCAAATGCGGGACTGTAATTTTCTATCATCCCATCTACATCTTTCAAAGTATAATTCCTGGCGATATCCCATACTGCATTTACGGCCTCTTGTTGACCAAAAACATAAGACTTGCCGTTATTTTTATCAGCACCAAGATAAATTCCCGCCTTTTTAATATCACACGTGAGT
>CAJJBF010000009.1 GCA_905182375.1 Flammeovirgaceae bacterium UBA4465
AGTGAGATTAATGATTAGTTTTCGGCTCTTATCCTAAACTCTATGCGCCTGTTTTGATCACTCAAGGTGAGATCTAATTCAACAGGACGCGTAGACCCTAATCCTATGAACTTTAACTGATCTGAAGGTATGCCCGATTCAATCAGAAAATCATATACTGCCTTTGCTCGTTGCTCGGAGAGTACCTGATTATATTGGGGATCTCCCGTTTGATCTGTGTGTCCCTCAATTTGTATATTTACTCGATTTTCTACCAAAAATTCCGCCACTATTTCAGTTCTGATTGGGAGTTCTTGGTCAATTCATAACTGGCCAATTCAAAATAAATATTTTCTAGAATCATACTGGCTCCCACTTCAAGTGGCGACAAGGCTATGTCTAGTGTATCAGGCTGCCCAGAGCTGCTGTTTTGAATATCAAATCTAAAATCTTCGAAAAAATAACCTTTCGCCCTTGCATATACTCCGTAACTCAACCCTTCGTTCAAAGCGAAAAAATATTCACCCGAAATACTATCACTGTAAGTACTGTACTTCAATTCATTCGTAAAAATATCAAAAAGTTCAATTTTAGCTTTGAGGGCTTCTTGTGAGACCGCATCTGTCACCCGACCAAAAATATAACTTGAAGTGTTTTTGACCAATGAATCATTGGCAATAGGCCACTGCACAATTTGGCTCCTGAGCTTACCGTCTGCTTTTTTGAATTCTTGTGAAAAATAAGCCATTGAGCCATCTGCAGATATGATAAATGACAATTGATCCAAATTATTATTTACGGAATTGCCCAGATTGTTTGGCGCTTGCCATTTGCTCTCCTTTTGCTCACTCATAAATAAATCATAGCCTCCAAAACCCACCCGTCCATTTGATGCAAAAATTAAATTTTCACCATTGGTATGTATGAAAGGGGTTACATCATCCTTCGCCGTGTTAATGATTGCTCCCATGTTTTTGGGTTGAGCCCAAGTGCTATCTTCACGCCGAGTATACCAAATATCTCTCCTGCCCAATCCACCAGGTCTATCCGATGAGAAGTATAAGGTATTTCCATCAGCTCCTAAACTGGGCTGTGAATCCCAATTTTTGGAATTCACTACTTCTCCTAAATTTTCAGGGTTTGACCAAACTTCACCATACTTCCTTGAAAAAAATAGATCACAACTTCCAAACGTGCGACCTTTGTCACACATAGTAAAAATCAAGGTACGACCATCTGCAGATATTGAAGCCGCCCCCTCATTGAACTCTGAATAAATATTTTTACTGAGCAATGTCGCTGGAGACCAAACATCAGCTTCCCGGTAACTGACCACTAAGTCTTCATCATAACTCCCTGAAGCCACCTGCTCTCTTGGTAAATATTAAAGTGTTATTATCTATGGTAAGGGTTGGGAAATATTGTGTGTAATAGCGATTCACAGATGAAGGCAAGGCCTTGGGCATCACCACTGCTTTTGTTTTTTCATGCTTGTAGGCATAAGCTATACTAGCCATCAGTAGAGAATCGTCTGGATCTTAAGGCATCTGGTACAATTGAAATTGATCTATACATGCCTTGGCCTTAACATAAAACCCTTGTTTAAAATACTGCTCTGCCAAAATAATTAATTTCTGTGCGCTGATTCCAGACTTATCAGCCACTGAATAATACTGGTCCAGATGATAAAAGGAGATCTCCAAATCACCAAAATTTTTAAAAATGCTGGCCAATGCCCAATGTGCTTCGACGAATGTAGATTCCTTGGCTAAACATTTTTGATACAATGAGATCCCCTCATCAAACTTACGTTCTTTTATCAATTGACCAGCCGACTCATACCATTTTTGAACCCGAGGATTGTCTACCGAGTATACTTCTTGAGCATACAGCTGCACTGAAAGGAAGAGCAACAAAAATATCGAGAACCATCGCATACTTAAGGTATATCCATGAACTTATGGGTTTGCAATGAGATGGACCAACGAGGGTATTCCTTAACAAATGCAATAATCAAAGGTAGTATTTCTTCTTGTCGACTCCATTCGGGCTGCAAAAGCCACTTGGCTTTGGGATTCATTTTTTTACTATGTTCAATAGCCCACTTGAAATCTGACTTATGGTAAATCACCAATTTCAGTTCATCACTGCGCTCGTAAAAAACTTCCCTTGGCTTTTTAAACTTTTTAGGGGAGAAGCAAATCCAATCCCAATCTCCAGTAAGCGGGTACACCCCTGAAGTTTCAATATGGGTGTTTTTATCGGCTGCTTTTAACTGTTGAGTTAATTGGGATAGATCATACATCAAGGGCTCTCCTCCCTGTGATCACTACGATTTGCGCAGGATGTTCATTGGCCATTTTTACCAATGATAACTGAAAAACTTAGGATGCTTATCTTGCCTCCCAGACTTTCTTAACATCACACCAATGACACCCCACATCGCAACCACCCGTTCTTATGAAATAAGCGGCTTTCCCAACATGACAACCTTCACCCTGAATCGTATAAAAAGATTCCATGATGGGTATTTCATCTACAAGAAGGTTAAGCGTGGTGTCGTTCATAAGCCTTGAGTGTATTCAACAAAAGTGATGCAATGGTCAAAGGTCCAACTCCCCCCGGCACAGGGGTAATGAAACTACTCAGAGGTGCTACTTTTTCAAAGTCAACGTCTCCAGAAAGTCTAAATCCACTCTTTTTTGTAGCATCGGGAACGCGTGTCGTTCCCACATCTATGATGACCGCACCTGATTTGACCATGTCTGCAGTAATGAGCCCGGGCTTACCTACCGCAACAATCAAAATGTCAGCATTTCGGGTATGTTTCGCTAAATCTTGAGTGAACTTATGACAAATAGTAACCGTAGCTTGACCCTGCTCCACCATCATCAAACTCATCGGAGCCCCCACAATACGACTCGCTCCTACAATCACACAATGCTTTCCTTTGGTGGTCACCTGATAGCGTTTAAGGAGCTCCATCACTCCAAAGGGCGTAGCAGGCAATAATAAGGGCTGATCGGAAACAATGGATCCAAAATTATGATTGGTAAAGCCATCTACATCTTTCTTTGAGTCTATCAAAGCGGTAATGTGCTCCACCGAGATGTGTTTAGGCAAAGGCAACTGCACTATAAATCCATCGATATCGTCGTCTTGATTGAGTTGCTCGATGTGCTTAAATAATTTTTTCTCTGTAATGGTGGTAGCGAATTGCAAAAGAGTATACTCAAATCCCACGGCTTTACAGGCCTTCATCTTTCCGTTGACATAAGAATGACTCGCCCCATCTTCTCCAATCAAAATAATGGCGAGATGAGGCGCTCTCTTATTATTATTTATGAGTTCTCCAACCCGCTGTGCTACTTCAGACTGAATTTCATTGGCTATCTTTTTTCCATCAAGTAATGTTCCCATGGTCAATCAAGCTTTAGAACGGCCATAAATGCTTCTTGAGGTATTTCAACATTCCCCACTTGACGCATACGCTTTTTACCCTTCTTTTGCTTTTCTAATAGTTTTCTTTTCCGACTAATATCTCCTCCATAGCATTTAGCGATTACATTTTTACGAAGTGCCTTGACCGTCTCACGAGAAATCACCTTCGTCCCAATGGCAGCTTGAATGGCAATCTCAAACATCTGTCGGGGAATAAGGCCTCGTAATTTTTCACACAGTCTTTTGCCCCAATCATAGGCCTTGTCACGATGCACTATTGCAGATAAAGCATCTACTTTGTCTCCGTTGAGCATGATATCTAACTTCACCAATGTTGAAGTTTGATAACCAATTAACTCGTAATCTAGTGAGGCATATCCTCTTGACAAGGTCTTTAGTTTGTCAAAAAAATCAAATACTATTTCTGCTAAGGGCAAGTTAAAGGTCAATTCGACGCGATCCGATGTTAAATAAACTTGATTTTTAATTTCCCCGCGCTTATCCATACAAAGAGATATAATATTCCCAATATATTCTGATTTTGAAATGATTTGTGCCTTGATAAAAGGCTCTTCGACGTGAGAAATTTTTGTAGATTCTGGCATTTCCGAAGGCGCGCTCACAGGAATGATTGTCCCATCAGTGCCAATAGCATGAAATTTAACCGAGGGCACAGTTGTGATCACGGTCATCCCAAATTCTCGTTCCAATCGTTCTTGAATAATTTCCATGTGAAGCATACCCAAAAAACCACATCGGAAACCAAAGCCCAAAGCGACGGAAGTTTCAGGTTCCCAAACTAAAGCGGCATCATTAAGCTGTAATTTTTCCATTGAAGACCTAAGTTCTTCAAATTCTGAGGTATCCACAGGATAAATACCTGCAAATACCATAGGCTTGACATCCTCAAAGCCTTTGATCGGTCGCGTTGTTGGATGATCTACATGGGTAATGGTATCTCCCACCTTAACTTCTTTGGCTACTTTGATTCCTGAGATTAAATAGCCTACATTTCCTGCCTCCAGTAAAGTTCTTGGTTCATGATCCAATCTCAACACACCAATCTCATCCGCATCATAGGTCTGTCCGGTACTCACAAATTTAACCTTATCTCCTTTTTTTATTACCCCATTAAATACCCTGAAATAAACTTCAATACCACGGTATGAATTATATACAGAATCAAAAATCATGGCTTGAAGTGGCTCATCTTTAATGCCCTTGGGAGCTGGGACGCGGGACACAATTGCCTTTAATATTTCCTCAATGCCAATACCTTCTTTGGCACTCGCATGAATAATGTCTTCCTTATCACAGCCAATCAAATCTATAATTTGATCTGAAACTTCATCGATCATAGCTCCAGGTAGATCAATTTTGTTCAGAACGGGTATGACTTCAAGGTCATGCTCAATGGCTAAATACAGATTAGAAATGGTTTGCGCCTCAATCCCTTGGGAGGCATCCACAATAAGCAATGCGCCTTCGCAGGCCGCTATCGAGCGTGAAACTTCATACGAAAAGTCAACATGTCCCGGAGTATCTATCAAGTTAAGGACATATTTTTGCCCTTCTTCGAGATAATCCATTTGTATGGCATGACTTTTTATGGTAATACCACGCTCCCTTTCAAGATCCATATTGTCAAGCAATTGTGCCTGCATTTCTCTTTTGGTAACCGTGGATGTTTTCTCCAAGAGTCGATCAGCCAAGGTACTTTTCCCATGATCGATATGGGCAATAATACAAAAATTACGAATGTCCTGCATAGAATGAAAATAGATTTGCAAAAATAGTACTTTGCCCTCACAGAACACATAATCAAAGCCAATCATTTACAAAATGAGGACTAATCTTATCAATGTTTGTTTTTTGTGTCGATTATAATGGTCACAGGGCCATCATTTGTTAAAGAGACCTGCATATCCGCTCCAAATTTTCCATGCTGAACCGGACGGCTAGAATGACTTGACAATTCTTGAATAAAATCTTCATAGAGGGCTTCCGCAAACACAGGCTTCGCTGCTTTTACAAAAGAGGGCCTATTTCCTTTTTTGGTTTGGGCATATAAGGTAAACTGACTGACCACCAAAAATTCAGCTTGTACATCTAGGGCACTTAAATTCATTTTGCCTTCCTCATCTGAGAAAATCCGTAGTTGAACGATTTTTTTAACTAACCAATCCAAATCTTCATTATCATCTGCCTCCTCAACACCCAGCAGGATCATCAACCCTTGATCAATAGATGCAATAGGAATCTTTTCTACCTTGACATTTGCGTTTGAAACGCGCTGAATTACTGCAATCATTATTGAGTTAATTGAACCATCGCCTTAGCATCATAAAATACGGTCCCCTCATTTTCATTCATCGCAACCTGTAACATCGCTCGCGCTACTATGGCTGCCTCAATGGACCAAAAAGAAGATATGCCCAATACTTTTAAAGGTGAGCTTACGACTTGTATCAGGGAATTAAAGAACACCTCAGCCCCTCTTTTTTCAATACGATTTCCCAACAATAAAGACGGCCTGAATACTTTTAATCCTGGTAGATTTAATGCCAACAAAGCCTGTTCACACCTGCCCTTGACTTGATTGTAATAAAAAAGTGATTGAGCATTGGCTCCCTGGGAGGTAACGATCAAATAATTCTTGAAATTGGGGTTCTTTTGGTTTATGGTGGCTACTTTCAATGGATATATAAAATCACTTTTCTCAAAAGCCGATTTGGATCCTGCCTTTTTCATTGTGGAACCTAAACAGCAGAAAACGTCCTCCGAAAAAAGATCTTCTTCATATTGATCGAGTGCATCAAAATCTGAGATCGTAATTATTTTTACCCGCTTATCGTATTTTAAATCAATAGACCTCCGCAATACCAAAGTGATGCTTATGTAGTAGTCCTTTTGTAATATCGCTTCTAACAATAGTTTTCCTACCAAACCTGATGCGCCGATGATCAATGCAGATTTTGTCTGTCTCGCCTTCATCCTTTCTTTTTTTTAACTCACTGGTTGCTGATTGAGTTCCCAAACTTTGAAAGCTTCAATGTCTGATTTGAAATTTTTGATAATGAAATAAATTATCGATAGGTCATCAGAGAACCCAAGTAAAGGAATGAAATCCGGAACTACATCCATGGGTGTTACAAAGTAGAGCAATCCAAAAACCAAAGACAGCAGTGTTTTATTTGAAAAAGAACTGTATTCACCCGAAAAACTTTTTTTAATCATCCTTAAAAATAATTGCACATGCTCCAAAAGCTCATTGATCTGCTTATGACTCCCACTCAATGTTTGTAGCTTTTTGGACACTTGCCCAAACAATGCTTTGACCTGGCTTTGCTCTTCTAATATGCGCTTTGCTTGTCTGAACATTTTTAATACGCTCTTTTTCATCTTATAACAGCTCCTTTATTTCATTTTTCACAAAGACAATGGTTTGAGCGATACTGTTCTTCTTGACCGCGCCTTCTAATATTAATTTGGCTAAATCTAATCCGGAATGTTCTTCCCCCAAACCCATAGCGGCTTCATTGATCAAGGTAACGGTATCCTCAATGGCGGCGGTAATATAGGACCAAGCTTCATTGGATAGATAAATTTGTTGGGCCAAATTATGATTGAATTCCTGTCTTATCTCTTTGATTAAAAGATGCTGCAAAACGGTTGCATTCATCTCTTTTTGACTTAATCGAGGAATTAAATTATTGGGATTTGATCGCTCCAAAAGCAATATAATCCGCTCATAGGCCTGTAACTTAATGGGCAGCATCTCCTTTTGATTTTTTTGCTTCAAGGTAGACTGGAGCTCATCAAATCGAGCCCTCAATAATGAGCTTACCATCAAAAATGAAGCATAGAGTACTATAGCCGCAGGTCCTAATATTTTTAATAAATCAATTAACAAATCCATATCCTCTATTTTTATTACTTATTTCAAAAATAAATAATTTCTTTTGTGCAATGATTGCTCCCATCAAAATAACTACCCGCGCCGTTGAAGAAATTATAAATATACTCAAAACTAAAGGTATTCCTCAAGAATACTTACTTAGGGTGAGTATAAAAGGTAGCCACGGTTGTTCGGGTGTCAACTTCACTTTGGGGTTTGATAAAAAAAAGGAGTTTGACACGGTTTCATTAGTTTCTGGAATTAACGTTCTCATACAAAAATCAGAAATGATGTTCCTAATTGGTCAAGAAATTGATTTTCATGAGGGGACTGAATCACGTGGGTTTATTTTTCGGAATTATGAGGACAATTCAACTACGGCCCGATGACAAAGCCCTTCAATAGGCGGATTGTATTTGCTCACTTTTACCCAAACTTTTTTGACTTGTGGAAACTTGCTTGTCAAAAGTTCGATGATTTGATTGGCCAAATACTCTAGCAGCGCCGCCTCTTTAGACATTACCTTTGAAATCAATTGATATACCTGTTCGTAATCAACCGTCCCCTCTAATTTATCTTCCTTAGTAGCCAAATCGACATTGAGCTCCATTTTGACGTCAACACTGTATTTATTACCTATTTTTCGCTCTTCTTCATAATATCCATGATGCGCGTAGAACTCCATTCCCTCTAATGAAACAAATGCCATCAGCCTTATATCTGATCAAAAAATGAAACGTCTCCACTTTCGTCTTTCACTGATCCGTCCTCTTCTTTATTTTTACTTTCCATCTTTTTTGATGTCGTATCTTTGGATTTAATAAATTCAGTGAGCTTTTCAGTTGCTGCTACATCATCCTTAGAGATTTGAGGAATAGGAGACAGCGGTGCTGGCGGTGCGATTGGCTCTTCCTTATCAATCAGCGACCGTGAATCGTGAACCTGCTTCCTAACTTTAATCAAGTGATCCTCTACCTTGAAGTTCCCCTTCTGATTACTTGCTCGGTTGATTCTATCGGTTATATCCAAAATAATATTTTGTAACTCTCCAATTAACGAGTCTCTGTGATTTTCAATACTTTGATAGTTCTTGGCTAAGTCCTTGATGATATCCTGCATCTCGACAATCAAATTTTTAGCCTGATTCTCTGCCTCTTCTATAATTCTGGTCGCTTTTGATTTGGTCTCGCGCATTACTGCCTCTGAATTCATTTGCGCCTCTCTGAGATGAAGCTCTGCCGCTTTGTTGGCCTGATCAATCAAATTCGCCCCTGTATCCTCAGCTGTTTTGAGTGTTTTAAACAATGAATTTTCAACTTCACGGAGTTTTTTAACCTCAATATCAGCCGTTTCTTGCTTTATTTTAAGCTCATTATTTTCATTCAATAATCGCTCCCATTCTTGAGATAAAGAGGCTAAAAAAGCATCTACTTCATCTTTATCAAACCCACGAAGTTTTTTTTCGAAGGTTTTCCTTTTGATTTCCAGCGGTGTTATTCTCATATTATTTACTAAAGTTTATATCCCAGACAGATATAGTACGATCATCACTACAAGATATTAAAGAATTTTTATTTGGCATTGACAAAAGCTTATTAACTGAGGTTCCATGACCTGCATAACGCCCCTTATCTATGACTCGAATTAATTTAAAAGTACCGGAATCCCAAATCTTGATTGATTTGTCCATACTGCAAGTTACAAAATAATGACCATTTGAATGATAGCTAATATGATTGATGGCGTACATGTGGGCTACTATATCTTCTGCTAAAAATAAGGTGTTTCCCTCTTCAAGTGACCAGATTTTGAGATGTGCATCTCTACTCCCACTCAATATCATCTTATTCGTAGGATCGATGCACAAGCTAAAAACAGAGTTTTTATGTGCCTGTATTTCTTGGATAAGTTTATAATTTTTCTTGTCAATTACCCTTATGCAGCCATCACTGTAGCCGGCATAAATACGATGCTCATCGACTTGCAAAGTGCGGGCGCTCTTTTGGGATAAATTAAGCATTTTTACAAGCTTCCAGCTTTCCCGACTGACAATATAAATAGCACCATCACCTGTCGCTATGTAAAGAAAATCATCATCAAACTGGATATCAAAAATATGAGCCTTGGTCATTTGAAGCGATGTAATTTCTCGTTTGGCTACTGGGTCAATGACGTGCAGTCCATCAAAATTTTGACCTATAAATAGATGATCTCTCAAGGGATCATAGCTGAGCGCATAAACAGAGGTTGAAACTTTTGCAACTACATTTCCAGCAGCATATCCATTTATATTCCATTTAATAATATGACCATCTGCGCCCCCTGAAACAAATTCATGCTCATTTAATCCACACAAAGCATAAATAGCATCTTTATGGCCCGTAAAGCTATGTTCCTTTGTTATTGAAGGTCGGTTTATCATAAAAGTTACCTTCAAAAGTATTACAATTGCATGATCTATTTACTCAAATGCCACTATTCTTAACTAACAAAATAAACAAGGTAAGCACTTATGCCGTTTGGAATATCACCGAAACAGCAACTGAGTTAGCCCGCTTAGCGGGCTCGTCAGCCCCGCACAAGAATGATAAAAAAAAATGCGAATGGCTAGCGATCCGATTATTGGTCATGCATCTTACCTCACTATTTGAAATTTCCTATGCTGGCATTGCTAAAACGACCACAGGAAAGCCTTTCCTCATCGGCCATGCGGCAAACATTTCAATAACACACTCTTTTCCTATGGCTGCTGCCATGATTCATTTAGATGCGCCTTGTGGTATTGATATTGAATCCCCCAGAAACCAATTAATCAAGATTCAATCTAAAATCCTCCATCTGAGTGAGTATCAGCATAAAAACAACGCTTTCAATCTCTGTAAAATATGGATGGTCAAAGAAGTATTGATCAAAATATGTGGACAAACTCAACTGAGCTTTAAAAATGAACTGAAAACAGAGTTGATAGATGATCATCAAGCCTTGGGTCATATTATGTCGACCGAAATCAATGAACACTATCGAATCAACATTGTGCCCATATTGAATTATTTACTTGCTTATAGCTTATGAAAACCTTAACTACCAGTGATAAGGCTCATCAGTTTTTTAATTTCATCACTCTTGTGATAGTCCCCAATCTTATCAAAGGCGACCATTAAATTCCTAAGACTTCTCTTAATTATTTGGCCATGATCGCAAGGTTCAAAATACTCATTTTTGGGCATCAATTGAAGTTGGGCTATATAATTATCAATATCCTCTTTAGAAAAAATCAATCCTCGATTAAAAACATTGATGTAAAACTGAAGTTTGTCGGTCTTATACGTGAGCACAAATAAGTTGGGTAGATTTACTCCAAATATAGGTAGGCCCAGTTTTTGAGTAATCAATAAGTAGAGTGCAGAGAGGGATATAGGGTTTCCTTTTGAGGATTCTAAGACGCTATTTATCATGGAGTTTCCTGGAGCATGAAAATTTTTGGTGTTGGCCCTAAATTTATATTTTTCAAAGAGCATACTATTGATCCTCTTGATCTGATCAAAGGGGAGTAAGTCAGGGTCCATTTGTGTCCAAATTTCTCGATACAACTGTTCTATTTTATTTGACATTTGTGTATATTCTAAATCAGGATATTGATAAGTGGCCAGAATCCACATTCCTTTCAACAGATCTTCTTTTTCATGCTCATACCAATGCGTCAGCCGCTCCTGAGCCAACTCAAATTGCAAGAAATGAACCAAGTCCTCAATCCGTTCATGGGCCTTAGGATTGAACGTCTGTTCCCAAGCTTCCTCTAAAAAAGGAATCACTCCGGTACCTAAGGTTTTAAGTTTTTCTTCGACATGCGCAACCACCTCAACGTCGTCATCATCCAATAATTCCACCAATGACTTCAGCTCTTTATTGTTCATCTGTTAACAGACCCTCTTTAATTATCAATTATTCAGGGACTCCAATCCCTTCATTTTTTTGCTCTTTCTCCCTAAAGGTTTGAGAAAGTCTTTGGGGTATTGATTAAAATGAAGGGTCAATTTATCTAGATCAAACAACAATTGATTGAGATTATTATACAAAGAATCGTTCACGATCAATTGACCCATTGTACCTTGACCTTGGTTTATAGCCGAAATGGTACTTTTCAATGCTTTCATAAGATCTTGCACTTCAACCAAGGTCCCACTCAAATCTAGATTGCTGAGCGAATCCAAAACGTCTTCTGCTTTCTTAAAAATAGGATCTAAATCTTTAATCTTATTATTTACATTGGTTAGCACCTCGTTAGTAGAGTGAATAACTAAAGCGAAACCTTCTTTATTTTCATTCAATAATTCATTAATACCTTTCAATGTGATTTCTAATTCAGAAATGGTACTGGTTATTTTTTCACCGCTCCCTTGAAGTCCCAATAGAATTTCATTGATCCTCCTTATGGTAACATTAAGATTATCGGTGATCGGCTGAACATTATCGAGGTATTCAGCAAGACCTCTGTCCATAAGTGCTCTAAGTGTGTCATTGGCGGCTAAAGGCCTATCTATAGGGCCAATTTTCAATACGATTGCTTTACTCCCTAATAAGTCTGCATTTGACAATTCTGCAATGGTTGAGTCTCCTAAAATAATTTCAGAATTAATAGCTAATTCAACAACTACTTGATTATTGAAATCTTGGCGAAGTTGAATATTCCGGACTTTACCTACAGTCAAACCATTGATAATTACCGGATTTGATTTGGTCAAACCATCTACGTTATCATAAACAACATAATAACTGGTTTCTTTATTCATGAAGTCTCTCCCTTTCAAATAACTAAATCCGAAATATAATGTCAGGCCCGCGGCAAGCGCAATTAATCCTATTTTAAATTCTTTAGCCCTCATTGTTTAATTTGATTGTTCAATTTCTTTTTTATAATCTCTAATCGCTCTGTAAATACCCGAAGCAATATAAACTTGATTACGTTTATCATTCAAATATCGTTCTTCTTTTGCGTTACTAAGATAACCTACTTCAATTAAAACACTAGGCATTGCGGTACTCCAAAGTAGCTGAAGGCTGGATTGTTTCACGCCTAAACTCCTTCTGCCGACGCGCTCTTTGAACTGTTTCTCCACTAAGCTGGCAAATTGTACACTTTTTTCATGAAAAGCATTTTGGGTAAGCGAAAATAAAATATAAGATTCAATTGATTTAGGATCAAAGTTTTGATAGGTCTCTTTATAATTTTCCTCCAACAAAATAACTGAATTTTCACGTTTAGCTACCTCGAAATTTCGACCTATATTTTTAGTTGCCATAACGTAGGTCTCGGTACCTGTAACATTTGGATTACTCAGCCAGTTGGCGTGTATAGAAATAAATAAATCCGCCTCAAGATCATTCGCAATCTTCGAGCGCTTAGCTAGTGAGGGAAAACTGTCATCCGAACGGGTCAAAACAACTTGTACATCTGGAATATTCTCATTAATAATTCGCTTCAGCTCCAAGGAAATTTTTAATACTACATCTTTCTCATTCGAAAATGACCCGTGGGTCCCCGGATCCCGACCTCCATGACCCGGATCAATGACTATTTTCCTAACTTTGTATTGTTTAATTCCAACCGTTTGGAACGAAACAAAAATTAATGATAACGAAATCACAAAAGATATTGCAATATTTCTCACTGTCCAACGATTGGTTAGTATATCAAATACGATACTTTAGCACAAAAATTGCAAAATTTTCGTTAAAACAAAACTTGTATCAAACTTGAAGTCCATAATAAGTCTATTAGTAGGATTTATTTTAACCTTATCAACCTGTACCTCCTTAATTGCACAAACGGTTGTACAAGAAGATACTGTGATGCTGAAAGGTTTAGAGGGCATAAGTATATCTGGCGATACCATCATACTAAAAGGATTGGATACCCTAAAAATATCTGATGACTCCTCAAGGTCAGAGATAAGCTCTGATACTACCGTATCCTCTTTCATAGAACCTAAGGCCCCTATTGGAGAAATTGAAACCATCATAAATTATAATGCCCAAGATTCCATTTTTTTTGATCTGAAATCTAGTAAACTGACCCTTTATGGAGAAAGTCATATTGACTATGGGGAAATTGAATTAGACGCTGATGAAACCCAAATCAGTATGACTGATAGAATCATCACTTCAACTTATAGCTTGGATTCAGCAGGAAGAAAACAAGGAAAGCCCATTTTTACAGAAAAGGGTACCGTCTACGAAACCGATTTCATCATCTACAATTTAAAGACCAAAAGGGCCCAAATCAAAGGTGTAATCACTGAGCAAATGGGTGCCTTCATGCATGGCCAAGATGTCAAGAAGAATGAACGAAATGAAATGTATATCTCAGAAGCCATGTACACTACCTGTAATCTCACGGACCCGCATTTTCATATTCAATCCAAACAGCTCAAAGTAACGAAACGAAATGTCATCTCTGGTCCTTTCAATTTAAGGTTTCGGGAAATTAAAACCCCCCTCTGGTTTCCTTTTGGAATGTTCCCAAAACCAAAAGAAAAAACCTCAGGGTATCTTAGTTCCTACCTATGGGGAAGAGACCCGAAGAGGTTTTTTCTTAAGGGATGGCGGTTATTATTGGGCTGTTAATGATTATATGGACATCAGAACTACGGGATCTGTTTTTTCTAATGGGGGATATGGCGCTGTTTTCAATACAAATTTTAAAAAAAGATATGTTTATACAGGAGGTCTCAATTTTAGCTTTAATAAAAATATTATCGATAATGAAAATGGATTGAGCAGTAATGACTTTTGGGTAAGAAGTAATCTTAAACCCCTTTCTAAAGGTAATTCTAGTGTGAGTGCTTCAATTTCAGCAGGTACGACGACTTATAACAGTAACAATAATTTAGCCACTACCGATTTTAACAGAAGTATCAGTTCTCAATTTTCATCTAATCTTTCTTACCGCCAAAAATTTGCTAATGCCCCTATTAATTTGACTATGAATGCCCGACATCGACAAAACGTGCAAACAGGTGTGATGACTTTTAATCTACCAGAGTTGTCCCTCAATGTCAATCGGCAGTACCCCTTTAAGAAATTAGCTGGATCCAACATGGATTTCCTTAAAAAATTAGGACTTAGCTATAATTTTGTTGCAAAAAATGAAATTACTAATAAACAGGCGAAGACCAACTTTCCATTTACAGTAGCCAACCAAACATCCACTCAGGAGGATCAAGAGGAAGAACTAAAATTGGATTTTAAAAATGCAAAAAATGGAGGTCAACATAAAATACCCATTGCCACATCAGTTAAATTATTCAATAAATTAAATCTCAGTCCCAACTTCAATTTAACAGAATATTGGTATACCAAAGAGCTTGATTATACCTATTTACCCGAACTTGAAGCCGTTCAAGTCGATACCCTCCAGAAATTTTCACGTGCTCTTTCATGGAATTCAGGTGCTTCTTTGAGCACCATTATATACGGAACCCGCTTTTTTAAGCCTGGCGGTTATATTCAAGCCATACGCCATGTAGTCACACCTTCAATTTCTTTTAGCTACACGCCTGACATTACCAATAGCGAAAATAGTCCTTGGGAATGGATACAAAAAAACGAAAAAGGAGATTCAGTACTGATGTCAAAATATCACCAGTTTGCTTATGGATCTCCTCGAGGAAATATGAGTAAAACTTTGAGCTTTGGTCTCCAAAATAATCTTGAAATAAAAGTTCGAGATAAAAAAGATACGTTAGGTATTGGTTATAAAAAGATTAAGCTGTTTGATAATTTCTCTCTAAATAGTGGTTATAATTTTGCCGCTGACTCTTTCAATTTATCCAACATAAATTTATCAACTAGAACCAGTTTTTTTAAAGGTAAGCTTAGTTTCAATATCGGCGGCACCCTTGATCCCTACGTATATAATGCTTTAGTAACCAATAAAGAAGGCCTAGTCACGCGTCAGGAGCGAATTGATAAATTTTCATGGCAAAATGGTCAAGGTTTAGGCAATTTGTCTAGAATCAACACCGCCATTAGCTTAAATTTAAAACCAAAAGGTTCAAGTGATGAAGAGGAAAATAATGGAAGAAATGATTTTATAGATCAAGATATCACGAATCAAGAAGAATTAGGGTTACAAGATGCCGCTGATCTAGATTATATTTATAAAAACCCAAATGAGTATGTCAATTTTAATATTCCATGGTCCCTTAGGGTTTCCTACTCCGTAAATGTCACGCAATCTGGTTTATTAGAATCAAGGATAAGGCAAACATTGACTTTTTCAGGAGATGTATCTCTGACTCCAAAAACTAAAATAAATTTTAGGTCCGGTTTCGATTTAGAGAAAAATAAATTTACTCAAACTAGCATTGGGGTCAACCGTGATTTACACTGCTGGCAATTAAGCTTCAATTGGATCCCTTTTGGAAGAAATCAATCCTTTAATTTAGTCATAAGACCCAAATCAGCTTTATTACAAGATTTGAAACTTCAGAAAAGAAAAAGTTTTCAAGACTTTTTTTAAATAAGAAGGACAGAAGGGTTCAGTCTAACCTTTCTTCTAGATTTTAGAACCAATCTCCAAACATCTCAAGGTGAAATTATGCTTGTATCTCTGATCGAAATGAGTTGTAAAAGTAGCCGGTCATAAACATACATACTATATGATATGTAACGATTAAAGCGGATCCGATATCCAAAAATGAATGAGGCATAAACCAATCTCCATAAAAAAAAACTACTGCCACGGCGATGATATTCTTGATTATTTCCACATAAATGGCACTCCAATGCTTATCCATCAATAAAGTCATACTAGCAATGGACAAATACATAAAACCTCCAAAATAAATCAAAATTTGATAGCCAATTTCAGCTGCATAATTGAAAAAAATCAATGAGATGATAGAAATGCATGTCCATTGAAACCAACACCAAATATGAAAGAAAAGTGGGTAGTCCGGATCGTATTTTAACTGATCATACACGGGTTCAGTCAACTGAATAGGATAAGCCTCAGCGACATCTTTGGGCCGCCAACCCGTAGGTTTAAACCAAATGACAAGTTTATCATACCAGGACTTCGCTCTCCAAGCATCCTGAAGGAGTTGCCAAAGGTGAATAAAATTAATGACAAACGGATTCCAACTCTTGACCGGCTTTTTTACGCCATAGACGGGTGGTTCATTCGCTAATTCTTCTTGAAAGGTTCCGAAAATTTTATCCCAGAAAATGAAAATTTGAGAAAGGTTTTTATCAATATAAATATCGTTAATCGCATGATGTACCCTGTGATGCGAAGGAGTTACTAAAACATATTCCAGAAATCCAAGCTTTCCGATTAATTTGGTATGATACCAATATTGTGAGAATAAATGGAGCGGTGCAATGAAGGCAATAACTTGAGCCGGTACCCCTAATAATGCAGTGGGAAGTAAAAAAACAAAAGAGATTGAAAACCAGTTTGAAATAGACTGTCTCAAGGCACAACCTAAGTTGAACTCTTCACTGCTGTGATGAACCAAATGATGGTTCCAGAAATAATTAATTTTATGGGATATTCGGTGGACCCAATAACCTGAAAAATCCAATCCTATAAAAGCAACCAAATAAATTACCCATGTCTCTTGAATCTGTATCAAGCTCAAGTTACCAACCATCCAATCATAAGAAACAATGATGACCGTTAAACCTAAAACATCTTTAAACACATTGGTTACTCCAGAAATAAGACTGGCTAAGGTATCCATACTCCTCACCACCATTTCTCCTTTCACATGACCGATCCACGCCTCAAAAAAAATCAATATTAAAAAGAAAGGTATGGCATAGTTTAATACACTTACATAAGCTCCCATCAGTGTAAAATAAATAATTTTCGACCAAAAAATCAGTTTAAATTACGGGGAAGTGATATAAATTAATTTTTTTCAGCCAATTTGATAAATAATAACCCTTATTAATCATTTTTTACTTTTTAAACACTTTTATAAAATGAATCCTGATCTAAAAATAGCCCAAAGCAAAATCCCAAAAAAGATAGACGTTATTGCTGATTCATTGGGTATTTCAAAAGAAGATTTAGAACATTACGGGCATTATAAAGCTAAAATTCCCGTTCATCTTATTGATGAGGACAAGGTAAGTCAATCGAAATTAATTCTCGTTACAGCCATTACACCAACTCCAGCAGGTGAAGGGAAATCAACCACCACCATAGGTCTTTGTGACGGGCTTAATCGAATCGGAAAAAAAACAATTTCTGTCCTTAGAGAGCCCTCTTTAGGTCCTGTTTTTGGAATGAAGGGCGGTGCCACTGGTGGCGGTTATTCACAAGTGGTGCCTATGGAAGATATCAATTTACATTTTACCGGTGACTTCTCAGCAGTTGAAAAAGCGAATAATCTCCTGTCCGCTCTGATTGGCAATAATATTCAAAGTAAAACCCGAAACCTTGGAATAGATCCAAGAACGGTGACCTGGAAATGGGTCATGGATATGAATGATCGTACTCTTCGAAATATCATATCGGGATTGGGAGGTAAATCAGGAGGTTTTCCTAGAGAATCCGGATTTGATATTACGGCAGCCTCAGAGGTCATGGCCATTTTATGCCTTTCAAAAAATTTGACTGATTTAAAATCTAAATTGGCCAACATTTATATCGGAGATACTTTTAATGGCCAAGCTATTTATGCCCGCGACTTAAACGCACAAGGAGCGATGGCCTCGTTATTAAAAGAAGCCATCAAACCCAATTTGGTCCAAACCTTAGAGGGAAATGCAGCCATCATTCATGGCGGTCCTTTTGCTAATATCGCACAAGGCACCAACTCGCTTATCGCTACAAAAATGGGTATGTCACTGGCTGATTATGTGGTTACAGAGGCTGGATTTGGTGCAGATTTAGGTGCAGAAAAATTTTTTAATATCAAATGTTTTTATGGAAATGTTTCACCCAAAGCAGTTGTCTTAGTGGCTACCGTGAGAGCCTTAAAATACCATGGGGGTATCAAGAAAGTTGAATTAAACCAATCCAATGCAAAAGCCCTAATCAAGGGAATGGCAAATCTTGATAAGCACGTAGAAAACTTAAGACGATTCAACATCCCACTGGTAGTAGCAATCAATAAATTTATCTCAGATACCGTCGAAGAAATACAAATCATAAAAGACCATTGTGCTGCCATTGATGTGGAAGTTGCCTTGAGCGACGGATGGGCATTTGGCGGTAAAGGCGCGACAGAACTGGCTTTAAAGGTCGTTGATGCAGCGAATCATTGTCAATCACAATATGTCCCTACTTATGACGCAAATTCAAGCATAAAAAATAAAATATCAGCCATCGCCAAAGATATTTATGGTGCAAAGGCCATTAGCTACACGAGTAAGGCAGAAAAAATCATTAAAAGAGCCATTGATCTAAACATCAGTCATCTACCTATTTGTATGGCTAAAACCCAAAGCTCGTTATCCGATGACAGTAGCCTTTTTGGTCGTCCCGATCATTTTGGCCTTACGGTACGAGATATGGAAATAGCCACCGGTGCAGGTTTTCTAATTCCCATCACAGGAAATATGCTGAGAATGCCTGGATTACCAGAAATTCCTGCTGCTGAGCAAATCGATATTGATGAGGATGGTACCATATCTGGCCTTTCCTAACCTTTCTCCCAAATAATCAATCTTCAAACTGCCGTTAACGTGACGCATCAATCCAACTCTGAACCGCTTCTTTGGTGGGATTTTCCAAATCTTTTAACTTCATCTTTTTGCGTATGCCGCACAGGTCATTATGCAATTTATTTACATTAGATTCACTGAGCTGACTCAAGGTATTCAATCCTATTTTTCGCATTAAGGGAAGGTAAGCTGCAGGTATACCCTGATCTGTGAATTCTTGATCAGTTGATTGGGTTTCCTTTTTTTCAGGCCTCATTTGAGGAAAAAACAATACATCCTGTATCGAAGTCGAATTGGTCATAATCATGGTCAAGCGATCAATACCCAATCCAACACCTGAAGTCGGCGGCATCCCATATTCAAGTGCTCGTAAAAAATCCTCGTCCAAAGCCATAGCCTCCTCATCTCCTCGCGCGGCGAGTGCCAATTGATGTTCAAATCGTTCCCGCTGATCTATGGGGTCATTTAACTCAGAATAAGCATTCATAATTTCCTTACCGTTGCATATCGCCTCAAAGCGTTCAACTAAGCCTGGTTTTGAGCGATGCTTTTTAGTCAAAGGAGACATTTCTTCAGGATAATCGATAATAAAAGTGGGTTGAATTAATTTTGATTCACATTGTTCTCCAAATATTTCATCTATCAATTTTCCGGAACCCATCGTTTCATCAGTAGCAATTCCTAAAGATTTAGCTGTTGCTCTTAACGCCTCCTCATCCATCTCTGAAATATCAATACCTGTAAAGTGAGCAATGGCTTCAAACATGGTAAATCGCTTCCAAGGTCTTTGGAAATCTATTACATGCTCCCCTACCGTTACTTTGGTGTCTCCATGTAATTTAATGGCGATTTGCTCTACAATCTCTTCCATTAAATCCATCATCCAAAAATAGTCCTTGTAGGCTACATATAATTCTACCTGTGTAAATTCAGGGTTATGAAATCTCGACATTCCTTCATTTCTAAAGTCTTTCGCAAATTCGAAAACTCCATCAAATCCACCGACAATGAGCCTTTTTAAGTAAAGCTCATTGGCAATTCTCAAGTACAAAGGCATATCCAATGTATTGTGATGGGTTACGAAAGGTTTGGCTGCCGCACCGCCGTGAATAGGCTGCAAAATCGGTGTTTCAACCTCTAAATACCCTTTTTCATTCAAGAAATTTCTGATGGTATTTACCAAAAGTGCCCGCTTGCGAAACGTATCTTTGATCTCAGGATTTACAATAAGATCTAAATATCTTTGTCGATATCTTTGTTCAGGATCAGTAAAAGCATCCCATGTTTTCTTATTCCCCTCAGCGTCTTCCGTTTCTTTCACAATGGGCAGAGGTCTCAATGACTTGGTCAATATTTTAAAGGAGGTGACATGAATAGATATTTCTCCTACTTGTGTCACAAATACAAATCCCTTGATCCCTACAATATCTCCAATGTCTAGCTTTTTCTTGAAAACATCATTATACACAGATTTATCATCTCCTGTGCATATATCATCTCGACGTAGATAAATTTGAATTCTACCCGCATCATCTTGAATTTCAGCAAAAGAAGCGGAACCCATGATACGTCGACTCATGATACGTCCTGCGATAGATATATTTTTAAAGGATGCTGATTCATCTTTAAACTTCTCCTTAATTTCTCGACTCGTGGTGGTTATTTCAAAAAGTTCCGGAGGATATGGATCAATATTCATATCCATCAAATCCTTCCTGGCCTTTCGGCGTATCAATTCTTGCTCGCTTAATTGCATTATAATTTTAATTTTCTTCTTTTAATTTCTTTCTTAATCAACATAAGCTCACGACTGCTTTGTCCTTGAACTGAAGTGTTTTCCTCTGCCCGCCTAAACAAATAAGGCATGACCTGCTCTAGTGGCCCGTAAGGCACATATTTGGCGACATTGTAACCTTCATCGGACAATTTAAATGATATATTATCACTCATTCCCAATAATTGAGCAAAAAATATCCGCGCATCATTCTTGTCATAACCATATTGCTGTATCAGTTCAACTAAGCCTTTGCTCGAGGCTTCATTATGAGTCCCCAAACAAATCGAAAAATGTGCTAAATTTTCTATTGCAAACTTTACGCCCTTATTATAATCTCTGTCTGTAGCTTCTTTATTGGGTTGAATCGGATCTGGGTATCCCAATGATTGTGCCCGAAAACGTTCTTGTTCCAGGTAAGCCCCCCGCACTATTTTAGCTCCAAAATACACTTTGGAAGCGTTCATTTTCTCAAATCCCGCTTTCATTCTATCCAACATATCTCGCCGGTAAAACTGATAGGTATTGTAAACAATTACCCGCTCAGTATTGTATTTAATCATTAACTCATAACTGAATTCATCTGCGACATTTTGATACCAACTTTCTTCAGCGTCAATAAGCAATCGTTGATTTAATTTTGAAATGGCTTGCCCTACTTCAAAGCCGCGCTCCTTGAATCTATTAAATTGATTTTGCTCGTTTCCGGTCAATACTTGACCCAACTGAATCTTAGTCATCAAAGATTTTGACCCCAATCCCGAAAGTTTTAACACGCAAAAAGGAATGGAATCATGCTCATTGGCAAATTGAATGGCCCGTAAAGTCTCTTTTAATGTTTGATCAAAACTTTGCTCCTTTTCTTGCCCTTCAACTGAATAGTCTAAAATAGTTTTGACGTTCAATGTTTTTAATTGATTGATTTTTTTTTCGCAACCTTGGATACTTTCTCCCCCACAGAATTGATCAAAAAGGGTTGCCTTTATGAGCCCTTTGATAGGAAGTCTAAAATGTAACGCCCATTTAATAATTGCGGTCCCGATAAATACTATAAGGGGTCTATTAATAATTGAAAAAATAACATTTGATACTTGTAATTCTCCAAGGGATTTAGACCGAAAAGTAATTTTAGTATCATCAAAGTTCACCGACATATCACCATCTCATTAACGCATTAGCCACAAAGATAATAAACGACTCAAGGATTCATCACTCGAGTTAATCAAAGTATTAAAAAGACATGTAATTTTGTAGTATGAAAAAGGCACCACCCAACATACATTTCACTCAAAACGTGAGCCAGCAACTTCAAAGTTGTCTGACATTGTTTAACCCTGATAAAATCGCCATTTTAGTCGACGAAAATACTTTAGTCCACTGCTTACCTAAATTAACCTCTTTCAAAGGAACCCTTTTGATTCAAATCGCCAGCGGGGAAAAAAATAAGAATATTGAAACCTGTCAAATCATCTGGCAAAAGTTGACCGATTTTAAATTTACTAGAAAATCATTATTAGTCAATCTAGGAGGTGGCGTCATTGGAGATATGGGTGGTTTTGTTGCCGCCACCTTCAAAAGAGGTATTCCCTTTATCAATATACCCACTACGCTGCTCTCTCAAGTTGATGCCAGCATTGGTGGAAAGTTAGGTGTAGACTTCAATGAATTCAAAAATCACATTGGTGTATTTAAAGATCCTGATGCCATCATCATCTGTGATGATTTTTTGAGTACCCTCCCCTATCGGCAGCTCAAATCGGGTTTCGCAGAAATCATCAAACATGGCCTTATCTACGATCCCGCGTACTGGCAAGATATCCAAATGACCCTCATTTCAGGAATTAAAGAGTGGCAATATTTCATCGAAAAATCCGTGCTGGTCAAAGCCGATGTTGTCAAAAAAGATCCCTACGAGTCAGGGTTAAGAAAAATTTTAAACTTTGGACACACGCTTGGACACAGCATTGAATCCTGGTATTTAGATACAGAAAAAGACCTATTACATGGAGAAGCCATAGCAGCCGGTATGATCATGGAGGCTAAATTAGCTCTCGACTTGGGTTTAATAGAAAAAGAATATTTTAAGCAAGTAGTAAGTTATATTGATCAAGTTTTTGATCGTGTGATGATATTCCCCCCTTTTGATAAAATCAAAATATTATTGGGACAAGACAAAAAAAATCAAGGATCCACTGTTATGTTTTCCCTAATCAATGGACCCGGAAGTTGCTTATTTGATATCGAGGTAAGTGATGCACAAATTGCGGACGCCATTAATTTTTATTTAGATTCAGGAAGTAATCCATAAATTGCCGTTCCTACAGATTACACTTTTTATTTATTCTAGACCCTAATAAATCATGAATTATCAACTTGATCGATATCATCAGCCATTGAATGGAGATATCACCTTGTCATCATCCAAAAGTGAAAGCAACCGCGCATTGATTATGAATGCCCTTTCTGGTAACCAATTGCAATTGAAAAATTTATCAGATGCTCGTGATACCCAAACCATGCAACGCTTACTCTCCAAAAAACAACCTGTCTGGGATGTAATTGATGCCGGCACTACGATGCGATTCTGTACGGCTTACCTTGCTATCTCGGGCTCAGGAGAGATCATTACTGGATCTGATCGTATGAAAGAACGGCCTATCAAACCCCTGGTAGATGCCTTGCGCAGACTGGGTGCAAAAATTGATTATCTGGCACAAGAGGGATTCCCTCCATTACGTATTAGTGCCCAAAAAAATGTGCCTCAAGCTCAGAAAATAAGTATCCCAGGCAATATCAGCAGTCAATATATCAGTGCGCTACTAATGATCGGTCCCACGCTGGCTGATGGCATTTCAATTGAACTGACTGATGAGATTTTTTCGCGCCCCTATATAGAGATGACCTTGGCGCTTATGCAACATTTTGGTATAAATAGTACCTGGAAAGATCAGACCATACATATAAAACCACAGCCATATAAAGCCCAATCTTACACTATTGAAAGTGATTGGTCGGGTGCCAGCTACTGGTACAGTATGGTTGCCTTAAATCAAGAAAGCAGTATTTCGCTTCGAGGGCTTCGCTCCGATAGCTTTCAAGGAGATCAAAACATCGTTCATATCATGTCCAAGATGGGCGTGAAAACTGAATTTAAATCCGATAGGGTTCAACTAACTTCCATCCCAGTTACTGAAATAAATCAAAACATTGATTTTAAAAACTGTCCTGATTTAGCTCAAACGGTCATGGTGGTGGCGGCCATCAAGGGAATTGAATTAACCATGACAGGTCTCGAAAGTCTCAAAATAAAGGAAACCGATCGTGTGATGGCCATGAAAAAGGAATTACTTAAAATTGGGTGCCTTTTGAATGAAGAAAATGGAATCTGGAGGTTAAAATCGGGTACTGTTCCAGAGCACCTCCAAACCATAGAAACCTATGAAGATCACAGAATGGCCATGGCCTTTGCTCCCGTATGCATGATTAAAGCCACTACCATTCGGAATATAGAAGTAGTGAAAAAATCTTATCCTGGTTATTGGGCACATTTAAAATCTGTAGGTATTAACTTTAATGAGTGCTAAAAATATCTAATTATGAGTTTAAAATACTTTTTAAAAATATTACTCTTCTCAGGATTTCTTTCCATTTTTAATTCCTGTCAGCCTGCCCAGGAAAGATCAACTTCTTTGATACTCATCAGACATGCTGAAAAAATACTCGCCTCTGGTAATGATCCACAGCTATCTACGAAGGGTTGGCAACGAGCCAATGAGCTAGTGCATATATTTGATGCCGTGGACATTGATGCCGTTTATGCCAGCCCCTACCGAAGGGCTATAGATACAGCAAGGCCATTGGCTACAGCCAAACAGCTGGAAATACTTCATTACGATCCTAATGAACTGGTCTCATTTGCTCAGGAACTTTTAAAAACACATCAGGGCGAAACAGTAGTCATCGTTGGACATTCCAATACGACTCCTCAATTGACCAATACCTTGGCTGGTACTGAATATTCTGATTTAGAGGAGACGGAATATGACTGGCTCTATTTTGTGGAGATGAGCACTTTTGGTACAACTAAAGTGAAAAAATTAAAGGTTCGCCTCTAACAAAAGTTAGAATATAATTTTGAGAAATTAAAAAAACAGAGACTCGAATATTGTAATTAAAATAATAGGAACACATTGCCTTTAGAAATATATTAACGTACTTTTGATTTTATAAAAAACAATTTTTCACATAAGAAATAGAATAATTATGAAAAAAATAACACTAATATTCACTTTAACCGCCTTTGCCTTTTTGGCAAATATAAGCGAGTCTATAGCCCAACGCATCTTTGTTAACGATGTAGACATAAATGAGTTAGATATCGAATATGTTGAATTATCTGTTACTTCAAAACTATTAAATCCAACAAAAATGAAAATTTATGTCGATTATGGTCAAAAATGGAGTATCAAGAGACAAAATATAATGAACCCTGAAAAGAAGGTGATTCCTTTCAATAGTACCATCCATGCATTAAATTTTATGGATAAAAATGGTTGGGTTTATGTGGAACAAACAGCAGTAACTGATGATGGGTCAACTACTTACAAATATTTGTTAAAGAAAGCAGGATAAATAAATACAGGATAAATAAATGAGACTTATATTCTTTAGTGTCCCTGTTAGAAAAATATCAGTCTTGTTTATTTATTTTCAAAACTCGATAATTATCACCATCTGAAACATATAAATTTTGATCTTTGTCGAATGCGATGTCCCTAGGGAAGTTAAGCTTATTTAGAACATTACCGCTGCCGTTCCCTCCAATTAGTGAGACCCCCTCTTTGGATCCTAATGACCACTTTTGGATTCTGTGATTGCGAGTATCCGACACATAAATATTTCCTAAGGCATCTATTGTAACACTCTCAGGATAATTTAATTGCTTAAATTTAGCTCCCTTGCTGCCTGTACCAGCTACTAGGGTAGAGACATTGTATCCACTAGACCATTTTTGTATCCTGTGATTATCTCTGTCAGCAATGTATAGACTTCCCTTCAAATCTAGCGTAACATCGACAGGGAATCTTAAATATTTATCACCAGATCCTGGCTTATTTCTATTCCCTGCAACCGTTATTCCTGATGTCGCTCCTTTAGCCCATTTTTGAATACGATGATTGTGCGTATCGGCAATAAAAATATCCCCATTCTCATTTATATCTATTCCCATGGGCAGACTCAACTGCGTTGAACTTAAGCCTTGACCATTCCCTCCAGCAACAGTAATACCAACATTAGTTCCTTTCAAGTATTTTTGAACCCTATGGTTACGAGAATCTACAACAAATAAATTGTCATCCTGATCTATAACCAACCCTCTTGGAAAGTTCAATTGATTTGCTCCATTACCACTACCATTACCACCCGCAATAGTAACTCCAACTTTCGCATTTGGAGACCATTTTTGAACTCGGGAATTAAGTAAATCAGCTACAAGAACGTCTCCATTCGACATTACTACAATTCCGGAAGGGTAATCTAATTGATTTAATAAATCTCCTCTTCCATTTCCACCAGCAACAATTGCAATTTCACTTGTTTGAGATAAAACTTGAAAAAAATTACTCAAGAGTATCACAATCAAAATAGGCTTAGAGGAAATTAGCTCAAATAAATAATTCATAATGATTAGTTTTCATATCAGTTAGACGAAAATAACACAGATAATTTCGCTTTAAAAGTCTATCTCTGTGTAAGCTACAAAATATTTTTAATGCTGCCTCCATCCACTGCCAATGAGGTACCGGTAATGTAGCTCGCGCGTTCACTGACAAAAAAAGCGACAGCTGCCGCAAATTCATGGGGCTCACCAAAGCGTCCCAGGGGAATGTTTTTGACATTATCCTTGAAGGAAGGGTTGACCTTCAGTAAATTTTGTAACCTTCCTGTTTCAGTAGATCCAGGCATGAGATTATTAACTGTAATATGATAAGCACCGAGCTCATTGGAAAGGCTTTTGATTAATCCAGATACTGCCGCGCGCACACTGTTTGAAAGAATCAATCCATTAACGGGTTGCTTAACTGCCTGTGAGGTAATGGCCACAATTCTTCCCCATTTTTGCGCCTTCATTTGGGGTAAAAATCCCTTGATTAAGGCCACAGTACTGGCCAAAAGCAAATGATATGCGGCTTCCCAATCATCCAAGGAAAATTGGTCAAAATCCCCTGAAGGTGGTCCTCCTGAATTGGTAATCAAAATATCTACTGTTTTAAATTCATCTAGCGCCGCTTTGATCATCCGATTGCGATCTTCTTCATTGGATACATCCCCCGCCAAAGCCAATATCTTACCTTTTCCAAAATCAGCCAAAGTCTGCGCTGCTTGTTCTAAATTTTTGGCATCTCTACCTGAAATAATGACGTGGCATCCTTCCTGTAACAGTTCCTTGGCAACTGCATAACCCAGCCCTTGACTTGATGCCGCTATAAAGGCTACTTTATTATTTATTAATAAGTCCATAGTACGATTAGATTTTGGGGATTTCTGTCTCCCATGACTTTTGATCGAAAAGAAATTTTGGCTTGAGATTGTGCAGGGATCGAAATGCCGTCTCCTTTAGTTTGGGATACTGCTGCTGCAGCTGATTCAATAACTCCTTCATCTCACGACGTTTTAGATGCTCCTGTGATCCACAAAGATTACAAGGTATAATGGGCCATCCCTGAGCTTGGACAAAATCTGCTATCCAATCTTCATGAACCGAAAACAAGGGCCTGATTACATACAAATCTTCTGCTTGGATCTGGTAATGAGCCGGCATCGAGCCTAATTGACCAGAAAAAAACAGATTCATCATAAAAGTTTCTAATACATCCTCTCGATGGTGGCCCAAGGCTATTTTGTTACAGCCAAGATTTCTAGCTGAATCATACAAAATACCTCTCCTCAATCGACTGCAAAGTGAACAATAACTCTTACCGGGGAGTGTTTTTTCGGCTACTACACGATAAGTGTCTTGCTCAACGATCTCATAGGGTACGTGCCATTCTTTAAAAAGCTTTGGTAGTACCTCTGTAGGAAATCCAGGCTGTTTTTGATCTACATTTACTGCTAAAATCTCGAAATCTATGGGTGCTTTTTTTTGAAATTCTTTTAAAAAATGTAACATGCACAAGCTGTCTTTCCCTCCACTGATGGCAACTAATATCTTATCCCCAGCAGCAATCATCTCGAAATCATTGATCGATTGACCTATAGCACGATTGATTTTTTGATATGGCAACTTGTTCCCTATTTTATGTATCTGAAATCTTGATCTCGATTCAATGACTTTGATGGTTTCAAGAATTAAATTAATAACATGTTCAACATCTGATTTTGCTACTGTCTCGACCGTAGTATGCATATATTTGAGCGGTAATGAAATCAATGCTGAAGCTACGCCTGCCCCAGAATAGGCAAAGGCATCCGTGTCTGTGCCTGTAAACCTCGAAGAGGCCAATCTTTGAAAAGGAATCTCATTCTTTTCAGCTACCTCCACAATCAAATCTCTCAAATTTTGCTGGACCGCTGGTGCATAAGACAAAGTGGGGCCCTTGCCTATCGCAATGTCACCACTGTTTTTTTTGTCATACATAGGTGCATTCGTATCGTGAGTTACATCGGTTATTATAGCTACATCCGGCTTAATTCGTCTCGAAATCATCTCAGCTCCACGCAATCCAATCTCCTCTTGAACGGCATTAACGGCATACAAACCAAAAGGAAGTTTGATGTCCTGTTCTTTAATTCTTCTAAAGACCTCTGCTATCATAAAACCACCTATTCTATTATCTAAGGCCCTACCCGTATAATATTTTTCTCCGAGTTCCATCAGCTCATCAGTGAAGGTGATTACGGTCCCGGGATGAATTCCCATTTCCTCTACCTCAGCCTTACTACTGGCTCCCACGTCCACAAAAATATTTTTTAAGGTCGGTGCATCTTCTTTTTCCTTGCGCACATGAATAGCGGGCCAACCGAATATTCCTTTCACAATCCCTTTTTTACGTGTGTGCAGATTTACTCTCATGGAGGGCGCAATCTGGTGATCAGATCCTCCATTTCGGATGACATAAATATAACCTTTATCGTCTATGTAGTTCACAAACCAAGAAATCTCATCAGCATGGGCCTCAATGACTACTTTGTAAGGTGCCTCTGGATTTATCACCCCTACTACGGTTCCATAGGTATCAGAAATATAATCATCTATGTAGGGCTTCATATAATCAAGCCATATTCTTTGTCCTCCTTCTTCAAAACCGGTCGGTGAAGGATTGTTGAGATATTTATATAAGAAGTCTTTGCTTTTTTGATCCATAATATTATTTTTTTTAAATCGATTTTGTCAATCCACCATCAATCACAAAATCTTGTCCTGTGATATAAGCCGCCTTATCTGATACTAAAAAAGAAGCCAATTCGGCTACCTCTTTAGGGGTCCCTTGCCGCAACATGGGAATTTGATTAATGGTTTGTTCATCTGCCGGATATGAATTGATAAATCCGGGCAAAATATTGTTCATTCTCACATTGGCATGACCCAATTCACGAAGCAAATAATTTACAATAACTGGATACTGCTGCTCTTATAACGGATGAAATAGGAAAGGATAAAGAAGGCTCTTTGGCCCCAAATGTGGATATATTGACAAAAGCGCCTCCTTTTTGCTTCGCCATAATGGGGCCAATGGATTTGGCCAGTCTGATTACATTCATCAATAATAAATTCATCCCTTTTTCCCAGTCTGAATCTGTCAGCGACAATAAAGACCCTTTACTCGCATGACCCGTATTACATACCACCGCATCAATCCGCCCATACTTCTCGTAGGTAAAAGCAACCAATCTCGCAATATCATTCTCATCTTCAATGGATCCCTGTAGGGGCCTGGCATTGAGTTGATCGCAAAGGGCAAACAAACTATCTGACCGAGACATCAAAACAAGCTTATATCCCTCAGATGCGAGTTGAGTCGCACAAGCAGCACCAATTCCTTTACTGGCCGCTGTAACAATGACTACTTTTTGTTTTTTCAATAATTTAGATTTTGAGTATTACAAAATTAATTGAAAACCTGTTGGTCTTCATGCATCCGACCCTTATATATTTAGGATTAAAATGATATGATTCTATAAAGGAATATTGCCGTGCTTTTTCCTCGGCAGTGTGGCTACTTTATTTCCAATCCTCAGATATAGGCAAAATTCGCAAAATAGAGCATGAAAATAGGGTTTGTAAAGAAGTTATTGAGAAACTATCATTGGATTAGTTTAAAACTTTTCTAAACTATGAAGTAGCTTAATTAACTATCTGAGCAAAATTTTTTTAATTAAAATTGGTGTAATAATAGCGAAACAGCCACTACCTTCTGGCATAACCCAAATATGGAGGCTTATCTACTATTGCTATAGCTATGTATCTGAGAATCTAAATATAATAATATGTTTATTAATAAATGTACGCGCTATGAAAGAACTAGAAAACTAAAGCTCCATTGTGTAAGATTTATCCATCAATCACTAGGAAAAATTTTTATCTCTATGCTATCAACACATTAGATCACAATGCCGCAGAATTACCCCAGATCACAGGTATTTTTTCCTCAGATCATAATAAGCATTACACAGGAGCAGATATTGAGGAGATTGCAAAGAAGATGAGGGGGTGATTAAATCTCTTGTTCAAGATACCTATCGTAAATAATTAAGCAGATCAAAATGATTAATTTTCTAATTACATTATAATGAAAACTCAAATTCAAGCTCTCAATTTTTGAACTAAACCCCTTAATTCCGCATAACTATACGAAACGTTTTATTTATATCTCCACTTTCAACTCTCAATAAATACACTCCGTTTAAGCTTGCACCCATATCTACCTTGACTTCTTGTACAAAACCTTTAAATTCCTTCATCCAAATTCTCCTGCCATTCAAATCTATTAGCGTCATTGTTAAATTATCCATCTGGAAAATTTTGATCTATTCTTATGGTAAGAGTTTGCCCTAAACTCGGATTTGGAAAAACGAGAATCTCAGCTTCAAAGGGATCAGTCACACTGGTAATAATACTACCATCGAAATAATTGTTGGCAAGGTCAAAGGCAGCAATACCAATTTTTTTCTCCAATCAAGCGACCCGGAATATCATCTACCGGCGGATGTATTCCTCCCCATATTCTAGAAAGACTGGTCTGGTCAGCCGCGTCTCGATAGGTTGCCCACTGTAAAGTAATGTCAACACTTGGGCCTTCCTCAAATACCAAAAATTCATTTTTAGGGGCTACAAATTCACCAACTCCTCCGGGGAAAAAACTCGTCTCCTGTCAGCAATGTGATTACTTCTGCCGCGGCTCTTGAAAATGTGGAGTGACCGGATATATATCCTGCAAAAGGGGGGTTGACAAAAGTTGGTCGCTGATATGGCCACCAGTTCTCAGCCAAAATCCAGTCAACACCTGCCGCATCGCCAGCGGGATCTGATATAAACTCAGGCCCTTTCCAAGCCATTAATTTGATCTTACCTATATTTTCATCATTATCACCGAACAATGGGTCTTCCTCCAAGACCAACTCAACCAAACCATCATGCAATGGGATTCCATTTGCCGCATAATTGGGTAGTTCCGAATCTGAAGATTGTCCCTGATCAGCCATGTATCTAATTGATGAAATGGGTCTGGGGTAATCGTACCACCCTTTTATGCTCCAGGCTGTTATGGCCGCGTCATGAAGTGCTCCTCCCAATGTAAAATACGCTTTCACATCCCACTCTAGATCGCCTAATATCTCACCTTGACCTTTAAATCTTTTTTCGAATAGTTCGTGATCATTCACATAGTTCAAAATAGTATACCAATGACCTGGCGGTGTTTCAGAATCTGGTCCATCAGCCCAAAATTCAGCTAACACCCTAGCATAATCTCCTCTGGGTACTACCTGAGATGGATATGGCAGTTGAGTAATCGGATTAATCTCATGTCCTCTACTTGGATCACCCCCTTCATGCAGATTATAAAATTCCCGAAGTCCTTCCAAAGTTGTTGGATAATCTTGAATTGCTATGTTTCCGATGGAAGCGGGTGATATATCGATCATAACTCCGTCCGAGGGATCTAAGTGAGATGACCATATAGCAACCAGTTCATTGCCCCATTGATAATCCGATGAGTTTCCAGATCCATCAGATTGAATATAACATGGATCTCCGGGATCATGATAAATCCAATACTCTTCTCCATCCCTTTCCCTAACATCAAGGTCATATTGACTAAGTGCAAAAGGAATGACAAAACCCCACTCAGGACTCAAAAAGTCTGGCGATCCTCCTGGAATTTCGAAACCAGCTTGATCAATAAATAAATCAAACGCCAGCGGCTGCCAGCGATTGGGATCATTCATCTCCTGACTTCCCGGTAGCGTGGGTATCATCACATCATTCTGGGACTCGTAAAACAGATTTGCATAGAAAAACCATTCATTCGATCCATCCTGATAACCAAATTCAATAATTTGCTCTGCAATATAATTTCCAAGTGCTGCCGGTGAGCCGTCTTCATACGATGTTGAAGTAATAGACATATCATTTCCCATAGCAATCATCAGACTGTCAAATCGTAGGAGAGACTCTTCAGCTCCTGGCGATATTTCAAACCGATGTTTCAACAATCGATAAGCCGCAAAACTAATTGCTTCTGTCTGGGCGGCTTCCACATTTAAAGGTGCCTCAATTCCCTGAAAAGAATATGTGTAACTGCCCACAGTTTTTCCAAGAAAAAATGTCTCGGCTGTTTCGTCGTACACTGCCCAGGCATCATACATAGCGGCAGAAATATGAAAGAGATTTCTAGCATGTACAGTTGGCCGCGCAAAATCATTTCTTATGGCTTCAAGCAGAACTTCGTTCCACTGTCTGGCTACCGACTGTTGTGAGATGCAAGGAATCGCAATTCCTAAGATCAGCACAAGAATCAATATACCAGTACCAAACCTTCCAGATTTCTCCAAATTACTTAGTTTTATTTTCACCTTTTTTTGTACTTAATCATCTGCTGTTGAACGTCATGTAACCACCCTTACCTGAACGCCCCTTATCGGACCTACCCAACACAGATTTCTTGTATACCCTAATATCGTCATTGCGTGGAAAAGTGAGAACCAATTCGGCATTTTCATTGGTCTTGGCTTCCTATATCCAGTACATGAATGATTGAATCTAGTCAAGGGGATCTTGGGATGTAAGTAATGTTCATTTTATGATAGTTATGTTTGCTGAGGCTATCTCTTTCAACCAAGACATTTAATTTGGAATGTAAGTAAGGTAACAATGTGTGAGGATTTCAGTAAAGACGCAACCGCTTGGACATTACCCAAACCTAACTTCACTAACTGCAAGGAATAAGCCTCCTTAGAAGATTAATATAAGATTATTCAATACATCCCTTTTAATGAAGTTTTAATTTATTCAAGAATGTAGTATCAGTAATATACTTTAAAATTTTTATAAGTTAAGGAGTTCTTGGAAACAGACATGACCCAGTAACAAATTGCTGATTAAGTATGGTATGCTAAGACTAGGATATCAAGAATAAATAAAGAACAATCTTACCAAAATGTCTGGGAATTCATGGAAGGTTACTCGCCTTACGTTATAATATCCCGAATCTATGTTAATTAAGGGTATTATAAAATTCTATAAAGGAATATTGCCATGCTTCTTCCTCGGCAGTACCGCCACTTTATTTTTTAACATTTCAAACTCTGATCAGCCGATGCCGTGTTTCTCTTGGGAAGATTACCTCATCTATATAACCACGGGCAGCCGCATGATATTGTCCCAGAATCTAAGCCATCCGATTTTTTCTTGATGTTTTTCTTTGGGATCCGCTGCTTCAGCAATCTCTTTTTTGAAAATGATTTCAGAGGCTCCTTTTGCACCCATCACCGCAATTTCAGCAGATGGCCAAGCAAAATTCATGTCAGCACCAATATGTTTGGAATTCATCACGTCATAGGCCCCTCCATAGGCTTTGCGCGTGATAATCGTAACCCGCGGCACCGTGGCTTCACTAAAGGCATAGAGCAATTTGGCGCCATTAGAGATGATGCCATTCCATTCCTGGTCTGTCCCCGGTAAAAAGCCTGGTACGTCAACCAATACCAAAAGTGGAATATTAAATGCATCACAAAAACGCACAAACCTCGCTGCTTTTTTACTAGCGTGTATGTCCAGTACTCCCGCATAGCTCATGGGTTGATTGGCAACGATTCCCGTACTCTTACCAGCGATTCGAGAAAAACCAATCAATATGTTTTCAGCATAATCAGGCTGGACTTCATGAAAGCTATCCATATCCACGATCTCCTTGATCACCTCACGCATCTCATAAGGATGATTGGTATTCTCAGGTAAAATTTGATCTAAAGCTAGGTCTCAGATTCATCCCCCTGTAGCTCATAAGGCTGTTCCGGCGGCTGTTCTTCACAATTAGAAGGAATATATCCAAACACTTTTTTGATGTCAAAGATACATTGGGCATCATTATGGGCCGTAAAATGGGTCACGCCACTTTTTGAGGCATGGGTATGAGCCCCTCCTAAGGCCTCTGAGGTGACCTCTTCCTGAGTAACCGTCTTTACCACGTTGGGACCTGTTACAAACATATAACTGGTTTGATCCACCATAAAGATAAAATCAGTTAATGCGGGTGAATAAACGGCGCCTCCAGCACAAGGCCCCATCACTGCCGAAAATTGTGGTATCACACCAGAAGCCCTGGTATTGCGATAAAAAATATCTGCATAGCCCCCCAAAGAAACCACACCCTCTTGGATACGCGCACCTCCCGAATCATTTAATCCAATGAGGGGGGCGCCATTCTTCATAGCCATATCCATTATTTTAACAATTTTCTCAGCGTGTGTCTCTGATAATGAGCCTCCAAAAACAGTGAAATCTTGCGAAAAAACATAAACCAAGCGACCCGTTACTTGTCCAAACCCCGTAATGACTCCATCTCCAAGGATCAACTGTTTATCCAAATCGAAATCCTTGGACCGGTGCGTTACCAGTTTATCTATTTCTTGAAATGAGCCCGGATCCATTAATATATTGACCCGTTCTCTAGCCGTTAGTTTCCCTTTTGCATGCTGCTGATCGATCCTCTTAATCCCACCTCCGAGTTCTGCCCTTTCATTTTGGACGATCAAATAAGCATCTTTTTCTTTTTTCGTCCTCATAGCATCTGCTCTTTGTTAAATTTAAAATAACGCCTTACTTTATTCACTCAAATATATCATGAAATCAATAATGAAAGCCTGAATTACCGAGAAGATCTTAGGGATTCTTATAAATGTATTAGGTCTTTATTGCGTAAAAGTTTAGATTCGCGAGGTCAGCTTTAAACCTATGAATCTCGCTATTATTGACATGGGAACCAATACCTTTCACCTCTTATTGGTGAAGGTAGAAAATGAAACTTTTGAGATCTTTCATAAAGAAAAGGTTGCTGTGAGAATTGGTGCCAACGGCATTAATCAAGGAATCATCAACGAAGCAGCCATTGAACGCTGCATTTCTGCGTTGAAGTCTTTCAAAAAACAAATTGATACAGCCAATATTCATGAGATTCATGCAATTGCAACCAGTGCGGTTAGAAATGCTAAAAATCAACAATTTCTTATCCAGAGAATCAAAGAAGAAGTAGGTATTGAACCCCGTGTCATTTCAGGGATGGAAGAAGCCGCTTATATCCACTATGGAGTATGCAAAGCGCTAAATATAGGTGCCGATGTATGTTTGATTATGGATATCGGTGGGGGAAGTATTGAGTTCATTATTACCAAGGGAACTCAACCCCTTTGGATGAAAAGCTTTGAAATAGGGGGCCAAAGGATGATGGAAAAATTTCATGGAAATGACCCCATCACTTCTACTGAAATTTCGGCTATCGAAAACTATCTAGAAATAAATCTTCACCCTCTATTTGAGGCCTGTGAGATGTACGGCCCTAAAACGCTGATTGGATCATCCGGAACCTTTGATACTTTAAGTGAAATTCATCAAAAGAAAATGAATAAATATGCCCAAGAACGTGCGACGGAACTTCCCATTTCTCAAAACGGTATGATCCAAATCTTCCATGAACTCATCTCAAAAAACAAACTAGAACGCTTATTGATTCCTGGAATGATTGAACTCAGGGTGGACATGATCGTAGTAGCCTCGATACTTATCCAGTTCATCCTCAAAAAAACGGGATTGGAAACCACTCGTATTTCCTCTTATGCGCTGAAAGAAGGGGTATTGCTCCAAACCATTACATCCCTTAAAATTCAAACAAAACCCGTCTCGAAAATATTGAAATATGACTAAATATTCTTTTGATCGGCTTCACCAGTTTGCTGTAAATTTATTCATAAAAATTGGCTGCCCCAATGACCAAGCCATTGAAGCAGCCAATGTACTATTAAGCGCTGATTTAAGAGGAGTAGACTCCCACGGTGTCGCTAGATTGAGTGGGCTACCTCCGGCTGTATGAAAAAAATAGAATCAATTCTCACCCACAACTCAGTGTGGTCCATGAGACACCCAGTACCGCTGTAGTAGATGGTGATGCTGGACTTGGACTTGTTGCGGGTCCTTATGCCATGCGGTTGGCCATAGAAAAAGCCAAAAATGTAGGAACAGGTTGGGTTGCCGTCAAAAACTCAAATCACTACGGTATTGCAGGCTATCATGCCATGATGGCATTGGAAGCAGATTGCATTGGTATCTCGATGACCAATGCGAGCCCTCTCGTAGCGCCTACCTACTCCAAAGAGCGCCTTTTAGGGACCAATCCTATCGCGGTTGCTGTTCCGGCTGGAGACGAGCCCCCATTTGTCGCTGATATGGCTACTACAACAGCAGCCAATGGTAAACTTGAGATACTTCAAAGGAAAAATGAATCCGCGCCATTGGGTTGGCTACAAGATAAAGAGGGTCAACCCACCCAAGCAGCTCAAGGTATTGTTGAGGGCGGGGCCTTATTACCCCTGGGTGGAGATAGAGAACATGGATCTCACAAAGGATTCATATTGGGAAGTATTGTAGATATCTTATCTGCAGTACTTTCTGGTGCAAATTATGGACCTTGGGTACCTCCTTTTGTTTCTTTTTTAGATCCTGATCCCAATCCAGTAGGAGAAGGAATTGGTCATTTTTTCGGTGCGCTAAGAATTGATGCCTTCAGACCTGCCTCCGAATTCAAAACACCACATGGACATATGGATTAAACGATTTAGAAATGCAGAAACCATAAATGAAACGAATAAAGTCATTATTCCTGGAGACCCGGAGCGACAGATAGAGCAGTTGAGAAGAAAAGAGGGGATTCCACTACTGGACACTGTAGTGAAGGATTTACAATCGCTCTCAGAGCAATATCAAGTCAAGTTTTAAAAGCCAAACCCAAAGCCTGCCTCTAAAATCCATGGACTTGAATAGGCTCCATTGGTCTCAGTGACGTCGTACAATAAGTCATATTGCCCAATCATGTACAAGGAGGCAAACTTAGAGATAGGTACTATGTAGCCTAATCCCACCGGAAGATTGTAAAAACCCTCTCGCTTATTTATAAAGTCTACAGATAAATATTCTAATTTGGCCGATCCAAATATTTGTGGGGTAATACTGTACCTGGCAAAGATGTTGCCTCCATAATTATTTATTTTTAGATCCAAGATTTTATCTCGCCAAAATTGATAATTTAAACCTAAACCTGCCGACCAACGCTCGGTCAATTTATAACCCGCATAAGGCGTTAAACTAAATGAGAAGACATTTTGATTAAAATCGAGACCAAAGCCTCCGCCAAAATACATTTTATCAAAAATATTCTCTGATTGTGCTGAGACGATCTGAGACAGGGCCATCATTAAAATGCAGATCCAAATTTTCATGAAATAATAAACTCGGGTTTTACTTTACCTACTCGTCTGTTGATTCTGGAACCATGACATATACATCTTCTCCTTCAGCTCTCATATAATACTTTTCTCTAGCAATGCGCTCCAACAAATCTTGGTTGCTAAATAACGCTTCACGATCAGCCTTTACGGTCTCAATTTGTTTTTGATAATAGAATTGCGTCTGTTGTAAATCTGCTTCTTTTTTTCTTAGGGACAGTTGGGTCAAAATATCATTTGAATCAAATATCATTAACCAAACTATGAAAAATACGGTCCCCAAAACATACATGTTTTTAAATATTGGGGGAATCTGCTCTATCAAACTTTTCATATTCAAGCTAAAGATAAAAAAAATGTACGGGAATGAAGATGAGAAGTGTGTATTTCGTTGATCTTGAGATAAAATCAATGGAATAAGTTCTTAAAAGAAAGGTTGACCTATCATCCCATTACAAAAAGGACATAAAAAAACCGGGTACTACCCGGTTTTTTTTCTTAATCAAATTGTTCCTATTTTTTAGCTGGATAAACTGCAGAATCATCTAGCTCCTCTTCAATCCTTAAAAGTTGGTTATACTTCGCCATTCTGTCCGAACGAGACAAAGATCCCGTCTTGATTTGGCCTGTATTCAATGCTACGGAAATATCCGCAATTGTATTGTCCTCCGTTTCACCGGAACGGTGTGAAACAATCGCTGTCCATCCTGCCTTATGTGCCATTTCAATAGCTGCAAAAGTTTCGGAAAGCGTCCCTATTTGATTCACTTTAATCAAAATAGAGTTAGCACATTTTTCGTCAATGGCACGTTGTAAATAATCCACGTTGGTCACCAAGAGATCATCCCCAACCAATTGGCAACGGTCACCTATGGCTTTGGTTAATATTTTCCAGCCTTCCCAATCATTTTCATCCATTCCATCTTCAATACTATCTATGGGATATTTATTAATCAAAGAGGTCAAATAGGTCACCTGTTCCGCACTAGTTCTAACTTTACCATTTTCCCCTTCGAATTTGGCATAATTGTAATTCCCCTCTTCATAAAATTCTGAGGCTGCGCAATCCATAGCTATGGTAATTTCTTGACCCGCTTTATATCCAGCCGCGTCAATAGCCTTAAGCACGCTGTCGAGTGCTTCTTCAGTACCGCCCGCGAAACTTGGCGCAAATCCGCCCTCGTCACCCACGGCAGTACTTAAGCCTTTGGATTTTAAAATGCTTTTCAAATGATGGAAAATTTCAGCTCCCATTCTCAAAGCCTCACTGAAAGAGGACGCCCCAATAGGACGAATCATAAATTCTTGAAAAGCAATAGGGGCATCTGAATGAGATCCTCCATTGATAATATTCATCATAGGTACGGGTAAAAGGTGTGCGTTGACCCCTCCCAAATATCTGAATAGGGGCTGACTAGACTCATCAGCTGCTGCTTTAGCAATAGCCAAAGAAACACCTAATATTGCATTGGCGCCTAACTTACTTTTATTAACGGTCCCATCTAAATCAATCATCGTTTGATCAATGATCTTCTGATCGAAAACTGAATATCCAAGAATCTCTGGAGCAATCAACTCATTTACGTTTTGAACGGCTTTCAAAACCCCTTTACCCAAATATTTACTTTTGTCACCATCTCTGAGCTCATGTGCCTCATGCTCACCTGTTGATGCACCTGAAGGGACGGCAGCGCGACCCATGATACCACTTTCAGTGATCACATCCACCTCTACGGTTGGATTGCCACGGGAATCTAATATTTGTCTAGCAAACACACTTTCTATAATACTCATGTTTTGTTGTTCTTTATTAATTGTATAAAATCATCAAATAAATAGGTAGAATCATGAGGACCAGGTGTTGACTCTGGATGATGCTGTACGGAAAAAGCTCTGCCATTGGTCAACCTCAAACCCTCAACAGATTCGTCATTTAAATTAATATGCGTCAATTCGGCTAAAGTAGAATTTTTTAAAGACTCCATATCCACAGAGAAACCATGATTTTGGGAGGTAATTTCACTTTTTCCTGTCATTAAATTTTTAACGGGTTGGTTAAGTCCCCGATGCCCATGATGCATCTTAAAAGTACTTATCCCCACGGATCTTGCCAGCAACTGATTTCCGAGACAAATACCAAATAAGGCCATATTTGCGACTAATATTTCCTTAATTGTATCAACAGCATAATCCATAACTTCCGGATCACCTGGACCATTTGAGATAAAATAGCCATCGGCATCCCAGGCCCTCATTTCTCCAAAACTAGTTTTCGCAGGAAACACTTTTAGATGACAATCCCTGATTAAGAAGTTATCTAAAATAGATCTTTTGACTCCTAGATCAAGTACACTTATTTTAAATCCTGGATTATCCACTCCCAATTCATAAGCCTCATGAGTCGTTACGACACTCGATAATTCTAAGGATTTCATATCCGGAATTGTTTTTAATTCAGCTTGAAGCTTCGCGATGTCAAAAATTTCTGTACTGATGATGGCATTCATAGCTCCTTTATCCCTCACGTGTCGTACCAGCATCCGGGTATCTAAATCAGAAATACCAACCGTATCATGTGAACTGAGGTAATCCTCCAAACTACCAGAAGCAGAGCTGCGACTGTAATCGTAAGTAAAATCATTGACTACTAAACCCTTGATTTTCGGCCTATCCGATTCATCTTCATCTTTATGCACCCCATAATTCCCAATGTGGGCATTGGTGTTGATCACGATTTGACCATAATATGAGGGGTCCGTATAGATCTCCTGATATCCAGTCATCCCTGTATTAAAGCAAATCTCACCCCCAGAAGTGCCTTTTTTTCCAATTGACAATCCTTCAAATAATGTCCCATCAGCTAAATAAAGTACGGCTTTTGCTCTTTTCATAGACGTTATGATTTGTATAGAAAATTTAATACTAACTAATGACACAAAAATAACAGAAATGCTGACCTAAGCACAAAAAAAAAGGACTGAGAAACCCCAATCCTTTAATTATTTTTGAAAAATTTAATCTTTTATCTCCTCCTCTTCATCAGAAACTTCCTTCTTTGGGTCAGCAGCTTCAATCGTTTCATCTTTTACCTCCGTTTCAGAGGCCACCACTTCGGCTTCTTCGACTACTGCAGTATCGGATGATGCAGACTTAGATTTACTCCTTCTTGATCGCTTAGCCGCTTTTGGCTTTGATTCTTGGAGCAATAATTCATTGTAATCAACCAGTTCCATCACGCACATCTCGGCATTATCACCTAATCTACTACCCGTCTTTAAAATTCTAGTATATCCACCGGGTCTATTGGCTACTTTTTCCGCAACAGCTCCAAAAAGTTCAATAATAGATTCTTTATTCTGCAAATATTGAAAAACTACCCTTCTTGAATTTGTTGAATTTTCTTTAGCCTTGGTGATCAAAGGTTCGACGTACTTTCTCAAAGCCTTGGCCTTTGCTACTGTCGTATTTATTCTTTTATATTTAATCAACGACGAGGCCATATTCGATAGCATCGCTTTTCGGTGAGACGTTGTTCTGCCTAAATGATTGAATTTTTTTCCGTGTCTCATTCTTCTTCTAGTTTGTATTTTGCCAAGTCCATTCCAAAAGTTAGACCCTTTTCAACGACCAATTGCTCTAATTCCGCTAGAGACTTCTTTCCAAAGTTTCTGAATTTCATCATTTCTGATATTTCAAGATTGACCAGGTCTCCAAGTGAGCGCACTTCAGCTGCTTTGAGGCAATTATATGCCCGCACAGATAAATCGAGATCATTAAGAGATGTTTTCAACAACTTTCGCATGTGAAGCAATTCTTCATCCACTTGCTCAGGCTCTCCCTTAGTAGCCGTGTCTAAAATCATACTTTGATCTGAGAACAACATGAAATGCTGTATTAAGATGTTAGCCGCACCTTTCAATGCATTTTCTGGATGAATAGATCCATCAGTTTCTATATCCAGCACGAGTTGTTCGTAATCCGTTTTTTGCTCAACTCGCGTATTTTCTACACTATACTTGACATTTTTTATGGGAGTAAAAATAGAATCAATGGCAATAGCGCCAAAATCTTGCTCCTCACGCTTGTTTTCCTCAGCAGGCACGTAACCTCTCCCTTTTTCAACAGTCAGTTCTAATTCAAATTTGGCCGAGCTATCCAATTTACATACGATATGGTCTGGATTCAACACTTCATATGAAGCGGTAGACATTCCAATATCAGCACCAGTCAATTTCTCCTTCCCCGAAACTTTCACTGTAATTTTATCGTCATCAACTCCCGCAATTTTTTTGAAGCGCACCATTTTAAGATTTAAAATAAGTTCACTTACGTCTTCGACCATCCCTTGAATGGTTGAAAATTCATGAAGTACGCCAGGCACTCTTATTTCAGTGATGGCATAGCCCTCCAAGGAAGATAATAAAATTCTTCGAAGTGCGTTACCTACCGTAACGCCATAACCTTTTTCTAGGGGCTTAAATGTGAAGAGACCATGAAAATCATCTGCCTTCTCCATTACCACTTTATCGGGCATTTGAAATGCTAAAATCGACATATCGTTATTTTTAACTTTTAGTAAATCAATTATTTTGAGTACAGCTCAACAATAAGCTGCTCCTTAATATTTTCAGGTATCTCTTCTCTCTCGGGAAGATTTAAAAATTTACCTGAATAATCTGTACTATTCCATTCCAACCATGAAAACGTCTTGGTTGCTGTCGATGCGAGACTGTTTGAAATCAACTCTAAAGATTTAGAACGTTCTCGAACTGATACAATATCATTGTTTCTCAAAGTATACGAAGGGATATTAACAATACCTCCGTTCACCATGATATGTTTGTGCAGTACCAATTGTCGAGCCGCTCGTCGTGTCGATGCAATACCAAGTCTATAAATAGTATTATCTAATCTCGCCTCAAGTAATTGGAGTAAAATCTCACCTGTGATCCCACTTTTGCGGGATGCTTTGTTGAAGACATTAGCAAACTGCTTTTCGAGCAGACCATAAGTATATTTCGCCTTCTGCTTTTCAGCAAGCTGGATTGCAAATTCCGAAAGCTTCTTTCTTCTGCCCTTTCCATGTTGACCCGGAGGGTATGCTTTATTCTGCAATGCCTTACTTGGACCAAAAATGGGTTCTCCAAATTTTCTTGCTATCTTGGACTTAGGGCCTCTGTATCTAGCCATATCTACTTCGTATTTTAGACTTAATTAAACTCTTCTTCTTTTCGGTGGCCTACATCCATTATGAGGAAGTGGCGTCACATCTCTAATTGCAGTAACTTCGATTCCGGTATTTTGAATCGCCCTAATTGCAGATTCTCTACCCGCTCCTGGCCCTTTGACAAAGACTTCCACTTTTCTCAGACCCATTTCATGAGCTTTCTGAGCACAGTCTGCCGCCGCCACCTGGCCTGCATATGGCGTGTTCTTTTTTGAACCTCTGAAACCCATTTTGCCTGCAGACGCCCAAGAGACCACTTGCCCTTGCGTGTTGGTTAAGGAAATAATGATATTATTAAATGTTGCCTGAATATGGGCCTCACCGACAGCTTCTACAACAACTACCCTTTTCTTTGCCTTATCTTTTCTTTTTTGTGCCATTTCGCTATTTTACTTGACCGCTTTCTTTTTGTTAGCTACTGTTTTACGCTTTCCTTTTCTGGTTCGCGCATTGTTTTTAGTTCTTTGCCCTCTCAGAGGTAAGCCCTTACGATGTCTAAGGCCCCTGTAACAACCTATGTCCATCAATCTTTTTATACTTAACTGTATTTCTGACTTAAGCACACCTTCAACCTTAATGGTCTCAGTAATAATGGCTCTGATCTTAACTTGATCCTCATCGCTCCAGTCTTTTACCTTTGTGTTTACATCGACACCGGCCTCTAATAAGATTTTTCTCGCTCTATTTATTCCGATCCCAAATATGTATGTGAGTCCTACCTCACCTCTCTTTACATCTGGAATATCTACTCCTGCTATTCTGGCCATATTAACCTTGTCTTTGTTTAAACTTCGGGTTCTTTTTATTGATCACATAGAGCTTTCCTTTTCTACGGATTACTTTGCAATCGACACTTCGCTTTTTTACTGATGCTCTAACTTTCATCTTAACTATTTATACCGATAAACGATTCTACCTTTAGAGAGATCGTACGGAGACATTTCCATCTTCACACGATCTCCTGGTAATATTTTAATATAAAACATTCTCATTTTTCCTGAGATATGAGCGATTACTTCATGCCCATTCTCAAGCTCCACGCGAAACATAGCATTAGAGAGTGCTTCTACTATGGTCCCGTCTTGTTCTATGGATGCTTGCTTTGCCATTATGCCGTTCCTGTGTTTTGAGATCTACCTCTAACTCGACCTGACTTCATCATTCCTTCATAATGACGCATCAATAAGTAACTTTCGATTTGCTGTAGCGTGTCTAGAATAACACCTACCATGATGAGTAATGATGTACCTCCATAAAACTGGGCAAAGCCTCTACTCACACCACCTAAAATGGCAAAAGCCGGCAAAATGGCTATGATGGCTAAAAATACAGATCCTGGCAACGTGATTCGAGACAAAACACCATCAATGAATTCTGATGTCTGCTTACCCGGTTTAATTCCAGGTATGAATCCTCCATTCCTTTTCATATCGTCAGATATTTGCGTAGGATTAATCGTAATAGCTGTGTAAAAAAAGGTGAAAACTATGATCAAAATGGCAAACAACAGGCTGTACTGCCAAGATTCCACCCTCGAAAAGGTCGCGACTACCCATTGGGCCGTATCACTATTTTCGGCCCAAATTCCACCAATCATGGCAGGTAAAAACATTAAAGACTGCGCGAAAATGATTGGCATAACACCCGAACTATTCACCTTCAATGGTATGTATTGTCGTTGACCTCCATACACTTTATTACCAACGACTTGCTTGGCATATTGAACCGGAATTCTCCTTATGGCCTGAACTAAGGCTACTGTCGCCATCACTACAAAGAATAACGCTATCATCTCGATAAAAAAGAATAACATTTGACTCATCCCACGTGACATAGCTTCGGCTACAATGCTTGCAGGAAACCTTGAAATAATACCGATCATGATAAGCATCGAAATACCATTTCCTATACCCTTATCAGTTATTTTTTCACCTAACCACATACAAAAAACAGTACCTGCAGTTAGCATGATCATGGAAGATATTCGAAAGAAAAATCCATTTAACACAATGGCATCTGCCGAAATAGTAGTTAAATAAGCTGCAGATTGAGCCATGCATATGAACAACGTTAATACTCTTGTAATTTGGCTGATTTTTTTTCGACCACTATCCCCCTCCTTTTGTAATTTCTGAAAATAAGGAACTGCAACAGTAAGCAACTGCAACACAATCGATGCAGAAATATAGGGCATGATACCCAGACCAAAGATGGACGCGTTACTGAAAGCGCCACCCAAAAAAGTATCAAGTAGACCAAATATACCTCCTGCATTGTCCACTAGCTTGGATGGATCTATTCCTGGTAAGGTAATGAAAGATCCTAATCTAAAAATAATAAGAAAACCGAGCGTATTAAGTATTCGCGTTCGAAGTTCTTCGATTGAAAATATATTTGATATGGTACTGAAGAATTTTTTCATCAACCTATAACTGTTGCGGTTCCTCCTGCTGCCTCAATGGCCTCTATTGCAGCCTTTGAAAACTTATGAACTGTGACCGAAATCTTCGTCTTTATTTCTCCTCTACTTAATACTTTAACCACATCTTTTTTCCCTATCAAACCATTTTGGATCAGGACCTCTACAGTGATTTCTTTGAGTTTCTTACTCGTTGCTAGTAATTCGAGCGTATCTAAATTTACCGCCTTTGAGGCAATTCTATTATTGTTCTTGAAGCCAAACTTAGGTATTCTTCTCTGTAAGGGCATTTGTCCGCCCTCAAACCCAATTTTTCGTGAATAACCCGCACGAGACTGAGCTCCATTATGACCTTTGGTCGAAGTACCTCCCCTTCCGGATCCTTGACCTCTACCAATGATTTTTCTCTTCTTGATCGATCCTGCTGCAGGTTTTAATGATTCTAATTTCATCTTAAACTTCTTTTACGTCTATTAGGTGTCTCACTTTATTGATCATTCCGGCAATTTGTGGAGTTAACTCCTTTTCAACCGTTCTATTGAGCTTACCTAGACCTAGTGCTTGAATGGTCAACACTTGCCTTTTGGGCCGTTTGAATAGTACTTCGTATTTGGGTGACTAAAACTTTATTCATAATCTAACCGTTAAAAACTTTGTCTAGTGTTACTCCCCGCTGTCTTGCAATGGTCAAAGGATCTCTCATTTGAGCAAGCGCGTCAAAAGTGGCTTTAACTACATTATGGGGGTTCGAAGATCCTTTAGATTTAGCTAAAACATCATGAACTCCAGCACTCTCAAGGACCGCACGCATGGCACCGCCGGCGATAACACCCGTACCTGCTGATGCCGGCTTTAATAAAACAAACCCACCACCGAATTTTCCAATGGCTTCATGAGGAACTGTACCTTTGAAAACAGGAACACGAACTAAATTTTTCTTAGCGTCATCTATTCCTTTAGTTATCGCGTCGGTCACCTCATTGGCCTTCCCTAATCCATAACCTACGACTCCATTTCCATCGCCTACGACAACAATAGCTGAAAAGCTAAATCTTCGACCTCCTTTAACCACTTTAGCCACACGTTTGATAGCAACGACCTTCTCTTTAAGATCAATATCGCTCGCTCGGACTATTTTAATATTTGATTGTGACATATTTTTTTAAAATTTTAACCCTCCCTCACGTGCTCCATCAGCCATTGCTTTGACTTGACCATGAAAAGGATATCCTCCTCGATCAAAAACAACTTTTTCTATTCCACTAGTTTGTGCTTTTTCAGCTAATTTCAACCCTACCTCTTTTGAAATTGCCACTGTTACGTTTGAACCTCCAATTTCTTTAGATGATACAGCTACTAGCGTTTCGCCCTTTTCATCATTGATCAATTGTGCGTAGATAGCCCGGTTACTTCTGTATACTGACAATCGAGGTGCAAAGCTCGTTCCCGAGATTTTTCTGCGAATACCTTTTCTAATTCTAATTCTTCTATTAACCTTTGATATAGCCATCTTTCTACTTATTTAGCAGCTGTCTTACCAGCTTTCCTCCTAATCTCTTCACCCACAAAACGTATTCCCTTGCCTTTGTAAGGCTCAATTTTCCTGAGCGACCGAATTTTAGCAGCTACTTGACCTAGCAGTTGCTTATCGTTGCTATCAAGGCTAATGATAGGATTTTTACCTTTTGCCGTCTCAGCCGAAACTCTAACTTCTGAAGGTATGGCTAGGAAAATATTATGTGAATACCCTAAGTTCAATTCCAATATATTCCCTTGGACCGCTGCTTTATAACCTACACCAACTAATTCGAGCTTGCAACTGTATCCTTCAGTGACACCCATAACCATGTTGTGGATTAAAGATCTGTATAGACCATGCAACGCTTTATGTCTCTTCTGCTCTGTAGGTCTCTGAACTGTTAAAATGCCCTCCTCAATTGAGGCGATAATCTCAGAACCTATATTTTGGGACAGTTGGCCCTTCGGTCCATTTACTTTTACCTCACCTCCCTCTACAGTTATTTCAACTCCTGAAGGTATGGTTATTGGGGCTTTTCCTATTCTCGACATATTAAATAATTAATAAACGTAACAAAGTATTTCACCACCAATATTTTCTGTCCTGGCTTTCTTGTCCGTGATGATACCCTTAGATGTACTGATCACAGCGATACCCAAACCATTCAGGACACGTGGCAACTCGCCTGCACCCTTATATTTTCTTAGCCCTGGCTTACTTACTCGTTCAAGGTTGGTTATCGCAGAACGCTTGGTTTCAGGATTGTATTTGAGCGCAATCTTAATTACTGACCCTGGGCCCTCTTTATCAAATTTGAAATTAGCGATATATCCCTGGTCATGTAAAAGTTTGGTTATTTCTTTTTTCATGCGCGAGGTTGGAATCTCTACAATCCTATGATTCGCACCGATGGCATTCCGAATCCTAGTTAAATAATCTGATATGGGGTCTGTTACCATAATTTTTTTTTGATTTTGTCTCCTTGAAAAGGGACGCAAAGTTAATTATTGTTTTCTATTTAGAAAATATTTTGAACTTAAACTTACCAACTTGCTTTGGTTATGCCAGGTATTTTCCCGTCCGAAGCCATTTCTCTAAAAGTTACTCTAGATAAGCCGAACTTTCTCATGTAACCCTTAGGTCTTCCAGTCAATTTGCATCTATTATGGAGTCTGACTGGGGATGAATCTTTTGGTAACTTGTCTAGACCTACGTAATCGCCAGCTGCCTTCAATGCTTTCCTCTTTTCAGCAAATTTAGCGACCAATCGCTCCCTTTTTCTTTCTCTTGCTTTTAATGATTCTTTTGCCATTTTATAATTAATTTTTGCCCTTAGAAAAAGGCATACCAAATGCTTTGAGCAATGCTAAACTTTCTTCGTCAGTCTTAGCGGTTGTTACAAAGGTGATGTCCATTCCCGCAATCTTATTGATTTTATCAATGCTGATTTCTGGAAAGATGATTTGCTCTTGTACACCCAAGGAATAATTACCTCGACCATCAAATCCTCTCGCTTTGACCCCCTTAAAATCCCTTACGCGAGGAAGAGCCACGGTTAATAGTCTATCGAGAAATTCATACATGCGGTCTCCTCGGAGCGTAACCTTTGCTCCAATGGGCATCCCCTCTCTCAACTTGAAGTTAGAAACTGACTTCTTTGCTATCGTAGCCACGGCCTGCTGGCCTGTAACAGTGGTTAACTCTGATACACCGACATCAACTAATTTTTTGTCGGACACCGCATCACCAATACCTCTGTTTAAAGCTATTTTCACAACCTTCGGCACTTGCATTACCGACTTATATTGGAACTTCTCCTTTAACAAAGGAATGATTTCTGAAATATATTTATCTTTTAGTCTTGGGATCGCCATTTTAAATAAATTCTCCTGATTTTTTCGAATAACGCTGATTTTTACCCTCAGCATTTAATTTTCTACCTATTCTCGTCGGCTCGCCAGTTGCCGGATCTACTAGCATCAAATTACTGATGTGCATCGCAGCCTCAGTATTGATCAGTCCACCCTCCGGCTTATCAGCTGAAGGTTTGACATGTTTAGTGACCATATTCACTCCTTCAACAATGGCTCTGTACTTACTTGTAATTATTTCTAATACTTTACCTGTTTTACCGTTATCATTACCTGTAAGGATCTTGACGGTATCACCCTTCTTTATTTGTATCTTTTTTATATCAGCCATGATTATAATACTTCTGGTGCCAATGAAACGATTTTCATAAATTGCTTCTCGCGCAATTCCCGAGCTACGGGTCCAAATATTCTCGTGCCTTTAGGCTCATTGTTATCGTTGAGTAAAACAGCTGCATTGTCCTCAAATCGGACGTAAGAACCATCCTTTCTACGTATCTCTTTTTTGGTCCGAACAACGACTGCTTTTGAAACTGTCCCTTTCTTAACAGAGCTTGATGAGATCGCAGATTTAATCGATACTACAATTGTGTCACCTATGTAGGCATATCTCTTTTTAGTACCTCCTAGAACGCGAATACATAGCACCTCTTTGGCCCCACTGTTATCCGCTACTTTAAGCCTTGATTCTTGTTGCACCATATTATTTTGCTCTTTTTACTATTTCTACTAAGCGCCATCGCTTGCTCTTGCTTAAAGGACGAGTCTCCATAATTTTGACCGTGTCCCCAACATTGCAATCATTTTGTTCGTCATGGGCCGTAAGCTTGGTCGTCTTTTGAACAAACTTCCCGTACATAGGATGCTTCACTTTTCTTACCACAGCTACAGTGATGCTCTTCTGCATCTTGTCGCCTATCACTAGACCTACTCTTTCCTTTCTAAGATTTCTTTCCATAAACCCTTTATTTAACAAGCTGCTTTGCCCGCACCTCAGTTTCTAATCTTGCAATTAATTTACGCGCTGCTCTAATCTTCATGGGATTCTCAATGGGCGTGATGGCGTGAGCAAACGTCAATTTGCTGTATGCCTCTTTTTCAATGGCAAGTTTATTTACCAACTCATCTATACTTAGACCTCTTAACTCAGAATTTTTCATACCCGATAATCCCTCTTTACTACAAATCTTGAACTAATGGGCAACTTTTGTGCCGCCAAACTTAATGCCTCTTTTGCTAAATCAAGACTTACTCCTGCTGCCTCAAACAAAATAGTTCCAGGCTTTACACATGCCACCCAATACTCTGGAGCACCCTTACCTTTTCCCATTCTTACTTCAGCTGGCTTTTTGGTCACTGGCTTATCTGGAAAAATTCTAATCCATACTTGACCTTCCCGCTTCATCGCACGCGTCATGGCAATACGGGCCGCTTCAATTTGCCGACTAGTCAACCATCCTGGCTCTAACGACTTAACTCCGAAGGTACCAAACGACAACAGGTGTCCTCGTTGTGCTAATCCTTTAACCCTCCCTTTTTGCCTTTTTCTAAACTTTGTTCGCTTAGGTTGTAACATTTTTAAATATCTTTAAAATTATCTTCTTTTTCTCCTTGGTCCATCTGGCCTAGGTCTACCACCGGCATTACCACCACCGGCATTATTCGCAACACCAATATTTGGAGAAAGATCTCTTTTACCAAAAATGAGGCCTTTAAAAATCCATACTTTGATACCTATTTTGCCATATACTGTTTGGGCCTCAGAAACTGCATAGTCGATATCTGCTCGTAAAGTGTGCAAGGGTATTGCACCTTCTTTATATTGCTCAGTACGTGCCATCTCGGCACCGCCCAGTCGACCCGCACATTTTATCTTGATACCTAAAGCACCTACACGCATAGCTGAAGCTATGGCTTGCTTCATGGCTCTTCGGTAAGAAATTCTTGCCTTCAATTGCTGGGCAATAGACTCTCCTACCAATAAAGCATCCAATTCAGGTCTTTTAATCTCGAAAATATTAATTTGGAGTTCTTTACCAGTAATTTTTTTCAGCTCTTCTTTCAACTTATCAACCTCGGAGCCTCCTTTACCAATCACGACACCCGGTCGGGCCGTATGTATGGTCAAGGTTATTCTTTTCAAGGTCCTTTCAATAACTACTTTTGAAATTCCACCTTTTGTGATTCTTGCTAAAAGATACTTCCGGATTTTGTGGTCTTCCACAATATTGTCTACGAAAGATTTTCCGCCATACCAATTAGAATCCCATCCTTTAATGATACCAAGTCTTAAACTTATTGGGTTTACCTTTTGTCCCATCGATTAGTCTTTTTGCATTTCATTATCATTTTCAACTTTTGCATTACGATCATCCACTGTAATAGCCAGATGATGGGAACGCTTTCTTATCCTGTGCGCTCTACCTTGAGGAGCCGTACGCAATCTTTTCAACATCCGAGCGCTGTCTACATATATTTCTTTGACATACAAGTCAGCCTCTTCAATATTTACATCCTCATTCTTTAACTGCCAGTTGGCAATCGCAGATAACAATACTTTTTCTAAAATACTTGAAGCAAACTTAGCGTCGAACTTTAAAACATTTAAGGCCACACTTACCCGCTGGCCCCTGATCATGTCGGCAACTAACCTCATTTTACGTGGAGCAGATGGGAAATTGCGTAGAGAAGCTGCCACGGCACCTTGTCGTCCAGAAATTGATTTTATAGCTTCCTTTTGTGCCTCCTTCTCGAGTCTGATCCTAACAGACTTTTTGATCTTTTTATTTTCTTTCGCCTCCATTATCTTTTCTTATCCTTTTTTGCGATGTGACCTCTGAAGTTTCGAGTAGGTGAAAACTCTCCTAACTTGTGACCTACCATGTTTTCGGTGACCATAATAGGAATAAACTTATTACCATTGTGGACCGCGAAGGTATGACCTACAAAATCGGGTGAGATCATTGATCTTCTTGACCAAGTTTTGATCACATTCTTCTTTCCGTTATCATTAAGTGCATCAACCTTTTTTTCAAGACGAAAATCTATGTAAGGTCCTTTTTTTAGTGATCTAGCCATTATTTTCTTTTAGTTACGATCATTTTGTCTGAATATTTATTTGGCTTTCTAGTTTTTTGCCCTTTGGCATAAATGCCATTCCTTGAGCGAGGATGCCCTCCTGAAGACTTTCCTTCTCCTCCACCCATGGGGTGATCTACAGGATTCATTGCTACACCTCTTACTCGAGGTCTTCTACCTAACCATCTGTTCCTTCCAGCCTTACCTAGTCTAACGTTCATATGGTCACTATTAGAAACAGTTCCGATGGTTGCATAGCAAGTAGATAGTACAAGTCTCATTTCACCGGAGGGCAGCTTCAAGGTGACATACTTGCCGTCCTTAGCAACTAGCTGTGCATAGGAACCTGCACTTCTTGCCATTGCTCCACCCTTGCCTGGCTTCAACTCAATGTTGTGTATGATTGTACCCAGAGGTATTTCTGATAAAGGTAAGGCATTTCCAACTTCTGGCGCCACGCCCGGACCACTCAACAACACGGTCTCGACTTCAAGACCATTTGGTGCAATAATGTATCTTTTTTCGCCATCGGCATAGAACAATAACGCAATACGTGCCGTTCTGTTCGGATCGTATTCGATCGATTTGACCGTAGCAGGGATATCGAACTTGTCTCTTTTAAAATCAACGTCTCTAAGTCTCTTTTTGTGACCGCCTCCTACATTACGAACGGTCATCTTTCCGGTGCTATTTCTTCCCCCGGATCTTTTTACAGATGAAATTAAAGACTTTTCTGGTTTGTCAGCTGTTATCTTGTCGAAAACAGGTGCTATCCTAAATCTTTGTCCTGGAGTGGTTGGTTTAAGTTTTCTAATTGCCATCTCTTAGTAATTAAATTCCACTATAAAAATCAATAATATCCCCATCAGCAACCTTGACAATGGCTTTTTTGTATGTTTTCGACTTACCTTTGATAACACCGGCTTTCGTAGATCTCGACTTAGATTTTCCCGGCTGTACCATAGTATTTACGAATTCTACAGTGACACCATATTTCTTTTCAACTTCCTGTCTAATCTGAACTTTATTAGCACTTCTCTCTACCACGAAGCCATACTTCCCTTGCTCGTTCATTGCAGAGAATTTTTCTGTTACAAGGGGTTTAATAAGTATACTCATCAGTTCAATCTATTTTCTATGGTGTCAATGGCACTCTCAAATAATACGATGTAGTCAGCATTCACGAGCTCATAAGTAGACAACTCATTGGCGCTGATTACTTTAGCATTCGGAATATTTCTAGCAGAAGCCACTGCATTGTCGTTCACATTCCCGGTAATAAACAATGCCTTATCAATCTCTAATTTGAGAGCCTTTAAAATTGATTTAAAAACTTTGGTCTTGGGAACATCAATGATCTGATCCTCCATAACACGTATCTTTTTTTCAGCGACTTTCGCAGAGAATGCTGAACGCTTAGCTAACCTTTTGACTTTCTTGTTTAAATCGAAACCATAGTCTCTCGGAACTGGACCAAAGATGGTACCTCCCCCTCTCAGTAAACCTGACTTTATACTGCCAGCTCTAGCTGTGCCTGTCCCTTTTTGTTTTTTTACCTTTCTAGTAGACCCTGTGACGTCGGCTTTACCTTTTGTCTTGTGGGTGCCTTGACGTTGATTGGCCAAAAATTGCTTTACTTCCAAATAAACCGCATGCTCATTGGGCTCGATCTTGTAAATATCATTTAACAGATCAATCTTTCGACCGGTATCCTCACCCTTATTATTTATAACTTCTATTTTCATGACTTATTTTTCTAAGATCACATAAGAATTTTTTGCCCCTGGAATTGAGCCACTTATTAATATAAGATTTTTTTCGGGATAGATTTTCATCACTTTGAGATTAAGAATTTTCTTGCGACCACCTCCCATTCTACCAGCCATTCTCATTCCCTTAAAAACCCTTGAAGGAAAGGAAGCTGCTCCGATAGAACCCGGGGCTCTCAATCTATTGTGTTGCCCATGTGTTGCTTGCCCGACACCTGCAAAATTATGTCTTTTAACGACTCCTTGAAACCCTTTCCCTTTGGTCGTTCCGACAGCATCAACAAAATCGTCTACTTTAAAAACATCAGCAATGTTAATTTCTTTTCCTAAAGCAACTTTGTCATCAAACTCGCTTCTGAAATCTCTAAATTCAACTTGATATTTCTTGGGTTGGGATCCTGCCTTGGCATAATGTCCCTTTTCCGCTTTTGAGGTATTCTTTTCTTTTTTATCATCATAGGCAAGCTGAACCGCACGATATCCATCGGAATCCTCATTTTTCACTTGCGTAACGACGCAAGGACCGGCCTCAACCAATGTACAAGCAATACTTTTGCCCGCTTCATTGTATATATTGGTCATCCCTACTTTTTTACCTATTAATCCAGGCATTTTTTGAAATTATTAATTGTTTAATACTTTTTTCTTCATTGCTTCCCCCCAAAAGGAGTGCAAAGATAATAATTCTGTCTAATGAACCAATGATTAACTGATATTAAAAGACAAAAAAAGAACCAACTCAAAAATGTGTTGGCTCTTCATAATTTTTAAAGCAAATCAGACCTTAATTTCAACATCCACTCCGCTAGGTAATTCTAATTTCATCAATGCATCCACAGTTTTGGCACTGTTAGAATATATATCTACCAACCGCTTATACGTACATAACTGAAACTGTTCTCTTGATTTTTTATTTACGTGAGGGGACCTAAGTACCGTAAATTTTTCTTTTACGGTAGGCAAAGGTATCGGTCCGCTAACAACCGCTCCAGTTGTTTTCACAGCACGTACTATTTTCTCGGATGACTTATCTACCAAGTTGTGATCGTATGATCTTAATTTAATTCTAATTTTTTGATTCATAATCTATTCCGAAAACTGATTAACCATTAACTTCTGAAATTACCGTCTCTGCTATACTGTTAGGCACACTGTCATAGTGCGAAAATGTAAGATTTGCGGTGGCTCTTCCTGATGTGATCGTTCTTAAATCCGTCACATAACCAAAAAGCGCTGAAAGCGGAACATCCGCCTTAACAACTTGAGAAACTCCACGGGTATCCATACCTTTCATAATTCCGCGACGTTTATTCAAATCACCAGTAACTGATCCCGTATACTCATCAGGGGTAATTACTTCGACAGCCATCACAGGCTCTAATAAAACCGGACTGGCTTTCTTCGCTGCCGCCTTAAATCCCATTCGCGCTGCTAATTCAAAGGAAAGCGAATCTGAATCCACATCGTGGAAAGATCCATGATAAAGTCTTACTTTCATACTATCCAAAGGATATCCAGCCAATGGCCCATTGACCATCGCTTGCTTAAACCCTTTTTCAATAGCAGGTATAAACTCCTTCGGGATTATTCCTCCCTTTATGGCATTAACAAACTGCAAACCAGTCTCTTTAAAGTCCTCATCTACAGGGCTTAGATCAAAAACAATATCAGCAAACTTACCTCTACCTCCAGATTGTTTTTTGTAAACCTCTTTATGCTCTACTTTGGTTCTTATAGCCTCTTTATAAGCAACTTGTGGCGCCCCTTGATTGATTTCAACTTTGAACTCACGACGCAATCGGTCAATAATAATATCCAGATGGAGCTCGCCCATGCCCTTTAATATTGTTTGACCTGTTTCATGATCGGTCTCGACTACTAGAGTAGGATCTTCTTCAACCAATTTGGCAATGCTCATGCCAAGTTTATCGACATCTGCTTGGGCCTTTGGCTCTATGGCATAACCAATTACAGGATCAGGAAAATCCATCGTCTCTAAGACTATTTTATTTTTCTCATCACACAAGGTATCACCTGTTTTGATATCCTTAAATCCAACGACCGCTCCAATATCTCCGCAGTGCAAAGTATCAATTTGATTTTGCTTATTGGCATGCATTTGAAAGATTCTTGAAATTCTTTCTTTCTTTCCTGTCCGAGTGTTAAAAACATATGAACCAGAATCTAGCGTACCTGAATACGATCTAATAAAACAAAGTCTACCAACAAAAGGATCAGTTGCAATTTTGAAAGCCAATGCTGTAAATGGATCTTCGATCGTGGGCAATCGCTTGGCTTCCTCTTCTGTATCAGGATTGATTCCTATAATCTCATCTTTGTCTAAAGGAGATGGCAATAGCTCCATGACATAGTCTAGCATTGTTTGAACCCCTTTGTTCTTGAATGCTGAACCACAAAGCATAGGTACAAAAGCCAAATCAATAGTAGCTGCTCTCAATGCTGCTATGATTTCATCTTTGGATATGGAATCAGGATCTTCAAAATATTTTTCCATTAATCCATCATCATACTCGGCTACTGACTCAACTAACTTTTCGCGATACTCAGCAACCTCTTCAAGCATATCTTCAGGAATCGGAATTTCCTCAAAAGTCATGCCTTGGTCTTCCTCATTCCAAACCATCGCCTTGTTCTCAACTAAATCAACCACCCCTCTGAAGTTGTCTTCAGACCCTATAGGTAATTGCAAAGGAACCGCTGTGGTTCCCAACATTTCTTTGACTTGCTTACAGACGTTAAGAAAATCTGACCCGGCACGATCCATTTTGTTTACAAAACCGATTCTTGCCACCTTATAATTATCAGCCAAACGCCAATTGGTTTCAGATTGGGGCTCAACACCATCCACAGCACTGAATAAAAATACCAAACCGTCTAATACACGCAATGATCGGTTTACTTCAACCGTAAAATCGACGTGACCTGGTGTATCAATAATATTTATGTGATAGTCGTCCTCTTTATATTCCCAAAAAACGGTCGTAGCCGCTGAGGTAATAGTAATCCCTCGCTCCTGCTCTTGCTCCATCCAATCCATCGTGGCTGCGCCATCATGGACCTCTCCAATTTTGTGACTTGCACCTGTATAATATAATATGCGTTCTGTGGTAGTGGTTTTACCGGCGTCAATATGGGCAGCGATGCCAATATTACGCGTAAACTTCAAATTTCTTTTAGCCATGAAAACTTAATTTAAAATCTGAAGTGAGAAAAAGCTTTGTTAGCTTCTGCCATTCTGTGAGTATCATCTTTCTTCTTGACTGATGCCCCTTCACCTTTTGAAGCGGCTATGATTTCACCTGCAAGACGTTCCTTCATTGTTTTTTCTCCTCTTAATCGAGAGTACTTGATCATCCATTTGATCCCCAATGAAGTTTTTCTTTCGGGCCTTACCTCGATAGGCACTTGAAAGGTAGCTCCTCCAACTCTTCTACTTTTTACTTCGACAGCGGGCATAACTGTCTTAAGAGCCGACTTCCAGATCTCAATTCCGTTCTCACTCGTTTTTTCTTCTACTATCTTTATGGCATCATAAAAGATGCCATAGGAAAGGCTTTTCTTACCATCTACCATGAGGTAATTCACAAACTTTGTCACCAAGGTGTCTCCATAAATTGGATCTGGTAAGATGTATCGCTTCTTTGGCTTAGATTTTCTCATTTTTCTTACTTATTTTTTGACCTTCGGCCTTTTAGCACCATACTTTGATCTTCTTTGCAACCTTCCGCTTACTCCAGCAGTGTCTAATGCACCACGGACGATGTGATAACGAACACCTGGGAGATCTTTTACTCTTCCACCACGAATCAATACAATTGAGTGTTCCTGCAAATTATGGCCTTCACCTCCAATATATGCATTGACTTCTCTACCATTGGTCAATCGAACCCTAGCAACCTTTCTCATCGCTGAATTAGGCTTTTTAGGTGTCGTTGTGTAGACACGTGTACACACACCTCTTCGCTGGGGACATGAGTCCAATGCGGGAGACTTAGATTTGGAAGTCAACTTTTTTCTTCCTTTCCTTACTAACTGCTGTATCGTCGGCATTTGTCCTGTTTTTTTCTAAAAATCCTCAAATTTGGGAACGCAAAGATAGCGAGAAACATTCAATATCTCAATATGCATTCCACATAAATAATCATGCTTCACCTACTGTACCTCCAAAATTAATTGGAAACTTGGGTGACTGTTCATTCTTTTTTATTTCTCCAAAAGTTTTTTCGTACTTTTGAATATTTTCCTCCAGCGCATATAAGAGCCTTTTTGCATGCTCTGGTGTAATTACAATACGTGCCTTTACTTTCGCCTTCGGCACACCAGGCATCAATCGTATGTAATCGATAACGAACTCACTACTCGAATGCGCAATCATAGCTAAGTTGGCATAAACCCCTTCAGCAATTTCCTCTGATAGCTCTATATTCAAATTTTTATTAACCTCCTCTGGTTTATCCATCTAGACTTCAGTTAAAGACGTTTCCTTTGGTTTAGAGAATTCTTCTCTAGCCAGTGTCATCTTGTCAAACTCTTCTTTATTGGCCACAAAGTTTTCATGGAATCTCTTGATCCCTGTTCCAGCAGGAATCAAATGACCTACAATCACATTTTCCTTCAAGCCCTCAAGTCCATCTCGCTTTCCTTTGATAGCTGCTTCACTCAAGACCTTAGTCGTCTCCTGAAAGGACGCTGCTGATATAAAGCTCCTGGTACCTAAGGACGCCTGCGTAATTCCCTGAAGGATAGGTCTAGAAACTGCTGCTGAAGCGTTTCTTACCGAGATAATTTTAACATCTCTCCTCCTTAAATTAGAATTTTCATCCCGCAATGTTCGACTAGAAATGATCTGTCCAGCCTTGACCGTATCAGAACCTCCCGGATCAACCACTACTTTTTTATCAAGAATTTGATCATTTTCTTCCATAAAACTCAACCTATCGACAGATTGGTTGGTCAGGAACGAAGTATCACCGGCGTCTATAATGATTACTTTCTGCATCATTTGGCGCACGATCGTTTCGATATGCTTGTCATTAATTTGAACTCCTTGCAATCGATAAACTTCTTGTATTTCGTTTACCAAATACTCTTGTACTGCCGTAGGTCCTTGAATAGACAATATATCTGCTGGGGTGATCGATCCGTCAGACAAGGCCTCTCCTGCCTTAATAAAGTCATTATCTTGAACCAAGAAATGCTTAGATAGCGGTACTAAATAGCGTTTTTTGATACCATCTTTGGATTCAATAAACACTTCTCTGTTTCCTCTTTTTATCCCACCATAAGTCACAACACCATCGATTTCTGTGACAACGGCGGGATTTGAAGGATTTCTTGCTTCAAAAAGTTCTGTAACTCGTGGTAAACCTCCGGTAATATCTCTAGACTTACCTGTATTTCGTGGTATTTTAGCCAACACCTGACCTGCCTTTATTGTTGCATCTTCGTCCACCGAAAGGTGGGCACTTACCGGAATATTGTATCCCTTCTCGGTATCTCCCGACTTAATAATGATGGCTGGATTTTTTGCTTTATCCTTAGTGTCAATAATGACCTTTTCTCTGTGTCCCGTTTGCTCATCGGACTCTTCTTTGAAAGTAACTCCTTCAATGATAGCCTCAAACGTGACCTTACCGTCAAATTCAGACATGATCACAGCATTATAGGGATCCCAAAAACAAAGCTCATCCCCATTACTTACCTTTTGACCATTTTTAACTTTAAGAATGGCGCCATAAGGTACGTGGTTACTCATCAATACTTTTGACTTTTTAGCATCTGTTATTCTTAATTCACCTGATCTTCCCATGACCACTTGAATCGGATTTCCTTCATCATCGGTACTGTTTACAGTTCTTAATTCATCGAACTCAACGATCCCATCAAACTTTGAAAGAACAGTAGCATCTACAGCAATGTTCGACGCCGTACCTCCTACGTGAAAAGTCCTCAAGGTTAGCTGAGTCCCTGGCTCACCGATAGACTGAGCCGCAATCACGCCCACAGCTTCGCCTAAATGAGACATTCTTCCTGCTGACAGGCTGCGACCATAACACTTCGAACAAACCCCTCTTTTTGCCTCACAGGTCAATACAGAACGAATTTCAACCTCATCAATATTTGTGGCCCCTATGATCTCAGTAATCTCTTCGGTAATCTCATTACCTGATTCAAGAATCATTTCTTCCGTGATTGGGTGATAAATATCATGTACGGATACGCGACCCAATATTCGTTCTGATAATGATTCAACGATATCCTCATTGTCCTTCAAGGAGCGAACAACCAATCCTCTCAAAGTACCACAATCGGGTTCATTTACAACGACATCTTGTGCCACATCAACTAATCTTCTTGTAAGATATCCTGCATCTGCCGTTTTCAATGCAGTATCGGCCAAGCCCTTTCGAGCACCATGCGTTGAAATAAAATATTCAAGAACATCCAAACCCTCTTTAAAGTTAGAAAGTATTGGATTTTCAATGATTCCACCGACAGAACCTGCTAGGTTTTTTTGAGGCTTAGCCATCAAACCTCTCATTCCTCCCAATTGTCTAATTTGCTCACGAGATCCCCTTGCACCTGAGTGCATCATCATATATATGGAATTAAAACCTTGATCATCATCCTCTAGTTGCTTCATTAGCGTTGAGGTCAATTGTGTATTGGTTCTCGTCCATATATCGATCACTTGATTGTAGCGCTCGTTATCAGTAATCAAACCCATCAAATAGTTGTTCCAGACGCTGTCTACTTCTTTTTTCGCATCTGCTACCATTTGCGGTTTAGTTGCCGGGATATTGATATCACCCAATCCCATAGACAGACCACCAGTGTAGGCCATTTGGAAACCCAATGACTTGATATCATCTAGAAAAACGGCGGTTGCTGCCATCCCTACAATCTTAAAGACCCTAGAGATAATGTTTTGAAGCTTTTTCTTAGTAAGCAACTCATCGATATAGCCTACTTCTTTGGGGACAAATTCATTAAAGAGTACCCTTCCCGCAACGGTATCCACTAATTTTTCTTCTAATCCTTCTCCAACTTTGACATGGGTTCTTACTTTGATATGCGCATGCTTTGAAATTACTCCCTCATTTAAGGCAATGATCACTTCCTGAGAATTATAGAAAATCATACCCTCACCTTTTACCACTTCTTCAGGGGTACTTTTTCTACCCTTCGTAACATAGTAAAGGCCAAGGACCATATCCTGAGATGGCACGGCTATCGGCGCTCCATTAGCTGGATTGAGAATGTTGTGGGAGGAAAGCATCAAAAGTGAAGCTTCCAAAATAGCCTCTTGTCCCAATGGAACGTGCACCGCCATCTGATCTCCATCAAAATCGGCATTGAATGCGGTACAAACCAATGGATGTAATTGTATGGCTTTGCCCTCAATTAGCTTTGGCTGAAAGGCTTGTATACCTAATCTGTGTAAGGTTGGAGCCCTATTTAAAAGAACAGGATGTCCTTTTAATACGTTTTCAAGTATGTCCCAAACAACTGGATCTTTTCTATCAACAATTTTCTTAGCTGATTTTACTGTTTTTACGATCCCTCTTTCAATCAACTTTCGGATCACAAAAGGCTTGAAAAGCTCAGCGGCCATGTTCTTAGGCAATCCACATTCGTGCATTTTTAATTCTGGACCTACCACAATCACTGATCGACCAGAATAATCTACTCTTTTTCCTAATAAATTTTGACGAAACCGCCCTTGTTTCCCCTTAAGCATATCACTCAATGACTTGAGCGCACGATTTCCATCTGAACGAACCGCATTCACTTTACGAGAGTTATCAAATAAAGAATCTACTGCTTCCTGAAGCATTCGCTTTTCATTACGCAGTATTACTTCCGGTGCCTTAATATCAATCAACCTTTTGAGTCTATTGTTTCGGATAATTACACGCCTATAAAGATCGTTCAAATCTGAAGTCGCAAAGCGTCCTCCATCCAAAGGAACAAGGGGTCTTAATTCAGGCGGTATTACAGGAACCATTTTAATGATCATCCATTCCGGTCTGTTTTCGATCCTAGTTTTAGCTTCTCTGAAAGCCTCCACTACTTTGAGTCTCTTTAATGCTTCCGCCTTGCGCTGCTGAGAAGTATCTGTAGCCGCTTGATGTCTTAATTGATAAGATAAATCATCCAATTCAATCCGAGAAAGTAACATTTCTAAAGCCTCAGCACCCATTTTTGCAATGAATTTTTGTGGGTCATCATCGGGCAACAGCTGATTTTCTCTGGGCAACTTATCGAGAATGTCTAAATATTCATCCTCAGTTAGAAAATCAAGCTTATTTATTCCTTCTTCTTCCTTTGCTCCGGGCTGGATAACAACATAGCGTTCGTAGTAAATGATCGTATCCAATTTTTTAGATGGCATTCCTAGTAAGTAGCCTATCTTGTTAGGCAATGATCTGAAATACCAAATATGAGCTACAGGGACAACCAATTCAATGTGCCCCATTCGCTCTCTTCTTACCTTCTTTTCAGTAACTTCAACCCCACATCTATCACATATAATTCCTTTATATCTTATCCTCTTATATTTTCCACAATGGCATTCCCAATCCTTAACAGGACCAAAAATACGCTCGCAAAACAAACCTCCCATTTCTGGTTTGTAAGTCCTATAATTAATGGTTTCCGGCTGAGTTACTTCTCCATTAGATTCCTCTAGGATGGATTCGGGTGATGCCAAACTAATGGTCACCCTTGAAAAGTCAAGTGTCAGTTTTTTATTTTTTCTGAATGCCATAATTTATCTTTTCTAAACTTAAATAAGCGATAACTATTTAATCTAATGTAATTTCAAGAGCCAAACCTCTTAATTCATGAACCAGAACATTGAATGATTCCGGTATGTTCGGCTTTACCATGTTTTCCCCTTTAACAATGGCTTCGTACGCCTTTGCTCTTCCGATAACATCATCCGACTTGATCGTGAGAATTTCCTGAAGTACGTGCGCTGCACCAAAAGCCTCAAGCGCCCAAACTTCCATTTCTCCAAATCTTTGACCTCCAAATTGAGCTTTACCACCTAAAGGCTGTTGAGTGATCAATGAATAAGGCCCGATCGATCTAGCGTGCATTTTATCATCCACCAAGTGCCCCAATTTCAGCATATATGCAATACCCACCGTTACTGGTTGATCAAACTTTTCGCCTGTCAATCCATCATAAAGATACGTCCGCCCAAAGGAGGGTAATCCTGCTTCTTTCAATTCATTTTGAACTTGCTCCTCAGTCGCTCCATCAAAAATAGGTGTCGCATAAGTTCTATCTAGCTCCTTTCCTGCCCATGCCAGAACAGTTTCATATATTTGGCCAATGTTCATACGGGAAGGAACTCCTAGAGGATTCAAAACAATATCCATAGGTGTACCATCTTCCATAAAAGGCATATCTTCATCACGAACAATTTTAGCCACAACACCCTTATTACCATGGCGGCCTGCCATCTTATCTCCTACTTTGAGTTTACGCTTTTTGGCTATATAAACTTTAGCTAGCTTCATAATGCCTGCAGGAAGTTCATCTCCCACTTCATAGGTAAATCTTTCTCGTTTAAACAGACCCGTAAATTCATTCCTCTTTATAATATATCGCTTGATCAAACTGAAAATTAATTCATTTGTCTCACCATCCTTCACCCATCCTTCATGGGCTAAGTCACTTATAAGATTGGACTCTTCGGGAACAGAATACGTACTTTCATCTCTGAAAATGTTTTTGGCAGGAAATAAATTCTCTTCTATATTCTTTCTAGAAAATTTCGCTCCTTTTGACATTACTGGTTCACCAAACTTGTGATTGATTCCCTGACATGTCTTTCCCTCCAACAATGTGACAAGTTTATCCACCATTTGGTTTCTAACTTCAGTCAACTCAGCACCGTATTTTCCTTTGAGCACCCCTACCGCCTTTTTCGTTCTTGCCCTGAGATCCTTATCTTTTTTAGGGCGAGCAAATAGCTTGGTTTCAATAACTACTCCCGTTAATGAAGGTTTTGCCTTTAAAGAAGCATCTTTTACATCACCTGCTTTATCTCCAAAAATGGCCCTTAATAATTTCTCTTCAGGGGTTGGATCCGATTCCCCTTTTGGGGTGATCTTACCAATCATAATATCCCCTTCCGTGATCTCCGCACCGATGCGTATGATCCCATCTTCATCTAAATTCTTCACAGCCTCTTCACTTACATTAGGGATTTCGGAAGTTAATTCTTCTAAACCCCTTTTAGTATCCCTGACCTCGAGTTCAAACGAATCAATATGTATAGAAGTAAAGACATCTTCGCGAACCACACGATCTGAAATAACGATTGCATCTTCAAAATTATAACCTTGCCATGGCATGTAAGCTACCATTAGGTTACGCCCTAGCGCAAGCTCTCCTTGCTCGGTAGCAAACCCCTGACAAAGAGGTTGTCCTTTCGACACCCTCTCGCCTTTCAGCACTATGGGCTTAAGATTGACTGAGGTATCTTGATTGGTTCTACGAAATTTTATTAACTCATAAGTCGTAGTATCTGTATCAAAAGACAAGATTTTTTCATTTTCATCCTGATCATATTTTACGGTGATCATCTTGGCATCAACATATTCTACAATACCATCAGCCTCCGCTAAAATCAAAGAGCGCGAATCTAAAGCTACCCTACTCTCCAAACCTGTACCTACAATAGGTGCCTCAGGAATTAAAAGCGGAACTGCTTGACGCTGCATGTTAGACCCCATTAATGCCCTGTTTGCATCATCGTGCTCAAGAAAAGGAATCATTGAAGCGGCTACCGATACGATTTGATTTGGAGCTACATCCATATAGGTCAAATCTTTCGGCTCGACGACCGGAAAATCACCCTCGAACCTTGCCTTTACCTTATCGTTTAAGAATTTGCCCTCATCGCTTAATGGTGCATTCGCCTGTGCAATGTTGAATGTATCTTCTTCCTCTGCTGTCAAATACCTGACGTTTCCGGACATATCAACTTTTCCCTCGTCTACCTCTCTATAGGGCGTCTCAATAAAGCCCATCTGATTCACCTTAGCATGTACACACAAGGAAGAGATCAAACCAATATTCGGCCCTTCAGGAGTTTCAATTGTACACAATCGACCATAATGCGTATAATGAACATCTCTCACTTCAAATCCAGCTCTTTCTCTGGAAAGACCACCAGGTCCTAGTGCAGACATTCTTCTTTTATGCGTAACCTCTGCCAATGGATTGGTTTGATCCATGAACTGAGACAGTTGATTAGTTCCAAAAAAGGAGTTGATTACCGAAGATAAAGTCCTGGCGTTAATCAAATCGACAGGTTTGAAATCCTCGTTGTCCCGTACATTCATCCGTTCCCTAATGGTTCTTGCCATTCTTGACAAGCCCACGCCAAATTGAGCATATAGTTGCTCACCAACCGTTCTTACTCTTCTATTGCTTAAGTGATCAATGTCGTCAACAAGTGTCTTGCTGTTGATCAAACCAATTAAATACTTAATGATAAGAATAATATCTTCGCTCGTCAAAACACGCTTATCGTAGCCTGTCGAGAGTCCTAACTTTTTAGATACTTCTACCTACTTCTCCCAAATCATATCTTTTCTCACTGAAAAATAGATTTTGAATAATATCTCGTGCCGTCTGCTCGTCAGGAGCCTCGGTATTTCTTAATTGACGATAAATGGTCTCAACAGCTTCCTTTTCAGAATTAGATTGATCTTTTTGAAGAGTATTGTAAATAATAGAATAATCGGTAACATTCACCTCTTTGCGATGGAGAATAATGGACTTACTTCCTGAGTCAAGGATGGTTTGTATGTCTTCTTCCTTCAACACACTATCCCGCTCAAGAACTACCTCATTTCGATCAATAGAGACTACTTCTCCTGTATCTTCATCAACAAAATCTTCAATCCAAGTACGCAATACTCTTGCTGCTAGTCGACGATCGATGACCTTTTTAAGTGCTTTTTGTGTAGCCTCAACCTCCTCCGATAATCCAAATAAATCTAGTATGTCTTTGTCAGTACCGTACCCAATTGATCTGAGTAAGGTCGTGATTGGAAACTTTTTCTTCCTATCAATATACGCATACATGACATTATTTACATCTGTTGCAAATTCTATCCATGACCCTTTAAAAGGAATAATTCTGGCCGAATAAAGCAACGTACCATTTGTGTGTTTACTTTGAGCAAAAAACACTCCTGGTGACCTGTGTAGTTGGGAAACAATGACCCTCTCTGCTCCGTTGATCACAAAAGAGCCCTTATCGGTCATGTACGGGATATTCCCTAAGAACACCTCCTGCTCAATAGTTTCAAACTCTTCGTTTTCTGTGTCGTTACAAAGTAATCTCAACTTGGCTTTTAAAGGTACTGAATACGTCAATCCTCTCTCAATCGATTCCTGTATCGAATATCGGGGGGGATCTACAGTATAATCAATAAATTCCAGTTTAAAATTATCTCGCGAATCAGAGATGGGGAAATTCTCCATAAAAACCTTGTATAGGCCTTCGGAGTCCCTCAACTCAGTCGGAGTGTCTAACTGAAAAAAGTCAACAAATGATTTGAGTTGTACGTCCAGAAAGTCGGGATAATCTATCACAGACTTAATAGATGAGAAATTTATTCTCTTATTTATTTTTTTGGTAGCCAAGGATTAAACAGGTTATTGTTAAACTACATTACAATTTCGTCGTACCTATGTACAAACAGGAAAAGACCTGACCAAATGGCCAGGCCTACTTCCGAGATTTTATGTAGAACTTACTTTAATTCTACTTCCGCTCCAGCTTCTTCCAGTTGCTTTTTGAGACCTTCGGCCTCTTCTTTAGCAAGACCTTCTTTTACCGCCTTTGGAGCAGAATCCACAAGATCTTTAGCCTCTTTTAGACCTAACCCTGTCAATTCTTTTACCAGCTTCACGATTGCCAATTTGGCACCCCCTGGTGCTTTCAATATCACATCGAAAGCTGACTTTTCTTCAGCAGCCTCTCCGCCACCGGAACCTGCTGCCATTACTGGAGCAGCAGCTGCTGCTGGTTCTATACCATATTCATCCTTAAGGATTGTTGCTAACTCGCTTACCTCTTTTACTGTAAGATTGACAAGCTGTTCCGCAAATTCTTTTAAATCCGCCATTTTAATTAGTTAATTTATTGATCAATTATTTATTGTCTTTCAGATAATGTCTTCATTATTCCAGCTAATTTTCCACCCCCACTCTGTAGAGCAGAAATAACATTTGTTGCTGGAGATTGTAACAATGTGATGATTTCCCCTATAAGCTCTGTTTTTGACTTCAAAACGCTAAGCGTAACCAGCTGATCTTCACCAATGAATATATCTGTATTAATGGAAGCCGCTTTAAAATAGGGTCTACCGTCCGCATCTTCCTTCCGATATTTTTGGATGATTTTTGCCGGGGCTTTCCCATTTTCTTTTACAAACATCACCCCAGAAAACCCCTTAAGAGTCGCCTGCATGGGTGAGTAATCTGTATTCAAGTTGTCAAGCGCACGTTTTATAAACGTATTTTTGAAAACTTTATACTCAACCCCTTCTTTGTAGCACATTTCTCTAAACTTGTTGATTTCGGCAACACTTAGCCCAGAGGTATCTGTAATATAAAAGTGATTGTTATCTTTGAATTTTTCAGTCAAATCTATAATTAGCTGACCTTTATCGTTTCGTGTCATATCAAGTACTTACTATAATGCTTTTATCAATACTTATCCCGCTACCCATTGTGGAAGAGAGAGAAATTGAACGAAAATAAGTTCCCTTTGCTGACGCTGGCTTTAACTTCGAGATCATATTTAACATCTCAAGTGCGTTTTCGCTAATTTTCTCTGCTTCAAAAGACACCTTACCTATACTGGCGTGGATAATTCCTGTTTTGTCGACTTTAAAATCTATTTTTCCTGCCTTGACTTCTGTCACCGCTTTGCCTACTTCCATCGTTACCGTACCTGACTTTGGATTTGGCATTAAACTTCTAGGTCCTAATACTCTTCCCAGACGACCTACCTTTGCCATCACTGTTGGCATGGTGATAATTACATCTACATCTGTCCAGCCCCCTTCAATTTTTTTGATATACTCATCTAGCCCTACATAATCAGCACCGGCTGCTTTTGCTTCCTCTTCTTTATCTGGCGTACAGAGTACAAGTACTTTAACTTCTTTACCGACACCGTTGGGCAGGGTCACTACCCCTCTTACCATTTGATCAGCTTTCTTCGGGTCAACGCCCAACCTTATATCTAAATCGACAGAACTATCGAATTTACTGAAAGTGATCTTTTTTACAATTTCGGAAGCCTCCTTGATTGTATAAGACTTGGTTGGATCATATAACTCCAAAGCCTTTTTTTGATTTTTTGTCAATTTTCCCATACCCCTACCTATTGTACTATTTCTGTTTGAGGAAATTCTCCTTGAACCCTAACCCCCATACTTCTTGCTGTTCCTGCCAGCATTTTCATCGCAGATTCTATTTTAAATGCATTCAGATCTGGCATTTTCACTTCTGCTATTTGCTTAATCTGATCCCAAGTAATCGAGCCTATTTTGTCTCTATTGGGCTCAGATGAACCTTTTTTCTTTTTTATCGCCTCTAATATCATTACGGGAGCAGGTGGCGTCTTGATGACAAAATCGAAACTCTTGTCCACATATATAGTGACTAAAACAGGTAACAACTGACCCATTTTTTCTTGGCTTCTTGCATTGAATTGTTTGCAAAAATCCATTATGTTAAGCCCTTTAGAACCCAAAGCAGGTCCTACTGGAGGGGACGGATTGGCTTGGCCACCCCGAACTTGTAACTTAAGATATCCTGAAATTTCCTTTGCCATCTTAATCTTCTTTTTCTACCTGTGCGTAATTTAATTCTACAGGCGTATTTCTACCAAAAATTTTAACTGTAACATTGAGTTTCTTTCGATCCTCAAAAACCTCTTCCACGGTTCCTGTAAATCCACTGAAAGGTCCATCCATGACCTTAACGCCTTCTCCAATAATGAAGGGTGTCCCTAAGGTCTCTTCTGTCGTCTTCTTCTTCGTCAACCTTTCCTAAAATGCGATTCACCTCATTCTGCCTTAGAGGCAACGGGATCCTTACTCGTCCCCATACCTCCAGCACCCAAAAAACCAATAACACCTGGAATGCTTGTTATTAAATGTTGCGTCTCTCCGAAACTCAAATCAGCAGAAATTAACATATATCCTGGAAAAAAATTGCGCTCTCGAACACGCTTTTTTCCATTTCTCATTTCATATACTTTTTCGGAAGGAATGAGCACCTGGGTGATGGTCTCTTCCATTCCATTTCGTGCAATTTCGTTGTCTAGATAAGTTTTGACTTTTCTCTCTTGGCCACTAACGGCGCGCACTACATACCATTTCACATCAGCCATTGTCAAAACTCGTTATAAAACCAGGTCACCGCATTGTCAAAAGCAAGATCAATTACACCTATGAGTAAGGCGAAAATTAATGAGGATACTAGAACTAAGATAGAACTGTTGCTCAATTCCCCATACTTTGGCCAGGTCACTTTGTGAACAAGCTCATCATAAGAATCCTTAAAAAATGTTATTATCTGCGACATATTATTTTTAGCACGGGAGGAGGGACTCGAACCCCCAACCAATGGTTTTGGAGACCACTACTCTGCCAATTGAGCTACACCCGTATAACCATGCGCTCAAAAGGATTGCAAAGTTAGATCAATTCAAATTGAAAACAAATGCGATCCTTATAATATTTTAGGATCGCATTCATTAAAATGGGTTTTAGTCTAAAATTTCTGTTACCTGACCTGAACCTACGGTTCTACCACCTTCTCTTATGGCAAATCTCAGTCCTTTTTCCATAGCAATCTTATTAATTAGAGACACTTCTATAGTTACGTTGTCTCCAGGCATTACCATTTCAATGTTTTCAGGAAGCATGATCTCTCCGGTAACATCAGTAGTTCTACAATAAAATTGAGGTCTGTACTTATTGAAGAAAGGGGTATGTCTTCCTCCTTCTTCTTTCGAGAGCACATAAACCTCAGCTTTGAATTTTTGATGGGGGGTTACTGATGCTGGCTTACAGATGATCATACCCCTTTTGATTTGATCTTTTTCAACTCCCCTTAATAGAAGTCCTACATTATCGCCCGCTTCACCTCGATCAAGAATTTTTCTAAACATTTCAACACCTGTGATGGTCGATTTTAAATCTTCCGCACCCATGCCGATAATGTCTACAGGATCACCTGAATTAATCACGCCTCTTTCTATTCTTCCCGTGGCTACAGTACCTCTACCCGTAATTGAAAATACATCTTCAACAGGCATTAAAAAATCTTTGTCGGTAAGTCTTGTTGGAATCGGAATAAACTCATCGACCGCAGTCATAAGCTCTTCGATTTTTTCAACCCATTTTGCGTCTCCATTAAGACCCCCTAAAGCAGACCCTTGGATGATAGGAGTGTCATCTCCTGGAAAATCATAAAAAGATAACAGCTCTCTGATTTCCATTTCTACAAGCTCAAGCAACTCAGGATCATCAACTAAATCTACCTTATTCATGAATACAACTAGTGCGGGTACACCCACCTGCCGAGACAATAGAATGTGTTCACGTGTTTGAGGCATAGGTCCATCTGTTGCCGCCACCACAATAATCGCACCATCCATTTGGGCCGCTCCTGTTACCATGTTTTTAACATAATCAGCGTGACCCGGACAATCTACGTGCGCATAATGCCTCGACGCTGTCTCATACTCAATGTGAGAGGTGTTGATTGTGATACCTCTTTCTTTTTCCTCAGGTGCGTTATCGATCGAAGAAAAGTCTCTCGCTTCTGCTAATCCTTTTCCAGATAGCACAGCAGAGATAGCAGCGGTTAGGGTTGTCTTTCCGTGATCAACGTGACCAATAGTTCCAATATTTACGTGCGCTTTTGAGCGATCAAATTTTTGTTTTGCCATTTTTGATAATCCTCAGGTTTTTAATTTTTACTCTTGTTGTTTAATAATTCTAGTTACTATTTTTTATAATTTGTACTGTCTACTGTTTTTACACTATATTTTTTGTACTCTTTTTACTTTCACTCAAATATTTGTGCAATATAAGTTAAATACACCAAATGTTTAAGTAGAGCCAACGATGGGAATTGAACCCATGACCTCTTCCTTACCAAGGAAACGCTCTACCCCTGAGCTACGTCGGCTGATTGTTTTTAAAGGCAAAAGCCCCAAAATTGGAACAATCAACTCCAGAAACTCAATTTTACTACTTGTTAATCTGAGCGGGTGACCAGGTTCGAACCGGCGACCTACAGCTTGGAAGGCTGTCGCTCTACCAACTGAGCTACACCCGCTTAAGATTTATAAAAATACGTGGGGGGAGAAGGATTCGAACCTTCGAAGACGTAAGTCAACGGATTTACAGTCCGTCCCAGTTGGCCACTTTGGTATCCCCCCTAAGAACACTCTTCCTCACAGGATACCCATGAAAAGGATTGCAAAATTATACGGATTTTCTTTTTATTCAAATATTTGATTTAAAATATTTGAAAATACTTTTATCTCCTGTCAAAAAAAAAAAGAAGTGGCTAAAAAATACATTAGGGTCTCATTGGTGTTTTCTGATTTTAAAAAGAATAATAATTCTCACCTCACTTCTTTTCGATAAGTACTCGTTGCCCTTTGTTTTTTTGTTGGAATAGAAATGTTTTTTCAAAAGAAACTCAAAAGGATTCATTTTGATTAGTGGAAAGTACGTATTTTTGATAAATTTTTTTAGCTGTGAAATTCGAACTTACCGTTGGAGAACACCAACACAAAATATCAGAAAGTAAAGGATCATTTTTCTTAGATGATCTACTTTTAGAAACAGAAATTTATAAAAATTCCGCAACTCAGTTTTATGTTCACCATAAAAATAAAATGTATGAAATTGAAATTTTGAGACATTTAGATAAAAACATTGATATTAAAATTAATGGGAAAAAGGCATCCATACATGTTAAAACCGATCTTGATCTAACGCTCGAGAAAATGGGCATGATGTCAAAAGAGATACCTAAAATAAACAAATTAGACGCTCCAATGCCAGGTAATATTCTTGATGTTTTGGTCAGCAAAGGAGATAAAGTAGCCAAAGGAGATCCGCTACTCATATTGGAGGCAATGAAAATGGAAAATGTAATCAAGGCTCCCACAGATGTGACTATCCAAAAAATAAATGTTTTGGTTGGTGATAATGTGGATAAAAATCAAACATTAATTGAATTCTAAATTTACCATTTGGGCAGATACATTATATTTGCTGAGTTTTAAAAAGAATGAATGAAATATAAACGCGTATTACTCAAGTTAAGCGGTGAAGCTTTGATGGGAGATCAAAAATATGGCATTGATCCCCAAAGGCTTGACCAGTATGCCTTAGAAATTCTGGAAACCAAAAAACTTGGGATTGAGTTGGCCATCGTAATAGGTGGTGGGAATATATATAGAGGTGTTCAGGCTGAGCATGCGGGCATTGATCGGGCACAAGGTGATTACATGGGCATGCTTGCTACCATGATTAATGCAATGGCCCTTCAAAGTGCCTTAGAGAAATATGGCGTTTATACCCGACTTATGAGTGGCCTTAGTATGGAACAGGTGTGTGAACCCTTTATTCGGCGAAAAGCCATTCGGCATCTAGAAAAAGGGAGAATTGTGATCTTTGGTGCGGGGTTAGGAAAACCCTATTTCACCACTGATTCTACCGCTAGTTTAAGGGCCATTGAAATTGAGGCGGATGTCGTTCTGAAAGGAACACGTGTGGATGGTGTTTATTCTGCCGACCCAGAAAAAGATCCCAATGCCATTAAATTTTCAAAAATATCATTTAATGAAGTCTTTGAGCGAAACCTCAATGTCATGGATATGACCGCCTTCACTTTATGCCAAGAAAATAATCTTCCTATTATGGTGTTTGACATGAATCAAAAAGGCAATTTAATTAAGATTATAGAAGGTCAAGAATTAGGTACTTTAATCAACTAAGATCATGGAAGAAGTAGACTTTTTTCTAGAGCATGCAGTGGAGACTATGGGAAAATCTCTTGCTCGATTGTCTCAAGAATTAACAAAAATAAGAGCAGGCAAAGCCATGCCTAATATGTTAGATGCGCTCAATGTAGATTATTATGGTAACTCAACTCCGGTACATCAAGTGGCTTCTATCACTACGCCAGATGCGCGGACTTTAATCATAAAGCCCTGGGAAAAAGCAATGATTGGGGAAATAGAAAAGGCCATAATCAATAGTGATTTAGGTTTAAATCCACAAAATGATGGTGAGATTGTCCGGATCAATATACCCGCACTGACCGAAGAACGAAGAATGATTTTGGTTAAGCAGGCAAAAGCGGCAGCTGAGAATGGGAAAGTTTCTATTCGGAACATTAGAAAAGATACCAATGAACAATTGAAAAAATTACTGAAAGAAGGTGCCTCAGAGGATCTGATCAAGGATGCTGAAGCAAAGGTTCAAAAACACACAGATGAACATGTGAAAAAAATTGATGGTATTTTCGAAGTGAAAGAAAAAGACATTATGACCCTCTAAGCATAATACTTTTTTAATTCAATTAACTTCAAAACTTCTTCTGGAACTAAATACTTGGGTACTTTTCCTTCTTTTAGCATTTGCCTTATGTGAGAGGCGGAAATATCAAGAAGCGGGGCGGATATCCACTCGACATTTTTATGATTGATCGAAGGCGTTTCAATATTAACTTTTCTAGGATAAACAATTATCCCGTGTTGATTTAATATTTCTTGATGATTTTTCCACTTTGTGAATTGAACTAGATTGTCCTCACCTATAATCAACTTAAACTCATGGTCTGCATAACGCGATTTAAAGTGTGTCATAGTGTTGATGGTATAGCTCGGTCGAGGCAAACTAAATTCTATGTCATGGACTTTGAAATGATAATGGTCTTGAATCGCTGCATTGACTAAATCCAATCGATCAAATTCGTGTAATAAGGTTTTATTTTTTTTAAATGGATTTTGTGGGGAGACGACAAACCAAATTTGATTCATATTGGTCATTTCATAGACCATGTTGGCCACGATTAAATGTCCTATATGAATGGGGTTGAAAGAACCAAAAAAAAGTCCAATATTCATGCGTTTATCTCTAAAAAATGATTCACCGTGCGCTCTGCACTTTCCAGTGCCATATTTAGGTCATGATTGAGTATTGACAAATCAAATTTTGTTTCAAAAGTCAACTCTTCTGCCACTTTAAATAATCTCGAAGTAATTTGTTCTTGATTTTCAGTGCCTCGCGCCATTAATCGAGCTTTCAATATGGAAATATCTTCTACTTTTATATAAACGGCAAGCGCCCTAGTCTTGAGAATCCCGTTAAGTTTTGCTCCTCCTTTCACGTCAAGATCAAAAATAACGTGATTACCCGCATTCCAAATACGATCTAGTTCTGATTGTAACGTTCCATAGTAAATACCTGGATAGACTTCTTCATATTCGATAAAAGCACCCTGATCTACTTTACCGAGAAAATCCTTCTCAGAGAGAAAGTGATAATCTTTCCCTGGTATCTCGGTAGATCGACGCTCACGTGTGGTTGCCGAGATAGAAAATTCTAAATCTTTTCGTTTAGCTAGGAGATGATTGACAATGGTCGTTTTCCCTGATCCTGAGGGAGCAGAAAAAATAACTGCTTTGCCTGATTTCATTTTATGTTTTTAAGATTATCTTATCTCTTATTTGGGAGGCAAAGTTAGTGGGAATTGGCTTTTTAGACAATTTTGTCCTTAATAAAAATCTAATATAGGTTTCAACTTCATATTGCTCGAAGCATTCAGGACAACTATTTGTATGTTGCACTACGGGGTTTTCCATCTGTGAGCACTTACCGTCAAGTATTAACCTAACAAGTCGTATGTTCCTATGCATTTGCGAGCATTGAGATACTCGGTTCACTTTTAACATTTAAAGCAATAAACTGATGATCAATAGCCCATACTTGAAGCATAGACGCTCAGTTTCTCTTTCAATAAATTACGAGCCCTGTGAAGCCTGGATCGAACGGTTCCAATTGGAATATCCAATATTTTTGACAATTCGTCGTAAGTAAACCCTTCCAAATCACACAAGATGATCACAGTTCTGAAGTCAACTGCCAACGAAGAGAGTGCCAAACTGATTTCATCGCCTAGCATGTCACGGACTGCATCTATTCTAAGATCCACTGTCCTATCATCATCAACGTTTTCCGAGTTATAAAAGTTCTCTACTTCCTGGTAATCTACTTTAGCAGGCTCTTTACTTTTCTTTCTAAAATCGTTTATAAAGCTATTCTTTAAGATTCTGTAGAGCCAGGCCTTCGCATTAGTACCTTTTTGAAAAGATTCTGCAAAACGATAAGACTTTAGATAGGTATCCTGTACCAGATCTTTGGCATCGTCTTCATCATAGGTAAGGCGAAAGGCGAAATTATACATAGCGTCGAGATGTGGCATGAATTCGTTCTCAAAAATCGCGGTTCTTTCTCTAACATTTACATTGCTATTCTTGACCTTTCTTTTTAACTGTGAATTAACTTTTTGTGTTTTTTCAATCGTTGCATGCATCGCCTTAAGTGTTATAATTTAGTATCAATAAAAAGTATTTATTTTTTAATAATACGAAGATAATCATTTTGTTTAATTAATTGTAATAAAACTTAAACAATATATTATTTTATTAATTACGGAACTAAATAGATCTGATAACCTTATTTATGCCATTATTTTTAATCCAACGTTGGTATTTTCAATAATCGCAGAAGATTTTAAGGATATATATGGTTTTTTTAGTGTTTTATGAAGAGATTTCTTTGTTAATGCCTGTAATTTTGTTTACTTTTTTTTTTAAAAAAGCAAACATGATTTAGATTGGGTTAAATAAGGGTGGTCTTCCGGGGTGTAAGAAATTACAAGTTTTAAGATGCTAAGATCTTTCTGAGTTAGTATTCTTCGTTATTTCATCTTTGAAAAAAAATTTTGCCGCTAATAATAATGGAAATATATAATTTTACCCTGATCCAAAAACGCAATTTACCTTTTGCGTTTACTCCTTTAAAGGATATTTTTTCTAAATCAATTTTGATCAATGTATCTTACAAAGAATTATTGTGACACAGCTATTAAACATGAGGAATATATGCTTTTTTAATACTTTGAAATCTTGGGGGGGTGGTGAAAAATTTTATTTGGAAAATGCCGTGGGATTTAAAGAAAAAGGATACAATACCCTTGTAGCATGTGATGACCATTCCATTTTATCTCAAAAAATATTTTTTCATGATTTAGCAAAACTTAGTGTGAATGATGTTAAAAATCTTTCATTTTTAAATCCTTTTCGCATTTATAAAGTGTATTTACTTTTAAAGGAGAATAACATTGATACCCTTATTTTTTCTACCTCTCAAGACCTAAAGCTCGGAGGCATTGCAGCCAAGCTAGCTAGGGTAAATAAAATCATTTACCGTAGGGGGCTTGCGCATCCAATAAGAGGCGGTTTCTTAAATAAATTTTTACTTAAACATGTGACAACACATATTTTTGCCAACTCAGAAGAAACAAAAAGGACCATTCGAGAAAATCTTCACTCTCAAATTCCAGAAAATAAAATTACCGTTTTATATAACGGTATCAGAACAGATAAAGTAGATACAGAAATACAGTTAGATGAGATCAAGAGAAGCAACCAAAAAGAGATTATCTTGGGTAATGCTGGAAGATTATCTAAGCAAAAAGGACAAATACTCCTCTTAGATTTGGCTAGTGTTTTATTACAAAAAAAAATTATCATTCAAGCTTTATATTGCCGGTACTGGAGAACTGCAAAACGAACTTGAAAGGGAAATAAAAAAAAGAAATCTTCAGGAAAAGGTTATACTAATGGGATTCGTGAAAAACATTGATGCCTTCATGAATTCAATTGATATTTTTCTGCTCTCTAGTATTTGGGAAGGCTTTGGTTATGTTTTGGTTGAAGCCATGATGCACTCAAAACCAATCGTTGCCTTCAAGATTACTAGCAATCCGGAAATAGTAATTCATGAAAAAACTGGATTTCTTGTGGATTACCCAAATATGGATGACTTTGCCCACCAAACACTTCGATTGATTGAAAACTCCCAACTTCGAAAAGAAATGGGAGCGCATGGCCTTTCTCGAGTCAAAGAGAAATTTAAGTTAAAAGATAGCATCTCTCGGCTAGAACAATATCTATTACAATAATCCAAGCCAAAAAATTATTGACTTTATTTCACATCTGACTAAAATTGACTTGCTCCCTACGAGGACTGTTTTCCCTTATTCCAGCATGGTGTCAGAATTTTAATTTGACTAAATTGTCATTTTAAAAAATATTATAATATGACAGGCGCCTCCGTAATTATTTCATTTTATAATAAGATTGATTATCTAAAAGCTGTTTTAGCAGGATTCGAAAGGCAAACCCACAAAAAATTCGAAATACTTATTGCCGATGATGGTAGTAAGGCCTCCGTTGTCGATGAGGTAAAAAAAATCATAGCGACTTCACCTTTAACGATAAAACATGTTTGGCATGCGGACAACGGATGGCAAAAAAATAAAATTCTCAATCGAGCAATCAAAAAAAGCAAATACGACTATTTGATTTTTATAGACGGTGATTGCATACCCCACAAGGCATTTGTTCACGAACATTTAATTCATTCTGAATCAAATGCTATTTTAGCAGGTCGCAGGGTCTTCTTGAGTGAAAAATTTACCAATTACCTAAAAACAAATCAAATTAAAAATGGATATTTAGAAAACATTTTCAGACTATTCTTGATGAAATCAATCTCGTGGCATTTGGGTATTTACTTGGGTAAATTTTTAATTAAAAAAATAATCCTCAGAATAAAAGGTCGACATGTCAAAGGATGTAACATGTCACTTCATAAAGAAGCACTATTCTTAATAAATGGATTTGATGAACGCTATGTTCATCCTACAATTGGAGAGGATGATGATATCGAATGTCGATTAAAGAATGCAGGCTTTAACGTGAAAAACCTGAAATATCTCGCCATTCAATACCATCTTCATCACAAATTATTGTCAAGAAAAATGAATCATGAAAATAAGAAACTCATCACTGTTGTCATGAAACAAAAAACAATTTCGACTCCCCATGGCTTAAACCAGGAAAAAAGAATAAATTAATACCTATAATTTTCTGGCTTAAAAGGTCCTTCCACCGGTACCGATATGTAATCGGCTTGCTCCGAAGTCAATAAATCCAATTCCACACCAATTTTAGCGAGATGCAAGGCTGCCACTTTCTCATCCAAATGTTTAGGTAAGGTGTAAACTGCTTTTTCATAATTTTCTATTTTCGTCCACAACTCGATCTGCGCCAATACTTGGTTGGTAAACGAATTGGACATCACAAATGAAGGATGGCCTGTAGCACAACCCAAATTCACCAATCTACCTTCTGCCAACAAAATGATATCATTTCCATCCACATTATACAAATCCACTTGCGGCTTTATTTCAACCTTAGTATCTCCGTGATTGTCATTCAACCAAGCCACATCAATTTCATTATCAAAATGTCCGATGTTGCAGACAATTGTTTTGTCAATCATTTTCTCAAAATACGCACCATGAATGATGTTTTTGTTGCCTGTAGCAGTTACTATGATGTTGGCTCGTGGAATAGAATCTGCCATTTTTTTGACTTCATAGCCGTCCATAGCAGCTTGCAAAGCACATATTGGGTCAATTTCAGTTATAATTACCCTGACGCCAGCACCTCTGAGTGAAGCGGCTGAACCTTTGCCAACATCTCCATAACCTGCCACGATCGCCACTTTACCGGCAAGCATTACATCAGTAGCTCGTCTGATGGCATCTACTAAGGATTCTTGGCACCCATACTTATTATCGAACTTTGATTTTGTCACCGAATCATTAACATTAATTGACGGTAACAAGAGAGTTCCATTCTTCATTCTTTCATACAACCGATGCACTCCTGTGGTCGTTTCTTCAGAAAGGCCATTGATATTTTCGGTCAGTTCAGGATATCTGTCAAAAACCATATTAGTTAAGTCTCCGCCGTCATCTAAGATCATATTCAAAGGTTTTCCCTCAGGAAAAGCAAAAAGCGTTTGCTCAATACACCAATCAAATTCCTCTTCATTCATCCCCTTCCAAGCATAAACGGGAATCCCTGCTGCCGCGATGGCTGCCGCTGCATGATCCTGAGTAGAGAAAATATTACAAGACGACCAAGTCACCTCTGCTCCCAAAGCCGTAAGGGTTTCAATTAATACCGCAGTTTGAATGGTCATATGTAAACAGCCTGCGATCCGTGCTCCCTTGAGTGGTTTGGAAATTCCAAATTCTTCTCTTAGTGCCATCAAGCCCGGCATTTCTGCCTCAGCTAATTGAATTTCTTTTCTACCCCAATCGGCTAATGCTAGGTCTTTAATTTTGTAATCTACTTTCACAGTTTTTTTTTTGCGCAAAAATAAAGTAATTATTTTTTGTCTTACGAATTATTTGATGAAAATCAACTCTTTGTGATTGAAGGTTCTTTCTTTGTCCCTTATCTCTACGATCAGCTGACCGCGATCATTGATGCCTTTAATTTTTCCTTCCATCGATTCCCCTTGAACCCTGAATGTATGCTTCTCATTTCTCCAAAAAAGGAGGGCATGGTACCTGAGAATAATTTCCCCATATTGTTTATTTTTAAGCTTTTGGAACCACTTCTCCATATATAATAAAATGAGCTCCATTACGTGATCTCTGTTTTGGTAGAGGCCTGTTTCCAGTAAAACAGATGTGGCTTTGATTGTTCCAAATTCCTGCTGATTGATATTGATACCGACTCCTATGATCGCGTGATCAATGCTTTTTTTGGATACGGAGGCTTCTATCAAAATCCCTGCAATTTTGTTTGCTCCCACATAAATATCATTAGGCCATTTAATTTTCACATCATTAGATATGAAATGACCCAGCGCATCGGTAATGGCCAAACCCTGGATAATCGTCAAATAATATTGTTGATGCAAAGACAGAAAAGTGGGGTTTAACAAGACGCTCATTAAAATATTTTTCCCCTTTTGACTTATCCATCTACCGTTTAATTGTCCACGTCCTTTAATTTGAAAATCTGCCATTACGACCGTTCCTTCCTCTAAAATATTTTTTTTCAAAAATGTCTGCATTTCAGTATTGGTCGAGTGACATTGTGGCAGATAAATCACATTTTTTCCTATAAATTGTGTTTTGGCAAAGAATTTATGCATAGTATAGTAGTACAGTTGAGCAAATTTAAGTAGACAAATATTGAATGAAGAAAATCGGGGGACAGGTGACTAGTAAAGCACTGAGTGAATGGATTTCGCAGGGAATGATGGAAACGAAAGCAACTGACATTCAAGTTTTTGATTTAAGAGCCGTTCAACACTCCATCGCTGATTTTTTTGTTTTGTGCTCAGGCAATTCGGATACCCATATCGATTCAATTTCCCAAATGATCGAAAAATATGTCTTCGATCAGGCCAGACAAAAACCCTGGCACAAGGAAGGATATTCGAATAAAGAGTGGGTGTTGATTGATTTTGTAGATGTGGTAGCGCATGTTTTCAATAAGGAGAAAAGAGCATTTTATGACTTAGAGAAATTGTGGGCAGACGCAAAAATTTCTATTTTAAAAGACTCAGTGAAACAAAATATTAAAACGAATGTCTGATAGAAATAAGATAAAATTATTAAATAGATGAAAAAGACACCAAGGTCTAAAAAAAATATAATGGGAGATCCCAATCGTGGTAATTATCAAATTTGGATCATTAGCGCATTACTAGCGGCCATCATGGGATTTACGTATTTCAGTAAAAGCAACGCCGCTATTACCATAACTGAAAGAAGGTTTGAGGAAATGATGCTCAGTAATGATGTGGAAAAGGTTATTTTAATCAAAAATAAAGATCTTGTTGAAGTAACGCTCAAGCCAGATGCACTACAGAATAGTAAATATAAATTAGAACTGGAGGACAACCGGCTGAGCAATGGCCCCCACTACAAATTTAAAATTGTGGACGCCAAGATCTTCAATGACAATTTTAATCGTATCCAAGAAAAAATTTCTGAAGAGCGGCGACTAAACTATGAAATAGAAGAAAGGCAGGGCTTAGATGACCTCTTCTTTAATTATGGTTTTATCTTCTTGCTTTTGTTTGGTTTTTGGTTCCTCATGAAACGAATGTCCGGTGGCGGGGGGCCTGGGGGGCAGATATTTAACATTGGTAAGTCTAAAGCCGCTTTATTTGATGCTGAAAATCAAGTGAAAACAACCTTTAAAGATGCTGCCGGCCTAGAAGAAGCTAAGGAAGAAATAAAAGAAATTGTTGATTTTCTTCAGAATCCAGATAAGTTCACCAAATTAGGAGGTAAAATACCAAAAGGGGCTTTATTAGTAGGCCCTCCCGGGACAGGAAAAACTTTATTGGCTAAAGCTGTCGCAGGTGAAGCCGCTGTTCCCTTTTTCACCTTATCTGGATCTGATTTTGTTGAAATGTTCGTCGGTGTGGGTGCCGCTCGGGTGAGAGACTTGTTTAAACAAGCCAAAGAAAAGGCTCCTTGTATCATATTTATTGATGAGATCGATGCCATTGGACGTTCACGGGGCAAAGGACAAATGCCTGGTTCCAATGATGAACGTGAAAATACCTTGAACTCTTTGCTGGTCGAGATGGATGGCTTTGCTACCGATGCAGGAGTGATCATTCTAGCAGCGACCAACAGGCCTGATGTATTGGATTCAGCCTTGCTCCGTCCTGGTCGCTTCGATCGACAAATAAGTATTGATAAACCAGATATTGTGGGTCGAGATGCCATCTTTAAGGTTCATCTAAAACCCATAAAATTTAACAAAGAAGTCGATTCGCGCAAGTTAGCCGCCCAAACGCCTGGTTTTGCAGGTGCTGAAATTGCCAATGTTTGCAATGAGGCCGCGTTAATTGCTGCACGAAAAAATAAAGAAAATGTCGAAATGGTTGACTTTCAAGATGCCATTGATCGAGTCATTGGTGGCTTAGAAAAGAAAAATAAAATTATTTCGCCAGTAGAAAAGAAAATTGTTGCCTATCATGAGGCAGGTCATGCCATCGCGGGTTGGTTTCTTGAGCATGCAGATCCATTGGTCAAAGTAAGTATTGTGCCTAGAGGTATTGCTGCGCTAGGTTACGCACAATATTTGCCAAAAGAGCAGTTCTTGTATCAGACAGAACAATTGATGGATGAAATGTGTATGGCTTTGGGTGGTCGAGCTGCAGAGGAAATAAAATTTGCAAAAATTTCTACGGGCGCGTTGAGTGACTTAGAAAGAATTACCAAAATGGCTTATTCTATCGTCTCAGTTTATGGTATGAATAGTAAACTTGGGAATGTTTCCTTTTATGACTCCAAACAATCTGAATACAATTTCAATAAGCCGTATTCAGATGCCACTGCCGAACTCATTGATGAAGAAGTCAAAAAGTTAATCAGTGATGCTTACAAAAGAACTTTGAATTTACTCAAAAAACATCAGGCTGAACTCGAAATAGTGGCTAAAGAATTGTTAGATAAAGAAATTATTTTTCAAGCAGATCTAGAGAGACTCATTGGAAAACGACCCTTTGAACAGCCTACTACATACCAAGCTTTTGCCAATCAAGAAGATCCTAAGAGAGTAGAAAATCCTGATCAAGAGGAGGATTTAGATAATGTGGTTGATGAATTAAAAAAGAATATTCTTTCCGAAATTAAGGAGGAGGAGTCCGGCCCTTCCAAAAAATCTACCACAGAATCTGATGATATTAAATAAGTCTATCAGATAATCATACTAAATTGGCCTCTCAAAGAGGCCTTTTTTATGCAGAAGCTAACCATAGATCTTGATCAAAATAAAAAAATATTCTTCGCAAGTGATTTCCATCTGGGTGCACCCAATAAAGAACAAAGTCGATCACGAGAGAAAAAAATAATCCGCTGGCTAGACGCCGTCGAAAAAGATGCAGCTGCCATATTATTAGTAGGTGATCTTTTTGATTTTTGGTTTGAATATGATCATGTTGTCCCCAAAGGATTCGTTCGGTTTTTGAATAAATTAGCAGCATTCAGTGATAGGGGAATTCCTGTTTATATCTTTCATGGCAATCATGACATGTGGATGTTTGATTATTTAGAAACCGAAATTGGTGCTACTATTTTTTCAGATCCTATCGAGCTAATAGTAAATGATAAGTTTCTTTTTGTAGGACACGGAGATGGACTAGGTCAAGGCGACTATACTTTCAAGGCCCTACGTAAAGTTTTCAGAAATAAGATAGCCCAATGGCTCTTTAAGTGGATTCATCCTGATATTGGTGTTGGGCTTGCGAACAAATGGTCTTCTAGAAGTCGGATCAATAATAAGATAGAAAGTCAAGAAATCGATAAAGAAAAAGAATGGCTATTTTTATACTCACAAAAATTAGAATCTGATCGGCATTTTGACTTCTATGTCTTTGGACATCGACACCTACCCTTAGCATTGGAAATTAATAAAACATCTACTTACATTAATCTTGGAGAATGGCTAAATTTTAACTCATTTGGGGTGTTTGATGGTAAAAATTTTCTCATTGATTATTTTGAATCTGATGCCAATTGAATAAGTCCTAGAAATATTTTTACCTTTAATCATCGGAATGACCCAGCGCTCATCTTACAAGAAAAAATGAATTTTGTTTTCATCGTACAAGGGGAAGGTAGAGGACACATGACTCAGGCCATTGCACTGAGTAAAATGCTTCGAAAAAATAATCATACGTTATCAAAAATTATCATTGGCACAAGTCCGTCCCGAAGCATCCCTGAATATTTTATTCGTAAAATAGGTGCCCCCGTTATTCAACTTGAAAGCCCTAATTTTGTTAAGGATAAGAAACAGAAATCTATCAATCTTTCTCTGACGCTTTTTCAAACCTTATGGAAGAGCAATACCTATCGAAAAAATATAAAAATTTTATCTCACATTATTGCTGATGAAAATCCTGATGTTATTATCAATTTTTACGACTTTTTAGCAGGGTTTTATAATTTTTGGTATCGTCCCAAATCAAAGTTTATTTGCATCGCCCATCAGTATTTAATAAGTCATCCTCAGTTTACCTTTCCCAAAGGAAAAATCATGGATCGAATGATTCTTAAATTGGCCAATCATATTACTCGACTCAATGCTGATAAAGTACTGGCGCTATCCTTCCAGTATTTTAAAGAAAGTATGACAAAAAATATTATTGTTACCCCTCCCTTATTAAGAGACGAAGTACTTGAGCTAAATATCAAAACAGAAGATTATTTACTGATCTATATAGTTAATGCAGGATATGGAGAGGAAATCGAATCCTTTCATCGAAAAAATCCTAATATACCCCTTATTTGTTTTTGGGATAATGATAAAAAACCAAGTAAATATGTAATTTGTGAAAATTTAATTTTTCATCAACTCAATGACCAATTATTTTCAGAAAAAATGGCGGCTTGCAAAGGTTTTGTTACAACGGCCGGTTTTGAATCTGTTTGTGAAGCCATGTATTTAGGCAAGGCCACCTTGATGATTCCTGTCAAAGGCCATTATGAGCAGGCATGTAATGCGATCGATGCTGCTAAAGCCGGTGCGGGAATAACAGGGTCAAGTTTTGATTTAACCCCTTTGTTCGATTACTTCCCACAACACAAAAATATAAAAAACCGATTTCAACCATGGGTGGCCAAGGGTGAAAATATATTTATTCAACATTTGACGTAGATGGCTTTAATATCCAAAAAGAAAATTGCTTATCCTATAAGCGCTCACTTAAGATCCTACTTAAAAAAGTATCGAAAGGACATATACCTACCTATCACCTATCAAGATTTGTTAAGGTACAATAACAGTATCCCACTCTATGATTCAAAAGGGGTTGATACGCTTTGGGAAACCGTATTTTTCCCACAGGATGAAATGCAAGAAATACATTTTGCACTCAAAACAATTTATGCAATCATGCAATCAGGTGGAGATGTTAGCGTCATGAAGCACCTGTTTGTCGATCGTATCGATTTATGCATCTACGGCAATACAAAACCCTTCAGAATTAGAATGGTGAATAAAATTAATGATAATTTTGACTATTTTTATATTAAACATGCTGATGCATCAAGAGTATATGGTTTGGAACTGGAAGACTTACTGGCTCCCAACAGAATGAGATTCCTCATTAATGCAGAGACCTTAATAGAGGAGCATGTCGTGGGTATCCCTGGGGAGCAGTTTATCAGAACGCGCCTCGAAGATCTCGATCTCAATAAAATCAGATTAACCAAAGAGTTTGTAAAGTTTAATGAGCGCTGTTTTGTAAGACTCTTGGGTGATATGCATTCGAGTAATTTCGTGATCGACATAACTCCTGATTTCGAGGAAATAAGCTACCGACTACGGGCCATCGATTTCGATCAACAATCCTATGAGGGAAGGAAAGCCATTTATTTACCCAAATATTTTAAAGAAAATAATCCCATTATTAATCTAGGCTTTGGACTGATGACTCCAGAAACTGTTCAACAATACCAAAGAGAAGAAAGATCTTTAATGGCCAATAGAGTCAAATCCTCTCAAGGCCAAATCAATGAGCTGATTGCAACAATGAAAATGGATCCCATTGCCCCTATAGAAAATGTCAAATCATTGGGCAAAGAGCTCTCTGCCTTTTATGAGGATAAGGATTTTTTAAAATGCTCAAGTATGGGAAGTCTTATAGAGAGAAGTTTGCTCATGCTCTTTATAAAACCTGACCTTTACAAAGAGCGCTAATTTTTAATTTATTAAACCCATACTTAAACTTGAGCCATTGGCCTTATCAAAGGCTTTGATCAAAATAGCTCCATCAACCTTTATAGGTTGGGTATACAAAATAGAAGACACACTCGGTTCGCTACCATCAAGGGTGTAACGAACATCCATTCCATAAAGATGATTGATTTTGAGTAAGCCCTCCTCTTTAATTCCACCTGGTGGAGGAATGCGGTATTGGTATCCTCCATTGAAATAGTTAAGCCTTGGTAATTCCTTGGAAGCCAATTTATAAACGAATCCCTGCCAGGCTTTCATCTCTTGGTTTTCCCGATTCATAGAATCTTCGACCGTAGCCCATTGAGGATGAGCTGCCCATGCGCGCTCGGATAATCCAATGAGTCGAGGCAAATAATAATATTCTAGCATCTCATCAGACCCATTGAGCGTCTCGCTCCATAAATGTCCTTGAATACCAGAAATATTAGCCAACCCTTCCTCAGTTAATCTGACGGACTCTTTAAAATCAACAGCCGGATTAAAAAGTTTTCCCAATGATGAGCGCTTCGACGACCAGTACAAATTTTCTGGAATGAACTCCCATACTTTTCGGGTATCCACAAAACCTCCCCAATATGAGCCCTGCTCTCTAGGATCTTTAGTGTAGGCCATATCAAAATAAAGATTAGAAACATCGCACAAAACGATGGGAAAGCCTGCATTAGCCAAACGATAACCCAAATCAATATTGTTGGACAAATTATTCCAAACATACGAGGTGACATTTTTCCCTATCAGGTTAAGATTAGGAGACCACGATCCATCGCTACTGATATTCATAGATACTTCTTCCCACCCTGCCATCGCCAATCCTCGATCAGAAAGAATATTATTAATGCGTCCGACAAAATAGCTTTGTAACGACTTAGCATCTTGATAATGATCATTGACTGCTAAGAACTCCAGGCAATTAGGTGACTTCTCCCAAACGCCTCTGGGGACCTCATCACCACCTGTATGTAACATTTTCAAAGGCACTCCTGCCCGTTGATATAGCTCTATAACTTCATCAACAACCGTTTCATAAAAATGATATACCGCTTCATTACAAACACAAACAACATTATCATCATAAAACTGGGCCGATGAATATTCGGAATCATCTGCATCATCTGACAAATAGTATTCAAGTGCACCTTGCTCATCTCCAAGCGCGATCAATTTATCATATCTCGCATCCATAGCTTTAATGGCTGCACGCGCGTGTCCTGGCATATTTAATTCTGGAATCACCTCAATATGGCGCTCATGAGCGTAGCGTATGATCTGAATGTATTGTTCTTGCGTATAATATCCTGTACCCCTTACACCTTCCGAAGCCCCCGAACCATAAGCAGGTTGGAGTACTTCCTTTTCATCCATTGTATGCGCCCTACGAGCGCCAACCTCTGTTAATTCTGGTAGTATTTTGGATTCTAAGCGCCAACCCTCATCATCAGTTAAATGCAAATGCAATTTATTTAATTTATAGAAAGCCATGAGATCTATGAGTTTGATTAAGGACTCATATGATTGGAAGTTTCGGGCAAGATCCAAGTGCATGCCCCTATAGGCATACCTTGGTTGATCTTTGATCTGTCCCAAAGGGAGGATTATTTTTGTGAGATTATTTTGAAATACTTCCACAGGCATCAGTCCAATCAAACTTTGAATACCATAAAAGACTCCGCTCGCATCAGCTCCTTGAATCAAAATTTCATCTTTATCAATACTGAGCCGATAGGATGATGCCGATTTTAATCCTTTATTTAGTTTCAAAATAATCCTTCGCTCTGCACCCTGCTTCAGACTTTTTCCAAAAATTACCTTCAATTGCTCATCTAAAAAAATTCTCTCTGAGCCCAATAAGGGACTTGCCTCAATGCTCCAACTTTGATCTAACGATACAAATCCATCAAAATATACTTCCTCCAACGGTGTTGGGACCAATTTAGATAGGTCCTCTTGATCGTCATATTTTATTTTTTTGTTTTGGTGATAAATAGACTCCGTAGTAGGAATTTCATAATAATCAGCAGCACCTTTGGTAATCATATCAAGATTTATAAACGGTCTGAAAGTGTAACTTGGCTCATAAATCGCGCCATCCTCCATCAAAAAATAGAGCCCTGCCGGCCGATCACTTTGCTTAAGAATAAAATCTCTGCCTTCAAAACTCATTGCTATTTTTTCACCAGGAGCAAGTAAAAACCCACTGTCAGGCCTGATAACAAAAAGATCACCATTTATATGATTGAAAGTGACTTGTCCTTTATAAGAGTCTTGTACTAACCCTCTTGGGGTCATGCTGTAATACAAAGACCAATTTTTATCATCCAAGGCAACGGTTCCCAAATTGGAGAGATAAAATGTACTGGCAAACTTGTTTTGGCCCTTTATCTGATTACCATTCAATTCCCATTCAATACTTATTTTCAATTTTTTGGGCTCCTGAACACAGGAGAAAAGGAGGGATACTCCCATAAAAAGCTGACAAAAACGCCTGGTATAAAGCATATTATAAAATAATTTTGGGAACCGTCCCGGTTAAATAAAGTTCACCTTTTCAATAAAGAAAGGCCCCTCTGCCGGTCTCTAAAGAGACTTCGACATGTTCTTCTAAAGTGGTACTCAAGGCCAGACCGCAATAGCTCGTGGAGACCGGAAACAATTTATGACTTCTATCAACTAAAATAGCTGTTTCTAATTTTTTAATGGCTGCTGTCAGTAGAAACTTTATCCCGTAAGCTTGGGTTCTCCCTGTGTTAATGACATCATCTACCAAGATAACTGTTTGATGATTTAATAGATTAATATCAATAGACAAACTTATGTCTCCGGCTACGGGATTTTTTTTATCGATTATTAATTCAGCTAAATCACAAGTGATAGCGGCACTATGTGTCGTTTGAAGTATTTTTTGAAGAAGGAGCGCCATCTGATAGCCTTGCCCAGTGATCCCGACCAACACGACCTTTGAAACTCCAAGATTATTTTCTAAGATTTGAATGCTCATCCTTTTAAGAATACGCTGAATCTTGTCCTCGGTTAGGATATTTAATGTTTTTTCATCACTCATCATCTCCTAAAGGCATTACTTTAATTTCTTTAAAAGTTGATAGAATTACCATCGACTGCAAGCCATCTACTACTTCTATTTCACTGATTTTTCCAAGCATTAATCTTTGGTAAGCAGCAATATCATAAGATATGATCTTGAGCATAAAATCTCCAGAACCGGTGATATGATGACATTCTATTACTTCTGGGACTTCATCAATGGCATTGATAAAAAGTTCAATATTAACTTTATTGTGACCTTTCAAAGTAACCAACACGAAAGTACTTACCCCTAAACCAATTTTGGCTTTATCTAAGCTCGCGTGATAGCTTTTGATAATTCCTGAATTTTCAAGCTTTTTGACCCGCTCAAGGGTGGGTGCAGGAGACAATGAAATATCCTTGGCCAATTGGGAATTGGTGATCTTAGCATTTGACTGAAGAATCTCTAAAATTTTTCTATCAGTATGGTCTAATTTAATATTTAAAGAGGCTGATCTCATTTAAGAAAATTATTTGAAAGTAAAATTAATCTTTTTTTGTAATTATTTATGGAGTCATGATCCTTAAAAATATTTTCTCCTCTTCAAAATTTATTGGATTAAAATCTGCCAAGTGATTAATCGTGCTCTATTTGCTTCATTTTTTCTTTGGCCGATTGATTTGCGGGATGCTTTCTTCCCGTAAACTTCCTGACCTTTATAAAATATTGTAATGCCAAATCAACCTTTTTCTCCAAAACAGCAATTTCTCCTAAGTGGAGTAAAGAATAAAAATAATAGCCTTTTTCAGTAGCATTGGCCAGGGTCGCATATGCTATACTTTCCTTAAAATATTTCTTGCTCTCCATTAAATTTCCACGCGATTTCCAAATATTTCCCAAAAAATAAGTGGCATATCTGGCGGTGTTATATTCATAGCCCTCTTGCTCAGCAAGGACCCGTTCAAGAATAGATTCAAAAATTGCTATTGATTCATTCTGCTTACCCAAACGATATAAAATTCGCCCATAATAGGTCTGAAAATAAGAATTATTTGGATATAAATCAGTTAAATAAGCGGATAACAGAGAAGCCTCTGCTAAATTTTGCTCTTCCTCATACAAGATTCGTAATAAATAATATTGGGCTTCGGTCCGTGCATAAAAAGCATTTCTCGAAGTTTCTTTCAATTGTGCAATTCCATTACTTTTATCCCCTTCCGGAAAAAATGACATGATGGGTTTGAGCATGGGATAATGCTCTGGAATCCATTGCGCATAATAATTAAAAAGGCCCTTTCCTAATAATAGTTCAGGGCTGAAGTCCTCTTCATCTTTTCCAATATTGAGATATTTTAAAGCGTTTTTACCTGCCAGTGAAGCTTTCAAGTATTGTCCTCGATCTCCATAAAGCCTTCCTTGAAATCCATAAGCCGCTGCCAAAAAAAAAGCCCCTTCAATTTGATTGACCTCATCATATAATCGATGGGCCTTAATTTGAGCAGAATCCATTTGAGCCAAAAAAAGTTGATCCCATTTTGATGCCATTTCACCTTGTGGAACCAATCGCCACCAATAACACAAACCGAGTAAAAAGTCAGGTAATGGATGCCAGCCATATTGCTTTTTTAAATAGGTAAACTGTCGTTCTGCCTGATCAAAATTCATGTTGTACATGTCGTACATGGCTTGAGCCGCTTCAATCTCGACATAACGATTTTTGAGCAAAATGTCCGATGATTGATCTAACTCACCTGTCCATGGTTGACCCTGGGCAAGAAAAACTGAAAAGAACAAAAACAGAAAATAATGATACTTTGGGTAAATGCCTTTCACTCTTTTGAATGAATCCTTTTTGTTAATCAAAACCTGCTAAATATAAAATACCTAACAAATTTAGATCATCTTCGTTGAGTTATATTGTATATCTTCACAAATGTAGGTATCGTTCCATGACTAAGTTTACTCATAACTCCTCAAGGTTATTTGAAAATTGGTTTAATTTTCATAGCTCTCACATATTCGCCCTCATCTCTTTGCTCTATATCTGCATCCTTTTTTTAAATCGGGCTTTTATTCTTGCTGATATAGCTGTATTTGAACTACTTAAAGAACGAAATCAATTATCCCTTTTTAATTTTCTCTATAGTAGTCAATATTTCATTACGCCGATATGGCTTGTCTGGAAATTTTCAGTAACTGCTTTGATCCTATGGATGGGTTGTTTCATGTTTGGTTATAAAGTAACCTACCAGGCCTTATGGAAATGGGTCATGTGTTGTGAGATCATATTTATTATCCCTGAATTAATTAAATTTTTATGGTTTTTTTTGACTCCGGGAGATCCAAATTACAACGACATCTTAGCTTTTTATCCTTTATCGCTTCTCAGCTGGTTTAATTATGAACACATACCTGAGCAGCTTCATTATCCACTGAAATCAATGAATGTTTTCGAATTGGGCTATTAGATATTGCTTATAATGGGAATTTTCTTTTTGAGTGGGAAAAAACTAAAAATTGCTATCTATATAGTTGTGAGCTCTTATTTATTGTTTTTCCTATTTTGGCTCATTTTTTACGGTTTGGTATTCAAATAATCTTTTGAGAAGCCCAATGATCAATTTACCCTTAAAGTCAAATTATTAATCATTAATTAGTAATTTCGCTGAATTGATAATTATTTAGAAAAATGGGATACCAAAAGATCAACATTATAACAGGCTGGATTACTTTTTTAATCGCTCTTGTCGTATACACACTTACCGTTGAGCCTACTGCTAGTTTTTGGGATTGTGGGGAGTTTATTGCCACCTCTTATAAGCTAGAGGTGCCGCATCCTCCAGGAGCACCGTTTTTCTTGTTGATGGGCCGAATGTTTTCTCTTTTCGCTGGAGATAATGTTGAGCAAGTCGCCTTTTGGGTCAACATGTTGAGCGTATTGTCGGCGGCCTTTACCGTACTCTTCCTATTTTGGTCAATTACACACTTAGCTAAGAAAATGTTAGTCAAGGCAGGAGATGTCTTAAATACAGGGCAAACCATTGCCGTGATGGGCGCAGGGCTGGTTGGAGGACTGGTGTGTACGTTCTCAGATTCTATTTGGTTTTCAGCTGTTGAAGCAGAGGTATATGCAATGTCTTCTTTTTTTACCGCCTTTGTATTCTGGGCCATTCTCAAATGGGAAACGATTAACGATGAATCAGATCACAATAAATGGTTGATATTGATCGCCTACATGATGGGACTTTCCATAGGGGTACACTTACTCAATTTAGTAACCATTCCTGCGTTAGGACTCATTGTTTATTTTAAATATGTAGAAAAAATTACGCCTAAGGGCGTGATCTTGACGCTCCTGACCTCTGGAGCCATCATCATTGCCATACTTATTGGTGTCATCCCGGGCATTCCTTCTACCGTTGGGGCTATGGAAGTATTTTTTGTCAATTCTATGGGCTTTCCCTTTGGCTCAGGTGCTGTAGTATTTGTGATCTTATTCGTCAGTGCTATTGTTTTTGGTATTTATTATTCGATCGTCAATCAAAAGGTGATTCTCAACACCTCCATGCTTGCCTTTGCTTTCATAATGATTGGCTACATGTCCTATGCCATAGTTTTGATACGATCAGACTATGATACCCCTATTGATGAAAATAATCCAGAAGACATTATGACCTTCGTTTCATATCTGAAACGTGAACAATATGGCAGCAGACCCCTATTTCATGGACAATACTATACCGCTGATATCATCGCCTCCGAACAAGGAGATCCTGTTTACAAAAAAGGGGCTGAAAAATATGAGATCATAGATTACAAGGTCAACTACAAATATGACAAAAAACATACCACCATTCTGCCCCGAATGCATAGTAAGAGTCCCCAACATGAAAAAAAATATAGAGAAATTACAGGACTGAAGCAGGGCGAAAAACCCGCCTTTACAGACAACCTTTATTTTATGTTCAAACACCAATTGGGCACCATGTATTTACGCTATTTTATGTGGAATTTTTCAGGAAGGTCCTCGGACATTCAAGATGCCAATTGGGTGGGTTTAACCAACGCCTTTAAAGAGCTTCCATCAGAATTGGCAAATAACGAAGGAAGAAATATCTATTTTGGTCTTCCGTTGTTGCTAGGTATCATTGGTTTACTTTACCAATACAAAAAAAATGAAAAATACTTTTGGGTCACTTTGCTTTTGTTTTTCCTCACCGGAGCTGCCTTAGTGCTCTATCTTAATTCACCTCCTATTGAACCACGAGAACGAGACTATATTTATGCCGGATCGTATTATGTCTTTGCTATTTGGATTGGTTTTGGGGTGTTGGCTATTTACGAATTATTGGGTAAAATACTTAAAAATAAGACCTTAGTTGCAGCTGTAGCTACGCTTCTTTGCTTGGGTATTCCTGCCCTGATGGCAGCGGAAAATTGGGATGATCATGACCGGTCTGATCGTTATTTTTCCGTCGATGCCGCAAAAAACTACTTAGATTCTTGTGCCCCCAATGCGATCTTATTCACTGGAGGCGATAATGATACTTTTCCCTTGTGGTTCGCCCAAGAGGTCTTGGGACACCGTACAGATGTACGCGTGATTGTATTAAGCTATTTCAATACAGATTGGTACATCGAACAAATGATGCGAGACGCCTATGAATCCAAAGCCCTTCCCTTTGGATTAAGTCTGGATGATTATCAGCAAGGAGGACCCAATGATTATCTGCCGTATGCAGAAATAGAAGGCGTCGATGGTGCCATCAGTGCTGCCCAATTTTTGAAATTGATTAAAGAAAAACATCCCGCACTGACAGCACGCACTAGGGGCCAATACAACAGCTTACCTTCAAAAGAGCTGGTTCTGAGGTTGGATAGTGCCAAAGTAAATGAGTTGAATTGGATAAAAGAAACTTCCATGCCTATAGATCGATTGAGAACCAATGCACTCTCTATGAAACTCAAGGGAAGTCATTTGGAGAAAAAAGATCTTGCTATTTTAGACTTAATCGTAAATAGCAACTGGAGCAGGCCTATATATTTCAATAATACATCATTGAATGCATTCAACTTAGATATTAAACAACATGTCGTGCAAGAAGGCCTCACCTATCGTCTAGTACCCATTCGTAATCCAGGAGGCAATACATTGGTAAATGCTGATTTGATGTATGAAAATATTGTAAATAAGTTTGAATATCGAGGCTTAGATGATGCTGATGTTTATTATACTGAAGACTACAGAAATTTTGTATTGAACCATCGGTCTGCTTTCAATACACTGGCTACTGCCTATTTAAACCAAGGTGAAATGGGACGTGCCAAAGACGTCTTATTGAAAGGGCTTGAATACATGCCTGACGAAGGAGTCTCCTACGATATCTTTAGTATTCAACAAGTATCGCTGCTCTTGGCCGTTGGCGAAAGAGATTGGGCGCTTGATATTGCCACTACTTATAGTGGCCGTGCAGTGGAGTGGTTAGATTATATCACAAAAAACAATCAATTAGCATTAAATGGCTATAGCTATCAACAAAGAGTGTTGGCTCTTAATGAGATGGCGCGTGCTTTCAGAGCCGCAAATGAGACGGAATTAGCGGCAGAATATGAAGGGATGTTTAACCAATACTATAACCAATAAAATGATTTTCATATTCGCCTTACAACTAAGCAGACCTAGTAGAAAGAGGTCTGAATTGATTGAATGATAGGTTGAAAAACTGAGTTGAATGACAAGCTCTCGGGTGCTTCGGGCTATAATTATTTAATCAAAAATCTAAAAGCTTTTTTGAATTGTGAAGGATCATCTTCGATGACCAAAAAGTAGAATCCAGCAGGATATCCTACCAATCCTATACGAAATATATCCTCCCCCAATGCCTCTGGAGTAATCTCTATTTCGTTCCCAATCATACTTGTGAGGACAAAATGAGCATTTTGAAGTTGTGACTGTTTGATTTCAACCATGATGTAGTCGGTTGCAGGATTGGGATAAATTCCGATGATGTGCACCGCCTCAGAATTATTTGGTGATATCTGACCTTCCATTTGGGCTCCATTTATAGTACTTTGGGCCATGATAAAGGAAGTTTGAATCATCCCTAAAAAAAGAAAAAAATATTTCACAAAAGACATACACCCCAAAATAAGCAAATAAAATGCCAAAATTTATCTCCATTATAAAATAATTGACTCACTCAATCGTTAAAATTGGTTAATTTGGCTATTTTTGGATTATACTTCCCTTCTGATGTAGACTAATTTAAATACAAAAGGATTACTTAAAATCAAAAAATTAGTACTTTCAAAAGATCGAAATTTAAAACACAATAAATATGATGCACCAAAAACCTTCCCAAAACAAAACTATTGGTCCAATCAAAATAATGCTTCTTATTGGAAGTATGATGTGTGCGATCTGGGTCACTGCGCAATCAGATCCTGAGATCACTAATTTGGGTAGTGCGATTAATTCTGATAAAATAGAATACGCTCCTTCCATTAGCGCCGATGGCAATACCATGATCTATCAATCAAATAAAGAGGGTAATTACGAATTGTTCATGGCCCATCGTGACCCAAGTGGGGCTTGGTCGTCATCTGAGGTGATTGAAAGCATCAAAAACTTTGGTTCAGCCGATGTACTTATTGCAGGTTCGAGTCTTTCTTATGACGGTAATTACATTTACTTCTTTGCCTCTTATCCAGGAGGATATGGAATCGAAGACATTTGGTATGTAGAAAAAGAAGGCGAATCATGGAGCAATCCTATCAATGCCGGACCCAATGTTAACTCAAGTGGCTATGAGGGATTTCCAAGTATTTCTGCCGATGGTTCTACCATTTATTTCATGCGAACCGTTGAGTCACCTTACCCTGGTAAATTTTGCTATCAATTGTATTCATCTAAAAAAGACAAGATCTGGTCAATGGACGATCGCTCAACCCTTACCTAGCCCGATTTCACAAGGTTGTGAGAATTGTCCTCGCATCATGTCTGACAACGAAACTTTGATTTTTGCCGCGAATCCGGGAGCCCTCTGACAATTATGAAATCTATCAATCTAGAAATTTAGGAGGTGGAAAATGGAGTGATCCGGTAGCCTATGACTTCATCAACACCCCTTTAGATGATAAATACGGCACCATTCCCTCTTCAGGAGACCTCATGTACTTTAATAGAGACTTAGGGAGTGGTCACGATATTTATAGCATTCCTATTCCACTTGCTTTACAGCCCAGAAAAGTAGTCAATATACAGGGTGTGCTTAAAGACTGCAGTACAGGTAAACCTATTGAGGCGCAGATCGATATTTTTGAAAATGGTAAATCAATGGGTACCAGTGGTTTAAAGAGCAATGCCTTTGACGGCAATTTTACGGTCGTCCTTAAAACGGGTGCGAGTTACGAAATTAAAATCGCACCGAGAGGCTATGTCCCTTACAGTGTAGTCTATGATTTGACGGAGACCAATGAATATGGTTTGATCAATAAAGATGTATGTATAGAACCCTTTAAAATGCGTCAACATATCTACCCGTTGATTGATGGCGATACGACCACAGCCTCCATCTTTGTGGATGATGTGATGCTCACAGATACCGCAAGTATGTTTGTGGTTGAAGCCAATAGTAGTTATGTGGTAAGAATTGAAAAAGAAGGTTATAAAACCATTAAACAAACCCTAAGAATTCCCGCCGGTACCCGCACCGCACATTTGCATAAAAGTTTTAAACTTGTTCCGACCAAACCACAACTGAATTTAAGGGTTGTCAATGATATAGATTCTCTAATTAAAGGGAGCTTACTGCAATTGTATGATGGCAAAACTAGAAAAGTGGTCTATCAAGGTAAATTGGAAGAAGGCCTGTACAATATGGAACTCGAATATGATAGAAAATATATGTACAAAGCGTTGGCACCTCGGCATTTCTATCATCAAGGCGAACTTGATTTAACCGGTATCAACTATGGTAAAATCATCAATGAAGATGCCGTACTTACGCCCATTGAAGTAGGTGCTAAAATCACCATCAATTCTATCTTGTTTGAAACGGCGTCGGCTGAATTAACCGAAAATGACAAAAATGAACTTAAAAATGTCATCAATGTATTGGCTCAAAATAAAAATATCATTGTAGAAATCTCTGCCCATACCGACGATGTGGGAAGCGATGGAAATAATTTAAAATTATCTGAAGCACGGGCCCAAGCGGTCATGGATCACCTCATATCTCAAAAAGTGCCCGCAAGGATGCTTACCTCCAAAGGTTACGGAGAAAGTCAGCCGGTCGTTCCTAATACATCAGAAGAATCCCGAGCCCAGAACAGAAGAGTTGAATTCAGAGTATGTGTAACAGGAGATAGCGATATGGTGAGACTTAATAACTACTTTGATGCCTTTGATTTGCGAGAAATGACTATTTTTTTTTAAAAATCAAAAAAAATCAGCAACTTACACAATAATTGAACTTATCTAATATGATTTCGATTCAAACGTTTAGTAACAACCAAATATGAAAAAGAATTACCTCCTCCTCCTCCTGCTATCGCTTCTCCTAGCAGCCATTAGTTGTGATACCGACAAATTAGAAGAAGAATTAGATGGTGCTGACATTGTTGTGCCGGATTACAACGGAGTATTTGCCTTTCCTATCGGCACTATTGAGTATACGGTGGATTCGCTACTCACCAATTTAGATGAAGATTTAGAATATGATATTGATGCGAATGGACTGGTCTCCTTCAGCTTCAACGAACCTGATACGATAGATATTGATGAAGAATTAGGGGAGCAACCTGAATTGGATTTTGATGTTGAATTAAAGCAAACTTTGGAAGTGCCTGCCATTTCATTTGCTATCGATTTTTTTGAGCAATTCGATGGGGGTGATTTTGAAATCGAAAACCCTGTATTGGCATTTAATTTCGTCAATACCTTGCAAATTCCTTCGTCACTAAGATTTATTGAATTTTCGGCGAGTAAATACGATGAAAATGGCTCACTAGAAGAATCTGTTTCTTTGATTTGGAATGACCCAGCAGATTCAATCCAAAATATAAATACGCCTACTCGTTTAGATACAGCAGCCAAAATAACTGATGATTTGGTCATCAACTCAACTAATTCCAACCTTCGAGAAATGCTGGCCATCGGACCAGATAGTTTGACAATGGAGATTGGTTTTGTCGCTTTTCCTGATGTAGTTGACACAGTTATCTATTTCGATATTGATACCTTGGGACCTTATATTGTAAACGTTGATACTGTGAATGTCACAACAGTCGACGCAAATGGTGATAGCATACCTGATTTAGATAGTGATGGTGATCCTATCCTTAATATTGATACGGTCTTTTTTGATCTGGGAACCCAGACTTGGAGCAAAGATCCATCTGGAGCACCTAGGACAGATATGACATTGATTCCTGACTCTACTGAAATTATCCCAATATATGTCGCCTCCGGAGAACAAATTTTAGAGGCAACTACTGGTACTGAACAAGATGGTGTGCCGGGTATCCTTACATTTGATGATTTAGAGGTTGTTTTCAATACGAGTACGGGTCGTGTAGTGGAAGGTAAAGAAGGATACATTACAACCAATTTAACCTACACTCATCCTGAGTTGACCTATGATTTGCTAGATACTCTTTTTGTGGGAACTGATCTCACAGGCATTCCGGAAAAAGCTTACAAAGATCCAGATACAGGTGAAATCGCTTGGGCCGTGGTGGTTACGAGATATACCGCGCTCTACGGACTGAACACAGGTGCTACCATTGCGACGGACGTAGTTATGAGCCTACCGCTTCAATTAAGACTTACCGATCTTACAGTGATTCAAGAAGTTGATTTTGACAGTGGAAGCGATATCACTGACTTACTTGATGAGTTAAGTGACAATAATCAAAATACTCCAACGATAGAACTAAATTTGATGGCAGTAAATGAACTGCCCTTAGGTGTCAGTATAGATATGTATTTTTTAGATGCAGACAGCGTATCACTTTTTTCCAAAGAGGATGTTCAGCTGATCGATGCCCCCACATTAGCCACAGACGGCACATTGGCTTCAGTAGGTACTTCCCTAAATTCCATCACTTTAGATGCAGCTGGCATGGAGGCACTAAAAACTACCGAAACCATTCAGTTGGCTATTACTTTAAATACGCCTGACGATAGTTTTGCGGCCTTACTAAATAGTTATAAGTTAAAAATTACCCTTTCGATAAAAGTTACAAACTAATACTAAAAAATTGACCATGAGAAGCCATTTTTTAACTACCGCCCTTTTACTGCTTACTTTTTCAAGTTTTGCGCAGTATGGCACGTCTTTCTATCATTTGGGAAATGCCACGATGCAAAGTACGGACTATAATCCTGCCTATTTTCCAGAAGGTAAGTTTTTCTTAAAACTGCCTGGACCCGGCATGAATTTGTACCTGAACAATGCATTCAGCTACAGTGATGTAATTACAAAGCAAGACAATGGAGATCTTGCTATTAACGCTAATGACCTTATCGATGGCTTTGGTGAAAGTTTTCATATAACAGGTGACATTACGTCTAATTTATTCCACATTGGCTATCAGTTTGGCCCAAGGAATCAACCTGATTCTACTGGTTTGGGTATCAGCTTTTTTGCAAACATTCGAACGAATTTTAATATGGCTCTTCCAAGTAGCTTCTTAGACCTATTATGGCAAGGAAACGGTGCTTTTATTGGAGAAGAGCAAACTCTAGCTTTTGGAGTTAATTCTACGGTTTATCTTGAACGTGGTTTAGGACTTTCTTACAGTTTGCCCCAATCAAATTTAAAATTAGGTTTAAGGTTAAAGCTGCTGAATGGTTATTCAAACTATAGTACGCCATCAGATTCCGAAGCTACTTTTCTAACCAAAGGAACTGAAGATAATTATGCATTAGAAGCCAGCTACCAAAATATAATTATTCGATCCGCCGGCTTAGTAAACATCAACGATATTGAAGAAGGATCAACCACCTATTTAGATAGTTTCACAGATGAAGATGATTACGCAAGCATAGGAATTCCTGCCAACAAAGGATTTGCTGTTGATTTGGGAGCGGAGTATAAAATAGACTCAAATTTTACGGTGGCTTTGGCTATAAATGACTTAGGTCGGATAAATTGGACAGAAAATATTTTTACCTATGGTGTAAGAGACAGTTCTGGTGTGGGTATACCAATATTTGATTTACTTGATGACAACTTAGAGAATGTTTTAGAAGATACATTCAGCAATGCTTTCGATTATTATGAGTTAAATGAAGCTTATAAAACCAACTTGCCTACACGTATTGTAGCCAGTCTTATTTACACGCCTTGGGATGACAAAACTGACATTATCGCCACCCTCAATTCAAGAATCATCCAAGGAGAATTCAGATCTGGGTTTGGCATTGGTATCAATAGGAAATTTGGACCTAAATTTATTTTATCTACCTCGGTTACCAAAATGCCGCAGCAAGGGTTGAACATGGGTGCAGCCATTTCGGCGACCGCTGGATTTATACAATTCTACGCTGGCGTAGATAAAATGATGGGCTACAGCGTTTACGACCTTGATTGGATTCAAGGTCAAGCAGGCATCAACCTAGTTTTTGGCAGTGGACCCAAACGCATCAAAAAAGTCAAGCCACCTAAAGTCAAGAAAGATAAAACCTTACCTTATAAAGGTACCATGTATTTCTATCCTGTGGTAGACCAAGACACCACAACGGCTGATATCTACATCAACGATGAATTGGTTGCTGATGTGTTTGGAGTCTATTCTATGGGTATTGTAAGTGATACTACCTATGCCCTAAGAGTTGAAAAGGAAGGTTTTATTACCTCAACAGAATCTATTGTTATCCCTGATTCAGTTCAAGGTAAATGGGAAACCCGTATCTATAAAAAGATAAATTTAGTTGCTGAGGAAGTGGAAGTACTACCTTCCACCATTGATCTTAATCTCGCTGTAGTATCTACCAGTGGTGAGAAGGTCACGGGCAGTAAATTAGAACTCGTCAATACAACAAGCAATAAAACTGTCTATAAAGGTTATGTTGCCGCGAATACGTATACAACAATAGCAACTGAAAATACTCAATTCAATTATAAAGTTAAAGCTAGAGAATATTTCTTCACTCAAGGGGTTATCAAGTTAGGCAACGCAAAAGACCAACCCGTTGTTAATGAAGAAATTGTCTTAACCAAAATTGAAATTGACAGAAAGGTAAATGAAAGTGAAATATTATTCGAGACCAATTCTACAACAATTACATTGAGTAGTAAGGCTGGATTGGAAGCTATCATTGATTTAACTGCTAATAATGAAAACGTGGTTGTTGAGATTGCTGCCCACACCGATGATGTAGGACAAGAAAAAGATAATCTCATCCTGTCTAAAAAACGAGCGAATGCAGTACGCGATTACTTGATTAGTCGCGGAGTCCTAGAGCAGCAATTAATTGCCAAAGGCTATGGTGAAGTACAGCCTATTGTTCCGAATACTTCTGAGGAAAATAGATCTCTCAACAGAAGAGTAGAAATCATCATAAGAATAGTTAATTAAAGAAGAGATAGATAATTTATAATCAGCCATCAAAAAGCGGATTATAAATTATCTATCCACTTCACCTAAGACTAAATCAAGCGAGCCAACTATTGCTATTAGATCAGATATCATGACTCCTTTGCTTATTTCAGGAAGGACCGATAAGTTCACAAAAGAACAACCTCTGGCTTTGCAGCGTACCGGGATATCAGAGCGACCGTCGGTTCGAAAAAAGAAGCCTAGCTCGCCCTTTGGGTTTTCAGCACGGACATAATAATCGCCTGCCTTAGGTCTTATTTTTTTAGGAACCAATGCTCTAGGATTAAAATCTTTATCCCTTTTCAATTCACTGCTAAGCATGGTAAGGCACTGATCTATGATCTTTAAAGACTCGCGACATTCTTGCATCCGCACATAAGTACGATCCCAACAATCTCCCACAGTTCCCATAGCACCCGTTCCAATGGGTATGTCAAAATCTAATTCAGGATAGACACTGTAACCATCTACCCTTCTTAAATCATATTTGAGACCACTGCCTCGAAGCATGGGGCCAGTCACACCATAATTAACCGCTAAATCCAGAGGTAATACTCCCACTTTTGCGGTTCTTTCGATAAATATTTTATTGGTAATTAAAAGAGTTTCTAAATGTTCTAGTTTGGGTTTTAAATAGGCACTGAATTCTACACATCGCTCTTCAAACTGCAAAGGCAAATCATAATACAAGCCTCCTATCCAAATATAGTTATACAACATACGCGCACCACACGTCCATTCTAGTAATCTTAAAATATGTTCTCTATCCCTCATCAACCATAAAAAAGGTGTAAAGGCACCTATATCTAGACCATAAGTACCTATGGCCACAAAATGAGAGGCAATTCGATTGAGTTCGGCTACGAGCACTCTGATGTACTCGACACGTTTGGGAATTTGATCCGTAATGCCCAGCATGCGTTCGACTCCCATAGCGTAAGCATGCTCTGAGTTCATCGCTGACATATAATCCATTCGGTCTACGTAAGGAATCGTTTGATTGAAAGGCATTGATTCTGCATGCTTCTCAAAACAACGATGTAAATAGCCTATATGGGGAATTACTTCCTTAACAATTTCGCCATCTGTGACGACCTCTAACCTCAGTACGCCATGAGTGGAAGGATGCTGTGGCCCTATATTGAAAACCATTTCTCCACGTTTAAGCGAAGATACTGAGGTGTATATAGGTTCAGAATTTTTTAAATGATCTGGATGATATGTATACTGAATAGCCAAAATTACTATTTAATAATCCACTTTAATCCCATGGTATCGTTCTTGCAAAACATCATCTTTCCTTAAAGGATGACCCTCCCAATCACTGGGTAATAGAATGCGTCTCAGATCAGGATGACCCTCAAAACGGATGCCTAACAAATCAAAAATTTCTCGCTCATGCCAATTGGCTGTTTTCCAAATATCGGATACGGTAGGTACTAAGGGTGTTTCTCTATCAAATTTAATCTTGACCATCAGATGCAAATCAAACGGAATGGAATAGAGATTATAAATCACCTCCATTGTGTTGACCTCTGGCCCGTTATCAATCCCCGTAATCGACGATAACATGTCAAAATACAACCGATCATCATCTCTCAAAAAGGTAAATAATTCACGGTTTTCTTGAGCTATAATTTCAATAGATTGAGGCTGATCATTAAGGTCAATTTGTAAGACTTTTTGTCCAAAAGACGCCTTTAATAAGTCAAAAATTAGGGATGTATTCATAACTTTTGATTTTCCTCTTTTTCCATTAATCGTTCGAGTGCTAAGGGCTTCACACTAGATGCTCCCCTGATTTTTTCTTGTAGTTTCATGAAACCCCCAATCAGCGCCTCGGGCCGTGGTGGGCAGCCGGGTACATATACATCTACTGGGATGATCCGATCTACTCCTTTCACTACATGATAGCCATGCTCCCAATAAGGTCCTCCACAATTGGAACAGGAGCCCATAGAGATTACATACCTCGGTTCAGCCATCTGCTCATAGAGCCTGCGAACTCGATCAGCCATTTTGAACGTGACCGTACCTGCTACAATCATCACATCTGATTGCCTTGGAGAGGCCCTTGGAAATACACCCAACCTATCCATATCATAGCCCGTCGCCATAGCTCCCATCATTTCGATGGCACAACACGCCAACCCAAAGCCCATAGGCCATAGACTGGACAATCTTGCCCAATTGATCAGATCATCAATATTAGAGACAATAACCCCTCCTTGAGACAACTCTTTATCATGTAATCCTTTCATGAATATTTTTGATTAATTTGATCATATAACTTTTTGGGTACTTTTGAACTGAAGGTAGTCATAGGGCCATCCGAACGGATCCAAGTCAACATACCATTCGCCCAAACATAAGCCAAGCCTACCGCTAGAATAAGTATAAAAATGCCCGTTTCAATTAAAGAGAACCACCCCCATAAGCCATCTGTAGCCAAGATAAGATCTGCATCTGCAAATACCACAGCCCAAGGAAATAAAAATACCAATTCAACCTCAAAGAGAATAAAGACCAGCGAAATGATATAAAAGCGCAAATTGAACTGACCCCACGCGTTGTTGACCGGATCTTCTCCAGATTCGTAAGTAGTGAGTTTTTCTTCGTTGGGACGATTGGGTCTTAACAGCTTTCCTACCATTAAAGCCATGAGGATAAACCCCAAGCCTCCCAAAACAAATAACCCTACCGTTCCAAATCCATTTATCTCCACATCAGCAAATTAATAATTAATACGTTTGAATACTCGGAATGCGAGATAATACTTATATCAACCCTATGCTTTTTTAAAGTATTTGAGCTATTTTAAGCATGTAATGAGCGCAGAAAAAGCAAAAATCATCCGAATAAGTAGAGGAAATAGTCTTCCCATAACCTTCAGGATGGTATTTTCCTTGATTTTGTTTCTGATTTATATAGCACTGACCGGCTATCTACCCAAAGCGCTTGTCATTGCACTTATGATTTTATTAGCTCCCATATTGCCTTTGATTTGGACCTTGCAAGATATGATTGAAATCAACATGAATAAAAAATTCATTCATGAATATATTTGGGTTTTAGGTAGCAAATGGGGTACACCAAAATTATTCGAGCATATCAAATACATCTTCATCAATGAGACAAAAATGAGACAAACCATGACTTCTTGGGGCGGGCGGGTGCGTTACAATCAGTACACCGAATATGTAGCCTATCTCAAATTAAATTCTGGAGAAAAAATCCTACTGTCTAGATCAAAAAATCATGACACCATGGCTAAAAATGTTAAAGAAATATCAGTAAAACTAGCTATACCACTGAAAGAAATTACTCAATAAATGACCCATGAAATATACATTGATCTTCTCTTATTTATTGCTCATATCCGCAAGTACTTTGGCTCAACCCTATGCCGTAGCACAATTGGATCATTCACCAAGGCACCATGAATGGATTAAATTAAAATCTAATGGTCGTGATCTAAGTTGTTTTGTGACCTATCCTGAATCAAGTAAGTCTGCTCTAGTAATTCTGCTTATTCATGAAAATCGAGGCCTCAATGATTGGGCCAGGTCCATGGCCGATCAGCTTTCTGAAGCAGGTTATATTGTAGTGGCTCCAGATCTAATCTCAGGAATGAGTCCCGAATATGAGAAAACCATGGACTATCCCAATTCCGATCAAGCCCGCACCGCTATTTATGGACTCCAACAACCTGAAGTACTGAATGATCTTGATGCCGTGTTTGCCTTTGCGGAAAATATCCCAGCCGGTACGGGTCAGGTAGCTGTCATGGGATTTTGCTGGGGAGGATCTCAAACTTTTACCTATGCCACGCACAACGAACGTTTACTTGCCGGCTTGGTTTTTTATGGAACCGGGCCTAAAGATGAAGGCCTTTATGCCAATATTACGGCGCCCATCTACGGTTTTTATGGTGGGGCTGATCAACGGGTCAATGCGACACTCCCCTCTTCAGAGGCCGCTATGAAGTACTATCAAAAACAATATGAATATGAGGTTTATGAAGGTGCTGGGCACGCCTACATGAGATCTGGTGATGACCCCAATGGCAGCTCTGAGAACATCTCAGCTAGAGATCAATCTTGGCAACGAATCCAAGCTATCTTAAAACCATAAAATTGATCTTGTACTAAGTCGGTGGATCTTTTGAGATCTTCAGCTGAAGTCCTTTATAAATTATTCAGGTGTTTTTTCATCCGGCCAGTCTTTCTTGAAAGCAATCCAATATTCTGACACAGAACTCTTAACATCTTTTCTTAAATAAAGTAAACCAAAAAGATTAGGTAAGGTCATCAATGCGATCGTAATTCCTGAGAGGGTCCATATAATGGTCGTATCGATAAATGCTGCCAAGAAAAAAGCAATGACATATACAATCCTAAAATAAATGACACTGTTCGCTCCAAACAAATAAGTCATCGCCCGGTCTCCATAATAAGACCAAGAAATGGCCGTACTGAAAGCAAACAAGAGTAGACCAATCGAAACAATATACTGGCCCCATTTGCCAAAATAACTACGCTGAAAGGCAATGGCCGTAAGAGGTGCACTGTGAACCAATGATTTCCCACTGAACATGATTTCAGGATTTTGAGATTTTCCATTGAGTACCACTGCAGCTCCTGTCCAAGGCACCTCATCTAGTGATAACTTAATATCTTCTGCTTTTGACCGAGCATGGATGATGGTCACTTCATTTTGAATGATTCCGTCTATCACATCTAAATTTCCAGCAAATAAAGGCAAGGGCTTTTCACCCGAAATATGACCATATAAATCGTTTATACCCTCCTCTGTATCATCATTGTAAATGCCTTGCAATACTTCCATATCCGTATACTGAAACTCATTTTGGTGCTTCTCATTCCAAACACCTGATGAAAGCAAAACCAAACCGGTAAGGGTACAGATGACAATCGTATCAATAAAAGGCTCTAGGATGGCTACCAAACCTTCTGATACAGGTTCTTTGCCTTTGGCTGAGGCATGTGCAATAGGCGCACTTCCTTGCCCGGCCTCATTGGAAAAAAGGCCCCTTCCAACGCCCTTATTTAATGCAAAAGCAATAGAGGCCCCTAGAAAACCACCCGTAGCTGCTGTTTGACTGAATACATGTTGGAATATGGATAGAAAAGAAGGCCAAATGTTTTCAATATTGTAGAAAATAACGGCAAGGGCACCTATAAAATAAATCAGTGCCATACTAGGTACTAGTTTTTCTGTAACCGATGCAATTCTTTTGATCCCACCTACAATCACAATAGCCAAGAGAATAGATAGTACCAGACCTGTCATCCAAAGATCTATTCCAAAAGTGGATTGCATGGCATTAGAAATACTATTGATCTGAGGTAGACTGCCCGTTCCGAATGATGAAAGTACGGTCGCCACGGCAAAAATGCCTGCTAACCAGGGCATTTTCATTTTATTTTTCATAAAGTACATCGGACCTCCAGCCATGCTGCCATCAGCTGCCTTCTCACGGTACTTGTGAGACAAAGTCACCTCCACAAATTTGGTACACATGCCCACTGCGGCAGTGACCAACATCCAAAAAAGGGCAGCCGGGCCACCCATGTGCACTGCCAGAGCGACACCTGAAATATTTCCAGTTCCTACCGTCCCAGATAATGCAGTGGTCAATGCTTGAAAATGAGAAGTATCTCCCTCATCTTCAGAGCGCTGAAATTTGCCTTTTAAAACCTTAATTGCAAAACTAAAATATCTTATTTGAGGGAATTTCAAATAAATGGTGAAGAACAATCCCGTTCCAATCAATACGTAAGGAAACCAAAAAGAACTTCCAATAAAACCATCAATTAGTGCGAGAAAATCATTAAGTGCTTGCATGCTGTAACTTTTGAACCAAGACAAAAATAGGCCTTTCACTGAGAAATAAAAGTCGAAGTTTGATAAAGGGGTTTGACTGAAAGCTTACTAAAACCTTTTAGTTAGTTCTTTTTATCAATAAATCTCCTTTTTTCCAAAGCATATCAGGCTTCAAAGTCCCCTGTTGGTAGAGAATCTCTCTGTAATCATGGGTAGGAAAAGCAATGGCATCAAATAAATGCTGAGGAGCTAATCTGCCTCTATCGGTAAATCCAAGTGCTTGTGCCGCTCTAAAGGTGATTCCAGAAAATGTCTCCGCAGCAGTCAATTTTTGATGTGCGGCTAAAATGCCACATTGTGCCAATAAATCTCCATTGGGCGCAGAACCAGGATTCCAATCCGAGGCAATCGCAAGACACGCACCTGCGTCTAATAAGGCTCGGGTGGGTGCAAAAGACATACCTAAACCCAAAGAGGCGCCGGGTAAAACAACGGCCACTGTATTTGAAGTACCGAACAAGGCAATATCCTCGGAAGTAGTTACCTCCAAATGATCCGCACTTTTTGCCCCCATTTGGATGGCCAATGCCGCGCCTCCACTCGAGAATTGATCGGCATGCAAGGTTAAATTAAAACCTAAATTTTTCAAGGCCATTAAATAAGGTTGTACTATTTGGACTGGGAATGCCTCAGCTTCGATAAAAGCATCGGCACGGTCAGCCAATAATTTGGCTTTTGGAGCTACCTCAGCCAATAAATAGTCCAAAAAATCGGACCGTTCATAGTCCTTTGGACACACATGCGCACCCAAAAAAGTTGGTATTAAATCTACTTTTACTTCCCTATCGACCTCGTGAATCACTTCGAGCATTTTCAGCTCATTTTCAGTATCTAAACCATAGCCACTTTTGATTTCTTGAGTGGTCACTCCATCGGACTGGTGTCTCAGTATCCTTTGATGAAGTTGTTCCTTGAGGTCTTCTTTGGTGGCTTGTCCCACCCATTTTACCGTATCCAATATGCCACCGCCCGAGGCTAAAATTTCTTGGTAACTCAACCCACTATTGCGACGTTCAAAATCTGCCGCTCGTGAGCCTGCCCAGACCATATGAGTATGGCAATCTACCAAACCCGGCATCAAAACATGGGATCCACTGATCTCCATTACCTGGGGGCTCGCATTATTTTTTACCAAGCCCTCAAATGGGCCAACTTCGACAATAACCCCCGAATCAACACGCACTCCGGCATTTTCAAGGATACCCATATCTGGTACCTGCAGTGGCCCTTTTAAAGCGGTTTGCTCGAAGGTTAGGATTTGAGAAAAAGGTCCTATGATTTGCTCCATAGAGACATTATTTTAAAGTAAACTTTATAAATAAAGAAAAGGTAAATATACACGAAATTGGAATTTCAAAATCTATAAAATAAAAAGGCGTCTCAGGCGAAATATCTCATCAAAAACTGTCAATTCTTTTTATGGAACCTCAAGAGGTAGGCAGGATCTAAGGTAATAAAAATCTCTTTACCCTCGATCAGCACTTGGGCATCGACCATCAAATCTAATTCAATTTGACTAGAAATCTTAATCCTGTACTTACGCCACAAACCATGGAAAGTCTCCCCTATAATCACTGCAGCTTGCCTGTTTTTCTCAGGGGTCAGACTGTATGTTATATGCTCAGGTCTAATCCCATAAAAGTCAGCCTTTTCCAATTCTATATCAAAATGCTGGAAATCCTCTTGATTAAAAATATTGATTTCTCCAAAAAATCTTGCGATAGCGGGTGTAAAGGGTTGATCAAAAAGTACTTTGGGAGTGCCCATTTGAATCACTTTTCCTTGATCTAATACGGCAATTTTATGGGCTAATGAAATCGCATCTTGTGCATCATGGGTGACGAATATGCAGCTGATGCCTGTGTCTTTTATGATCTCAAAAAGCTCATTTCTGATCTGAGATTTCAGTGCCGTATCTAAATTACTAAAAGGTTCATCAAGAAGTAGCAACGTTGGATTGGGTGCTAAAGCTCGGGCTAGGGCAATCCGTTGTTGTTCGCCTCCTGAAAGTTCATGAGGATATCGATCTCCATGGGACCCTAATCCTACCATCCCCAATACCTCTGAGACGCGCGCCATCTTATCTTGGGATTTCGCTAACCCATAACCCACATTCTTTTTTATGCTCATATGGGGAAACAAGGCAAAGTCCTGGAACACAAACCCGATGCCTCTATCCTCTGCTGCTACGAATTTGCTAGCGCTTTCAACCGTCTTACCTTCGAGAATAATTGTCCCTGAATCACTTGTCTCTAGTCCAGCAATGAGCTTTAATAAGGTGCTTTTTCCCGTCCCGCTTTCGCCTATGAAAGCACAAATATCTCCCTTTTCTAAGGTGAAATCTAAATTGGATAGCACACACTTTCGATCCGATGTATAGCTTTTAGTAACTCCCTGAATATTGAGTACGGTCATGCGTTCATCATTCTACTTAAGAGAAATATCGGGATTAATCCGGTCATAATAATAAATAAGGCAGGCAAGGCCGTTTCTGAGATGCGTTCATCACTTGCATATTCAAATGCCTTCACAGAAAGCGTCATGATACCATAGGGTTTAAGCAAAAGGGTCAGTGGTAATTCCTTCATGGTATCTACGAACACCAATAAAGCGCCGCTCAAGAGTCCCAGCTTATTGAGAGGTATATTGATTTGTAACATCCTTTTCCATCGCTGGACCCCCAACATTTGTGCCGCTTGCTCAAATCGCATACCTATTTTTTGTATACTAGCTTCTATGGGATGATACGCCACCGCTAGAAACCTCACTGAATAGGCAAAAATTAGGCCTATAATAGTTCCATTAATTAAGAATCCCATCGACCAGTTTAAATAATACTGAGTCATATTTACCAACCATTTATCAAAAATTAATGTAGGGATCATGATACCTACAGCAATCACTACACCAGGAACCGCATAACCCAAAATAGGTAAGGTACTTAATCGTTGAATAATAAGAGATCGACTCCATTTAGCAGCATAAATCAGAAAGAAAGAAATACAAATACAGATAAATGCAGTAATCATAGAAAGATAGAAACTTGACCAAACAATAGATAAGAATGAGGTTGACCAAACCTCATGAAACGTAATGGAAGCCCAATATATCATCTGAATCAAAGGTAATATGAAACCCAATGAAATGGGAATTATGGTTACCACCATAAACATGGCCTGAATATGGGATTTAGGTGTTTTTTTAATAAGCTGTTGGCTACCCTCACTGTTAAACTGATATTTTTTCTCCCCCCGAAGACTGCGCTCCATCACAATCAAAAAAAGAATGAACATGCAGAGCTGCGCAGACAAATATACGGCCGTTTCAGGTTCTTCAAGGGCAAACCAAGACCTGAAAATAGCGGTAGTATAGGTACTGACCCCATAATAATAAGCCGATCCATAATCGCCCAAAACTTCCATCACTACAAGTAGTAAACCCCCGACGACCGCTGGCCTTGCCAAGGGCAGCACAATAGAATAAAAAGCCTTAAACCGACCTGCTCCCAATACCTTAGCCGCACTCATTTGCCTATGCGATTGGTGAGAAAAAAAACTTCTAGCAGAAAGGTAAACATAGGGGTAAAGTGAAAAACTCATGACCCAAGCCAAACCCCAAATCCCCATAATATCTATATGTGAAATATGATCTAAATTGAATATTTGAACCATCATTCGCTCATAAATCCCCGAATAATCAAACAACCCAGCATAAGCGTAGGCCGTGAGATAATTGGGGAAAGCCAAAGGCAAGATAAGCAACCACTGCAATAACTTTCTGAAAGGGAAGCTGTAAGCAGATACGAGCCACGCAGGTATCACTCCTAAAATTAGAGTGAAAATACTGCAAGCAACCATTAAGAATAGGGAATTGAAAAGATAATCTAAGAGCAAATATTCCTTGATATGTGCCCAACTTTCACCCGGTCCACTGAATAATTTTAGTAAAATGGTCAGTAAAGGAGCCCCTAATAATAACACGATGGCAATGGTCAGTAAAGACCACTTCTTGTCAATTTTAGCGTTATAGTAGAAAAATGAGAACAAGAAGTATCTGGCCTGCGTGAAAAAGAATATGAAAAAACTTAAATAATTATTCGTAAATATAATTGAAGTTTGCCTAATGATTTTTTTCGTAATACCTATTCGAGTGCTCTTGATTAAAATAGAGAAGGGGAAGATTTAGATGACCTTATCATACTTTCCCTAGCCATCATCCCCAAACCTTAATTCAATCATATTACGCATTCTGAACGCATCTTGCCGAAATATTTATTTTTTATTTCCAGCCTACTTGATCAAATAACAATACGGCTGATTTATTCAGTGCTCCCAAGGTAGACAATGACAATTTATCTTCTTTAAAAGCACCCCATGACTGAAGTAAAGGAGATATTTTTACCTTGGGGTTTACCGGATATTCAAAATTGGAAGAGGAAAATATTTCCTGGGCTGCCTCACTTGACAAAAACTCAATGAATTTGATCGCATTGGCCTTATTGGGCGCATACTTCGCTACACCAGCACCACTCACATTAATGTGTGTTCCTCGTCCTTCTTGATTTGGGAAAAAGATCCCCATCTGCTGACCTACCGCACGCTCCATAGAATCTGGAGAGGTGAGTAGTTTACCCACATAATAAGTATTTACAATCGCAAGGTCGCCCAAGCCAGCTGCTACAGCCTTCATTTGATCACGGTCACTTCCCTTGGGTGATCTTGCCATATTTTTGAGTATACCCGCAGCCCATTGTGCAGCCGCTTCTTCTCCAAGATTTGCGATCATGGAAGCCATTAAAGACTGGTTATAAATATTGCCCGAAGAACGGATGAGTATCTTCCCCAGCCATTGATCCTCGGTCAGGGCTTCATAAGTGGATAATTGATCTTTAGTGACTCGATCTTTTGCATAAACGATGACTCGGCTGCGTTTGGTCAAGCCAAACCAATGCCCATCTACATCACGCAGATGATCAGGTACATTACTGGTCAATATCTCAGAACTGATTGATTGCAAAAGATCTTTTTCCTTGGCTCTCTGCAAACGCCCTGCGTCAACGGTAATCAACACGTCTGCTGGAGATTGTACTCCTTCATTTTCCATTTTCAGCATCAATTCATCAGCACTCGCATTGACTACATTGACCTTAATTCCAAATTCCTTTTCAAATTGAGCAAATAATTCTTGATCAGGTGCATAATGCCTGTGCGTGTATAAGTTGACTTCTTGTTGCTGCTTCTGGGCCTCGCCCTTATTTGAATTAGTGGTACATGAATTCAAGAGAAGGACCAATAAACAAAGTTTGGCAACTGAATATTTTTTCATATGAAATTTTATTAAAAATTTGGTTCAAGCCTAATGATTCATCAAAAGTAACTATTTAAAAAAAACTAAACTCAAAAATAGGTAACTGTAGGCTGTCAGTCAATACCGAACAATAGTTAAAATCATTCACTACAAATAATGAGATTAATTAATTTTTATTTTAAAATACGCTTTATTTTTGACCTTAATTATTCAATAAACCAGATCAACATTATAAAACACCTAAATGATATTAAGCCTTCAGCTGGGAAGAGACGCAAATACCTCTTCCATTAGTAAAGCCTGCTCTATTTCACCAATGATTTGGGAAACCTCTTCTTGTGTAAATCCTAATTTTCCAGGGAGTTTAGTATTCAATATCAACGCTTTAAGACCTTCTGGATGAGTATGTTCAAAATGATGTGGTTGCAGTGATCTCAAGGTTTCCGTGAAGATGTCAAACTCTTTTTTAGTAAACTGAAAAAATAAATTTTTATAGTTAAAGTTATAATGATTGCAACACTTACACTTATAAATTTGATTATTTGATGACTCGTGTAATACTAAAATATTATGCCTCATAAATGCTCATTTATCATATTTTAAGTGTTTCATAAACTTCTATTATAATCAAAGATTCATCAAGTATTCGAGATAATTCAACAAAATCAAAAGCATTAAGACAGAAATACAACTCGGAGTGATGCGTACAAATAATAACATTTTCCTAACCATTACCGAGCAAAATGTACTCTTTACGGAAATCGATATTATTGACCTTATCACAAAAAATAAAATATTCCTCTTAATAAAATCCAAACACTAAATTTTTATAATGTAAACCAATCCTTTTACACCTTTCACAAATAGAAATCTTTGAGTGATCATTCTCAGCTAATGTTATGTTACGGCAACTATTCATTGTATAATTTTAAAAAGTAAAATTTTAATCGCTAAAAAAAATAAACTCAAACAAAACTTGTCAATACATTTTACTCCAAACTCTATATTTATCAATTGGATACTTCTAAACGCCATCTATTGTTTCAAGGATTATTAATTTTTTTCCAAATTATATCACTACTAATCATCTTTACAATTTTTAAAATTAGCATTATGTAGTCCTGACGAAAATATACCCCATTGGGGTACTATTAAAAAATTAATGCGTTCCACTAATAGCTTACAAAAGCATGTTTTTTATAATATTAAACCGTTGTATGTGTGAGATATAAAAGAAGACAAGATTGAACAATGAATCAATTACTAAAATTAGTTAATTGTGATTTATAGTGATTTCAAAAGCCACACCTAGCTATTTATTTCTTCAATAAAATATGACACTTACATCAGGTTTAAGTTTTTTTGTTTTGGCCCTCCCAATAGACTTAAGCAACTGCCCCTTTTTCGGTTATCAATGAAAATTCTGCCATTATCTGTATTACCCATTCCTCAATACGCTGCTCCGTCATTTCTCCTTGGTTATCTTCGTCAATAGCCAAACCCATAAACCACCCTGGTACGAATTCTGCTACTGAAGCCTCAAAATCATATCCTTCAGTTGGCCACGCACCAATCATCTTTCCTCCATTGTCAACTACCACTCTACCTAGAATACCTATACCATCAACAAAGAATTCACCATAACCAATTTGGTCTCCAACACCATAGATAGCTACTTTTTTCTTTGAAAAGTTAATCTTTTTGAATGCTGCAAAAAAACTTTCCCAATCACTTTGTAAATCACCATCAAACCAGGTCGATAATCCTAAGATTAAGAAATCGTAATCGTCAAATTCTAGCGATCCAACCTCACTGATATCGTAGGTGTTTATTTGTACAACTTTATCAATTCTTTTAAGTATCAGTTCGGTAACATATTCCGTAGTACCCGTATCTGATCCATAAAAAAGTCCTATTTTTTTGGGTTTTATTTCCATCACCAATTATGCATTATTAAATTTCAACCGTTCATTTAAAAGCTCATTCAAATGTGGACAATGGCTCGATCTAATAGTTTTAATGATAGTTTTTGAAATTTCTTTTTGATCATCTTGTAAGATATTTAATACATCTGGAGATAATGAGTCCATTTCACTCGAAATAAACTTTATTGCTGTTGCTAAATTTGCTTTTCCCATACCTAAATAGTTTTATTCGAAATATATCCGTAGAACTTAAACTTTGATTTTTCTAATATTTTACACTACAAAAGTTGAAATATAGTGACGAATAAACAATAACTAAGAATGGCTATTAATACTAATTACTTGTAGTGAAAAAGAGATATGACCCTATTATATCGGCAGGAACATAACATGAAAGCATTTCCCAATTAAACCTTTCAAATAATTATCTTTCTTCAATACCCATACTTCTCCTTCCACTTACCTCTCAATTGCTTCCGTAATTCCTCTTCTCGAGGATTATTTCCTGGATCATAAAATTTCGTTCCAGCGATTGCGGCCGGTAAAAATTCTGATGAAATGAAATTTCCAGGATGATCGTGCGCATATTGGTATCCTTTACCAAAGCCTTCTGTTTTCATCCATTGAGTAGGCGCATTTCGTAATGCCATGGGTACCGGTAAATCACCCGTCCTCCCCACTTCTGCTTGCGCCTCATTGATGGCATTATAACTGGCATTACTCTTGGGTGAACTCGCCAAATAAGTGACGCATTGGGCCAAAATAATACGAGATTCTGGATAACCGATGAAGCTCACTGCTTGAAAAGCGCTGGTAGCCATCACCAAAGCCGTTGGATTGGCATTGCCTATATCTTCAGCGGCCAAAATCACCAGTCGTCTTGCGATGAATTTGACCTCCTCACCTCCTTCGATCATTCGGGCCAAATAATATACCGCTGCGTTGGGATCGCTCCCCCTGATGGATTTGATAAAGGCTGAAACAATGTCATAATGCATCTCCCCTTTTTTATCATATAAAACTGTTTTTTGTTGTGCCACCTCCATGACCTAGAGCATCTGTGACCACCGCCTTATTAGATTTTTGACTGGTAACCACTTGCTCTAAAAGGTTCAATAATTTGCGTGCATCCCCTCCTGATAGATTGAAAATTGCCTCGGTTTGCTTAATGGTAATCTTATAACTTTTTAGGGTATTGTCCTTCTCGATGGCCTGCATCATGATGGCATTGAGTTCTTCGGATGTCAAGGAATTGAGCCGGTAAACTTGAGCTCTAGACAAAAGTGCAGCATTGACTTCAAAACTGGGATTTTCGGTAGTGGCACCGATCAAAGTAATCTTTCCTTTCTCCACTGCACCCAACAAAGCATCTTGTTGAGATTTATTGAACCGATGGATCTCATCAATGAATAAAATGTTTTTTTGACCCGGACTCACCTTCGCGATCACCTCTCTTACGTCCTTTACGCCTGCGCTGATCGCGCTGAGTACATGAAAGGGCACTTTCACCTCATTGGCGATGATATTGGCTAAGGTGGTCTTCCCCGTCCCTGGAGGACCCCAAAAAATAATAGAAGGTATTCTACCCGAAATAATCGCCTTACGAAGTATACCTTGATCGCCTACCAAATGCCCTTGCCCAATGATATCGGACAAGCTTTTGGGTCGCATGCGTTCGGCGAGGGGTGCGGTATCTTGAAACATGGGCTAAAATTACAGATTCCTTTTTGAGAATATCCTGTATTTCATTTTTTTGTAATCTGATTTATTTTAAATGCAAGTCAGATAAAATTACCTAGGTTCGCTTGATAAGTTTAAAAGATAGATTAGTTTTGCGAACCAATTTTTAAAGCCAAAATGCACAGAGGAGTGGCAGAGTGGTCGAATGCACCGGTCTTGAAAACCGGCGTACCGAGAGGTACCGGGGGTTCGAATCCCTCCTCCTCTGCATAAAAGCCCTAGTACTATTAGTATTGGGGCTTTTTTATTTATGGATACCCAATAGATAAAAATACTTTGTTTCCGGATTAAAAACTTGAAAAATAGAAGTCTGATAATTAACTGTGCTCTTTTTGTTAAGATATTTTAAATGCAGGGTGTCCATCCCCAAGCCAAGGCGTAGGATTCGGTCATCTATCTTAGAATTGTATTAAACCGAACCTTAATTAGATGATGATTCAACACCCTTGAAGTAGCCAGATTTAGTCTTGATTAATTCCTGTCCAACAGCTAAGCCCACACAATTAATATGAAGACACTAATGATCACCGCATGAGTAGTCATGCAGTGGTATGAAATTATACACCAATTAAAATGCATTAATTTGTAAGTCCATCCAATCTAAGCGTTGTTCCAGATGAGTTTTTAAATCATCAATTACTGAAGGATAGTCAACATCAACACCACTCCAACGCTTGTAGTTGCGGTCAACCGTCCCGTTTTCTATCAAATAATCTGCGGTGTTTTGCACTAAATTTAAAACTGAAGAATTGGATAACTCTGAAGATCTAAGTAGCTGCCAACGTGTTTTTAGCTGGTGCTGAAAAATGGGATCCTGCAATAATCTCGGCCACCAAAAAGGTACCATCCAAGCATCTCTTTCAACATATTTGTTATAGTTAACCATCCAATCTGTTGTCGGAACTCTTCCCTGTCGATTATAACCTATATTTAAATCCCAAATTGGGCCCATCTTTAGTTTTTGATCCCGATCTTTATGAAGATAAGTACTCAATCGATACCCATCAACATTGGAAGTGATTTCATTGATGATAAAAAAATCAATGAAACTATTCAAATCAATATAGTCGGTATACAAACGATCATCAGATGAAAAATCGTCATTCAATAACGCTGTTTCAAACTCTTCAATATATTTCTGAATGTATTCTTTTTGCTGAGATGTAATTTGATCCGCTTTGGGATATTCATATAAAAAGTAGGTCTCTAGATATTGATTGGCATGATAAGGAGGGTCAAAGGCTGGATCTGAAAGCAAATCCCCGTTAATATCGTATTTAGAACGAAAACTAATTCCTTCGGAGTACCGCGCATCATCATCCCAATTTTCTTCATAATAGCTCAGTGATTGATCTGTAGCCACATCTCCCCCCGTTGTTTTATCAATTTTTAAAATATATCCTCCTGAGACCTCAGGAAGGGTATTTTCTTCTGTAGATATTTTAGCAATATCAATCCGGTTTTTGTCCCGTTTTAACTTTTCCATTAATAGGTAAGCCCCTAAATAATCGTCGTTCACTTCTAACTCCACATACTTGGTTCTGCTTGCATAACGACCCATAGAACGATAAAGGGTATAACCGATGTAGTGATGCATGAGAGATGGGTCGAAAATAATATTTTCCGAAGCATTGAAAACATGACCGGTTAAGATCCAATCCTCTTCTTCCGGAAATCCCAAAATAGATGCATCTAGCCCTGCATTTTGTTCATCCCAAATTTCAAACCCGAAAGACTTTTTATCTGATAAACGAAAAGATGTTGATCCCCTGTATTCAATTCCTATTTGCGTTGAAAATACATTTTCATTATTATTAAAAAGGATCAGATTTCCAGATACTTTAGGCTCATTTTTAATCGAGCTAAGGGTAGTAATTCTTAAATAAGGCAATTCACCCGAATCATTAATTGGAGGCATAGTTTCAACTAATGATTCAACGTCTTTATCACGACATGAAATCAACCCTATAGAAGAAAAAAAGTATACCATTAAGCCAAACTTTTTTATACTGTTGAATAATTTTTTTATTTCTTGCATTATAAGGAACTATCCTTTTTAATTGATTGCTCATTTTAACATATGTAATACGCAAATCCAAATCAATGTTGCCAATATGGTAATTTAAATCCAATAATATTTTATTTATAGCCTCCTTTACCCCATTTTTCATTCCCAAATGAAAAGTAAATCTAAAGATAGAGATCATATCCTTTTTAGCCCCTATTTGATTTCCTTTTGGATATACTCTCGTTTATGAAGTTTAAAATGAATATCCACAGTGCACATGCGTTTTTATATGCTCACCTAGATTTATTCTCTTATGTTTAAATAAATAGGGGGTCTTTCACCTCCATTATGGTGATTTCAGCCATAGATGTAGGCAAGACTAAATCCAAGAAATTATTGGCCCTAGTTTAATGGTTGTTCTGTTATCGCTTCGATTACTCACCTGAAACTTATTCCCCTAGCATCCAATAGTATTGGATTTAGCCGTGTTCTTTATAAGTAGTCGGCCCATTTCTGTTTTTTTATTTATGCTGAAAGTAAACCTAACTTTGATTAAAAAGTAAGACTCTCTATGGCTGGTTTATTTTTAATCGGATCATTGGCCACTTCACTAGGCATCCACCTTTCGCGGATTATCTCATCTCTAGAAAGGTTCTAAGGAAAAGGTGGGAGTGCTATCGCTGGTATGCTAAGAGCAACGTACTTTGGGGAACATATCCATTCCAATGCAGTGCTTTGGAATGCGACTTTTAAACCAAGGGCATCTTAATGTGTAGGAAGCCATGTGGTTGATGCTGGGGTTACCGCTTTGTGAATAGCGATTGTAAATCACATTTTTATGAACTGGGGTAGCACAGCGACTGCACTTACCGAAATCTTTGGACGCAAAAACTTACATTACCTTTTATTTTATTAGGTAGTTTGAGAATTGCCTTAGACACTTCTTTAGCTGTCTTTGTAGTTTATCTTCTCTAAATTATTTTAACGCTCCAAAGATTGAGCATATTGCTTCACCCAAATCAAAAGACAATATATTTGGGTCAACGGGCCAAAACATCATGCATCTGTGCATAGCAACCCTGTAATCCTTAAAGGAAAGAAAAAGCGACATGCTACATGAACCTCTCATGATATTGTTCGAAAGCCATAAAAAATAAATGAGAAAAATCATGCTCTTAGAGAAAGCCAATGCCTCAAGCAGAGCACGTACCCTTGGCGTTATTTTTGACTTTTTTTTAAGAAACCTGAATGATCCCTAACACAAGCTATTGAGTAGTTGAAACAACATTTATTCTTTCATATATACCCTGACATAATCAACTTGCATTGAATCACTAGAAAAGTCTGCCTCAATGGCTCCACCTAAATTTCCACCCATAGCTATATTAAGTAAAATATAATGTGGGTTGTCATAAGGTATTGAAGCCGTATTATTCATTGTTAAAAATACGTTATTATCGAGTAATACTTTAAGTTGACCTTGGGTCCATTCCAATGAATAGATATGAAATTCATCCATTGCATCTTCTATAATGGCTGTTTTACCATAACTTGCATATTCGCCTGTACTTGTATGCCCCCAATGGAAATGCCCAATGAGTTCAGTCTTGTCCCAGCCATTTTGTTCCATAATATCGATTTCACCACAACTGGGCCAACCCACATTCCCATAAGTACTCCCAAAATAGTTTCCAATTTCATTTATGTTGGTACCCAGAGTCCAAATGGCCGGCCATGTCCCAGCAGATCCTGGTAATTTTGCTCTCACATCAATACGACCGTATCTAAAAGAAAATGTAGCATTTAGTCTTGCAGAGGTGTAATTCTGTATCGAGCCGTCAACCTCATAGCTTTCCTTAATCGCCTTTATTATCAAGGCATCATCACTCACATAAGAGTTGGTAATCCTATCTGTATAATGCTGCTTTTCTCCATTAAACCAACCGCCATTATTAGGGGGTATTATTTGATGATGCCATTTAGTAGAGTCTAGGGCACCTTCATCTGAGAATTCATCTTGCCAAACTAAAAAATAATTTGGATCGTATTCATTTATGATACGGCATCCATAAGCGTCTATCAAGGCTCCGGAAGGCGTTGTATCACAACTATCTGCCTCATTTATTATCCCATCCTCATCCAAATCTGAAATTATGAGATCTGACGGAGTATCATCTTTTTCAATCTCTATGGGATCGATGGCATTGCTTCCGCAATTACTCAATAATATAAGGACACTACTAATACAGGTGATTTGTATATGCTTTAGAAGTTTCATATTTAAAATTCGTGATATTAACTGTCAATAAACCCCATGGAATTAATTAAATTTATTTGGAAAAGGAGCCTGATAACCAAAGACTCAGAACTTACCTCACCCACCTATTTTTCAATTTTTTAATCCTTAACAGAGGTGGTAAAAATAATAACTCAATATTCCCATCAAAATTACAATCTTTCTCTCATAAAAAATAAACTGCCGATGGAGACAAGTCTTTTTTACCTCTCAGCCCTCTTAAGTAACCTACCTACTTAATGAATTTCTGGTGTGCCCAACTTCGAAAGTGAAGCCTCAATTATCTTCGAAGTAAGTTCATGCTTGACTATTTTTCCCACAAATAATTCGCATAGGTTTTCATATCAAAATTCCCATATCGGCATAGATTGAACAAACTGGTTTTTGAAATACCTTCCTCATTGCATTTGTTGACTCTCCGATAACAGTAGCAATCCCGTTACTGGCCTCTGGCGCCGGAATAATACCCCCTTCTAGCAAAACTAACGCCAGCCTCAACACTTCAATATTGTCATGTGCTACTGCTTCAATTAATTGATCTCTGAGCAATTGACTCACAATAACTCCTGCACCGTGGTGACATAATCCACCACCATGAATGGGTGCTGGGACAAAATTATGTCCCAATGTATACATCGGTAGTAAGGGGGTAATACCTATATTAACTCCAAAATTATATCTAGATACACGGAGAGTCAATTTTGGACTAGAGGCAGGCTCAATGGCGATACACCTAATATTCCTTCCTCAAAATTTAATCTCGAAAATGGAATAACAACCCTGCAAAATTCGATCCTCCTCCAAAAGGTGCCATTACGATATCAGGCATATCCGCCGTGATATTATACCATTTGTTATGCATCTCCTCTTCATTCAAAATAATTTCTCTTAATTTCATAATTTCCCTATTTTGTTTAATATTTGAGATCCCAGAATTGTCTAAAATAATTTAGTAACACGACCAAAAACAATAATCAACAAGGTTAAATAAAATAGAAAAATAAAATAATCAAGTCTTTTCAGCATTTCAAATTTCAAAACTCTTTTTTTTAGGTACCAAATATGATTTCCCTATGATCAAATCGTTATGCCAACAAAAAAAGTTTAAATGAGCTGGTAAGCGAGCTTAAAAAGAATGTTTTTTGTTAAAATACGGTAGTGCTCTAAAAGATTTAGTTGTTCTTTTAGCAGTAATGAGAAATACATAAAGTTTGGTGTTAAATAAATAGGTCTGAGAATAAAAAATTATTAAAATCTTGGGTGGTTCCTTCCCATTTATTGACTATTGATCATAATAGTCATATAAATACCAAGGTAAGGCTAGGGAAAAACCAACTAAAAAGAGACAAACAAAATATTTTATAAATTGAGCAAGCTTTATTCGCCTTTGTACCTTTTGATAAATCAAAAAAATCAAAAAAGACAAAGCAGCTACGCTTAAATCCATGGCCAACATAGAAGCTGGATACGAACCGAAGGCTTCTGCCCAAAATTGGGCCATTGATCCATCTCCTTGAATAAACGATAGTAATTGATAATACGGCAGTGCTATACCCAGTAGGCACAGCATTAAAAATACTTTTTTCATAGCTCTCTTGTTATCTATTATTGATGTAAAATAGAAGAATATTCAGGACTATGAAAATCGCTTTTGCTTCGTCGGTCTATATTTCGATATGAAGCGTAATGTTCGCTCCTTAATTTAAAAAAAGTGATGCTACCACTAAACAAAAAAAATTACCAGCAATCCTTTTGTCTTAAAGTTTAAAAATCACTCAATCCAACAAACCAAAATATGTAGAGATTGAGCAACATATAAAAAAATGAGGGTAGGGTGAGCGCCAGGCTATCTCTCATTTTGAGCCTTACTCCAAAGCCCAAAACCATCAAAAGAAATAATCCCAAAGAGGCCGAAGTTAACAAATTAGGTACCCATAAACCGATGATAAGTCCTATGCCACCCCCTATTTCCAAGCATCCCGTAAGAGCACCAAATTTCTCCAAACCAAACCTCTTAAATTCGGCTTTCATATCTTTTGAAATAAAATAGGCACCCCCATAAATAAGGAAGGATATCGCAGAAAATCCAATAAGTAAATTGTGAAAGATAATCAAAGTTAAAAGACCTCAGCAGCGATACCTGCGATGAGTAGAGAACAGATCAAGAGTACAAATGAAGGTACATGTTTGATCCATGGATTCTTTACCTTAAAATGTGCTAACTGGGCAAAGACCATGAGGATAGCCATAGCCATGGATGACATAAGTACTAAAGGTGGAAACCAAATACCTGCCACCAATAAAGTTGATAATGCAATCTTAGCAGCACCTACAAAATTTCGTGTTAAGTCTGATAATTCATACTGCTTGAATTCCAATACAATATTATCGAATCGGAATATCCAAACGTAAACAATGGATAAAGCCAAAATTATTTGCAGTAAATAGGATAATTCAGTCATAATTTAATAACCTTTATATAGTTAAAATAGTTCAATTTAAATTTCCAGTTTGAGTAATAGTTGGTTTTTAACAAAGTGAAAATTTCAATCGTATTGATATATGTGAGCCCCTCTATAGCTCGTTTCAATATCTATTTGAGGATATTTACAACCCCAGTGCACCTACTCGCTTATGTATTTATTTCATTATAAAAAGTTCTTTTAATCACATTTATCTCAGGTCTTTCGGTGTTTAAATTTATTGCCTTGAACTATAAAATAAGGTAAGGGAATGAGTAGTGCAATCACATAAATGATGAGAGCTGTTGAGGTAACAAAATTAAAATAAGAAATGATGAAACTGAACGCTGTTGTTAAACTGTATTGAGTTAGAAATTTTTTTTGAAAGACAAGATAGCCTTTGAGGTCATAATTGTCCCTGTCCTCCTCTGAAAGCGTATTGTACCCTGCAAGATAATATTTTGCATTGGACTCATTAATGAGATAGGGAATTCCCAAAAAGGTCAGCTGCGTCAGTACTATTGAACTGAATAATACGATATCGGCCGTCTCCATGATACAATCATAATGAAAAATCTTCATCTTCAACAGTTTCGGGATTGTTTAGTCACCCCTTGTTCATTTCTTTACTATTTCTCTAGCCTTAGAGATCAGAATCTTTGAGAATAATTGATTCATTATCAACGGTAATTATATAGTGCACAGCTTTTTTCAATCTCCCAAAAAAAATTAACGTTGACTTTCAAAAAACAACTAAAATTATGAAAAAACATTTCCAACTAACGGTGATACTATTATTACTTTTTGGGATTAACCTCAGTGCACAAAAAAAAGATAAAAATGGTACCATTTACAAAACACATTCAGGCATCGATTTGGTGCATCAATATCAACAAGCCTTTGCAAGCGGTCATGAAGCAACTTTGACAAAGATATTAGCCGGTTACGCAAAGGTTATCAATGCGCTAAGTTCGAACAAAGACGATATGGCAATTGATAAATCCAAGATCATTGGGAATGCCAAAACGTGGTCAGAAAATATAGACTATTTGCGCATTACCGATGATAAACCAGCTCATCCCGATGCCATAGAATACAAAGAAGGAGGTCAGTTATGGGTACAGACTTGGGGAAAATATATGGTGTTCAAAAAAAGACAGGAGTCAAATTAGACATGCCGGTGCACCGATTATATAAGTTAAATAATGAAGGAACTCAGATTGAAAGTATCTTCGATTACGCTGAATGGCGCGTTTATGAAGAGATCTGGAATAGTTTTTCGGATAGAGAAAACGGCACCATTTATATCACCCACGACAATATAAATTCGGTTAGAAAATCTGTACATGCATTTGAAAATGGTGAATTAGAAAAATCTTATGCTTATTTCAGTGATGAAGCAACCGTCAGCGACATTAATTTGCCTTATGGCACCAAATTATCGTGGGATGAAGCCAAGGCAAATGATCAATCTTTTTTAAAGACTTGGGAAATTGAATCAATAGACAGGGTAGGCTATCCTGATTATTTTGAATATGACCTTAGAGAGATCTTTCTTATGTACTATCTTGGTGGAAGTTCAGATTAGTTAGAAAAAGTGATGGTAAAAAACTTATCCTCCCCGTTCACTTTATAGATGACTTCAATAAGGAAGGAAAAATCATGGGTCAGTCTTTGTACTACAGTACCAAGCTCATAGAAGATTTGAAATAAGAGAAAACTATAAAAAAAGGGCCTAAATCAGTAAATAATAGGCCCTTTTTTATATACCCCAATTTTTAGGATTTTTTAAAGGTCCCTATTAATATGAGACCTTTTTTCTCCCGTTGTAAGATGTATTTCAGTAATAACTCGTTTTCTTTACGAAAAAATCAGGATCCATAAATAGTTTTTTTTATAAAATTTTCATTACGCTACAATTTCATTATCTTCTATTTTTAACCTACTCATATGAATTAATGAAACTAATAACAAGACTTACTTTTGCTCTTTCTATATTAACGCTTTTAAGTTGTACAAAATCTGAACAGAAAAGTCCTGCACCAAAAATTGCCATTGCGGGACTCGCCATTGAATCCAGTACCTTTTCCCCTGCCTTAACACATGAGGAAGCTTTTCATGCCAAGACGGGCAAAGCTATTTTCGATAATTATCCTTTTTTAGCTCAAAATTCTCCTATGAGACAGCGGGCCAATTGGGTACCTATCCTCCAAGGTCATGCGCTACCCGGAGGTCGAGTTACCCGTGAAGCTTATGAGCGCCTGGTCACTAAAACATTAGATTCACTCAATAAATATAAACCTTATGATGGATTATTTTTTGATATTCACGGCGCGATGAGTGTCGTAGGTCTAGATGATCCTGAAGGGGACTTCATCGAAAGAATTAGAAAGGTAATTGGTACTCAAACACTCATTTCAACTTCCATGGATTTACATGGAAATGTTTCTCAAAAATTGGCCCAGTACACAGATCTGATCACCTGCTATCGTATGGCTCCGCATGAGGATGCGCTCGAATCGAAAGAACGCGCAGTAGAAAACCTTTTGGTCCGACTGGAAAATGGCAAAGGAAAACCCGCATTCAAAGCATGGATTCCCATTCCTATATTATTGCCAGGTGAAAAAACAAGCACCCGCATTGAACCTGGGAAGAGTCTTTATGCACAAGTAGCTCCTTCCGCTGCTCAAGAGGGCATCATCGACGCTGCCATTTGGATTGGTTATGCTTGGGCTGACGAGCCAAGAAATCATGCCGTGGTCATGGTAACCGGTGATGACCAGCTCGCCGTCAAGAAAACAGCCAAACTTTTGGCCTCCAGCTTCTGGAAAAAACGAAACAAATTCGAATTCGTGGCTCCCACAACTACTTTCGAAAAGAGTTTGTCTTATGCCTTAGCAAGTGAAAAAAAACCCTACATCATTAGTGACATGGGTGACAATCCTACAGCAGGAGGCGCGGGAGACGTCACTTGGACTTTGAGGGAAATACTGGCGCACCCCGACCTCAAATCAAGCAGTGGTCCCGAACTTATATACGCGTCGATACCTGGGCCTGAACTCATAGAACAAGCCATTGCTGTAGGTATTGGTGGGAAGGTAACTGCCAATGTAGGTGCACAAATAGATCATCGCTATGCACCTCCTATTAGACTCGAGGGAACCGTAGAAGCCCTCATCCAAGGAGATGTATATGCTGAGACAGAAGCAGTGGTCAAGGTGGGCAGTGTTCAAGTTATTGTTACCAAAAAAAGAAAACCCTATCATCATGAGAAAGATTTTACCCAATTGGGACTGGATCCCAGAAATTCATCAATTCTTGTTGTAAAAATTGGCTACTTAGTTCCTGAGCTTTATGATATGCGGGGAGATTGGATCATGGCCCTTACCCCCGGTGGCGTGGACCAAGATCTGGAAAGATTAGATTATAAAAGGATTAAACGACCCATGTTTCCTCTAGATAAAGAGATGGCAGATCCAGACCTAAGTGTCCGTTGGATACCAAGTATTAAAATTCAATGATCTGGGCTCAAATATGTCTCTATCATATTTTCAAAAAAATAAATCCTTAATCCAAGTGATTATAATAACTTTACTACTAAACGCAATAAAATGAAATCATTAAAACTATTTTTTTTAATCTTTTCGACCCTCCTATTATATAATTGTGATGAGGGCTTAAATCTTATAGAAGATCAAGATCAACTCATCGAAGATATTTACCTTTTTGATATAGGTAACAAAGGATCCTCAGCTGACTTTTGCCTCACCTTCACCAATTCGAAAAAAGCACAAATTTCAGGCTATCGCGTCATGCTGATACCTATAGAGGTCATAAATGAATTTAGTGAAAGGAAAGCCTTTTTATTAGCCCCGGAGTCTTATACAGAGAGTCCCATCACTTCAAATGACATTAATGTCGTTTATTTTGAAAATCAACTTGATACAGAAGGTGATTTAGTTACCACCAATAAAAATTATGTTGCCAAGATTATGATGATAGGTGAAAACTTTAATCAACTTTCATTTCAAAGTTCTAACACTATTTCTTTAACCAATCAAGCTCCTCTCACAGGTTATTATAAAGGTACTCTTAGAACAAATATGAGAGAAAATGGTGCCTTTTTCTCTTCTGGAAATGAACAAATTTTGATGGTTTCGGGGAACATCAAGCAACTCGAAGGCTTGGATGAATACTCAGGTAACTTTGAGTTTAGAATACCATTTAATAGTTTTGGAAGTAACAATTATTCATTGGAATCTGGTACTTTGAGATTCAAATATTCAGATAATTTCTTCTCATCCATAGAGGGCAGCAGTTTTTTAAATAATTATATGGTTAGCTATACAAATTGTCTTGAAGAATGTCTTGAAAATTGTATTGGCAATTTTTTAGGTCAACTTACAAATGATGTATACTTAAATTTTATCGGTGAGGGTTGTGATGTTGGCCTTTTTGAAATGGTCCTCATACGGTCAGTATAAATTGAGGCTGATCAAAATTAGTTTATCACTACTTTTTTAACCAAAAATTCATATTTAGCATCAGATAATCGCTTTCTAAACATAAAGTATGCAGCATTATTATTAATGTTTTGTGACACTAAATCAAACTGATTCCAAAATAAATCATCATTTTGATCTTCATTACCTTCAAGAATAACCGTACTCCCCTCCAAAACACCCTCCGAATTCAATGTTACTAAATCTAATGTTAACATTTGTTCCACAAATATGCCATCACCCTTTTCAATCGCTTTAGAGATACCTAAAACCATATGAATACCTTTTTTACTTGTAAAGACTTTTAGCAGTGTATTTTTTTTATCTGTTGCTGTTAGAATTAAATCAGAAAGCCAAATGTTTCGATCAAAAGTCAAATCTTCATTATAAATTTTTAATTCGTTAGCAGATCCTACTAAAATGATTTTATCATCAATGGACAATAAGTTCTTTACCTGAGTATTTGTGGAGGTAGATATCAAAGTATCTGTTGTCACATTCCATAAAAATAACTGATCTTGAAAAGCATAGTAGAGATTATTGGGTCCGCTTGTTACAAAACCTTCCATTGATTTTGACAAATCGATATTTCCTATTTCAAACCTATGAGTAGACAAAGTATCTATATTATTATCTAAGAGTGAATAATAAACAATTTCTGCATTCAAATAAACCTCATTTCCATCATTTATAGATGGCAATGATTCTAATACACCATATAACGACTGCTGATCAATAGGACTAAAGGTTCCACTCTCTACATTTTCATGATAAAATACTGAAGATTCAGATTCCTCACTAATAAGTCTAAGGCCAAAAACAGACTCTATATTGTTCTTACTAACTGCAGTAATTATAAACTTACTCTTCCCTCCCAAGGAAATTACATCCTTTACAGAAAAATCTATAAATTCATAAAAATCGCTTATTGGTATGATAGATATTTCATTATTTATCCCGCCAATAGTATAATAATTGCTCGGAAAAGCAATGACAGGTATGGTAGAATTAGAAGCTTCGATAGCTCCAATATCTGCTACTTCATAAAAATACCAAGCATTTTTTTGCCCAGCTCTGTTGATATCCTCAAATTCACAAGACGACGTAAAAACTAGAACTAAAATAACTAAAAATCTCATTTGAATTTAGGTTTTAACAAAGCCACAGAAAAACTAAAGTGATTGAAGTGATTATTGTAATTGACAAAGGATGGAGAATTATAGAGATATTTAATATTTTGATCCCAACTCACCTTTTTAGCCCTAGAGGAGAGTCCCATACTATACGTAAATCTTGGTCGGACGATAAAATATTTTGTTTTAACATTTAAAAATATACCTAACGCAAAATCATAGTTAAAATGGGTTCTTATATTATCCAAACTCAATATACTTCCTGAAGCCTGCTTTTGATCCCAATTATTTAAAACCCTCAAAACTGTCCCTAATTGAATGTTAATTGTGTTACCGTCTAACAACCAAGGTAAACGATAATTCACCATAATAGGTACTTGCCAATCAGTGATACTGATAAATATTTTTTGCCCTTTGTAATTATCAAGATAATTATAATTAATTTTTTGAAACCCGATGCCACTCTCCAGTTCTAAGCGCGTTCTAATTTGCCTTATAAAAATCCATTTCAGAGACATCCCAAATTCTGATTTGACTTCAGATATTAAATTATCAACTTTTATTCCTCCAATAGTTTGAGCAGTATTCAAATCAAAAACACTATTAAATACATCATCCAAATGTACAGAAGAGAGATTTAATCCTATGTCAAGCCCAAATTGAATCTGTGGTCTTTGACTTATTTCAAACAATCCATTCTTAAAACTATATGGACGGTCGGGGCTTGTTTTGTATGTTAAGTTTCGATTTAGAATACTCGAAATATAATGCGCTCCCTGATTCGTTGAGTCCATCAAATAAAAAGCATTAGAGGTCAAGTCAAAAGCCTCAAGAATTTGTTTTTTATCTAATTTTTGCTGAGCTAAGCAAGGTTTTAAGAGGTCTATGATTAACTCTATTTTTCCTTCTTGATAATATTTATTGGCCAGCTTTAATTTTTGTTCACAATTTTGAGCCAATAAAGGATAGCTGGTAAAAATAAAGCCTCCTATTAAAAAAAAAATTACTATTAACGGGTTTTTCATCAATCTAATCTTGTGGTAAAGCATCAATTTCGCAATGATAGGGCAAATATGGGCGCTCATCGCCTACATACTTGGACCACGCCTCCCTGGACAATGGTTCAATTGAACTTTGGCACAGTAAATGTTTTAATTTTTCTAGGTTTAAGTCATAGTATTTTATTGTACCATTTATCTCCCCTATCACAAGTCTTTGCGCCTTTTCGTCAAAAGATAAATGGGTAATAAAACTCGATTGATCATAGAGTTTAATAGGAAAAGTATCAAGGTTATGAAGATCCCAAATATCAACCGTTTTATCAAAACTTGCCGAAAACAAGCGTTGGTCATTGTCAAATGACAAGGCCGAAATTCTTGCATTATGACCACTTAAGAAGGCACTTTCCCTTTGATTTGATAAATCAAACAAAGAAATGTCACCCGAAATATATCCGATTGCTAGGGTTTTGAACAAATTATCCATCACAATTTTGTTTGGCATTCCCTTAAATACTATTGATTGTTTTAATGATTCTCCAGTGTCTGTATTTAATTCGTACAGACGATCGGCATCTAAAATAAGGTAGCCTGCAGGTGACTCTATAATTTCACCTACATGAAAATTTAGTAGCTGCTTGTTCCAGACAATATTATCAGGACTATTTACGGTCAATTGAAACCATTCATTTTTTGAAAAAATATTCCATCCATCGTCAGAAGGAAATATTTTTACTCGCCGGAAGTCTAATTCACTATTGATAATCTCAATGTACTGATCTGTTTCTGAATCAATTTGAATAAATTTCCCGTTTCCTATATACAAGATTGTTTTTTGACCCTCAGTAGCTAAATCTATTATTTGATAATTGGGAATGGAAGAGGGAATAATTTTCATTTTTTCTCCCCGCCAAAAAAATATAAAGCGATTTTCTATTTCTTGTGGCCTAAACAAAGTTTTACTTTCTTCCCAAAAAATTAACTTCCCACCATTTCCCAAAGAAAAATAACCGTTATCCCCTCTCTTCAAATAAGAAATTCCTATATTCTCGTGTCCCGAAAAATGATTAAACTCATCTCCCAGTGTTGACTTAACAGCATCATAAAGTGCATTATATGTGGGCGTTATAATCTGATTTGATGATGATCTCCTATTTGCTTCAGCATACGCTTGTAGTGCTAATTGTGATTTTAAAGGATTATTTTTTTCATACAAAGATCTCCATGATAATGGGAAATCCTTTTCAATTTTACCTTGAATGTGGTTATCCACAGGAGTATCAATTTTAATTAATTCTCTTGTGACTTCTTTATAAATTTTGAAATTGTGACTGATAGATAGAGACCGATTTGGAAATCCGATAAGCACTGAACTCAAAAAGATTATTGGTAAAAAGCTTGGGTAAGAGATATTTAAAAGACGCATGTTGAAAATATTATTCTCATAATTTGGGTGAGATAGCAATCAAAATTATATTATTTACTCAGCTACCCTTGCTTTTTTAAACCTTGGTCAAATTTTTATAAAAAAATTTACGTAAAAATAGCATGTTATATTCTTAATAATGCAACCAATGTCTAATAAAATTTCAGCCTTACTTATTTGGAACAACCTCATATAAATACGACCAATCTGTATCACCCAAAAAATACCTCATCACGAAGAAAAGAAAATTCTTGAATCAAAAAAATGGTAGCAAATATTCAATAATTATAGTGATCTTGTATAATGTAAAAAAGATGTCAATTTCGATATCTTTTAGGTATATCCCTAAATTTTTCTGTTTGTTTAATAGAGATAATCTCCCTAAATTTCGTCTCAAACCAATATAACTCCCACATGAATCATAGGCTAAGTATGGATAAAATTAGACAGGCAATCCCTTTGATTGACCCGTCCTTCTTAAACACACCTCAATTTATTTCCAAAGGCTTGAGTGATCACTTCGATTGCCAACTTACGGTCAAAATTGAAACCCTTAATCCCATCAAATCCTTCAAAGGACGGGGTGCTGAAACGCTCATATCCCAAGCAGCACCTGATGAGCCCATCGTATGTGCCAGTGCAGGAAATTTTGGCCAAGCCATGGCTTATGCCTGCCAAAAGAAAAAGATTCCCCTTACAGTTTTTGCAAGCAAAAATGCCAATACCTATAAAATTGATAAGAGGACCCAGAGGAGGATTGATTTTGATGGGTGAAGACTTTGATGAAGCCAAAATAATAGCGAAAACGCATGCCAAAAAACTACAACTGCGATTCGTTGAAGACAGTCAAGATATCGAAACCCTTGCGGGAGCAGGTACTATAGGATTGGAATTATTGAACCTCCCTTATACCTTAGATGCACTGCTGATTTCTTTGGGAAATGGAGCCTTATTGGGCGGTATTGGTCGGGTTATTAAAGAATTAAGTCCTCAAACAGAATTAATAGCCGTACAAGCGGAGGGCGCTCCTGCCATGATTGAATCCATTCGCAGCCAAAAGCTGATCAGTCATCCTTCTGTGAACACCATTTCTGATGGTATCGCAATTAGACTCCCTGTGAAACAATCGTTACTCGATTTAGAGCATTTGATAGATGATACCCTTTTGGTTTCAGATCGTACTACTTTAAAAGCTATGAAACTCCTACATCAGCATTTGGGTATCGTAAGCGAGCCTTCTGCTGCGGTTGGTATCGCAGCAATACTAGATAACAAAGATCGGTGGCGCAGTAAAAAAGTGGGAGCTGTTATTTGTGGAAGTAATTTAACTCCCGACCAATTAAAAAATTGGATAATGAATCCCTGATTAAAGAAATATATAAACTTCAACAAACTGAAATATAATTTTTTACTGAGGTAAAATCAATGGCTTTTTTGAAGTTTTAATTGCGCTTAGATACTCCGTATTGAGGGAACTTATTTTTTATTTTCTGAGTTTTTTATTTTAAGAATTAATAGGTGTTTACCTAAGTGTGTTGAAAATTTAAATTCTCTTGATGATATCAAAAGTTTAAAACTGACCACACTGCCTAGCCAACATAAAAATCAATACTACCCAATGAATATGATCGCACACATTACTCACGAACTTTCTGATCTTAGAAAAAATTTACGTGACCACAAAATATATGGAACCCTACAAAATACTAGGGATATAAAAATTTTCATGGAACATCACATCTTTGCGGTTTGGGACTTCATGTCATTACTCAAATCTTTACAGCAAAGTCTTACGCACGTGCATACGCCTTGGACGCCCGCCAAAAACCCAACTTTAGCTAGATTTATCAATGAAATTGTATTAGGTGAAGAAAGCGATTTGAATGAGTTAAATCAACCCAAAAGCCATTTTGAAATGTATTTAGAGGCCATGGCACAAATGGGAGCTAGTACTTCAAAAATTGACGCTTTTATAAAAGAAATTAAAAAGGGTACAGAGGTAGAAAAAGCTTTAGACGATCTCCAGCTCGAAAAAAGAGTAGCTGACTTTACAAAATATACGTTCCAAATCATTTCAACCCAAAAAGTACACTTGATCGCAGCTGCTTTCACCTTTGGTCGAGAAGACATTATTCCAGATATGTTTAATGAGATCTTAAGCGAAGGAGATATCAATAATGAAAAGTATAACAAAATTACCTACTATTTTAACCGACATATTGAGCTTGACGGCGACGAACACGGCCCTTTATCCTTACAAATGGTTTCTGAACTTTGTGGGGATGACGCTCAAAAATGGAAAGAAGTCCTGGATGTAGCGAAAGAAGCCTTAAGGCACCGAATCCATCTTTGGGACGCAATATCCGATAAAATAATAGAACAAAAAGTTTCAGTCAACAGCTACTAAATACTCTTGAAGAGTGGTGGAAAATTCGTTGGAACGCTTCTTTTTTCCCTTTCATCTTGAGCCTGGTTGATATCTGATCTTCGCTTGAGCCTCTACATCTTCCCGATAAAAAGACACCTCTTTGAATGAATGATCTGCATACAATGATATTTGGTCATCAAAGTGGGGTGAATTAGGATCTCCACTTTGCCCACCCGCTAAAATTGATTTGGCTTTTAACCGATCCCCAAAGGAAACTACGGCCACAAAACTGTTTCCCCGAGTCCCATACATCTTTTTGGTGTTGTTATCATAGCGTGCGCCATAAGCAGCTAAAGCTCCCCAATTTCCCGAAGCCAATCCTATGGGTAAACTAGGCTTTTCGTCACTGAAATTTTGCCTGATGGCGCCATCTAAACGTTGGTACCTATTGATCTGACCCCAAGCTTGATTCCAAGAACCGAAATCTTCATTCAGGTGGGCTATCGCCTTCTTGAAAATGGCCAGCCGCTCACCTACTGGAGATGCTTCACTCCAATACTGTACCAATTCTATGAATTTTAATCCCCTCGGTCGGACCCCTTCCTTTACATAATGAGTCCCATAATAATGGGCCAGCGTCATGGCAATGGATTCCTTTGAAACAGCAAAATCCCAATGACGCAATACCTCAATCGGAGCTGAAAGTAGTGCTTCTTTTTCAGACTGATCATAGGCTTTGATCAATCCTGGAATCAATATTTCGAAAGCCGGCAAATAGGGATCATAAGCCAATGTGATAAGCTTGTCTAAATCCATGTCCACACTTTCTTTAAGTAATCTAATGGCATGAAGGCCTCTAAAATTTTCTTCATCTTTTGACATGTAATAAGGGTAATCCTCCTTTTTTGGACTGAATTGATCCGCAGAAGTAAAAGGAGTTGAATTACAATTTTGAATCCACTCATTGGGAGGATTGATGACCTTTATGGCCTCAGCAACAGCATGCAATCCTTTCCAGTCCGTGGCAGGATTACTTCCATCTACGGGTTTACTGTAATCAAATTTTATATCCCTTTTGGGAATGAAATTGCCATGATAATAGGCAATATTTCCTTGTGCATCCGCGTAAACAGTATTATTGGAAGAGTTCGTACGCATATCCATCATTTGATTGAATTCCTCCAAACCATGCACTTTGGTTCGAATATAAGACTGTGTTAATGCCTCAATGGGTTTCCACATTAATGCAGTTGCCGTCCATTTATCAGCCGTCATATGGGTGATCGGGCCGTGATGTGTACGATAAGCCGTGACGCTCTTCTCCATGATTTTATCCCCTTGCTTGTATTTCAGCTTGACCTCATAGGAAGAAATCGGTCTCAATTCTTCACCATATTTATAATAATAACCTCCTTCTTTTTCATGTACCTCTTCCACAAATTCATCAATAACATCTGTATAGGTACTGGTGTGCATCCAGCCCGCTTTTTCATTAAAGCCTTGATAAACAAAAAACTGGCCCCAAGTCACAGCTCCATAGGCGTTTAAGCCCTCTTCACTCACGACATGAACTTCTCCCCGAAAGAAAAAAGAGGTATGAGGATTGATCAACAGCAGAGTATTTCCCGATGTCGTTCGTTCCCCACCAATGGCCATACCATTAGACCCTTGCGGTTCCATCAAATATTCATGGTTCAGTGTTTGGCGATCATTGGTGATGAGCGAAAGTGGCTGCGCGCCATCATAAAAAGCTTTTATTTGAGGTATTGGCACCCGCTCGATATCTCCTCCAATGGATCCTTCGCTAAAATAAAATGGCATCCAAGGTTCAAAATGGTTCAATAACTCTGGTTTTACTTCTGGATGGGTATATAAATAATAATTAATGCCTGCTGCAAAAGCATCGCAAAGATCCTGCAGCCACTTGGGACTGGCTTCATAAGCGTCGATTGCCTCGTTTTTGGTCATAAACAGATGGGCTCTCAAATCACTATAAAGCGCCTCCTCTCCGGTTACCTCCGCCAATCGCCCAATCGCCCAAATATAATTTCGCTCCACCCTGTGAAAATCATCTTCACATTGAGCGTATAAGAGCCCAAAAACCGCATCAGCATCTGTTTTTCCATAAATATGTGGGACTCCAAAATCATCTCTGATGATCTCAACTTGCGCAGCCTGTGTCTCCCACTGATCAATTTCTGTCGTCTTTGAGATTTCCCCAGCACACCCGAGTAATCCTACTGAAATGAGTAAATAAAAATAGCTGTCTGTTTTCATGATTTTTTTCAACCTCATAAATGAAGTTATTCATAAAAAAATTGATAAAAAAACAGGTTGTGACGATCGGTCTGTAAACAGACACGAATATTGGCTTCAACTAATCATCTCATTAAATTTGACCCTAATCACTAAAAAGCAATCTAAATACCGCGCCATTAATCTCACGTCCAAAATACTATCTATATTTTCATTATTCTTGTAACCTTATGAAAAACATATTCACCACACATTTCCCAAATTCTATGAAAGGTTTGGTCCTAAAAAAATTTGATGAAGGCCTCGCCATTGAAGAATTAGAAGTCCCCAAGCCTGCCAAAGGAGAGGTATTGGTGAAAATTGATAGTGCCCCTATCAACCCTTCAGATTGGGCCTTTTTAAGAGGCTTGTATGCTTCTCCAAAAAAATTGCCCATAGTGGCTGGTTTTGAAGGTAGCGGCATCGTAATGGCTACTGGAAATGATTTTTTTTCTAGGAGATTATTAGGTAAAAAAGTAGCCTGTTTTGCCCCTCCTACTGGAAATGGTACGTGGGCAGAATACACGCTAACCCAAGCCGCCACCGCCATTCCCTTGAAAAAGAATTTAAGTTTAGAACAAGGATCGATGTTATTGGTCAATCCTTTATCCGTGATCGCTATGATCAGTATTGCCAAAAAAAAACAGAGCCATGCCATCGCCAATACGGCAGCAGCCAGTGCTCTAGGCCAACTATTGGATAAAATGTGTAGACAAAATGGCCTTCAATGTATCAATATTGTGCGGCGACCCGAACAAGTTGAGTTGCTTAAGAAAAATGGTACTCAATTTATACTTGATAGTTCGTCTCCTAATTTTAATACCGAAATGCGTGACTTATTTAAACAACTAAATGTGAAAATCGCTTTTGATGCCCTTTCAGGAGCCATGGTCGCCCAACTATTGGCCGCCCTGCACAAGGGGGGGGAAGTGATGGTCTATGGCGCTTTGTCTGAGCAAGAAATGATAGTTCCCCATGGAAGATTTATTTTTGAAGGTAAAAAAATAAGCGGGTTTTGGCTTTCTCAATGGATCAATCAGCAATCAATGTTCACCCTACTGCAAGCTTTTAATAAGGTGCAAAAATTTTTAGGCACTCAGCATGAAATTCAAATAAGAGACCGGATGTCATTGACACAAGCCATTGAAGGCATAAATACCTTTCCCGAAAATATGTCTGCAGGAAAAATTCTAGTCAAACCATGGTAGCTATAATACTAATGATCCACTAAAATCACTTTGGAAATAATACCAATAAATCAATAAAAGTTCCTTTGTCTCTTCCACAAATGAACCCTCAATGACCTTCTAAATATGAAAGAAATAAGCTTGAATAGCTCTCAAAATGAACTCAAATACATACTTATCAAAAATGGTTGGATGCTTGAGGAAGACCAAATTATACATGTAGAAACACCGGGAGCAGGTAATATGAATGTGGTACTGCGCCTAACTACTCAAAAGGGTAGTATCATACTCAAACAGTCAAGGGCTTACGTCAACAAATATCCCCAAATACCGGCCCCCATTGATCGCATTGAGGTTGAAAACCAATTTTATGAATTAGTTCATACCTCTTCATGCAGTCCTTACCTTCCCAAACTCCTCGGGTTTGACCGTATTAATAAGCTCTTATTCATAGAGGATTTAGGCAGGTCTTCTGATTATCAAGTCCTCTATCAAAATAAGGTTGATTTATCTCAAAAAGATTATGTCGAGATACTTTCTTTTTTGCATCAACTACATCATGCGTCATTCAATGCGTCGCAGCGCGCAAAATTTTCAAAAAATTTAGCCCTCCGACAGCTTAATCATGAGCATTTATTCGTTTATCCTTATTCAGAAGAAAATGACTTTGACCTCAATGAAATAAAACCCGGCCTTCAACAGCTGGCCCATAAAATGAGACAAGACATCGCATTAAAAAAGGCAGCTATCCAATTGGGAAACCAATATCTCTCTGAGGGTACTTCACTGCTCCATGGTGATTACTATCCAGGAAGTTGGTTAAAAACGGATTTCGGTTTTCGTGTCATTGATCCTGAATTTTGTTTTTTTGGGCCCAAAGAGTATGATCTTGGAGTACTTAGGGCACATCTCAGGATGGCAGAACAACCGATCTCCTATTTAAATGACTTTTGGAAGCATTATCCAGCATCAGGAATAAACTTTTCTTTAGTGCGTCAATTTGAAGGTATGGAACTCATCCGCAGAATCATTGGATTGGCTCAATTGCCCCTCCACCTACATCTTAAACAGAGAGAAAAATTACTAGAAGAAGGGAGATATTTATTGATGGATGGATGATACTGATTTTCTAAACGCCCAGGTAGCCACTAGACCTAAAAGAGAAAAAACTGCCAAAAGAGAAAAAACTGAACTGTAACCAGCCACTCCAGTAGCACTATCCAATAAATACCCAATGATAGGTCCAGAGAAAATATCAGGCGTATAGGCAATAAAACTGATGACTCCGACTGCAGTCCCCGTTAAAGTGATGGGTATAAGTCCCTCTTTTAAAATAGAAAAATAAAGGGCCCGCAAAGCATATATCCCGATAGCTGATAAAGCAATTCCTATAAAAAATAAACCATTCAATCCGGGACTGATGATGCCTGACGCAAAGAATATACTCCCCACAAACATCATTATAAAGGCCAATAAAATTAGGAAAGAACCCTGAGTGCGATCCGCCAATAAACCAATAATCACGCCCACTACCGGTCTTAAGTACAGCAGTATGGACCCTATTCCTACGGCGGTGATTTCATCATAAAGCATGACTTCCTTGGCATATAAAGAAAATATATCAGTCACTTTATAGCCCATGTATGCACAAAATACAATCATGGTAAGATACCAAACTGAGGGCATATTCATGACCTTCATGAAATCACGCCAAACAAAAACCTGCGACGCATCCGTTGAAGTATTAGGCTCCCCGTTTTTATCTAAAAAGAAAAAAACCAGTATACCAATGGCCGCAACAAACACAGAAGTGAAGATCAGTACACCCTTAAAAGCCTCTCGTCGCTCAGACAAAGTTAAATCTGTAGCATCTCCCATGTAATGAGCAAAAATCAATATACCGACAGAACTCAATACCGCAGCTACCAGTCCCCTACCCCCATCTAAAAAACCAAAGGCTATCCCTTGGTTTTTGGCTCCGCCCCAAATCCTGGTCTGTTTGATCATGGCCCCCCAAAATAAAAAGATAGAAGTAAATCCCCAATAACCATACAGCCATTTGAGATCTGTATAAGTGGGATAGTTAGCCATCCAAACGCCTCCTAATGCCGTAAACACCAAAGCCAAGGCCATCAATATCCGCGGTGAAAACTTATCCGCTAACGTCCCACCGAAAAAATAAGAGAATAATCCTACCAAACCATAAATAGAAAAGCAAATACCCAGTTCATAATTGGTCAACTCAAATACATCTAGAAAAGTGGGTCTGAATACACGTTGGATTACAAAAGGTAAAAAAAATACGGATTCGCCAGCCAAGATGATTAATATAAGAGGAAACAGTGTTTTCTTTTGAATCTGTGTATTTCTCATCGCCACAATGCTAGTACATTCTGATCCCTTAGAAAAATAGGTACTCAAATTTCCATTTTTTCCTACGATTAGGTCACCAAACGTCCAATACTAAAAAATCTGTATAAACACTTTCCGAATATTGATCTAATAAAATAAGTCATTCATGGTTTTATCTCATGCCCATTACATTAAAAAAATAAAATATAGCTCCTTAAATATTATTAGCCTGAATTTGTTACCGGATAAATCGGCTTAAGTCCTTAACTTTAACATGTCAGCGTTATCAAAAAATTCAAGAATGAAACACATTGTAATTATCGGAAATGGGATCTCTGGAGTGACTGCTGCCCGGCACATCAGAAAAAACTCAAAAAACCAGATTACCCTTGTTTCTGGAGAAACACCCTATTTTTTTTCGAGAACTGCTTTGATGTATGTCTATATGGGACATATGGAATTTAAACATACACAGCCCTATGAAAATTGGTTTTGGGCAAAAAATAAAATTGATTTAAAACAAGGTTTTGTCAACCGAATTGATACCGACAACAACTGTATAATTTTTGAGGACAATACCTCAATCTCTTATGACCAATTAGTGATTGCCAGTGGTTCAAAAATCAATAAATTTGGCTGGCCAGGTCAAGATTCCAAAGGCGTTATGGGCCTGTATCGCAAACAAGATTTGGAACAGTTAGAGCAATTTGCACCCAATAATCAAGTGTGTAAACGCGCCGTAATTGTAGGTGGTGGATTGATTGGTATTGAATTGGCTGAAATGCTGCGCAGTCGAAATATTCCTGTCACATTTTTAGTACGCGAAAAAAGTTTTTGGAAAGAAGTTTTACCCGATCAAGAATCTGAGATGATCAACAGACATATTAGGGAACACCATGTCGACTTGCGTTTGAGCACCCAATTAAGGGAGATAAAAACCGATGCCTCGGGCCAAGTAATCTCCGTAATCATTGAAGAGACAGGAGAAGAAATATTTTGTGATGTCGTGGGCTTAACGGCGGGGGTTTCACCAAACATTGATTTTGTTAAGAATAGCAACATAGTGACAGGTAGGGGCATAAAAGTAAATCGGTTTTTAGAAACCAATATCGCTAATATTTATGCTATTGGAGATTGTGCAGAACAACAAGAGCCCATGGGAGAACGAAAGGCCATTGAAGCCGTTTGGTATACAGGAAGAATGATGGGTGAAACCTTAGCTCAAACGATTTGTAATCATAGAACCGCCTATCATCCTGGACATTGGTTTAATTCTGCAAAATTTTTCGATATCGAATATCAAACCTATGGCTGGGTGTGGGCGAAGCCCAAAGAAAACGAAGCCCGCTTTTACTGGGAGCATAAAAATGGAAAAATGTGTATCCATCTAAATTATGATAAAAATACCCACACGTTTATTGGCATCAATAACTTTGGTATGCGCATGCGTCATGCATTTTTTGATAAGGTTCTTACGAAAAAGAAATCGGTAGCCTATGTTTTGGCGCGTCTTTCCGATGCCAATTTTGATCCTGAATTTTATAAAAAATACGCATTGGAAATTGTATCCAAATTCAACCAAGAAAATAATACGTCGATTCAATTAAAAAAGAAAAGCTGGAAACGAATTTTTAGTGAGGCATAAAAAATGAAGAGCATACAAAATATAGGATTGGTTATTTTTCTCATAGGATTGTCCCTTTTTACAGGAACTATTTTTACAGGTTCTTTTCATTTATCCCCATCGGCATTAGACGCCTTTATCATCGAAAAAGATTATCAAAACGAGATAATCGAAACGGAACTTACCAAAGCCATTGTTACAGATGATCCCCTAACTATTTTCGAATTCTCCCATCGAGTGCGCCATGCTTACGAAGTAGCAAATACCCATTATGACTCACTCATTTCCCAATACGATGCTGAGAAAAACTGGGATAAAAAGGGCGAACAATATCCATATAAAATTTATGGAAAGCCACACACATTGAGTTTTGATCTTGCTAAAATAGCAGGTAAAGGCTATGTGAAAGCGCATGCAGGTTTGATGTGGATGCTTACTTTTGGTCTCGGAATTTTAGGCTCTTTATTGTTTATTTTACCCAATCTGATTTTACTCGGAAAAGCAGGTATCAAAAATGATGGCATTTATTTAAAAGCCAGTACCAATAGAGGTTGGATAGCTTGGCTCGTCTTAATCTATTTGGTTTCTTTTTACCTACTTCTGTATTTTATGCCTGATTATGTGGTTAACTGGACCTTTATTGTGGACCCCATTAGCCTCTTTTTAAATGGGGGTCCTGCCAGTCAGTGGTTTGTATATGGCTTTCTGTATTGTACGATTATGGTGGTTATGGCTTTACGCATGTACATAAAATACAGAGGTAATAAATACCAAGTAATGCGTACCACTTCGGTGCTATTTTTTCAGATTGTGTTTGCTTTTTTAATTCCAGAGATCATGACCAGCTTAAACATGCCCGGTTATGATTTTAAAAATGCCTTCCCCTTAGACTACGATTTTTTCTTTGACTGGAATTTAGACGATTTACGAAATAGTGGCAGTATCGGACTGTTTATTTTGATTTGGGGGATTGTACTCACACTGGTTATTGTCCCCGTTATGGTGTACTTTTTTGGGAAAAGATGGTATTGTAGTTGGGTATGTGGTTGCGGGGGTTTGGCAGAAACCTTAGGAGATCCGTACAGGCAACATTCTGATAAAAGCTTGCAGGCGTGGAAGCTTGAACGTTGGTTGATCCATTCAGTATTGATCTTCTCTTTAGTGATGACCCTCGTTACCTTATATTGTTATTTTACAGGCTCGCCCTCTTTTCTGGGAATTCACTCTCAATGGATTAAAGACAGCTATAGTTTCTTGATTGGGGCATGGTTTGCAGGTGTTATTGGTACCGGGTTTTATCCTATTTTCGGGAACCGGGTTTGGTGTCGATTTGGATGCCCATTGGCCGCATATATGGGCATTGTTCAGCGTTTTAAATCACGTTTTAGAATTACAACTAATGGGGGTCAATGTATTTCTTGTGGAAACTGTTCTACTTATTGCGAGCAAGGCATTGATGTAAGAGCTTATGCACAAAAAGGAGAAAATATTGTGAGATCAAGCTGTGTCGGTTGTGGCATTTGCTCTGCCGTTTGTCCCCGAGGTGTGCTAAAACTAGAAAATGGTCCAGAAAAAGGAAGAATCAATCCTACAGATATCTTGCTTGGAAATAATATTGATTTGATCCAATTGGTAAACAAAAGGGAGAAATGAGAAAGGCTAAAAAAGAAGTCTATTTACAAATACCATTGAAATTAAATTTGGGTATTTTAAGTTCAAATGACGTTGAATAAATCCTTAAAGCATCTATTGAATTCGTGAAATTCCTTATTTTAACACAATAAATTATTGAGTCTAATGAAAAGAAGAAAATTTATTGCCGCCTCTGTATTGAGTTCAACCTTTGGGGTAGCGACCGCGCAAAACATGGTCAAAACAGCAGATTTAGAAAACGAAATTTATGAACTCAAGAGTTATGAACTCACTTTTGGAGGCGCCGAGTCGGCATTATTAAAATATTTAAAAGAGACCTTAAATCCAGCCATAAAAATCCTTTCGGGTCATGACTCCCTGATCTTCAAAGAAGTAGGTAATCCGGAACCTAAGAAATTATGGTCTTTATTAACCTATCCCAACTTTGAGGTCTATCAGCAATGCTTGGCACTACAAGAAACCTCAGATTTCATTGAGAAAATGAGTGAGTATACTGCTTCAGGTAAAATCTACAATCGTATTTCCTCCTCGTTGCTTCGTGCCTTTGATGGCTTGAAACAGATGCTCGATCCTATAAAGGAAGCCGGTCTCTTTGAATTACGTATCTATGAAGGCCAAAATGAAGATGCGGTACGTAGAAAAATTAAGATGTTTAATGAGGAAGAAATTACCTTATTTAACAAGGTGGGTCTTGCTCCTATCTTTTTTTCTAAAATGATTGTTGGTCCTTATCAGCCCAGTTTGGTTTATCTGCTAAATTTCCGTGATCTGGAGCATCGCAATGAAACTTGGAACACCTTTATCAATCACCCTGAGTGGAAAATCATGTCAAGTAAGGATGAGTACAAAAATACGGTATCCAATATCAGAAAAATATTTTTAGAAAAAGTCTAAGGATCAATACTTTTTTATGCGCTTGCTGCGAAAATTTGTTCTCTTGTTTTCAGGCGATTTTTTGTTTTGAGATGAATCACTGAAAAGCAAGCGCTCGACTAAATCTTCACGGCCTTTGCTCACTAGGTTCTCTTTGATTTTTTTACGGTATTCCTTTTTGTGCCAAAAAAAGAACATATGTTGATCTTTCTTCTCCTTCTCCGTTTTGGCAGTGAACATCTCCTTCATTGTATAAGGGTGATAGCCTGAATAATAAATCACAGTAGCTACCGTCATGGGGGTAGGCGTGAAATCCTGCACCTGCTCCAGTCTAAATCCCATATCTTTAGTTTCAGCCGCTAAATTGGCCATGTCCTCCTCTTTACAATTAGGGGTACTTGAAATAAAATAAGGAATCAATTCTTGATTCAAGCCATGCTTTTTATTGAGATCATCATACTTCTTTTTGAAATTATGAAAATGTTTGAAAGAAGGCTTGCGCATCACCTTTAAAGTCTCATCAGAGGTATGCTCTGGAGCCACTTTCAATCGCCCCGAAATATGACGCGTCACGACTTGTTCCATGTAAGCATCAATACTATCATTGGCTTTTTTGTTATAGCTTTTGACCAATAAATCATAACGAATCCCACTCCCTACAAAAGCTTTTTTGATCTTGGGATGGGCGTCAACCTCTTTGTATATCTGAGTCATTGCGCTGTGGTCCGTATCTAGATTGTCACAAACTACCGGGTGAATGCAAGAGGGGCTCACGCACCTGTCACAGATGGATTGTACTTTGCCTTTCAAACCATACATATTCGCTGAGGGTCCTCCAAGATCTGATATATAGCCTTTAAAATCTGGCATTTCAGTCACCTTGTCCACCTCTTTCATGATTGACTTCTTGGACCTACTGGCTATAAATTTACCTTGATGGGCAGAAATCGTACAAAAACTGCACCCTCCAAAACATCCTCTGTGCATATTCACAGAAAATTTAATCATCTCATACGCGGGGATAGGTCCTCTTTTTTTGTATTTAGGATGGGGAAGTCGAGTATAAGGCAGGTCAAAAGACTGATCTATCTCATTTTCCGTCATGGTATAAAAAGGCGGATTAATAATGGCATTCCATATTTTCACAGGTTGCAATATCCGATGGGCTTTGAGTTTGTTGGACTCTTGCTCCACGTGCTTAAAGTTGGCCGCAAAAGCTTTTTTATCTTGAAGACAGGTTTCATGAGCACTCAAGGTGATCGTTTTTGGCCAATTTTTGTTTTTAGGTATCTCTTGATCTAATGCTTGGAGGTAACTGGTTTGAGCTATCGTCTTCAGAGAGCTAAATGGAACCCCTTTTCTAAGTAAATTGAGAATTTCTCTCAAGGGTTGTTCACCCATGCCATACACCAATAGATCCGCCTTACTGTCGATCAAGATCGTAGGTTTTAAAGTATCTGACCAATAATCATAATGGGTCACTCGGCGCAAACTGGCCTCTACTCCCCCAATCAAAACAGGTACGTCAGGATATATATCCTTAAGAATATTACTGTAAACTACGGTTGCGTAATCCGGGCGATAACCCGCTTCTCCTCCTGGCGTGTAGGCATCATTATTGCGCCTTCTTTTATTTGCGGTGTAGTGGTTGACCATCGTATCCATACAACCCGAAGTGACCCCAAAAAATAATTTAGGAGTGCCAAATTTTTTAAAATCTCTTAGATCATCTCGCCAATTAGGTTGAGGTATGATGCCCACGCGAAGTCCTTCACTTTCAATAATCCGGCCGATCACTGCCGCACCAAAGGCAGGATGATCGACATAAGCATCACCCGAAACGATGATCACATCTAATTGGGACCATCCTCTATCGTCTACTTCTTTTTGGGTTATGGGCAACCAATCGGTCAGGGGCCTTTGTTGAATCATAGTATAAAGTTAATATCAATAATATGGGCTTTCACGATTATCGCAAAGATTCTATAACTCTGTCTTTCCCATGAAAACATTTACTTTGGGATTCATGGGATTTCCTGAAGTTCTTCTGAAAGAGACCATTTGGCCCGTATGATAAATTGCATCGGCCAGCGGTCCGTTAAGTACGTGCCAAAACGGAAGGGCCTTTCGTCCTGTTGAACTTTGAAAAAGTATATTTAACTCCTCCATACTATCAACCAGTACGATTTCCTCACTGGCCAATTTCAGATTGTCGAGTGTCGCCGAACGCAATTCATTTGCCGTCATTTGAAACAAGTTTCTTCGTTCGTTTACTTGATTTTTCGATGCATTTAAAATCATAAAAGAAAGACCATAGATATGCTCCATCGTCTCAAAAGTTGACCGAGCAAGGGTATCGGGTCTAAAATCAAAATCTGATCTTCTCAAGTTCTCGGTGGCCCAATAATAGCGATATCCCAACCCATCTATCATCCGAGATATGACGGTGCCCTGCGTGTAATTTGCGGGATAACTAGGGATTTTTTTATAAGGCAGCTCAGACTGGGCGCTACTTGACACATTTAAACTGAATACGTAAATGATCAAAAAATAAATTCGAAACCGCATATCAATCCATAAAGTTTATTTCTATTGTGAATGTAAATCTAACTATAAATAACACTAATCCCCCCTTGGGTAGATAGACCATGATGCTGTATTTGTCAAAATCACGATGAACGTGATACGATGCTATTTAGTCCATCAATCTGTGGTAGCTTTGTGCAATGACTTTCGATGATCTTAATTTAAATGCCTCTCTGAAAAATGCCCTCAGAGATATGGAACTCACCTGCCCCACCACCATACAGCACAAAATATTTTCAGTCATCATGTCCGGTCGTGATACCATTGGCATTGCACAAACAGGTACGGGTAAAACCTATGCTTATCTGCTTCCTTGCTTAAGACAGTGGAAATTTAATAAGGCACTGACACCACAAATCATGATCATTGTCCCCACGCGAGAATTGGTGGTTCAAGTCGTTGAAGAAACAGAAAAATTAACCAAATACATGGACGTTTCCACCATCGGGGCCTATGGCGGAACCAATATTAAAACTCAAATGAACGCCCTGCATCAAGGTGCTGATGTGGTCGTTGGCACACCGGGTAGGCTGATGGATTTGATGCTCAACGGTATTTTAAAAACCAAATTAATTAAAACACTAATCATCGATGAAGTAGATGAAATGCTCAATTTAGGTTTTCGAACGCAATTAAAAAATTTAATGGACTTGCTTCCCGAAAAACGTCAAAACCTCATGTTTTCGGCCACATTAGATAATGAAATTCAAAAATTAATAAATTTATTTTTCAAGCGACCTGAACGTGTGGAAGCTGCGCCTGCTGGCTCACCATTGGAAAATATTAATCAAATTCTGTATTCTGTACCTAATTTCAATACAAAAATCAACTTCCTTAAAGAACTCCTAGCCGATGAGGAAGTCATGCATAAAGTATTGGTATTTGTCTCGAGTAAAAAATTGGCAGATGAGCTTTTTGAAAAAATCTATGAAACCTTCCCTGAGCAAATGGGAATTATTCATTCGAATAAATCTCAAAATTATAGATTTGATGTGGTTAAAAAATTTCAATCTGGGACCCATCGTATATTGATTGCTACTGATTTAATTTCTAGAGGTTTAGATATCTCAGAAGTATCTCACGTTATTAATTTTGATCTTCCTGAAATTCAAGAAAATTATATTCATCGTATAGGAAGAACGGGTCGGGCAGAAAGAAAAGGCAATGCCATCTCGCTTTTCAGCCCTTATGAAGATCATAAGAAGTTAGCCATAGAAAGGTTGATGAATTTTGAAATCCCAAACGAGTCCTTACCCGATCGTATTGAGATATCAACGGTTTTAACCCTAGATGAATTACCCAAAAGTAGCCAGCCCAACCTCGAACTGAAAAAACCATTGGCAGCGCCCTCTGGAGAAGCTTTTCATGAGAAAAAATCAAAAAATCAAAAAATCAATGCCAAGGTAAGATATGTTGATAAAATGAAGCGTAAATATAAAAGTCCCAAAAAGCGAGGTGATAAAAATAATCCTATTGTAACTAGAAAGAAGGGCAGATAATCTGGCTTATAGCTCAAATTAGGCTATCTCATGCCAATTTAGTCTCAAAAATAAGATGAAGTGAATTACAGAAGACTAGGGAAATCTAATTTAATAATAAGCGAATTCAGCTTCGGCTGTATGTCCTTAAACCCACATATTGAAGACCACAGTAGCCTGTTGAACCAAGCCCTTGATTTAGGTATTAATTATTTCGACACCGCTGACTTTTATGATCAAGGCATTAATGAATCTATCATTGGTAAGGCCCTTGGGGCTAGAAGAAAAGAGGTGATTCTTGCCACCAAAGTAGGAAATGTTTGGGATAAAAATGGCAAAACTTGGCATTGGAACCCCTCTAAAAAATATATTTTGTCTGCTGTTGAGCTGAGCTTGAAAAGATTGGGTACAGATTACATTGATTTGTATCAACTTCACGGTGGCACAATTGAGGATCCTATTGACGAAACCATCGATGCTTTTGAAACATTGGTTGCGTCAGGTAAAATACGCTATTATGGCCTCTCATCTATCAGGCCTAATGTCATTCGCGCTTACGTGAAAAAATCCAATATCACCAGCGTCATGCTTCAATACAGCTTACTCGATAGAAGATCAGAAGAACACGTTTTGCCCTTGTTGCAATCCCAAGACATCGGCATCCAGGCTCGTGGTGTATTGGCGAAAGGCCTGCTTAAAGGTAAATCGCCTAGCCCCTACTTAGATCGCTCCGAATTGGACATCGATCTTCTTCAGAAACAGTTGCTCAAAAAAAACATAGCCCATGCCGCCACAGCCTTTGTATTGGCCCATGAGGCCGTCAAGACGGCAGTTATCGGTCTGCGAACAGAACAACAACTTTCAGATCTCATCCGTATGAGGTCCTCTTCTTTGGATGAAGTCAACTTGACATGGTTGCGTGAATGTTTTTTAGAAAATCATTACCTATCCCATCTTTAGGATTTTTCATTCATCCTCAGCATTCATAAAGTCAGCAATCAGTTTATGAAAATGATGCACTCCTTTCTCCCGTTTAGGAGAAAAACGACCGGCTTGATAAAATCTAGATCTCAGTCCTTTTTGAACGCCCTCAACTACATATTCATCCTCACGTTCGACTTTATCAAGGAGCGCTCCAGCTCCCTTATCAAATTTTGATTCATCCCAAACATAGGTAAGGAAGGCGACCTTGGTCTTATTCATTGAAAGAGGTTTAACGATATTGATAGATAACCCCCAAGGATAAAAGTTAAACATCATATTCGGGAATATCCAATAAAAATAAGCAGCTACTTTTTTTCCAAAATCAGGATGCCCTTCAGGTAAATCAAAAACTTCAACATCAAGTTTCGCATAGCCAATTTGAAGATTGCAGTAATCATAAATCTCTGTCGTATAATCCCCATAATCCAACGTATCATTCAAATCTTGATGAACAAAAGGAATATGAAATCCCTCCAAATAATTATCGCAATAGAGTGCCCAATGCGCATTGACTAAATAATCTTTTGATAAGACAGATTCGAATTTAAACTGTTCAAGAGGTAAAAAATCAATCCTTTGACGCATCACCTCGAGCACTGAATCAAAATTAAATTGGGGAAGCATGCCCACAAATAAATGAGGTCCCAAATTTTTAAGCTTGAATTTGTGTAAGTCATCACAGTCCCTTGGAAAATCTTGGGCTTCCTTAAATTCCGGCATAAACTCAAATGTTCCCTCTTGACTGAACCTACGACCATGATAGGCACAAACAAATTTAGTTACTGTTCCAGGTTGTTTCGCGATGAGATTCCCTCTGTGGGTGCACACATTACTAAAACAGTTCAACTCGTCTTGAGCATTCCTAATCAATAGCATAGGCTCTGTTAAATAATGATCAAGTAAGACAAAAGGATAGGAGTGATTGGGCAGTGGGACGAGATCATCTGATCCGATCCATTGCCAACTTTTTATGAAAATTTTTTCTTTCAAAGCATTAAAAAGATCTTGATCCTTATAAAAAGAAGCGGGGAGTGTTGAGGCTTTGGTAATATCTGGATCAATAAAAAATCGAGTCGCCATAATTTATTTATATTATCTTTCGAACTTATATTCAAATATGCTTGATTAAATCAAAAATGTCAGCAAAAAACGAGAAAATTGGTTTTTGGACAGCCTCGGCATTGGTTGCGGGAAATATGATTGGGTCTGGGGTTTTTTTAACTCCCTCCGCACTCGCTGCTTACGGACCGATCAGTATAGTGGGTTGGGTATTTTCTGGACTTGGTGCGCTTTCACTCGCTTTTGTGTTCAGCCAATTAAGTAAAGTTTTGCCCAATGCGCATGGTGGGCCCTATGCCTATACAAGGGTCGGGTTAGGAGACTTTTCAGGATTTTTGGTGGCGTGGGGTTATTGGATTAGCATTTGGTGTTCAAATGCCGCCATCATTGTAGGTATGGTCAGTTATCTTGGGTATTTTTTTCCTATTTTAAATTCAAATCCAATAGTCGCAGTCCTCACGGGTCAGATCATCTTGTGGTCCTTGACATATATCAATACCAGAGGAATCAAAGAAGCCGGAGTAGTGCAGGTAGTAACGACGGTTTTGAAAATTGCGCCCCTATTTTTAGTGGGTTTTTGCGGCCTTTTTTTTATTGAGCCTGAAAATTTTACCCCTCTCAATATTTCTGAATCTTCAAATAGTGCTGCCATTACCGCCGTCGCTGCATTTACCCTCTTTTCATTTTTAGGCCTTGAAAGCGCTACAGTACCTTCCAACAATGTAATAAATCCTAGACGTACGATTCCTCGAGCGACCTATTTTGGATTAGCAATGACTTTCCTGGTTTATTTTCTGGGCAGCGTGTCCATAATGGGAATGATCCCATCTGAACAATTAATGCATTCACCCTTCCCCTATTCTGAGGCAGCTGCCATCATGTGGGGACCCATTGGAGGAACTTTGGTCACCATTGGGGCTGTTTTTTCGACACTTGGAGCCCTGAATGGATGGATTTTGATACAAGGTCAAGTACCCTGCGCCATTGCAACAGACCGCCTGTTCCCCAAAGTTTTTGCAAAACTTAACCCACAAGGGGTGCCCGCGACGGGTTTAATTATTTCTTGTGTCTTTGTTTCAATCATGATGGTGATGAATTATTCGGATGGATTGGTAGCCACTTATAGCTTTTTTATTTTACTCTCCACTTTTCTTGTTTTGGTTCCTTATCTCTTCACGGTAACAGCTTATGGAATTTTACTGGTGCAAGAAAAGACGTTAAAGACGCCATTTATTCCTATTCTAGGAGGCCTTATCGCTTTCCTTTTTTCTCTTTGGGCCGTCATTGGATCCGGACAAGAAAGTGTTTTTTACGGATTTATTATATTGATGGCCGGTATCCCTGTGTATATTTATATGAAAGCCTCAAAAACATCCTCATGAAATTAACTGCTCACTCTGAATTTGGTAAAATCCATTCTTTAATGATAAAACCCGTGGCTGCTGCCTTTCGAGACGAATCTCATTTATCTGCACAATGGAAAGCATTGAACTATTTGAGTCAACCCGATTTCAAGGACAGTTCAAATGAATATGAGCGTTTTTACTGAATTAATCAAGGGTACCCAACCCGTTATTTATGAACTCCCCTGGGAAAAAGATATACAAATTGATAGCATTTACTGTCGAGATGCTTCTATAAGCACCAATGAAGGCATGATTATTTGTAATATGGGCAAAGCAGGGAGGGCCAATGAACCGGCACACCAAAAACAAATTTTTGAGCAATTGGGCATCAAAATTTTAGGTAAAATTAAAAATCCAGGCACCTTGGAAGGCGGTGATGTCGCATGGCTCAACGAAACCACCTTGGCTGTAGGTCATACTTATCGGACCAATTATGAGGGTATCGAACAACTTCGCAGCTTATTAAAACCTCTCAATGTAACCGTCATAGTAGCCGAAATGCCCCATTACAATGGACCCAATGATGTCTTCCATTTGATGTCTGTACTCAGTCCAATAGACAAAGATTTGGCAGTAATTTATCCGCGATTAATGCCCATTCATTTTAGAAATGAACTACTGCGTAGAAACTTCAAACTTATCGATGTCCCTGATCTAGAATTTGATACTATGGGATGTAATGTCCTGGCCTTAGCTCCACGCAAAGTTTTAATGGTGCATGGAAATCCAATGACTCAAGAACTATTACAAGCAGCTGGCGTCGAAGTTTTTACCTACGCAGGCATCGATATAAGTATCAAAGGAGGAGGTGGACCTACATGCCTGACACGCCCAGTCATGAGGCAGGCCACATGACATCCGTTAAAGGTTTAAAAACCTATGTAATATTTAATGCCCTTTACTGGTCCTGTATTTCTCTAAAATTTCTATCGCCGCCTTTGAAATTACAGTCCCAGGGCCAAATATAGCAGTCACCCCTTTTGCAAACAAAAAATCATGGTCCTGCTCCGGAATCACGCCGCCTGCAATGACACCGATATCTTCTCTGTTGAGCAGCGCTAACTCTTTGATCAGTTTTGGAATCAAAGTGTGATGACCCCCAGCCAATGAAGAGGCACCTACAAAATGTACATCATTTTCAGCCGCCTGCATGGCCGTCTCTTTCGGTGTTTGAAACAAAGGACCTATGTCTACATCAAATCCCAAATCAGCAAAACTAGTGGCAATAATTTTAGCTCCTCTATCGTGACCATCTTGACCCATTTTGGCAATTAAAATACGGGGTCTGCGACCTTCCTTAGCGGCAAAGGTACTCGAGAGCGCTAAGGCCTTTTTGAAAAAGCGATCTTGATGGGCCGATTTTGCATAAATTCCTGAAATCGTTTGATGTGAAGCTTTGTGTCTTCCAAATTCTTTTTCCATGGCTAAGGTTATTTCTCCAAGCGTCGCTCTTAGGCGGGCGGCCTCAATGGCCAAAACCAACAAATTGCCCTTACCCGAAGCGGCTGCTTCGCTTAATTTCTTTAATGCTTGACTGATTTTATGATCCTCACGTCGTCCCTTAATGGCATTGATACTTACCATTTGCTGCTCACGCACCTCTTGGTTATCAATCTCCAATAGATCAAAATGATCTTTCTGATCCGTGGTGTATTTATTGACGCCCACAATAGACGCTACCCCCGTATCAATATGTGCTTGGGTCGTTGCGGCTACCTCCTCAATTTTCATTTTTGGATATCCCCGCTCAATGGCTGTAATCATGCCCCCCATAGCTTCTATTTCTTGGATAATTTTCCACGCCTTATTGATCAGATCTTCGGTCTGTTTTTCAAGATAAAAGGAGCCACCAAAGGGATCTATTACCTGGGAAATACCCGTTTCTTTTTGAATATATATTTGGGTCTCACGGGCTATGGCTGCCGAATATTCCGTGGGCAGCGCGAGGGCCTCATCGAGCGAATTGGTATGCAATGACTGGGTATGTCCAAAAATGGCGGCTAATGCTTCCATACAGGTCCGTCCCACATTATTATAGGGATCCTGTGCCGTCAAACTGTATCCTGAAGTTTGGGAATGGGCGCGCAAAGCCATACTCTTAGGGTTTTGCGCACCAAAAGAATTTATGAGCTTGGCCCACAAAAACCTAGCTGCCCTCATTTTTGCAATTTCGGTCATGAAGTTCATCCCGATGCCCCAAAAAAAAGAAATTCTCGGTGCCAACTGATCTATGGGAATACCTACTTCAATCCCCTTTCTTACGTATTCTAATCCATCCGCCAACGTAAATGCCAATTCTAATTCCGCTGAAGCACCTGCTTCATGCATATGATAGCCACTGACACTGATAGAATTAAATTTGGGCATGTGGGCAGCGCTGAACTCAAAAATGTCTCCAATGATTCTCATAGAAGGCTTGGGTGGATAGATGTACGTATTGCGCACCATGAATTCTTTCAAAATATCATTTTGAATGGTCCCCGTCAATTGACTTGGCTTTACCCCTTGCTCTTCTGCAGCCACAATAAAAAAAGCCATTATGGGAATTACCGCTCCGTTCATGGTCATGGAAACAGACATTTGATCTAGGGGAATTTGATCAAAAAGCAATTTCATGTCCTCGACTGAATCGATGGCAACCCCTGCCTTTCCCACATCTCCGACCACACGAGGATGATCACTGTCATAGCCTCTATGAGTGGCCAAATCAAAAGCTACTGAAAGCCCTTTTTGCCCAGCTTTCAAATTTTTCCGATAAAATGCATTAGAGGCTTTCGCTGTAGAGAACCCGGCATATTGACGAATCGTCCAGGGCCTTTGGGTATACATCGTAAGGTAAGGACCTCTCAAAAAGGGAGGTTTACCTGGAACAAAACCTTCCAGTTTAGATGAAGGTCGATGGTAATGATGTTCACCGATCAGTTCCGCATAAGTTAGGTTTCCAAATTTTGATTGTAACAACCCCCACAAAGCAAGGCATTGCTGATGGCAATAAAAATCTAAAAAATGGGCTCCAGCTATCGGATCTTGCTCAAAAGTTAATTGGGCCTCCTCCCGGAGTAAGTTCCCCACATTTCGAGACCAGCGCTGTCCATCAGCACTGTCCTGAGCATCTAACTCAAATGATAAATAATTTACAGCCCCTAGGGTTAACGATAGTCCTGTCGCACTGTTTGAAATGAGGCCTTCAGCCAATCCTTTCCGTTTTCTTGGTGAGGAGTGTATGCGAAATCTATCTGTTGAAAAAGGGATTTTCTCAGCTCTGCAAAGTGCAGACACCATAAATCGCAAACTACGAACCTTAGTGAGGTCATGATAAAAATGAGAACCATGATCTAAGTGCACCGTGACGGATTGATCTTTGCTTTTTAAGCAATCAATAATTTGTAAAACAAGGCTTGACCATTCTTTGAGAGTTCGGTAATGAGTTGCGTCAATGGTAAAACTGAATTGAGCGTGTCCCGACGCCCAATTATCTGCACCTCCTTCGAATGCACAGGCTTCCAAAGAGCTGTAATAATTAAAAAAATCATCTAAATCTTTCGTCCTTGATCCGGTGAAAAAAATACTGCAATGTGCTGCCTGAATTTGGTCATACAAAATATCGGGATTGGGAGCATGATGCTTTACATCAAAAATAATGCCTTCACAACCATTATTAAGTGCTTCGAGTGCTTCTCTATTGGCCGTTTTATCATCTTTTACTTCAATTTTATGAAGTAATTTCCATTGAGGATAAGGTTGGCTTGAAAAAAAATGTGTGATATAAGTCGAGACTGTGGTATTGGAGGCATCATAAAAAGGATCTAACTCAATCCCTGATGGATCTCGCCATTTTAATTCTTTTTCAAAATCTAAATGGGAACCTTTTTGCTTAATTTCTTTAAGCCAATTTTTGAAAGTCGATTTTGAAAATTCGCTGAATGTCGCTTGACCCTCCTTCATGGTAAACAAAACTAATTGATCAAGATGCATTAATCGAACCTATCAATTTATTTATAATAAATTTTGCCGGTAATCATTGAAATTCATTAAAAAAAAGGGGAAATTAAAAGAGCAGATTAAATCACTTAAAATCAAATGATATTTCACTTTTTTGTTTACTTTTTTTACGCCACCTTTGATAACGCTTAATAAAAAAAAGATCCCAAAAAAGGAAAAATGACCACCACGAAAATGACTCCTGGATGTATGTAGAAAAATGGAGCAATTGCCTTTTGCTGATCAAAGAACAAATACCGGCTCAAAGCTTTAGTACGTGGTTCATGCCTATTGTTCCAGTGAAAATTGAAGATGAAGTATTGACTATTCAGGTGCCCAGTCAATTTTTCTATGAGTGGCTCGAGGAAAATTATGTACATATCCTACAGCAAGCAGTTCAAAAAGTTATCGGTCAAAATGGAAAACTAGAGTATTCCGTGGTCATGGATAATGGCAGTGCATCTAACCAACCCTATACGGTCAATGTAGGTGGAAACAAAAGTGGGTTTAATAAATCTCGCGTCAATGGATATGATAAATATAAAAATCCTCAGTTCATGCAAGAACTGGCCAGTGACTCGAACCTAAATCCCAATTATCAATTTGAAAATTACATTGAAGGTGATTGTAACCGATTGGCAAGATCTGCAGGATTTGCCGTGGCCAATAAACCAGGAGTTACCTCATTCAATCCATTTATGGTTTATGGAGGCGTTGGACTAGGTAAAACCCATTTAATTCAGGCCATTGGTAATGAAATCAAACGCAATCATCCCGAAAAATATGTTTTCTATGTGGCTTCTGAAAAATTCACCAATCAGTTCATAGATGCGCTGAAAAGTAACAGTCTTCAGGAATTTATTGCTTATTACAGGAACGTGGACGTTCTCATGTTGGATGATGTTCAGTTTTTGAAAGATAAAGAAAAAACTCAGGAAATATTCTTCCATATATTCAATCACTTGCATCAATCTGGAAAGCAAATCATCATGACTTCAGATCGGCCTCCAAAAGATTTAAGTGGTCTTCAAGAACGATTAGTCTCAAGATTCAAATGGGGCTTGACTGCCGATATTCAACAACCTGATTTCGAAACGCGTATCGCCATCATTAGAAAGAAATTGCAGGCAGATGGGATTATTATATCCGATCAAGTAATTGAATATCTAGCGTATAGTGTCAATACCAATATTCGAGAATTGGAAGGCGTAATCATCTCCATGATTGCCCATGCCTCTCTCACCAATGTCGAAGTAGATTTAGAACTTGCCAAAACGATTCTTAAAAATATAGTCTCTCATATTGACTCAGAAGTAGGAGTTGATTACATCCAAAAAACGGTAGGTGAATATTTTAATATTTCTATCGATGACATGAAGGCAAAAACGCGAAAAAAAGAAGTGGTCATTGCAAGACAAGTAGCCATGCATTTTGCCAAAGACTATACGAATCATTCATTAAAATCCATTGGTTATCATTTTGGAGGTCGAGATCACAGTACGGTGATCTATGCCTTACAGTCCGTAAGCGATATGATTGACACCAATTCCAAATTCAAATACTCAATAGACGAGTTGAAGAAAAAAATAAAATTAAAAGCCATTTAATTTACCTCAAACAAAAGGCACATTTTATTTTCCCTTTTACCCTCCAGCACTAAATTTCAATGTGCCTTCCAAAACAAAATATCTACCTAAAAAAGCCACTCGCCCGCCCGTTGAAAACTGCTGAAATAAGTTTTTAATCAAAATGATTTTTCAATAATCTATCAATCAAAACTTAACCATAGTAATTTTGTGAAATAATGAAAGCATCTGAAACCGTTAATGATTTATTTTCACAAACATGGGGATTCGATCTATCTTAAGTAAGCCGATAGCCAAATGGATAGTTTACGACCAAAAAAAATGGGCGCTCAATCCAGGTAAGTTTCAATCCAACTTGTTTAGAAAACTGATAAAATCAGGTTCAAAAACCCAATTTGGAAGAGACCATCAATTTGATGAAATTCGAAATCATACGGACTTTACTCAGCGGGTACCGATTCGAGATTATGAAGGATTAAAGCCCTATATCAAAGAAATTCTTAAAGGCAAAAAAGATGTTCTTTGGCCTGGACAGCCTGCCTATTTAGCCAAAACCTCTGGGACAACCAGCGGAGTCAAATACATACCCATAACAAAAGATTCCATTCCCAACCACATCAACAGTGCTCGAAATGCTTTGTTATCCTATGTGAATGAAACAGGTAACAGCACCTTTCTGGATAAAAAACTGATCTTCCTTTCAGGAAGTCCTACCTTAACCTATACCTCAGGTATTCCAACAGGGAGATTGTCTGGGATCATTAATCATTTAATCCCAACTTACCTTAAATCCAATCAGCTGCCAAGCTACCCAACCAATTGCTTGGAAGACTGGGAGCAGAAAGTAGACCAAATCGTTCTCGAAACTGAAAATAAAGATTTATCGTTAATTTCTGGTATTCCTCCTTGGGTTCAAATGTATTTTGATAAATTGGTGAGCCGGAAAGGTAAATCTATCAAAGATGTTTTTCCTAATTTTTCTCTTTTTGTATACGGAGGGGTAAGTTTTGACCCCTATCAAAAAAAATTATATGAAACCATAGGAAAAACCATCGACAGCATAGAAACCTATCCTGCATCTGAAGGATTTATTGCTTATCAAGACAGCCAAGCTTCAAAAGGTCTCCTTTTGCTTTCTAACAGTGGGATTTTTTTTGAATTTATTGCTGCCTCCGATTTTTTTAATGAATCACGCAAAAGACTTACCCTTGAAGAAGTTCAAATTGGGGTCAATTATGCTATGATCTTAAACAGTAATGCAGGCCTTTGGGGTTATGCTATAGGAGATACTGTGAAGTTTCTAAGTACTTATCCTCACCGCATTATTGTGACTGGTCGAATTAAGCATTTCATCTCTGCATTTGGAGAACATGTCATAGGAGAAGAAGTGGAGAAAGCCATGACCCTTACTTGTCAGAAATTTCCTGAGACGGAACTCATTGAATATACGGTCGCCCCCCAAGTGACGCCCACCTCTGGACTTCCGCTTCACGAATGGTATATCGCTTTTGCTCAAAGGCCCCATGATGTATCCGCTTTCAAAAAAGAGTTAAATTTGAACATGCAACAGCTCAATAGCTATTATGATGATTTGGTAAAGGGTGCGGTATTGGATCCCTTACAAGTGATCACACTCAAAGCTGATGCCTTTATAAAATATATGAAATCCATTGGGAAATTGGGCGGGCAAAACAAAGTGCCTAGATTAAGCAACGACAGAAAAATAGTCGAGGCACTCCATACATTCAAAGAAAAATAAAAGTAATTTGAAAAATATAGCTATTCTCGGATCTACCGGATCCATCGGAACACAGGCTCTTGAAGTGATAGAAGCCCATCCTAAACTGTTTCAGATAGAATTACTCACCTGTCATAAAAATGCCACTTTGATTGTGGCACAGGCCAAAAAATTTAACCCCAACGTCGTCATTGTAACGGACGAATCTATTTACAAAGAGGTATTTAATGCCTTAGATCCCTTACACATCAAAGTATACGAAGGAATGGCAGCAGTCAATGATGCCGTTCAAATGAGTACCATTGACATGGTCCTTACTGCGTTGGTAGGTTATGCGGGATTGATGCCTACAATAAAGGCAATCGAGGCTAAAAAGCCTATTGCTTTGGCGAACAAAGAAACACTTGTCGTTGCTGGAGAAATCATTATGAAACTGGCTGAAACGTCTGGGGTTCCCATTTTTCCTGTTGATTCTGAACATTCAGCTATTTTTCAATGTTTAGTAGGTGAACATCAAAATCCACTTGAAAAAATTATTTTAACAGCCTCTGGCGGCCCTTTTCGAGGTAAAGATGCCGCCTTCCTCCAAAACATAAAAAAAGAACAAGCTCTTAAACATCCAAATTGGGTCATGGGCGCTAAAATCACCATTGATTCTGCTACCTTGATGAATAAAGGACTTGAGGTCATTGAAGCCAAGTGGCTCTTTGGATTACGTACCGAACAAATAGAAGTTATCGTACATCCTCAATCTATAGTACATTCCTTGGTCCAATTTGAAGATGGTTCTATGAAAGCCCAAATGGGACTACCTGACATGAAACTTCCCATACAATACGCACTAGGTTATCCCAAAAGAATCCCGTCAGATTTCCCAAGATTTAATTTTACAGATTACTCAAACCTGACTTTTGAATCTCCCAATATTAAACTTTTCAGAAACCTTCAATTGGCTTATGACGTCTGTACTTCTGGGGGAAACCATCCCTGTATTCTCAATGCAGCCAATGAGGTTGCCGTCGATGCATTTTTAAATGATCGCATAGGATTTTTACAGATATCCGAAGTTATTGAAAACTGCCTCGAAAAAGTATCTTATCTTCGTGCTCCAAATTTGGAAGATTTAATCAATACCGACAAAGAAACAAGAACTAAAGCAAACGAATTGATTCATTAATGGAAGTATTCATCATGGTAGGGCAGCTGATTCTCGGTTTGTCCATTTTAGTAGGGTTGCACGAATTAGGACATTTACTCGCAGCTAAAGCATTTGGCATGCGGGTAGAACAATTTTCTATTGGATTTCCTCCAAAAATTTGGGGTAAAAAATTCGGAGAAACTGAATATTCTTTCGGTATGATTCCCTTAGGAGGATTTGTTAAAATCTCTGGCATGATCGATGAATCGTTAGACGTGACTGCGATGCGCGCCGTACCTCAGCCACATGAATTTAGGTCCAAACCCGCCTGGCAAAGACTGATCGTGATGATGGGTGGAATCATCGTCAATGTAATCCTAGGTGTCATTATATTTATAGGATTTAAATATACCCAAGGGGATACCTATCTATCCAAACAAGAATTAAACAAATACGGGATCGTAGCTTATGAATTGGGTGAGTCCATAGGACTTAAAACGGGAGACAGAATCCTTGATATTAATGGCGAAGATTATGAACGCTTTAGAGACTTGGCCAGTCCAGCCGTCCTACTCAGTAGTGATGGATACTTCACGGTAAACCGTGATGGAAAAAGACTAACTATACCCATACCCAATGATTTTGTCGATGATTTTGCAGAAGAAAACAATGCCCAAAAATTTATTTTTTATAGATTAATTTTTGATATTGGTGCGGTCATCGAAGGCAGCCCTGCGGATCTTGGTGGACTGCAGGTAGGCGATAAAATTATCGCATTAAATGGTGCTGAAATTGAATTTTACGATCAACTCCAAGCAAGTATGGATACCTTGGCTGGGACCCAAATCACTTTATTAATTAATCGATCTAATGTCCAACAAACTTTAACTATTGAGGTCAATGAAGAAGGTAAAATTGGCTTTCAAGCCAATCGATTGAATGAAATTTCCACCGTTGAATATACGTTTGCAGAATCTGTCCCACTAGGAACTGAATTGGCTTTCAGTATTGTTTGGGATAACATCAAAGGCTTTAAAAAAATATTTGCTGGGGAAGTCTCCGCGAGTAAATCGCTTTCTGGTCCTATAGGCATTGCGAAAATTTTTGGTGGTACTTGGGATTGGCAAAGGTTTTGGCGTATTACGGGAATGCTCTCCATGGTACTCGCCTTTATGAATTTCTTACCCATACCTGCATTAGATGGTGGGCATGTAGTGTTTTTAACTTGGGAAATAGTTACCGGAAAAAAACCCTCTGATACCTTTCTAGAAAATGCTCAAAAAGTAGGCATGGTGTTGCTCTTGGCATTGATGAGCTACGCTATCCTCAACGACATCATCAAGTTGTTCTAAACTCATTCGCTCACTAGGAGCCTGAGCCTTTTATTTTTCCAGCGCTCCTTCTCTGTAGATTTGAAACTCTACCCTTCTATTAATTTTCTTATCTGCCTCAGTATTTTCTTCCACCAAAGGCACAGAACTTCCCAATCCTTCCCACTCGACACGACTTTCCAGAATACCTGCAAAAATCACAATATAGTCTCGAATGTTTTCCGCTCGATCTTTGGATAATTGTAAATTCAGTGCTTGAGATCCTTGAGAATCTGTATGCCCAGAGATCTTTAACTTGAACTCAATATTATCATATAAAAAATTAATTATTTTATTGAGATCTCCATACATTTCGGGCTTAATTTCAGCTTTACCATTATCGAACTCTACAGATTCAAATTTCATACGGGCATTCATAGGCTCTGTCGTCTTGTTCAATTCTACGTACCCATCTAAGTAAAATGCTTCCTCTATCCTGAAGAAATCATCGCCTTGTATCACGAGTAAATAATTTCTCTGATCAATTAAATTAAACTCAAAAGTTCCATCTTCTTTCAGGTATTTAGGAGCAACCTCTACCCCTTGATCCATATCTACTACCGATACAATTCCACCAAAAGGCTTTCCATTCAAAGCATCCGTCAAACTTCCCCTTAATTGTGCTACCGCATCGGGTCTGGCGCCCATAGGAAGTGGGAAAGAATATAAATCCAATTTATCCAAGTCTTTAGACGATGATCTTGCATAGTACAAATCTTTGGAATTTGCATCAATGGTAAAATAGAACTCACTCCCCGTTCCATTGACCAAGGGTCCTATATTGATAGGTTCACTCCATTTATCCATGATATTATACGATTTATAAATATCAAATCCTCCAAAATTGTAAAGATGCCCATTTGATGAGAAGTAAAGTGTATTATTAGAACCAATGAATGGAAACATCTCTTGATTATTTCTAGTATTGATAATAGGCCCCATATTTTGGCTTTGTGTCCAAGATCCATCCTTTTTCGTAGTAAAATAAATATCAGATAGACCAAAACCACCCAAACGATCTGATGCAAAAAAGAGGGTATCTCCACTGTGGGATAAAGAGGGATGTGAATCCCAACTTAAACTATTTACATTGATTCCTAGGTTTTTTATTTCCGTCCATATGCTGTCCTTCAAGATGGCACTGAAGAGATCGCAATCACCATAGCACGAGGGGCAATCACATCGAGAAAAATACAGCGTATTCCCATCCGCACTTAAACAGGCCGAACCTTCATTGTAATTAGAATTAATCTCTTGCATAGCATAAGCCTTAGACCAGGTCCCATAAGCATCCACATAACTGATGTATAGATCCTCATTTTTGTTTTTGTTGATCTCCATACTCAGCTCTTCTCTTTGTGAGGTGAAAAGCAAGGCGCCATTATTTTGGCTGAGTGCCGGTCCGTAATCAGCACCCCTACTATTCACCGAAAACCCCATGTTGAGCAATACACCTTTTGGAGGCATCAGGGTATCGATAAGTTTTCGATGTTCGACCATCTCATAATAATATTCAATAGGCACAAACTGTGCTACTTCCTGGTTGTTTAAGGAATCATAATACAACTCTATTTCACCTGTATTAATCCCACCGTGATGATGCCTCAAGACCAAACGATACAGAGACTTGGCATCTTCATAATCACCAAACATTTCAGTCAGCTTTGCCAATCGCCAAAGTAATCGAGTTTCAGAATAAAAATTTTCGATACCAAAATTCGTCACGTACTTCGATAAAATGCCGTATTGGGCCTGATAATCTTTATTTTTTTCGAGCTTATTAAGCAGTAAAATTTGAGATTTTTTAAAATATCGAGGAATTTTATTGATGTTCTCAAAATCATATCGATTGACAATAATATTTGACGAAAGGTTATCAGAATCAAACTTCAGCACCGTAGTCGCATCACTTTGCCCTTGGATCCGATGATTAATGCCAAAAATACTTAAGAAAAGTAAGACCTTAATTGGGTTCATAAGTTGGCCTTTTTTAAAATTGCTATGGAAATTTAAATGAAATACTTAAATCTATGAAGTAAAGATAATCTTAAAAAGCAGACATTAGATTATTTGGCATAAGTATTGATCTACTAAAACACAAATCATTAACAACTCCTTTAAAGGCATAAAACTGCCACATTGACATAGTATGAGCAAAAATTTTCAGATTTTTCATCCTGACTTTTCGGAGGACGATCCCGAGGAAGTCGTTCAATTAATTGCCTCTGAAGAAATCCCTTCACTCACGGACGATCAATTGCCCGATGAACTTCCCATACTTCCCATTAAAAATACCGTATTGTTTCCTGGGGTAGTCATCCCCTATCACGGTCGGTCGTGAAAAGTCTGTCAAACTGGTGAAGCAAGCCTACAAAGGAGACCGCATCATTGGAGTTACCGCGCAAAAAAATCTCAAAATTGAAGAGCCAGGTATAAGCGATCTCAATAGCATAGGTACAGTGGCTAAAATTCTTAAAATGTTGGTCCTTCCCGATGGCAATACGACGATCATCATTCAAGGGCAAAAAAGATTTAAAATATCAGCCTTAACTACTGCAAAGCCTTTTATCAAAGCAAAATATGAGATTTTACATGACCTCGACTTTGATCTAGAAAAAGAAAATACAGAAGCCATTGTCCAATCACTAAAAGATACGGCCAATAAGATTATGAAGCTCAATCCCGAAATTCCAAAGGAAGCCCAAATTGCCTTGGATAACATTGATAGCCATTCCTTTTTGACCCATTTTTTAGCAGGGAATGTCAATGCAGAAGTTGCTGAAAAGCAAAAATTATTGGAAATAAATGATCCTATAAAAAGAGCAGAAAAATTATTGCAGCTTATGATGAAGGATCTGCAAATGCTCGAATTGAAAAAGGAAATTCAGAAAAAAGTTCATACAGATATTGATCAACAACAAAGAGATTATTTTCTGAGGCAACAAATGCGCATCCTGCAAAATGAACTTGGCAATGATGGGCCTGATCAAGAAATTGAAACCCTAAAAACCCGTGGTGATGAAAAGAATTGGACTGAAGAGGTGAAAATTCATTTTTTCAAGGAAATTGATAAAATTCAGCGGATGAATCCAGCAGCAGCAGAATATCCCGTGGCGATGAATTATGTAGAATTACTGGTTGATTTGCCATGGAATGAATTAACTGCAGATAATTTTGACCTTAAGAATTCACAAAAAATATTAGACCGAGATCATTTTGGGCTTGATAAAGTCAAGGATAGAATACTAGAATATTTGGCCGTAAGAAAACTTAAAGATGACCTCAAAGGCCCCATTATTTGCCTTTATGGACCTCCTGGCGTTGGCAAAACTTCTTTGGGTAAATCTATTGCTGAGGCGCTGGGTAGGAAATACATTCGTATGTCACTGGGTGGGCTCCATGATGAAGCGGAAATTAGAGGCCATAGAAAGACCTACATTGGGTCCATGCCGGGTAAAATTCTACAAAATATCAAGCGTGCCAAATCATCAAATCCTGTTTTTATATTAGATGAAATTGATAAAATAAACGCCAACTTTAGAGGAGATCCTTCCTCGGCATTGCTAGAAGTCTTAGACCCCGAACAAAATAGTAGCTTTAAGGACAACTATCTAGAAGTAGACTATGATTTGAGTAAAGTGCTTTTTATTGCTACGGCAAACTCTTTAGAAACCATCCAACCCGCCCTGCTCGATCGTATGGAAATCATTGACATCACAGGTTATACCTTGGAAGAAAAAGTTCAAATTGCCAATAAACATTTAATCCCCAAACAGATCACTGAACATGGTTTGACTTCTAAAGATTTAAAATTCAATCAAAAGGCCATTGAAAAAGTAATCAATGACTATACCCGCGAATCAGGTGTGCGGAGTCTCGAACGGAAAATTGCTGCTTTAGTCCGAAATATTGCAAAATCCAAAGCCATGGAAAACCCTTTTGAATCGAAAATGGATTCCCAACAGGTACGCAGTATTTTAGGTTCAGAGATTTTTGATAAAGAAACATATGAGCACAATGACTTTCCCGGCATTGTCACGGGCTTGGCTTGGACACCTGCAGGTGGTGATATTTTATTTATAGAATCTAGCTTGAGCAGAGGCAAAGGAAAACTCACCCTCTCAGGTCAATTGGGCGATGTGATGAAAGAATCCGCTATCACGGCCCTGTCCTACCTTAAATCAAATGCTGAAGTCCTCGATATCCATTACAAAATATTTGATCATTATGATCTACATATCCATGTACCTGCTGGCGCTATTCCAAAAGATGGACCCTCTGCGGGCATCACCATGCTGACCGCGCTCACCTCTCTCTTCACGCAAAGAAAGGTAAAGGCCAAACTGGCAATGACTGGAGAAATTACCTTACGAGGTAAAGTATTGCCTGTCGGTGGTGTGAAAGAAAAAATATTGGCTGCCAAACGCGCTGGGATCAAAGATATTGTTCTTAGCCTAAGAAACAAGAAAGATATTGACGAGATAGATGATCGATACTTAAAATTATTACAAATTCATTATGTGGAAAATGTGGATGATGTGTTGAATATTGCCTTACTCGAGCAGAAAGTTAAGCAACCTTTAAAATTTATTATTCCAGAAGAAAATACAAAATCTATTTGAAGGCAGCGTCCACTTTATTTTTCCTAATTTTTTGGTCATCATTATTTGCCCAACAAGGCTTTCATTTTTTAAACCTTCCCAATAGCAGTCGCGCTGCAGCGCTTGGAGGATCTGCCGTGTCAAGCAATGACCATGATATCGCCATGGGGTATCACAATCCGGCAATCCTCGGAGACAGTACTTTAGGAGATATTTATATTATGTATCATCCCTACTTAGCAGGCATCAATAGAATGAGTACCATCGCTCAATTTAGTGCGGGCAAAATAGGTCCGCTGACTGCTGGTATTTTGTTCACAGATTATGGAACCTTCGATGAAACAGACGAGCTGGGAACAGTCATTGGTAGGTTCAAAGCACAAGACTATGTCCTTCACATCGGTAAATCTCATAGTCTGGGTCCTTTTACGCTGGGCATCAATTTAAAAATGGCAGGCTCTTATATCTCAACGATAGGTGCCAATGCCTTGCTGTTCGATTTGGGAGGCATCTACAGAAGTCCTTACCAAAACTTTTCGGTCGGTATGGTCATCAAAAACTTAGGTTTTTTAATTTCTGATTACACCGCTGACGCACATACGTCGCTCCCATTTGATGTATTGATAGGTACCACTTTTAAGCCTGAACATATGCCGTTTCGATTTACCGTCACAGCTAGCGACTTGGTTCGTTCCACCGATGATTTGTATGTATCTAATCCTAATCAAAATATCAGGCGATTAGATCAAATTTTTAGATATTTCAATTTTGGAACGGCCCTACTTATTGGAAAACGTATCGAACTTAATTTGGGTTATAACCACAGGCAAAGAGTCGCATTCAATGTAGATGAAATGGCTTATGGAGCTGGGCTGAGCTTTGGTTTTTTATTAAAGATAAAGGCGTATGAATTTCAATTCAGTAACGCCAAAATACATGCCGCCGCAGCAAGCCAATATTTATCAATCAAAACAAATACAAGCGCTTTAAAACAAATATTTTAAAAATGGAAAACCTTACACCCAAGCAAATCGTTGCCGAATTAGATAAATATATCATTGGTCAAGGTGATGCCAAAAGAAATGTGGCCATTGCCCTGAGAAATAGATGGCGCAGAATGAACGTCCAAGGAGAGATTAGAAATGATATTATTCCTAATAATATCTTGTTGATAGGATCGACTGGGGTAGGTAAGACTGAAATTGCCAGAAGGCTAGCAAAAATCGCAGATGCTCCATTTACTAAGGTAGAAGCCTCAAAGTTTACCGAAGTGGGCTATGTGGGCAGAGACGTTGAGAGCATGGTACGAGACCTCGTTGAACAGGCAGTAAATATGGTGCGAACACGAAAAAAGGCAGAAGTAAAAGCCAAAGCAGAAGCTATTGTTGAAAACATCATCTTAGATGCTCTAATCCCCCCCCTTAAAGGCACGTCTTTCCCTGGAGGAGATGCAGTAACGGATATGACTGATCTTGAGCTCAATCAGAAGACACGTGAAAAATTCCGTGAAAAAATTCAAAGAGGTACGCTAGACGATAGAAAAATAGAGATTGATATCAAAGCCGCCGCTTCTGGCAACCTAGGTATGATTGGTGGTGGTATGATTGATGAATCCTCCATGATTAATATGCAAGATATGCTCAGCAATATGATGCCCAAAAAGTCTAAAAAGCGAAAAGTAACCATCTCAGAAGCCAAAAGATTATTAATTGAAGATGAAAGTCAAAGACTCATTGATATGGACGAAGTCAAAGAAGAGGCACTATATAAAGCGAGTAATACAGGCATTATTTTTATTGATGAGATTGATAAAATCGCAGGTGGACGCAGTGGAAAATCTGGGCCCGATGTAAGTAGAGAAGGTGTCCAAAGAGATCTTTTACCTATTGTTGAAGGAAGTAGTGTAACTACCAAATACGGCGTTATTCAGACAGACCATGTATTGTTCATTGCTGCAGGTGCCTTTCATTTTAGCAAGCCCTCCGATATGATTCCTGAATTACAAGGAAGGTTTCCAATTCGAGTTGAATTGAATAATCTTACCAAAGGAGATTTTTTAAAGATTTTAAAAGAGCCCAAAAATGCATTGACCAAGCAGTACATCGCTTTAATCGAAGCCGAAAATGTTTCTATCGAATTCAGTGATGATGCGCTTGAAGAAATGGCAGAGAAAGCTTTTGCTATCAATGAAGAAATGGAAAATATAGGAGCACGTCGTTTACAAACGATCATGAGTAGACTCCTCAACGATATCTTATTTGACATTCCCGATACCATTGGAGCCCACTCAAAAATTTTAATCGATAAAGCCCTTGTAGACGAGAAATTGACTGGGATTATTAAAAATAAAGATTTGAGCGAATATATCCTATAGCCTAAAACCTCTGCGTAGATCTATTACCTAATGCAGTGGGCTCAATGAAAATTTGAATAGTTGCTGAAGCACCCACGTGATCGCTTTACATTATAATTTAAGTCGTAGTATATTCCAAAAGCGCAAATGACCTAAATTAGTGAGCATAAATTGAATTTATGAAGCCTCAGGTATCATAAACCATGTCATTAGCGAAAAAAAATCTTACACTAGACCAACTAAAATCAGGAATCATCACTGGAGATCGATTGATTTTGAGTCAGGCCATTACCCTATGTGAAAGTCAACTACCAGAAGATCAACGATCGGCAACCCAATTAATAGATTCCATTTTGAGTCATACGGGAACATCCTTGAGGATTGGAGTTACGGGGATCCCAGGTGTCGGGAAAAAGCACTTTTATAGAAGCTTTTGGTTTATTTCTGATCAAAAAAGGTCATAAAATAGCCGTATTAACTATCGATCCCACCAGCACCTTAAATCAGGGCAGTATTTTGGGAGATAAAACGCGAATGAATGAACTTTCGCAAAATAGAAATGCCTACATCAGACCGAGTCCTACCCGTGGGCATCTGGGTGGCATCTCCGAGAAAACCAGAGAAAATATGCTTTTATGTGAAGCGGCGGGCTTTGATGTGATTTTAATTGAAACCGTTGGTGTAGGCCAATCTGAGGTGGCGGTAAAAGATTTGAGTGATTTTCTATTGCTGTTGATGATCTCAGGTGCAGGGGATGAGTTACAAGGTATCAAAAGAGGTTTAATGGAACTGACCGATATGATATTGGTCAACAAAAGTGATGGAGAAAATATTGAAGAGAGCAACCACACTAAAATGGTCTTCGAACAAGCGCTCCATTATTTTCCCACGAATATCAATAACTGGAAAGTCCCTGTTGAAACTATTTCATCTCGACAACCAACGAACCTAGATCAAGTTTGGAAATATATAAACGAATACATAACCCTCACGAAGACCAATGATTATTTTTATACCAATAGAAAGCATCAAAATCTACAATGGTTTCGTGAAGGACTTTCCAACCAGCTGCTTCAATATGTGTTCCAAAATCCCAAATTATCTAATAAAAAGAAGGAAATAGAACAAGCCATTCAAGAAGGTAAAAAATCAGTAAAATCCGGCCTTGAAGCACTATTAAAACAGGTCTTTGACCAATGAATTAATCAGGTGTAAAGACAAAACCATTTGGTCCTCTACCTACTACTTCAAATTCTTCTTTCTCCTGACCCGTTTGATCATAGACATACACACTTCCTATAGACTGAAAACCCTTAGAATCACCTATATACATATCTCCATCAGGAGCTATGCCTATTCCATAAAAAGCAATGGCAGAAGTATTCTCAATGAATGTATCATAGCTTTGGTCTCCTATACCGTAACTGTATACGGTCGTGCCACTGTAAAAATAAAGGATAGATAAATCGACATTGGCAGCCATTTTACCAGCTACATTCATTCCTAATGCAATTTCCTGTATCACTTCATCATTGGAGTCAAGTCGTACCAATGAGCCGTTGTTTGCAAGAGTGAAATCCGCATTGTACCCCCCACTGCAAAGGATCCAAAGATCCCCATTTTGGTCTATGATCATGGCTGCAGGTGATGTGCCTACGGTAATCGTTTGAATGATTTCCCGTGTAGTCAAATCCATTATGCTCAAGGTCTTCTCAAAATTATTGCTTACGTAGAGTTTATTATCCCTAATGACCAAAGCCTCTGCTCCAAACCCCACATTAATCGTATCTAAAATCTCATAGGTATTTAAATCCAAAATGGAAATACGACCCCGATCTGAAAAACTTACCCACTCCGAAATATAGCCATAATCTCCCTCACTGACCATATACCTGGGTAGAGAGACGTCTGAAATGGTGTGCAATAACTTCATTTCGTCAACATCTACGACCTCTACTTTATTACTATTATTAACCAATATGAAAGCCGTTGTATCGTTGACATACATAGATTGCACCACGTCTCCCAATGGAAGCGATGAATTATTATCAGAAAAAATGTTATTTTGAATCATGCCTTCTGAATGAATAAAAGATATTGATCCATCATCAGATAAAAAATTTCCTTCATTAATGACGAAAATACCAGATGAAAAAGTGCCTAATGTATTCTCATTAGAATCATCCGATGATAGACTGTCAGGATTCACCTCAGGATCATCGGCACATGAGATAAATAATAAAGTGGTAAAAATTAAAATGAAAGATGTTATTGTTTTAAATATATATTTAGATTGAGTCATAATTTAGTTATTATTTGTAATTGAAAATTGATTCCTGGCATGGCCCGGTTTTGAATGTTTTCGTAGTAGCTGTTAAATATATTATTGGCCTTGAGCGAAATTTGAGTCGTGACGCTACCTAGGATAAGTGGGTGATCGATGGCTATATCAAGTAAAAAATAAGGAGCTACCGCGTAAGTATTTGATTGATCTAAAGTGGTATACCGTTGACTGGTATAAGATTGATCTAAAGCAATAGTCCACTTTTTAATATGGATTTTATTGGACCAAATAGCCGTAAAATAAGGCACATAAGGTAATTGATTCCCATATGCAGCTTGACTCGGATAAGCAGATTTATTTATAGAACCGCTGATAATTTAAGACTACCTCACTTTCTAGCTCCGTTTCATTCAAGGAATATTGATAACCTAAGACATGCTCAATTCCTGAAATTGCGACTTTTTGGATATTTTCAGGACGCCATATATTTCCTGATTGAGGTAACCATAAAATCCAATCTTGGGCCCAAGTTTGATAAACATTGAACTGGGTATTCAACTTACGGATAACGAAGCTTGAAGCCAATCTCAGTACTCGTACTTTGCTCAGGGTTTAAAGATGGGTTTCCACCCGGTAACCAAAACCGATCATTGAGTGTGGGGTATCGAAAGCCTTTCGCTATTTTGGCGTGCGATACCAACGAACTCTTGGGAAATATCCACTTTCGCTCAGCACCCAAAGAGGGCAATAACTTAGATCCAGCATCAATCATAAATGATTCACGAAGTCCCCAGGTACTGCTCCATCGGTCATTGATTCTGTAGGTAACTATAACAAAGAAATCTAATTGTTTTTGAGGATTGATATTCTCAAGATTCGAGCCCTTGGCAGCAAGACAACTTATCAAAAATCCACTATTTAAGTGGAAATGATCACCTATATCATATTCATATCGCTGGGTCAATGTGATCTGCTGAGAACGAATCGCTGGATTTTGGTTATAAATCATTTGATCATTCATCCAACCCAGGGTTGTACTTATAGATCCCTTATTTACATCAATAAAATGCTCTACAACTGATTTGATATTATGGGTTTTAATGAAATCTTGACCCTCATTTTGGGATATGACAGGTTGGCTTTCTCGATGTTGATAAAAGAGCAACAGATCTACAGATAAACGCTGATTGTTCCAAAAATGTTGAAGTTCTTGTCGAAAGCCATAACTCAAAGCGGCTGCATTTTTTTGAGTTTGAATAAGATCTGTTCCTTTTAAAGGATAAGTAAAATCATTATTGATGGCTTCACGATAAATATGGGTCGTTCCTTGAAACTGATCGTTTTTGTACTCTGCTCTTGCTCCCTGAAAATTGTATCCAAAACTGCCCAAGCCCAATCCAATGGCTGCCGTGTTCGTTCGAATCTTATTAAAATGATCAATGAACACAGTACCCCCTATAGAACCTGAACCATATAAGGCCCCTTGATTTCCCGGCTGAATGGCTACATCATCTATCAGCCATGCATGCCATTGTGAGAAATCTGTGGATCCTAAGGTAGGTGCATTGACTGGGATGCCGTGCCAAAGCACATTGGTATGGACAGCGGACGTCCCTCTAAAAGAGATGGTTGACAACTGTTGATGCCCATAATTTTTCATGTAAACTCCTGCCTGGCTAAAAAGTGCCGCGTCCAAGGTCTTTAAAGGATCGACTGTGTGAATCACGCGCACTACGTCCCCTGTGGCATAAGGCACCAGTCCAAAACCCATTATTTCAATAGGCCGCATTAAAACCGTGTCTGATTGCGCCTTTAAAAAGAAAGGACACAAAAAGGTCATCCAGAATACAACAACTTTCACCCGTTAATTATTTAACCGGGCCTATGGTAAATAGAGAAAAATGACTTTCACCTTCCCTAGCTTTCACCCGAAGCTCGAAATTTTATGTTTGAAATAGGCAGGTCTCCTGACTTGGTTCACTTCATGGCCTTCCCATTGAAAACAACAGTGGCATTGTAGATGAAGCATGTAAACCGTACAGTTGCGGGGACAGTTCTTGATTTTAACAAGATTCCCTTTTAATCTTGGCAGCTAAATTTTATGCCAAGAACCGAATTCACGGCAAAGTTATGTAAGTTTTAAACTAAAACTAAATAACTCCTTTTTTTTGTTCAATTTTGTTAAATGAATAAATGCTTGGCATTATTTTATTTTTGTATGCTATTGGGTTGCGAGAAAAATAAGCCTACCGATAGGCTTCATGAAACCGTTTCAAGTCAATCCATGGATTATGCAACTAAATTTAATATCCAAGAGGACTATCTAAGGGTGATAGAACCTTGGCCAGGATCAAAGTCTGCCATTGAATATAGATTTGAAAACATTCCCCAGCGGGTAGTCGTCACCAGCACCACCCATCTACCTTATTTAGAATTATTGGGCTTGGAAGATAAACTGGTAGGCTTTGTAGGTACGCCCAATATTTATTCTGAAAAAATCAACGAACGCCTAAAAGTAGGTGAAATAAAAGAGGTTGGTATCAATGGTAAAATAAATTTGGAATTACTGCTAGCCAGTCAACCCGATTTAGTTATTGCCTTTGATCTTGGTGGTGAATCCTCAACACTTGATAAAATTGTCGAAGCGGGCATACCTATTGTTTATAATTCGGATTTTCTAGAAGAAACTGCTTTGGGTCGTGCCGAATGGATCAAGTTTTTTGGTTATATTTTTGATGAAAGTAAAATTGCAGATTCTATTTTTTCTGGCATGGTTGAAAGATACCAATATCTTAAAAACTTAACCCAAAACGTGACAGAAAGACCCAGCGTATTTTCAGGAGTGGTATATGGAGATACCTGGTTTCTGCCAGGTGGAAAAAACTGGTCCGCACAATTCATTAAGGATGCTGGAGGGACCTATGTATGGGAAGATAACCTATCATCAGGATGGTTAGAGCTTAGTTTTGAAACGGTTCTTGATCGGGCCAGGGAAGCACGATTTTGGATTGGGGTTGCCTCTATCAATACCCGCACTGAATTGATGGCTCAAGATGCACGATATGAACTTTTTGAAGCTTATCAAGCGCAGCGCATCTACAATTACAACAAACGTATAGGTAACAATGGTGGCTTTGATTTCTTTGAATCGGCCTATGCTCGACCCGATCTTGTTCTTGCCGATCTTATTAGGATATTGCATCCAGAGTTACTACCCGATCATCCTACTTATTATTTTCAAAAGATTCCATGATCACACAATATTTTGATACCTCAATAACAAAGTGGAGACAACTGTTTGTTGGTTTAGGGTTATTATTGCTTGTTTTATTTGCTCTAAATATCAGCTTAGGATCTGTGGCCATCCCTTTATCAAGTGTAATTGATTTCATTCTATTGCGCCCTCCCGTAGATAATTCTTGGCATTTGATTATGGCAAAATTTCGTTTACCCAAGGCACTCACAGCCACACTTGTTGGGGGTGGACTCGGTATCTGTGGATTGCAAATGCAAACCTTATTTCGGAATCCTATGGCTGGGCCATTCATTTTAGGTATTAGTTCTGGATCTGGGCTGGGAGTCGCTCTGGTTATTTTTTTAGGGGTTGAAGCTGGACTCCTTTTCGAACTTTCAGGTATTGCCAGAAGTTGGATTATGGTATGTGCGGCAGCACTTGGCTCCTTTGGCGTCTTGTTGGCCATCATATTGGCCTCTGTAAGACTCAAGGATTCGGTTACCTTATTGATATTAGGCTTGATGCTGGGTGCTGCATCAAGCGCTTTGATCAGTATTTTACAATACTTCAGTCAAGCTACAAATATCCAAGCCTATATGATGTGGTCTTTTGGCAGTCTAGGGAGCCTTTCTTGGAATGAATTGATGATCTTCAGTGTGATCATAATTATCGGGATGATCATGTCTATAGGCTTGTCCAAATCACTGAATGCCTTATTACTTGGAGCAAATTATGCTGAAAGTATGGGCGTCGACCTCAAAATCATACGTCTAATGATTATCATTAATACCAGTTTATTGGCGGGTACAATTACTGCCTTTTGTGGACCCATCGCTTTTTTTGGTCTGGCCATGCCCCATATCGCACGCATGCTTTTCAACACTACCAATCATTTATTGTTAACACCCCTCATTATCCTCATTGGCGGTATTTTAATGCTCCTTTTTGATACGGTCTCGCAATTACCAAGTATGGAGGCTACTCTACCTATTAATGCAGTCACTGCTTTGTTAGGAGCTCCATTTGTCGTCTATCTCTTATTGAGAAAAAGAAACATTCATTATACTTTCGATAAATGAAGTTAATTCATACCCAATCGCTGGCCATTGGATATATTGAAGGGCGTACAAATAAAGTACTTCAAGAAAACATCAATCTGTCACTTTCATCTGGAGAGATCATCAGCCTTATGGGACAAAATGGGGTCGGTAAAACCACTTTCATAAAAACTCCTATCTGGTTTACATAAGAGAATATCGGGATCCGTTTATCATCAGGATCGTCTCATTGATGAATTCTCAAAATCATCTTTGGCTAAACAAATAAGTGTCGTCCTTACCGAAAAACCCTTTGCCGCACACCTTTCTGTCATAGAATTGATCGCCCTAGGTAGACATCCTTATTCCAACTGGCTAGGTCGATTAAGCACATCAGATAAGCAGGCCATAGATCTGGCCATGAGTCAAACAAACATTGATTATTTAGCCCGTAAGAAACTTTATCAGCTCAGTGATGGCCAATTTCAAAAAGTAATGATCGCTCGTGCTTTGGCACAAGAAACAGATTTGATCATTTTAGATGAACCCACCGCACATCTAGATTTGAGCAATAAAATAGAGATCATGCTGCTGTTAAAATCCATTGCTGGAAGTGGGAAAGGGGTGCTCATAGCTACCCACGATCTACAAGTAAGCCTCCAATTGTCGGATCGCTTGTGGCTCTTTAATTTTAATCGGCCCGTATTAGACGGTTGTCCTGAGGATTTAATTTTGCAAGGGGCTATTGATCAGACCCTCTTTCCTATTAATAACAATATCGACCTAACTACAGGAACGGTAAAACATCTAGATGAGCGTAAGGGTAATGTGCTCTTGCAAGGAGATCCTACCATGGTTCACTGGACCGCTCAAGCCCTGCAGCGCAATGGATATGCTGTCAATAAAGATACTCCCACGTCTATAACCATAAATTGTCTTAATTGCCTCTGGAAACTGGAGAGCAAAGACACCAGTACCTCCTTTGATTCCATTGAGAACTTATTGATACATCTCAAGTAGCTATTGAATAATTTGATGTTATTAATCACTGCGGACAGCGAGCGCACAGGGGGATGTCCAGTGACAAAATCTTAGCCTAGTCTACATTCCTTCATTCATCATAATTATGATATTCACTTAGTCAATGACAACCAATCTCGCATCAGCTTGGTAGCTGTAATGAACTATCAATTAAGTAGAAGTATTAATAATCAATGATTGCACGAAAAGGTCACTTCCCTCTGACTCGTAAAAAAAAGACTGAATCCTATGGGATCCAGTCTTTTCGAAATTTTCAAGTTAAATGACCTATTAAAACTTAACTATTCTGAAAGTTCTAACTTCACTCGAGTTAAGATCTTTCACAGTCATTAAGTAGATACCCGCAACTTCATCAGCGATATCAATGGTCACTCCCGTACGATTCACCTGTTTAGTTTGTACGATACGGCCAGATAAATCACTTACTACTATTTCTAATTGTGATCCTGAAGCTATTTCTACCTCAATCTCACCCGCCGTTGGATTAGGATAGGCCTTCACTGCACGCAACACCTCATTTAACCCTAATATTTCTTCCTCTACAGCTATAGAAAAGGTAATGTTAGACTCAGCCCCGTAAGGATCCGAGATGCCTATAATCAGCTCTATAGTCGACTCAGGAACTAGGGCATTGGTATTAGCAACGGTCAATTTACCATTTTCTGATAAGGCAACGGCTGCTCCCTCATTTCCTTCGATGATTTTAAATTGAATCATATCATTGTTCTCATCAGTTGCCGCCAACTGGAAGATCTCTTCTCCATTTTGCAATGCTTCAGAAATCGTAACCGAGCCAGACTCCCCTACAGGAGCTTCATTCTTTTCGAGTTTAATCACAATCGTAGCTGTATCAGAAAGTAGTTCATCGCTTCCTGTGACTTGGAGGCTATACTCATCTATTGTTTCAGCATCGAATGGTTCATTGTTGATTACCACAATTTGACCTGTCGATGGATCAATATAAAAAGGTTGATCAATATTTCCTGCAACAATAGCAAAGGTAATATCATCTCCATTTGGATCTGTACCCATCACGTTACCGACTTCAAAGCCATTCTCTACAATATCTCTTATCCCGAACTCATCATCCTGTAAAACAGGAGCCTGATTCACCTCTACACCACCTCCAGGAAGTAATGTGAACGTTTCCTCGTCTGAGAATACTGAAGATGCATAGGAAGGATCTAGCGCTTGTACCGCCCAATAATAAGTCCCTGGATCTAAGGCAACTGACCAACTCGTATTATGCTCAGTATTTCCCTTTCCACTCGCTTTTCTTGAACCGTCAGCATTAGCCTGAGCATCAAAAATATCGCTCTTACCTGAGGCAGTTCCTATTCGAAGCGCATAAGTTAAACCAGCACTCGCAGTATTATCATCTTCCGATGCTGACCAGCTGAACTCCATCATTTGGCGCTCTTCTTGAATACGTGCTGATGGATTATCACCTCCATCTGAAGGTCTTCTAAAGGAATACATCGCAGGTGCATTGTCTACCTTTGTAGGTCTCTTCGGCTGAGGTGGTGTTGGCGGTTTGTTTACCTTGAATTTACCTACAGTAGCCATCCTACCTGAAGCAGTATCATCCGCCGCAGAATCCAATAATGCTGATTCGTTTCGAACATTGACGTAAAGCTTTGAGATGTATTTATTACTTCCTGGATCGTTCACGTCATAATTCTTGTTCACTCCAGTAAGCGCCATATCTAAATCACTATCCCCGTCATAATCTCCAAAAGCAACTGCTGCATTGGTGAACTGACTCAAGTCAAAATCATCCTCTTTATAAGTCCTTGTAACCTGATCATACAAGGCAAGGCCCGTAAATTCCCCTTTACCGACTACTTCACCCGAATACAGCATATCAGCATTACCGTCGCCATCAAAATCTCCCCAACTGGTACGTCCATTTTTCATCGCTGCCAAGCCACTCAAAGTTTCACTAATAGATGTGTATTGGCCCTCATCGTTTCTGTAGAGCTGCAGAACATCTCCATCAAAAGAATCTCCTGATACGACTAAATCAAGATCTCCATCGTTATCGAAATCTACCAAATCTAAGGTACCATCAGATACTCCGGTGATCTGCCCAACATTAGCTTCAAGATTTGATCATAATTAATTGACCAGCTTCATTGACCCCCTCATTTAAGTAGACATCTGTTACCCGACCGAGAAGAGGGACTACTTCCTGCTAGTATCAAATCATAATCTTGATCGTTGTCTACATCTCCAAATGCGATAGATGATCCAGTCAAGACTGGAAACTCGTTTTCTAATTGAAGTTCATAAGCCTGAAGATTTCCATTTATGTCATCAAAAGCATACACATAAACAGCAGCAACTCCTGCTGAGGTAGATGAGGTGGATCCTGCATAGATCAATTCAGGTAAGCCATCATTATCAAAATCAATGAACTTAGCTTTGGCATTTACCAAAGGCTTGAATTGAATTCCTGAAAAGCCAAAGTCGACATTTCCAGTGAAATCATTCTCAGCCGTTGCAGTCAATAGTCTACCTCCAGCTGAAGTATCATCCATAAAATCTTCTGGACTCCAAACTCCTTGTCTACCCAGATAAACTTGCCAAAAATTGCCATTGCCTACATCAATCTGAACAAAAAACATATCTTTATTAAGCATAACAAACTCATAAGTCCTAGAAACGATACTCATTGGATCCGTACCATCTGTCAATTCTCCACCATTATAGGCCTTAGGTAATCCAAGGAAGGATCCTACACCCTCAAGAGTTAAAGATCCAAAGGAATCAGCTCCCAAATCAGGATCGTTTATCACCGCAAAAGAGCCAAAATGATCATTATCAAAAGGGGCAATCGGCGCCGAACAAATTTCAGATTCGTCTCCTTCATTCACCTGCCAAGCTTCTACAAAGGTTGTAGCACCATAAGCAATACTAAATCCACCATCTGGCCCAAAGGAGTAAACATCATCAGTGAAACAATCACGTTCTCCAAAAGGAAGTGCCCAGAAAATTTCAGTAGACTCGTTGGTATCAATAATACCAGCATTAGCTACCAACAGTGCTCCATCCATAGGAAGCAACTCCCACTCGCCATACAAAGCTGAAATATCAAATTCAAAATCTTCATCATCAAAACCATTATCTTCATCATCAAAACCATCATCGCCCTCTTGAGTTCCTACCTGATCACTGTAGTTCAAGTATAAATTAGCAATTGTTCTGGTCTCATCATTGGGATCTTCTCCGGTCATGAATACATCCAAGGTACCATCTCCATTGACATCCGCCCAGTCAAAGTCTCCTTTAGTCATCCATTCGAAGTCGAAAATCTTATTGAAACTGCCCGCATTATTGCCCAGCAATCCCAACTCCCATTGTCTATCAGGATTCTTTCCAAATATCCCTAAATCAAAATCTCCATCTCCATCAAAATCTGAGAACTTCAATGAAGCATCTTCACCTGCCGGTAACTTGTTGTCAACAATTCCTCCTAGGTTCAGCTCTTTCCAAGCATACTTCATCTCAAAGTCAATGAATGGACTGAATTTCGAGGCATTATAATTTGCATCCACCGCTTGGACTGAGAAGTAGTATTTTCCAGGGTCTAACTCCAAATACAAGAAATCTTGTAAGGCCGCTGATGGCTTGGCCGTAAGTCTCACACCTGTTTCTAGGTTACTCTCTGTTGTGAAAATATTGGACTGACCTTGCTTATCACCCAGAGCAATCACATAAGATACACTTGACTTTTCTGTGTAGTCATCACTAGAGCGATCCCATGACAATCTTACTTTTCCGAAACCAAAGTCTGTCATAGTAAGATTTGAAGGTACACTTGGTGGCGTATTGACAATATTGCCCGTATTGTTTTCAAATAACTGAGTAATACTATTAGTTGTAGTTTTTCCACTGATAAACACATCCATATCTCCATCGGTATCAAAATCTGCCCAACGGACACTTGACTGCATCACCGAGTCAAAAGGTGTGTTCACTACGAAGAAACTTCCTCCAGCCTGCGCATACAGTATTGTGGTAGGTACCGCATTCTTATCTTTTCCTGAAATCCAAGAGATCCAGATCTCCATCATTATCGAAATCAATCAAGTCAATGTCTCCATCGGCGAGGGACTGAATCTGCTCATTGTCTCTCACATTGAATTCAATGTAAGCCCTTAGGGAGTCTATGGCGTAATATTCATTGGTGAAGATGCGCGTCACATTTTCCCTGACCTCATTGTCTCGGCCCGAAATACCTGTGGCAATGATATCTAAATCTCCATCTGAATCAATATCCCCCACTGAGATACTTGCCTCACCCAACTGTAATTGACCCGAATAATCATAGGTTCCTCCAGTCAGACCTGCACGTGTATTAGCAATAATTCCACCCACAGGATTATCTCCTTTGCCCGTACCCGCATAAATAATTTCTAAATCACCATCATTGTCAAGATCTGCAAATTCAATATCTCCTTTGGTAAAGCCTTCTCTATAGAACTTATCGTTTTTCTCGAAAATAACACTACTCCTTGAAGTGTCGTACTTATTCTCATAGAGGTTCATGATGTAATCAATTTGACCATCACTAACAGTCAGACCTGCCAAGACCATGTCAATATCTCCATCAGCATCCGAATCTCCAAAGGCCAGCGTAGCATCGGTAACCCCATCAATAGGCGTACCATTATCTACCTTTATGAGTGAGCCGGCTCCATTGTTCTTGTAAATATTAAGTACTGTAGCTGCCTCGAGATCTTTACCTGTCACCACTAAGTCTAAATACCCATCATTGTCAAAGTCTACCCAGCCTAAATCTCCTTCAGACTGACGCGCCAGCTCGTTGTTAGAATCAACAAATACTCCTGAATCATTGCGATAAAGTATTGTTTGGTACCCTTGTGAGGTACCCATTAAGGCTAAATCCAAATCTCCATCACGATCATAATCTCCCCAAGCTACATTGCCGTTGGCAATTCCTGGGATCGCCTGATCCATTTTCGTGAATGGCTCAGTAGTTGATACGGTTTGTATAGCTGAAAATGCTGAGGTATTGCCAAATTGATCAATGGCCTTGACCTTGAAGTAATATGAATCTGCTAAATCATAAGCATCAAAGACTTGTCTTTTTGATTTTTGGAAGCTTTCAAAGCGATCTGGAAATAATGGATATCCAGATGCATTCAAATTACCCCTACTCAAGTTAAAATTATCGTCTGTACCTACTTGGGCAGCATAACCTATTTTTCCTGAATTGGTATCTGACCACTTGAGTTCTACCTTGTAACCATTGTTCTGACCGATCAATTCGGTAGGAACAGCTAGGGCACCCCCAGTGGTCATGCTAGTGTTATTAATAAATCCTATGGTATTCCCATTGTCAGACTGCCTGGTTCGCCCACTGATCACCACATCTACTTTTTGATCAGCATTGATATCAATCAAATTGATAGAACTGATGAAAGAGAAGCCTTTGGCCTCAGTAGCCACCTGAGAAATATATTGGTCTAGTCCCCCGTTTGCGTTTTGCAAGTAGAAGTTCAGTATCGCCTGACCATTCCAAGTATCAGCTGTGTTACTTCCCACACCTACAATATCATTGAGGCCATCGTTATTGATATCTGCAATGGCAAATGAGTTGGTAATAGGCATGCCCTCTAGTGCAAAGTCTGAGTAGGCAATGGCACTATAGGTTTGGCTTTTGTAGTTTACCGGCAACAGTGTAGTCAGGTTTTCTGAAGCTTTTTTCAGGTTCTGGAAGAAATCTCCAGATTTTGATATCTCCATTTTAAGGAAACTAATCTCTCTGGTACGGAAAGCATCTGACCAGTAATCAGCATCTGTAGTATAGGAAAGCATGACGGTATATTTTGAAGAATCTTCCCCAAAAATCTGCATGTCAAGGATACTCTTATCTGCAAAGCTGTTGAGATAATATCCTTGAACCGCACCACTACTTTTAGATTCTACAGCATATAATGCACTTCTTGCAAGGCCTGAGCCAGACATATTGATCGCAATCAAATGGTCTGTATCTCCATCTTTATCTGGATTAAGGTAGGTATGTGCCATTCCTCGATAATCGCTTCTTCCACTCGCATCCATTTTTGACCAAAATAATGGATCCTTACCCTTGTACTGCTATACCTTTTACGTTCTATCTTCTCCTAGCGACCAAAAAGAGTTGTATCATTAAAATTATCTGCTTCGATAGAGAAAAGCCCTATACCCCCATCATATTCGCCCCAATTATTGGCATATCCGGTAACCAACTCATCTCGACCATCTTGATCAATATCGATAGACTATTTAATGGAGTGATTGCCACGCCATTACGCACCTCCTCTTATTGCTACTGAGAGCTTAGCTGAAAGATTCACTGAAAACACTCACAGAAGAATTCTCATCAATATTCATCAAGGTAGAAAACGGTGTTGCTGGCCAATTGTTATCATTATTATCTACAATAACATCTGGCTTACCATTACTATCAAAATCACTGATGACTATGCTAGACTCATTATCGAGCGTAAACGATTTGAAATTATTATTATCTAAATCAAAAATCTTTCATCGATGCGGGTTGCTCTCCTGAGCCAGACCAAAATCTTCTTCTTATATCCATAGGCTTCTGGTTTTACATCGGAATCCATATTAATCAAATGTACCTCATTGAAAGAAATCATCCATCAACTCAGTGCTTGCAGCAAAATCTAGTCCCTCGACAGTGAACTCTGGTGAGCTTGCCACAGCAGACACCCCGAACTTGCTATCAATATTTTGAATCGAAACACTGTAAGTACCCTTCTCTAAGAAATATTCTAGCTCCTTGGCTCCAGCACCTGTGTAAACCAGGCCACTTACATCAGCGACTCCGCCTGCAGTGCTTGTAGTATACAAGGTATTACAATTAGCTCCACTACATATCTTGATGTTGTAATAATCCGAACTTGTCGTAAAGTTGATGGTTACTTTACTTCCCGCAATGGTAATCGTTGGCACACTCGGTGCTGCTAAATCACTGGTAGGTGTAACAGTATAAGTGTTGGTAAACATGGCTAACCTATTTCTACCGTCACCACTATTCCCCCCTGTTCTTCCTGTAAATGCCATATCTAGAGCTGCTCCGCTATTCAGTCGTCCCAAGTCATAGCTGATCCTTGTATCCCATGGATTCATACTAAAAGTTTCTGAAGAATAATACCCCTTCTTTTGCTCAAGTTCACCAGCTGCATTAACATTAAACAATCCGGGTACAAAATAGCGGTCCCATTCGCCCCCATTTTCAGTGGATACAAGCGCTACAACACTCACTGTACTGTCCTTAAGCATAGCTATTTTTGGGGCAAATACAGCACCATAATAATCCGAAACAGAAATAACCGAATCACTTGAAATTCTTAAGTTCAACGGCACCTCAGTCCAAGTACTGTCATTATTGGTTAACTCAAATCTTTTTAAAGCACCACTTGAGTTATTTGCTTTACTTGGGTGTGTAAGCCACCAATAAATCTCCAGCACCATCACCATCAAGATCACCAAAATCCAGAGTTAAATCTTTGTTAGAATTATCATCTTGACCTGTTCCTGGAAGCTTATCTATAATTGAAAGACCTGCATTGTAAATAAGGTCCCCATCTTCCTGCAAATAAACGAAGAGATCTTGCGCTTGGCTTTGACCATTCCATCTTCTCTCTAAGATCAAGTCAGTTTTAGTATCTCCGTTAATGTCGGCCACAAATGCATTATTAAAATCGCCCAGCCATTCATTATTAATATTGTTTAGCTGTTTTGAACTCACTCTCGGCCCATCAGTGAGATATTCATATATGGTAATACCTGACCAGTCTCCAATTACTCCATCAACGCGACCGTCTCCGGTGATGTCACCCCAAACCATTCTTGAAGCCCATTCCGTATTTATTCCATTATCGTCATACTCTTTGGTAGGGGCAGCAAATACGCCAGACCCGTTATTGATTAAATAGGCTGTCTTACTCGAATTTCCAATGACCACATCCAAATAACCATCTTGATTAATATCAAGAGGTTTAGCAAAAGAATATTCACTCCAATCTTCGTGGAGGGTCGTTGAAGTGCTGTCAGCTGCATCAAAAAGCTTCACTATGTAGCTATCATTATCATCTGTTCTTGCAATATAAGCTACCTCATCTACGCCATCATTATCAGCATCAAACATATCAACGGAAGAATAGTAGCAGCAATGAGGACTGGTTTCAGTTGCGAAATAGGGAGCAAAAATCAAATCTGGTTTGTCCAGTGCATTTTCGTAAGGTCCAATATCAGGCTTAGATCCTGCTGGATTGGGTCTTGTAGCTGCCTTTAATATCCAAAACATCACTTGAGGCTATACCTGCTCCAATCAACACACTCGAAGAGGTCAATCGATAGTCCGTTGTTTGCCTCATCAACAAAGGCCGTACTAGCACCCACCAAATTACTAGTTCCATATTTATCAATCTCGTAGTCGAGGTGGAAATTACTGTTAACTAAATTATTTTGTATGGTTAATTTACTCGGTTTAGTTGGACCCCACTGACCAAAATTTCTGTCAAGGAAAATGGAATTTTGAACTAATCCAGTATTATTTTCTGCATCCTGAACAATGAAGCCATTTTCAATTAATGAGTGATTCACTGTGTAGTTCTCGGTGTTACCTACCCTTACCGAATGCTCCGCATCGCTCTTCATTACCGTAAAAAAGACTATTAAGCAACTGTTACAGTTTCCATCTCCATATAGCCATCAAGCCACCAGCGGTGCAATTATTATCTCCCACAGCGTCATTATTATATACTGTGTATTACTACTGAAAGAAAGCTCATTGAGACCAGAAAATACCTACACCTGCTCCATCTCCATTTTGGACATCATTATTGTAAATACTCGAATTTGAAATATTGATTTTCTTTGCATCTCGAGCAAAAACTCCAGCGGCATTGACCCAATCAGATTCACTTACTTTATGATCATAGATATGAACATAGTCAAGATCTACTGATGCTTCACTTATAGCAACTCCCGCACCTTTGATACTTTTTATGATTATGTTCGAAAGTCCAATAAAATTCCATCCATAATCAGCATCATCCATCTTATTCCATATAGCCTCACTATCTATTTTAATTACAGTCGCCTGAGGAATATTCTCGGTTACATTCTGAACAGCATCGGCATAGTTAAATCCTTGAGGACACTGTGTAGAAAGAACGACTACCATCAGTAAATCTCAGTTCCTTATCACCATCTGGAAATGTGAAAGTTAAAAACTTATCATCAGCAATTGACTGATTATTAGACAAGCGTAATATTATTTTGATCCGTGATTGCTGCCACAGTAACTGTTCCTGATATTCCATCTCCTGTGACTATGTCCCCTACCTCAATAGTTCCATCATTCGCATCTACTACCAAAGCCGTAGCACCACTGATCGCTCCATTTACTACAGCAGTAACGGTAGGGAGCCTCAATCCAAATACCAACACAACACCCCCCTTCATCCCATGTCTCAACTTCTCCGTTATCTCCTCTAAGTAGAGCAGAACGAATGCTATTATTATTTTCATTGGGCGATTTAGATTCCTCATTATTCCAATTAATTGCATCTACAATGGCATCAGTAACAACTGTTCCATCTTCATACACCCATCCTCTACTTGAACCATCTTCGTCTGTATTGATACCTCCACTTCCTTGAATGGCGAGTCCCCGAATGGTGACGCCCTCAGTGTCTAATATGGATATGACAGATCCTGCATTTACAGTACCCTTAATAATAGTTTTTTTGATATCTGCATCACTCATACTTGTGCTGTAGGATGTAGACTGGATGGTAAGTCCCTCATTAATTACTAAATTTTCAGTGTAGGTACCCTCTCCAATTTTGATGGTATCCCTATTTTGTGCTGCTAAAATAGCTTTGCCAATGGTGGCAAAAGCAGTTGATACGGAAGTACCATTATTACCATCATCGCCAGCCTTCGAAACATGGAATACACCAATAGATCTAGATATCTTCAATGTGAAAAATTCAGTAAGCGAAGCCGTAAAAGTTAATACCGCATTATCAGCTAATGATTGAGCACTGGTTAGACTAATATCGTTTTGATCCCTTAAACTCTGCACTCTAACTGTTCCAGATATCCCTGTTCCAGTTACAACATCACCTACTTTGATATCTCCTGCATTATTATCTACTACCAAGATGCTTTTGGTAGTAATGGCACCATTCACACTCGCAGTTGAAGTACCTACATTATTACTTTCAAACTTAATAGATCCTTTATCATCCACTGAACCAGCAGCCAGTATATATAAAGTACTCTCTCCTGCTACCAAAGTATGTGGAGAGCTTAAATCTGAATACTCACCATTGGTATTTAGCTTCTGAATTTTTAATGCAGTCGCGTTTGATGTGGACAAAACAAATTGTGTATAATCTAGACCATTATCAATATCTTCAAAAATTTCATCAATCGATACCGCTAATCGCGTCCCTTGAGGAAGTAATTGGTCAGGTATTGAATTAACAATAGTGGCTTTATCATCCACATTGTTCACAACAATAGTCATCGTATCGTTTACAGTTCTGAAACCACTTGTCACGCTCACGGGGAGTTTGTAAGTACCAATTTTATCTAGTTGACTGGTAAATGTGAACTCATCGGCAGCTATCTCATAGGTTACTAGAGCGATATTATTGGTGTCATTTTCAATAATTCCATTAGTATTGGCTGTAAGAGAATCCGCCAAGTAATCTGCAAAGCTCACTTTAATGGAATCTGGATCACCATTGTCCGCATCTGCAAAAAGTACATTGGCCTTATATTTAAAACTTGCAAAATCTTCATTTACAGATATCGTTTCATATGCAGATGCCAAAGCAGGTGCATTGTCAATAACTAATTTTACTGTTTTGGTAAAGTTCTTACCACTGGCATCCGCTGTAATATTGACATCTGCAGCGTACTTAGTATTTGCCACCACAGCAATATTGAACTGTCCATTACCGATATCAGTAACCATAGAGGTATCTAAATCCGTATATCCAGCATCAGCGTTTGATAAGTTTGTAAAAGTGATGGTCAATCCATAGCCATCATCATCCACATCTTCGAATCCGTTAACGCAATCAATCAAGATGTTTTTGTTAGCCGTTAGTTGATTACTGTAATAATCAACAAACCTATTATCAGGGCTGAGCGCCGGTGCATCATCTACGGCTGTGACAATCACACTGATCAGCTGACTGAATACAGTTAAATCAGCGGTATTAGTAGCGGCCACTTCCACCGAAGCTTGTCCATAACCATTGGCTAGTGCACTGATGGTCAAGGTGTCATCGGCCACCGTAGCGCTAATTGCCCCGTTGGCATTGATTTTATTCAGTTTGAAGCTCAATGAATCGTTAGATACAAACAATGCATTCAGTGCGTACTTGGCATCTGCAAAGTCTTCAACAAAAGTTAACGTATCTTGTCGAGAGTTATCCTCGGCAATTGAATCGTAACTGATCGTTTGGGCACTTAATTGTGCTGCTCCTAAGAGAAAGGAAGTGATAAAGGTGAATTTGATTAAAGAGTTTTTCATGGCAATTGTTAATTGTAATGTCTGAATAAAAGGTATTAATTTAAACGCATATCGACAGTAATCTTCAAATATAAATATTTTTGATTCAATCTACCACAGAATACATTATTTTTGAAAGAAGTAACCCCTTAAAGCCTAATCTTTTTTAAACCTTAATGATTATAATGCATATTAGGATGTGTATCTAAACCTATCAAACCTCTTTGAAATTGTTTTTAATTAATGCTGTAGTTTGCAACTATAGCATCCCCTTTATTTGCCAAATGAAAATTATTTTAATCTCGCTATTTATCTGGTTTCAAACAGTCGATCCCTTACTTGACAAAGGATACGAACAATATGATAAAGGGGAGTTTACGGAAGCCGTCAAATCATTTAATACTGTGATTGAAATGAATCCCAATAATGCAGAAGCCCATTTTCTTAGAGCCATGACCTATCAAGGCTTGGCATTGTCCAAACGTGCCATTGCTGATCTTGAAAAAGCGATTGTTCTGAGAACAGACTATGCAGAAGCTTTTCAACAGCTGGGTTATATCTATTTGGTGGGTCAAGCACCGGCATTGGCCATTGAAGCATTTGATAAAGCCATTTTATTAACCCCCGAGGTAGCCGAATTATACATCAACCGAGGCAGTGCACAATGTATGCTGGGCAACCGTGAGCAAGCGACTCGAGATTATCAAAAGGCCCAAAAAATGGGCATAAACTATGCTGAATATATGAACTGTGATCCCTAACTCTGCTGCTTTCAAAATCATTGTATCAAATATTTCTTTAATTTATGAGGTACAAAGCGGGTGAAAACATTGATTTTTAATAAACTTTGTAATTTATTTAAATAATTCATGAGACGTGAAGGGTCCAGGCGTTAATTTTACCAAAACGTATACTATAGTATGAAATCAATTCGGATCGCACCCTTCACCGATGCAGCATTAACTGAGGAGATTATCGCCCTCAAAAAAAAGAAGCACGCCGTTATTTTGGCCCATTATTATCAAACTCCTGATATCCAAGATATTGCGGATTATGTGGGAGATAGCTTGGGCCTCTCTCAGCAGGCTGCAAAAACTGATGCAGATATCATTGTCTTTGCTGGCGTTCATTTCATGGCTGAAACCGCTAAAATACTCAACCCAACGAAAAAAGTTGTCCTGCCTGATTTAGCCGCTTCCTGCTCATTGGCTGAAGGTTGTCTTCCAGATGATTTTGCCGGGTTTTTGACGTTATATCCAAATCATAAGGTGATCTCCTATGTGAACTGCTCTGCAGAGATCAAAGCCATGAGTGATGTAATTTGTACCTCAGCCAATGCAGAGAAAATTGTAAATTCATTTCCAAAAAATCAGCCGCTCATCTTTGCCCCAGACAAAAATCTGGGTGATTACATCAATCAAAAGACCGGGCGAAATATGGTGTTGTGGGATGGTGCTTGTATGGTTCACGAAGCCTTTTCAATAGAAAAAATATTGAGCCTTCAAAAACAACATCCCGATGCTAAATTTATTGCTCATCCTGAGTCTGAAAAACACATTTTGAGTGTTGCCTCATACGTGGGCTCAACTACTGAAATGATCAATTATGCAGTCGCAGACCCGACGCAAAAATTTATCGTTGCTACTGAGGCGGGTATCCTACATAAGATGCAACAAATGGTGCCCGATAAAATCCTTATTCCAGCGCCAGCCAACGAAGACAATCATTGTGCGTGCGCCGAATGCGCCTTCATGAAAATGAACAGTCTTGAAAAGCTTTATTTATGCTTGAGAGATGAATCTCCCGAAATAACCGTCTCAGATGAGATCATCAAACGGGCGTTGTTACCCCTTCAGCGGATGCTGGAAATTTCAAAATAATACATGCCAAAAACAGATGTATTAGTGCTCGGATCAGGTATTGCTGGACTCACCTATGCCCTCAAGATCGCTGAGTGTTTTCCTGAGCAAAAAATTGTGATTCTGACCAAGGGTGACGAAAGTGAGTCCAATACCAAATATGCACAAGGAGGCATTGCCACGGTCATTGACACTCAAGACGACTCCTACGAAAAACATATCTCCGATACGCTGAAAGCCGGTGACGGACTTTGTGATCCACAGGTGGTTCAAATGGTGGTTGAGGAAGGTCCTAAAAGACTCTATGAATTAATTAATTGGGGTATCAATTTCGATAAAAGTAAGCTCGGTAAATATGATTTGGGCCTCGAAGGCGGGCACTCGGAACACCGCATTTTACATTTCAAAGACATCACGGGTTATGAAATAGAGCGCAAACTGATCATCAAAATCAAACAACAGCAAAACATAACCCTGCTGACTTCTCATTTTGCCGTTGACCTCATTACTGAACATCAATTGAAAAGGCCGAAGTCTAAGCAAAAACTGACTTGTTATGGAGCTTATGTTTTTAATCAAAAAACCCAAGAAATAGTTACTTATAGCGCAAAAACCACGTTATTGGCTACCGGTGGCATTGGTCAGGTCTATCGAAATACAACCAATCCAATCATTGCCACAGGAGACGGCATCGCCATGGCCTACCGTGCCAAAGCACAGGTTTCACATATGGAATTTATTCAATTTCATCCGACTGCCTTGGCCCATCAGTTTAGCCACGGAAGATCTTTTCTCATCTCTGAAGCCGTCCGTGGCTTAGGAGCCATTTTAAAAAATGAACAGGGAGAAGCTTTCATGCACAAATACGATACAAGAAAAGAACTGGCTTCTCGAGATATCGTTTCACGTGCCATTGACAACGAACTCAAAATAAGTGGGGCTGATTTTGTTTATTTAGATTGCACTGCAATTTCCAAAAAAGATTTTAAACAACATTTTCCCAATATTTATGCACAATGCATCGAGATTGGTATTGATATCAGTAAACAAATGATTCCCGTAACTCCTGCGGCCCATTATCTGTGTGGTGGTATTGAGGTGGATATCAATGGATGCACTTCTGTTCAACATCTTTACGCTTGTGGTGAATGCGCATACACAGGGCTCCATGGTGCCAATCGGCTGGCCTCCAACTCGCTACTCGAAGCCCTGGTTTATGCCCATCGATGCTTCATAGCTACTAAAAAAAATATTGAAACCATTAAGCATAAAATTTCCATTCCCGATTGGGATGGTAAAAATACTTTTGAAACCAAAGAGCAAATTTTAATTACGCACAATCGAAAGGAGTTACAATCCCTCATGAGCGATTATGTAGGGATTATACGGACACACGAAAGATTACTTCGCGCCTCAAAAAGATTGAACGTCCTCTTTGAGGAGACCGAGGACCTTTATCAAAAAAGTAAATTATCGACTCGGTTATTTGAGTTGCGAAATATGATTTCTACCTCTTATTTAATTGTAGAACAATCAATGAAAAGAGTTGAAAATAAGGGAGGGTTTTACAACAGTGACTTGATTTGATTCAAAAAAGAAATAAAAGTCCAAAAATGCTGAACTTAACTTTCTATGATCTCATTTTAAGGGACGAGACAGAGATCCAACTGGTTTTATTTTCCGAAAAATAATCAGGCCTCTTTTGCCTCTAAAAAATTAGCCTCAAGCGGTAAATTATTTACAAAAAATTGTCTTTTTTGAGGTTTTTGGCTTAGCATTGATATTTATTAAGTAGACCATTATGAGTGATGAGTATTTGATATTAGTTGATGAAAATGATCAACAATGGGGTAAAATGGAAAAACTAAAAGTTCATCAGCTGGGGTTACTCCATCGCGCCTTTTCCATCTTCATATTTAACAGCAAAGGCCAAGTACTTCTACAGCAGCGCGCCGCTGATAAATATCATTCAGCAAATTTATGGTCCAATACCTGTTGCAGTCATCCCCAGTTTGGAGAAGCTATGCCTCAGGCTACAAAAAGGCGACTTCAAGAAGAAATGGGCCTGGACTGCACCCTAACTTTTGCCTTTAAATTTGTTTATAAAGTTAATTTTTCAAATGGATTAAGTGAGCACGAATGTGATCATGTCTATTTTGGATATTCCGATGCCCTTCCCCAAGCCAATCCATTGGAAGTTCAAAATTATAAATACATCGGACTCAATGAGCTTCAAGAAGAGCTTTCGAAAAATGCTGATAACTATTCTGAATGGCTTAAAATTTGTCTTGATCAATTGATCAATCATCAAAGAAATCATCAAAGAAGTGCCTAAAGTTGCCCTAAAAAAAATTATCTTCATATGTGTGAAAATAGATGGCCTTAGCGCCCTTTGGTAGCGCCTCAACTTTATGCCTGAATACGGAATCCCTCTTATTTTCTTTTTGATTGCCTTTTTTTACGCTTCCGTGGGTTTTGGCGGTGGATCTAGTTACTTGGCATTATTAAGTCTCTTTTTGACTGAGTTTCAAGAAATAAGAACCTTAGCCCTCCTTTTAAATTTAATTGTCGTAAGCATAGGGACCTTTATGTTCATTAGAAACGATGTTTTTAAGTGGAAACTTTTTTGGCCTTTTATACTCAGCAGTATGCCCCTCTCTTTTTTAGGTGCTCAGCTTCCATTGTCTGAAAAAATGTTTTTTCTAGTACTCGGCTTCGCACTTTTAGGAGCATCTTTTTTTATATTTATTCAATTGTTTCAGCGATCTCATTCCAATAACCCTTTAAAAGCTTATAAAAAATTAATGATCGGAAGTGGCATTGGATTACTGTCGGGCGTCTCTGGCATCGGAGGAGGTATCTTTCTTTCTCCAACACTTAACTTGATCGGATGGAAAGATGCGCGCACCGTTGCCGCACTGGCTTCCCTTTTTATTTTATGTAATTCTATCGCAGGCTTGGGTGGACTCATCGCCTCAAACACTTTTAAATTAAATATGTCATTGACTTTTCCGTTGATCTTGGCGGTAGCCCTAGGTGGAGCCTTAGGATCATTTATCACCAATAAAAAAATAACCACGCAAACGATCAAACTATTTACGGCAATTTTGATTGCCTACGTAGGTTTCAGACTGGTCTTATTACATGGTTGGGGATGGCATATCTAAAGCATTAAATATAGGCCGAAGGCTCTTTTTGAAAAGAGGCATAACACCCATCGCAGCAAAAATATACCTGCTCACCTTCATGTTCTACTACATGCTTTGCTGCACTTTTTGAAACCGGTATTTTACATACTGGATTGATGTATAAATCACTGGATAAATTTGGGTCTAAAGGTATAGATGGATTCATCGGATCTGCTTTTGACCTACTCAGCTGAATGATTTCAGCCAAAATAGAAATCGCCACCTCAGTCGGTATTTTGGCATTGATATCCAGGCCCGCAGGTGTTTTGACTTTAGCCAATTGTGCGTGTGGAACCGCTTTCCTTTTTAAGGCCATCAATACTGCATTGGCTTTCCTGCTGCTCGCTACGAATCCTAAATACTTCGGATCCGTCTGCAGGGCACTCGCTAAACTTTCTTCATCTCCCTCTCCTTGCGTACATACGACCACATATTCATTGCGATGTAAGGTGGGGTCGAATGCTTTCAGCATCACCCTATCACTGGCCGCAGAGAACATCTCTTCTTCGACCAGATCAGAGATCACCGTGACTCTAAATCCGGAAAGGGCACCCAATTCGCACAAGGCTTTAGCGATGTGCGATCGTCCAAAAATTTTTAATTCAAGTAATGGCATAATTGGTTCAACATAAACTTCTAATGACCCACCACTCATGCAGGTCATTTTATAATTTTTAACTCCTGATTGCTCAGGTGCATCTAAAGCCGTTTGGATACGCACCAATCTTGGGCTTCGTTCCTCAATAGCGGCCAAAGCCTCTTTGATCACAATACCGCGCGTACATCCTCCTCCTATCCAACCCTTTATCTCACCGTTCTGGGTAATGAGTGCTTTATCTCCCGGCTTTCCTGAGGTCGGTGCTTCTCTGCGCACAATAGAAGCCATCGCAACAGCTTCTTGCTTTTTTTGATAGGATTCTAGATTTTTAAGCAATGACAAATAATTATGCATGCGATAAGATATTTTCTAATTCCATCAAACTATCTAAATTATGTGCCGACCGGAAGTCATCTACAGCGGGCAGAGCTGCCTTCATTCCTTTGGCCAAAGGCTCATATCCTTTCATTCCTTTTAAAGGATTCAACCAGACCAATTTTCTGGTTCTTAATTTAATTTTATGTACTTCATCAAACATCACCTGAGGATCACCATCATCTAGACCATCACTTAAGATAATGGTAACACTGCGGCCATTCAAAACTTGTTTGGCAAATTGATCATTAAAAGAGCCTAAGCAATCTCCTATTTTAGTCCCTCCTGACCAATTGGTCGCGCGCGCGCTCATTTGCATCATTGACTCCGTCAATTCATCTTCTTTCAATAAATCGGTAATTCGAATCAAGTGGGTACTGAAAATAAAGGCTTCAATGTTCTTAAGATGGGATTTCAATGACCATACAAATTTTAACAAAAAAAATGAGTATTTATCCATCGAACCACTTACGTCCAACAAGATAACCAATTTTGTTTTTTGAATTTTCCTTTTCTGATAACTCAAATTAATAATTTCGTCTCTTGAACTGATGTTTTTTCTTATTGATTTTCGAATATCTATTTTTCCTTTATTGGCATGGGTCAATCTGCGTTTTAAACGGGTATTCAATTGCTTCAATAATTTTTCAATAAGATCATCAAGCTGATCTAAATCTACCGTTTTGATTTTAGAAAAATCCGTATGCTTGAGTTGATCCACATGACTTACTCCTGAAACACTCTTGGCTTCCTCAAGAGGTGGCTTTTCTTTATTTTTATCATCTTTTAATCCCATCATCACCAAAGAGGCCTTCGTATTCTTAGTAACGTTGGACTTCCCTTGCTGCTGAATTTTATGTGCATACTTATGCTTTCGCTTTTTCCAGTACACCTTAAAGCAGTGATCGAATATAACCTCTTCTTCGAGATCCTTACAAAACAATGATTTTAATCCGTAATAAAAAGATTGCGGATCCCGAATGAATCCTAGCTGTGCTGTTTTTACCCCCTCTTGTGTATGACTTAAACCAATGGAAAGACCATTTTGCCGACACATTTCACTGAAACCCACCATCGATGCCCTCATGGATTGGTGATGGGTAAAATGGCTTAGTTCCATAGCTAAGCTGAAGTTTTTTCTAAAATACTGGTTAAAGAATGCTTGATTTCATTGATGTCTTTTTGGGACTTTAATACGCATCCAAGGGTTGATTCGATTAATTCTGGGGATAAAGTAGTCGCATTTAAGGTGATCAACGCGCGTGCCCAGTCGATGGTCTCTGCAATGCCAGGAGTTTTCTGCAAATGTTGGCCCCGCAGGTATTCTACGAACCTCACCAAATGTTGGAGTATCTCTACCTCTCCTCCAACGTGTTTCTCTACAATCGCTAACTCTTTGTCAAAAGTTGGGAAATCAACCCAATGATACAAACATCGTCTTTTTAAAGCATCGCTTAAATCTCTGGTACGATTAGAAGTAAGAATGACCACAGGTTTATGTTTGGCCTTAATGGTTCCTAGTTCAGGAATAGAAATTTGAAAATCTGACAAAAGCTCTAGCAAAAAAGCTTCAAATTCTTCATCTGCTCGATCAATTTCATCAATGAGTAATACGGCTGGTTTGTCTGAGGTAATCGCCTTGAGTAAGGGACGTTTTAATAAAAATTCATCGCTAAAAATAAATTTCTCTTGCTCCTCCGCTGAGATCTTTTCTTTTTCACTGAGTTTGATATGCAATAATTGTTTTTGATAATTCCACTCATAAACAGAAGTGCTTACATCCAGTCCCTCATAACATTGTAACCTGATCAGCTCATGATCCTGATAATGGGAAATAATGTTGGCTGCCTCTGTTTTCCCAACCCCAGGAGGGCCTTCCAAAAGTAAAGGCTTTTTCAGCTTCAACATTAAAAAAAGAACTGTTGCCAGCTCTTCTTCCACAACATAATCAAGTTGATCAAATCTATCAATCAACTCTTTTACCTCTGGTATCATATGTTTTAGGTCATTTTTTGAAGAGCCCTTTCACCACAGATCCCATCATAGAACCCGCCTTTAAGGAATTATCTACCTCATCACCAGACAATAGTTTTTTGAAATTATCAACGAATTGATCCATCAATTGAGCCGACACATCATTGATTAATCTAGAGCCAAACTGCGCCAGCGTACCTTGTATATTGACCACCATTTTAAAATCTACCTCAGTCCCTTCATCCGTCGTCACCGCACTCCCATTCATGGTCATTTCAGCGTTTCCTTTTCCTTTGGAATCAAGTCCTTTCCCTCGAAGTAACATGGTATGGGCATCATTATCCATTTCTTCAATGGTAATTTCTCCGTCATATTTTGTTTTAATGGGACCAAATTTCAAAGTAACCTCACCTTTGTAGTTATTGTCATCTATTTGATCTGTGATCGTAGCTCCAGGCACACAACCGGAGATTTCTTTAGGATTACTGAGCCTTTTCCATACTTCTTTGATGGGCGCCTCTAAACTAAATTTTTTTGTAATTGTTGCTTCCATTAACGATTTGAATTAAATAACAAACCGGTTCCCAAATGAGAGCCGGTTCGTTAAAAGTAAATTATTTATTTAAATTATGATTCTACGATATTCTTATCTAATACACCTTTCTCCTTCAACGCTTTGAAAATTTTGTAAGGCGTAATCGGAATATCTAAATGTGTAATCCCATAAGGTTTCAATGCATCTACGATCGCATTGGCAATCGCTGGAGGCGCACCAACGGTAGGTGACTCTCCAATACCTTTTGCTCCAATGGGATGATGGGGTGATGGAGTGACCGTATGTCCAGTTTCCCAACTCGGTGATTCCACCGCAGTAGGTACCAAATAATCCATCAACGTTCCATTCAATATATTACCATCATCATCATAAATCAATTCTTCATACATGGCAGGTGCAATACCTTGGGTCAATCCACCGTGTACTTGCCCTTGTGCAATCATTGGATTGATTATATGACCGGCATCATCTATCGCTACGAATCTTCGAACCTTAATTTCAAAAGTATCCGAATCAATATCTACTACGCAGATATAAGCTCCCGATGGGAAGGTAAGATTTGGAGGATCATAATAATGAGTAGCCTCAAATCCAGCTTCCATCCCTTGTGGGTGATTGGTGTATGAAGCAAAAACTATTTCCTGAATGGTTTTTGATTTTTCAGGCGCTCCCTTTACGGAAAACTTTCCAGGCTCCCACTCCAAATCATCTTCAGATACTTCTAACAAATAGGCTGCGATTTTTTTCGCTTTGTCCCGAAGTTTTCTCGCAGCCATAACAGCCGCAGCCCCAGCAGTAGGCGTACTTCTACTTGCATAAGTTCCCAGTCCATAAGGTGCCGTATCTGTATCTCCTTCTTCTATCTGAATGTCCTTGGCAGGAATTCCTAATTCCTCTGCAATGATTTGTGCATAGGTGGTTTCATGACCTTGACCTTGAGACTTGGTTCCAAACCTTGCAATGGCCTTGCCAGTTGGGTGTACCCTGATCTCAGCACTGTCAAACATTTTGATTCCTAAAATATCAAAATCTTTGGAAGGTCCGGCGCCAACGATTTCAGTAAAAGTGGATAATCCAATACCCATCAATTCGCCTTTCTTCCTTTTTTCAGCTTGCTCTATCCTTAAATTGTCATAATCAATGCCTTTCATCGCCAATTTAAGCCCTGCTTCATAATCTCCACTGTCATACTCCCAACCAGTCGGAGAATGATACGGGAATTGCTCTTTCTTGATGAAATTTTGAAATCTCAATGCCGCTGGATCTTTGCCGATTTCTAGGGCAAATCGATCGGTAATACGTTCTATAGCATGCACGGCTTCTGTCACCCTAAAAGAACATCGGTAAGCGACGCCTCCGGGTGGCTTATTGGTGTATACCGCATCTGCCTCCATAAAGGCATTTGGATAATCATAAGATCCTGTACCGATAGAAAACATACCTGTTGGAAACTTCGACGGGTTTGCCGATGCATCCGTATATCCGTGATCTGCCAATACCTTCATACGGGTCGCCAAGATCTTTCCATCTTTGGTTCCCGCGAGTTCGGCGGTTATATGATAGTCCCTTGCAAATGAATCTGCCTGCAGATTTTCACTTCTATCTTCAATCCACTTTACTGGCTTTCCGATTAAAAATGAAGCCGCAATGGCAATGACGTAGCCTGGGTATACTGGTACTTTACCCCCAAATCCTCCTCCAATGTCTGGTGAAATGACTCTGATTTTTTCTTCTGTAAGCCCTACATGACCCGCAACCAAAGCAAATACCGTTCTGATTGCATGGGGGGCTTGCGTAGTCATGTACATCGTAAGGTGATTATCTACCTTATCATAACTCGCCACACATCCACACGTTTCAATAGAAGCCACGTGAATCCTAGGAATATGCATTTGTTCCTTAACGGTCACTTCTGCCTCTTGAAAGATCTTTTCAGTCTCTTCTTTTTGTCCAACTTCCCAATGCCAAATATGATTGTCTTTTTTATCGGGTTTATCCGTTCGCAATATAGGCGCGTCGGCATCTAATGCTTTGAAGGGATCTACTACGGGCTTCATCACCTCATATTCCACTCTGACCGCTTCACGAGCATCTCGGGCTATGTATTTTTCAGTTGCAATGACGGCGGCTACCTCCTGCGCCTGATACATGACCGTATCCACGGGCAAAACCATTTGCGTATCGGACATTAAAGTAGGCATCCAATGCAGATTGTATTGCTCCAGATCTTTTCCTGTAATTACGGCCAATACGCCTGGGATCTTTAAAGCTTCCGAACTGTCTATATTTTTAATTTTAGCATAGGCGTAAGGACTTCGGACAATGTCCATATATAAAGTTCCTGGCAGCTTTACGTCATCCGTATAGTTGCCTTTCCCATGAATAAATCGATCATCCTCTTTGCGCTTCATGGAATGACCCATGCCACTAATTTCTTTCGATGTTTTACACTGTATCATTATACTATTTTGATTAAGTTAATTTATTCGACAAATACTGGTTCCGTAGAGGGCAACTCATCACCTCTCAACTTGGCTCCTGCATAAATAATCGACTTTACTATGTTGTTGTATCCTGTGCACCTACACAAATTACCTGAAATACCCCATCGAATTTCTTCTTCCGTTGGATCTGGGTTTTTCTCCAATAATTCAATGGCTCGAAGCATCATACCTGGCGTACAAAATCCGCAATGCAAGCCGTGATTTTCTTTAAATCCTTCTTGTATTGGATGTACTCCCTCTGTGGTGGCAATGCCTTCGACCGTAGTGATTTCTTTACCGGCAGCCTGAACCGCTAAAATGGTACATGATTTTGCCGATTTACCATCAATTAAGATCGTGCAGGCACCGCAACTTGAAGTATCACATCCTATGTGCGTACCTGTCATTCCAATGTCCTCTCTAATAAAGTGGACCAGCAGGGTTCTCGGCTCTACTTCTTTTGTAAATTCCTCCCCGTTTATTTTTAATGTAATTTCTTTTTTCATAGTTAATCTCAATTTTTAAATGCAAGCTGCTTTGCCTTATTGATCATTTTTTTAGTTACTGCCCTGATAATATGTCGCTTATAATCTATATCTCCTCGTAGATCGGTGGAGGGGTTGCAATCCTCAGATGCATATTGAGCAGCCGAGGCTATCGCAGCATCATCAAGAGAGGTTCCTACCAACGCAGCTTCTGATCTAACCGCTCTCAACGGGGTCGGATTCACATTGGTTAAACCAATGCCTGCTTTGGTGCAAATCCCCTGTTCATCCATTTCTAGATGTACGGCCACGCCACCTGTAGCGTAATCTCCTACCTTTCGCTCTACCTTATGATAAGCATTTCCCGACCTTCCCGAAGGAATGGGAATCAAAATTTCAGTAAGTATTTCACCTTCTTGAACTGCAGTGGAATAGAATCCGTAAAAGAAATCGTCAATCCCAACAGTTCTTCTTCCGTCAAGTCCTGCAATTTCAACAGAGGCATCTAAGGCAAGCATCACTGCAGGCTGATCATTGGCAGCGTCACCGTGTGCTAAATTGCCTCCCAAGGTGCCAAAATTTCTCACTTGAGGATCGGCGATGAGCTTGGCCACATCCGCGAATATGGGGAAATGGACTGCGACTTCCGCAGATTCTTCTGTTTCTACCTCACGGGTCATGGCCCCTATTTTGAGCATACCTCCTTCAATTTTGAGATATGACAATCCAGGAATGTTGTTAAGATCTATTAAATGTTCAGGTTCCGCGAACCTTAGCTTCATCATAGGAATCAGTGAATGGCCGCCAGCAAGTACTTTGGCGTCATCTCCCAAATCATGAAGAAGTTTGAGTGCTTCATCCAACGAGGATGGAGCGGTATAATCAAACGTTGATGGAATCATTTTTTACGAGGGGTTAATTTAAATAAAACAGTAAACTAGCTTCTTATTGTTCATTTCATATAATAGGACGCTATTATTAGCATTTATTAGAAATTATATAAAGAAACGAAATAAAAAGTTAAATGATTTTTTTCTAAAACAAAAATATCAAAGGAAATAATTTCGTTCAAACGATGCAAACGGCATTAACCTTGGTCAGATGAGATGAGATGAGTTGCCAATAAGGTGTTTCCTCCAAAGTGTAAAATAAATTTCCATTTGTCGTTCCAAAAATCATGAGATTTTCCTTGCGCTTAAAACTTTTTCTAAGCACAATATCAAATGTATGGGTAGCTGGTAAACCCTTGCTCACACTTTTCCATGATTGCCCAAAATTAGAAGTCTCAAAAACTTCTAATTTCAAATCAGGTGCCACCCGACGCTGGTCACTTTCCACTGGAATAACCCAACTTCTAGCTGGATTTTTTTCATCTATCGCCAACGAAAAACCATAACTGGATATTCCCTTTTTCAAAAAAACTTCAGTCCACAATTTTCCTCCATTTTTGGTGAAATAAATACCGCAATGATTTTGCTGCCAAAGTACATTAGGGAAATCTGGGTTCATCAGTAACTGGTGCGGATCTTGACCAACTTCCACATTAGGATTAGGCAAATAAGTTGCCAATAATCCTTTGTTCCTAGGCTGCCAAGAAGCCCCGTTATCCATCGATTCAAAAATACCTGCGCAACTAATGGCGACATATAAATGACTGGAATTATGTGGATTTATTTCTATAGAATGAATAAATGGGAAATCGCTACCCGCTCCAAACCATTTACCTTCTTTTTGCCTGCTCGCATGGTCCCATAGCGGTTCGTTTAGCTCAAATGTGACCCCACCATTGGTACTTGAAAATAAGCCTCCTGGCTCTGTGCCAAGCCATAGTCTTTCTGAATCGGCGCCCCCATGTTGCATGCTCCAAATTTCCTTAAGTTTAGCAGGGGCTCCATTAATCATTTTAAATCCTTGGTATGAAGGTAGTTTTGCTTCTTTCCAACAAGTCCCTTGATCGTCAGTGTAATGGACTTTCTGTCCCCAATGACGGTGCGCAATGCCCACCCACCATCTATGGCTCCGTTCATCGACAAAAATCATGTTTACTGAAAATCCTAAAAAATGAATGGCCAATTCTTTCGGTATCTTCTCTGGCAGAATTTCATACACCATTAAGCCTTTCGAAGTTCCTATTAATACTTGCATCAACCCCCTGACAAAGCTTGGAAAATCAACACCTCATCTCCATCGGTCAAGGTATCTGACAATCTATGGCGATCAACCATCATTTCGTCACGAACAAAAATATTTACATGCTTTCTGAGACTCCCGTCCTCTTCTAATAAATAATCTTGCATGCCCGGATAAATAGATTCGATCGACGTAATGATCTCTTTAATGGATGTACTCTCTAATTCCTGTTCGCTCAAATCAGGAAAAAATTGCTTTAATGCAGATGTGAATTTTACTTTTATCAATTTAAAATACCAGGACGCAGTTTGCTCCTTACCTTATTTAGTAGATAGATAAAACTGCCATTTAACCAAATACTCATGAACAACAACATTGCACCCAAGTTATAAAAGCCAGATGATAAGATAAGTTGATGGGTCATCAATATCAAGCTAAATCCCACAAGGGAAACCAGAAGTGCATTAAAAGTACGCCGACCTCTCCAATTAAGTAGGAGCATTACATTTATAAATAATGCTAGGGCGAGAGGGACAAAAGAAACCCAATTATTGGACATTAAGTACATATCAGGACCTCCACAAATCGTAATCGCACTAGAATATGCCATGATACAAAAAGGACATTTAGGCAAAATAATCAATAAAAAAGTACTAAGTACGGAAGCACTACTTGCTTTATTGACGTTCTTTGAGGGGTGACAGTTGCAATTACTTAACATATGCTTAATTTTAAAGATAGGTAATAAAAAAAGTTAAAACCTAATTGGCGTAGGATTAATTATGAAAGATTTGAAGGAAATCATTGATGAATGGAGTCAAAATGGGGCCGTGTTAGTCCTTGCCCGCGTTGTGAAAACTTGGGGCTCCTCCCCTCGACCCATAGGGTCTATGATGGTCATTAATGAAGATCAAAAAATGTCAGGTTCTGTGAGCGGTGGTTGTGTGGAGGGTGCGGTAGTCAAGAAAGCGCAAGCTCTTTTTGCCCAGCATACGGCAGAAAAACTTTCTTTTGGAGTCAGTGATGAAGAAGCGTGGTCTGTTGGGTTGTCTTGCGGAGGCAGTATTGAAGTTTATTTGCAAGCGGTTGACTTTTCATCAAATGTGGTTTGGCACTCTTTATTAAAAAAAATGCAATCCAATCAATCCTGTCTTTTTATTTCTGATTTAAATAAAAATGAAAATTGGTTAATTGAAGAAAATGGATCGGTAACAGGCACACCACTTCCTCCGATGTTAATCAAAGAAGCACAAGTGGCTTTGGAGGAAAGATCTCACAAGACCCTCACCTTCGAGGGGCAAAATTATTTTATTCAAGTGTTTCCTCGAAAGCCTACCTTACTTATCATTGGGGTTGCGCATATTGCCGTAGACTTGGTCAGCACGGCATATATGCATGATTTCGAAACTATTGTGATTGACCCTAGAGGTTATTTCGCAAAAAATATGTATTTTGATACCGAGCCCACTCAAATTTTTGAGGCTTACCCCTCCGAAGTGCTGCATCAATTAAAATTAGACTCCTATACCTTTTGTGCCATCCTTTCCCACGATCCCAAAATAGATGACAATGCTTTAGAAATATTACTCCCCTCCAAAGTAGCCTATATTGGTGCTTTAGGCAGTAAAAAGACCCATCAGAAAAGAATAGATCGATTGACCAAAAAAGGAGTTTCTCAAGATTTAATTTCGAAAATTCAAGCACCCATCGGTGTCCCTATTCATGCCAAATCAGCTAAAGAAATTGCCTTGGCCATCATGAGTGAAATCATCAAATTCAAGAATCAATATCAGTAATCATATCAAGAGTAAATCAGCATCAACTTGTTCTTTCCAGGACAGCAGACCCCCCTTCAAGTGTCTCAGGTTGGAGTAACCAGGCGCTAGGGAAGTTATATTTTCGATGGCTTGTGCACTTCTTTTGCCTGATTTACATAAGAAAACAACCGGTCTATTTTTATCGATCAAGTTCACAGATGCAGCTAATTCCCCCAAAGGTATCCCTTGCCCACCAATATTACCCGCCTCAAATTCGTAAGCTTCTCTGACGTCAATCAATTGAAAATCCTGGCCTTCCCGTCGCCATCGGGCGAGTTCTATGGGCGATAAATCAATCAGGTCATTCGAATCATTTGTGATCCCACAAAAGGACTCATAATCAATCAATGCATTGATTGTGGGTGTTTCGCCATTCAGTGGGTTTTTTGGATCTCTTTTGATGTTCAGCGTCCGATTTGAAAAGTCAAGGACATCCATCAGAAAAAGTTTACCAGATAAAGAGACGCCCATACCCGTAATTACTTTAATCACTTCAGAGGCTTGAATGGATCCTATGATCCCAGGCAATACGCCCAAAACTCCTCCTTCTGCACAATTAGGTACCATGCCTGGGGGAGGGGGCGTCGGAAACACATCTCTATAATTAGGTCCTAATATACCTTCCTTATTCGCCCAATTAAAGACACTGACTTGTCCTTCAAACCGGTATATAGAGGCATAAACATTGGGCTTTCCTGTTAAAACGCAGGCGTCATTTACGAGATACCGAGTGGGGAAGTTGTCTGTGCCATCGGCTACCACATCGTAATTACTAATGATCTCCAAGGCGTTAGAGGCATCTAATTTTAAATTGTACTCAATGAAATGTACAAATGGGTTTTGCGCACGTAATTTGGTTATGGCTACCTTAGTTTTGAATTTACCTATATCTTCCATTCCGAAAAGTACCTGCCTCTGCAAATTACTCTCATCAATGACGTCAAAATCGACCACGCCAATCGTGCCCACACCTACGGCCGTCAAATATTGCAGCAGAGGTGCACCTAATCCCCCCGTACCCACTACCAATACTTTTGCCCTTTTTAATTTTTCTTGTGTGGGTATACCGAAGTCTGGTAAATTCAAATGCCGGCTGTAACGTAGTTTCTCTTGATTTGATAATGCCACCTTAAAGTAATATGAGTCCTAGTTAAAAACTTGAAATGGTTTTGTATATTACCCATAATTTAGTTGTTTCGAATATAAAAAATGAAAAAAAAATTTTCGCATCTAACCAAAAATGGAGAACCTACCATGGTGGATGTTTCGGATAAGGGGGTATCACATCGCATAGCCATCGCTCGTTCAATGGTCATTTTGGCTCCTGAAATTCTGGAACAATTCCAAAAAGATGAAATTCATACAAAGAAGGGGCCTGTATTTCAAACCGCCATATTGGCTGGGATCATGGCTTCCAAAAAAACCAGTGAGCTGATTCCCTTGTGTCATCCCCTTGGCCTTGACAGTTGTACAGTGACTATTGAACTTAATGACAGCCAAGAAGTAGAAATCATTTGCACGGTTAAGACCTCTGGGAAAACAGGGGTGGAAATGGAAGCCCTGACAGGAGCATCAGTCGCTGCACTTACCATTTATGATATGTGCAAAGGCTTTTCTCATCATATCCTTATCAAAGAAACACGATTGCTCGAAAAAACAGGTGGAAAAAATGACTTCAAAATCCCATAAGAAACATGCTCTTTTAACCAAACCCAAAGGCGGTGCATTCGGCCAGCAGGAGCTAGCCCTTATCGGTGCTCCCTGTAATATCATTCAAAATTTAAGTGAGCAGTTAGCCACCCATTTAGAAACTGGATATGGCCTCGGGTATGCAGATGCCTCTCACCAAAACGACATGGCTGATTCAGCCTTTCGGACAATCTACACGGATCTGATAGGTCAACACGGTGTACGTTTTAAGCACGATCACATAGCCACCCATTTTAGAGCGTTATTCAATGATTGTGATCTGGTGCTGATCAATGGCAACCATTTCTTAGCCGAAAGTCAAATGGTGATTATCAACGAGCAAAAGAAGACCTCACTTGAGAAAAAATTAAACCGCCTCTCTGATGTAAAACTTTTTATCCTAGATGAAGGAGTCGAAGATCTATTCCCCTTTCTTAAAGCGCACATCAAAAATCATGAAGAAATTCCCCTGCTTTCGATCAAAGATGTATCAGGCATAGGAAAGGTGATTAAAAACATCATTGATGCCTATTCGATACCTATTAAAGGACTTATTTTGGCCGGAGGTAACAGTACTCGAATGGGGCATGATAAAGGTGCCATCAACTATCACGGAAAAGCACATCGCGAGTACCTGGCTGACCTCTTGAATGGTTTTTGTTCGCAAACTTATCTATCAGTTCAAAACGAATCGATCGATTTTCAGACGCAATATTCGATCATTTCTGATGCTTTTTTAAATTTAGGCCCTTATGGAGGTATTCTTTCCGCGTTCAAGCAAGACCCCAATAGTGCTTGGCTCGTCGTCGCTACTGATCTCCCCTTATTGGATGCCACCACATTAAAGACCTTATTAGCAAACCGTGATAAATCCAAAATGGCCACCTGTTTTCATAATCCTGAAACGGCCTTTCCAGAGCCTTTATTGACTTTATGGGAACCAAGGGCCTATCCAATCCTTTTGCAATTTTTGGCCCATGGTTATTCGTGCCCTAGAAAAGTATTAATCAATAGTGATATCAAGGAATTACAGATAAGTAATGTGGATGCCCTGCGCAATGTGAATACCCCCGAAGAATTGAAAGTTGTTAAGCCCTAAGGTAGAAAACCGATTGATATTCTAAGTCCATTAAATTTTTACTCATGGCTACCTCAACCGTGAATTAAATTTCTATAGGCAATAAAGGGAAAAATTTCGCCTTTAAGAAAGTCACTGCGCCCTGAAGGTAATTGAATAAAAGCATCCGCATCTACCAAATTAGCCAAGTCACCCGATCCATTACCCTTGACCGGATGTGCCTTTATTTTTCCAGAAGAATGAAATACGATTTTCACTTCCAAAAAATAAGTGAGATTTGGTTTGAAATGTACATCTTCAACCAATTCAGCCCAAGGTAATGGCGTCTCAGAGGACTGCAACGAATGATCCAACCAAGGTTTGAAGTATTGCTGGGCACACATAAAACTAGATACTGGATTTCCAGGAAAAGCAAAGACCAGTTTATCTTCTTTTTTTCCAAACCAAAAAGGTTTTCCAGGACGCTGTTTCACTTTGTGAAACATTTTCTTCACACCTATGGCCGACAGCGCCTCAGGTAAATAATCAAACTTCCCAGCAGATACGCCCCCACTGAGCAAGATCAGATCATAATGAGTCATTTCACTTTCTAATCTTTTGACAATTTCGTCATAATCATCAGACAAGTGCATGGTCGTTGGCTGAATTTGATAACTTTTCAAAACTGTGGCAATTCTATACACATTGCTTCTTCGTATTTGATGAGATAGCGGTGTTTGATCAATATTTACCAGCTCGTCTCCACTAGAAACTATCAAAGTTTTAGGCAAACGACTTACCGATATTTTATTTTTACCCACCGTAGCACAGACGCCTACTTCACTTGCAGAAATACATTTGCCCGGCGAGAGAATGACCGTTCCTTGATGACGATCACTGCCTTTAAAATGAATATTTTGATCGCGATTAAGATTCGATAGCATGACTGTTGCCTTGCCCTCGTGGATCTCAAGATCTTCGTAACAAACCACGGCATCTACTCCTATCGGAACAGTGGCGCCTGTCATCACTTCTAAACAAGACGAGGGATCCTGCAATTCCATTTGCAGACCTCCTGCAGGTGCCACCCCCTTGATTTCAAAAACTCTTTGACCCTTTTCAAATTGATCAAAACTCAAACCAATGCCATCCATGGTCACTCGATTGAAGGGTGGGAAATCTCGATCAGCTACGATTTCTTCTTGCAGAATTCTCCCTAATGACTCATCTAAAAATATCTCTTCGGTACCCCAATTTCCCAAATGGGTGTGCACTATTTTCAAGGCCTCTTCAACGGTAATCATATTAACCTCCTATAGTGGCCATAGATTCAGATGCAGGCAAGGTCGCAGACCTACTTTTTTCAGCTTCAAAACCATCTTTGGCCCGTTTGCCGACCACCTTAATTAAATGATCTCCCAAAACCTCGTCTGTCACGCCTCCTCTGATAAAATCTCTGAAATTCACTTGCCCTTCTCCATAAAGACACGTCCTTAGCGTACCTTGTGGTGTGAGGCGAATTCGATTACAAGAACCACAAAAAGTTCGAGTATAGGCGGGAATGATTCCAAAAGAACCGATATAACCCGGTATTTTATAATTTAGAGAAGTAGACGCCGGGGGATCTACCATTTTTTCATGGGTGTATTTTTCTTCAATGTAAGTCATTATTTTTTTTGCTGGCCAAATGGTCGCATTGCCCTGACCTTCGGTTCCATTGAAGGGCATTTCTTCAATAAAGCGCACCGATACATCATCATGCTTGGTCAACTCTAGCATCGGATAAATGTCTTCAATATTTCTGCCATCCATGACCACCATATTGGTTTTGACCCTTATTTTGGAGTCCACCAGCTTTCGATAGGTCGTCATCACTTGATCAAATAAATCTCTTCGGGTAATATCAAAAAATCGCTGACTGTCCAAACTGTCTAAACTGAGGTTTACACTTTTAATTCCCATTTTTTCCAATGCCGGAATTTGTTCCACCGTAAAAGTGCCGTTTGTTGTAATATTAATCTCTTTGATGGTTGCTAACTCCGAGACCCCTTTCAAAAAGGACATGATCCCTTTTCTCACAAATGGCTCCCCACCCGTAATTCTGATTTTAGAAACGCCCAAATCGCCAAAGATACGGATCAGTCGGGTCATCTCTTCAAAACTCAATAAATCTTTCCTATTCATGTATTTGATCCCATTTTCAGGCATACAATAAAAGCACCTCAAATTACAGCGGTCAGTAACGGCCAGTCTGAGATAATTTATCTCCCTTCCATGATTATCAATTAGCATATCTTGATTTAATTTTAATAGGAAACGTTAAGTTAAATTACTTGTTTGATTTTGCCGAAAAACTAGTAATTTTAAAGTTAAACAAAAATTCAATCAAAAAGGCCCGAAGTCATTTCCCTATTTTCGAAGCGCATCCCAATTTAGTGTATTTGGATAATGCGGCCACTACACAACGTGCGCAATCTGTGGTCAACGCACAATCTCATTTTGATCTGTATGAAAATGCTAATATTCATAGAGGCATCTATGATTTATCAAATCAAGCCACGCAAAAATTTGAAAATGCCCGAACTGAAATAGCCCGATTTTTGGGGTCTGGAAATGCTAATACCGTCGCTTTTACCCAAGGCACCACGGCATCCATCAATATCGTAGCACAATCTTTTTTAGCCCCAAGATTACAAGCTGGTGATAATATAGTTACAACCATTATGGAGCATCATGCCAATTTCATTCCATGGCAAATGCTCGCGCAAAGGTATCAGGTTGAATTAAGACTCGTTCCAATAGATAAGAATGGAGACCTTGACTTGGTTCAATTAAGCAAATTCCTTGATAAAAAAACTAAACTTTTAGCGATTTCTCACATCTCCAATACTCTGGGTACGATCCATCCACTCGATGAAATCATTGAACTTGCCAAAAGAAAAGACATCCCAGTCTTGGTAGATGCAGCGCAAAGTGCCTGTCATTTTGAAATCGGAGTTGACCCATTAAATTGTGATTTTTTGACCTTTTCAGGACATAAAATGTTTGGCCCGTTTGGTATTGGTATCCTCCAAGTTTCAGAAAAATACCTTGCCGATATGATGCCTCATAATTATGGTGGTGGGATCATTAAAGACGTCAAAGTTGAAAAAACAAGTTTTCGTAATTTTCCACACAACCTTGATGCGGGTACACCGAATGTCTCCGGTGTAATAGGTTTAGCCGCGGCTTTGAAATTTATTTCGGGCATCGGTAAATCTGATATGCATAGTCATTTAAATAAATTAACTCTTTATGCCCTAGATCAATTACCCCAAGTTCCGGGTATTGAAATCATTGGCAATCCTAAAAAGAGGATCGGTATTATTTCCTTCAATTTGAAAAATATACATCCTCATGACATCGCCTCTTTTTTGAATAAAGATGGTATCGCCCTGCGGGCAGGTATGCACTGTACCCAACCCCTTCTCAATGCTATGGGATTACAGGCTACTGCCAGAGTTTCGTTTTCAATTTATAATAATGAAGAAGAAATTAATAAACTTGTTGTTTCTTTAAAGGAATTGATGAGATTTTGGTCATGAAAAAACAGGAACTCCAACAGTTATTTAAAAATGAAATACTTCCTGAAAATGAAAATCCTTATCATTTTCAAGAACCTCAAAGAGCCTCCTTTACAATTGAAGCATATAATTCCATGTGTGGAGATAAATACACCCTTTATTTTAACATAAACGAAGGCCACATCACCTCTGTCTATTTTTATGGCTTCGGTTGTGCATTGTCCAAGGCTTCGATCTCTATTATGTGTAAAAGCATGGAACATTTGAGCCCAAAAAATATCACCACCTTGAGCGATCAATTTATCTTTGCAATGGATCAAGAGCATTCGACTGAAAATGCTGATAAAAAAATTCAAATGCTCCAACAATTAAAACATTTTGATGGTCGAGTAGATTGTATCAAATTGGGATGGGAAGCCGTGAAAAATCATTTTGAAAATGCTGACTTATGAAAATAAAGCTGATTGCTTTTGGTATCGCCAAAGAAATAATAGGACCTGCTGAATCCCATTTGGAGGTAAAAAACCCTTGTAATATCGGAGATCTAAAAAGAATATTAATCACCCAGTACCATGAATTCAAAAAGCTTCAAAGTATCAAATTTGCGATCAATGAAGATTATCAAGAAGATCAGTTCCAAATTCATGAGGGGGATGAAGTAGTTATTATTCCACCTGTAAGCGGAGGTTAAATGAGAGATATTCAAATTTTAGACGAGCCTTTGACTACGCAGTCATGTCATGATGCAGTGGCAGATCCCTCGGCAGGCGGTATTGTGGTTTTTGTAGGCGCCGTAAGGAATCAAACAAAAGGTCGAAAAGTGTTACAACTGGCCTTTGAATCTTACGTGCCCATGGCCCTCAAGGAGATGGGGAAAATTGCAGATAGTCTATCCCAAAAATGGGGTATCCTACATGTATCCATTCATCATCGGGTGGGTGTGTTAGAAATTGGAGAAATTCCAGTAATCATTGCAGTATCTACCCCTCATAGGCAAGCTGCTTTTGAAGCTTGTCAATATGCCATTGATACCTTAAAAGAAACCGTCCCCATTTGGAAAAAAGAAATTTTTGAAGACGGTACAGTTTGGGTTTCTGCTCATCCCTAAAGTTTCCTTTGGTCGTTAATTATTGCATTTCCTGTTTTTATTTATCTCCAACTAGAAAATCAACTTTATAATTCTTGATGCTCTTGTTCAGCAACGTTCAAGAATATGATTATTTGACTTGGTTTGCTGTGATCAGAAGGTGGGAATTACTGTTTCTTTTCAGAATTGATATTGAACAAAACATACCGCATAAGCCCTTGTCGATAAAACCATAACTCATTGCTACAGACAAACAGATACTTGATCAGTTAGGGGGTAATTCAGTCAACCACCTTACCTATAAGACGCTAGTCAAGTTTCGGCCTGTCAAAAACAAATCGGGTGAAAGCAGTAATTATTTACTAAAAGTAGCATCCATGTTTCAACACATTGAACTGGTGATAATAAGTATGACCCTTAAGAGCGGGAATCAAAATTCCCTAACCGAACGAATCGAATAACTTGAAGCCCTAGGAGGTGCTTTCTCCTGAAAGCCACTATTGAAATCCTGCCAAAAAGCTTCTTTCTTATCATTTTCTGAAGTACTCCAATAATAATCTTTGGCAAACCCTCCAATTAAGTCTTTTTGCAAATACATTTGATGCTGTTCTTCTTTGGTAGGCAATCTCCAATCCATAAATTTTGCTCCTTCAATTGAGTGGTTTGAACCATCTGATATGGCTTCCTTGGCACCAAGCCAACTGGTTTTTCCTTGGTCCTGTATTTCTGCTATCCAACCATGGGCACCTCCTTCTGATATCTTAAATACGTAACCACCAAGTTCAGGCCAACAACCTATACTGTAGTTTTTATCGATCCTCTGGTTTTTAGCATTTTGTCCAAAAGTTGAGTGGCCAAATAATAGCGACCAAAAAAGAAGCATCGAAAGATTCAAATATTTCATAAATCAATATCCAAATTCAATTTCTAAATAAAAAGTATTTTAGGGGTTTATGACGAAATCATAAAATAAATTTATGTTTTTTACCATCGTTATGATGAGTATTACTTTTTATAACCAATTTAATTTTTGTAATTTAGATTTCGTATTACTAACCAAATCTAAATAAATTAAAAATGAAAAGAACGATAACTTTACTACTTACATGTGTTTTTGCTGCCTCTATGGGCCATGCTCAAATAGCTTATATGGAATATGTCGCCGTCAAAAATACAGATGTCGCCGCCCATATAGCAGCCGAAAAAAACATATTTTCAAAAGCCCATAAAGAACAAATTGACAAAGGAAATAAATTAGGCTGGGATATGTGGATGATAGAAAACAATAGCTATGGCGACCCTAATACTACTTTTGTTTATGTGCACTTCAATAAGCCTGGAACTACTTTAACTTATAATGAATCGAATTTATTTTCAGCTCATGAATCCACCTTACATCAAGCTGGATATCAAAATAGAATCGTCAAAACGGGACAATTAACTCTGGGTATCAAAGCAAGCTATGGAACCAAAGCAAGTGCCAAACCTCCAAAATATTTAGTGGCAAACTACATGACCGTAGATCTCTACGACGGAGCAGCTTATGAAGCAATGGAATTAAAATATGGGCCTAATTATGCCGAAAATGGCCAAGCAGCTTGGGGATTCGGGAAGGTACTCAATAGGTTTGGTGCAGATCAAGATGTAAATTACCTTACTTTCGACTTCTATAATTCCATGGAAGAGATTTTGGAGATGAGAAATAACACAGCCTCCTTTACCAAAGCCCAATTGACTCAATGGAAAAGTATGGATAAATTAAGGACCTTAAAAAATAGTCACATAATGACTTTAATAGCCTCTGAACGATAACTGTTAAAATTCTCTTAAAAGGGGTCAAGACGCAATCAATCTTGGCCCCTTTTAACTATAATGCTTTCAATAATGAGCCCCTGTAGAAGAGGTTTTCATTCCTAGAGCTATTCTTAGGTCCCTGCAGCACTTTATGAGCAAAAGAGCTCAATCCTATCCCATCCTATCTAAACAGAATAAGCTTATTTATCGCACTTGAAATCAATTCTTCTAATATAGTTTCTGCCTCTGTAGTAGAAGGAGTTTTATTGGTCACCACATTATGATTCTCTTTGAATGTGCCATCACTTAACCTTTAAATCAAGAGGAAAGCTGAGAAGATCAATGCCCCAAATCGTGGGTAGTAAAAAATAAACAAAAAAGGTAATAACAAGAATGGATACCACATTGAGCACAAATCCGGCGCGTACCATATCCTTCATCTGCAAATAACCTGAACCAAATACCACGGCATTAGGTGCTGTAGCCACTGGCAACATAAATGCACAAGAAGAGGCGATACATGCCGCTACCATCAGACCATAAGGATGTACATCAAGGACACCCGATAGGGCTGCCAAAATAGGCATCATAAGCGTACAAGTTGCGATATTTTGGGTAATCTCTGTTAAAAAATTAACGACGGCTACGACAATCAATAATACCAACCAAAACGGAATATCACTCAATCCACCAAGCTGCGCGCCAATCCATAAAGTCAATTTAGAGCTCTCAAAACTTTGGGCAACAGCAAAAGCCCCACCAAAAAGTAAAATCACACCCCAAGGCAATTTAACGGCAGACTGCCAATCCATTATTTGACTCCCTTTTTTATTCTTTGATGGGATCAAGAATAAAGATACCGCGCCAATCATGACAATAATGGTATCGTTAACACTCGGATAAAAAGGTGCAATTAAATATCTTCTAGTAATCCAAGCCACCGCTACGAGTAAAAAAATAGTTAGTACGCATTTTTCTTCGTAAGACATCTTACCTAATTTTTTCAATTCATCCTTGATGATATTGGCACTCCCCTCAACTTTCTCCGAACTTAAGGAGAAGGCGAAATAAGACAAAACCAACCAACAGATCACCAAAATGGTCAAACTGATAGGTAATCCGATCCCAATCCATTGGTCAAAAGGCATCACAATCCCATAAAATTTTTCAACGGCATCTGCAAAAATTAAATTAGTCGGTGTACCCACCAAGGTAGCAATTCCACCAATTGAAGAAGCATAAGCAATGGCTAAAATCAATGCTTTACCGAACCCTTCTGTGTTTTTTTGGGTCAGACTACTCGCACCAGCAAACTCCTTAAATTGGGTAATAATTGATAACGCTATGGGCAGCATCATTACCGTAGTGGCGGTATTTGAAATCCACATGGAAAGAAAGGCAGAAGCCAAAATAAAGCCCAAGATGATTTGTCTCATATTAGTACCCGTAATCGAAATAATACTCAGGGCAATGCGCTTATGTAGATTCCATTTTTGCATCGCCAAAGCCAAAATAAATCCCCCAACAAAAATATAAATGATGGGGTTTGCATAAGATGGGGCAATGACTTTCAGTGGAACTGCATTGGTCATCGGATATAAAATCATTGGTAAAAAAGAGGTGACAGGAATCGGAATTGCTTCTGTCATCCACCAGATGGCAATCCAAATGGTAGCTGCCATGACCTTAAAAGCTGGTTCCGACATCTCAGAAGGAGGTCCGATCCACAGCATTAAAAAAAATACCCCAGGGCCTAAGATTTGAAAAAATATTTTCTGCCTCATTTAAAATTGCTTCCTTTATTTCTAAAATACTTCAGTAAAGCTTGGTAAGCCTACCGGCCGAACAAGAACTAGAGACACCCCTGCGATGGGGGTTTCAAAAGGTTTGGTATCTTGCGCTCTATCAAATATATATATTTCAGTAGACATCATCTTTCTTACACCAAAACAAACAAATTGTTTGTCTCAATTATTTTGAAGAAAAGAGGAAGTTACTTTGTGGATTGGGGCTTAGTCCTTTTATGAAGTGGGTAAAAGCTCGCTTTTAATTAATTGAAAAAACAAGAACTTGAACATCGCCTATAGATAAGGTCTTATTGTGTATGGCTAATGGATTACCCTTATGATGATATAGTCCATGAAAAAGTTAAAATTACTATCAATACAGTTTCTTTCGCTGCTCATCAATTAAAGTACTCGCAATGTATTCATCATAAGTCATCAGTTTATCTATAATGCCCCTGGGTCCAATCTCAATGATTCTATTGGCGATGGTTTGGGCAAATTCATGATCATGGGTGGTAAACAATACGCAGCCCGGAAATTCACTCAATGAATTATTGAAAGCTGTAATCGATTCTAGATCTAGGTGATTGGTAGGCTCATCTAACATCAGAAAATTAGCACCTGAAAGCATCATCCTTGAAAGCATACATCGTACTTTTTCTCCTCCTGAAAGAACATTGGCTTTCTTTAAACTTTCCTGACCTGAAAAAAGCATTTTCCCTAAAAACCCCCGCACATACACTTCATCTTTCTCCTCATCATTAAGGGTATATTGTCGCAACCAGTCTATTAGATTCATTTGGGTATCAAAATAATGCTCATTCTCATTAGGTAGATAGGCCGTAGTTATGGTCTGACCATATTTGAAACTCCCTGAATCTGCCTGCTGATTGTTATTCAAAATCTCCAATAATGTGGTTATGGCTGTACTATCTCCCAAAAAAGCAATTTTGTCTCCTTTATTGATCCTAAAATTGAGGTTATCAAATAAGAGTTTACCTTCGACTAATTTGGTCAATCCCTCAACCTCAAGCAATTGATCCCCTACTTCTCTGGTTTGATTAAAAATAATCGCCGGATATTTTCGAGAGGATGGCTTGATGTCTTCAATACTGATTTTGTCTAATAACTTTCTTCTGCTCGTAGCTTGCTTTGATTTTGAAGCATTGGCACTGAACCTTTGTATAAATTCTTGGAGTTCTTTCTTTTTCTCTTCTGCTTTCTTATTGGCCGAATTTCGTTGAGAGGACGCTAACTGACTGGATTGGTACCAAAAAGAATAGTTGCCCGTAAATAATTGAATCTTACTAAAATCAATATCTGCTATGTGGGTGCAGACCGTATCTAGAAAATGTCGATCGTGAGAAACTACGATGACTGTATTTTTAAAATTTAGAATAAAATCTTCCAACCAGGAAATGGTTTGTAAGTCCAAGTCGTTGGTTGGCTCATCCAAAATCAGGATATCGGGATTTCCAAAAAGCGCTTGAGCTAACAAAACGCGGACCTTAAATGCCCCATTAAGTTCGGACATTAAACGAAGATGTAAACCCTCAGTAATCCCCAAACCACTTAACAATGCCGCCGCATCGGATTCTGCATTCCATCCATCCATTTCTGCGAATTGCTCCTCCAATTCAGAGGCCTTGATACCATCTGCTTCCGAAAAATCTGGTTTTTCATAAATAGCATTTTTTTCTTGCAAGATGTTCCAAAGCTTATCATGCCCCCTCATTACAGCGTTGAGAACGGATTCTTGGTCAAACTCAAAATGATTCTGCTTTAATGCGGCCATCCTTTTACCCGTATCAATGGTAACCGTTCCTGAATTTGGAATGATCTCTCCTGATAATATTTTTAAAAAAGTTGATTTTCCTGCGCCATTGGCACCGATGATACCATAGCAATTCCCATTGGTAAATTTGATATTGACTTCATCAAATAGAACTCGTTTTCCGTACTGAAGCGAAACATTATTGGCTGCGATCATTTATTCTTCTCTTTTTAAGTGCGCAAAATTAGCCCAATTCTTTATTGAAAAAAAGAGGTCGCACATATAATGCCTAAAACGCACGAATTACTCACCTTTCATTCCAATCCTTCAAATGCGCCTAATTGACTAACCCCAAACAAAATAACAGCCGATCATAAAATATTTATCGAGGGTTACTGATTTTATACTAAATTCATACTTTCAATTAACACATAAAAACTTCATGCTTCGTCTACTCACGCCATTCTTCAGCCTATGTATTGTTGCTGCCTTAAATGGACAACAGATGAAAATCACAGATGAAATTGAATCCCAAAAATCTACTTACGAAAAGATAGCGCTCAAAATATGGGAATGGGCGGAAGTAGGTTACCAAGAAGAAAAAAGCTCCGCATTACTCAAAAAAACATTAAGTGACGCAGAATTTTCCATTCAAACCGGTGTCGCTGAAATTCCAACTGCTTTTATCGCTGAATATGGATCTGGACAACCCGTCATTGCCATACTCGCCGAATACGATGCATTGCCTGGGGTATCTCAAAAAGCAATTCCCACTCGAGATCCAGTGATTACAGGGGGAGCGGGTCATGCCTGTGGACATCACCTTTTCGGCACCGCATCGGTTGCTGCTGGCATCGCAATAAAAAACTGGTTAAAAACCAATAAAATAAAGGGAACCCTTAGGGTATATGGTACGCCGGCTGAAGAAGGGGGTGCGGGGAAAGTTTATTTGGTAAGAGCCGGATTATTCGATGATGTAGATGCCGTTTTGCATTGGCACCCAAGCAGTAATAATAATGCAAACCCCGGATCTTCCCTGGCTAATAAATCTGCTAAATTCAGATTTTATGGGGAATCTTCACATGCTGCAACTTCTCCCGAACGTGGTCGTTCTGCGCTTGACGGAGTTGAATCCATGAATCATATGGTGAACATGCTCCGAGAGCATGTTCCTCAAGAAACAAGAATTCACTATGTAATTACCAGTGGCGGTGAAGCTCCCAATGTCGTACCCGCCTTTGCCGAGGTTTTTTATTATGTAAGGAACCCAGAAGTCGCCAATGTTAAAGCTATTTTTGAAAGGGTAGTTAAAGCAGCGCAAGGTGCCGCCATAGGGACCGAAACCACCATGGATTATGAAATTATTCATGGCCTTTATAACCTACTGCCCAATGAAACTCTGTCAGAAGTTATGTACACAAACCTCGTATCTGTTGGGGGGATGCGATACAACCAAACGGAAATTAAGTTTGCTCAACAAATACTTAATACCTATAATGGTGATTACAAAATTGAATCAGGAGAAGAAATAACCCCTTACTCCGTAGAAAAAAGGAAGGGTAGTGGGTCTACTGATGTGGGTGATGTAAGCTGGAAAGTACCTACCGCCGGCATGAGTGCTGCCACATGGGTCCCTGGCACTTCAGCACATACTTGGCAGGCTGTCGCCGCAGGAGGAACAAGTATTGGCATCAAAGGAATGTTGATCGCTGCTAAAACCATCGCCTTGACGGCCCAAGACGTTTTCACTGATCCTGACCTGATCATCCGTGCAAATGAAGAATTAAAAGAGCGTATTGGAAAAAATGATCCTTACAAGGCGCTCATTGGCGATCGTGACCCACCTTTAGATTACAGAAATTGATCAAAAGATCTGTTATTTGTAATATAATCATTGAAGTGAGATTTTAAAAAAATTTGACATAAAATGAATAAATTACTGCTAAATTCAGCTTCGCTTAAGATTGTTTTGAAAATACTTCAAAAAATTATGCTCTCTCCCTATCAATGATTAAATATTGAAATGGGTGCTTATAAAAAATTAAAATAAATCCTTCAAACAACTTTAATGATGAAAAAATATTTAAGTTCCCTTTTTTTTTTAGTTACCTCCATTACTTTATGTGCTCAAGATCGGATTACCGGAAAAGGTTTTGCCACCCGATCTGAGGTTATTGCTCAAAATGGAATGGTGGCCACGAGTCATCCCCTCGCCACACAAATAGGACTTGATATCCTCAAAAAAGGAGGTACGGCCATTGATGCCGCCATTGCGGCCAATGCCGCTTTAGGACTCATGGAACCTACTGGATCGGGAATTGGGGGAGATCTTTTTGCTATTATTTGGGATGGAAAAACAAAAACTATCTATGGCTTGAATGCCAGTGGTCGTTCCCCAAAATCGTTAACCTTGGAATATTTCCAATCACAAAATTTAACCAAAATTCCTTCTTTTGGCCCATTGCCCGTAAGCGTTCCTGGGGCTGTAGATGGATGGTTTGAGCTTCATGAAAAATTTGGCGCTCTCCCTATGACTGATATTTTAGCACCCGCCATCCAATATGCCGAAAATGGATTTCCAGTGACCGAATTGATTGCCTACTACATGGCAGTTGGTGCCTCAAGATATGAATCTTTCAATTTTCAAAATTTTAAGGATACTTATATGATCGATGGTAAGACACCGAGCAAAGGTCAAATATTCAAAAATCCAGATTTAGCCATGACCTATAGTATCCTCGCTAAAAAGGGGAGAGCGGGTTTTTATAAGGGCAAAATAGCAAAAACCATTGCTGATTATGTTCAAGCCAAAGGGGGCTTTTTATCAACGTCAGACTTGGCAGATCATCACTCTGAATGGGTTACACCCGTCTCTGTAAATTATCGGGGCTATGATGTATGGGAACTGCCTCCCAATGGGCAAGGCATCGCTGCCCTACAAATGTTGAATATACTAGAGGGCTATGACTTTGATGATATCCCGTATGGAAGCGCAGAGCACATTCACCTATTTACTGAAGCCAAAAAACTGGCTTTTGAAGACCGTGCAAAATATTATGCAGATATGGATTTTTATGATGTCCCGGTGGAACAATTACTTTCAAAAGATTATGCGGCCGTAAGACGAAGCAAAATTGGCCCTGACGCCGGCCTTTACAAAGCAGGGTCGATAAGCAATGGAGAGACAGTATATCTGACTGCTGCTGATAAAAATGGTACCATAATTTCTTTAATTCAAAGCAATTATAGAGGTATGGGCTCAGGATTAGTTCCTACAGATTTGGGTTTTATGCTTCAAGATCGAGGCGAACTTTTTTCTCTTGAAGAAGGACAAGCCAATACCTACGCCCCCGGCAAAAGACCCTTTCATACTATTATACCTGCATTTATGACTAGAGATGGCATCCCTCTGATGAGCTTTGGGGTAATGGGAGGTGACTTTCAACCCATGGGGCATGTACAAATTGTAATGAATATGGTAGATTTTGGAATGACCTTGCAAGAAGCTGGGGATGCCCCAAGGATAGATCACACAGGAACCTCTACGCCTACAGGTTTTGATGCGGTAAATTCAGGAAAAATCAGACTGGAATCAGGCTTTGATTATGAAACTATTCGAACACTGATGAACCAAGGACATAACGTAGGCTTTGCATTAGGCATATATGGAGGGTACCAAGCCATCCTGTGGGATGATAAAAATAAGGTCTACTTGGGCGCTTCAGAATCGCGAAAGGATGGTCAGGCAGCAGGTTACTGACCCATTCCTGAATTAAATATCTGTTGAAGAAACTATTCGAATTTAGACCCTAGTCATGTAACTGATTTGAAATCCTTGGACATAAGAGTAATCATCCCAGCCTTTAATGAACAAAATGCAGTCGGCCGCGTCATTAAAGAAATCCCAAAAGAATGGGTTAATGAAATCATCATGGTCGATAATGGCTCTTCAGATCACACTTTTGCAACTGCTCAGAGACTCGGAGTCACCTCATTAAAAGAATCCAAACGTGGCTATGGTTGGGCCTGCTTGAAAGGGATAGATCATCTAGCTAAAAGTGATCCCACTCCTGATATTGTTGTATTTCTTGATGGAGACTATAGCGACTATCCAGCCGAACTTGTTAAATTAATTGATCCCATTATCAATGGAGGGGCTGATATGGTTATTGGCAGCCGAAACTTAGGCATTAAAGAGCCGGGCTCGATGATGCCACAGCAAATATTTGGAAACTGGCTCGCCACCACTTTGATAAGGTATCTTTACCATGTTAAATATACGGACTTGGGACCTTTTCGAGCCATCAAATACGATGCATTGATGCAACTTAAAATGGAAGACAAAACCTATGGCTGGACCGTCGAAATGCAAATAAAAGCCATCAAAAATAAATTAAAAATTGAGGAAATAGCTGTGAATTATCGCAAAAGAATAGGAATATCTAAAGTTTCAGGTACCCTTAAAGGTACGATTCTGGCGGGTTATAAAATCCTCGCCACCATTATTAAATATCTCTAAATGGAATGGATCATAATAATGCTTTATGGTTTTTCGATGTTCATCATATGCCTCTTTAGCTTAGCACAATTGAACCTGACTTGGCATTATATTAGAAAAGTCGATGATCCTGCTTTAAACTATGTACCTACAAACCTCCCTTTTGTAACCCTTCAACTACCGCTGTACAATGAGAAATATGTGATTGATCGACTCCTAGATGCGGTCACCTCCTTAGATTACCCCAACACTCACCTCGAAATTCAAATCCTTGACGACTCTGATGACGAAACCGTCGGTATGATTGATGCCCGCATAGACCAAATCAAAAATAAAGGCATTGACATTGTTCATCTGAGAAGACAAAATAGAATAGGCTTCAAGGCAGGTGCTTTACAACATGGGTTGACCATAGCTAAAGGTGAATTCATTGCTGTATTTGATGCTGATTTTATACCTAAAATAGATTTTTTAAAACAAGTCATCCCCCATTTTAAAGATGAAAAAATAGCCATGGTACAAACACGTTGGGGCCATTTAAATGAAAATTTCAACTTGCTCACCAAAATGCAGGCCTTTGGCCTAAATGCCCATTTTACTGTGGAACAAACAGGACGAAGAAAAGCCAAGAGCTTTATTAATTTCAATGGAACGGCAGGCATCTGGAGGAAAGAAAGTATTCTAGATGTGGGCGGCTGGCACCATGATACGCTCACAGAAGATCTTGACCTAAGCTATCGCGCGCAGTTAAATGGATGGAAATTCGAATACCTTGAATCTGTAGAAAGCCCAGCTGAACTCCCTATTACACTGCAAGCCGTAAAAAGCCAACAATTCAGGTGGAATAAAGGAACTGCGGAAACGATCAGAAAAAATATAAGCAAAGTAATCCAATCAGATTTGGCACTTAATCATAAAACACGAGCCGCCTTACATCTTTTAAATAGTACGGTTTTTCTATTTATTTTTATGGCTGCTCTGCTTTCAGTACCCCTTGTTTTTATAAAAAATGAGTATCCTCACCTGAAAACAATTTTTGATTTTGGTTCTGTTTTTTTAGTCGGTGTTATTGCCATAGGTATTTTCTACTGGTTTGCAGTTCGAGCTTCTCAAAAACATCCTTTGATCTATTTTTGTATCTATTTCCCATTATACCTTACCTTTTCACTCAGTCTATCACTCCACAACTCGTTGGCCTTATTGGAAGGGTTTCTTAATATAAAAACAGATTTTGTCAGAACTCCAAAATTTGGTGTCCAAAGGCATACGAATGATTGGAAAGGCAATAGTTATATTCAACATAAGATCAGTTTACTCAATTTTATGGAGGGCTTGTGCATGCTCTATTTCGCTTGGGGTTTGGGCCTAGGTATCAACTTTCAACATTACGGTTTTCTACCTTTTCATGCCATGCTTACCCTCGGTTTTGGCTATCTTTTTTTTAACGCGATCAAAAACAGTTTACAAAATGTCGCTTAAGAGGCTTTTTGGACCCGCTCCTCTGTCGTACTTCATGTTTGTTGGATCTATTTTAATGCTATCAACAGTACTTAATAGATCCGATTCCATGGGTTTATTTACCTGCTTCAGTGCGTCATTTTTTGCTTATTTCTGGATTTGTAAATTCGAATATTCATTCAAATCTATATGGGTCTTAGGCATAGGTGTACGGTGCCTGCTTTTTTATGATCTACCCAATTTTTCAGATGATTTCTATCGGTTTATTTGGGATGGATCCTTGATTCACCATGGCATCAACCCCTATTCATTATTACCTACCCAAGTCAGTGAACTGGATATCCCAAAATTTTCTCCTGCGGCATTGGCACAGTTAAATTCCAGTAGGTACGCTACCGTTTATCCGCCCTTGAATCAGTTCTTTTTTTGGCTCTCCACTTTTCTAGCCCACCCTCTAGGGTCCGTAGGCATCTTGAGAATTTTCCTATTATTAACGGACATCGCCTCAACCTTGTTACTTCATAAATTAAGACCAAAAACAGCTCTATCAGGCTGGTTTTTTTTAAATCCTTTGCTTATTTGGGAAGGCGTGGGTAATGTGCATTTTGAATCCATGGTGATTTTCTTCCTTTTACTCACCCTATATTTTATTTCAAAAAATAAATTTGCAAAGGCTGGATTCGCCTGGGGTTTGGCCATCGCTACCAAACTCATCCCACTCCTCTTTCTACCTGCTTTAATGTGGTATTATAAATGGAAGCAGAGCTGGGTATTAATCAGCATTGCACTGATAGTGTTGAGTCTAACCCTGATGCCCATGTTAAGCACTCAACTTACGGAGGGAACCTTCACCAGTTTAAAACTCTACTTCCAGCATTTTGAATTTAATGCCAGCATTTACTTCATTTTCAGAGCCCTCGGTTTTTGGTTTAAAGGATACAATATCATTGGAACCCTGGGACCCATCATGGGGATTATTACTCTATTTTTAATCTCTTTAGGAGCTATTCTCCTATATCATTATAAAAAATCTCTAGAAACCGTCTTACTCTATTCACTTACCCTTTATTTTCTGATGAGTACAACCATTCATCCATGGTATATCTTAACTTTGATACCCCTAGGATTACTTAGCGGATACTGGTATCCTGTTATTTGGAGCTTCACCGTATCTTGGAGCTATTTTGGTTATGATGCTGCAGGATATGATGTACCTACCTGGTGGATATTAAGTGAATATATCATCTTATTTGGTGCTATAGGAATAGAATTAAAAAAGAAATATGCGACCCTTGTATAACGTTTTATTTTGTTTGTATCTAGTTCTTGGATGTCAACCCAAAACATTTGATGATCCCATTTCCTTTCTTTACAAAAATACAGTTCCTCTCCTCAAGACCGAGGAATTAGTGTGGAAAATGCAGCATCAAGAACCTCTATTACTAGATACCCGCAGCCGCAGCGAATTTTCAGTCAGTCATCTCCCGGGAGCTCAGCTTATTGAATTTGATGATTTCAAACCGTCAGATGTGAGCCATATTCCAAGAAATAAAGAAATCATTCTCTATTGTTCAGTAGGTTATCGCAGTGAACGCATAGGCGAGAAACTCCTTGACATGGGATATACTAAGGTCTACAACTTATACGGAGGAATCTTTGATTGGAAAAATCAATCACAGATTGTCGTAAATCATTTAAATTTGCCTACGGACAGCATTCATGCTTACAGCAAAGTATGGTCTATATGGTTACACAAAGGAATTAAGGTTTATGAGTAAAGAAGTATTGTCCATTTTTGTTAAAAATTTAATCCCAGGAACGGTTAAAACAAGATTGGCCGTGGATTTGGGTATGGACTTGGCGATGGAGATCTACAAAGAACTGGTAGGTATTACTGCAGAAGTAACGGATGTCTTAAAGATTAATAAATGTGTCTACTATTCTGAATACATAGAATCACATGACCAATTTGACGATGCCAAATACCAAAAACATATCCAAGAAGGTAAAGATTTGGGGCAACGAATGCAAAATTGCTTTTATGATGCCTTTGAATTAGGCTTTGATAAAATAATTCTTATTGGTAGCGATACACCTGACATCACTGATAAGATCATTTCCCAAGGTTTTGCTGCATTGGATAAACATGATGTGGTCATTGGCCCTGCCCAAGATGGTGGTTTTTATCTGATTGGTATGAAAGAACCTCATGAAAATTTACTCAATAAACAAGCCTATGGTCATGATGAAGTCCTGAATGAACTCTTGGATGAAATTGAGGATAGAGATCTTTCTGTATTTAAATTACCTACACTTATCGATATTGACGTAAAGGATGATTTAAAAAAAGCAGGGATTGAAATCGTTTTTGAGGACGAAGATGATATAGACGAAAATAATGGGGACGAAAATAAGCCTATTTAATCATTTAATCGCCTTTTAAGATTCAATATTCCTGATAAAAAGGGCATGAGGTTGTTCACTTTAACTGATTCATAATGGATTATTTATCTATCAAGGCATTGCATATCATATTCGTTATTACCTGGTTTGCTGGGCTTTTTTACATCCCTCGGATATTTATTTACCAGACCGAAGCCTTATCTAAACCTGAACCTGAAAAGTCTATTCTACAAGCCCAATTGGCCCTTATGGCCAAACGTTTATGGTACATCATCACTTGGCCTTCTGCCCTCATTACCGCCATTATGGCAAGTACATTGCTTTACCTGCAACCCCAATGGCTCGATCTGCCCTTTATGCAAATAAAGTTACTTCTGGTGGGTGTACTTTACGGCTATCACTTTAGTCTACACCATATTTTTAAACTTTTGCAAGTAGGAGTGGTCAAATACAGCTCAATGCAATTACGTATTTGGAATGAAGTATCCACCCTTATTTTAATCTCAGTGGTCTTTCTCATTGTTAAGAAAGATCAATTAAGCTGGATAAGTGGCGTTTTGGGAATTTTTGCTGTGGTTATCTTGTTAATGAGTGGTATTAAACTTTATAAGTATATTCGTACAAAATGATGAGAAGACATATCGAAATAGGCTGTTTATTTCTGTTACTTGGGGCCTGCCAAGAAATCAAAACCAATTTTGAATTACCGATTTTAGGACGTACTGAAATCGTTACCAAAGAGGTGAACGGCATACTCATCAAGGATACGATTCCCCATCGTATTGCTGACTTTAGTTTTATAAACCAAGACAGTGCCGTCATTACCAATGCCTCTTTTAAAGATAAAATCTATGTCGCTGATTTTTTCTTTATCAATTGTCCATCTATTTGCCCAGAAATGAGTAAACAACTGTACCGAGTGTATGAAAAATTTTTAGAAAATGAAAATATTGGCTTACTCTCTCATACCATTGACCCCAGCTACGACACGGTAGCCGCATTGGCTAATTATGCCCGCTTGCTGGGGGTAAGTAGCCCAAAATGGGAATTTGTAACGGGAGATAAGGATCAAATTTACGATATCGGAGAGACCAGCTATATGGTCGTCGCCAATGAAGATGAAAATGCTCCCTGGGGGGTTTATCCATAGTGGTGCCTTTTTATTGATCGACAAAGAGCGTCAGGTACGAGGGGTCTATGATGGCACCATTGCCAGTCAGGTTGATTTACTTATGAAAGACATCAACAGGTTGTTATCGAGCTATGAGCAATAATCGTTTATTCCTCTTTTTCTTCCTTTTTTTAGTACTGAGTTGTAATTCCTATCAAAAACCCGCGGAGAGCCACCTTCCCGAAAACCTTGATGAAGCCTCCAAAATGAAGTATGCGCAGTATCTCATACAAGGCAAAATTTTATACAATACAAACTGTACCCATTGCCATCAAAATTCAGGAGAAGGGTTTAGGAAATTATATCCAGCACTGATTGGGTCTGCCGCTTTGATGGATGACATGGGCCCAGCGGCTTGTCTTATAAAATATGGCACAAAAACCAGTCGGAAAGCTTCAAATCAGAATATTGTGATGCCCGCACAAGCTGAGTTAAGTAATTTAGAAATAGCTGAAATTCTTACGTATATCGGCAATAGTTGGGGTAATCAAAGCGGATTTATTTCGGTCAGTAAAGTGGCGACATCGCTAGTCGATTGCGCTACCCATTAACTCCACACTCTGCAAAATACTTGAATTCATTAACTCTTTGACTTGGTATACCTGCTTTTTCTGACCCAAGAGATATTCCTTTTTTTCTTCATCAAGTCCTTGAAAATCGTTATTGAAATTTCGCATCCAATTCATCATAGCTTCATTGGCACTTGCAAGCACCTCCGCTTGACTCATTAATTCTGTAGCGTTAGGAGAAGTCAATGCGGCTGATCTGAATTGCTTTTCTAAATTACGAATCTTACCCATTTTGGGCATGACCTCATCATGGACATCCATGATCTCTTGGTACAAGAGATCTGTCTCATTTCCTGATGTTGAAGCACAACCCCATAGAAATATCCATAAAAACAAATAACTCCACCTTAATAATTTTATCATCAGTTGATTTCGTGTTAGAAGCACTTTTATCGCCTACAAAAATAGGCCTCCGAGAATGAACAAATGATCTTTACTGGAAATAATTTTTTTATCTTTTGTTGATTGAGACTGATCCCTTTCAATTAATCTCGCCTCTTATGAACGCCAATTTAAGTATCCTTAATGAGGATAAAACCAGTTAAAAGAATACAGAAATGATTAAAATATTATGCTATTTTGGTTTATTTGGTTGAATAAAGTAAAAAAAAATCACTAAAACGTTCATTTCGAAGTCATCTCGACTATATTTCGAAGTCAAATAGACCCATTTATGATTAAAATCATAATATTTGTAGTACCATGACCATAAATACTGAAGACCAAAAAATAAACTCTTTCTGATTCTAATCTTGCTAAAATGAACGTATTTGATATTATCGCCTTGTTTATTTTTCTTGCTGGCCTTTTTATATTCTTAAATATATACGTCTTGAAATTGCCTTCAACCATTGGTTTAATGATCATGGCGCTCTTTCTTTCTTTATGTTTACTTAGTGCGGGATATCTGATTCCGTCATTAAAAATAGATGCCATTCATATCGAAGAATATAAATATGCTGATATTATTTACCAGATCGTATTAAGCTTTCTCCTTTTTTCGAGTGCATTAAATATGGATTTTAAGAAGCTTGCCAAGCATAAAAAGGCAGTTTTGGTTTTGGCAACTGTCGGTGTTCTTATTTCTACGGCAGTCATTGGAACCTCAGTCTATTTTATGCTGGGCTGGATCGGCATAGAATTGAGTTTTTTATATTGCTTGGTCTTTGGTGCGTTGATCTCTCCAACCGACCCCATTGCTATCACCGAATACATTCGCCGTTTTAAAATCTCAAAGAACGTTGAAATGAAAATTGAAGGTGAGTCCCGTTTTAAATGATGGCATAGCCGTTGTTTTAGCTCTGACCTTGCTCGACTTAGCCGGAGGACAAGCAGATCACCAACTTAGTTATTTTGAAGTTATTTATGTCTTTCTAGCAGATGTTGGAGGCGGCATATTTATCGGTTTAGTTATGGGATACATTGGGTATCGCTTATTAAAATATGTCGACAACGATGAATTTCATGTGGAAATACTCATAACGATCACTATTGTTCTTTTTGGAACTACTATGGCAGACTTAATGCATGTTTCCTCAAAGCAGGCCGCAGTGATCATGGGCTTAGTCATAGGTAATGAAGGACGCTCAACAGAGGTAACCGGAATCGCAGGCGATTATGTTTTTAAATTTTGGAATCTCATTCAAGACTCTTTTGCTACCATGCTTTTTGTGCTTATCGGCCTTGAAATGCTGGTCATTCCTTTACGATTTGATTATTTTGCTGCAGGTTTTTTTGCAGTCAATCTCGTCTTACTTGGCAGATGGATGAGTGTCTTTATACCCATCAAAATATTATCTGTCAAGAAAAATTTTGAGCCACATACGATTTCAATCATGTCATGGGGGACGCTAAGAGGGGGTATTCCTATTGCTTTATCTTTAACACTTCCTGAATTCAGTGGCAAGGACGTCATTATCACCATGACTTATGTGGTTGTGGTTTGGACCATCATTTACCAAGGGTTAACATTACCTCTACTGATAAAAAGTTTGGTACCTAACAATAAAAATTGATTTTGATTTTAGAATCATAAGGGCAAATCAATCAAAATCATATTTGCATCCTTGATATGACAACGGTAGAAATCAGAAAATTTTCTTTAAAAAATCTTATTATTCTTATTTTTTTTGGGCAGCTAATTACAAGTTGTATGCCAAAGGAAACAAAGACGGTTAAAAGGAGAAATTCACCCAGAATAAAAAAAGAAATTAATCTAATTACACCCAAATTAGGAAGTACTTTCCCCTTGGATACCATTGTTTTATTTACCCTAGAGCATAAAAAAGATCACCTTATCGACTCTATCCTATTGGAAGGTGACGGAAAGCCTAAAACCTTTATAGGAAATCATTTTGAATGGCAGCCCGAGCGGTTTCGTACTGGCAACCCTCAAATTTCACTTACCGCTTATTTTAAGGATAAAAAAGAAAAAATATATCCAAAAATAACATTTGCCTCCGATCTCAATCCTTTGCGATATACTTACGAGTTAGTCAAAACATACCCGCACAATGAAAAATCATATACCCAAGGACTCTTTTTTGAAAATGAATATTTATATGAAAGTACGGGACATAGAGGATCCTCAACCATAGGAAAATATGATTTAGTTTCAGGAGAGGTCATACAAATGGCTAATATTGAAAATAAATATTTTGGTGAAGGAGCCACTTCTTGGAAAGAAACGATTTTTCAAATTACTTGGGAATCTCAAATCGCCTTTGCTTATGATAAAGACCTTAATCGTACAAGAACATTTAATTATTCTGGAGAAGGCTGGGGTTTAGCTACCTGGGGAGATACCCTAGTAATGAGCGATGGATCAGAAAATATTTATTTACTTAATCCAAAAGATTTTTCTCAAATAGATCGACTTCAGATCTACGATCAAACCGATAAATTCAATTTTTTAAATGAATTAGAAGTAATAGGTAATGACCTTTATGCCAATGTATATACTACGGCATCTGATGAAATCATCATTATAGATTTGTTAACGGGTCGCGTCAAAGGAGTCATTGATTTGATGGGCTTGATTGATCGATCAAAATATCGGGGCATAGACTATGTGCTCAACGGTATTGCCAGCTATCAAAACAGGCTCTTCGTCACAGCGAAGTGGCATCCCTACCTCTACGAGATTACGCTGAGAAAAGCCCAATAATCATTGGCATTCTTCTTAGGATATCTCGTAATTTGATGAAAAAATGTGAAGGGAAAATATTTCATACTTCCACAGTAATCCACTCAGGTAGCCATTATAAATACATATCCCTTATCTAAAACATTGATAATTAAAAATTGCTTAGCTCCAGTCACTGGAAAATTGGTCATTTTTAAACTCCATCATATCTCATTCAATCCCATTAACTGTATTCCCTTTTTTCTAGGTAAAACCGTTTGATACTCGATTAATTAGGTACAGAATGCCTCTTTTTGAGATCAATGAATGATTGTTACTGATATTTACTGCATAGTACTAGTTTATACATAGTACCTTGCATAACTTTCACATGATTCAAACAAGTTTTAATGAATATAGAAAATACACAAGTACAAATGCGGAAAGGGATTCTCGAGTTCTGCATACTTCATATTATCTCAAGAGGAGAAGTCTATGCCACAGACCTACTCGAAGAGCTCACGTCCGCCAAAATAATGGTCGTTGAAGGTACCTTGTACCCCTTGTTAACCCGACTTAGAAAGGCTGAGTTGGTGAGCTATAAATGGGTGGAGTCAAAAGCAGGTCCTCCACGCAAATATTATGTGATTACCAAGCAGGGTAGTGCTTTTTTAATGACCCTAAAATCAACCTGGGTTGAATTATCCCTATCAACCGAACAAATCATATCTGTAAAATCAAAAAAAGTGAAAAAATGAAAAAAAATATCAGCATCAATATAGCAGGGACCCTTTTTCATATAGAGGAATCAGGATATCAGCTTCTCGAAGAATATCTGACATCGATTAATTCCTATTTTTCTACTTTTGACGATCACAAGGACATCATTGAGGACATCGAAAGTCGTATTTCAGAAATATTTCTGGATAAACGTTCCACAGAGAGTGAAGTGATTTTATTATCAGATGTAGAATCTTTGATCACAACCATGGGTACCGTGACTGATTTCGAAGCTTCATTGGATACAGACAATAATCCTTCAAATGATGATCCTTCAGCCAAGGAAGAGGGGATGTCCAAGGATCAAGCTTATACAAATGGCGAAAAAAGGAAACTCAGGCGAAATACCAAAAATCAACTCATTGGAGGTGTCGCCAGTGGATTTGCCTATTATTTTAAAATAGATCCCCTATGGGTTCGGTTATTGATCTTAGGATTGTTTTTCAATGCTTTATTTATTGGCCTTTCTACCGTTACCTTAATCACCTACATCCTTTTATGGATCGCATTACCGGGAGCTTCACTCATAGAAGAGCCCCAAGTAAGAAAATTGTATAGAAATAAAGAAGACCGAGTAATAGCAGGTGTAGCCTCTGGAATCTCTGCCTATTTTGGTATCGATAAAGTAGCCATTCGATTATTGTTGTTGGTCAGTATATTTTTAGGTGGATTCGGCATCATCTTCTATTTTGTCCTGTGGATCATTACGCCAGAAGCCGTCTCTATTACGGAAAAAATGAAAATGGAAGGTGAACCTATCACTTTGAGCAACATAGAAACTAATTTTAAAAATAGACTCAAAGTAGTCGAAGGAGACGAAAACCCCTTCATAAAAATCATCATGATCCCCTTCAAGCTTTTGGCGGTTGTATTGGAAACCTTAGCACAAATATTAGGCCCATTATTGGCTTTTCTAGGTGAGGTCTTGAGAATTGCATTAGGTATTGGCTTTATTCTCATAGGTTTAACCCTATCTTTTGTGCTGCTCCTTATTTTCCTCATTGCACTGGGAATTAATCTAAGTTGGACCAATGTCATGATTTCAGGTTTTTTCCCGTTGGAACTCTTTGCATCCTCGATCAATACCTTAACCGCTGTCACTTTACTACTGGTCTTTATGATCCCAATGCTTGCCATTGTATTATTGGGATTGACCATTATCACCAAGCGTTCCCTACTCAATCGCTACCTCGGGGCTGCTCTTTTTACACTGTGGATATTAGGGATTGCTGGATTATCTTTTTTGACTCCGGCAACTATAAAAGATTTTATATCAGAAAATTATGTCCAAATAACACAGAACTTTGAGCCCACAGATTCCCTATCTACCTTAACCTTAGGTCAAGGGGGTCAAGTAAATGATCGAGTTAATTTATACCTAGCAGGCCATGATAAAAGTGATTTTAAAGCCATCACACGTGTAATGTCAAGGGGAAATACTCTAGACAATGCTGAAAATAATGCGGCAGATGTTTCGTATGCTATTGTTCAAGAGGGAAATGAAATCATTTTTGCCCGAGATATCAATTTAAACAGGACTCCATACCGCTTTCAAAAAGCAGAAATCACGCTATATATCCCCTTTGGACTGCCCTTCAAAATGGGTACTGATTTAGGTAAAATCCTGCGAAACACTTTATATCCGAACGGTTACAATACCTCCGATCTTAATGGTAATAAATGGATTTTTGATCAAAATGGACTGAACTGTATTACATGTAACTTACAAGCGCCCGACACCCCCACATCTCTAAATATTGAAGATTCAACTCCTAGGACACCTATGGTTCAGTCTAGTCCTACTTGGGAGGACATCGATCTTGAACCCGCTATTTATGATTTTGAGAATTTTAAAGATATCACCATTTCATCTCACCTATATGTAACCATTGAACAAGCCGACCAGTATTATGTCGCCTTAAAAAAAAGACCTGAAGACGAAGACTTGCAATTTAAAATGATGGTAAATAAACTAATAGTTAAAGCGACAGCCGATAGAGATTGGTGGAATGAGGACCCAGTGAGTGAAACAATTCATTACCTACTGATCCGTACTCCTGACGTGGAAAGCATCACCTTAAATGGTGCAATCTTAGGTGAAATTAATGGCTTCCAATCAGAAAACCTTGAATTGATCTTGACAGGCGCTACCTCCATAGCGGCAAATGTTAAGGTTAAATTTCTAGAAGCCTATCTAACGGGTGCCTCGAGACTACAATTGACAGGTGACGCTCAAAAATTTAAAACAAAATTAGTCGGTGCTTGTAATTTAGATGCCTCAAGTTTTAATACTAAAACTACCTATGCCCACGTCACAGGTGCTTCTACGGCTCACATTTATGCTGAAGATTTTTTAGATATTGACGCTGCTGGAGTAAGTACCATCATCTATGAGGGCACCGATAACACAGAAATTCAAAGTGGCCACCTGAGTAATGTTATCAAAAAATAATATCTAAATCAATCACTTTAGATCACACAAGCCTTCAGTTATAAATTAATCTCTCCTTTAAAAAACCCTAATGAATCAAATAAAAACATTTTCAAAAAATGCACAAAAAGATTTTAGTCTCATTGACCATATCCTTCTATATAAAAGTGAATATGCCTGTAGTGAATTAATGGAACGATACAAAAAATCAGTTTATCATATGATTCTTAAAAAGGTACCTAACCAGAAGGATGCGGAAGACCTCACCATTGAAACCTTTGCAAAGGCATTTCATAAACTAGCCCTTTTTAAAAAAAATCATGCTTTTACTACTTGGCTTTTTCGCATCGCTACCAACCATACCATCGATTTTATGCGAAGAAAAAAAATACAGACCACAAGTATTCACAGCTCTTTTTCAGATGATCAAGGCGCAATACTCAACCTCGACCTATTGGATCAAAATTTAGTGCCTGATGAAGTGATAATTAATGATCAAAAAATTGAATTAGTAAGATTATTTGTCAACCAAATGGAGTCAAAATATCAACGACTTATCACCCTCCGTTATTTTGATGAATTGAGTTATGCAGAAATAGCACAACTACTTAATACCCCTTTGGGTACCATCAAAGCTCAATTGTATCGTTCTAGGATTCTACTCTCTAACTTACTGAATAATAAAAGGCAACATATGTAAGCTTGCAAAGCCTACCCTTTTTTATTATATCAGTTTTTTAAATTTAATTCGTTTTGGTGCCAGATCTCCTAATCTTTTCTTCCTGTTTCCCTCATAATCAGAAAAATTTCCTTCAAACCAAGATACCTGAGAATCTCCTTCAAAAGCCAATATATGGGTAGCTATTCGATCAAGAAACCATCGATCGTGAGAAATTACAACGGCACATCCTCCAAAGTTTTCAAGCCCTTCCTCTAGTGCTCTCAATGTATTGATGTCTAAATCATTGGTAGGCTCATCCAATAAAATCAAATTGGCTCCTTGCTTGAGGGTCATGGCTAAATGAACTCTGTTACGCTCTCCTCCAGATAAATCACCCACTTTTTTCTGTTGATCGGTCCCACTGAAATTAAATCTGCTGGTATAAGCACGCGCATTCATTTCTTTCCCACCCAGATTGATGAATTCATTCCCTCCTGAAATGGCATCAAATACCGTTTCTTCAGACTTTAATTGATCGTGCTCCTGATCAACATAAGACAGAACCACAGTAGACCCTACTTTAAAAGTCCCTGAATCTGGAGTTTCTTTTCCCGTAATTAACTTAAAAAGGGTTGATTTTCCTGCTCCGTTGGGGCCTATGACACCCACAATTCCCCCTTGAGGTAAACTAAAATGAAGATCATCAAAAAGCAGTTTATCTCCATATGATTTAGAGACTCCTTCCACTTCAATCACATTGCTCCCCAATCTCGGGCCTGGAGGTATAAAAAGTTCTAGTGTCGCTTCTTTTTGATTTGCTTCTTCCCCAAGCAGTTTCTCATATGCCCCTAATCTAGCTTTTGATTTCGCCTGCCTTGCTTTGGGCGCCATCCTGACCCATTCTAATTCGCGCTCTAAAGTTTTCTGCCTTTTAGAGGCAGATTTATCCTCCTGAGCTAATCTTTTTTGTTTTTGATCCAACCAACTGGAATAATTACCCTTCCATGGAATGCCCTCTCCTCTATCAAGTTCCAATATCCATCCGGCCACATTATCCAAAAAATATCTGTCGTGAGTAACCGCTATGACCGTGCCTTCATATTGCTGTAAGTGATGCTCCAACCAAAGCACCGATTCAGCATCTAAGTGATTGGTAGGTTCATCCAACAACAAGACGTCAGGTTCTTGCAACAACAACCGACATAAAGCGACTCTTCTCTTTTCCCCTCCAGATAAGTTCTTAATCAACGCATCCTCCGGAGGTGTTCTTAAGGCATCCATGGCCCGATTTAGCTTATTATCTAAGTCCCATGCACCCGTTTGGTCAAGTTGCTCTTGGACCTTGCCTTGTTGCTCAATGAGTTGCTCCATTTTGTCCGGATTATCTAAAATCTCGGATTCACCAAACTTCAAGTTAATCTGATCATATTCCTCTAGTAAACTGGTAACCTCCTTTACCCCCTCCTTGATTACATCAATTACCCTCAATTCAGGATCCATTTTAGGCTCCTGCTCTAGCATTCCTACCGAATAGCCCGGGGAAAAAACTACCTCTCCTTGAAATTGATCATCCAACCCTGCTATGATCTTTAGCAAAGAAGATTTACCAGATCCGTTGAGTCCCAAGACCCCAATTTTTGCTCCATAAAAAAAGGATAAATAGATGTTCTTTAAAACTTTTTTCTGAGGTGGATAGACTTTACTCAGCCCCGCCATTGAGAATATGATTTTATCTTCAGACATGCTTTTTTAATAATTTAAAAAGGTAATTTCATCAAAAAATAATCAATAATTTTACATGAGATAAAAAAATTCATTGTTTTCCAATCCAAAACAATTAAATTTCGTGATTCTACATCTTGTCCTACCACGATTGATCTATAGTCATTAAAGAGAGGCCAAAACTCTTATCTAAAATATTAAAAAAAAAATTATGAAAATCACATATATCGGAGCCGGAAGCATTCAATTTGGACCCTTAATCATCCAAGATATATTGATGAGCGATTTTTTGTGTAGAGAAGGTTTAGAAATTCATTTAATGGATATTGAACGTTCTCATTTAACTGAAGTAATAAAGCACGGAGATTATGTCAATCAAAAACTCAATAGACAGGCCAAAATTTTTGGTACGACGAACCTAAAAGAAGCCATAAGTGGTGCTGATTTTGTTATTTGTGCTCTTGAGAAAGATAGAAATATATACTGGTCTCAGGACTTTCATATTCCTAGAAAATATGGTTTTAAGCAAGTTTATGGTGAAAATGGAGGTGTAGGATCCTTCTTTCATGCCCTTAGAAATATCAAGCCCATTGTAGAGTTAGCCAAATTAATGGAGGACCTGTGTCCAAATGCCTTACTACTCAATTTTTCTAACCCAGAGCATAAGATTTGTCAAGCAGTAAGTCAATTAACCTCCATTCAATCCATCGGTTTATGTCATGGCGTCTTCATGGGAAGAGATCAAATATCAGAAATGTTGGAAATACCCCTCTCAGAAATACAGACGAAAGCCTGTGGTATGAATCATTTTACTTGGTTTCAAGAAATCAAACATGTTACTACCGGAGAAGACTTGTATCCGCAGCTAAAAGCTCGGGAACAAGAAGGAGATTGGCTAGCCAAATGGCATGAACTTGCTTTGGGTCGTATATTGTACCGTAGATTTGGATTGTGGCCCTCACCAGCTTCCAATCATTATGGAGAATACTTAAATTGGGCCGGTGAATTCGTAATTCCCCAACTTCAATTTTTTTATGACCCTTGGGAGGGTCATCCCTGGGAAAAAAATGAAATTCCTGAAGGTGTTTATACCGTAGATAGGGTCAATTATGAGCGTCCTTGGAAAAAGAATTCCAATGAAAAGCTTTTGCCTGTTGGATCTACTGAAGCCATCAAGTTTAAAAATGAAGATGGTAGTTTTAAGCGTTCTGGAGAAATCGCAACACATATTATGGAAGCTACGCTGTCTGATGAAAATCGATGGCTAGAAGCCGTTAATATCCCTAATAAAGGTGCTATTCCCAACTTACCTGATGATCTTGTGGTAGAAGTTCCTGCATATGCCAACAGAAATGGAATTAAAGCGCATCAAATGAAAGCACTACCTGAAGCAGTTGCTGCTATCATTCGACTACATGGTAGTATCCATAAATTACTTGTAGAGGCCTATCAAGAAGGATCAAAAGATAAACTCATGCAAGCCATACTTATAGAGCCCACCGTCAATTCATATCGAAATGCCGTTGACATGTGTAATGAAATGCTGTCCTTACAAAAACACGTTTTACCAGAGATGAAATAATCTGAAAACATAATGTTGAATCAGATTTTATTGAATCCTCGGCTTGAGATCACAGACTGGATAGTCATCATAGGCTATCTTTCGATCAGTATCATCATTAGTGTGTTTTTCATCAAGCATCGCTCTGAAAACATCGAAGACTTTTTTGTTGCCGGAAGAAGTTTACCCTGGTGGCTTTTAGGGACTTCAATTGCCGCGACTTGGTTTGCAACAGACGCACCTCTAGCCATAACCGCTTTGGTAAGAAGTAAGGGTATTTATGCGAGCTGGCTTTGGTGGTATCTAGGTACAGGTATCATAATGATGGTCTTTTTTTTTGCTCATTACTGGAGAAGGGCAGAAATTTTGACGGATGCCGAATTAATTGAATTGAGATATAACGGTAACTCTGCTTCTTTTTTAAGGGGATTCACAGCTGCTTTTTATGGTATTTTTAAAAATTGCATAAGCCTAGGCTGGGTTATCCTAGCCATGCTAAAGTTTTCTGAGGTTATGCTCGGCGGGAGGGCGGAAATTGCCTTGGTAATCACTGCTGTATTTGCATTAATACACACGTTGATCTCCGGGATTAAAGGAGTTGTTATTTTAGATGCACTTCATTTTACGGTGGGTGTCCTCAGCACCATACTCATGGCTATTTTAATCATGACAGCAGTGGGCGGTCCCTCGGAACTGGCATTAAAATTAAGCCTAAGTACAGAGGCTCCTCCTGGAATTACCGATATGTTACCCAACCTAGGGCATATTACCCTGCTAGAAATGATTGGGTTTACCTGTTTAATATTAATCCTTTGGCTAGGACAAGCCCAAGGAGATGGGTTTATCGTCCAAAGATTATTTTCTGCAAAAAATGAAAAACATGCCGTCAAGGCATCACTTTGGTTTGCAGTAGCTGCTATCGTCATTCTTACCTGGCCCTGGATCGTCATTGGATTAGGTTCTATCATTCTACTCCCCATTTCTGATGCTTCTGACGCACTCTTAGCTGATCCTGAACTCGCATATCCACTAATGATTTTGAAGGTCCTGCCCACTGGACTCAAAGGTCTACTCGTAGCTGCTTTTATGGCTGCTTTCATGAGTACCGTCGATACCCATCTTTGCTGGGGCGGTTCTTATGTCGTCAATGATATTTATAAAAGGTTTTTAGTAAAAGATAAGACTCCAAAACATTATTTATTCATCTCTAGAGTAAGCATTGTTTTTTTATTATTATGCTCTAGCATAGCTGCATGGCAGATGGATAGCATCGCCGACGCTTGGATTTATATCATTGAAATCATGTCAGGAGTAGCTATTATTTCCATGCTCAGATGGTTTTGGTGGCGCATCAATGCTTGGTCTGAAATCACTAGTATGGTCACGGCACTATTATTAGCTAATGGCTACTTTATCTCCAAAATAATATATTATTTTGATTTCATAAATATCAATCAACTCCATCAAATTCAATTTTATTATGACATTGATCATGCTTTGATTCGTGCCGCTTTCATTCTCATTGTCAGTACACTCATGAGCCTTCTAGTCACATTTCTTACTAAGCCCGTCGAAAATAATCGCTTATTGGCCTTTTACAAAAAAGTAAAACCAATGGGATGGTGGCAACCCATTGCCCTTCAAGCTCCAGAAATAGTGGTCCCTCAGGTAGCGAAAACAAGTTGGTTGGGCTTTGGATTTGGAGTGATTTTCTTAAATAGTATCCTTTTTAGTGTGGGTCATCTCGTTTTAGGCCATTATTTAATTGCCTTTATTCTCATAGTTATCGCCATTATTTCCGGGCGCATGACCCTTCGACAAGTCGAAAATACCACAACCGAATAGTCTCATGAAATTCTAAATAAATTTTTGATACAGTTACCTGCTGAAAATAAATAGGTAAACTATTATTTGTGAATAATTAAGAGATATCCGATTTTTGCAATAAAAAGCTTGGAGTCACTCGTGAAATCATTCCCAAACGGATTTATTGAAAATGAGACCATATATCGCAACGCTTGGGGTGAACATCCCGCTAGAATAATAGGCATTGTTAAAAATGTAGATTTTTCAATAGCCTATTTTGAATCAAACTTCGAAAAATTCAAAAGTCAGGTTGATATGCTAATAGAGCGGATAGACCAAACTGAAAATAGGGGAAGTTTTCTAAATAAAGCAAAACATCTCAAAGCAACCTTGCCCGAATTAAAGGGTCTGGGTGATTTCCAAGCCTTAGATCATAAAATATCTGATCTCATCGAGCTTATCCTCAAAACCATCAAGGGCAACAGAACTAAAAACGCCGAAATCAAGGGTCAATTAATTCGACAAATAAAGGCGGCCACTGATCTCTTACATTGGGGAGAAGCGACTACTCAAATTTTATCTATTCAAAAAAAATGGTTCCACACAGGTCCTGCTAAAGCCTCAAAAGAAGCCCGCTTAAATGAAGAATTTAAAAATATATTAAATTCATTTTTCGATCAAAAAAAGTTTTTTTATGATGACAAAAATAACCTTATCGCTTTTTATGAAAGAAAATATGAAGCACTCATTCAGGAAGCAAAGAAATTAGAAAGCTTAAGCGAAGATCAAAAATTACCGAAATTAGAAAGTTTAAAAATCGCCTGGAAAGAAAATGGGATAATAAAAAAAATCAAATATGACCAACTGAAGAAGGAATTTGACCGTGCAAATAAACCAATAAAGGTGGACTTTAGTCTTGACCAAGTTCTTCAATTGATCCAAAAGTTAAAAACTAAAAAAGAAATTAGTAAAAGCGATCTGATCAAATACAGGCAACAATTGACTCCTTTTAATAAAAACGGCTTCAACCATCTAAAGTTGAAACTTCTACTCACAGAAGGAAACGAATGGCTTGACCTCTCCGAAGAGCTCCTTTTTGTTGAAGGGCTCTGCCAAAAAAAACATTTAAAATTTCATGAAAAATCCATGAAGGAACAGATGGCAATAAAGGTTCAAATAACTCATAAGTTACTTAAAAGGGATCAATCTGAATTGAAAACTTTAGAAGATAATTCCATCATTTTCAACAGTAAAAACTCCGCTTTCTCTGAAATAGTAGCAAAAAAAATAAAGTCTCAAAAAAGTAAAATAAAGGTAAAAAAGAAGTTATTATTGAATTTTGACGCGTAAAAATTTTGAGAATACAAAAATTCTACTCTTTTTAGCCAAAATTATTTAAATAAAGGTAATATAAGTTTGATAAATTCTTTTTAGTTATACTTTTGCGCGAATATTAAATATTACTAATATGTATTGGACATTAGAATTGGCTTCATATCTTGAAGATGCACCCTGGCCAGCTACCAAAGATGAGTTGATCGACTTTTCGATTCGTTCTGGAACCCCTTTAGAAGTTGTAGAAAATCTACAGGAATTAGAAGACGATGGAAATCCCTATGAAAATATAGATGAGATTTGGCCAGATTATCCAACCAAAGAGGACTTTTTCTTCAATGAAGATGAATACTAAGCCAAATCTTTTGATAAAAAGAGTCGAGCTAAATCAAGATCCTCGCCAGTGGTGATCTTAATATTTTGATGAAACCCTTCGATCAAATGAACCTCATGGCCCCTAGAAGCCACTACTGAAGCATCATCTGTGAAACGGGCACCATTAGCCATTTCATAGGATTTTTTTAATAGATCTATATCAAAAGTTTGAGGTGTTTGAATCAGATAATAATTTGATCTGTCTCTAGATACTGTAGTCCCACCAGATTTTTCTCTGATAGAATCCTTTAGTGCAACCGAAGCAACGGCTGATTTATGGATGGCTGCAGCCTCATAACCGGCATTGATTAATTGAGCACTTACGCAAGGTCGCGCTGCATCATGAATAGCCACAATCCCTGGACCTTCTACCCATTTTAATCCGTTCTTTACTGAATGGAAACGAGTCTCCCCGCCGTCGACTATTTGAATGGAATGTTTGGGTAGCCATTGCTCTTTAATGCTTGCCCAACGTTCGAAGTGATCTTTAGCCATGACCAAAATCAAAACATCTACCTCTACCCTTAAAAATGATTCTAACGTATAAACTAGGATGGGTTTCCCAGATATTTCAATAAACTGTTTGGGCACCTCATTATTCATGCGCCTACCCTGTCCTCCTGCTACTATAACTGCAAAACGACGGCCTACCGGCATATCATATAATCAACATGGCATCGCCATAGGTGAAAAATCGATATTTTTCCTTGATCGCCAATTGGTAAGCTTCCATGATCAAATCATATCCTCCGAAAGCTGAAGCCATCATGAGCAAGGTCGATTCAGGCAAATGGAAATTGGTCACTAACGCGTTACATATTTTAAAATCATAAGGTGGAAAGATGAATTTATCTGTCCAGCCCGTACTTTCTTTCAACCGTCCACCTGCCGAAACAGAAGACTCTATCGATCGCATGACGGTCGTACCAATCGCACAAACTCTTTTCTTAGCATCCAATGCCTCATTGACTCGCTGTGCTGTATTATCTAATACTTCGTAATTTTCACTGTCCATTTTATGCTTGGTCAGGTCTTCTACATCTACAGGCCTGAAGGTACCTAGACCTACATGTAATGTGATGGTTTCGATATCTACACCCACAATCTCGAGTTTTTTAAGCAACTGCTTCGTAAAATGCAAACCAGCAGTCGGTGCCGCCACAGCACCTATTTTATCGGCGTAAATGGTTTGAAAACGCTCTTTATCTGAAGCCTCTGCTATCCTATTCAGCATCTTAGGGAGTGGTGTTTCTCCCAAATTATCAATCAATTTATAGAAGTCATGCTGTTCGCCATCAAATAGAAATCTAATCGTTCTACCTCTCGATGTGGTGTTGTCAATGACTTCAGCCACCAACTCTCCATCACCGAAATACAACTTATTTCCTACCCTTATTTTTCTTGCGGGATCTACCAATACATCCCAAAGATGCATTTCCTTATTGAGCTCTCTGAGTAAAAAAACTTCTATTTTAGCACCAGTCTTTTCCTTATTCCCGTATAATCTGGCAGGAAACACTTTGGTATCATTAAGTACCATGACGTCGTCTTCACTAAAATAACTGACGAGGTCTTTAAAAGTCTTATGCTCAAACTTTCCTATATCCTTGTGAATCACCATCAAACGTGATTCATCCCTATTTTCCATAGGATGTGAGGCAATGATGCTTGATGGAATATCGAATTTGAATGCTGATAGCTTCATGAAAAAAAATTATAGGATGACAAAAATTTATGCAATACGTGCGCAAAATTAAACAAATGTTTTTTATAAAATTTAAATTTTTCGTTTCCAGCCAATTATCTTGCCCATTGATATGAAAATAATAACAAAACTTATCCTTGAAAGCTTTCGATTTGCATGGAACGCATTAAAAATGAATATGCTTCGAACCATACTATCATTATTGGGGGTAACCATCGGCATTTTTGCCATTATTTCTGTTTTCACACTCGTTGATTCTTTAGAGCGCAGTCTAAAGGAGAGTTTTAATTTTTTAGGTGCCAATACGATACTTGTACAAAAGTGGCCTTGGCAATTAGGGGGGGACGGATCTTATCCCTGGTGGAAATATTTAAAACGCCCACATCCCACATGGGAAGAATACGAGTTTTTAGCAGAAAACGTCCAAAATGCAGCAAGTTTATGCATCATGGCCAATAAGGGTGGTATTGTGGTTAAATTCGAAAATAACAGCAGCAATGAGGTAACCCTTATGGGTGTTTCTAATTCCTACAAAGACGTTTACGAAGTAGCTATCGAAGAAGGTCGGTATTTTACTGCACAGGAATCCATCGGAGGCAGATCGGTAGCTATCATAGGTCATAGAATTGCTGAAGATTTATTTGCAGAGCTCAATCCCATCGGCAAAACTTTAAAAATTAAAGGAATCTCTTATCATGTAATTGGTAAATTAAAAGAAGAGGGAGAAGGGTTTCTTGAAATGGAGGCCAAAGATGATGAGATCATCACTCCTTATCATTCCTTCACCAAGCTTTATTATATCGGTAAAGGCAAAGGGGGTCTAGAGCCCGACATTACCCTAAAAGGATATGACTCAGATTTAGGACTTATTGAACTTGAATCTGAAGTAAAAGGTCTGATGAGGTCTAAAAGAGGATTAAAACCTAGAGAAGAAGAAAATTTCGCTATAAACCATCCCGATGCAATTGCTGAATTTATCGGTGCAACATTCGATATTATAGGTATTGCGGGATGGGTCATTGGCTCATTCTCCATTCTTGTGGGAGGATTTGGAATCGCAAATATTATGTTTGTTTCTGTTCGAGAACGTACGAGTATTATAGGTATCCAAAAATCACTCGGAGCCAAAAATTATTTCATCTTGTTTCAATTTTTATTCGAATCCGTATTTCTTTCGTTGATCGGCGGAGCGCTCGGTATATTTCTTGTTTATCTGTTGAGTTTCGCCAATTTGGGGACCTTAGAACTTAGACTTAGCCTCAATAATGTGTTCCTTGGATTAGGCGTTTCCGTAGTCATCGGTATCGTATCTGGAATTGTTCCGGCGGCCCTAGCCGCAAGAATGGATCCAGTAATGGCCATTAGAACGCAATAGATTTTGCTACAATTGATCCCAAAATTAAGTTTTGATAAAGATTAAATGTGATGTCAACCATGAATCTTTTCCTTTATCAAACGCTCCAGATCATCCATAAGCTCTACATTATCTTCAAGAAGTAGCTTAACCGCATCTCTTCCTTGTCCCAACTTATTCCCATCATAGGAAAACCATGAGCCCGATTTCTGAATAATTTCTAATTCAACACCCAAATCCAAAATTTCCCCAGATTTGCTGATCCCCTTACCGTACATTATATCAAATTCTACGACTTTAAAAGGTGGGGCAATTTTATTTTTAACCACCTTCACCTTGGTTCGGTTCCCCAATATATTATCAGCACTTTCTTTAATTTGACCTATTCGACGAATGTCTAACCTTACCGATGCATAAAATTTAAGTGCATTTCCTCCGGTGGTCGTCTCTGGATTACCAAACATGATACCTATTTTCTCCCGAAGCTGATTAATGAAAATACATGCACAACCAGATTTACTGATGGCTCCCGTTAATTTTCTTAATGCCTGAGACATCAATCTCGCTTGCAGTCCCATTTTACTATCTCCCATCTCTCCTTCAAGCTCAGCCCTTGGCACCAAGGCCGCCACGGAATCGATCACAATAATATCAATGGCACCAGACCTGATAAGATGTTCGGTAATTTCTAATGCCTGCTCTCCATTGTCTGGCTGTGATATGAGTAAATTTTCAGTATCAATGCCTAATTTTTCAGCATAACTCTTATCGAAGGCATGCTCAGCATCAATAAAGGCTGCCAAGCCCCCTTGCTTTTGTGCCTCTGCAATACAATGCATGGATAAAGTAGTTTTTCCCGAGGACTCAGGACCATAAACTTCTATCACCCGTCCCTTTGGAATACCCCCCACTCCCAAGGCAAGGTCTAGTCCAATGGAACCCGTCGAAATAACGGGTACATCCATCACTTTTTCATCGCTTAATTTCATGATGGTCCCTTTACCATAGGTTTTTTCTAGCTTATCGATAGTCAGCTGAAGCGCCTTGCTTTTTTGTTCTTTTTCTTGCATTGTCTTCTAAAGTTATTGTTTTACTAAAAATATTAGCTAAAATAAGGAATTATTAGGAAATTCAATACGTTTAGCTAAATATTTTAGTTTTTTTTTGTTTTCCCAAATCCTAAAATTAGCTTTTTAATCTTTAAATTCTGAACCATAAAAGTAGTCCCTTCCACGTGCAGAATTGAAGTTACTTCTCAATTATTTTGCCTTAAAAATTAATATTTCAATATACTTGACCTTATTTTATTAAGCTGCTACTTATTTTCAAACATTATGAAGGTAATGCTGACTGAGTAAAATCCGATAGAACACTGGGTATTCCGATAATAGCTCATGCTTTAAAAGATCAAAAATAAATCTTAACAGCTTCCTATTTTATTGGTTTTGCCTATATTGGGTAATCATCATAAGTTAAAGAAATCCCCTTTCAATGAGATTAATTAAGAAAATGGATTTGAATTGAGTTTTTTATTATTTTGAAAACTTATGGTAGGGCCTATCAGTTATTTACAGTAAATACGTTACCCTATCTTAATCGAACGCCAGCTGAACCCGCTTAAAAAGTATCTATAGTTAACCTGATGAAAATCAAAAAAAAATCTTACTCATACCCCTATTATTCATCCTTTTCTCAGGGTTTTTATCTTACCAAGAAGTCATTGTTTATGGTGCGCTCCAAGCCAAAGGACAAATCTTAATTCTTTTTAAAGCGCGGCCCATTGCTACCTATCTAGACGATGCCGATTATCCTGATTCGCTAAAACTACGCATACAGCAAATACAACAAATCAAGGCGTACAGCGAGAAAATTGGATTGAAGCCAACAAACAATTATACGTCCCTTTATGACCAAAAAAACAAAGTCTCTTTATGGAATTTATCCGCATGCCAACCTTACAAATTTGAAAATAAAACCTGGTATTTCCCTTTTTTAGGAAGTTTTGGATACAAAGGCTTTTTCGACCTCAGCCAAGCCCAAATAGAACGTGAGTACCTTGAAAAAGAGGGGTTCGATACCCGAATTAGAAGTGTTAATGCTTGGTCAACGCTGGGTTGGTTTAAGGACCCTATCTTATCCAATTTGCTGAACAAAACAGAAGCCCAAATAGCAGAAACCTTGTTTCATGAATTGACGCATAATACTTTATTTTTAAAAAATCAATTACAATTCAATGAAAATTTGGCTTCCTTTTTCGGTAAAAAAGCAAGCATAGATTACCTCAATTTCTTTTATGGCCCAAATGCAGAGCAAATGACTGATTATTTATCTGACCTTGAAGATTCTGAAAAATTCGGCAACACCTATTGAGAGGTAAACAAAGTTTAGACGTTTTATATCAAAGTTTTGCTGATCGGATGACTCTCAATTTTAAAGCCGCTAAAAAAAACAAAACCATCCGTAACATTGTAAATCATCTGGATACCATTCAGTTCAGCAATATTAATTATTATAGCATTTTCAATAAATCATTACCCAATAACACTTATTTCATGTCCTACACGCGTTATTACGCTGAGGAGCAAAGCTTGATTCTATATTTAACTATTATGAGAAAGATTTAAAAAAATTTATAAACCATTTTAAATAGCATTTGAATATTAACAAATTGTGAAGCATTTCATGTTAATTTGATTTTCAAATAACATTGCCCTTGTGATTTTGATTTAGACCTGTACCTATTATTGCACTTTTAAAGACTCATTTAAATTATTCGAATGAACTTAAATACATATAAAATATTGGTCGTAGATGACGATCCTGATATTGTCGAATTACTAAAATACAATCTGTCTTCTGAGGGCTATAAAGTCAAAAGTGCATCCAACGGTATTCAAGCCGTGTCTTTAGCTAAGGAGTTTATTCCTGATCTTACTATCTTAGACATCATGATGCCCAATATGGATGGTGTCGAAACTTGTCGCCAAATCCGTTCCATTCCTGAATTGGCAAATAAGTTTATCATCTTTCTTACCGCAAGGTCTGAAGAATACTCAGAGATCGCAGCGTTCGAAATGGGAGCCGATGATTACATTACAAAACCCATCAAACCCCGCGCGCTGATCAGTAGAATTAATGCCTTGTTTAGAAGGGAAGTCAAAAAGGACCCGGGGAACTCTAAAATTAGTATTGGCAATTTAGAGATTGACCGCGCTTCTTACACCGTCAAACTCGACAACAAAAAAATAATCTTACCAAAAAAAGAGTTTGAATTGCTGTTTTTTTTAGCACAAAATCCTGATCAAGTTTTTGGCAGAGATGATTTATTAAAAAATATTTGGGGATCAGATGTGTACGTTTTAGCCCGCACAGTTGATGTCCATATTAGAAAGGTTAGAGAAAAAATTGGTGATGGTTTCATCATAACTATTAAAGGTGTTGGCTATAAGTTTGTTGGAGATTAACTTACAATATGACACTCAACTCAAAGGGTCTTGCGCTTATCCTCGCATTGATAATAGCCGTTACTACCACCACTGCCCTTTACTTAACACCCAACGTTCCTGATCGGGCTATTTTTTTAACTTTTATTTTATCATTTATTTCAGGATTCAGTATCATTCGAGTCATGGCCGAGTTATTGTTTTTTAAAGAAATCAATAATATTTATAAAGCCCTAGAAAATGTCCAAGATCAAAAATTGGCTTCAATTACTCAAATAAAAAAATCCTATTTTAATCCGCTCAAAAAAATAAATCAAGAAATTTCGTCCTATGCCAATCGAAAACAAAATGAAATCGATGAACTCAAGAAAATGGCAGCTTTCAGAAGAGAATTCATTGCCGATGTTTCTCATGAACTTAAAACCCCAATATTTTCAGCCCAAGGATTCGTCCATACACTCTTGGATGGAGCGATTGACAATGAAGCTGTAAGAGAAAATTTTCTTAAAAAAGCAGCGAAGAGTCTGGATCGACTTGATATCTTGGTTCAAGACTTAATGACCATTACTCAAATTGAAAAAGGGGAGATCAATATGCATTTTGAACCCTTTGATTTGGTTGAACTCAGTGCTGAAGTAATGGATCAGCTTGAAAAAAAGGCCCATCAAAAACAAGTGAAAATACAATTACTCAATTCAAAAGACCATCCTGTCTATGTCAGCGCGGATTATCGCAGAATCTATCAAGTAATTCTTAATCTACTGGCCAACGCCATCAATTATGCGGGTACTGGGGCTGAAGTAGTCATCAAAATCACTACTTCAGCTAAAAAGGTTATTTTTGAATTGGGGGATAATGGTATAGGAATTCCAGAAAAAGATCTCTCCCGAATTTTTGAGCGTTTTTATCGGGTAGATAAAAGTCGCTCCCAGGAAACCGGCGGGTCGGGGCTCGGTTTGTCCATCGTCAAGCATATCATTGAAAGTCATCAATCAAAAATTAATGTTGAAAGTAGTAGTAAAAAAGGGACAAAATTTTGGTTTCAACTCAAAGCAAGCGCTGCACCCAAATCAGAAACCATAATAGCTACCTCGACGAAATGAAGAAAAAATTAAGCCCTCATTCCCCATTCAAGAAGATCATTATTTTTGAAAATGGTGATTTCATCATTATTAATAAACCCCAGCATATTTCTACCTTAGAAGATAGAAGTTCACCAATGAATATACTTAAATGGGCCCGGTCCTATTTTAATGACGCAAAAGTCTGTCATAGATTGGATAAAACCACCTCAGGCATTTTGGTCATTGCAAAAAATGATGCTACCTACAAGTATTTCTCTATGCTGCTTGAACAAAGATCTGTTACTAAAATTTATCATGCCCTTGTCGAAGGCGACCAAGATATTAACGAATTAGAACTTAATAAACCTATTTATTCCTCTGCCAATCGCTCAAAAGTTGATTTTCAAAAAGGAAAACCCTCCATGACCTTGGTATCAACCATTGAACGATATAAAAAACATTCCCTTTTGGCTTGTATGCCCTTTACAGGCCGTATGCATCAAATAAGGGTTCATTTGGCAAATTATGGCTTCCCTATCATTGGGGATCAGCATTACGGTGGAAAAAATCTTTTCCTCTCCGAAATCAAAAAAAATTATAAAGCTTCTAAAAATGAAGAGGAACAACCATTAATGGGTAGACTAGCTTTGCATGCTGCAGGCATTCAATTTGAGGATAGAGATGGGAAAATAATGAAACTAAAGGCACCATATCCCAAAGATTTACAAGCTGCAATTCGACAACTTGAAAAAAACAAGCGTTAATAAAAGTAGGTATCTTGTTTTTCCAAAATATAAAATCTATTTTTGTGTCCCTTTTCAAGATAGAAAAAGGAGCAACAGTATAAAAAAAGTACTTATAAATTGGAAACATTAAGTTATAAGACCATTGCATCAAACAAATCAACAGTCAACAAAAACTGGGTGATCATCGATGCAAGTCACAAAGTATTAGGGAGATTGGCCAGCGAAGTAAGTAAAATTATGAGGGGCAAACACAAACCTTCATTTTCTGCACATGTCGATTGTGGGGATAACGTCATTGTTATCAACGCAGACAAGATCCGACTCACCGGTAAAAAATGGACGGATAAATTGTACATACGTCATACAGGATATCCAGGGGGTCAACGAAAGCAGACTTCTAAAGAGCTCTACCAAAAATCGTCAACTCTTTTGATAGAAAGCGCAGTACGTGGTATGCTTCCTAGAAATCGATTAGGAAGGCAACTATTTAAAAATCTTTACGCATATGTGGGCACTGAACACCCACATGAAGCTCAAAAACCAAAAGAAGTCAAAATATAATTTGAATGGAAGTAATCAAAACAATTGGTAGACGAAAAACTGCCGTAGCTCGTGCCTACTTATCGAGTGGGAAAGGAGAAATCAAAGTCAACAATCGTGACTTCAAGGAATATTTCCCATCAGAAGTACTTCAAATCATTGTTAAGCAGCCTTTGGTGACTACAGAGCAAAACGATAATTTTAATATCAGCATCAATGTTTTTGGTGGTGGACTTTCAGGTCAGGCTGAAGCCATTAGGCTCAGTATCGCTCGTGCTTTGGTTGAGTTAGATCAAGAAAGCAGACCTGCCTTAAAAGCAGAAGGATTTCTTACAAGAGACTCAAGAATGGTTGAACGTAAGAAATACGGACGTAGAAAGGCAAGAAGAGCATTTCAGTTTAGTAAACGATAAGTTTATAATTAAAAAATGGCAAAAATTACAACAAAAGAATTGTTGGATGCTGGCGTCCACTTTGGACACCTTACTCGTAAATGGGATCCTCAAATGAGTCCCTTCATATTTATGGAGAAGAACGGCATTCACATCATTGACCTTAACAAGTCACTTAAGCACCTTGAAGAGGCTGCTGCTGCACTACAAGGCGTCGTGCGGTCTGGACGTAAGGTAATGTTCGTAGCTACTAAAAAGCAAGCGAAAGAAGTCGTAGAAGAGCAGGCTAAAAAATTAAAAATGCCCTACGTGACTGAAAGGTGGCTTGGCGGTATGCTAACCAACTTTGCTACGATCAGAAAGTCATTGAAAAAAATGACCTCAATAGATAAGTTGCTCAAAGAAGATGCGTATAATAACCTCGCCAAACGTGAAAAGCTTATGCTTTCTAGGGAGCGAGCTAAATTAGAACGTGTACTTGGTGGTATCGCTGATCTCAATAGATTGCCCGCCGCCCTTTTTGTAGTAGATATCAAACGTGAGCACATCGCCATTGCAGAAGCACAGAAACTAAATATCCCGGTGTTCGCCATGGTGGATACCAACTCCAATCCAAATGAAGTTGATTATCCTATTCCTGCCAATGATGATGCTTTCAAATCTATCTCCTTGATCACCAATTACCTTAGCGATGCGATGGAAGCGGGTCTCGGCGAAAGAAAGAAAGAAAAAGAAGATTCGAAGATTGCTGAAGAAGCCAAAAGGCAGAAAGCCGAAGCGGTTGTAGAAAAGAAAGGACTAACCACCCAAATTCTTACAGCTTTAACAAGGATTTAATCAAATATTAAAATTGAACATCAACACAAATGATGTTCAATTTTTGTTTAAAAGAATTTATAATTATCATAAATAATAATATAATGGCAATTAGCGCTCAAGAAGTGAATAAGCTCAGGCAAATGACCGGTTCGGGTATGATGGACTGTAAAAAAGCATTGGTAGAAGCCGATGGTGATTTTGACAAAGCAATTGAATTTTTAAGAAAAAAAGGTCAAAAGGTCTCTGCCTCAAGAGCAGATCGAGAAACCTCCGAAGGTATTATTTTCACTAAGACCAGCGAAGATGGTTCCAAAGGAGTTTTGGTTGCCTTTACCTGTGAAACTGATTTTGTCGCCAAGAATGATGCATTTATCGCCTTAGGGGAAGAGATTTTAGCTTGTGCATTTGACTACGGGCCGGCAGACATCGATGCCTTGAAAGCTCACAAGACGGGTAAACTCACCCTTGGTGAAAAAATAATTGAAAATACGGGTAAAATTGGAGAGAAGCTAGAAATTAGCTCTTACGAAATATTGAAGTCCGAAAGAGTGGTCTCCTACATCCATTCAAACAAAAAGCTAGGAGTATTGGTAGGCCTGGGTCACACCAATGGAGTGGCTATTGAGGATGCGGGTCGAGATGTCGCCATGCAAATCGCAGCTATGAATCCAGTAGCCGTGAATAAAGAAGGCGTCGATCCTTCAATTATAGAAAAGGAAATTGAGATAGGGAAAGATCAAGCAAGACAAGAGGGAAAGCCAGAAGCCATCATTGAAAAAATTGCGATGGGAAAACTGAATAAATTCTTTAGTGAAAATACACTCATGGGACAAAAGTTTGTGAAGGATAATTCTATGACCATCGCTCAATACTTAGATACTATTTCTAAGGGGATGATCGTAACTGAATTCAAAAGAATCACCATAGGATAATTCTTCTTATACCATTTAGAAAAAAAGGTCACTTCTTAATTTGGTGACCTTTTTTTATATAGCAGTCGTCGAAGTAAATTGTCCCAAAACTAAAACGCACCTTTCGGGTACACGGCTCCCAATGATTGAAACATGGGCCTAAAAATGCATCTGTGTCAAATGGCGTTTGTGCTACTCAGTCTATCCCATCAATTTCTTCCATGACTCCCATCTCTTATCAACAAAGAATCTATTCGGCTTTTTATAATTTTATTGTCCTCCAGAATCAATTCATTCAATATAGGCTGACCACGATCTACCCAGCAGGTAAACCATAAATCAGCAATTAATTTAATTGATGTCCGCATTTTTCGTTCTACCATTCCTTGTAACCGTTGATGGTAGGCCTCTGAAAATTCACATGAATAAGTTTTAACCGTCTGGTTCCCCCTTACCTCAAAGCTGTATTTCTTAGTTGGAGAAAATTCTTGACTAATTTGAGCTTCGAAAATCAATACCGGATCTAGGGCCAAATGTGCATTGGCTACGGCATTCCAAGCGGCCTCATTGACGTTCTCGATATATTCTACCTTTCCTACAAACAAGTCATATTGCTGGTCAAATAATTCTGGCAGACGAGATTCCCACAATCTATGGATCCCTCTCTGATTTGTCTTTTGACCGTTATAATTGCTGGTCGTGTACAAGGGCACATGAGCATCTCCAACATAATGACCTAAATCCGCCGATATTTTTAAAATTTGGTCAGCATCCTGATTTAAAAACGTCTATGTTAAATAATATTTTACCCGCACCACATGCCAAGGTACGATCCCGTACTCTGTTAAAGTACTGTCCCCATACTGCTCAATCGCTTCTTGCCATTTTTTAGGTAGTTGAGCTAATAGATCAATTCCATATGCATCTAAATCAATAAAATGTCTGGGACCTTCATTTTCATTTATATATCGCCGCTTATCTGGATTCACCGATCTTTCAATAATTGTCCTCATATGATGTTTATAAAATCCAATCATTTCAGGTGGTAGCGAAAAAATAGCAATCTCATTTATTTTTTTATGCGCGTGAAATCCCAGTTCAGCCTTCCTGTTGGGCTCAAGATGTGTTGGAATGAATATTAAAAGTAAAGGATATAATAAAAAATGCATAAGAGTAAATATAGCTCCTCAGGACAAATACTTATAAATCTATTTCGCTTTTGTTTTTTCAATAAAAAGCCTAACTTTGCATTCCTCCATCAGAACAAGGTAATAGAAATGGCAAATCACAAGTCGGCAAAAAAGAGAATAAAGTCAAGCGAAGTCAAAAGACTGAGAAATCGCTATCAACATAAAACAACACGAACTTATCTAAAAAAGCTTCGAGAATCAACGGACAAAGTTGAGGCTGAAAAATTATTAAAAGAAGTGACCAGCATGCTAGACAAGCTGTCAAAGAGAAACATTATACATAAGAAAAAAGCAGCCAATTTAAAGTCAAGCTTGACCAAGCAAGTTGCTACTCTTTAAAAAAAACTATTTACAACAAAAAAGCCTCGATATCGAGGCTTTTTTGTTGTAAATTCATTTGACTCATGTCAAGTAACGTTTCATGTCAATCTGGATTAAAAATTGGCCCGAAGAAGACCGCCCTCGGGAAAAATTATTAAGTAAAGGCTCCTCAATATTAACGAATGCTGAATTATTAGGGGGTTTGTTAGGATCCGGATATCAAGCACAATCTGCCGTAGGCCTTGCCAAAAATATTTTGACCTCGGTAAATAATGACCTCCATCAATTGGCACAATTATCGGTAAACGATCTGATTAAATTTAAAGGAGTAGGACATGCCAAGACCATAAATATCATCAGTGCCCTTGAATTAGGCCGCAGACAAGATGAATTCAATCTCAAATCAAATAAAATAATCACCTGCTCCAAGGATGTATATGAATTCATGCGTGCCGAACTGATGGACATTCAACATGAAGAGTTTTGGATAATTTTATTGAAAAGAAACAATGAAATCATTGCTAAAAAGCAAATATCCAAAGGTGGAATTTCAGGAACCCTCGTGGATCCTAAAATCGTTTTCAAGCATGCACTCGATAGGCAGGCAAGTACCCTAGTTTTGATTCATAACCATCCCTCAGGAAATATAAACGCTTCTCAGACAGACATTAACCTGACAAAAAAAATTAAAAAAGCCGGAGATTTACTTGATATTTCTATCATTGATCATATCATATATACCAACGCTGGATATTATAGCTTTGTAGATCATTCTTTAGTTTTCTAACCACTGCTTCTATGAAAAAAATAATTTGGCTCTTGATCCCAATACTCTTATTGCTCCTTTTTTATTCATTTTCGAGTGATGAAACTGACGAAAATTATTTCTCATCAGTTGAGAAAGAAATCAGCAATAGACATAAATATTTAGCTTTCAATGAGAGTTCCCCCTTCAAGCAGTTTGATGTCGTTTACCAAAAGCCCAGCTACTATCCTATTGATAAAAAATATAAAGTCAATGCCTCAGTAGAAAGAATCCAAGAACGCCAAATCGTGGTTTTAAATGCGAGTAATGGTGAGCCAGAGCGATATCAAAAATTTGCTTGGTTGAAATTCTCCTTAGATGGGCAATTATTGAGGTTACTCGTACTTAAACCTGTAGGTTTCGGCGCTGATAAAACCCTCTTCTGCGGCTTTGCAGATGATACCAGCAGCAAGGGTAGTTATGGGGGTGGGCGCTATTTAGATGTCACCATAGGAAAATCAAATAAAACTAGCCTTGACTTTAATTTAGCCTACAATCCCTATTGCGCCTACATTGATGAATACATCTGCCCACTTCCTCCGACCGAAAATATTCTTGCCATAGCCATAGAAGCGGGTGAACGAGCATATAAAATTGAATAGTTAGCCCATTTTAATGCCAACACTTTATATTTTTGTACCCAAGCTCAAAAAGCCGCCATAAATATGAAAATTTCGCACAACTGGCTCACTCATTTTATTAAACTTCCTGAAACTCCAGAAATCATTTCTGAGATACTAACTCAAACGGGCCTAGAAGTGGAGTCCGTCTCAAAAATTGAAAAAATAAAAGGGGGACTTAAAGGCTTAATCATAGGAGAAGTTATGAGCTGCATACCGCATCCCAATGCTGACAAATTAAAATTGACACAAGTGGATGTTGGGTCAGATGATCTAATCAGTATCGTTTGTGGTGCCGCTAATATAAGCGCGGGACAAAAAGTAGCCGTTGCTCCTGTCAACTGTTTGATATACCCATTGAAAGGGGAACCCTTTCAAATAAAAAAAACAAAGATACGTGGCGAAGTATCTCAGGGTATGATTTGCGCCGAAGATGAAATCGGCATAGGTTCAAGTCATGAGGGCATCATGGTCTTGACAACCGATTATACCAATGGTACCCCTCTAAATAAAATCTATGAAAGTAAGGAAGACATCGTTTATGAGATTGGCCTTACCCCCAATAGAGGGGATGCTACTTCTCATTTAGGAACGGCAAGAGATCTCAAAGCTTATTTCAATCGAAGCTTAACCCTACCTATTCTTAAAAATTTTGATCTCAGTCATCCGAAAAATCCAATAAAAGTAACCGTTGAAGATCACGAGGGCGCTCTTAGGTATTCTGGGGTAACGCTACGAGGTATTCAGGTTTCCGCATCACCAGATTGGCTCAAATGGAAGCTAAAGACCATTGATTTAGAGCCCATCAACAATATAGTAGACATAACTAACTATGTCTTACACAGCCTCGGACAGCCTATGCATGCTTTTGATGCCGACGAAGTAGGAAGTTCAATTATCGTCAAGCGTTTGCCAACCGATACACCTTTCACCACATTAGATGGTAAGGAAAGAAAGCTCAGTGATCAAGACCTAATGATCTGTAATACCGAGAGGGGCATGTGCCTTGCCGGAGTGTTTGGTGGTCAAAAATCTGGAGTCACTAATGAGACCACAGATATATTCTTAGAAAGTGCCTGCTTTTCGCCTGAATACGTGAGAAGCACCGCGCAGCGCCATGGATTAAATACAGATGCCTCCTTTAGATTTGAGCGGAGTACAGACCCAGAGATGACCATTTTTGCTCTAAAGTATGCGACACAGTTAATTCTTGAAATCGCAGGTGGGTACATCGCTTCTGACTTTATAGATCTCTACCCACATCCGGTAGCTACCAAGACCATCCCTACCGCCTTTCAAACCTTTGATAAACTTATTGGTGAAACAATAGATAAAGAACGCATTATAGACATCTTGAATAGCTTGGACATCAAGACCACCGATATTAATGCCACTACATTTAATGCCCATGTCCCTCCTTATCGAAGTGAGGTAACCCGAGAAGCGGATTTAGTTGAGGAAGTCTTGCGTATATACGGAATCAATAATATTGCTTTCGATGACCACTTCTCTACCGAATACCTTGCGGAATTCAATGAGATAGAACCCTATAAATGGCAAGAGAAAATATCACATTTCTTGTCCGGCAAAGGTTATCAAGAAGTTTTAACAAATTCCTTGACCAATAAGAAATACGAAGATGATTTAAAACTAGCTAGAAATGAAGTTGTCGAAATATTAAATCGATCCAGTGAGGATCTGGGCATACTTAAACCTACTCCTTTGTATACGGCATTGGAATCTGTACGCTTTAATCTCAACAGGAAACAGGAAAGTCTTAAATTCTATGAGTTTAGTAAAACCTACGGCCGTAAGAATGGTCAATCGATCGAAAAAAATAATCTATGCTTGTTGCGCGTTGGAAACAAGCAAGAGGCATCATGGATGGATGAAACTACTCCTGTCACTTTTCATCACCTTTCTGGAGACATTGAAAATTTGATTCAAAAAAGTGGTAATCGGTCACCGAAATTGATCCCAACCACCTCTACCGTTTTTGAGTATGGCATAGATCTTTATCTTCATGACAAGCTCATTGGTCATATTGGAAAACTAGCTTCTAAAATCACACAATATTTTGACATTAAAAGCACGATTTTTTATGCTGAAGTTGATTGGGATTATTTAGTAAAAAATGCTCAAAATAACGTCTCATTTCAAAAAATATCGAAGTATCCAGAGGTTCGTAGAGACCTATCTTTGGTCATAAAAAAGACGGTAAGCTATGATGAAATCAAGCAAATCGCGCAGTCAACTGAAAATAAGTTATTATCCAAAATAAATGTGTTCAGTATTTATGAAGGTGATAAAATTGGAAGTGAAAATAAAGCTTATGCCATCGCTTTTTATCTTCAAGATCAAGAAAAAACCTTAAACGATAAGAAAATTGATAAAATAATGAGTAAACTTATGTATCGATTTGAAAATGAATTAAATGCTGTCATCCGCAAATGAGCTCTGAATCTTTAAATAACGAACTCAATAACCTCGAAAGAAGAATAAAACTCATCATTTCTGAACAGGCGAAGTTGAAAAATGAGGTGGAAATATATCAAAATGAGAACCTCCAGTTGAGAGAGAAGATCAGTCAAAAAGAACGTGAATTAAATAGTTTCCAAAATAAATTTAAACTAAATCAAATTGCAGATAATGCCATAGAAAGTGCGAATCCGGATGAGCTCAAAGAATTGCTTAATAAGTATATTATGGAAATCGATAAATGCATCCTGCATTTAAGCGAAGCTTAAAAAAAATGAAATGTCAGAACTTTCTATAAAATTAAGAATCGGGAATAGGGAATACCCCATGCGCATAAAGGCTGAGGATGAGGAACGAATCAGACGCGCAGGGCGCATATTAAATGAAAAATCGCAAACCTACAAAGAAAGATTTGGTATTGATGATCAACAAGATTTATTGGCCATGGTAGCCTTTGACTGCCAAAATGAAAAAATGAAAAATGATGAAGGCAAAAATGAAGGAGATACTTCAACTTTCGAGAAAATAAAAAGTCTAAATCAATTAATTTCAAATTCCTTATAACAAAAGAAGGGCCATGATTCATAGACCTTCTTTTGTTCTTAAAAAATAATAGTTCCTACATATTGGATATGATCTCATCTCCAAATTCTGAACATTTTAAAAGAGTTGCCCCTTCCATCAGTCTTTCAAAATCATAAGTGACTCGCTTTCCTGCAATCGCATTCTCAAGTCCTTTATAAATGAGATCAGCAGCCTCTGTCCAACCCAAATGCTCTAACATCATCGCTCCGGAAAGAATGACAGAACCTGGGTTAACTTTATCTTGTCCGGCATATTTTGGCGCGGTTCCGTGGGTCGCTTCAAAAATCGCATGACCCGTATCATAATTGATGTTTGCTCCGGGAGCAATGCCAATACCTCCCACAATAGCGGCCAGTGCATCAGATATATAATCGCCATTTAAGTTCAATGTAGCAATGACATCGTAATCTGCGGGCCTTGTTAAAATCTGTTGTAAAAAAGCATCCGCAATGACATCTTTGACAATTACTTTATGTCCGTCTTTTTCGAACACTTGCCAAGGACCTCCATCTAAATCAACCGCATGGTAATCTGTCTTGGCCAATTCGTAACCCCAATCTCTAAAAGACCCCTCTGTATACTTCATAATGTTCCCTTTGTGTACCAAAGTCACAGAATCTCGTTTGTGGGCAATGGCATACTCAAAAGCGGCCCTAACCAGTCGTTCAGTTCCTTCTTTTGAAACTGGTTTGATTCCAAAACTCGCAGTTTGGGGAAATCTTACTTTTTTATATCGATCAGGAAAAGTTTCTGATAATATTTTTCCAAATTTTTCAGCAGCATCTGTACCGTACTGAAACTCTATTCCTGCATAAATATCTTCCGTATTTTCCCGATAAATCACCATATCTGTTGTTCCAGGATTTTTTACCGGGGATGGAGTTCCTTCAAACCATCTTACTGGACGCAAGCAAGCATAAAGATCTAACTCTTGCCTAAGCGCTACATTTAAAGATCTAATACCACCGCCTACAGGAGTCGTCAATGGCCCTTTGATACCAACTAAGTATTCTCTAAACATATTGAGGGTTTCTACAGGCAACCATTCCCCTGTGTTATTAAAAGCTTTTTCCCCCGCTAATACTTCTAACCATTCTATTTCTTTCGTTCCATTATAGGCCTTTTTAACTGCTGCATCAAAGACCTTTTTAGAAGCTGGCCAAATATCAACACCCGTACCATCCCCTTCAATAAATGGAATTATCGGGTTGTTCGGGACATTTAATTTCCCTGCGTTTAAGGTAATTTTTTCTGGCATTCGTTTTAAAATTTTATGTAATTAATTAATAACTCTCATTTTTATTATTGGGAAAATCTTCGGATTTAACATCCCTAATATAGTGTCCAACAGCTTCAGTAATGATGCCATTTAAGTCCGCATAGCTTCTCAAAAATCGGGGCTTAAAATCCTGAGTAATTCCCAGCATATCATGAACCACCAAAACTTGACCATCTACGTGTGACCCTGCACCTATCCCAATCAAAGGAATATGCAAGTGCTCAGCTACTTGTTTGCCTAATAAGGCGGGTATCTTTTCTAATACAATGGAAAAACATCCTAGCTCTTGGAGTAGCACGGCATCATTCAATAGTTTTTTTGCCTCATCACTCTCTTTGGCCCTTACCGCATAAGTACCAAATTTGTAAATTGACTGTGGCGTCAATCCCAAATGACCCATTACCGGTATACCTGCATTAATCACGCGTTCAACACTTTCCTTTATTTCTATTCCTCCCTCCATTTTTACGGCATGGGCTCCTGATTCCTTCATGATTCTGATAGATGATCTCAAAGCCTCTGATGAGTTACCTTGATAACTTCCAAAAGGGACATCTACGACCACTAAGGCACGGTCTACCGCCTTAACTACAGCTTGTGCATGCCATATCATGTGATCCAGCGTAATAGGTAAAGTGGTCTCATTCCCGGCCATGACGTTGGAAGCAGAATCTCCCACTAATAAGATATCAATTCCCGCTCTATCTAGAATTTTAGCCATTGAATAATCATATGCAGTGAGCATGGAGATTTTTTCACCAATCGCTTTCATCTCTCGAAGCTTCTGTGTGGTTATTTTTTTAAAGATATTTTTGGCTGTGCTCATCAATAGAATAGACCACAAAACTAAAAAAAAATAGTGAATTTGTAATTAAGACCTCCATTTTATATTGCAACCCATACTCGGTAACTGAATCAACGACTGCGATTGGCCTGAATTAAGAAGCTCCAATGCCGCAATCAAGTCTGTACCCGTAACCTCAATATCATTCCCAGGCCTTGACGGATCGAATCTTCCTCTGTAAACCAAATCATCACGATGGTCAAACAAATAAAAATCAGGGGTACAGGCGACCTCATAAGACTGAGCCACTTCCTGCGTCTCATCGTACAAATAAGGAAATTTAAATCCCAGACGCAAAGCAAACTGTTCCATCTTAACGGGATCATCGTCTGGATAAGCAACTGCATCATTACTCGAAATGGCCACTACCCCAATACCCAGCTCCAAGTACTTATTCCCAACCGCTACCAAAGCATCTTGCATATGCAAAACGTAAGGGCAATGATTACATATGAACATGACCAATATCCCCTTGGCTCCTTTTAGTGATTCATAGGATTTAGTCTGTTTACTTAAAGTATCGAACAGATCAAATCTTGGAGCCTTAACGCCAAGCGCTAACATATTAGAGGCCGTTAAGGACATATTGACTGTTTACTCAATGAAAATGGACTTTAAAATTGTCTACACAAATATAGTTTCATTAATTTTATTTTATGCTATCATACTTCGATTGAGCCTTTACTTAACTAAAAATCAGCTCAGTCTTAAAAGAAGTGTGGCCTCTATCATCAAGTTAAAGATCAGTTATAAGTCACAAACAGATCCTTAGAAAGTATCGATGATGGTAATCAATTGAACATGGCATTATTTTTGACCTAGAGTTACAGCGAAAGGATATATCCACTATGACTAAAGAAATACCAACACAAAATGAACAATTATTGAACCTGATATGTCCAAATTGGTAACTTTAGTAGCTAAATTTACAAACAAATGAAAACTACCACCTCAACAATCGCCTGCCTGTTCTTACTTATCGCTTGTATTAAAACCGACCCAAGCAGTGGTAAACGGATGATAAGTGGCCGAGACAATAAAGCAGTAACTCCCTTCGAAGTCGATAAAGAATTAGAAAATAAATTATTATCAGAAACCGATAGAGCGAGTGCTGAGCGAATCTTATTAAAAGTGGAAAAAACCTTTAATGAGAATCCTGAAAATGAATTTAATATTATTAACTACGGAATAAAATTAGCTGATCTTGGGAGGTTTCAAGAAGCCATTAATATCTACAATGAAAGCCTGATAAAATTTCCAGAATCATATAAAATAAGAAGATATATTGGGCAGCAGTATCTAACTACGCGACAATTTGAAGAGGCAATTACATCCCTTTCGGAAGCCATCACCTATGCAAATGACTCCCCGGTCATCGAATCCGAACATTCAGATTTAAAGAAGAGTAAGAAAAAAACTGTGTACAATGTCAAATTCAATATTTGGTATTATTTGGGTTTGAGCTATTATATGAAAGGAAACTATGATAAGGCCATATCTAGTTTTAGAAAATGCGAGAAATACACCAATAATAATGATCTGAAGGTCGTTATCGCAAATTGGCTTTATACCGCATTTGCCAAAATTGGGAATCTAGACTTAGCAGAAGCTGAAATCATGTCCATTCCTACCAATATGCGTCTACTCGAAACCAAAAGCCGAAAATACCATGACCTCATTATGCTTTACAGGGGTCTAGTAACCCCAAGTATCTTAATCAAGCGCAATGGCATTGATGCCGATGTTGGTTACGGTATTGGTAACTATTATTTAATTAATGGACAAGTTGAGAATGCTATCAGTGCCTTCAATAGAGTCATTAGCACTGAACAACAAGAACGGATTGGCTACATGGCTATTGAAGCAGAATTAGCTGTATTATTAGGAAGTCAAATCTCAGATCTTTGAGGTGGCGATCAACTGTTGATCGCCTTACGTATTTTGACCAACTCTGAAGGAAAATCTGTTATAATTCCATCAACCCCCATATTCAACATTTTAATCATGTCTTCTCGAGTATTCACTGAATAGGTAAATACCTTAAAGCCCCTTGAATGCATTCTGAATATTCTTCTAGGAGAAAGCGTCTTAAATTCTGGATTCAAAGTTTTTAAATTACCTTTTGAATCCCCGTGACCCAACTTTAATTTAGTTTCAATATAAAATGCCAGAAGAGGGGTTGAATCTTCTCCAATTAACATTTTATTGATTTGAATGCGATCATCATAAATTTGAGCTTCCTCTAAATATTTATCCTCGTAAGATTGGAGCAATACCCAATCAAAACCATTCTCTTCTAATCTAATAACATCAACCAGCTTATCTGAAAAATCATGATAATGGGGGTGGTCCATATGCTTAATTTCGATAAGCACTTGGCAACGACCATCAACAAGATCAAGTACTTCTTTTAGCGTCGGTATTTTTTGATCTGAAAACTTAGAGGAAAACCAAGAACCTGCATCTAATTGCTTCAATTGCTCAAGGGTATATTCATGAACATTGCCCATCCCATTGGTCGTCCGATCTAAAAACTGATCATGGAAAACAATGATTTCCTCATCTTTAGTTTGTCGTACGTCTAGTTCTATAATGTCAACCCCAATATCTAAAGCTGCTTGAAATGACGCCAATGTATTTTCAGGTGCAATTCCTGAAGCACCCTTGTGCGCAATAATTTTAAAATCTTTTTGCTGAATATTTTCTATAGCATCACTCGTTAAAAGATTCCTGTAGAGCCAAGGCTCCATGATCGTTATACCTGCAAATAATAATAATAATGGCGAACTGTATAAAATAAATTTACTTGTCATGACCCATTCAATTGTTAAAACTTAAAAATACAAATAAATTGTTAAATTAATTCTTTTCTATTTGTATACCTAAGGTCGTTAATTGTTCTTCATCAAGTAATGAGGGAGAATCGATCATCACATCTCTTCCGGAACTATTTTTAGGAAATGCAATAAAATCCCTAATACTCTCTGCACCTCCAAATAAGGAACATAATCTATCTAAACCAAAAGCAATGCCTCCATGAGGAGGTGCTCCGTACTCAAATGCACCCAAAAGAAATCCAAATTGTGCTGCTGCCTCTTCCTTTGTGAATCCCAAGGCATCAAACATTTTGGACTGTAGCGCTCTTTTGTGAATTCTAATGGAACCTCCACCTATTTCTACACCATTGATGACCATATCATAGGCTGATGCTTTGATGGACTCTGGAGCCGTATCTACTTGGTCCATATATTCACTCTTTGGAGATGTGAAAGGATGGTGCATCGCGTGATAGCGTTGGGTCTCTTCATCCCATTCAAGCAATGGGAAGTCAATGACCCAAACGGGACAGATTTTATCATTGGGCCTTAGTTTCAATCGATCACCCATTTCAAGACGTAGGTCATTCAATGCTTTTCGAGTCTGTTCTTTTTTCCCCGCCAAAATAAGCATTAAATCTCCGGGTTTTGCCTCAAAAGATTTTGCCCAAGTACTCAAGGCGTCTTGATCAAAGAATTTATCTACTGAGGATTTGAAAGAGCCATCCAAATTGTACTTTACATAAATCAACCCCGTAGCGCCCACTTGAGGTTTCCGGACGAAATCAACCAACTCGTCGAGTTGTTTTCGTGAATATGTGGCACCATCCTTCGCATTGATTCCCACAACCAATTCTGCGGCATTAAATAGGGGGAAATCTGTAGCTCCAATAACTTCATTGAGTTCAACAAAACGCATCTCAAACCTTAAATCTGGCTTATCTGAACCATAATATCTTAATGCATCTGTATACGTTATTCTTGGGAATTTGGTTAAATCAATTTGCTTTATCTCTTTGAATAAAAAGGTCACGAGTCCCTCAAAAATTTCTAAAATATCTTCCTGTTCTACAAAAGACATTTCACAGTCAATCTGTGTGAATTCTGGCTGTCGATCTGCCCTCAAGTCCTCATCTCTAAAACACTTAACAATCTGATAATATCTGTCTAGACCCGAAACCATTAGCAACTGTTTGAAGGTTTGCGGTGATTGTGGCAAGGCATAAAATTGCCCTGGATTCATTCTTGATGGAACGATGAAATCTCTAGCACCCTCTGGAGTGGATTTAATTAAATAAGGTGTCTCTACCTCAATAAATTCTTGGTCGTCAAGATAAGCCCTGGTTTTACGGCTGACTTGATGTCTGAGTTCTAGATTCTTTCTAACCGGTGCTCTTCGAAGGTCAAGATACCTGTATTTCATCCTCAACTCATCCCCTCCATCCGTTTCATCTTCGATTAAAAAGGGAGGCAACGCTGCCTCGTTTAAGATTTCTAAATGATGTACCTGTATTTCAATATCACCAGTAGGCAGCTTAGGATTTTTCGACAACCTCTCGATTACTCTTCCTTTTACTCTAATGACATATTCTCGACCTAAAGTACGTACTAAGACCATCAATGCTTCCGGTGTAGATCCTTCTTCAAACATCAATTGAGTCATTCCATATCTATCTCTAAGATCAATCCAAGCCCTACCTCCCTTGTCTCTGATCCTTTGTACCCACCCACAAATGGTCACCTCTTGGCCTACATGATCCTCTCTTAATTCTCCACAATTGTTTGTCCTGAGCATAGCCACTAACCGCTTTAAAGGGTAGAAATAGTATTTCTGAGTATAGATTTATTTAAAAGATTTCCCGATCACTTTGGAGGCTTATTTTCATAGGTGGCCGAAAATCTGAACTTTTAAGATCAAACTTTAAGCTTGACTTTGGTAGCCGTTGGACCCTTAGGACCCATCTCTATTTCAAAAGTGACCGCATTATTATCCTTAATTGGGTCTATTGTGTTATTAATATGTACAAAAATACTGTTCTGATTCGCCATATCTCTGATAAACCCATATCCTTTGGAATCATTAAAAAACGTTACAATTCCATTTCTTATCAAGTCTTCCGGTTCAGCCGCCTCATCTTTAGGCACACTAATAGAAATGCTTTCTGCAACTACTTCTTGATCTTGAAAAGCAGGGTCAGGTGGTGTTTCAGAAATATTCCCAAATTCATCCACATAAGCTATCATATCTTCCAAATCTCCTGACTTATCAGATTCCTTTCGGGCCGCCTTTTTTTCCACTTTAAGCTTTCTTTTCTTTTCTTTTTTATTCCTTATTTCTTTTTTATTAAATGTTTCTTGTGATCTAGCCATATATCTTAATCTATAATTTTGAAAATAACGACTGATGCCATTCAACAAGTCATTATATTCCAATATGTAAAGGTACTTTATGTAATTTAAACGAACATTATTAAATTAAAAAAGTGTGAAAAGTGACTTAGCATTTATAATGACAATGCTTGAGCCATGGTTTCTCCAATGTCTGCGGGTGAATTTGCGACGAAAATACCACATTCCCTCATGATTCTCATCTTTGCTTCAGCAGTATCGTCAGCCCCTCCGATAATCGCGCCAGCATGTCCCATTCTTTTGCCTTTCGGGGCCGTTTGGCCCGCGATGAAACCTACCACTGGTTTTGGATTATTTTGAGCCTTGATCCATTGAGCTGCATCAGCCTCATACTGACCCCCAATTTCACCAATCATGACAATTACTTCTGTTTCAGGATCAGCCATCAATAGTTGAACGGCCTCTTTGGTAGAGGTTCCTATAATGGGATCTCCGCCAATGCCGATCGCAGTCGAAATCCCATAGCCTGCTTTGACCACTTGATCCGCTGCTTCATAGGTCAGTGTTCCCGATTTTGAAACAATCCCCACATTCCCCTTCTTAAAAATAAAACCAGGCATGATGCCTACCTTAGCTTCATCTGGAGTGATTACTCCTGGACAGTTCGGCCCTATCAATATGGCCCCCTTTGATTTAGCATAGGGTTTGGCCATCATCATGTCTTTCACAGGAATACCCTCGGTAATGGTGATAATTATCTTAATATCTGCATCCGCTGCTTCCATGATTGCATCTGCAGCAAAAGCTGGAGGGACAAAAATGATGGTGGTATCTGCTCCAACGGCGTCAACGGCCTCTTGTACTGTATTGAATACGGGAAGTCCGAGATGTACTTGGCCTCCTTTTCCTGGGGTCACACCCCCCAAAACAGGAGATCCATATTCAATCATTTGAGAAGCATGGAAGGAACCTTCTGTGCCTGTAAAACCTTGCACAATTATTTTTGATGATTTGTTTACTAAGACGCTCATGATTTATATTAAATTCACGCAAAAATAGTCTAATTGAGGCCAAACTCAAATGATCTCAAAGAAGATATCTGCTTGTCGTTCTAACTAATAGATAATCCGCTTTTTAAAAGGTGATGATCTATAAATTCTCTTACGGCTCCAGCTCCTCCATTTTTTTGCATAACCCGTTGTGCAATTTTAAGTACTTCCTCACTTGAATCAGCAGGACAAGCAGCACAGCCTACTGCTTTCATCACCTCTATATCATTGATATCATCTCCCATATAAGCAACCTCATTTCGGCTCAAACCCAACTTGATAAGCCATTGATCCATAACCTCTAATTTAGGCTTTTGTCCTACATAGACATATTTCAAACCTAACATATCAGCTCGGTCATCAATCATTTTACTTGAATAACTGTGACTGATGATGCCCACTTCAATCCCCTGAGAAATAGCCTTTCTAATCCCCATACCATCTTTTGCGTTGAATTTTTTATATTGCTTCCCTTCATCCGATAGGTAAATACCTCCGTCAGTAAGGGTCCCATCTACGTCTAGAATTAAAAATTTTATGTCTCCCATTATGATGTAATTGCCTTTCTTACTTTGACTACTTTTTGTAAAAGACCCCTCAATTCATCAAGAGGAAGCATTGATTTTCCATCACTCAACGCCTGGTCGGGATTTGGGTGGGTTTCTATAAATAAACCATCTGCACCCGTAGCGATAGCAGATAAAGCCACCGAAGCGATCATTTCAGGATCTCCACCGCTGATGCCATCTTTTTGATTGGGCTGTTGCAATGAATGTGTACAATCCATGACTACCGGTACACCATGCTTTTTGAGCTTGGGGACTGCCGTTACATCGACGACTAGATTTTCATAACCAAAAGTAAAGCCCCGTTCACAAAGCCATATATTTTGATTACCTGTGGACTGAACCTTTTCCAAAGGATATTTCATAGCCTCGGGCGATACGAATTGTCCCTTTTTGATACTTACACCTTTCCCCGTTTGGCCTGCCGAAAGCAACAACTCTGTCTGCCTACATAAAAAAGCGGGGATTTGTAATATATCTACAAAATTGGCTACCAATTCGGGTTCATGACTTTCATGCACATCCGTGATGGTTCGCACACCTAGTTCTCGTCCAACCCCTTGTAAAATCTCCAAGCTTTCTTGAAACCCAATCCCTTTAAAACTATCTATCCGGCTCCTGTTTGCTTTTTTATAAGAAGCTTTAAAAATAAAATCAATGCCCAACTCATCACAAATTGACTTGACTTCCTTTCCTATAACAAAAGGAGTCTCGCTATTTTCAATAATACAAGGACCTGCGATCAAAAATAATTTATTCATTGTTTCTACTTTTTTTTCCTAAATAACCACTATGGTGCCTTTTGGCATAATCTTCTTTAGTAAAATTGATTTTTTGCATCAAAGTGACTACCACGATATCACCCAAAACCGTCATAACCGTAGTACTCGTCGTGGGTGTCAAGCCTAATGGACAAATTTCTTGGGGATTGCCTGTAGCTATAGAGACATCGGCTAAATGTCCCAATTCGTTTTCAGGATGCCCAGTGAGCGTAATCAATCTCATCGATGGATACAACACTCTTGCCAATGACACCAATTGAATAATTTCTTCGGTACACCCAGAATTAGAAATCAATAAAAGAATATCTTGCTCTTGAAGCATTCCTAAATCGCCATGCTGTGCTTCTGCCGGATGCATAAAAACAGCAGGTGTTCCTGTTGAACTCAGCGTTGTCGCAATATTATATCCTATTTGACCCGCTTTTCCCATACCGCTCACGACCACCTTCCCTTTTTGAACATGCACCGCTTGAAAAATCAAATCTATAGCTTGCCCTATGCTGTTATCAGTGGGTATATTTTGGATAGCCTTTAACTCCTTTTTAATTAAACCCTCAATTAATCCTGCCATTGTCAATGAAAAAATATGATCTCACGCAAAGATAAGATAACAGCCCAAAGAAACATGATTAAAAAAGTTAAGGACCCCTTAGAATTACTCAAAGTATGAAGTTTTGAATCTTTTAATTAAAATTTGAACTAAAAAGGCAAAAAAAGTGTAAATATTATAAGAAAATTTGTGTAGTGTTTAGTTGGAAGCGACCCAAAACGGGTCGCTTTTTTTATTTTAACAACTTAATTAGGCCACACAAAAAAAATAAACCTGCCTGTTTGTTTTCATTTCTCACAGAAATATTGATAAAATGCAATTTCAATGGTATTTTTAGAAAATCTCTAAAAGAATGACCAGAAAAAAATTACAAAAACTAAACGCATTGAGTTCATGATTGACTTAAGAAGTGACACCATCACCAAGCCAACACCCAATATGCTTGAGGCCATGTTCAGCGCTCCTGTTGGCGACGACGTATTTGAGGATGACCCTTCTGTTAATTTGCTCCAGGATAAAGCCTCAGAGCTGTTTAACATGCCGGCAGCCTTATTTTGTCCCTCTGGAACCATGACGAATCAAATTGCAATAAGGATTAACACCTCTCCTCAAGATGAAGTTATTTGTGATCAAAATGCACATATCTATTTGTATGAAGGTGGGGGAATGATGCTGAACTCTATGGTGTCTCCAAAATTATTAATGGGTGATAAAGGAAGACTAACTGCGGAAATGATCGCCGCAGCTATCAATCCTGATGACATACATCGGCCCAAGACCCGTTTGGTTGCATTAGAAAATACGATGAATAAGGGGGGGGGTGCTATTTATGACTTTAAGGAGATCATTAAAATTGCAACTGTGTGTAAAAAAAATGAATTGAAATTACATATGGATGGAGCCCGACTGTTCAATGCATTGGCTGAATCACAGGAGACTCCAGCAGATTATGGTGCCCTTTTTAATACCATTTCCATTTGCTTTTCCAAAGGTTTGGGGGCTCCTGTTGGATCCATGTTGATCGGTACAAAGGATGCTATAAATCAGGCGAAAAGAGTTCGAAAAGCCATGGGCGGGGGCATGCGACAAGCGGGTTATCTCGCCGCAGCTTGCACGTATGCATTGGATCATCACCTAGATAAAATCAAGGATGATCATAGAAGGGCACAAACCTTAGCTTCAGCTATCGAAAATCTTTCTTTTGTGAGTGCACTCTATCCCGTCCAAACAAATATCATCATCATAGCATTAAAGCCAGATCGCTCACCAAAAATATTTCTTCATCAATTAGAAAAAAAAGGCTTGTTAGCCATTGGCTTTGGTAAGGGACTTATTCGATTGGTCACGCATTTAGATTTTAATGATGATCAAATGGAAAAAGTAATCCATATTTTCAAATCTCTTGAATAAATCTCTTTTCTTTACCTTTACCTAAACTAGTTTGCCCATTGACTAGGTTCTGTCGAAATGAATTATACCAATGTTAATGCAGTCACATAAATTTTGAAAAAATGAAAAATAAAATAAACATATTGATTCTAGGGTTTTTATTAACTTCAGGAAGCTTGTTAGCTCAAAAAGCCGAATTCGGAATAAAAGGAGGGGTAAATATTCCTACCTCTGACGCCGTCATCGGCGCTAATTTGGAGCAGTCTGGTGCTTCGGGATATCATGCCGGGATTTTTGCCAAATTCAAATTTGCATTTATTGGTATCAGCCCTGAACTTCAATACTCATTTCAGAATATAGATTTCAATGATGGCTCTACTAATAAAAATCAAGAATCTGCCTATTTAGACCTTCCCATTATGCTGCGCTTCTATCTACCCGCTGGTCTGAATTTCCAACTTGGACCCCAGTTTGGCTATTTGATGTCTGCGAAGCAGATTACACATTCTAGCGATGCTGAGATAAACATAAAAGATGAGTTATTAAATTCTAATATATCTATAAATCTAGGTATTGGATGGGATCTGCCCTTTGGACTCGATGTCTATGGAAGGTATAATATTGGTGTTTCAGATGTCAATGACCCCGCTTCAGCTTCAACTGCCATTCAAAATTCTATGATTCAAATATCCGTGGCCTATTCTTTAAAGAAGTGAAGCCCTCTTTTTAAAGAAAAACTAAAAAATTTTAATAATAAGCACCAAACAAGATCATCATCTCATCTGTACTTCTTAAACCAAACCGAAGACTGTTTGAACTTGGGTTATCATAAGTAGTCTCTAGTCTAAACCCTTGACCGGACTCGAGTACCAAGGGTGGATCAAACTCCTTGATTGGGGGATGCTCCCAATCATAAGTAATATAAACCAATTCCCCATCATTTTCACCCCCCGCAGCATACACTCTAAACTCTGTCATGTTGCTGTGTGCATGGGAAAAAAGCTGAAAAACATTCATCTTCTCTTCAGCAATAAAATCATAAACCACTTTATACTGCAAGGTATTAGCAGGAATGTAAATATCATCATTATTTACATCTAACAACTTAGCCACATGAACCACCTCGCTCTCTGGAACTGTATGCAGATTGGCATACACTTCGCCTTCAATATCTTCAGTACCCTTATTTACATAATGGCTATTCAAATCAAATCCAAAATCGGCTGGTATCTTGAAGGCGACACCTTCAGGATAATGATAATCCATCTTGGGCCACTGCGTGCCTGTAATAAAGTCATGAAACTGCAGGTGAAATAAGACTGATTCTACATAATTATCCGACGCATCGTAAACATCTCTGGTCACTCCCTCCGGAGGGTACAAAAAGCTAGAGAGTCTATTATTAAACTGATAGATTAAAAAATGATGACTCCCCGATTGCATAGCGATTTCTACCCGGTTAACGTAGACAGGTTCGGTATTATCTAATTTTTCATAAATAAATATTTCTCGATCCATTCCTGATCCAACAGTGAAAGGTTCGATATGAAATTGATAACCACTTTCAGGAACAGCAAGTGCTTCAAAAGGGGTCGGAGTATATCTTGCTTCATTAGTCAATAATTCCACACTCGCTACTTGACCTTCCTCAGGTGCTCCTGCCTCAATCCATTGGCGGATAAACTCCAATTCACCATTGGTCAAAAAGTCGTCTCCCAATGGCATAATCGCCCCATATTCTGGATGATCTTGATAAAAATGGTCCATGTCATTAGCATTTATTTTTTCCCATAAAAAGCTTTTCGGCAAACTAGCATAGCCTTCGTCACCCACCAGCAACAAACCATCTTCGGCTCCGGCTACATTGCTAGGCACTCTGTTCATTAACTGCTCGTAAGAAACATCTGCAGTTAGAATAAGTCCAGATTGATTGGCATATGAGGCCCCCGTCGTATGGCAGCTAATGCAAGATTGATCCCATATTTCTGTTTGAATAACCTCGTAAGTAGTCAAATTGACCAGATCATTATTTGGCTCCGCTGTTTTTGATTCTTCCGTGTTGCACCCAACCATCAGTAGCAACAAAGAAGGAATCGAATAGAATATTATTTTCATTGTTTTCATTTTATAAAAATTAATTTTAAAAAAAATGGTCGTCAAAGGCTAGGTCGTTCATACAAGTAACAGAATCTTATCATTATCGTATGTTCAAACTTACGTCCTAAAAAGATGACATGTAATCGTTTTTGTTGATTTTTCATCTGAATACTCAAAGAATAATTGACCTAAAATGATCCTAAATGCTTGGAAATTAAATATATTGAGTTTCACTAAATGAATTCTATTTTGAAAGTTAGAAAAATCTGGTCCGTAATAAAGTTGGTTTTATTGCTCCCTATTATGTTCCTCTTCTACGTGTTCGTGAGCCTTTTTCATGCCACCTTAACCGACTTTGAACCTCCTGAAAAAACGGTTTTGAACATTCAAAGCAAGAATCAAAATAAACTCATTACTTCACCTATACTTAGTTTTTTAAATTGGAATATAGGGTTTGCCGGTTTAGGTGCAAAATCTAATTTCTTTTATGATAGCAATCAAAGTTTTTTCTTTTCTGATGGGAAAATGGTGCGCTCGCCCGAGGCTTTCGTGGATGAAAACTTAAAGGGTATCATTGACTTTATTCAGTCAAATCCAACGGATTTTGTTTTGCTACAGGAAGTGGATCGATCTTCCAAGCGAAGCTATTATCGAAATCAGCATGACTTGATATCAGCGAGATTAAATGGGTACTCACAACATTTTGCATTCAACTATCAAGTAGCTCGGGTGATTATACCGTTATTCAATCCATGGAATGTGTTAGGTCAGGTGGCCAGTGGATTGAGTAGTTTTTCCACGTTTAATCCCATCAGCAGTGATCGTTATCAATATCCAGGAAAATACAATTGGCCAGATTATCTTTTTCATCTTGATCGTTGTATGTCCGTTCAACGGTATCCTACATCGCAGATCTCAGGCAAAGAACTGGTGGTGATCAACACTCATAATTCAGCGTACGACGGAGGGTATCTGAAGCCTCTAGAAATGACTTATCTCAAAGGATTTTTATTGGCAGAATATGAAAAAGGAAATTATGTAGTGGTCGGAGGTGATTGGAACCAAAATCCACCCGGGGTTAGTAATGATCAGGTAAGTATAGCTGCGGGCGTCTTACCTAATATCTCTTATCAACCCTCCCAAATTGATGAAAATTTTATGCCTGAGAACTGGCAATGGATTTTTGACCCTACGGTTCCCACGAGCCGAAGTCTGGTAGATGTCTTGGATTATGGCAAGACATCTGTTGCCCTGATTGACTATTACTTGATATCTCCAAATATCGAAGTCATCGAAGTGAAAGGATTCAATCTGAAATTTCAGTACTCAGATCACAATCCTGTGACGATGAACATCCGGTTAAAAGACCTCTAGCAAGCTTAATTTTAAAATATCAAAATAAAAGAACTTAGCAATGCATAAGTTCTTTTATTTCTGATGGATTATTTGGCCTCGTTAAATCGGCGGCTCACTTCTTCCCAATTGACCACATTAAAAAAGGCATTGATGTAATCTGGCCTTCTGTTTTGGTAATTGAGATAGTAGGCATGCTCCCAGACATCTAGACCTAAAATAGGGAGCCCCTCACATCCCAGACCTGGCATCAATGGATTGTCCTGATTGGCCGTTGAGCAAACTTCTAACTTGCCTCCGTTACCGACACAAAGCCATGCCCATCCAGAACCGAATTGAGTCGCTCCAGCATTACTAAAAGCCTCTTTGAATTTTTCAAATGAGCCAAAAGCATCATCAATGGCTGCCGCTAAGGCCCCTTGAGGTGTCCCTCCACCGGTTGGGCTCATCACCGTCCAGAATAAAGAATGATTCCAGTGTCCTCCTCCATTGTTGCGGACGGCTGCGACGTTGGTGTGATTTTTAATCAATTCTTCAAGAGATTTTCCTTCCATCTCACTTCCGCTGACCGCTGCATTTAACTTTGCTATGTATGCGGCATGGTGTTTACCATGATGGATTTCCATAGTGGCCGTATCAATATGTGGATTTAATGCGTCGTGTGTGTAGGGTAAATTAGGTAGTTCAAATGCCATAATTATAATGTTTTAGTAAAAGGTGAAAAAGATGAGTAAAATTAACAAAATATGAGATGCTAACGTTCAATTTTATCGTTCTTTCTGTTTATCCCGCATTTTTTTAAAAAAGTCTTTGATCTTAGCTTCACAATCGGCCTCTAGCATTCCGAAACTTACCTTTGTCTTGGGGTGAAGTGGGGCAGGCTTCAATAGGCTAAACCCACGTTTCGAATCTCGAGCTCCTATCACAAGGGCTCCCATTTGACTCCAAAAAAGAGCCCCTGCACACATGGTGCATGGTTCCAACGTTAAGTACATGGTACATTGATCAAGATATTTCGAGCTTAAATAGTTTTGGGCTGCCGTAATGGCCAACATCTCCGCATGCGCGGTCACGTCTTGTAATTGTTCGACTTGATTATATGCTCGTGCAATAATTTTATTTTCACAGACGATGACGGCGCCTACGGGTATTTCTAGCTGCTGATCCGCTAAATCAGCTTGAAGTAAAGCCTGCTGCATAAAATGGGCATCACTGTGTATGGTCAACATTATTTTAATCTTATGCTTGACATCATTTCATTGGCAACTGACTGCCATTTTTGTTGATCGTTAGCGGCACAATTGAAATTAAACAACAAGACTTTGCCCTTGTAAAGAGCATATTGAATGTAATTGTATTTTTTTATTGAACTGACTCCACCCAATAAACTTTGATCTACTACTTCGCCTAAAAACTCAAAAACAATAAATTGGCGATCATCTACCCTTATGATCTTACTTTGAATAAAATCAATTTGGGAATAAAGATTGGCAATAGACGCTTTATAAAAATCCAATAACATATCAATATCGTTGGGGCCCCATTGGGTGGCGGTCTGGTTGATCCCTAGGTCCGCCCTTCCGTCAAGGGTCGTAAACATCGCTATCGGGATTCTTGAAGAAGCATAACGATCAAGTAATTGTTGGGGGGGCATGATTTGAAAATAATCAGATATTTTCATAGATATATTAGGGGTGATTTTTTGCCTGGTATAGGATTCTTGTGCCCGCACAATCATGTTTAGGGTACAAAAAATGAAAATAGTAAGCGCAACTCTCATAAATCCTATCAGTTTTTTATCTACAAAAGTAAAAATTCTTGTCTTGAAAAAGGTATTAAAAATATAAGCATCCAAAATAATCTCATTTTTTCTAAAAAAGAATGGCACTAATTCAGCTTGAGCTGTGTTTGATTAGTATAAAATATAAATATGAAAAATATTCTCATCATTGGAGGATCTTCGGGCATTGGAGCTTCTCTAATTGAAAAATTTACAAATGACCCAAATTATAAAGTCATAGCGACCTTTAACCAAGGGAATATCCCTACCGCTCAAAACATCAAAACCTTCAAATTTGATGTTTTGTCGGATACTCTAGATCTTTCAATACTTCCCGAGGCCATTGATGGTGTGGTTTATTGCCCCGGAAGTATCAATTTATTGCCTTTCCATAGAATCAAACTTGACGCTTTTCGAGCTGATTTTGAACTTCAAGTGATGGGTGCCATCAAGATCATTCAGACGATCCTACCCCATCTTAAAAAATCAATAAGTGCTTCCATTGTATTTTTCTCAACGGTCGCCGTTCAGTCAGGCTTTAACTTTCATACACAAGTAGCTGCCTCAAAGGGAGCTATTGAAGGTCTGACCCGATCTTTAGCAGCTGAATTGGCCCCTAAAATTCGGGTCAACGCCATCGCCCCTTCGCTCACCGATACACCATTGGCCTCAAAATTATTGGGTAGTGATGAGAAAAAACAAGCCAATGCAGAAAGACATCCCTTAAAAAAAATTGGGACCAGTGAAAACATGGCTGAGGTCGTTGAGTTTTTGCTCTCTGAGAAATCACAGTGGATGTCAGGTCAAGTCATGGCGATTGATGGAGGTATTTCGACCCTTCGCGTTTGATTTATTTAGCATTTTTTGACCGGCTGGGAATAGTCCTCATTTGAGAATTTTTTTAATCTCTCTGCCTTTCTCTAGATATGCTCTAATCCCTGAGGCATTTGATGCTGTGAGTAGTGCTTTAAAATCATTTATTTTCTCGAGATATACATCTAAACTCTCTAAAATAGCATCTCGATTATTAATAAAAATGGGCGTCCACATGTCTGGAGAGCTTTTGGCTAATCTTACCGTTGATGCCAGTCCGGAGCCTGCCAAATCCAAAATTTTCATTGCGGACGCTTCTTTTTGTAGGACCGTATGGGACAGCCCAAAAGCAATGATGTGACTCAAATGAGAAACATAGGCTAGGTGAACGTCATGTTCGGCAGCACCTAAATAAAGGGTTACCATATCCAGTGCGCCACATTGGTCTTTAAAAGCACTCAGAAAATCTGGCCTGGTTTTTTCCGATTCACACACAATCATGACTTTGTCTTGGTATAAGTTCGAAAAGGCCGCACTAGGTCCACTATATTCAGTACCTGCAATCGGGTGTGCCGCAATAAATTGATCTCGCTTTTTATGGCTAGCGACCCCTTTACAGATTTGTTCCTTGGTAGATCCAAAATCAATAATTAATTGATGAGGTGCTAGCATATCTAACATACCTGAAAGTGAAGATGCAATGCTATTTACAGGAATAGCCAATAAAATCCAATCACCCACTTCAAGAGCCTCCTCCAATGAGCGACAACTCACATCAATAAGATTTCGGTTTTTTGCCTCTAAATTATGTGCTTCATTCTGATCCCAACCATACAAGGTCAAATTTTTGAATCGTTGCTTCAGGGATAAAGCATACGAGCCCCCTATTAATCCTAAACCAATGATAGAAATCTTCATAATCTCAAAATAGCTTGCTCAAAGATTTCTGCGGGAGCACACAAAGATACCCTCAAATAACGTCTCCCCTTAGCTCCAAAAATATGGCCTGGAGTAATGAAAATATGTTTATTGACAAGTAGGTCATCAATAAGGACATCGACATCCATCATGGGTGCTTGCGCCCATACAAAAAGACCACTTTGTCCCTTTTGGTAGGCACAATTAAGTTTATCTAAAAGACGAAAAACACAGTTTCTGCGAATCTTATAGGTATGATTTAATTGCTCAAACCATCTCTCATCCTGCTGCAAAGCGAGGATTGCCGCTCGCTGAATAGGTTGATACATCCCTGAATCCAGGTTACTTTTGATCCGTAATACATTCTTGATATTCTCTGAAGCTCCTGACAACCAGCCTACCCGCCAACCAGACATATTGAAAGATTTAGACAAAGAGTTCAATTCCAAAGCACATGTTTTGGAACCTTCCACTGAGAAAATACTTAGAGGTTGATCATTTAAAATGAAACTGTAGGGATTGTCATGAATCAATAGAAGCTTGTGCTTGATGGCTATGTCCACAAACTTTGCCAAAATTTTTTGAGATCCTCTGGCCCCCGTCGGCATGTGTGGGTAGTTAAGATAAATTAATTTTATTTTACTGTAATCTAACTGGTCAAAGAACTTCCAATCAGGACACCAATCATCTGATTCGTTCAATGGATAATAAATCGGCTCCGCTTCTACCATTTTGGTGACTGAGGTGTACGTAGGATAACCCAACTCAGGGATTAAAACTTGATCTCCTTTATTGAGATAGGCCAATGAAATGTGAGCAATTCCTTCTTTTGAGCCCATCAAAGGTAAAATTTCATCTTCAGGATTCAAGACGATATTCAACTGCCGTTTTGAAAATTCGGCAATGGCCTCACGAAAGGCAGGTAGCCCTTGATAGGACTGATATTGATTGGCTCCCTGGAGATCTGAGCCCATTTTTAATTGTTCGATGACCTGATTGGGAGGCAACAAATCAGGACTCCCAATACCGAGGTTAAGTACCTCTTTGCCTTCCTTTTCTAAGGCCCGTATCTCCCTAAGTTTCGCGGAGAAATAATATTCTTGAACCTCCTTAAGTCTATTAGCTGTTTGCATCTTTGAACTACAAACTAAAATAGAAACCCATTAATTCCACACTTATTCGAAAACAATAATACGTTTTCGGGTAAATATATCCTTATGGATCTAAGTAATCTACTGTCCATTTCACAGGAATAAATTTAAATACAATCATCAAAAACGGGTTCAAATTTTTGAACCCGCAGAATATAGCAGCATGTAAATGTCTTAAAACAAATTAAAAAAAAAAATTTCAATTGTTTTGTAAAATAAAATTTGGTATATATGTTTGCAACTCGAATCGAACAAAATGCTCGATTTATTAAGAAGCGCTAAGAGACAGGCTCGTTGACGCGCTAGCAACCCCCCTGCTAAGGGGTAGGTGCTAATTCCTGACAAATAAATTGATGGTTATGATAATAATACAGAATTTAAAATTTCAATTATATTTTGACGTCGTTGCGTCAAGAATAGATTCCTCATTTTTTGTGGCTCTCCTCAGTTGTTGCTGTTGTCGCCATGATGGTATGCGCCTCGCGCGAATTCATACACAACTCTACTGAGCTAAAATAAATTTTACCTCAGTAGTGAGGTCCAAGTAACTCATCACACTACTTCAATATTTCACTTTTTTTTATAAAAAACATATAGTTACCATGTCACAATTACATTTTGATACTTTACAATTACACGCCGGACAAGAAATCGACAAAACCACCCGATCAAGAGCCGTACCCATTTACCAAACGACTTCTTTTACTTTCAAAGATTCAGCACATGGTGCCAATCTATTTGCGCTTAAAGAATTTGGTAATATTTATACCCGATTAAACAATCCAACAAACGACGTCTTCGAAAAAAGAATTGCTGCACTTGAGGGCGGCGTCTCTGCATTGGCTACCTCTTCAGGCCAGTCTGCACAGTTTATTGCACTAAACAACATCTTAGAAGCAGGAGATAACTTTGTGTCTACTTCCTTTCTTTATGGAGGTACCTACAATCAATTTAAAAATGCATTTAAGCGATTAGGGGTTGAGGCGCGCTTCGCTAATTCTGATAAGCCAGAAGACTTCGAAGCCTTAATCGATGATCAAACCAAAGCGTTGTATTTAGAAACTATGGGTAATCCTGGTTTTAATATCCCTGATTTTGATGCCATTGCCTCATTGGCAAAAAAGTATGATCTCCCCTTAGTGATAGACAATACTTTTGGTGCAGGGGGTTATTTATTTAGACCCATTGAGCACGGCGCTGCCGTAGTAGTAGAATCCGCTACTAAGTGGATCGGAGGACATGGAACTTCCATAGGAGGCGTCATCGTTGATGGGGGTAACTACAATTGGGGTAATGGTAAATTCAAACAATTTTCAGAACCTTCTGACAGTTATCATGGATTGGTTTTTGCTGACGTATTTGGGATCGATAATCCCCTGGGTCTCCCAAATGTCGCTTTTGCTATCAGAGCACGTGTCGAAGGCTTGAGAGATTTTGGTCCTGCGCAGAGTCCCTTTAATTCATTTTTATTGCTACAAGGCTTAGAAACGCTCTCGCTACGTGTAGAGCGGACGGTTGAAAATGCATTGAAATTGGCCAAATGGTTGGAAGCGCATCCCGCAGTGGAATCTGTGAATTATCCAGGATTAGAAAGCAGCAGCTATCATGATCTGGCCAAAAAATATCTCAAAAAGGGATTTGGGGGTGTACTTACTTTCATCCTCAAAGGAGAAAAGCAGGATACCACCAATTTGGTAGATGGTCTTAAACTTGTCAGTCACCTCGCCAATGTGGGAGATGCCAAGACTTTGATCATTCAACCGGCAGCAACTACCCATCAACAGCTATCTGTAGAAGATCAATTGGCTGCGGGGGTTCATCCTAATATGTTAAGAGTATCCTTAGGTATAGAACATATCGAAGACATTAAAGCTGATTTTCAACAAGCATTAGACAAAGTACATGCAGCAAGCACTCTTGCCACTGCCTAAGGCACAAATTTTTGTTTCCAATGATACATTGCTACTTGAGGAAGGCTCGGTCCTTCCTCAAGTTACGATTTCATATACAACACAGGGCAGTCTCAATGCGGATCAGTCTAATGTGGTCTGGGTCTTTCATGCCCTAACGGGCAACGCAGATACTACCGAATGGTGGCCAGGGTTGTTTGGAACCCATGCGGTTATTGATCTTGAAAGAGATTTTGTTATTTGTGCCAATGTCTTGGGCTCCTGTTATGGAACGACGGGTCCAAAAGATTTCAACTTTCCTCTCATTACGATTCGAGACATCGTAAGCGGACATCAGCTGCTCCGAAAAAAACTAGGAATTGAGCGGATTAAGTTGGGAATCGGTGGATCCTTAGGGGGTCAGCAGCTTCTAGAATGGGCGGTACAAGAACCTAATCTTTTTGAGAATATCAACCTGATTGCAACCAATGCGGTACACTCCCCTTGGGGCATAGCCTTCAATGAAGCCCAGCGAATGGCTTTAGATAATGCCGATTCGGAAAAAGGGCTCGCAGCGGCAAGAGCTATTGCCTTACTTTCCTACCGACATTACAATACTTTTGAATCCAAACAAAAAGATGAAGATGGCCGTTGGGATGATTTCAGTGCTTCATCCTACCAAAGATATCAGGGATCCAAGCTTCAAAAAAGGTTCACTAGTGAATCCTATTACTGTCTTTCCAAAGCCATGGACAGCCACAATATAGGTCGGCACGCCGTCTCGATCAAAGATGCGCTCAGCCGGATTCAATCCAAGACAATGGTAGTAGGTATTGATACCGATGTGCTTTTTCCAGTTGAAGAACAAAAATTCTTATCTGAGCATATCCCCAATGCCCAATTGGCCATTATTAAGAGTAATTATGGTCATGATGGATTTTTAGTAGAAACTAAGCAATTAAATCGTTTTTTTAACACCTATTTTTATGACAAAGCATGGGATTAATGGGCTCTGACTGAATAAAATAAATTTTTTAAATGGATATAAAACAAAATTTACTCTCGAATTAAATCAATAGTCATCATGGATGACCGAACAATGAGATGTGTACCCCAAGCCTTTTATCACTGGCTTAATTTAACTCCTTTGAGATGAAGAATGTATGGCTTCAACGAACACGTTAGTCTTCAGATATAGTCCTATCCATCACCAGAGATACTTTAAAAAAGCACCTTAACGGAGATTTCATGAAACAAAGCAGATTCTTATGAGCTTAATCAAATGGGTCAAATGACAAAAAAATGTCTCCTGCGCTCGAAGCCTGAGCTTTGGATTACTATTGTTTCTCACACCAGATTCTAAATAAACTCCCTATAAGCAGTACAATTCACATGCACTTTTCTAGATTCAACTAAACTGAAGAGGTTCTAGATCCCATCAACAAGACTCCTTAAATTTATAATTTGCTACATATGAATCACCTCGCCATATGCATCAGCCGCAGCCTCCATGATGGCTTCTGACATCGTCGGATGGGGGTGTACAGATTTTATAATCTCATGCCCTGTAGTTTCCAGCTTTCTGGCGACCACCGCTTCACCAATCATCTCGGTGACATTCGCACCAATCATGTGTGCACCTAGCCATTCCCCATATTTTGCATCAAATATAACTTTTACAAATCCCCTCGGTAGCACCAGAAGCTTTTGCTTTTCCTGACGCAGAAAAAGGAAACTTACCTACTTTAATTTCATATCCCTTGGCAAGGGCTTCTTTTTCAGTCATCCCCACAGAAGAAATTTCAGGAGAACAATAAGTACATCCTGGGATATTTCCATAATCTAAGGGTTGCGGAGATTGCCCGGAGATTTTTTCAACACAAATAATACCTTCTGCTGACGCTACATGTGCCAATGCTTGCCCATGAACAATATCTCCGATAGCATAAACTCCTGGGACGTTGGTGGCATAATATTCATCAACCACTACTTTGCCCTTTTCGGTCTTGATTCCTTGACTTTCGATCCCCAGACCTTCCAAATTAGTTGACACGCCTACTGCTGATAATACGATGTCACATTCTAGAATCTCTTCCCCTTTTTTGGTATTAACACTTACTTTACATCCCTTCCCTTTTATATCTACTTTGGTGACCTCTGATTGAGTCATGATTTTGATCCCTTTCTTTTTAAAGCTTCGTGCCAATGTTGCGGAAATATCTACATCTTCTACCGGTACGATATTGGGTAAATACTCAACTATGGTAACTTCCGTACCTAGGGCATTGTAGAAATAGGCAAATTCAACACCAATGGCTCCAGAGCCTACAATAACCATTTTTTTAGGCTGTTCAGACAGCGTCATGGCTTCTCTATAACCAATCACTTTCTTACCATCCATCGGTAGGTTAGGTAGTTCTCTTGCCCGTCCGCCTGTAGCCAGAATTATATTTTTAGCCTCATAATTGGTTGTATTTCCGGCAGCATCTGTCACCTTTACCTGCTTGCCTCTAGAAAGTGTTCCATGACCCTTTATGACTTCTATTTTATTTTTTTTGAAAAGAAACTCAATCCCTTTACTATTGGAATCCGCCACTTCGCGACTTCTCTTGACCATCCCTTTAAAATCAGCAGTTGATTCCTTAACGGATATCCCATAGTCAGCTGCATGATTGATGTATTCAAAAACTTGGGCACTTTTCAACAGTGCTTTGGTGGGTATACACCCCCAATTGAGACAAACACCCCCTAATTCTGCCTTTTCCACTATCCCAACTTTCATGCCGAGCTGAGATGCTCTAATTGCCGCTACGTAACCTCCCGGACCACTTCCGATTACGATTAGATCATATTGTGAAGCCATATAATTTTTTTAAATGCTAATAAATGCTTTAATTCGTTTCGTTTGCAAATCTAAGTGTTAACAATTAAAATGACTAAGATGAGCGATGATAGTCGTATATTAATTCTGTTATTTAATTTAGCATAAATTATAAATTTTACATGAAAGCATTAGAAGGAAAAATAGCATTGATTACCGGTGCTTCAAAAGGAATAGGAAGGGCCATCGCCCATACATTTGCTGCACAAGGGGCACATGTAGCTTTTACCTACTTGTCCAGTGTGGTGCAAGGGGAAAGCTTAGTTGCAGAATTAAAAGCCAAAGGTGTAGATGCCAAAGGCTATAGATCAGATGCCTCCAACTATGAGGCTGCCCAAGAATTAATTGCTGATGTGGTCCGCGATTTTGGAAAGTTAGATATCTTGATCAATAATGCAGGAATCACCCGAGACAACCTATTGATGAGAATGTCCGAATCACAATGGGACGAAATCATGGAAATTAATTTAAAATCCTGTTTTAATACTGTAAAGGCAGCCTTTAGGCCCCTCATGAAACAAAGAAGTGGATCAATCATCAATATGTCTTCAATCGTCGGTATTAAAGGAAATATGGGTCAGGCAAATTATGCCGCTTCAAAGGCGGGCATCATAGGTTTTTCAAAATCTGTCGCCCTTGAGTTGGGTTCTCGAGGCATTCGCTGTAATGTAGTTGCTCCAGGGTTTATTGAGACAGAAATGACCGCAGGATTAGATGAAAAAGTAGTCCAAACTTGGCGTGATGCCATTCCATTAAAACGTGGAGGAAGTCCAGAGGATGTCGCAAATGCTTGTGTCTTTCTCGCCTCGGATTCCTCAACTTATATTACGGGACAAGTATTGCAAGTAAATGGTGGATTACTTACTTGAGTAATTCCCTTTTATTATATCCACCCTACTTCCTTATCAGCAGGTTTTAAGTTTATGAGAGATCCTTCGTTTGTATTTTTAGCCAATGCATGGTGGCTCTTACCCGCAACAATACTCATTGCGGGCATTACTTATTTGATGTATGCGAAGAAAAACCCATGGGCAACTTATGTCTCTAGACTCCTCGGGGCGCTGCGCATTATAGCCACAGTAATAATTTTTTTAATTTTATTAAATCCTTTGATCAACCACCTGACCCAGGTCATCGAAAAACCCATCATCGCCTTAGTTGTGGATCATTCACTATCTATGATGCAGCATGAAGACTCCATAAATATGAATCAATTGCTTGTGGAAATAGATGAAAAAATAAGTGGCCTTAATTTTGAGCCGTGGGTATTTAATTTAGAGGCGCGTACCGAGATCCCCATACGCTTTGATGCGTCGTCTACTAATTTAAACCAAGCACTTAATGTAGGTTTTGAAAGCTTAGAGACACGAAACCTCGCGGCCGTACTGTTGATCTCAGATGGTTTGTACAATCAGGGACTCTCTCCTTCTTACAGACAATCTTTGATTCCCATTCATAGCCTAGGACTGGGCGATACCACAACCAGAAAAGACATTGCGATCAAAGAGGTACGCAGTAATCAAGTCGTCTACCAAGGGAATCGATTTCCCATCGAAGTATATATCGACGCCACAGGTTACACTGGTATAAAAAAGACCGTCATTTTATCTGATGATGATGGAATCATCAGTAAACAAAATCTCGTTCTATCCTCACAAATGAAGGTTACTTTTGAAATGGATGCCGATAAATTTGGCCTTCAGCATTTACGCATAAAGATACTTCCAGAAGCCGACGAAATAAATACGGTAAATAATGAAAAAGATCTTTTTATTGAGATCGTCGAAGGAAAAGAGAAAATACTATTGGTAGCATCCGCTCCCCATCCCGATATCAGGGCCATTCGGATGGCTCTCGCCGAGAGTGAAAACTACCAAACTCAAATATATATCCCAGGGTTAACAAAAACACTTCCCCGTGATACCTTCGATGTCATCATTCATCATCAAGCTTTTTCTGACAATTTTCCTACACTTAATTATTCTGGTAGTCCGACCTTTTTATATATCCTCGATAAAAGATCTAACCTAAATCGGCTCTATTCCAAAACAAATATCACTATTGAACAATCAGGAAATCAACAAGACATTATTAAGCCCGTTTATAACCCTAACTTCACAAAATTTGAACTCGATCGATCCTATGTGGATAAGTTTAATGATTATCCAACCCTGAAGGTGCCTTATGGATCTTATGACTTGGGTACTCATGAAATTTTGCTTCAGCAAAGGGTGGGTAATCTCACCATAGACAAGCCTGTTTTATCTTTTTTTGATAATGGCAGCTCAAAATATGGTGTTTTTTATGGAACGGGCATCTGGAATTGGCGATTACAAGAACTCGCCATGTCAAATAATGCTTCACTTTTTGATCAAATCATTCTTAAATCCATTCAATACCTCAGTGTACAATCAGATAAACGCAAATTCATATTTAAACCTATTACGCCCTTTTTTCAAAGTGGTGATCTTATTCAATTTACCTCGGAGTCCTACAACGACATCTATGAACCTATAGCAGGCAATCGTATAACGCTGAAGGTGTTTCAGGGAAAGGATAGATCGGAAAGTATCTTTAATTTTATAGGTAGCGATGCTAATAAAACCTTGAGTATTGGTACACTTGGCAAAGGAATCTATTTTTATGAAGCCCTCTCGGTATCTAATGGTAAAAATTTATCCTCAAAAGGACAATTCATTATTAAAGATGCCCAATTGGAGCGCGCTACATTTACAGCTAATCATGACCTTCTCAAAGATCTAGCTGACCATACAGGGGGACGATTTTATAAAAAAAATGAGCTTGATTCACTAATCAGAGATCTTCAAGATTCACAGGCAAAAAGCATACTTCACAGCATTCAAGACTTCACCAAACTGATTGATCTCAAGTGGCTTTTATTCGTAATTATAATCTTTTTCAGCCTTGAATGGTTTTTTAGAAAATATCTAGGCAGTTATTGAACTACCTAAATATTCAGCACTTTTCTATTGTTCTTTATTTTCTTTAGTTTTCTTTTTCTTAAGCTTGAAAGAAAGCTCCTCAGACTTTTTGTCCCAACTGGCTTGAATGACGTCTCCCTCGCTGATCTCTCCTTTTAAGATCTCTTCTGCTACTGGATCCTCAAGGTATTTTTGAATCGCTCTATTGAGCGGACGCGCACCAAATTGAGGATCATAACCTTTGTCAGATAAGAAATCCTTGGCACTCTCGGTTAACGTAACTTGATAACCCAAATCACTTATTCTTTTAAATAACTTACCCAAAGAAATATCTATTATTTTATGAATGTGCTCCTTTTCAAGTGAGTTAAAAATAATGACATCATCGAGCCTATTTAAAAATTCAGGACTGAAGGTCTTTTTCAAGGCATTTTGAATAGTGGACTTGATCACTTCAGCTTTATTGTCTTTTCTAGATTGCGTCGCAAAACCTATCCCTGCACCAAAATCTTTGAGGTCTCTGACTCCAATATTAGAAGTCATGATCACAATCGTATTGCGGAAATCTACTTTTCTGCCCAGTCCATCTGTAAGCACACCATCATCTAATACCTGCAACAGAATATTAAATACATCCGGGTGTGCTTTTTCTATTTCATCCAAAAGAACAACTGAATAAGGTTTCCGTCGTACTTTTTCAGTCAATTGTCCTCCCTCTTCGTATCCGACATATCCCGGAGGTGCCCCAACCAACCTGCTTACAGAAAATTTCTCCATGTATTCACTCATGTCGATCCGTACCAATGAATCCTCTTTATCAAAGAGATACTTAGACAAGACTTTAGCCATTTCAGTCTTACCTACTCCAGTGGGTCCAAGAAAGACAAAAGAACCAATCGGTTTTTTTGGATCTTTAAGACCCACCCGTGTTCTTTGAATCGCTTTGGTCAGTTTGGTAACTGCTTCATCCTGACCAATCACACTTTCACCAAGTTCTTCGTTCATGTTACGAAGCTTTTCTCCTTCTTTTTGGGCTACTCTATTCGTCGGAATTCCCGTCATCATACCGATGACTTCAGCCACACTTTCTTCATTGACCTGATAACGTTTGCTTTTAGATTCTTTTTCCCATTGGTCTTTTTCAATCTTGAGCTCGGCCAATAACTTTTTCTCTTTATCTCTTAACTGAGCCGCCTCTTCATATTTTTGGCTTTTGACTACGTTATTTTTATCTTCCTTGACCGCTTCTATTTGCGTCTCTAGGGAAACGATGGTTTCAGGAACATTGATGTTGTTAATGTGTACGCGCGCACCCGTTTCATCAAGCACATCAATCGCTTTGTCAGGTAAAAAACGATCGCTTATGTATCGATCTGACAAGGTCACACAGGCCTTAATTGCCTCTTCGCTGTAGGTCACATTATGATGCTCCTCGTATTTACTTTTGATATTTTCTAAAATTTGTATGGTTTCATCAGGCGTCGTCGCATCCACCATTACCATCTGGAATCTTCTTGCTAAAGCTCCATCTTTTTCGATATATTGACGGTATTCGTCTAAAGTAGTTGCACCTACACATTGAATCTCTCCACGTGCTAGGGCCGGTTTGAACATATTGGAGGCATCTAATGATCCCGAAGCCCCTCCCGCTCCTACAATGGTATGTAACTCATCAATGAATATGATCACGTCTGGAGATTTCTCTATTTCAGTCATGACAGCTTTCATTCTTTCCTCGAACTGTCCTCTATACTTTGTGCCAGCGACCAATGAAGCCAGATCGAGAGTAACGACTCGCTTTCCAAATAATACTCGAGATACTTTTTTCTGAACGATTCTCAAGGCTAAGCCCTCAGCTATGGCGGTTTTACCAACACCTGGCTCCCCTATTAATATGGGATTGTTTTTCTTTCTACGACTGAGAATTTGAGCCACGCGTTCGATTTCCTTCTCTCGACCTACTATGGGATCCATTTTGTCTTCTTCAGCCAATTTTGTTAAATCTCTTCCGAAATTGTCTAATACTGGGGTCTTGGTTTTTTCACCCCCCTTAGCCGAAGATTCTCCCCTTCCGCTTCCTGGAGTAGCACCCGCTCCGAACATTTTCCCTCCATCATCGTCGGGATCATCGGTATCCGATTCAGCCATGGGATTCTCAGTTTGATATTCTAGCATTTCTTTAACCACATCGTAGCCTACCTCAAACTTATCCAGAATCTGTGTAGCTAGATTATCCTCATCTCTCAGAATTGAGAGTAATAAATGTTCCGTTCCAATCAGATGACTTTTAAAAATTTTAGCCTCCAAATAAGTGATTTTTAACACCTTCTCTGATTGACGTGTCAATGGAATATTTGCTAAGTTTTTGACATTGCTTGTGGTCGTTCCTTTGGTCGCTTGCTCAACCGAGTTTCTTAACTCGTCTAAGGAAACACCTAATTTCTTGAGTAAACCTATGGCGACTCCTTCTCCCTCACGAATCATACCCAGCAGTAGATGCTCTGTCCCAATATAATCATGACCTAGTCTAAGGGCCTCTTCTCTACTCAATGAAATAACTTCTTTTACTCTATTTGAAAACTTAGCTTCCATAATCGACTTTTTTTGCGAATCTCTATGATTGTAAAAATAAACTCAAATTTGCTTTAAACCGAGCGTATTCTATTTTTAAACAAATATTTATCGGTATAATTCCAACTTTTAGTCATTTTTAGACTGTTGTAAAATATTTAAGCCATTGAGGCCTTCACACATTAACAAATCTATGATAGAAAGATTGTTTGCAAAATTACTGCCAAAGTTTTGAATATAGGATATAGGCCTATAAAAGCTCCTTGATTCCGTAGACTTTTTGGCAGAAATTATATTTCTGAGGTCCAAAACATCATTTTGAACCTCCTGCTCATAAATAATAGTGAAATTAAATGACCTGTCAATTTCTAAGATATCAAGACAAACTGTCATCATTGACATTGACAAGTCCAAAAGATACTCCGGCTTTGAGACCCAAATTTGATCAAACAAATCATAGAAATAATCAAAAAAAGGAGCCTTTCCATAGGCCGCCTGAACTGCCTTTCGGTGATCTTTTACCCAATTTTGATGATAATCAATGGTGACATCACGAAAAATTGTTTTCTTATGATAATGTACTGGAACCGTTAACATTTGAATTCCATTTGGGCCCATAATATAACATCGATTGCGATAGGTCTGTTTCATAAAAGAGTCACTAACTTCTAAAGTGACTCTTTTTGAATTAATCAGTCTGGTGAAGAATTCTAAGTTTGCCAGATAATGCAGTTCAATACATAAAGCAGATCTTCTCATGCTCAGAGAAATTTATTTATCTCACCCTTCCCCTCCCTAATTATTTCTAGCTCCTCTCCTGAATAATCTATGATAGTACTGGCTTGATTGTCGCCATAGCCCCCATCAATAATTAAGTCCACCTGATTTTTGTATTGCTCATAAATCAATTCGGGATCTGTGGCATATTCTAATATTTTATCATCGTCATGCAATGAAGTAGTGACGATGGGATTCCCTAGCTCTTGAACTATCTCTCTCGGAATACGATTATTAGGAATTCTTATTCCCACTTTCTTCTTTTTTACTTTCAAAATTTTGGGTACTTTACTCGATGCATTTAAAATGAAGGTGTAGGGCCCTGGCAATATTTTTTTCATCAATTTGAACACAGGAGTGGAAACATTTTTTGCATAAACAGATAAATGACTTAAATCAAAACAAACAAAAGCCAAATCCATCTTTTTATCATTTATGTTTTTGATTCTTCTGACCTTATCAACTGCTTTTTGATTAAAAATATCACATCCTAAACCGTAAATAGTATCCGAAGGATATATGATTAATCCCCCGCTGCGGAGTACATTTACAATCTGAGTAATCTTTCGGGGATCAGGGTTTTCTTCATAAAGACGAATGAATGATGCAGCCATTTGGCTGTAATTATAACCGTTTCAATTTAAAAATGAGCAATAATGTTTTCTATCACTACTTTTGCCAACTATGAAAAATAAAAATTTCCTTGCCGTTGGGTTGATAATTGGAAGTATGCTTGTTTCTTCTTTCAGTTTTTATTTTTGGCAAGTCGTTTATACCCCAAATATTTTGATAGATAAAGAGGACCTTGTTTTTAATATTCCCACGGGAGCTAATTTTAAATATGTCCAAAACTCATTGTATGATCTAGGTATTGTCAATGACTTGGTATCTTTTAGTTTTTTGTCAAAATTGAAGCGTTACGATCAATCTATCAAACCTGGATCTTATCTGCTTCAAGCGGATATGTCCAATAGAGATGCGATAAATATGCTCCGATCTGGGGATCAAGTTCCGATCAAATTAACCTATTCAAATGCCCGAAGTCTAGAGGTTCTCGCAGCAAAAATCGCATCCTACTTAGAATTTGATTCGGCAACTATGATATCAAACCTGTCAAATAGTGATGTGGCATCATCTTATGGATTCACCAAAGAAACTTTTATGTGTATGTTTCTGCCCAATACGTATGAGGTATACATTACCGACCAACCGATTGTGGTTCTCGACCGGATTTATTCAGCCTACAAAATATTTTGGAATCCAGAGCGCATGGCCAAGGCCGAGGCGCTAAATCTAACCCCAGAAGAAGTCATTGTCTTGGCTTCAATTGTTGATGCGGAAACTAATCAAATGGATGAAGCCCCCACGGTAGCCGGCGTTTATATCAATCGACTCAATAAAAATATTAAATTGCAGGCAGATCCAACCTTGATTTTTGCCATGGGAGACTACACTATCAAAAGGGTGCTTTATGAACACATGCAGGTAGATTCTCCCTACAATACCTACAAATATGCAGGATTACCTCCAGGGCCAATAAACCTCCCTTCGATTGCAGCCATTGAAGCCGTATTAAATTATGCAAAGAGTGACTATTTATACTTTTGTGCAAATCCAGACTTTACAGGAAATCATATATTTGCCCGAACCTTATCACAACATAATAAAAATGCCCGATTGCTGCATCTAGCACTGAATAAGAAAAAAATTTATAAATAATGTTTCAACACGAAGTAAAGCTCAGAGTAAGATACGCCGATACAGACCAAATGGGTTTTGTTTATTATGGCAATTATGCTGCTTTTTACGAAGTTGCACGGGTAGAATCTTTCAGAAACTTAGGCTTTTCTTATAAAAATTTGGAAAGCAGTGGTGTGGGGATGCCCGTCCTGCATATGCAATCCTCGTATCATGCGCCCGCCAGATATGATGACTTACTAAAAATCATCATTAAAATTCCTGAAATGCCCCGCGCACGCATTCGTTATGAATATGAAATTTATAATGAAGAAGCACAACTACTTAATACTGGAGAAACTACATTGGCCTTTATTAACATGTCCAATGGACGGCCCGTGAAGATGCCTGAAAATCTCAAAGCATTGATCAGCACTTACTTCAAAAACTGATCATACTTTTTCTTCTTTGACCATACGGTCTATCTCAAGCATTTCGTCCCTCAATTTAGCCGCTTCCACAAAATCCAAGTCCTGCGCAGCTTGTTCCATTTTCTTTCGGGTCTCAAGGCCAAATTTCTTAAGTTGATTCAAATCCATATACGCCACTACAGGATCAGCAGCTAGGGGAGAAACTATGTCATTTTGATAAGATTTAGGACCTTTCTTGCTGTCTGCAGCCGAAGTCTGACTCATGATCGCCTCTCTATCTTTTAATATCGTTTGAGGTGTGATGTTATGCTTGTCATTAAATGCTTTCTGAATGACCCTTCGTCGCGCGGTTTCATCTATCGCTCGTTGCATAGATCCAGTCATCTTATCGCCATACATGATGACCAGGCCATGGTCGTTTCGCGCGGCACGACCGATCGTTTGAATCAATGATCTTTCATTTCTTAGAAAACCTTCTTTATCAGCATCCATAATGGCTACCAAAGAAACTTCGGGGAGATCCAATCCTTCTCTGAGTAAATTCACCCCCACCAAAACATCAAAAATTCCTAGGCGCAATTCTCTTAGTATTTCAACACGATCTAGGGTGGCCACCTCACTGTGAATGTATTTGGTCTTTACTCCCATTTGAGATAAGTATTTGGAGAGTTCCTCTGCCATACGCTTAGTAATAGTGGTCACTAAAACGCGATCTCCCATTTGTATACGCTTTGAAATTTCTTCCATCAAATCGTCCACTTGATGTTGGGTAGGTCTTACCTCAATCACCGGATCCAATAATCCCGTGGGCCTGATTAATTGCTCCACCACTACCCCATCGGATGCGAGCAACTCGTAGTCAGAGGGTGTGGCACTGACATAAATAGTTTGGCCTATGAGGCCTTCGAATTCAGCAAAGGTCAAAGGCCGATTATCTAGTGCGGAAGGTAGCCTAAACCCATAATCGACTAAGTTGGCTTTGCGACTTCTGTCACCCCCCCACATGGCACGTACTTGGGGGATGGATGCGTGACTCTCATCGATGAACATTAAAAAATCATCAGGAAAATAATCAATTAAACAAAAAGGTCTTGATCCTGGCTTTCTTCGGTCAAAATACCTAGAATAATTTTCTACTCCAGAACAATAGCCAATCTCTCTGATCATCTCAAGATCAAATTCCGTCCGCTCCTTGATTCTTTTGGCCTCTAAAAAACGCCGGTCATCTTCAAAGAACTGTACCTGCTCAACCATGTCATCTTGTATTTCCTTGATGGCCTGTTTGAGATGATCCTTACCCGTTACAAAAAGATTCGCTGGAAATATGGCAATCAATTTTTCATCTGAAATCTTGGTCCCGGACAGGGGATCAATTCTTTGAATCGATTCTACCTCTTCTCCCCAAAAAATGAATCGATAAGCAAAGTCAGCATAGGCCACAAATACATCTACGGTATCTCCTTTCACCCTGAAAGTACCTCGCTTAAATTCTGTTTCTGTTCTGCTGTAGAGTATGTCGACCAATTTCAGCAAAAAGACATTGCGCGGAATTTCATCCCCTTGTTGGATATGTATGACATGTTTGCCGAATTCCTCAGGATTACCTATCCCATAAATACACGAAACAGAGGCGATGACAATGACATCTCTCCGACCTGACAATAAAGCTGATGAGGCACTCAACCTTAATTTTTCTATCTCATCATTAATAGATAAATCTTTTTCTATGTACACATTTGTCGTGGGTATGTACGCCTCCGGTTGGTAGTAGTCGTAATAAGAAATAAAATACTCTACTGCGTTTTCTGGAAAGAAACTCTTGAACTCACCATACAGCTGAGCCGCTAAAGTTTTATTGTGGCAGAGGATCAAACTGGGTCGTCCGGTTTGCGCGATGACATTGGCCATCGTAAATGTTTTACCTGACCCCGTTACCCCCAAAAGTGTTTGATTTGATTCTTGAGACTCCACGCCTTGAACCAGTTTTTTTATGGCCAGAGGTTGGTCTCCTTTGGGTTCAAAATTGGAGATTAGTTTGAATTCCATTGTTATTTATTCCAAATTTCCCATGATTTTTCAGCTTGTAATTCCAACATTTCTAAACCGTTTTTGGTTCGCGCTTTGTTCTGTCTGCCTTGTCTCATAAAAAAGGTCTCCTCAGGATTGTATATCAAATCAAAACAGTAATGATTTTGATTGATCCTATCGTAAGGAATCGGCGGCCCCTCCTCAATATTGGGAGACATCCCTTTTGGCGTGGTATTGATGAGCAAATAATGTCGATCGATAATCGATGGCTCTTGATGTAATTGTGAGTAAGTCAGGTCTCCTTTTGTGGCCTCACGGGATACAATTTTAAAAGGAATATTGAGTGCCTGCAAGCCTGCCTGAACTGCCAGGCTAGAGCCCCCCGAACCGAAAATCAAAGCCTCCACTTCTACCCCCATCAACCAGGCATATAAAGATTGTTTAAAACCAAAAACATCAGAATTATATCCTATAAGTTTATTCCCTTTTTTTTTGATCACGTTGACTGCTTTCACTCCCGCTGCGGAGACATCTATTTCATCTAAAAATGGCATGATTTCAATTTTATAAGGAATGGTAACATTGACCCCTTCCAAATCTGGATGGCAATCCCAAATATCAGGAAAATCGCTGAGGCTTTCTAATTCAAAAACATGGTATGTATGGGAGTGAGAAATATTGAGGCCCTCAAACTTTTCCGAAAAATACTTCTGCGAAAAAGAATGACCCAAAGGATAACCCACAAGTCCGTAACGCTTCATATCAAATTATCTAAAGTACTGTACTAAGGTAAAATTTCTTGAACTCATAAATAGAGATCTAATGAAATTAGCCTTTTGCTCCCAGTCGTTCTATTACAAAAACCACAGCAAATCCTAACAACATCAACACCGTTCCTATGAGCAAGTCGGCATCGAAACTTGGAAAGTACCAATCATAGCCTATTGCTTTTTGTCGCGCTTCAATCGTAATGTAATTGGTCGTTTTCCAAGGCCAAATAATCAAAAGAGACCCCGCTACGAAGCCTGTCAATAAGCTGATGGTTACTTCTTTAAAATGATCGAATAAATAACTTAATAATCTTGAAAAAATCACCAAACCCAACAAACATCCCAAAGCAAAAGGAATCAAAAATTTAAAATGGAAGTGACTGATAGATTGGAGCATCAAAACATAATTACCCATCAGCAATAAAATATAAGAACCCGATAGCCCTGGCAAAATCATACTAGAAATGGCGACTAATCCACATAAAATCACATAGAGCCAATGATCATTAGCAGCCGCTGGCGTTAGAAATGCAATGGAAATAGCCATGATAAACCCAATCAAAAATGTGGTTAAAACACCCAAAGAAAATTTACTTATTTGTCTCCCTACACCCAAAGTAGAAGCCACAATCAATCCAAAGAAAAAGGCTAAAGTAAATACTTCATAAAATTGTAATGCGTACTCTAATAGGTGCGCCAAACTAAAAATACTTACAGCAATTCCTGAAAAAAGTATTGACAAAAACTTGAGGTCTGTTTTTTCAGTCACTTGACGAAACTGCCCTTGCATTAATGAGCTCAATAAGGACAGGTCAAAAGATTTTAAGGCCTTTATTAACCTTTCATAAATACCCGAAATGAAGGCTATTGTTCCCCCAGAAACTCCCGGAATTACATTTGCGGCACCCATGGCGACTCCTTTCAGAAAAAGCCCTGCTGCATTTTTCACAAACCTAAGAAGTTAAATGATCGTGAAACGTATCGCCCCGTAAACCCAGTCGTATCGTTTCTAGCGGAATGATTTCATTGGTCGCAATATTTCCGAGATTAACATTGGTTCCACACAACTTAATAAACCAAACTTGCTGGGATTTTTGAGGTGCTTCCCATAAAATTTTGTCTTTGGGTATTTGAGTTAAAATTTCTTCAACCAAACCTTGTCTTACCTCACCAGAATCTCTGAACAGCCCGACATTTCCACTTTCTCTCGCTTCTCCGATGACCTTCCATGCACCGGCCTCCAACTCTGTTCGCATCTGATCAATCCACTTGTATGGTGGGATGATTTTTGCCGCATCTTTGGAACCTACTTCACTGAGCACGGTGTAATTTTTTGATATCCTCTGAATATAATCACATTTGTCGTCATGGTCCATGGTGATCGAACCATCACTTACCTCCACATGTTCCAAATTATATTTATCTACGACTCTCATGTAATCATCAAATTGATCTCTGATCACAAAGGCTTCAAAAAGGGTGCCTCCAAGATAACAGGGTATTCCAGCATTTTGATATAACTTAATTTTCTGATCAAGTTGGGAAGTGACATAAGAAGTGGCCCAACCCAACTTCACAATATCTATGAAATCTCCCGAAGAATCAATCATATCTTCTGCTTCACGTAACGAAAGTCCCTTATCCATCACCATGGTGTATCCTGATTCACGTGGTTTTTCTGTGCGATCAGGGATGTTCTTTAAAAAGTAGTTCATCTTTGCAAAATAAAATTAAATGCAAAAATACTTTATTTTAAAGTTTAATCCACTTATTGATCGTCTTTTCTATACTGATCTATGATTTTAAAAAGTGCTTTTTGCGTCGTTAAGTCTTCAAAAAAAACATAAATCTCCGCATGTCCATCGTAGTTCAAAATGAGCGCCTGCTCTAAAAAGACCATGGCTTCTTTGTACCTTCCATAGGCCAGTAAATAAACGGCCTTTCGATATAAATAGGTAGACTCATCAGGCGTTTCTGATAAGCCCCTATCTATGACGCTCAATGCCCTTTTGTAATCTCCTTGATCATAATAAATACGAGACCAGTCCAGCCAAACGGCAGGCTTTACGGATTCCAATTGACCTAATTGTTCATAGGTCTCAATCGCTGACACACTGTTTCCTAAACTGTATTCTGATTCCGCCAATGAATTTAAATAAGCTTCATTAAGCGGATCTATTTTTATGGCTTTTTTAAAAAAATGAGTGGCCTCTAGCCAATTTTCTTTGAACGCCAAACATGTCCCTACTCCAAACCATGCCTGGTGATACAGCTGGTCAATTTTGGATGCTTTTGTATAATAACGAATGCCTATCTCATACTGGCCCATTTTCTCATAGGAGGCCCCCATATGGCAATAAAGCTCAGGTCCAGGTCCTTCGTATTCCAAGGTCAACAAATAGGAGGCTATGGCTTTATCATATTTTTCGAGATTCATATAGGTATTTCCCATATTAAAATGGGCACTACTGAAAGTCTCGTCAATGGCCACAGCAAACTCATACGCGTCAATGGCTTTCTCAAATTGTTTTAGCTTATTATAAACAATGCCCATATTATACCAGGCATATTCAGAATAAGGATCTGTATCAATAAACTTTTGATAGTAGGGGATACTTTTTTGCAACGCTCCCATAATTTCTAGACAATAGGTCAATTCATAGAGCACACTCTCATTGTTTAGATTAAATTCCATGGCCTCTTTATAAGCTTCTGTGGCCTTTTCAAAATCTTCTAATCCTTGATAAGCCAAACCTATGTGATACAAAATCTCATCCCGTTCCTCCGACATCGGAAGAATTTTTCTAAAACAGGCTACTGAGGATAAGTATTCTCCTGATATGGTATGCAATGAGCCTTTCTGCATCAATAGATCCACATCATTGGGTGCATAGATTAAGGCATGGTCTATGCAAGAAATGGCATCCTTCAGCCTACCCATTCTGGTTAAAATTTCAGCCTTATCTGCAATTAAATCAGTAGAATACGCATATTGCTTTAGTCCCAAGTCACAAGCCTTCAATGCCCACTTAATTTTATCTGATTCCAGATAAAAATTGGTGATGGCCAAGAAATCATCCTCATCAAAATATTGATTGTCACCCGTTTTTAAATGCGCTTCAAATCTTTTGACTAATTCTTTTTCTTCTTTTTTTCTGTGATGTTCCATCATGCTTGTCTCAGAATGAATGATAGCTAAAATTAACTTAAATTCATTCACCACTAAAATGATGCCAGTAAAAGTTATCCACTAATTAGGTAGAAAGAAACTTTATTTACTAACATATGAGTCTGCCCTTCGGTAAATTAATAGACACAATGGCAGATTTTTTTAAGCTATAACAGACCTTTCTGAGCTTAAAGTATGATCAGGTTGTTTAAAATACTTTTCAAACGGATATTCATGACCTTTCCGCTTCGAGATCCCAAAATATGATGGGGTTCCGAAGTAATAACTCCTAATTTAGAAATATATGACTCAATCCTGCGGAATTAGAAGATAATTGAAGAATTTCGTATTTTTAAGAAAATATGGGTGATTACTACCAAACGAAAAAAAAGACAGAATTAGGTGTATTGATCGCGGTAGTTGAAAAACAAACTCCCGATAAACTCGTCAAAGAGCATTTAGATGAACTGGCGTTTCTCGCCAAAACCCTAGATATTAAAATACGCCAAACATTTGTTCAAAAAATTGAACGACCCGACAAAAGGACATACGTAGGAAGTGGTAAACTCGAAGAAATACAATCTTTTATCAAAATGGAAAAAATAGACCTCATCATTTTTGATGATGAGCTATCTCCTTCTCAGCTCAGAAATATCGAAAATGAGGTGAAAATCAAGGTCTATGATCGCAGTTTGTTGATTTTAGATATTTTCCTTCGAAGGGCCCAAACGGCTCAGGCAAAAATTCAAGTGGAACTAGCTCGATTTCAATATTTATTGCCTCGCTTGACGCGAATGTGGACGCATTTGGAAAGACAAAGAGGGGGGAGAGGCACGCGAGGAGGCGCTGGAGAAAAAGAAATTGAAACTGATAAAAGAATGGTGCGCGATCGCATTACTCTTCTGAAAAAACAATTAACCAAAGTAGAACTTCAAGCAAGTACCCGAAGAAAATCCAGAACCGGGATTGTCCGAATTGCTTTGGTTGGATATACCAATACGGGCAAATCCTCCTTGATGAATTTACTGGGGAAAGAATCTGTATATGCCAAGGATGAACTCTTTGCCACTGTTGATTCTACGGTAAGAAAAGTCGTCATTAATAATCTGCCTTTTTTACTTTCTGATACCGTAGGTTTTATTCGAAAACTCCCACATGACCTGATCGCTTCCTTTAGATCCACTCTGGCCGAGGTCAGGGAAGCAGACTTATTATTACACATTATAGATGTTTCTAGCCCCGCGTACGAAGACCATATTAAGGTGGTAGAACAAACGCTGGTGGAACTTGGTGGAAATCAGATCAAAAGAATCAATGTTTACAATAAAATTGATCAATTAACTGAAGACACCCCCCATCCAGAAAATGATACTAAACAAAAATCTATCGTGATCTCTGCTAAAACCAAGCAAAATTTGCCCGCTTTAAAAAATCTGATTTTTGAAGAGGCCTTGATAGAGCATCTTAAAATATATCCCAACTATATACAACCACAATCCTTTTAGATTACACGAAGATGTCTATTTTTGCGCAGCTGATATTTTTGGTCCCGTAGTTCAACGGATAGAATAGGAGTTTCCTAAACTCTAGATGCAAGTTCGATTCTTGCCGGGATCACTTTTTATATTATCAAAGAAGACAAGACATGGCTTCAACTGGCCAACATCAATCTTCATGAAAAGTATTAATATCACCGAAATCGTGTCTCTCACGCAATAGTTATCTCTTTTAATGCACTTATCACTCAGTCATATTCAATGGGCAAGTAGAAATGATGTGGCACCCTGATTTCACACTACGCTTGAGGATTGATGTATTCGAAATTTATAACTAAATCAGATAAATTTACCCCGCAGTCAATGGATCCCTTTTTTGGGTTTTTAATTTAGAAAGAGAAATCTGATATTAAAGTCCCGGTTGCCCATGCAACTTTGCTTAAAATTCGAAATCCCTTACAGTAGCGATTTATTTGAATCCCGCTGAAATGAAACTTTCAAAAAATAATTATTTAAAAGCTAGAGATTTCATATTGACGAATGCCAGAATGATAGAAAGGCGTTTATTTGAATTCTATTTTGAAAATGGAAATAAAGAAGGTATTTTTCATGCCGTTTATGCCTATCGAAATTGTGATGGTGGCTTTGGGCATGGTATGGAACCTGATACGGCATCCCCTGAAAGTCAACCCCTGTTTAGTGTAATGGCCCTAGAAACTTTAGATGAAGTGGGTTTTCTAAGTGCAGAATTGATATGCAAAGACTTTATGCCCTATTTTGAAAGTATCACCACCGAAAAAGGAGGAATACCCTGGATGTTAAGGCCTAAAACAGAATATTCGTGCGGCAACCATCATTTTAATACAGTTGAAGAATGGGCTGCTTTGAGCACTACTGCCCCGCTGCTCGGGATTTTAGAAAAATGTAAAATCGATACCCCTTGGATGAAGAAAGCAGAACAATTTGTTTGGGATGAGATACACCGGATAAAGTAAAAACATATTTTCTGCTATTTGTGTGTACCGAGAAGACTACGCTTTTTACAACATACTAAAAATAGAAACAAAGCAACACGCGCTATCAAGGATTTAAAAAATTGGATCTTGACCGATGGAGTTACTTGTAAAGATACATCTGATGATGGTTGGGGACTTTATGGAAAACCTCATAGTTTGAAATTATGCCCCCTCTTCAAAGAGTATGCTTTATTCTTTGTTTACCAAAGAGACCATTGAATCTGATATAAAAGAGCTCATTAATAGGCAAAAAAATGATGGAAGATGGGATACTTGGTATGGAATAAGTGAAGGAACAAAATTAGAGTGGGCAGGAATACAAACATTATGGACGTTAAAGATTTTGAAGAATTATGATCGTATTGAAAGCTAAATAAATGCAATGACCACAGAGCTTAAAACCAAGACTTACGATTAGAGATTCAGATGTTACAGGATGCCCTCTTGAATTAAATGAGGGCGAAGATACTAATCGAATGTTATTTCATGACTCTGTGTCTTTGATAACAAGAAGAAAAGTAACCTATTCTCAATGGGTGAATAAATTAAATTCCGAATAAGAGTGATTCAAAATGTAAACTTTATTCACCATTACTTCATGAAAGCTGAGATTTTATCCTATCCCAAAGGGACTGAACAACACCCAAAGGCACAGCACAGCCATAATTAATACAATAGATAACCCTACATCAGACGTCCATTTAAAAGAAAAATTTGAACTACGCTTTTGAAACGTCACCAAAATAAGATCAGCAGCAGATTGAGGCTTGGTGGCCTTACTTACAGCCATCAGTACCCCCGAACAAAAAAGAAATAAAAACAAAGCGAAGTGTAAGAAATTGATTTCTAAAAAATAGGCAGCCCAGCTTCCGGGTAGGGTTACTAAACTACCGTTACCTGACATAAATTCCATTATTAACCGAGTCACTCCAATGCCAAAACCTACCCACAAAGTCACAATGGCACCACGCGCATTGATCCAAGGATAGATAAGCCCTAACAAGAATACCGCCGCTATGGGCGGGGAAATGTACGCTTGAATACTTTGTAAATAATGGAAAATCCCACCCCCCATCAATGCTTTCATAAAAGGAATCCAACCTAAACTTAGAATCACCAAAATGATCGTGGAGATACGCCCAAAACGAACCAACTGTTTCTCTGTGGCTGTCGGCTTGAATTTTTGATAAAAATCAATAGTCAACAACGTCGAACTCGAATTAAATGCAGAAGACAATGAACTCATCAATGCGGCCAATAGTCCCGCGATTGCCAAACCTTTCAATCCTACAGGTAACAATTGGGTGATCATGGCAGGTAGTGCTTGATCCGCATTATCCATCGAAAAACTGATCATACCCTTTTGTAGCAGCGCGTAAGCAATTACGCCTGGTAGAAAAAATAAAAAAACAGGTAATAACTTTAAATATCCTGCAAATAAAGCCCCTTTACGTGCATTACTGATGTCTTTCGCTGATAAGGCTCGTTGGACTATGTACTGATCCGTACACCAATACCAAATCCCCAAAATCGGTGCTCCAAATAGCATGCCTGTCCAAGGATATTGGGTATCACTCATCGGTCGCCAAAGATTAAAAAACCTATCGACCGGAGGATTTGTTCCTGATTCCGAGGCCATAGAAAGGGTATTGATCAGCTCATCCCATCCTCCGATCTGATGCAATCCAAAAATAGTGACTACTGCGGTCCCCACCAACAATACAAATGCTTGAACCATGTCGGTATAGATGACCGCCTTCAAACCACCCAGGACCGTATAAAGCCCCGTGGCCACTACGGTAATAATGGCCCCCGTCCAAAATGGAATATTCAGCACCTCAAAAACCAGTGCCCCTGCAAAAATAATGAGCGAAATTTTAGTAATGATATACGCCAATATAGAAACTATTGATAAGTAATTTCTACAGGCTTGAGAATATCGCTTCTCCAAAAACTCAGGCATGGTATAAACTCCGGTGCGCATGTAAAAAGGCACAAAAACCCATCCAAAAAGTATCAAAACCAACGCTGCTAATATTTCAAAATTGGCCATGGGCATGTTGGCACGTGCGCCTGCTCCACTGACACCTAAAATAATCTCTGACCCTATGTTTGATGCAAATAAAGAAGCCCCTATAACTACCCAAGACTGATCTTTGCCGGCCAAAAAATAATCGACAGAAGAAAATTCTTTATCCTCCTTCCCTTTTGATGCCCATCGAGCGATCCAAAGAATAATGGCGAAATAACATGCGATAATTGAATAATCTAAGACCTCCATTTTTTTAGTTTTTTATTGTAGAAAAAACATATTTTATTTTCTGATAGGCACATTATTTTTTTAATGCTTTAAGGAAGGGCCCAGTAGTCAACCACAAAGACTTTTTCCAAAAAAGGTTGAAGGCTCGCTACAAAGTCCTGGTGATCGGGGTGTGGCGTATAGACGAGATCTCGATCTTCCTCAGATTCAAAAGAAACCAGGTAGCAATGTGTAAAGCCCTGATGAAAATCTTCAGGACTGTCATTGATCCCCCATTCAAAATCTTTTATTACAGAAATAGTCGATTGAAGTGCGTTAAAAGCCTTATTTAATTTTTGAACCTCCCTCTCAGATGCGGTATCCTTAAATTTAAATAAAACCATATGGCGCAATACCTTAGGGGATGGCTTTTCTTGTTGATCCATTGTATCTGATTTGGTAGGCCCAGAACAAGCGTGGTTCAAGGTCCCAATTAAAAATAAAAAAATAGACAAAGTATAGATTCTGTATTTCATATTAAAATTTCTTATCTAGTGATGGTTAAATTTATCTTTCATAATATACCTCCCATACTCCCACCGTCAACCTTGATCACCGCACCGTTGGTAGCCGAGGAAAGTGGACTTGAAAAATAGGTAATGGTATCGGCAATTTCTTTTACCTCAGCAAACCGCTGTAATAAGGAACTCTTTCGAGCGTCATTAAAAAATGCTTTGGATACCGCTGCCTTTGTTTTATTTTCTTTGGCGGCAACAGTTGCCAAAAATTCTTCGGCCCCTTTTGTCAAAGTTGATCCCGGCACAATGGTATTCACAGTAACCCCAGAACCTGAGGTGAGCTGTGAGATACCTCTTGAAAGGCTGAGCAAAGCCGCTTTGGTCGTACTGTAAGCGATCAAATCTTCTGGGACCAGCGTGGCACATTCGCTTGAGATAAATAATATGCGTCCCCAATCTCGATGCAACATTTTCGGAAGAACATACTTAGACAAACGGACACCACTCATCAAATTCACTTCAATCTGACGATACCAATCCTCGTCACTCGTTTTAGCAAATGAGGCTGATGAATATATTCCCACATTATTGATGAGTATATCAACCTCGGAAAGTTGCCCGAGCAAGGCTTTAATTTGATCAGGATATAAAAAATCCGCAGTCACCCCTTTGACTTCGACTTCATTAAATTCTTTTCGGAGTTTCTCCACGGCCGTAGACACCCCAACCGCTCCTCTACCATTAAGAATCACATGCACCCCCTCTTGAGCCAAGGCCCGGGCTGTCGCCCACCCAATGCCGGAGGTCGACCCCGTGATGAAAGCCGTTTTACCTTGTAGTTTTAAGTTCATTCCTTTTTAAATCTGGATTTAGAGATTTACCATTCTTTTAACCCTAATAATTTTTGTCCCAAAGTTGACAATCTTGCCGTCTCATATTTGGTCTGCTCCCACTTTCTTGGGTCTCCAGGAAAAGCATACCCTTCAGGAGCCCTACGGTTTTTCCAAGAATCAATGCGCCATGCTTTTAAACTTTCATTGGACTCTTGGGCAGGCATCATTGAAATATACTGAGCCATTCTTACACTCCTCTCAGATTTGTTCGGGCGAATACCATGGGGCTGTGTACTATTAAAAATAAGTAAATCCCCTGCTTCCAACAACACTTTTACTATTTTATCTTCAAGCTCAGTAATATCGGGTTTAAAATGATCTCGGTCTGACGGCTGACTTAACTTCCAACGATCATAATTTTTGTACAACCAAGGAATGCATTGAAATCCACCCATATTTTCATCTAACTGATCTGCCAGCGCTAAGACCCCTTGGACATTTTGTGGCTTAGTTTCTGGGTCATAATCCCAATGAATAAACCCCTTATATTCATGTCCGGGACGCATGGGAACATTTAAATTGGCTCTATCTATGGTGCTCCATAATTTTTCCGTGCCCCAAATATCAACAAAGGCATCATAAACCTTTTGAGTTTGGCGATTATCCCAAAGTGTTTGGTGGTTATAGGCTTCCACCATACCCGTTCCCGCCAATTCTTTCATTTGCATTTCGGCACGAGGCGGCGTATACCAAGAAGTTTGGTCCTGAGGATCTTTTTCTTCAAATTCCCAAAGAAAAGCAGCTGTACTTTGAACTTGCTCACGATGAACGGCATTCTTAATGACTACATAACCGTTTTCTTTCCAGAATTTCCACTGATCCATGGACAGCACTCTGAGCTCTTTTGGGTGGGCTTGTGTGCGCAATTTTACATTACTGCTTTTGGCAGTAGATGGATTTCCAGGTATGTCTTTATGTGCATTGTTTGCATCCATGGTAGGCCTCATTGTTTGTTGTTCCTTTTTCATAAATGGACAAATTTTAATGATCTCGTATACAAATCTGACCCATTAATTTATTAAAAAATGGACCGTATTTGACTTATTATTGAACAATATTGATATTATTGTGATTAATATTGGAGTAATTTGTTTATATTGTATTAAATGAAAGTTCAACTTGAAAACATACACAGCCAGAACAAGCGATCGTTTACCTTGATGTTTGATCCTAAGTTAAGTGATGTATTCTTTTGGCATTTTCATCCCGAATACGAACTGGTGTATATCGAGGCGGAGTCTGGTTCTCGCCATGTTGGGGATCATATATCCACATTTAAAAACCATGATCTGGTCTTGATCGGCTCCAATATTCCACACCTAAATTTCGATTACGGTATAAAAACTTCTTATCGCAAGGTCGTCGTTCATTTCCAAAAAAGATTTATTGAGGATCATATTAATGAGCTCACAGAACTCATAGATATTAAAAACCTATTCGAAAAATCTCAGCATGGATTGTCCTTCCAAGGCAACCTCATTAAAGAGCTAGGTCAAAAATTATTCCTTTTACAAAATCTCAATCCCCTCAATCAATATTTGAGTCTCATGGAAATCCTGAATGACCTCACCAAATATCCTCAGATTGAGTGGTTACATGACCAACCTGTTCTTCATAAATACAGCCATAAAGAACAAGATAGATTGAGGTCAATTTATGCTTTTGTTGATCAACATTATGAGCACAAAATATCCCTGAGCGAAATAGCTGAAATTAGCAACATGAGTATTGAAGCTTTTTGCAGATACTTCAAAAAAACGACGCATCAAACGTTCACCCAGTTCCTCAATAGTTACCGAATCAGTCAATCTAAACGCCATTTAATCGCTGGAAAAAGTATTGGTAATGCCTGTTATGCTTCTGGATTTGAGAGCTTATCCTATTACCACCGTGTGTTTAAAAAAATCACCAAAGAAAGCCCCAGTGATTTTAAAAAAAGACATGTAAACCCGCATTGATTCAACCTGCGATATTGAGTGTAAGGGATCACTCCTCACCGAGACAAATGCCTAGATATTGTCAACAACCACTTTATATTTAGGATCTTCCAGGACATTGACTTCTATCAACTTGTCCGCATTTTTAAGTAATTTTTGGCAGTCATTGCTCAAGAATTTCAAATGTACTTTTTTGCCCACCTTCATGTACCGTTCCGTAATTTTATTCAATGCTTCTATGGCAGACATATCCACAATGCGACTTTCCTTAAAATCAATGATCACTTCATCAGGGTCGTCGAATATTTCAAACTTCTCATTGAACGCCGTCACTGAACCAAAAAATAGGGGTCCAAAAATTTCATAATGCTTCACTCCATTTTCATCGATGAACTTTCTGGCACGAATACGCTTGGCATTGTCCCAAGCAAAGACCAAAGCGGCAATGATCACACCCACAACCACAGCCAAAGCTAGATTATGAAGAAAAATAGTGACCAAAGTCACCGTAACCATGACAAAAATATCAGACTTAGGCATTTTATTAAAGGTCCGCAAACTTGCCCATTCGAAGGTACCAATGGCTACCATAATCATCAAGCCGGTCAATGCTGCCATGGGCAACTGCTCGATAAGTGCTGCTCCAAACATAACAATGACCAAAAGCCCTATCGCCGCTACAATTCCTGATAATCGGGCCCGGGCACCCGAGGAAATATTGATCAAGCTTTGTCCCAGCATGGCACATCCTCCCATTCCTGAGAATACACCCGATAACATGTTGGCCATCCCTTGTGCTATGGCTTCCTTATTTCCACGGCCTCGTGTTTCTGTAATTTCATCAATGATGTTGAGGGTCAATAAGCTTTCAATCAGTCCTACGCCTGCGACAATTACTGAATAAGGTAAAATCAGCATAAACGTTGCCATATTCAATGGAATATTGGGGATATGAAACGGTGGAAAACCTCCTTGTATGGAAGCCATATCACCCACTGTTTTGGTGTCAATCCCAAAACCCCATACGATCCCAAAAACAACCAATATGGCCGTCAATGAAGCCGGGATCACTTTGGTCAATTTAGGTAAGCCCCAAATGATGACCATGGTAAGGGCCACTAAGCCTAATAAAATATATAAAGAGGTTCCGGTGAGCCACGCACCTGAGACATCCTGAGGCAGCTTATCGGCCAGAGCCTCAATGATCGGAACAAATGTCAAATCCAAAAATAACAGGATGCGGAACCAAGCGCATCAATTTACCCAGTTTAAAAAACCCAGCTAAGGCTTGAATAATACCTGCCAAGATAACGGCGGCAAATACATATTCCTTACCATGAGAAATAGCCAATGAAACAATTACCACAGCTACGGCTCCAGTTGCACCAGAAATCATCCCTGGCCTACCGCCGAAGACAGCAGCAACAATACCCATTACAAATGCGGAATATAAACCCGTCAAGGGAGATAAGCCTGCAATTAGAGCAAACGCTACAGCTTCCGGAACCAGCGCTAAGGCAACCGTCAAACCAGACAATACTTCTGTTTGGTAATTCACTTTTTGAGTGAAGTCGAACAAATTCAAATATTTTTTCATGTGTAATTGTAAAATGAACTCAAGGTGTTCAAACTATTTTTTAAATGGAATTAGAAAGATGGGGTAAGAATCTGATGAGTAATGAAAAAATAAAAAGATCAAGCTTAATTCCGGAATTCAAATAGAAACTAAGTTTTCACTTTTACTTTTTTTATGTTTTAAGGCGGCAAAAATGACATTAATTATAGACTAAAACAAAAAAAGAATGTATTTAAATCTATCCTTATTGATATTAAATTTATAATTAAACCATCTTAAGACTGATAATACTAAATTGGTTACAATTAATTTGATTTTCCGAATATTTAATTGCAAATTCCAACAGATTTTTTTATTAAAAAAGACTTTTTATCTGTCTCGCTATTCAATCAATATAGGTTACATTACTTGTCAAAAAATAAATGAATGTGAATTCAATCTAACGTAAAAGCAGGCAACCTTTTGTTCGCAATTCGAATCATTGAATTAATTATGATTAACGAATTTATTTTTAAATTAAATAATGTGTTTTTAATCTCTTTGTTGAACGCAGTATTTCGAGATAATAAATGAAATAAAAAAAGTGAAGAATAAATCTACTGATCTATCAAATCTAGCTTATGCATAAATTAATTATCAAAGACCTTTCCAAAACTTATGCCAATGGGGTTAAAGCCCTCGACAGCGTATCCATTGAAATAGAAAATGGCTTATTTGGCTTATTAGGGCCAAATGGTGCTGGGAAATCTTCTCTGATGCGCACACTAGCTACGCTTCAGGAAGCAGACAGCGGCTCCGCAAAACTCAATGACATTGATATTTTTCAACAACCCCATGAACTCCGACAAATATTGGGGTATCTGCCTCAAGAGTTCGGTGTTTATCCACGCATCAGCGCTGAACAGTTACTTACCCATTTGGCAATTCTTAAAGGTATTACCAAGGCTTCAGAACGGAAAGAAGTGGTAAAATATCTATTGAATAAAGTCAATCTTTATGACCAAAGGAAAAAAAGTGTCAAAGGATTTTCAGGAGGTATGAAACAACGGATAGGCATTGCCCAAACTTTATTGGGTAATCCCAAACTCATTATCGTCGATGAACCTACGGCAGGTTTAGATCCCGGAGAAAGAAATCGATTTTATAATTTGTTGGCCGATGTAGGTAAAGAAGTCATCGTGATTCTTTCAACTCATATTGTAGATGACGTACGGGAACTTTGTACCCAAATGGCCATCATGAATGAAGGACGTATCGTTTATCATGGCTCGCCTGATGAGGCCATGAATGTCTTACAAGGAAAAGTTTATCAAAAGATAGTCAGTAGAGAGACTTTGGATACCTATGCCGAGCAATACCAAATCATTTCTAATAAAATGGTAGGTGGACAACCTCTTATACATGTATACAGTGATACCGATCCGCAAAATGATTTTGAACAAGTCAAACCCAATCTTGAGGATGTATTCTTTTCGAAAATCAATACATCTCATCAACTTGTTTAATCATTAAAACTTTATTTTTATGTTCAAGCATTTCTTTTTATTCGAAATAAAAAATGCATTAAAGCAGCCGATGATCTATATCTTTTTGGGTCTGCTGGCGCTCCTGACCTTTGGAGCCACTGCAAGTGACAATATCCAAATTGGAGGTTCTGTAGGAAATGTGCTTAGAAATGCCCCCCATGTGATCACGGTATATACTACTGTTATGACCATTTTTGGCTTATTGATGGCTGCCGCATTTTATAATAATGCAGCCTTGAGAGATTTTAGTAATGAATTTAATGAAATTTTGTTCAGTACCCCACTCAAAAAATCAAGCTATTTCTTTGGACGATTCTGTGGCGCCCTCCTACTTTCCACGATTCCCTTGCTGGGTGTTTTTATTGGGACTGTGCTGGGTTCTATAGTGGCCCCTTTATTTGGTTGGATTGATGCCGATCGTTTTGGAAGCTTTTATCTGGAAACCTTTACCAATAATTATTTTCTTTTTATCCTGCCCAACATGTTCATCGCCGGATCTATCATCTTCGCTTTAGCCAATATCTGGAAAAGTACGGTGATTTCTTTTGTCGGTGCCTTGGCCATCATCATGGGCTACATTATCTCTGGTAACTTAATTTCTGACATTGACAACGAAACATTGGGTGCCCTCTCTGATACCTTTGGTATACGCGCTTATTCTATTTATTCAAAATATTATACTCCTGTAGAAAAAAATTCCTTAAGTCCCGGCTTTAGTGGTCTTCTTTTGTGGAACCGGCTGATATGGATCGCGTTTGGTGGCATCATATTATTTGCTTCTTATCTTAATTTCTCTTTTCAAGAAAAAAATAAACGAGTCAAAAAGCAGGAGAAGTCAATAGAAAAATCAATAGAAAAATTCATCCTCCCAGTCCTAGAAATTGACTTTGGACGATCCAGCGTTTGGTTGCAGTTTAAGAGTTTTTTCCTGATGAACTTCTTAAGTATAGTCAAAAATGTCACCTTCAGAATTCTCTTTCTTTTCAGTGCCATACTTCTCATTACTGGTCTTATTGGAGGTTTCGAGTATTATGGCCTTCAATCCTATCCCTTAACCTATAAATTGATTGATGACATTGATGGGAATGCCAGTCTTTTTGTGATCATTATCTTGGTCTTCTTTAGTGGTGAACTTATTTGGCGGGACCGAAATAGTAAAATTCATGAAGTCATTGACGCAACCCCACATACCTCCTTAATCAGCCTAGCAGCCAAAACTTTATCCTTGATCAGCCTTACCGTCTTACTGCAGCTATTTTTCATTTTTTGTGGCGTTGTATATCAGTTGGTCAATGGCTATTTTCGGATCGAATTGGAAGTCTATTTCCTAGATTTCTTTTATGCCAATTTCTTGGCCTATGCCATTTGGAGTGGAGTCATGATCACCATCCAAGTCTTGGTCAACAATAAATATATTGGCTATTTTGTCTCCATTTCCGTGATCTTCATTTGGAGCATTGTCTTAGAAATATTTGATGTCTCCAGTTTCATGCTTACGATCGCAGCAGGACCCTCAACTTTATACTCTGACATGAACGCCTTTGGACCCGGCCTCTATGGTGCCATGATGTTTAATCTCTATTGGATTTTATTTTCAATTTTGTGCTTATTGATTGCAGGAGCCTTATGGAATAGAGGGCTGCGCAGTTCCTTAAAAGACCGATTAAATATTGCAAAAAAACAAGTGCCTAGAAATTACAGACCGCTCATTTTTGGTACCGCCTTTGTCTGGCTTGTAGTCACTGGTTTTGTTTTCTATAACACTCAAATATTAAACTCTTATAAAACTAGCGATGAATATGAGCAGATGGCTGCTGACTATGAAAAGCAGTATAAAAAATACCAAAATGTGCCGCTCCCCAAAATTGTAGATGCCAAATATAGCATTGACTTATTCCCCTATGAACGTAATGTCGATGTGAAAGCCGTCTTTAAAATCGTCAACGAAACTCAGGTACAAATTGATTCGATCCACTTCAATATTGATAAAGATTGGTCTCCTGCTTTTGATCTCCCAAATGCTGAGATCGTTTTTGAGGATAAGGAAATGGGCTATCTAATATTGGGTTTTGATGAACCGATGCTTCCCGGAGATACGATCGAAATGATCGTAACCAGTCAATATATTTCTAAGGGCTTTAAAAATGGCAGAGGTAGTACCAGTATTATCAATAATGGTACTTTTTTAAATAATTTTGAAATACTTCCCTCATTGGGCTATGATGAGGGGCAAGAACTTTCGGAAAAAAATACGCGCAAAAAATATGATTTAAAACCTAAAATCAGAATGCCTAAACTCGAAGCAAATTGTGGTGCCAACTGCATGCGTAACTACTTGTCTCAAGGCGCCTCGGATTATATCAATTTTGAGACCACCATATCTACCGCAGGAGATCAGATTGCCATAGCACCCGGATCGCTGACCAAATACTGGGAAGAAAAGGGTCGTAATTATTATCAGTACAAAGTGGATCATCCTTCTCAACATTTTATGTCATTTATCTCGGCGAAATATGAAGTGGCAAAAAGGAAGTGGCAAGGCATAGACATTGAAATTTATTATGACGCTAAGCATCATGTGAATATTGAAATGATGTTGGATGCGGTAGAAAGGTCTTTGGCTTACTACACTGAAAATTTTGGACCGTATATGCACAAACAATGCCGCATTATAGAATTTCCAAGGTATGCTACTTTTGCACAAGCCTTCCCCGGAACCATGCCTTATTCTGAGGCTTTTGGCTTTGTTGTGAACCTCGAAGACGAAACAGAAAATAATGTAATAGATGCCGTTATTTCACACGAAATGGCGCACCAGTGGTGGGCACATCAAATCGTAGGTGCGAATATGCAAGGAGCGACGATGTTCAGTGAAAGTTTTGCGGAATATTCGGCATTGATGACTATGAAAAGTATTTCCAAAACGCCCATGAAAATGCGCGAATTCTTAAAATACGATCATAATAGATACTTAAGAGGACGGGGCGGTGAAATTGAAGCCGAACAACCCTTATATAAGGTTGAAAATCAGAGCTATATTCATTACGGAAAAGGCGCTGTCATCTTGTATGCCTTGCAAGACTACATTGGTGAGGAAAAAGTCAATCGGGCGATGCAAGGGTTTTTGGAGGAATTCAAATATCAACCCCCTCCCTATCCAACCTCGTTGGACTTCATGAAATATTTAGAGAAAGAAGTACCCGACTCTTTACAATATCTGATAACCGATTGGTTTAAAGAAATCACTTTATATGACAATCGCATGACATCAGCCGTTTATGCCCCTTTAGAAAATGGAAAGTTTGAGGTCACGCTAGAAATTGAGTCATATAAAATGCGTGCCGATAGTCTCGGGAATGAAACTAAAATAGCCATCCATGATTGGATAGATATTGGGGTATTTACCGATGAAGAGGAGGAACAATTACTTTATCAAAAAAGGGTATTGATTGACCAAGAACACATGAATTTCACGTTCGAAGTGGACTCATTACCGATGAGAGCGGCTATTGACCCTAGGATGCTCCTCATTGATCGAATTTATGATGATAATATTAAAGACATCAAAATGAGTGAATTGTAACCTCCCTTTTGTCATGAAGTAAGCGTTTAATCTTTTGAATCATAGTAAAAATAGGATTTAACATGAGAAATACCCTTCATCTTGTTTTGATGCTTTACCTATTTAGTTGTCAATCAAGCACACCGAAACGCGAGGAATCGGTCAATGAAAACATCCGATTGAATCAGATTGGATATCATCCAAAATCAAATAAGCAATTTATACTCACAGACACAGCCGCGACACAATTTCAATTGATCAATAACCAGCAGGAAACGGTTTACACGGGTCGCATAATGTCCAATGGCACTTGGGCGCCATCTGGTGAAGCGGTATATATGGGTGATTTCAGCAGTTTTGAGGTCCCCGGCAGCTATCAGATCATCGTGAATGAAGGCGCTTCTTACCCCTTTGAAATCAAGGCCAATCTCTACCAAGAGGCCTGGCATGCCTCTATCAAAAGCTATTATTTTCAGCGGGCATCCCTTCCCATTGAAAAGGAATTTGATTCCCTCTTTCATCGAGCTGCAGGACATCCAGACATCCAATGTTTCTATCATCCTTCCTCTGGCAAAACCAGTGGATTCTTGGCTTCCCCAGGTGGGTGGTATGATGCTGGCGACTATGGTAAATATGTAGTCAACGGTGCCTTGTCGACTGGTCAAATGCTGCTATTGTGTACGCTCTATCCGCAGGCCGTTGCAGACCAGGCCCTCCATATTCCCGAAAGTGGAAATGGGATCAGCGACCTTTTAGATGAACTTAAATATGAATTAGATTGGTTACTGACCATGCAAGATGAAGATGGTGGGGTCTTTCATAAGCTCACTGCCAAAAATTTTAGTGGCTTTGTTTCTCCAGAAGCTTATGACTTGGATCGCTACGTGATTGGCAAAGGGACCGCTGCTAGCTTAGATTTTGCTGCTGTGCTTGCTCAGGCGGCCCGATTGTTGGCACCCACACATGAGTTTTGGTCCCAAAAGGCTTTAGAGGCAGCAGAAAAAGCTTGGAAATGGGCTCAATTTAATCCACAGGTGGCCTTTTCCAATCCTGATGATGTTAAAACGGGTGAATATGGAGACGCTCAATTTGCCGACGACTTTTATTGGGCGGCAGCAGAATTGTATCTTGCTACCCAAGAAGCAATGTATTTAAACTACCTCCAATCAAATAAGGAAACTTATCAACACCAACTGACCAATAGCTGGAAGTTTTTTACGAGAAATGTGGGCTTCGCTTCGCTATTAATTCATCAAGAACTCATAGATCCCAAACTCTATAAGACACTTAAAAATGAGCATTTGTTACTCTCCGACAGCTTGCTAGAGGCCATCAATCATCACCCCTATCGTATCGCATTGAATACCTTTGAATGGGGGTCAAACAGTGACGTTCTCAATCAAGCCCTACTTTTATGTCTGGCACATCAGCTTACGGCTGATGAAAAGTATTTGATGGGTGCCGAACAAATAATAGATTATATTTTTGGAAAAAATGCAACGGGCTATAGCTTTTTGACAGGTTTTGGCTCGAAAAAAGTGAGGTTTCCTCATCACCGGCCTAGTGGGGCTGATCAGATACTAATGCCCATTCCTGGTTTTATCGTTGGAGGCCCTAATGGCGATCGTCAAGATCACCAGGAGGTGGCTTATACCTCTATATTTCCAGCAAAGGCATACCAAGACGTGCAGCCCAGTTATGCCTCTAATGAAGTCTGCCTCAATTGGAATGCGCCCGCAGTATTTGTGCTGGGTTATATACATCAAGTCCGAAATTAATCTCCATTGAAAAGAGTAATCTCTTTCCAATGGATTCAATCAATGACATGGGGGTGCGTGCAGGGCTCTAGTGTAACAAGAACCGTAAGAGATCAGATTCCAGCGTATTAAGTAGACTCACTACTAGTAGATGAGTCTATATTGAATGTTGAATATCAAGATGACTATTTTTTTAGCAAATAGTGTTCCAGCATTATCTCATTTCCAACGCATCCCACATGGCATGTTCAACCTTATCTAATATGATATTAAATCCATAACTATTACAAAAAGTTACTTGTCATAAATTTTTTATACTTGAATTCAAGTTATTTTATCATCTAAAATAAAAAAGATGTGCAGTGCATCTTAAATAACTTAATTTTTTTAGATGTTATAAAAGTGAAGTAAATGATACTTGTCTATGCTCTTTTGGTCACCTCCCAGAAGTCCAAAAATGAAAAATTCAGCAGCAAAGCAATAATAAATTTTGACACAACCATTCTAAATTCAACCTATTCATAGCTATTTGGAAATGTTAGTTAAGGGGTCGCAAAAAAAGAAAAAATAGTGCCCAACAAGAAAAGGACAGATGCTAGTATTCATGGTTCCCTCGATACGTATGCCTTAACCATAAAATTAGTATTATGTGTCCCTTTATTTAAATGATGAAAGTTCCATTATCTTTGAACGTACTCAATAGATACTCCCACAATGAATAGAATTTTAGCTTTCGCCTTTGTTTGCTTGCTTATTGCCTGTAACCCAACCTCTCAAAATAAATATGAATTTCTGAACAAAGATGCTGCGTTCAGAACTGAAATTAGTACCCGTACAGGAGGTTCTTTTGTCGAGTTGAGTGAAGGCTATACCTACTACCAAGAAGCTAATAAAAATTCACAAACATCAACCGTGATACTTGTACATGGTTTTTCTGTCCCCTCCTATATATGGGAGACTACGTATGAGGCCCTGATTGAAAAAGGGTTTCACGTGGTGGTCCTCGATCTTTATGGAAGAGGATTTTCAGACAATCCAGATACCGATTACACAGATCGCTTAATGGCCAATCAAGTATTGGAACTCCTCAATCACCTCAATATTACCAAAGCACATTTGGTGGGCTTATCGAATGGTGGACGGATCATTTCCCAAGCTGCTGTACTACAACCTCAGCTTATTCAGTCACTGATTTATGTTTCTTCCAATAGCTTTGAAGATATTGAAATAACCACAGATGTTTCGGTTTCAACTGATGAAATCGCTGAATTCATTTCGCGCTATCCAGAAATTGCCTTGGGACAATTAGATGATTTCTTTGACCCTACCCAATTCCCAAATTGGCCCAAAAAATATGCCGCCTTACAACAATACAAAGGGTTTGCACAAGCTTTGATTTCTACCCGAAAAAATCATACAACGATGGACGCCATTCATCAAAAAATCAATGGTTTCAATCTTCCGGTCTATACTATATGGGGTGTTGCCGATCAGGTAGTCGTATATGCTGATTTCAAAGATAAACTTCAAAGATTACTCCCCAATAGAAAAGAATTTTTCATTGATCAATCGGCCCATTTACCCCAAATAGAAAATGAAACCGCTTTTGAAGAGCTCCTTATCAAGGACATCTTGCCACAGGATACGCTCAAGGTAAATATTGGATAAAGGACCCTTAATTTCACCGAATGTCCCCATTAGCATCCGTTCATCTCATTCTACACTATTTAAATAACCCAGTTCAAGTAAATTATTGTTGGATCAGTTTATCTTGAAATGATATGAAAACATTATACCCCTATTTTTTACTCCTCTTTGGCTGCTTATTGTGGTCCTGCGCATCTCCAACTGAAAAAACAGAAAAAATAAATATTCCTGGACTTAAGGCTCCCGTTGAAATCCTCAGGGATCAATGGGGCATTAATCATATCTATGCAGAAAATCAAGAAGACTTATTTTTTGCCCAAGGTTATGCCGCAGCTAAAGACCGGCTCTTTCAATTTGAAATTTGGAGAAGGCAAGCTACCGGTACCGTAGCTGAAATGCTTGGGTCAAGAGCATTAAAGAGAGATATTGGCACGCGTTTGTTTAAATACAGAGGTGATATGCAGGACGAAATGAATTATTATCATGAAGATGGCGTAGCGATCATCGAAGCTTATACCCATGGCGTAAATGCTTATATAGATGAAGTTTTAAAACAGCCTGAAGAACTACCCATAGAATTTAAATTGCTGGGCCTAGTCCCCCAAAAATGGACTCCCGAGGTGGTTATCTCTCGACATCAAGGTTTACTAGGAAATATAGATCAAGAACTAAATATCGGTCGTGCCGTTGCTACCATAGGACCCGACGCGGTTAAAAACCTCATGTGGTTCCATCCAAGAGACCCCAATATCACCCTTGATCCAAGTATTACGGAGGAAGTGCTCGCCTTAGATATTTTGGAACTCTATCAAGCTTATCGAAAGGGAATTGAATTTGAGTCAGCAGATTTGCTCCCGCAATATGTGGGTGAAATAAGTTTATTAGAGGTTTCAAAAACAGAAACTATTCCAGATGATTCACATGCCATAGGTAGTAATAACTGGGTGATGAGTGGTAGTAAAATGAAAGATGGGAATACCTATATGGCCAATGATCCGCACCGAAAAGTTGCCGTACCCTCCCTTCGCTATATGGTCCACTTAAGCGCCCCTGGTTGGGATGTGATAGGAGGTGGCGAACCTGAAATACCCGGCATATCAATCGGTCATAATACTTTTGGCGCTTGGGGGTTGACGGTTTATAGCACTGATGGCGAAGATTTGTATATCTATGATATTAATCCAGAGAATCATCGGCAATACCGACATAATAATGAATGGGTCGATATGCACTCAATTACTGAAACCATCCATATAAAGGATCAAGCCGATGTGCCGGTTCAGCTTAATTATAGCCTCCATGGCCCGATTACCTTAATCGATACCATAGGTTTGAAAGCTTATGCTGTCAAATGTGCCTGGCTTGAACCGGGAGGAGCCCCTTATTTAGCCAGTTTAAGAATGGATCAGGCCAAAAGTTGGGAAGAATTTCGAGCCGCATGCAATTACAGTCATATTCCGGGTGAAAACATGATCTGGGCAGATAAAAAAGGTAATATTGGATGGCAAGCAGTAGGCATTGCCCCCATAAGAAATAACTTCAGTGGCCTAGTACCTGTACCTGGGAATGGAACCTATGAATGGGAGGGTTATCTGCCCATCATCAAAAAGCCCAATACCTTAAACCCTGCAAAAGGATTTATCGCTACCGCGAATCAAAATGTGACTCCAGAAAATTATACTCACTGGAATGCTGTTGGTTATACCTGGTCAGACCCTTTTCGCGGCAATCGCATCGATGAGGTTCTTTCCCCCCATGATTCATTGACTCTAGAAGATCTGACATCTCTTCAAGTTGATTACCTCTCGCTTCCCGCCAGAGCCCTCACTCCCATGCTATTAAAAATACCTTTCCAGGGACGAGATAATAAAGCAAAATCTATGTTAGAAGATTGGGATTACCGACTGGATCCCCATTCGATTGAAGCAGCCATATATACCGCATTTGAAAGGGAACTTGAACGACTCGCACATGAACAATTGGTTCCCACAGAAGTCCAATCCTTCATCATAAGAATTAATCTAACCAAACTTATTGGTTGGCTCAGTGAACCGACCTCAGAAATCTTTGGTTCAACTCCAGAGAAAACCCGTACAGCATTACTTACCCAGGCATTCCAACGAGGTGTTGAAAGCCTTACTCAAAAATTAGGTCCAGACATGAACCAGTGGCAATATGGGCAAGCAAAATTAAAGCATACCTATCTTAAGCATGCCTTGGGTAAATGGGTAGATGAGAAAACTCAAAAACTACTTAATTTAGGTCCGCTCTCAAGGGGTGGAAATGCCTATACTGTCGGTTCCACGGGGTCTGATTATCAACAGAGAAGTGGCGCCTCATTTAGGATGATCATCAATACAGGAGATTGGGACGCAGCCATTGCCACAAATGGTCCCGGTCAGTCAGGAAATCCAGCGAGTCCATTCTATAACAATTTATTTGAACCTTGGTCCCAAGATCGGTACTTCCCTGTCTATTTTGACCGGTCCAAAATAGAAGCGGTAACCGTTCACACGAATATGCTCATGCCAAGCCCTAAATAATTCTTCTAACTGCCCAGATGCTAAGAATAAATGCGAAGAAGGGTTCCTGATAAAGAAGTTTTATAAACCAAAATTCCTTTGGATCCGTTGCTGTTCAATCCTTTTCCCTCTAGATCAAAAATAGCCCCATGCTGGGTACAATAAAAATCATTATTTAATGGTCTGAAGGTGACATTTTCTGCTCCTTGATGACTACAAATTTGAGTGACCGCTACAAAAGTCCCTTCGGAAACGGCAGCAATAACTACCTTATTTATACGCACATACCCCCCTACAGTATTCAAAGCATCATAAGCCGATTCATCTAAATCCAAAGTAAAATCTACTTCCCCACTTATATAATCATCGTCATCGTTGCAACTTATTAAGCCTCCTAAGCAATAGGTAGCCATAATCGCTCCGGTACCTAAACCTAATTTTGATAAAAACTGCTTCCGATTGATCCCTTCTTGTGTCTTCATGAAATGGCTTTAATAAAGAATAATTACGGCTTAAGTTCAGTTAAATGAATTTCAATATCCACAGCTATGATTTCTGCGATTTTTTGAAATAATAAAGAAGGTATTTCAATATCATGATCTTCCAAGGCCACATCAAATTTTCCTTGCACCTTAATCCCTTTTTTCTCATCTGATATATCGATCACTATCGTTCGCTCCTGTGCAATGCCATGAATCATCAGTTCTCCCTGTGCCTCAAAAGTCGTATTTGCTATATTTCCCATTTCGAATGTACGATCTAATTTCCCCTTAAATGTTGCTGTAGGAAATTTCTCCGACTCTAAATAATTTTCATTGAAATGCTCTTGCATCAGTTGATTTGGGAATTCAAAAGAGGTGATGGGTATTCTTAAAACGAAAGCTCCATCTACCAAATTTAAAATAGCCTGACTCGCCGTATTCACCGCCGCAATATCTTCTAACAATCCGTCAGAAAAAAAACTAATGGTAGAGCTCTTAATGCCTATTTTCTGGGCTTCAAGGCTGTAATTGGCAAAAGTGAATAATATAATGAGCAGATAAAGGCTACCTATTTTTTTCATATTAAATCTAGTGTTTAAGTACAAATTCCCGAGTAATATTAAATCCAAAATGAATGCCTCCTTCTGACCACCGATCATTGGTTTGCGCTAAGAATCCCATTTCGAACATCGGTAACGAATTGGTAAATTGCAGCTGAAAAACATGCCCACCTGTCTCAATGTCAACACCTACTGAAAAGCTATCATAGAAGTCATTGATATTGGCCGCATCATCATTCAACTGAATTCTGTAACCATATTCGGCATTAATTGATACCCTTTTCGAAACTTTCATCCTTCCTCCTGCTGCTAAAACTGGAATATCTGATTGATCTGATGCTGAACTTACTAAATTGAAGTGAACCCAACTCGGAACCACCTCTAGAGATAAGCGACTAGTAAATTTTCTCGCCAAGACGAGTTGATGAACATAAGAAAGCCTTGATCGGAAGTAATTATCTCTACCTGGATCCGAGAAGCGGAGAGATTTTATTGCAATGGAACTAATAGCTACGACACTGATTGGAAAACCATTTTTCTTTTGTTTAGTTACAGAATACTTGAAGAACCCATCATATATTTTTTTGTATGAATTTCTACCAAACCCTATCGCCAATTTGTCACTCACGCCATAATCTAAACCGATTCTTATGGTCGCTTGATCTATACCCCATAATGTGTAAGCACCACCATCAATACGTCCAAATCTGTGTGATATTCGCATTTCAAGGTTTCCTGCCGCCACACGTTCAACCGTATGTAAATTAATGATTTTTCCAGACTTAAATGTTGCGATAACTTCCTGCGGCGGAAGGGGATCGAGTTCATTTAATAATGCATCCAAATCTTCCTGAGACCACCCAAGATTAAATGATATACTCCCAAGAAAAAAAATAAAAATTCTAATTGTTGTTCTGTAAATCATTTTCTATCCACATTTAACTGATTGACCTGTCATATATCTATCATCATCTATATATTTATACTATGGTGTTGAAGTTCTCTGATAACTAAACCCACCCGATTGATTGCTAGACCATGATATTATCTTAATTGATAAATAAATATTATCAGCAATCAGATGGACAACATAAGTTTTCCCCACTGAATCTTTAGGTTTCACCGTTACTGCACGAAAAGTAGTATACTTTAAGGAAGCATAATCATTAATGACTCCTTCAGCCCACTCAGTCCCAAGTGGGCTGACATCTTTATTTGGAGCATTCTCCACAACAGCATTATAAATTTGACCTCCCGATACTCCACGCGTGATCCATACATTATCGGTAATTCTATCTTGGTTCTCTACTAATGACTCATCTACATTGTCTAGTTTAGTAAAGGTGATTAAATTTTCACTCCAAACTTGTTCCTCTAGTTTTCTATATAAATCTTCTTCGTTCTCATAGTAGCATGACGATGCCAAAAGAAAAATGATTATCAAGTAAATATGATCTAAATATGATTTTATGTTTGCCATTATATCGCTAAAATAAACACTTATATTATAAGATTTTATGTGCTCTGAGAATATATAACAGTTCCTTTATCAAAAAAAGTTCTGCGCTCGTCAAACTATTTTAGGGTGGGAATCGCCTTTTTGCGTGATCTTTTCCAAAGTTTTTAGTTACTTATAATGAACCTTCAATTACTTAAGCCTTGCCAAGGCTGTGAGTTATTAAATAAAAAAAATTATAAATTTTCTCAATACGAATTAGACTAATACAGTGATAAAATGTAGCGCGTACATTTAATTTTATGAAAAATCTGATTAATAGACTTAACCATGTCAAGAGTCTGATTTGTAAAAAATATAGCCATCTATCGATATTTGATTAACATCCCTTAATCTATTCGAAAATTTCTATCGTTTTTAATTACTTTTTTCAAAATAATGTGATGTTCGTAACCTTGCATTATCTCTGATGTCTTCCCAAAAAAGATTCACATCACCCCTGTGGAAATTTGTTGATTTTCTGCCTAAAAAACCCAACGGAAATTTAATCCTATCTATATAAATCGCACCATCTATCAAATGCGTCTTAAAGGCATGCCGATAAACCTTGTTATTGGTAAATAGAAACCCTTTATGATCCTTCTTCGCTCCAACTAATGACAAATCCCAAGTAATTGGATTAATGACTGCCCTGCCCTGATACCACTTTTGATATATCTCAGTTTGATATTCTTTTTTAAGAGTATTCCAGGTTAAAAAGCCCCCTGTCTGATGGGGCTCGATCATCAAAGAAATATTTTTAAATGAATCTTTATCAATACCTATACCCGGAAGGTATGCCGCGATCAGTTTTTCTTGTAAGGGTTTCTCATCAAAAAAATCTTTCAGTAGCATTTTCAAATGAAAAGATCCTTGACTATGTCCTGCCAATATAATGGCATTACCTTTATTGTAGTGTTTCAAATAAAACTGAAAAGACGCCTTAACATCTTCATATGCCATTCTCAAGGCTAGTTCCCCACCGACTTCCAAATTATTGAAGGATCTCAAATGAGCCTGTCGATAAAATGGCACATATACTTTTCCTAACTCGGCCCATGCAGAGGTTTGATATTTAACCACATAATTAATCACGCCTTCTGTATGACGTGGATCTTCGATATCATAATTCCATCGAAAATCATTTGGATCCGTCAATAACGTTGGATAGACATAAAAAATATCTACATTTTTGAAGGGTGCTGCTTTAATAAAGGGCGCCCAAAGCTTTAGCGTATCACTGGGCAACTCTGCCCAATTTCCCTCATTTTCATAATCCAAAGCCCTATTTAATTGCCCAAAGGAACATTGAACAAACATTGAACCTATCAAAACTAGAATAAATCTCATCTCTATTATTATTTAAGTTTTTTGAACATAATTTTATGGAAAAGTAAAAAGATAAAACTCGTTATTCTAAACAGAAAAATGATAAAACACATCATTAATACCATGCCAATGCTAAGAGTATTTGAATTTTATAGTCAAAAATAGGCCTTAACACTTGCCATCATTTTCTGAAGTTTCATGCTCATTTCATGAGGCATAATGACCGATTGTTTTCTCCCCAAAAGCAAATCTTCGTTCATACTGTACGTCTCATAATGGTAGCCAAAAGAATCTCTGAGCCCCTCATAATGATCAATGATATGATCCCCTTCATATAAAAAGCATTCGGATGCCCTCCAGAAATCTGGTAGGGCAATATAGCCCTTTTCACCGATGATATAAGCCCAATTATTCAACTTAGCTCTAAATGAAGCACACAAATTCGCGAGGGAGCCGTCACCGTACTCAAAGAGCATCGTTACTTCCGAATCAACTCCTGTTTTGGCTTTTTGCACGACGACCTTAACCTCCTCTGGTAGGGCATCGATCATCAATGCTGGCACTGCGATGGGATAAATTCCCATATCTAGTAAAACTCCTCCCGCTAAATGAGGATTGTACATGCGGCTCATGGGATCATATTGAGTCGGGTATCCAAAATCAGCTTTTACTTGTAATATCTTTCCTATTCTGCCAGATTTCACCCATTCTTGGCTTCTGATGATTGCCGGAAGAAAATAAGTCCACATGGCCTCCATTAAATAGCCCGAACTCGCCTTTGCTATTTGAATGAGTTCAACCAGCTCGCTAGGATTGATAGCTATTGGCTTTTCACACATCACTGCTTTTCCTGCTTGTAATGCGGCTTTAGCGTTTTCAAAATGAAAATTATGAGGCGTTGCGATATAAACGGCATCTACATCATCATCATCATACAGACTCTGATAGCCTTCATAGGCTTTGGCTATACTGTATGTAGCTGCAAAAGCCTGAGCGCGTCCTTTGTCCCGTGAAGCTACGGCGATCAATTCTCCGTTGTCAACCCAGCGAAAATCGCTCGCAAACTGATGTGCTATGATTCCAGGACCTACAATACCCCATTTTATTTTCTTGTTTATCATCTCTTCCGATAAAGTAACTTATAATTTGCTCAAATTAAATTAAATTAGAGATTATATGTATGTTGAATCTTGATTGAGATTACTCTTGCTTAATGAGACAAGTACTCTGTCTAACTTCCGCATGCTTTGATCCATTTAAAAGAGAAGATTATGAAATTTTTTAACTCCGTTATATTTTCATTTTTAATTACCTTCCAAGTATTTTCTCAAGCGCTAGATCCTAAAGTATTTGAATCCACTCAATTTCGATTCATCGGACCAGAAGGAAACAGAGCCATTGCAATTGCCGGAGAACCTGGTAATCCTATGGTTTCCTACATTGGCGCTGCCTCTGGCGGCTTATGGAAAACCCAGGATGGTGGAGTCAAGTGGGCTCCCATGACTGATTCACTCAACGTTTCCTCTATTGGGTCGATTGCTATTGCCCCTTCTGACCCAAATCAGGTTTGGATAGGTACCGGTGAAACCTTTGTGATCCGACCTGCCCATGCCATGGGGGATGGTGTTTACCGTTCGATCAATGCAGGTAAAAGTTGGCAACATATGGGTCTTGAAAAAACAGGAAGAATTGGTAGAGTTATCGTACATCCCGACCGTCCTGAAATTATTTATGTTGCAGCACTTGGTCACACCTATGGCCCGCAAAAAGAACGCGGGGTATATAGATCCACAAATGGTGGTAAAGACTGGGAACAAATTCTCTTCATTGATCAAGGTACGGGTGCTGCCGATTTAGCCATTGATCCTAAAGATCCAAACACCTTATATGCTGCCATGTGGTCCGTTAATATCAACACTTGGGGTCTCAACAGTGGGGGTCCAGGTGGGGGGATCTACAAAAGTACTGATGGCGGAGATTCTTGGGTAGCCCTCGCCACTCAGGGATTACCCGGAGGTAAAAATCGTCCAGTAGGAAAAACGGCAATTGCAGTGTCCCATAGTAATCCAAATACTGTTTATGCCCTTTTTGAAATAGACAGCCCCGAGTTGTGGCGTTCAGATAATAAAGGGGCTACCTGGCGGCTAATGAATCAAGATCATACCATGAATGAGCGTGCCCCTTATTACACTAGAATAGTGGTAGCACCGGATAATCCTGAGGAAATTTATTTTTTAAGCGTAAGATTTAGTAAATCCGAAGATGGAGGCAAAACATTAATGAAGAACCCACCCCGAGGGGGGGGAGATAATCATGATATGTGGATCGATCCATTGCTTCCAGCAAGAATGATGGTGGCCCATGATGGTTGCGCCAGCGTCAGCCTCAATAGAGGAGCCTCTTTCCAACGCGTCGTTTTGCCTATCGCTCAAATGTATCATGTCTCTACAGATGATCAAATTCCTTATTATGTCTATGGAAATAGACAAGATGGTTGGTCGTACCGTGGTCCAAGCAATAGTCAACAAGGCTATATTCCCGTGGGCTTGTGGCGTGGAGTAGGTGGCTGTGAAAGTGGCTTTGCAAAACCTGATCCATTTGATAATAACATTATTTGGTCTGGCTGTTATGATGGGGGTTTAGAGCGTTATGACCTGAAGACCGGATATGCACGAGAAGTTCGTGTTTGGCCAGAGGCAGGTTATGGGTGGACGCCTGCTGATCTGAAATACCGATGGCATTGGAATTTTCCCCTCAGTTTTTCACCACATATCAAGCATCGGGTTTATGTGGGTAGCCAGTTTGTACACAAAACAGATGATGGTGGCCAAAGCTGGCAAGTCATCAGTCCTGATTTGACCTTAAATCGAAAGGACCATCAGCAAAACTCAGGAGGTATTGCTGTCGATAACCTTATGACTTTTGACGGAGCGACCTTATTTGCCATCGAAGAGTCACCGCTTGAAGCGGGTCTCATTTGGACAGGAAGTAATGATGGACAAATACAACTGAGTCGAAATGGAGGAGCGACCTGGCAAAATATGACTCAAAATATTCCAAACTTACCTCCATGGGGTACGGTGAGCAGTATACATCCGTCTAAATATACAAAAGGCACTGCCTACATCGCCATTGATTTACACCAAATGGGCGACTTTGGCACCTATCTCTATAAGACTTCTGATTATGGTACGCATTGGGAATCCATTGTTGGGAATGTCCCTCAATCCGTACACAGCTTTGCACATGTATTGAAAGAAGATCCAAAAAAGGAAGGTATGCTCTATTTAGGACTAGACAATAGTCTACTCATAAGTATTGATGATGGTTTACATTGGATGCCCCTAAAAAACAATCTGCCCCCTGCCCCCATTTATTGGCTCGAAGTTCAGGAAAATTTTGATGACTTGGTTGTGAGCACCTATGGGCGTGGGTATTATATATTGGATGATCTCTCTGCTCTTCGCCAATTTAATCCAGATTTAAAGGAGTCTCCACAAGTATTTGATCCCCGAAAGAGCTACCGTCTGAACAATAAAGAGAGTATTAAAACCGATGGTTACAGCTTTAATTCTGGACAAAACCCTGCTTACGGAACTCCGATCAATTATTATCTCCCAGATACCCCCACCGAAAAGGTTTTGATCGAGATCAGAGATGGAAAAAATCAAATCATTCGAACTTTAAAAGGATCAAATGAAACTGGAGTAAATCGGATCATATGGGATTTGAGATACGAGCCAACCTACAGACCCCAACTACGTACCCTTCCCTCCGGCAGGCCTTGGGTACAGCTCAACGGCGAAGGTTGGAGGCCCCTGGTTACGTGGGATTTAGACTTATGGAGTGGTCAATATGGCCCGAGGGTAGTCCCTGGTAAGTACACCGCGGTAATTACCATCGATGATGCCTCCTTTGAGAAAGATTTGGTCGTATTGAAAGATCCGCTGGCAAGGGGCTCCTTGGCAGATGTAGAAGCGCAGGTACAATTCTCCCTAGCCTTGAGGGAGGCGATGAATTTAGCCGTTACGATGATCAATAAAATTGAATTTATTAGGAGTGAGTTATTGCTTCTTAAAACTTCACTTAAAAAGAAATCTGACCTCAAACAAGTAGATCAATTGACGGGTATCGCAACCCAAATTGCAGGTTCACTTTACGATATCCACCTCACCGGAGCACGAGAAGATGCCTTTAGATCTCCAATGAAATTGTATGGCCGCTTGAGCGCCTTGGCAAGTGAAATTAACTCCAGTGGCATTGATTTTAAACCTACGGATCAACAAGGGGCGGTATATGAAGTTTTGAACCAAAGACTTCAAAAGACCAAAGGAGAGTTTGACGAACTGATAGACCATGATATCGCTGCATTCAATAAGAAACTCAATGATTTAGACATGCACATTGATATCGAAAAAAAAATGGAAAAAGATAATTAATCTTGCCCGAACATAATATTTTACATATAATAGGCTGAAATATATCATATCAAGTATTTTAAATGAATAAACCATCAAAAAAAAAGGAACGAAAAAATAAAAACAAATTAACACCTGTTAAGATTACCAATTCGGACTTTGATGAAATCAAATCAGCTCAAGATCTTGAAGATTTTTTAAAAGTCAAAGGTGCCCACTTTAAGATACCAGATCCCGAAAAGGATTACGAATACCAACTAAAAAAACTCCAAGTCGAATTGGTTAAATTACAGAGTTGGGTAATCAAAAATCAAAAGAGGGTCATTGTGATTTTTGAGGGGCGCGATACCTCCGGTAAAGGGGGTGCCATCAAGCGATTCACAGAACATCTGAATCCAAGGGCCATGCGCGTAATTGCCATGCCCAAGCCAACAGAATTAGAAAAAAAACAATGGTATTTTCGGAAATACATCCAAGAATTGCCTGAAGCAGGAGAAATTGTCTTTTTTGACCGAAGCTGGTACAATAGGGCCGTAGTAGAGCCTGTCATGGAATTTTGCTCCCCCGCAGAATATGATCGATTTATGCGCCAAGTTACTGAGTTTGAGCATATGCTATTTGAAGACGGAATTTCATTAGTTAAATTATGGTATTCTATAACCAAAGAAGAACAACTTAAAAGGTTCTCGGAAAGAAAAGACAATCCCTTGAAAAGATGGAAATTTAGCCCCGTAGATGAAATGGGTCAGCAACTATGGGATAAATATACGTACTATAAAGAGCAGATGTTCAGCAAAACACATACTTCCTTTAGTCCTTGGATCATCGTCAAGACCAATGATAAAAAAACCGCCCGCCTCGAAAGTATCAGGTATCTATTGTCCTCCTTTGAATATGACGATAAATTAGAGGCCTCCACTCGGGTATTACCTGATCCCAATGTCATCATGAGGTTTCATCAATCATTCCAGCACATTGATTAATATGGAAAAAGCAAATTTCAGCAGTCAAGAGTTAAAACTACTCAGCACTAAAAAAGCATTAAAAATGATGCTCAAATCGGGAGATAAGTTCTCCCCCGAAAGGACTTTAAAAACGCTCAAGTATGAAAAAGAACTCGAAAGGCTACAAAATGAGCTCATTGAGTTACAAAATTGGGTGATCATACAAAAGCAAAGAGTTTGTATCCTGTTTGAAGGCCGAGATGCCGCAGGCAAAGGCGGTGCCATTAGACGTATTACGCATCATTTAAATCCCCGTTTTTATACGGTTAATGCGCTACCTAAGCCCAGTGAAAAAGAAATGGGACAATGGTATTTTCAGCGCTATATCAATAAGCTTCCCAATCCTTCTGAAATCGTTTTTTTTGATCGAAGTTGGTACAATAGAGCGGTGGTCGAACCCGTCAACGGATTTTGTACAACCCAAGAGTATGAACACTTTTTGAATGAAGTGAATGGTTTTGAGGAAATGCTAGTCAATGATGGTATTATTTTAATTAAATTATACATTTCTATTACCAAGGATGAACAGCAATTGAGATTCAATGAAATGCAAAGTAATCCTTTGAAACGCTGGAAAGTAACTGCAGTCGATTTAAAAGCACAAGATCTTTGGGATCAATACACCCTTTATAAGCAACGTATGTTCGAAAAAACAAATACAGAAAAAAATCCTTGGATTATCGTCCAAGCCAATAAAAAAGCCAAGGCACGGAGTCAAATAATCAAAACAATTTTGAGTAAAGTTCCTTATCAAACCCCATGAAGTTAACATTTATACTAGGGGTGATGCTAGGGTGGCTATTCTATCCCTCCTTGGGTCAAAACATTAAATACAATGTATCCTTCGAAAAGGTTATTCACCATATAGCCGATATTGAGGTGGTTTTTAAAGACATTGGGAAGGAGCCTCTCGTCACAAGAATGAGCCGCAGCTCCCCAGGTAGATATGCTTTACATGAATTTGCCAAAAATGTGTACGATGTCAGTGCTTCAGATCAAAATGGAAATGACCTGAATATTCAAAAAAAAGATCCCTACCAATGGGAAGTCATTAATCATAAAGGTTACGTAAAGATTCATTATAAATTGTTTGCCAATAGAGGTGATGGTACTTACAGTCAAATTGACGAAACCCATGGCCACTTAAACAGTCCCGCCACCTTCATGTATGCCCCTGATTTTAAGGCCCGACCACATCAAATCACATTCAATCTACCTCCCGATTTAGATTGGCGTGTGGCGACCCAGCTAGAGCATATAGGTGATGGTGTTTATCGTGCCCCCGATCTTGATTACTTGATGGACAGTCCCATAGAACTGAGCAATTATCAACTGAAGGAATTTGTCTTAAAGCACGATCACAAGAAGTATAAAATTCAATTTGTGCTTCACGGTGAAGCTGATGCTGAGGATTTTAATGATTATTTTGAAAAGGTTCAAAAGATCGTTCGCGAAGAAGTTAGGGTCTTTGGCGACCTTCCAGATTTTGATTTTAAGAGATATACTTTTTTAGCTTGCTATGCACCCAATGTAAATGGAGACGGTATGGAGCATCGCAATTCTACAATATTAACAGAAAGTCAAGACCTTAACTCCAAACCACTCAATCATATTGCTACGGCTGCCCATGAATTTTTTCATTCATGGAATGTTGAACGCATACGCCCAAAATCCTTAGAACCTTTCGATTTTGAGGAAGCCAATATGTCAGATGCGCTCTGGTTTGCTGAGGGGTTTACCAATTATTATACAAACCTTATTTTATGCCGAACAGGGTTAATCAGTGAAGAAAATTACTTAAAGCGAGTCGAAATAGAACTCAATGCTGTTTGGAATGCGCCTGGTATAAACCACCGCTCTCCTATCGAAATGAGTTATCAAGCGCCGTTTGTAGATGCCGCACGCAGTGTGGATCCTGTAAACAGGGAAAATACTTTTGTTTCCTATTATACCTATGGAAGTGTTTTGGGTTTGGCGCTTGATCTTGCGCTTAGAAATATGAACAATGACTTGACTTTGGATGGATATATGCAGCTGATTTGGCAGAAATATGGTATCCCAACACAGGCTTATGAATTGTCAGATCTAAGAACCACTTTAGCTCAATATGCCGGTGCTTTTTTTGCTGATTTTTTCTTTGAATCCTTCATTTATAATGCCCAGCAACCCAACTATCAAAAAGGGTTTGAAAATGTCGGCATCTCCTACGAAATCCAAAATTCTACAACTCCTTTTTTTGGAGCAATGGTCTCAAACATTGGGGGGAAATTCACCCTAGTTAGTAATCCTTTAGAAGGTACTTCTAGCTATCAAGCTGGGCTTTCCTATGGAGATATTATTCTTGAAATAGGTGGTGAAAAAATGGGGTCTAAAACCTCCTTTGATGCATTTATTCGCGCACATTACCTCCCCGGACAGGTAACTAACTTAATTATTGAAAGATATGGAAAAACCAAATCGGTACCGTTGGAATTTATGCCTTATCCTCAAATAATCCTAAAACTTCTTTCCCATGCACCCGCTAAATCACAATTCCTTCGGCGAAAATGGTTAGACTCAAAAACATCAAAATGAATCCACTTGCGCTAGAGATAATAAAGACGTCCTGTTGTTATTTCAAAGAAAATAATCTGAAAGTAATCAAATGCTTGGATACCTTAGATGAATCTGCTCTATGGCATCGTCCCAATGAAGTCTCAAATGCCATTGGAAATCAGGTATTGCATCTTTGCGGTAATATCCATCAATATGTCATTTCCTCATTAGGCAATCAAAAAGATATTAGGAACCGACCTATGGAATTCTCTGAAAGGAATGCCCATTCTAAGAAAGAATTAATTTCTTTAATCAACCAAACGGTCGCTGCCGCGCTAGACATTATTGCGTCGATTGATGAAACCACCCTCCTAAAGGTTCGCCCCGTTCAAACATACTCCTTTAGCGGGGTTCAGGTATTGATTCATGCCACTGAACATTTTTCCTACCATACCGGACAAATTGCCTTTTGGACCAAGTATCTTACACATAAAGATCTAGGGTTTTATGCCCACCAAGATCTCAATCGAAAAGATCGTTGAGACGCATGAAATCCGTACTCCTCGTCTAGCCATAAGAATCAGTTACCAATGGCTTCCAAAGAAGAATGAAGTGCTCTTGATTTATAAATCGACGCATTCAAATTTTAGTAAGCATCAATTGATCATATAAAATTGGTTTATTATCCCAATTATTTCAGAATATGTTTTTTCTCATCTCAATGCACTTTAAATTGAATGCTTATTGATTTTTTTATTTAAAAAAAACTATGATTACTTGGAATGACGTTATAAAATTTGCCTCAAAAGGAAATCCAGAGCCCGAACGAAGGGTGGAAAAATCTGATCATGAATGGAAAGATTTGCTCACGGTTGAACAATATAAAATAACCCGACTTAAGGGTACCGAACCTGCAGGCACAGGTGCCCTCTGTCATGCCCATGAAGCAGGCGTATATAGCTGTTCATGCTGCGATACTGAATTATTCGATTCCACCATCAAATTTGAATCAGGATCAGGATGGCCCAGCTTTACCCAACCTATTGATATAGCCTCAGTAAAATATGTGAAAGACGACTCTTTTGGCATGATTCGTGTAGAAGTTATGTGTAACGTCTGCGATGGGCATTTAGGTCATGTTTTTCCGGATGGGCCGGAGCCAAGTGGTTTACGGTATTGTATAAATTCTGAGTCTATTAAATTAATTAAAGATTGATATGAGTGCGGAGATCATAACGATAGGTGGGGGCTGTTTTTGGTGTATTGAAGCAATAATGCAGCGCGTCAAAGGGGTTACCAAAGTTGAATCTGGGTACAGCGGAGGGCTGGCCCCCGGGTATCCCACTTATAGAGAAGTTTGTTCTGGTCTTACTGGTCATGCAGAGGTAGTAAGAGTCACCTTCGAAAACGAAGAGATTTCGTTGCGCGATTTACTGACCATTTTTATGACCTTACATGATCCTACTCAATTGAATGGGCAAGGTGCTGACCTGGGCACACAATATAGATCAGTTATCTATTATCAATCCGATGATCAGCGCGCTACCGCTGATGCTGTTTTTATTGAATTAAAAGATTATTTCGATGCTCCCCTCGTTACCGAAATATCCCCTGCCCTACCTTTCTATTTGGCAGAAGCAGATCACCATGACTATTACAATCAAAATAGCCAAGCGGGTTATTGCAGAGCCGTCATTCAACCTAAATTAACTAAACTCCGAAGCAAGTATGTAGATAGATTCGTAGAATGAATAAAGTAGTCACTTTAATTGTTTTGGGCATCCTACTTTCCACATCCCTCGAGGCCCAAATATTAACCGTTAAAGACTTGGCCAATGCCCGTCCGATTACTGAAGTTGCCATTGAAAGCGCCCTTTCATTGATTATAAAAACGGATACTGCGGGAAAAGCCGATATAGGTGCATTTAAACAAGAGGACGAAATTTGGTTCATTCACCCCAATTATATGGTTCGCCGATTCAGTTATGCAAAATTGGTTGAGATGAACTTTATCGTAACCCTAGCCGAAAACTCTTATTCGCTGGGAGAAATTGTCGTTTCAGCCAATAAGTTCAACGAAAAACTGAGTGAAGTCGGACAATCCATCCGAGTGGTAAATGCAAAAGAAATCTCTTTTTTAAACCAACAAACGACACCTGATCTCTTACAAAGCTCAGGAAATGTATTTGTACAAAAAAGTCAAATGGGTGGGGGAAGTCCCGTCATCAGAGGGTTTGAAACCAATAAAGTTTTGATGGTTGTTGATGGGGTTCGCATGAACAATGCCATCTATAGGGGTGGACACCTTCAAAATTCATTGACCTTAGATAATAACGTCCTAGAAAGATTGGAAATTATTTTAGGCCCTGGTTCAGTCATCTATGGTAGTGATGCGCTCGGTGGAGTCATGCATTTTTACAGTAAGAATCCCAAGCTATCTGACAATGATACTTTGGAGATCCAGACGCAGCTCCTTGCCCGGTATGCAAGTGCCAATAGTGAGAAAACTACCCATTTGGATTTCAACTTTGGATTGAAAAAATTCGCTGCTCTCAGCAGTCTCTCTTTCTCTGATTTTAGTGATTTAAGGCAAGGGGGACGTCGCGACCCACAATATCCTGATTTTGGTAAGCGATTGTTTTATGTAGACAGAATCAATGACGCAGATGTCGTCTTGCAAAACTCAAATCCAAATATTCAAAAACAATCAGGCTATAAACAATATAATTTCCTACAAAAAATTCTTTATCGGCAAAATGATGTGGTGAATCATGTCCTGAACTTTCAGTATTCTACTTCTTCAGATATTCCAAGATATGATCGGCTGACACAAATAAAAAATGATGCACCTCAATATGCGGAATGGTTCTATGGCCCACAAGAAAGATTCTTCAGCTCCTATCAATTAGACCTCACGCAGAATCAAAAGTGGTTTGATCAAGCAAAAATTATTTTAGGATATCAATTCATTGAAGAAAGTCGACATACCCGATCCTTTAATAATTCCTTTTTGAAAAATAGAAATGAGCAACTCAATATTTACACACTCAACGCTGACTTCGATAAAAAGAAATTGAAAAATACTTTCAGATATGGATTTGATTTTTGGCATAATAAAGTGCGTTCTACCGCCCATCAACAAAATATTATAACCCTTGATCAGATCCCTTTAGATACCCGCTATCCTGATGGAGGGTCAATTATGGAGAGCTATGCTTTCTACTTTACCCATTCCTACAAATTAAATGATCAATGGATCTTGAATGAGGGACTGCGTATCAACTATATTGGACTGGAAGCTAATTTCGATGACAAAACTTTTTTTCCTTTTGACTTTGATCAGGTAACTCAAGCCCATACCGCCCTCAATGGGAATTTAAGCTTGGTTTATAATTCGAAAAATAATTGGCGGGTCATGCTCGCTGGATCTTCCGGATTTAGAGCCCCAAATATCGATGATCTCAGTAAAGTATTCGATTCATCTCCCGGAAATGTTGTTGTTCCCAATCCTGAGCTAGCCCCAGAATATACCTACAATCTGGAGCTTGGTATTTCTAAACGATGGTTAGGGAAAATCCATTTGGGTTTAAATACTTATTACACTTGGTATCAAAATGCCATTACCATGCAAGAAATAACCGTTGCAAACAATAAGAGCAGCGCATTCGAATCTTTAGTCCTATATGATGAGGTACTCAGTGAGACGTATCATAATGCCAACGTCAAAAAAGCCTTTATTTATGGATTCAGTGGATTATTAAATATTGACCTTACCCCTGATCTGAAATTTAGTAATTCCATGACCTACACGTATGGCCAAATACTCAATAACCCAGGGCGCTCACCCTTGGATCATATCTCACCCCTATTTGGGCGATCCAGTATTGATTTGCAAATTAAAAAAATAAAAACCTCCTTTTTCATAGTCTTTAATGGTGATAAAAAATCTAAAGATTATAACCTTTCCGGTGAAGATAATGAATTGTTTTCAGTAGATCCAATTAATGGATTTATGCCTAAATGGATGACTTTAAATTTAAATACTTCCTACTCATTCAGCGAAAAAATACAATTTCAACTGAGCTTTAATAATATCTTAGATACAAACTACCGTCAATTTGCTTCCAACATCAGTGCAGGAGGTAGGAATATTTCTTTGACCCTTAGAGGTTCCTTTTAAAATAGAAAAGAAAGACTCTAATAGGGACTTCGGCTGCTATATCAGTTAGCAAAACCCTTATAAATTAGATAATTCCCAACCTTTTCTATAGGGCTTGGTTACAAATTGATTGGCCTCTTCTAGGTTGGTGATTTTCATATTAACCCCATCCCAATATAATTTTTTTCTTCCAAAATATTCTTCTCTTGCCGACGCGTTCTCTCTTCTCAACTGATGGCTTCGAATAGCTAAATTACCCATTAGCACTGTTTCAGTGAAGGGCCCTGCGTAATCAAAAGAAGACGTGAGCGCCTTGTGTTCAATAGAGCCATGACCAGTCTTACAGGCTTCCGTCCACGCTTGGTTATGATTCAAATCCAAATTTCCCTGAACGCTCGTATCGAAAAGTAAGGGTTCTTGGCCTTTTTTAAATAATGTGGGATGGTTACCGTAAGTATCACAGGTAATTACTCCGTTCGAACCCATCATATAAACCCCATTGGTTTTCGGCACAAAAGTTGCCGCAAGTTCCTCCGGAATGGCAGGCTGAAGTCCTCCATCCATTCAAATACCACTCCATTGGGATTGTTTTTGTCCGCAGGGAAATCAATGGCCACTTTAGCCGCCAAAGGGCAAGCCTCGGGCGTATATTCTGGCCTCCACATTTCTTTGTACACATCCACAACACTACATTGAACTCCAGAAGGATATCCTAACTGTAGGGCTTTATAAGGTGCATCAAACAAATGGCAGCCCATATCTCCCAATGAACCTGTTCATATTCCCAAAAACCCCTCCAATTAAAAGGATGTAATCCCGGGGTAAAGGGTCTTTTGGTTGCGGGGCCCAACCATAAATCCCAGTCCAATTTTTCAGGTTTTTCATTTTCATTGGCCAATGGCATCTGGATGCCTTGAGGCCAAACTGGTCGATTCGTCCAAACTTAAACTTTTTCAATCCTTCCAATTTCTTGATCTTGGACCCATTGTTTCAATCGGATCACTCCTTGATTGGATCCTCCTTGATTACCCATTTGGGTCACAATCTTATATTTTTCTGCGGTTTGAGTAAGTAAACGTGCCTCTGAGATGGTATGTGTTAACGGTTTTTGCACATATGCATGCTTACCACGAAGCATCGCATTTTGCGCAATTAAGGCGTGCGTATGATCTGGGGTGCCAATGGTGACTGCATCAATGTCCAATTCATTGTCAAGCATTACTCGATAATCATAATAGAAGGATGCCTTGCTGTGATCCTTGATCGCTTGGGTGGCTCTCTCAGGATCCACATCGCAAAGAGCGACAATTCGATTCTTGCCACCGTTGAAAGCGTTTTTTAAATCGGAGCCTCCTTTTCCACAGGAGCCGATCGCAGCAATGGCTAGCTGGTCACTTGGCGCTGTAAATCCAGGTCCTCCAAGGACATGCCTAGGTACTATAAAAAAACCCGCAGCTGCGACGGTACTTTTCACAATAAAGTCCCTTCTTGATTTTTTGAATGCCATATTAATTCGGATTTTTATCTATATCCATACAATCTAACCCATTATTGTTTGACCTAAACATCTCTATCAAAAAAAAATATAAGCGGTTAATACCTGATTTAAATAACGCTTGAGTATTCTTCAACACTTTCAAATGCGCTCGACCGATACTTGATGTGGGGGATGAATCGTGAAACTAAACGACCAATGCTTTATAATACAAACCTATAAGTGGCCTTGATTAAAAAAGTGTTGTTGAGTTGCTGATCAAAGATCTGATAGCGCAAACTCTGGCCCAGCTCACTCATCGGATCATCTAACCCCGTAATTCCTTGAGACCAGACAAAATACAGTTCAGATCCAGGCACATACTCCCATCTGACCACTAAATTGGATCTGAATTGCACATATGAAAAATCAGGATTCTCAAATGAAAAATCAGCCGTCCCATCTTCATCCTGGTCAATAGAGAAAATACCATCACTGATGCTGATCTGCTGCTCCGAATAAAGCTGAATACGCTCATCTAATTTTTCAGCACTTGCCTCTTTTACATAATTAAAATCATCATAAACACCCCTTGAGATGAATGGCTGTCCATAATATTGCAGTGTTAGATTTGGATTGATATTGTAATTAACCCTTAAAGAGGTGGACCACGTCACCTGATCGATGGCTGCCAGGATATAAAAGTTCTTATTGAGAAAATTTCCTTGGGTTACATACTGGGTCTTACTTGGGGCATTTCTGTAGGAGGTTTCTAAAGATAGTCTCAAAGCATTAGTAGGCTGATATCCCATTGAGATGGAATAGCGGGTAAATGAAAAATTATCTTCCTTAGCTTGACTTTTCCCCATCCTTACATTCACGTTATATTTTTTCCTTCGATCACTTCCTGCTGATAGAAAAATGCCGTTTTCTTCAGAAAAGCGCCATCTTGGACCACCCCGCAAATAGGTGTTGAGATTGATCATAGGCTTATGAATCATATAAACACCCGCTTCCCAATTGTTTTTGAAATTAACGTCGCCTTCCAAATTAAACTGTAAGCGATTCAAATTCCCTTCAAAATCATATGTCGTATATTGACCCAAATTGATTGACGTACTTCTGTACCAGTCTGTAGGTGTTTGAAATTGTCCTGTCAAATTTAAATATTGACGAATTTCATCTGCCTGTCGCAAAAATCCAATATCATTGAGTTCTAGCTCTGGGGAACGCCAAATGAATCCCCCATCGTATAACCAAACACCTGTTGCCTTACCTATCTCCAATTTACCTCCTGAACCTGTCAGCATTGTACGACTCGTATCTACTGCTACATGTGAAGCATCTGAGCGGTTAAAAAGATGGGTAATATCAGATTGGGTAGCAATAATGGCTTCTTTAGATCCCTGAACATTGCTAGCTACAAAATTTCCTGTGAGATAGTATTTCCTATCCTGCCAATTGTGCTTAAAATCTACACCTCCTGAATAGGCTGCCTCTCGTAAATATTGAAAATTGGCTCCCAAATCCCGATGGGTGGCTGTGATCATGGCACCGACATAAGACATCCTATTATTAAAATCTTTTTGTGCACGTCCCACCAAGTAATTGGTCATGGGCTCAACCCGTTGTTTAGATTCCTCGCCATTGTCAATGATTTTGGCAAACATGTTATCCGTGACCGTCTCTAATAATCCCAAAGACCATCCGTTTTTGGTTTTTCCAGAAAGCCTTGCCGCTCCTAAAATAACCGTATTATTAGGTTGATCTACATAGGCACCCGCAGCCACTGACGCGGATCCCTGAGGACTTCTTCCTATCCGCCTACTGTAAAATAAATTGTCGGAACCGTTGGCAAATTGGAAATCGAAAATATTTTTGTTTTCTACAAAAAAGGGACGCCTTTCCTTAAAAAATATTTGAAATCCATCTAAGGCAATGGCTCCTGGATCTGCTTCCACCTGACCAAAATCTGGATTGACGGTTAAATCAAGAGTCAAATCGTTGGTTACTCCAATTTTAGCATCAATACCTGCATTAAAACCTAAGTCTTTTCCTTCCCTAAATGGATTGCCCGCCTCACCTGCATAGGTATCATATTGAGCAACCACAAAAGGTTGTATTTCCAACTGATGCTGGCTCTTTAAGTGCTTAAGTCCTTTAAGCGTTCCTGATTCACTGATCCAACCCGCACTGTTTTGTGGGATCCGATCCCATACTGACCTTTCTTGTTCTCTAAATAAACTTCTTGCTACTTGCAATCCCCATAATTGCTCCACTGATTTTCCAAATTTCAATTGGCTGAACGGGATTTTCATTTCTGCGTTCCATCCTTCTTGGTCAACAGTAGTGGCGACATACCAAATAGGATTCCAACTGTCATCATCATTATTACCATTTTCTGTAGCAAAGGCATCCCCCTTTACGCCAGATGCACTCACGGTAAAAACAAAAGCCGTTCTTTTGTCAAAATAACTATCAAAAGCAATGGCTACCCAATCCCCCTGCGTATTGTCTCTTCTGGACAGCCGTTTTACAATCTGATCTGGTAAAGAATCCAAGCATTGGATGGCGACATACAAAAAATTATCATCATAAACCAACTTAAATTGAGTGGATTGGGCAGGAGCTGTATTCTCATCAGGGCCTGCCTCGACAAAATTCCCTTCCCAAGCAACTTTATCCCAAAGCGGTTCATTGAATCGACCGTCAATTTCTGGGACTTCTGTTCCCTTTATGGCATGGGTAACATAACTTCTTTTATCCTGAACGGCCTCTTGTGCAGCAACCGTAAATACTGGAAAAAATATACTAAATAATACTGCTTTTTGAATCTTCTTCATTTCAATCCACTCCTTAACTGTATGACTGAACGAAATGAAACAAAAAAGGTTACCTAAAGTTCAATAATTTTAAATGATCATGAACCCCTTTTATTTCTCATAAAATTAAAAGCATCACATTCCATATAATTTTATATGATTGTATTAAACCCTATCCTTCTCATTTATCATATCTCCCAACCCGATCGATAAACCCTACCGACAAATTGATTGGCCTCCTCTAGATTGGTGATCCGTGTGTTTTCTCCATCCCAAATCAATTTTTTACGTGCATAGAAAGACATCTTACCCTCGGCGTTTTCGCGGCGCAACATATAGCTGCGTATGGCCAAATTTCCCATTAATACGGTCTCGGTCATGGGGCCTGCATAATCGAAAGAGGAAGTCAGGGCTTGGTGCTCACTGCTTTGATAACCTGCCTTACAAGCCTCTACCCATTTTCGCTGATGCCCGTATTCCGGCTCATCGCTCGATGCTAACTCTGGACCAAATTCAGTCGTGCCATCGTTTAAATAAAGTTTGGGCATCAATGGTGAGCTGTCATTAATATTGGTAGAGATGATGCCTTTTTCTCCAATCATCAAAACGCCATTTGCGCTTCCGGAGCCCCCAATATCATCATTGGCAGGAATGATTTCTGGATGTGATGGCCTGATACCCCCATCACTCCAAGTCATTTCAATCGGTGATTTACTCTTCGCTGTTGCATCAAAATGCAACGTAGTAAAAGATGAAGGTGGACATCCTTCAGGAAGGTAATCTGGCGTCCACATACGAGAATAAACCGTTCCGACGCTGCACTCGGCATCCTTGGGATATTTCAACCCCAGTGTTCTGTAGGGAATATCTATCAAATGACACCCCACATCTCCCAAGGCCCCGGTACCATAATCCCACCAACCCCTCCAATTGAATGGATGCATGTTAGGTGTGTAAGGTTTATCCGGTGCAGGACCGAGCCATAAATCCCAATTCAAATCTGCAGGCTTGGCAGAAGGATCTGCCGCAGGCATTTTTATCCCTTGAGGCCATACCGGACGATTGGTCCAAATTTGGACCTTTGAAATCTTGCCTATGACGTCCGAATCCACCCAACCCTGAACGGTCTGTAACAATGGGTTAGATCCTCCTTGGTTGCCCATTTGAGTAACCACTTTTTGTTTTCTGGCCATTTCGGTAAGTATACGGGCTTCTCTTATGTTATGCGTAATTGGTTTTTGAACATATACATGTTTGCCGCGCTCCATGGCATAAATAGCGGCCACACCATGGACGTGATCAGGTGTAGAAATCGTGACGGCATCTAGGTCTTTTTCCTCGTCTAACATCTCCCTAAAGTCAGCATAGCGCTTGGCTTTTGGAAATTGTTTGGCAGTTGCTGCTGCGCTTCCAGAAAAATCTACATCACACAAAGCACCCACTCGTGCATTGCCATTACGAGATGCATTTGAAATATCGCTCGCCCCTTTACCTCCTGATCCAATCGCTGCAATATTGAGTTGGTCGCTGGGTGCTGTGAAGCCCTTACCACCCAAAACATGGCGAGGAAGGATGGTTACTGCGGATAAGGCCAGACCACTTTTAACAAAAGATCTTCTGGATTTCAACTTGACGTTCTTTCTTTTCATAATATTTCTTTTTCTCAATTTCAAGATAAGAAATAAATTAGTTGTAAAGAAACAAATAAGAATCGTATGAATTAAAAGTTCATTATTTGACGGCAAGACCTTTTAAAAAATTAACTTTTCATTTTCCATTCTGGATAGGTTTGGTATCGGGCATCATTTTATTCAATACGAAATAAACAGGACAGAATTTGGTAAAAGGACTTACGATTTGCAGTCCAGCCACCGCTATGGCGATCCAACCAAAACTTAAATTAATATAATTGGCCAATAAAACACTGCTGAGATAGAGAATCCCAACTATTCCGTCGTGTAACCTGATTTTTGATATGTTTTTATCCATGATCATTGTTGATTAGTTCAAAACAATAATAATCAACATTATTGTATAAATTTTGCATCATATGTTACATAGCAGTCATTAAATTAAAATAATTTTACCTCTTCCTAGGATAATCACTTTTTCTTGTTCCATTTTTTTCAAAACTCTAGAAATCACCACTCTTGTCGTACCAAATTCATTTGCAATGACTTGATGGGTAATGGGTATTTCATTGGTATTTAAGATGCTGCACTTATTTTTAAAAAAGGCTTTCAAACGACCTTCAATTTTAGTTAAACTAGCTTCTTTTAATTTATCCAAAAGAATTTCATAGTTATGAATATATGTTTTCACTACAAACTTCTGCCAAGAGGGGTACTTAAATTGCCAACTGTTCATGATTTCTCGGGGGATCAATAGCAATGATGAATCTAATTCTGCCACTGCAAAAACCTTGCTTTTATGATCTGAAAAAATGGTGAAATAGGAAAACATGCAAGCTTCTTTTTCCTTGATATAGTACAAGGTCATTTCTCGATCTTTTTCATAATCCTTATGAAAAACCCTAATAGATCCTTTCATCAGGAAGGGAATATGATTCATTGCATCCCCTTCCTTTACAATCGAAGTCCCCTTGAAAACGCTTATTTCTTGGGCATGTGCTTCTATTTCTTCTAGGAGTGGTTGCTCTAGGGGTAAGTCAACTAAATTTGTCATGAACCTGTTTTTTTGTTCTAAAAAGAATCAAATGGCTATTTTGAATGAATGAAAAACCCTCATTTAAAAAATCCATAAACCAAATACCTCTTCCGTATTGGGAAAATCAAAAAAAATACTGCGCCCTTTTCAAAAATTATAAAATTAAAGATATTTAAAAAGTAATAATAAACCCACCTCAGATATTTAAATTTTATAGTAAATCGCTTCACCCTGAGGGTCATTCTGCCTTCTTTATTTTTTGCAAAACTCATCGTGGATATAAATGCTAATTCTCTCATTCATTAAATTCACTAGCTTTGATTGGTTCAATATTAAAGTCTTTATCTTAAGGTATCATGCGTATTTTAATTTCCCCTTTCTTTATTTTCATATGTCTCTATCCAGTATTTTCTCAAGAGGGTCTCACATCTAATGAGCAAATATTATTTGAGAATGGTAAAAAGGGTTATGCTTGTTATCGAATACCTGCCATTATCCATTTCCAAAACAAAAAACTTCTAGCCTTTGCCGAAGGGCGCGTGGATGGATGCAATGATTTTGGAAATGTAGATATTGTGATGAAGTACAGTGATGATGGTGGATTGAACTGGTCCAAGCAAAAAATACTCATCGACAATCAATCGTTACAAGTGGGTAATCCTGCCCCTGTCGTAGACCATCACGATCCACTCTTTCCCCTAGGTAGAATTTTTTTATTTTTTAATACCGGTACTCAATCAGAGCAAGAGATTAGAAATGGCCATGGAGAAAGAGGGGTTTGGTTGATCACCTCTGAAGATTTTGGTGCAAATTGGTCCCCGCCAGAAGAAATTACACGACAGGTTCATTTTAATAAACATTCACCCTACCCTGAGAAAGATTGGCGCACCCATGCCAATACACCAGGGCATGCAATTCAGTTTAATAAGGGAATATTTAAGGGCAGAATATATGTCCCGGCAAACCACTCTTCAGGAAAACCCCAACCTGGGTTTAATGAGTATCACGCTTATGGCTATTTCAGTGATGATCACGGAAAAAGTTGGCAAGTAAGCGAAGATGTCCCTATTGCCTCCTCAAATGAAGCCATAGGCACAGTACTCCCAAATGGCGAGTTAATGCTCAATATTCGTCAACAAAATGGAACCCCTAAAAGAAGACTGATTGCAAGAAGCAACGATGGGGGTCAAAGCTGGGACAGCGTCTATTTTGATCCTGAATTAATCACTCCAGTTTGCCAATCAAGTTTGTTCTTATTTCAAAATGCCGCACATACCTTACTCCTTTACAGTGGGCCAAATAGTACAGAAGAAAGGATTCGCATGACCGTAAAGGCGAGTGAGAACAATGGGCTTACCTGGCCCATAAAAAAAGAAATTTACCCGGGAATCTCTGCCTATTCTGACCTTACTCAAATCAATGAATCACAAATAGGCCTTCTTTTCGAAAAAGAAAATAAAACGATCAATTTTGTGCTTTTTTCAATAGATTGGCTCCTGAATTAGAAATATATGCAAAGTGAAAAGACCCTGATCCTAAGATTAAAATAGTGAATAATGATCCTCTCCTCTTAAGATAAGATTACCTGTTGTTTTAACCCTTTCTATAAAATATTATCCATAATTGTATAAAATAATGACGCAACCTCATCTGACACCATCTAAAGCCTCTAGTGTTTCTGGGGCAGAAATTTCTTGGTTTGCCCCGATTTGCGATGGTGATGATGATTTTTTAGGCACTCGAAATGATAGATATAAAAGCAACTGGGAAAATACCGCAGCCATTGTTCGACAAGCAGATGTCTTAGGATATCGTAATATTTTATGCCCCTCCTCCTATCAGGTAGGTCAAGATACTTTGAGTTTTGCAGCAGCCATCGCCCCGCAAACTCAACAAATCAACTTATTGACAGCCATCAGATGTGGTGAAGTTCACCCTCCGATGCTCGCACGAGCCATTGCTACCCTTGATCACATGCTGCAAGGTCGTTTGACCTTAAATATCATTTCCTCTAATCTCCCCGGAACTGAGCTAAATTCAGAAGCACGTTATCAGCGCTCAAGAGAAGTCATCACCATCTTAAAACAAGCCTGGAATGAAGATTTTATTGATTTTCATGGTGATTTTTATGACTTACATCTTCCTACTGCCCCCGTCAAGCCTTATCAACAGAATGGTGGACCCATGCTTTATTTTGGGGGGTATTCTCCTGCAGGTATAGATCTTTGTGCCCAGCACTGTGACGTCTATCTTATGTGGCCTGAGACAAGGAAAAAACTTAAAGTACAAATGGAAACCCTCTCAGCCAAAGCGGCTACCTATCATCGGACATTGGATTTCGGACTTCGAGTCCATGTTATCGTACGAGAAACTGAAGAAGAGGCACGGCAATATGCTGATCAATTGATATCCAAGCTAGATATCCAAAAAGGAACTGAAATTAAGGAAAGAGCGCAAGACGCCAAATCTTTGGGAGTATCCAAACAAAGCGAAATGCGAGCCGCTGCTGGGGCAGATCATTTCGTTGAACCCCATTTGTGGACAGGAATTGGACTCGCAAGATCAGGTTGTGGAGCCGCTCTGGTAGGAAATCCCCAACAAGTTCTTGGTAAAATTAATGACTATATGAGTATGGGTATACGCTCCTTCATCTTTTCTGGTTACCCACATCATCAAGAAGCCCAATATTTTGCAAAATGGGTACTGCCACATTTAAAAACCATCTCTCTGCCCAAGTTATATGGAAGAATTCCCCAAGATCTTCCAAACACACCTTTAGGTAAAGGACCCAGATTCTAATATTATGTTAGATTTTATTATTGTATTATGCTATTTCGCTTTGATTTTGATCGTGGCTTTAAGCGGTTCAAAAAATAAAACAGTAGATGCCGATGCTTATTTTTTAAGTTCTAGAAATTTAAGATGGCCCTCCATTGCCATCTCTACCATCGCAACCAATGTACAAGGTTATCAGTTTTTGGGCATGATGGGCTCGGCTTATCTCTATGGTTTAGCTCAGGCGAATTTGGAAATCAACGCCATTCAAGGTCTTTTGATTGCCGCATTCGTCTTTATTCCGATGTTTTTAAAACACAGAATTACTACCGTTACCGAATTCATCACTATGCGCCTTGGTAAACGCGCTGGATTATTTTATTCGATAGCTAACCTAAGTTTATTTTCTACCATTACTTTGGGTGCTGCCTTATTTTGGGGTGCTTACGCTGCCGATCAAGTATTTGGAGAACAACTTGCCGTGCTGCATGAGGACCGCATGATGCGCATTGCTCTCTTAATAGTGATTTTGGGTGTCTTTTCGGCCATATATACTTATCTAGGGGGTCTAAATGCAGTAGTCAAAACAGACATCATTCAGTTCATCATTCTATTATTTGGTGGCTTGTTTGTACTGATCGTAAGCGTTCGCGCACTGGGTGGCTGGGAGGAGCTATATGTACAAACGAGTCATCGGATGCACCTACATTTACCTGCCGATCATCCGACCCTGCCTTGGACCCATCTATTTGGCTTATTCTTTTTAAATATTAATTATTGGTGTGCGAATCAAACTATCATACAGCGTTCACTGGCTGCCAAAAATCTAAAAGAGGCACAAAAAGGATTATTGGTTGGCGGGGTATTGAAATACCTCATGGCGCTCATTATAGTGGTCCCCGGTATTGCCCTATATGGCATCTTAGGTGAGGGCCTGAGTGATCCAGATATGTCATTCCCTTATTTGGTCAATCGCTATGTGCCTATAGGACTCCGAGGTATCATCCTTTGCGGTCTATTTGCTTCATTAATGAGTACAGTAGATTCAACTTTTCATTCGATTGCTACCTTATGGTCGGTCGACATCTATTCAAATTATATTAATAAAAACCCTTCGGATTATCAAAAAATTCGTGCGGGGCGGCAGGCTATTATTTTCAGCTTAATCAGCTCACTTACCATGGGCATGATATTGCTCTACCTGAAATTTGAGAATCCAAGTACTGCCTTTACCCATACATTAAATAATCTTAGATACTATATCAATTGTGGAATTACCGTGATGATTTGTGCGGCTGCATTATTACTTGTCCCAAATAAAAAAAAGGTCTTGCTGGCTTTTTTAATTACCCTCCCTTTAAATTTATTACTACAATATTTACTCCCTGACATGAATTATTTTGTGCGGGCATTTTGGGTTATTTTTATCAGTTTATTGATCGCAACTGAAGGGAAAATCAGTAACTTTTCATCTTATAAAGTCTTATTTCAGTCCAGATCCAACTCATTGAGTAGGCTTGGCTGGACCCTATTGGGCAGTCTTGTTTTAATCCACTTCCTTTTTCATTGAGAATCGCGCTGTACTTCGGGTATTTAACTTTATTAATAAACTACAATGTAATACTTTAGTAAGATGAACGAAAGGTTAAAAAAAGACTTAGATGAGATGGCAAGCATCCTCGATGAGGTAAAAAATCAAGGACTCTCATATCTGGATCATTTACAGCATCGTCCTACCTCAAATACACATAAAATAAGCCCAGACACGCAGCTTCCGATAGATGGGTGGGGCACTCAAAATACACTCAAATACTTCAATGAAACCTTTGAGAAAATCATGGTTTCTTCTTCGGGTCCCAAATATTGGGGCTTTGTCACTGGAGGTACGACTCCGGCATCCATTGCCGGTGATTGGCTCACCACCATTTACGACCAAAATGCCTTTAAGGCCAGTGGTCAAGGAGATGTTTCTGCCCATATTGAAATGGAAACCATCCGATTACTCCTTGAGTTATTTAATTTACCTAAAAACTTGTCAGGGGGTTTCGTCTCAGGAGCAACCATGTCTAATGTGACTTGCTTGGCTGCTGCAAGACAGTGGATAGGTAAACAGCAAGGGAAAGATTATGCCAAAGAAGGTATCAGTGGACCCATTCATGTTTTGGCTGCCCTGCCGCATTCATCTGTTTTAAAGGCCATGTCTTTATTGGGATTAGGTAGTGTCAATATTACGACCATTAAAACGAATCATGGTCATCGGGAATCTATGGATTTGCAAGATTTTGAAAAACAAATCCTCCATTTATCTGGTGCTCCATTTATTTTAATTTCCAGTGCTGGTACCGTAAATACAGCCGACTTTGATGACTTTGAAGGCATCGCCCAACTCAAGAAAAAATTTAATTTTTGGTGGCATATAGATGCGGCATTTGGAGGCTTTGCTTCCTGTAGCAAAAGTCATCGACACTTGGTTGATGGTTGGGAATACGCAGATAGTTTCACCATCGATTGCCACAAATGGCTCAATGTCCCCTATGAAAATGCGATTTTTTTTATAAAAGAATCCCATAAAATTTTTCAGATTGAAACCTTCCAAAACTCAAATGCTCCTTATTTAGAAAATCAATCAGGTACTGTGGATTATTTAAATCTTTTGCCCGAAAACTCAAGACGATTGAAAGCGCTACCCGTATGGTTTGCCTTACTTGCTTACGGGAAGTCTGGCATCCAAGAAATGGTAGATGACAGCATTGAACATGCGCAATTTTTCGGAGACTGGATCGAGAAGCATAGCCATTTTGAATTATTGGCCCCTATCCGACTCAATACGGTTTGCTTTACCCTAAACGACTACAGTGATGAGCGGGTCACTAAGTTTTTATCTATACTCAATGAGACGGGCAAGGTATTCATGTCTCCTACCCTTTACCGAGAAAAAAAAGGGATTCGCGCGGCTTTCGTAAATTGGCGAACGACTTCTGAGGACGTCTCTTACGTTATGGAATTGATGCATAGTCTTATTAAAAAGCGTAATTTCCTATGATTGAACTTAATTGATTTTGCCACTCACAAAATTGTTCTTGCCCTGGTTAAATTAATTAATCAATTTAGTTGTTTAAAATTATTAATTAAGAGGCTCTGAGTTATCGCTTCTAAAAGAATCATTAAACTCAATAAAATAATATCCTTTCTTCAAAGGTTAACCATAATAAGAAATTCAGAAAAATGAGAACATCTATTTTAATTATTTGCTGTCTAATATTCACCTGTGACCTACAGTCGCAAGTACTAGACTCAGTTTTTAATAATCTAAAATACAGAAGTATTGGTCCTTTCAGGGGCGGTCGTGCCAATGCAGGAACGGGTGTCATCGACGATCCTTTAACTTATTATATGGGCACTACCGGAGGTGGCGTCTGGAAGACTTCCGATGCTGGTCAGCATTGGATTAATTGTTCTGATGGGTTTTTCAAAATGGGCTCTGTCGGAGCTATTGCTGTCTCGGAAAGCCATAGCAACGTCGTTTATGTAGGAATGGGTGAGCACGCACCCAGGGGGGTAATGACTTCCCACGGTGATGGCGTATACAAATCAACAGATGCCGGTAAAACCTGGACCCATATGGGACTCAAGGAGACGCAGCATATTTCACGCATAGTTGTTCACCCTCGAGACCCTAACATTTTGTGGGTAGCCGCGCAAGGAGCATTGAACGGTCCGAATGATGATCGTGGTATTTTTAAATCAACGAATGGGGGTAAATCATGGACGCGCACCCTTTTTGTAAATAATTTGACGGGTGCCAGTGAATTATCCCTTGATTACCATAACCCTGATATATTGTATGTTGCCATGTGGGAGCATATGAGAACCCCTTGGCAAGTCATCAGTGGCGGTGAAGGCAGCGGATTATATAAATCTTCTGATGGTGGTGATACATGGAAAAAAATTCATCAAGGATTACCAGAAGAGAAAGGAAAAATGGCGATTGCTGTATCTCGTGCCAACTCCGATTGGGTTTATGCCCTCATTGAAAGTGATTCTCAGCAAGAAAAAGGAGGCTTATTTGTTTCTAAAAATGCAGGTAAAAATTGGACCCGAATAAGTGGAGATCATCGCCTCTTACAGCGGGCTTGGTATTATATTGAGATCACATTGGATCCGAAGGATGAAAATGTCGTTTACGTGTTAAGTGCAGGTACCTATAGATCCATAAATGGAGGCAAGGATTGGGAAAGAATACGCAGTCATCACGGAGATTATCATGACCTTTGGATCAACCCTCTGAATAGTAAAAACATGCTCCTCACCAATGATGGAGGATCTGAAATTTCATTTGATAAGGGGGCGCATTGGTCCCGGATTGACAACATGCCGACGGCTCAATTTTATCGAGTCACTACTGATAATATGTTTCCTTATAATATTTATGGCGGTCAGCAAGACAACTCTTCAGTCAAAATCGCGAGCATTGGTCTGGGATCTTCGGGCATTACTGAATCTGATTGGACCAGTTCTGCAGGCGGTGAGAGTGCTTTTTTGGCTTTTGATCCCGACAATCCTGTGAAGGTCATGGGTGGGAGTTATTTAGGATCTATTGAACTACTAGATACCAAAGCCAAAACCGGAACAAATGTTAAGATAGAGCCTAATTTATATTTGGGCCTCGCGGCTCGGGATATGAAGTATTTATTCAATTGGAATGCTCCCATAGTAAAGTCCAAACATGAGCCCAATACTTATTTTCATGGAGCCCAATATTTACTTAGAACTAGAGATGAGGGGATTTCTTGGAAGGTTATTTCACCGGACCTGACCGCCAATATAGATGCGAAGCAAGGCAAAGGAGGTGGACCTTATACCGTTGAAGCCGTCGGTGCAGAAAATTATGGTACATTGACTTATGTTGTAGAATCTAAACATGAAAAAGGAGTCATCTACACGGGTAGTAATGACGGAAGGGTTCATCTCACAAAAGACAATGGTATTACTTGGAACAATGTGACGCCAAAAGGATTGCCCGAAACATTAGTCAATGCCATTGAGGTTTCACCCCATGATCCCGGTACGGTATATTTAGCTACGACGCGCTATAAGTTTAATGACTATACGCCTGGTTTGTACAAGAGCACAAACTATGGAAAAACATGGAAACTCATCACTTCAGGAATCCCACAAGGGGCCTATACCAAGGTAGTGCGTGAAGACGAAAAACGTAAAGACTTATTATTTGCAGGGACCGTCACAGGCATGTATGCATCATGGGATGGTGGACTTAATTGGGCTCCTTTACAGCTGAACTTACCCATTACACCGATTACTGATCTCGCCATCAGTCATGACAACATCGTCGTCGCCACACAAGGAAGGTCTTTTTGGGTTTTAGATGATTTAACTATACTTCGCCAATATGATGGCACCTCGCGCAAAGGTAAGTTTTATGCCCCTGCACCCACGTATATTGCGAATTGGTCCAGTGCCTTCAATTCGAATAAGAACAAAGGTACAGATGTGCTAAAAGGTGTGAATCCTGCCAGTGGTATGGTACTTTATTATGACTTACCTTCCTTAAGCAAAGAAACTGAACTTACCTTGACCATCAAAGATGCTCAAGGTAATATGGTCAACACCTTTTCATCTAGCGTCGATAAAAGTTACATCACTTATGAAGGGAATCCTCCAAAAAAGCCTACTTTATCTAAAAATGTAGGACTCAATAGGTTTGTTTGGAACATACATTATCCTTTGCTGCCTGGAGTACCCAAGGTCTATATTGAAGGGGGCTATTCAGGTCATCAGGCCATTCCGGGTACTTATCAATTGACCCTAAACTATGATGATAATCATTTTGAAACTCCAGCGATCATTCAAGCAAATCCTTTGTATGATCTGAGTGAAGCACAATACCGCGCATACCATGAATTCATGAGCTCTGCCGCTGCCACCTATAGAGAAATGACCAATATGACCAATCGTCTCAATGAAATCAATACAAAGCTCAAAAGTTTGCTTGCAAAAATGAATCCAACAAATCGTAATGAACTGATCGCTATGGGTAATACCTTAAGTGAAGACTTAACCTTATGGGATGGTATCATGGTACAGAGATTATCTAAGGCCTATGATGATGTTGAAAACTTCGAAAATGGATTTACAGCACATTATCTTAATTTAATCAGTGAATCAAATAGTCCTATTCCAAAAATTACGCAAGGGAGTGAATCACGCAAAGTTGAATTAGATGCCGAATGGGCCATTCATAAGCAACATGCTGAACGTTTACTTAAGGGACAGGTGCAGGTTTTCAATACCGCCTGTCAAGCGCAAAGTGTTGGGGTCTTGTTTGTCGAATAGAAACTAAAAAAGTAGTGAGAAAGAGCCTTAAAACTCTCGAGCATATTTTGAAGTAGTTTTCATACTAAATGATCCTCAGTATCATAATTCTCAAATGACTCTACCCTCATTTTGATTATCTTCTCGAGAGCTAGTTACCCTGATATATTAAAAAAACGCTCCGTTGTACTTGAATTTTAAAAAATAAAGGCTTTCAAGTGATCACTAGAAAGCCTTTATTTTTTTATTCAAAACTGAAGTATTTAACTCACCATAGAAGTATTGTGATTAATGAGTGTCGTTATTTCGGTGATCTCAGTGGCCACCCCATTCGATCGTTCTGCATGTTCCCGAATTAAATCTGCTGATGCTGCATGATAAATACAATAAATAGCATCTCCAGCTACGTAACTTTGCTCTTGTTGGATCTCCTTACCCTCTGCTCGCATCTCTATAAGGACCGCTTAAGACGCCTTCCCTGCCTTGTCTAACTCGTGCTTAGGTGCTCCTGAAACTCCCGTCATGGCTCTTTTTATAATGAGTTTCTTCATGATTATTTATATGGTTAGTGAACTAGTAAATATACATTGCATTTCAAAATCAGACAACTCGTCCAATCAAAATAATGTAGGATTTATCATTCACCACCACCATCACCGCCACCACCGTCGCCTCCGTCCCCTCCTGACGCATCTCCTCCTACACTCCCCATATCACCGACAAAACCTACTCCCGAATCAGGTGTTGAAATGGTATTTATATTCATTTGAAATTCATCAACCAAGATAGTGATACTTTGGATATCCAATCCCTTTGGAGATTCTACTTCCATTAATTGACCATTTTTCTGATTAACTTCAAGCACCTTTTTCTTTGAATAAAGATATAATTTTTCCCCTATCAACGCCAATTTAGGTGCCGTCCAATTAAAAGTAGTAGATATGATAAAATGCTCTTTTCCAGTCTTAAGAGATAAAGCTTCTAACATAGACCCCTTCAGACTAAAAACATATTGATCTGTTATCAGAATACTGGTAAACACTTTTTTTATCGTCCATAAAATTTCTCCTGTATCAAACTTCAATAATGAGGTGTATTGACCTATACCCCATTTTGATATATTAGTAACAAAAATTAAATGATCAATTCGGGTTATTCCTGTAATCGTTTTTTCTAAGTCCACTGCCCAAATAATTTTAGAGGTGAGCGTATCAAATCTTGATAAACTCATTTTTTCTGCGAGCAGAATATTGTTTTTAGTTTTCATAGTTGGATAATTATTTATACTCAAGTTATAGAAAAATACAATTTTTTTCAATTTCCCATCGAATGTCTTGAGGAAACCTACTCTTCATACTACCCTCAGCCTAACCCAACCATTTATTTTTTAAACGAAAAATCCATAAAAACTATATTTTCAATGTCTCTATAATAAAGTTCTAGCAACCTAACATTTAGTGTTAATTCATATTCTTTGCACTTTATGAAAAGAAAAAAAGAGCTACATTTCTGTAACTCTTTAATCTTCAATGCTGCCGTATTACTCGAAACCGGAGGCAAACTTCATTTTATGCCAGCAGATTCCATAATCAATAAAGCATCCTTGCCAATAATTTTAAATAGATTCCCCCACTGGCCATTAACGGTGAGATTGTCCTCACCCATCGCAGTCCAATTGCCGTAAGCGATTGCCAAATCTTTTCCCAGATATCGATATCCCAAAATATTGGCATTCAACGTACCTCCATCTGAAAAATTCTCAGTTGCTTTAATTTGTTCACGACCTAAAATAATACCTTCTTTAGAGTTTACATTCTGAACAGCATCCTTTACAAAAAGCATAGCTAATCCTTCTTTATTTTTGCTATTATAGTTGCTAATATAATTATGAATCGACGCTTGGATTTTTTCAAAATGAGGTTCTTCCGAGGTAATAGAATTTGCCAGTTCAGCGGCAACCCCTGCCGTTAGGGAATCGCTGGGTATTCGGTGCGCAGACTCCAATAAGAATTTAATTTTCCCATCTTCATATCTGAATACATTCCCCCACTTGCCATGCTCCAAGATGTTATTGTTCTCACCTAAAATGCGGAACATACCCGCTCCGATCATAATATCTTCAGAAATAAATCGATTAACGACTACCTCTACTTCCATACGACTATTGTAGAGCTCACTTTCTTCAGAATAAGTAGCTTCAAATGCCTTTAATATGGCTGCTCCACCTTCAACGGGGCTCATTGGGTTAGCAATAATCCGAACCGCATCGTTGGTAAATTCTGCAGCTACGCTGGATGCATCTCCACGATTCCAAGCATTTTTGAATCGCTCCATTGATGCTACCATCACCGTATTAGCATCTGCCGTTTTGACCTCTGCCTGTTTTGATGGCTTTTCTGAGCAGCCCATAAAAAAGAGTGCACCTGATAAAATGGTGATTTTTGTAATTACTTTCATGTTTATAACGTTTAGTTTAAACGTAAAGGTAATTTTTTTATATAAATACTTCTCTCATTGCCTAATGAGCAAAGTCTCAATATTAGGGTAAAGATCGATCTAATTTACTATCAGTTGTGGCTGTATACTGTCAGCAAAAAGTGAAATAATAAGGGTTAAATTGACACACACGCTGACACACCCACAAAGGCTCTTGGAAAGGCTTATTTAAGCGGAGGTTAATTATCCGTTTTGATTACTTTTGAGATATGAAAAGATTCTTAATACTGCTTATGGGATTTATCTTCTTAGATTGCTCCCAAACACAAACAATTCAAGTTTCAAAAGAAATTGAGGAATTTTACTCGAGTTACAACAAGGCTTGGAGTAATGCTGATTTAAATTTTATTTCTGAAGAAATTTATGCTGTACCTTTTACTCTTTACTTGAATGACACCACACTGATGTTTTTCACAAAAGATGAAGTTAAATCATTTTTACAAACCACATTTGATGATTTAGAAGCAAATAATTATGGATATTCGATGAGGAATAATTGGGAAAATTATCAATCCAAAAATGATATAATAATTATAGAGCAAAATTTCACTAGATTTTTGACAGATAGTACAGTAATGAATCCCAAGGAGAGAACAGCATCATATATTCTGAGAAAACAAAATAATAAATATAAAATTATCGCATTGATTCCCCATTCACCTGTAGGGAGTAAATAAACTTTATTCAGTTAAATAGTCTGCACGCTGACACACCCACAAAGACTCTTAGAAAGGCTTATTTTCAGCGGAGGTTAATTATTTTTGAGATATGAAAAAACTACGAGAATACGAACATTCCATTCTCATTTTAATTGGGTTAATTATGGTTGCACTAGATTATATAAACTATAGTTCCATAGATGATTCAATAGGATTAGTTTTTATCACCATAGGTTTAGTTATTCTGTTTGGAAAACGTATTTGGAAGAACAACAATCAATAGGTATGCTACACATCAATTAAGATATTTAATAACACGCTGACACCCCCAAAAAAGCTCTTAGAAAGGCTTATTTAAGCTGAGGTTATACTTAGTGATTAAACTAAAAAGCAGCTACAAAATTGCAGCTGCTTCAGAAGAGGAAAAAAAATTGACCTATGATTAGTAAGAATAAGTAACCACCTTTACCCAAAGTGGCTGCTGTCTCCATACCCCTCAGTATAGAAAACAATTCACTCTACAAATGTATCTAAACGGGGTACTTTCAATCAATAACTAGAAATAGCTAAAATCACTCACTATGTTAGGTAGTTTCTTCACTAATACTAGGGGGTTTAATAGTTGATGTTAACACACGCTGACATGCCCATCAAGGTTAGTAAAATGATTTGTAAGTAAAAAAGCAGTGACAAATTGCCACTGCTTTATGAAGAAAACATAGCCTATCCCTAGACTACTATTTCTATATTGATGAAATATAGAAATATGATTGATATACATAAATTAGATGACAAAAATATATCACCGCTGAATTCGGATCAATAACTAGAGGTAGCCAAAATCACTCACTACATTAAGTAGTAGCATCACTAATGCTAGGGTTTAATGGCTGAAAATCACTGTCTGACAAAGCCTCTTAAAACGGCTTATTTAAGCGTATCGTGGGCATTTCTTATTTAATATATATGACGTAATGGGAAATAAAAAAAGAGCTACATTTCTGTAACTCTCTGATTTTCAATGCTCCCCCTATTATTCAAAGTTGCAGCACAATTTCTTCTTTTGACGATACACTCGCCTTGTAAGAAATTCATTTCTCCTTACCGAATAATACTTAAGTAACGAGTGTAAACTTCCTCTAATATTGAAGGAGGTGTTTCGATGACTCCTTGGTTACTGATTTGTGGTTAACGTGTTTGTGTATGATTAGTTGCGAGTTTTAGCAATTAATTATACACGTTGTTGCCATTAGTTTTTTATCTCTTAAACCTATTAATTACTTTCTTTATAAATTCCGAAATAATATTGATGTCCTTTTTTATTGAATCTTTTTCAAATTGACTGACGTTATTTCTTTTCATTTTAGCCCAGTTTAATTTCAAAGTAGCTATGTCTGAATTAATCGAATCTTTCTCGAATTGACTTACTTTACTTTTAAACTCATTTATGAGCTGTGATACTTGAATATTAATTTTTTCGGATTGAGGCTGTTCATTCCAAGTATTTTTTAATTCTTGCCAAATATTTTTCTGTTCACTATTCCACATATTATTATATTTTATTAGTTATACAATCCAATAGGATTTTTTTAATTCTTTTCATTTTTACCGCAATATGATTTTCTGTTAATCCGGTTATTTCAGCAATTTCTTTATACTTCAATTCTTCCAAATAAAGTATAATGATTGATTTATTTTCATTGTTTAATTTTGAGATGCAAGAACTCAAAGCAATATACTTTTCTTGTTGATTATTCTCAATAGGAATAACTAAAGGAATGAATTGAATAGATTCTAATTGAAGTGCCTTGTTATAAGTTTTCTCTGATTTTTGTTTTGAGCGAAGACATATATTTAGTGTAATTCTGTAAATCCAAGTGTCAATACTCGAATTGCCTTTAAAAGTTGGAAGAGATTTCCAAATTGCAAAGATTACTTCTTGGAAAAGATCTTGAGGTTCTAAAGGAGAAACTGCATAGATTTTACAAATTCTATAAATTTTAGCTTTATTATTTTCAAGTAGCTGTTCAAATGTTTCTTTCATTGTTTTTATCTGTCTCTGTTATTCTCTACTTATTTAGTGACAAGAGTTTTCGGAATATGACAGATTTTTGAATTTATTTACGGATTTTCTTTAATTACTGGCAACTCGTTATATGGATTACAAACGTCCTGTTTATAGATCTGTGTTTACGGATACCAGGATCTTTGTTCTCGTTTATTTTAATTCAAATATAATGAAACATACAATAAAGAGATTTGTAAAACTCGTCAATTGAACCTACAAAACTCATTTCTTGATTGTGGTATTAGTTCTTCGGATTTCAATGAAATGAAAATTAGGATTGAATCTGAATTAAATGACAAACAGATTAAGTTGGAACGGTTGAAGTCCACGAAGAGTCCTTTCAAGCTATATCTAAACAAAACTCTTCCTATGATTGAAAACTTAAGCGTCTATTGGGATAAATCGGTTGGAAAGACCAAACAAAAGATTCTTGGTTGCATCTTTACCGAAAAATTCGAAAATTTTGATTTCGAGAGTTGCAACAACATTTTCACTCCAGAGATCGAATCTATTATGTTAGCCAGTAAGGTTTTAAAAAGTGGTAAAAAAAGACAAGAGGTCAAAAATGACCTCTTGTCTAATATGGCTCCCCCTCTTGGACTCGAACCAAGGACCCTCTGATTAACAGTCAGATGCTCTAACCAACTGAGCTAAGGAGGAATGATTTCCTTCCATGCGCATCATATTTTCATGCGATCTTTGAAAGGACTGCAAATGTATTGTGAGTATCCAATTATGCAAAGCCTTTGCCTTAAAAAATTTTTCTAGTCATTTCAATTCTATTATTAGATCCATAAATATGACATAGTGTCATATTTATGGATCTAATAATCAACTTATAATGACATTATGTCATTATAATACAGCTGTTGATTAAAAAAAATAGAATGGCATAAATTCTGAAGAGGGATATTCAAAATGTTAAACACAATAAATATTATAAAAATGGAAATATTAAAATACAATTCAGAAGTTTACAGACCTAATTCTTTCAATCATTTTATAGATCAGTTTTTTAATGATGAATTTTCTGGTGGTCGTATGGTTAAAAAATTTACACCTAAGGTAGATATCGCAGAAACCGACAAATCATTTGAGATCCAGCTACAGCTGCCTGGAATACCCAAAGATCAAATCAATATCGCCATAGAAAAAAATCAAATCATCGTAAGTGGCGAACGTAACATTGAAAAGAACGAAAAAGGCAAAAAATTCAATAGTATTGAAAGCCATTTTGGTACGTTCAGCAGATCATTTACTTTACCCGAGGACATCAACAAAGACAAAATTGAAGCACATCACATCCATGGGATCTTAACCATCAATATCCCCAAGGATGTGAAGAAAATGGTCAAGAAATCAATCACAATCAATTAATGCAATTTTATCATGAGGTCAGAACAAGTTTTTGAACTTGTTCTGACCTCATTTGTTGTTTTTTTGTTAAATCATGTTAAAGAAGGGATCAGATGATTCATTTTTTACGTTAAGAATCTAAGATTACTTCATCATTACTTTTAAATTTGAAATTAAATTTTAACAATATGGTTAGAAAAAAATTATTTTTTGCGATGGTAGCCTCGTCCTTCATGGGAGGATTTTTGGCACTCGGTGGTTTTATGCTCATGCAGCCCAATCCAGAGCCTATCGTAATTCCTGCCGCTAACAAAAAAACAGATCGTCCTGCTGCCTTGACCAGTTATCAGCTTGATACAACAGCTTTTGTAGTCCCAGAGGGTCTCAATTTTGTGACCGCTGCCAGAAAATCAACACCTGCGGTCGTTCACATTAGTACCAAAGTCGCGGCAAACTATAATATGGAACAAAACCCACTATACCATTTTTTTAGAGATTATTTGGACGAGGAGGTGCCCAGAGAAAAAAGACAACGCTCCGGTTCAGGATCGGGTGTTATTGTATCTTCTGATGGATATATTGTTACCAACAATCATGTCATCGATGGCGCCGAAGAAATTGATGTCTTGTTAAATGACAACCGTACCTTCAAAGCATCTGTGGTGGGCATTGATCCAACCACCGATTTGGCGGTCATAAAAATTGATCAAACCGAACTCATAGCCATGCAGTGGGGGAACTCAGATCTTATCAATATCGGAGAATGGGTACTTGCTGTGGGTAATCCTTATACCTTCAATAGCACCGTCACAGCAGGTATTGTCAGCGCAAAGGCCAGAAATATTGATATCCTTAGAAAAAATGCCAATGACTTAAGCATCGAATCCTTTATTCAAACGGATGCCGCCGTCAATCCTGGGAATAGCGGCGGTGCCCTAGTCAATTTAAAGGGGGAACTAGTGGGCATCAATACGGCGATCATGTCGCCAACAGGATCTTATGCGGGTTATTCCTTTGCCGTGCCCGTCAGTTTAGTCAAAAAGGTATATGTTGATTTGGTAGAATATGGAACCGTACAACGCGCCTTATTGGGGATCAGGATTGGCGATGTGAATGCTAAATTGGCCGAGGAAGAAAAATTAGGGGTCAATCGAGGCGTATATATTGCTTCGGTTGGAAATCAGTCCGCTGCTGATCTTGCGGGTTTAGAATCTGGAGATGTGATCATCGCTGTGAATGAGAAACCTGTGAGTAATACCTCAGAATTGCAAGAGCAAGTCGCATTGAATCGTCCAGGAGATGAAGTTTGGATCAAATACATTCGTGATCAAAAAACCCGTGACGTATCCGTAGTATTGCAAAACAGCCTAGGTACCATGGAGGTGGTCAAGGCAGTTAATCGCCTGACCTTAGAAGGTGCTTCTTTTGAGGATTTATCTGAAAAAGAACTTGATAAACTCAAGCTCAGTGGCGGCATTAGATTCAAAGAAATTGGGCCAGGGAAATGGGAAAATGCAGGCATTCAACCCGGCTTTATCATTACTATGATTGATAAAAGGGTCATCAAAAACATAGAAGAGTTAAAAATTTATTTGGATACTGTAAAAGGAGATGGCATCCTGATCACAGGATACTATCCTAACGGCGAAAAAGTGTATTATGGCATTGCTTGGTAATTCGCTTATCTAAAAAACTAAATCCGATTCTAATTAGAATCGGATTTTTTATGTTCTAGACTAGAGATTCCTTTTATTTGTAAATATATCTTAAACCCCAAAAATATGACCCTTATCAACACCTCCTTTCTCTCGGAATTGCAAATTGAAAAAGAAAATTACGGAGCGGCCATAGGCGCACAATGGATTCCAACGCAAGGCACTTCTATCAACTCTGTTTCGCCTGTAGATGCAGCCGTCATCGGTAAGGTCAATTTAGCTACTGAAACAGAGTACAATCAAGTGGTCACTGCCGCTCAAGATGCTTTTTCAACATGGAGACTGATCCCTGCCCCTCAACGTGGTGAAATTGTTCGTCAAATTGGGAATGCCTTAAGAGAACAAAAAGAAGCTCTGGGTAAATTGGTTTCTTATGAAATGGGTAAGTCACTTCAAGAGGGTTTAGGTGAGGTACAAGAAATGATAGACATATGTGACTTTGCCGTGGGATTGTCTCGCCAACTCTATGGCTTGACCATTCATTCCGAACGACCCGCACACAGAATGTATGAACAATGGCATCCTTTAGGAGTCGTAGGTATTATTTCAGCCTTTAATTTTCCGGTAGCTGTTTGGGCCTGGAACAGCATGCTGGCCTGGGTTTGTGGAGATGTTTGCGTTTGGAAGCCCTCAGAAAAAGTGCCTTTAACGGCCATTGCTTGTCAAAAAATAGTACAAAAAATATTCGAAGCCAATGAAGTTCCCGCAGGTATCTGTGGCTTGGTCATCGGCGACGCCACCATAGGCAAAACCATGGCCGAAGATCCTCGCATCGCACTGATTTCAGCCACAGGGTCAACCCGAATGGGAAAATCTGTAGCCGCTGCTGTGGGCGCTCGATTGGGAAAATCGATTTTAGAACTGGGGGGTAATAATGCCATGATCATCACCGAAAACGCGGACCTTGAAATCGCCATTCCTGGTGCTGTTTTTGGTGCCGTCGGTACCGCAGGACAACGATGTACCTCCACCCGAAGACTACTCATCCATGAGAGTCAATTTGAAGCTATGAAATCTAAATTAACCCATGCTTATCAACAAATTACCATTGGCAATCCTCTTGATGAACAATACCACATGGGCCCACTCATCGATCAAGATGCAGTAAAAGCTTATGAAACCGCACGCGTGAAGATCGCCGCTGAAGGTGGGAAAGTTGTAGTAGAAGGGGATGTATTGACCGGTACCGGTTATGAATCAGGCTGCTATGTAAAACCCTGTATTTATGAGATGGCGCCACATCATCAAATGGTCCGTGAAGAAACCTTTGCCCCTATCTTGTATTTGACTAAATACAAAAATCTAGATGAGGCCATTCAAATTCAAAATAATGTGCCTCAAGGCCTATCGTCTGCGATCATGACCAACAACTTGCGTGAATCTGAACTTTTCTTGTCTCATGCAGGCTCAGATTGTGGGATCGCCAATGTAAACATTGGTACTTCGGGTGCAGAAATAGGAGGCGCATTTGGCGGTGAAAAAGAAACAGGTGGAGGAAGAGAGTCAGGTTCTGATGCTTGGAAAGCCTACATGCGAAGGCAAACCAATACGATTAATTATTCAAAAGAACTTCCCTTGGCACAGGGAATTAAATTTGACTTTTAATTGTGATGGACTTAGCCGCGCTAAAATTAAAGGTCCATCAAAAATGCTTATATCTCGCTTTAACAAAAATTGAAAGCTTAAAATCAGAATTGGTAGGCCTTCAAGAGGCGTCCAATCAAGACACCAAAAGTTCGGCAGGAGACAAATATGAAACCGGACGCTCGATGATTGTGCTTGAAAAAGAAAAATTAGGCGTTCAACTCATGGAAGCCTATAAGCTAAAAAAAGCTTTGGACTTGATCGACCTCGGTAAATCCATCAATAAAGTAAGCCTCGGAGCCTTAGTCAAAGAATCAAATAATTTTTATTATTTCTCTGCCAACTTTGGGGCCCTGGACATAGCCGATGTAAAAGTTTTTGCTCTTTCGACCTTATCTCCCATCGGTCAAGCCATGCTGGGTAAAACGCCAGGGAGCTCATATATGTTTAGAGGTACTCAATGCCTTATTGAAACAGTTCATTAACGGCAGCGCTAAAAAATTATAGATTATCAAATAATCCATGTATTTTTAAGAAAACAGAACTGCTTAATCATTGATTATGAATCCTATTGAGCCGCATTCAAACAAAATAACGCTTCAATCTTCAACCCCTCAAACAATAAAATTGGCCGTCTATGGCACCCTGAGAAAAGGCTATGGCAACTATTACCATTTTCTTCAAGAATCATCCTTCTTAGGCATTTATACGACACAAAATAAGTATCGTTTAATCATTTCCGATTACCCCTGCGTCCTTCCCTACAACGGTGAAGGATACCACATCGTGGTCGATGTATTCGAAATAAATCTGCAAACCCTTATTGAGATCGATCAATTTGAAAACCATCCGATTGACTACGAACGCCATCAGATTTCACTTAATACAGGTACTATTGCCTGGATATATACCAGAGATATCACCGACAACGGCATCCATCTCAAAGAGTATTTAGAAAGAGGAAAGGCCTAGTCTAAAAAATTTTCAATAACTTTCGATCTTCTTTATTGAGTTTCTAAATATCAAAAGAAGAATATATTATTCTTTGAGCCTATTGAAGGCAAGTAAATCTGATTAGAAAAGGTACATTTAATGTAGATAAGACTACAAATAAGAACTTATTTTATCATTTAACAAACCACTAAAATAACCACGTTATGAGACTTTTAATTCTATTTTTAATGTTTTCAACCTCTGTGATGGCACAGGAAACCATGATCTATGAAAACATAATCCTGACCCCTAACAAAAAATTAGAGGGTAAATTAATCTCAGGTGTAAAATTACATAATGCAAAATATCACACGGGAGGCAAAAGCACAGCCAGTCTTTACAGCATCTTGACAGGACCCAACTCCGGAAAATTTGTTTGGTTAGATGGACCTATGACCTATGCCGATTTAGACCAACAACCTGATGCCGCACACATGGCAGATTGGGGTAAAAATATCCAAAGCTACATCACTGATGAGAAGATTAAGCATGCAAAACTTCACTGGGAGGCCAGTTATACTCCAGCAGAATTCGGCAGTTCAGATTATCTTTTGATCAGAACCTTCAAATTGAACAATAAGGCCAATAGTATGGCAAAAGTACTGGAGGCCATTACCAAAATTAAGGAGGTGCTGGTGGCCACAAATGCATCCATAGTACGCCGGGTTTATGTCAGCCCTTTCCGCTCTGAAAATGGAGAGGATATCTCATTGGTTTATCCTTTTAAATCATTTACGCGATTTGAAAAGAGCAATGGCCTACCTGAAAATTTTGCTGCCAGTTATGAAGAAATCAATGGTATGGGTAGCTGGAGAAGAGACATCGCAGAGGTACTTGAAACCTATACCAACGGTAGATACGATGAGATAAGGGTACTCCAAAAATAATGGGTCTCAGTATCTGATTGAACTCAAAGATTCAGTTTCAAATCAGTCAATATATATAAAAAAGGGTGGCGATCAAGCACCCTTTTTTATGCTGATCCGCATATGAAAAAGGGCCAGACATTACTCCCAAATAAATCTTTGAAGAGACTTATTGAATCCTTGTATTAAAGATTCATTTTTAAAACCCTTACTTCGACATAGGTTCAATTTTTGCTAAAACCTTTGATCGATCCCAAAAGATGTAATAAATTGAAACTAAAAGATTCTTTCAATGAAATATTTAATACTTACTTTATCCATCTGCTTCTGCCTAAATGTATGGGGACAAGATAATAACACGTACCTGAGACTTACCTTCATCAAAGCCAAAGAAGGAAGTAATTATCGGGAAAATCTAACACAAAAATTTGCACGCCTCCACAAGCAACGCATTGAAGATGGAATCATCAATGGTTGGGATTTATGGCAAGTCGTCAACTCTCGCCAAACACCTTTCAGTCATGTCATTGTCACCTTGGTGGAGCTATCTAAGATGGACAGTCTTTACTCGGGCGTAAATATGCAAAAAGTCTTTCCTGATATGACCGATGGGGATCTTGAAAACTTCTATGAGGAGAATATTAAAAGTCGAGATATTATTGGGGATTATATCATAACCTCCATTAAAAGTATTTCAAATACCAATAGTAGCCCTGATGAATTTATGGTGATGAATTTCATGAAGGTTAAGGAAGGCAAATTCAAGACTTTCGAAAATATGGAAATAGATTTAGCAATGGCGGTCATGCCTGATGAAAAATTCAGAACGGGTTGGACTTTACAAAAAAGAATTGATAAGTATGGCACTGACTTGTATTGGAATTACCTGACCGTAGATTGGTATGCCAAATATTCGGATTACATCAAAGCATCATCAATGCCTGCCGTCGACGCAGATAAGAATTATCAATCCATGATGGGTATCAGGGACCTCCGCGATCGTGCCGTTCTCCGAAAAATAATGTCTGTCAGGTGACTTTTATTGTGAACTTAAATATGAGTAGCCTGAATTAAATGAGATCAAAAATCACTGACTCTCATCTGGTTTATTGTTGAGAAATGGAACTAATTAGAGCGATTTTCAGCTTAATATAAGGGGCTAAATGTTGAATAAAGAAAAAGAAATATGATCCGGGTCTACTCAGGACAGCCACAAATAAATGAGGAAAAATCAACAGACAATATATTCCTCAAAATAAGCTTTACTCCAGTTTAAGAAAGTCTAAATCAACCACCCAATAAATAATTTCAATCTCTTTCTCTTTCGCAGTCAAAATTGAATCTAATAAATGTTGTGCTCCTTCAACGCGAGCCCTGTGTTCAGCTAATTGTCCCGTCACATTGTCAAAGTTCTTAAGTCTTCGACGAAGATTGTTTTTCATGTAGTAATCTTTTTGAATGTACTCTGTATTATCAAACCAAAATTCATTGTATTGAGTCTCAGTACTTCCAATATCTAACACCCACTTATTTGAAATACGTGCCACAAAATCATCGACTATGCTCTGATCAATCTTATAAGCATTCTCTTTAATAAAAAACAAATCGCTCCCCGAATAAATCTTAGTTAATTCATGCTCTAAAGTATCATCTAAAAATCGGAAGGTTCCGTCGAGCTGAACTGAGTTGTATGTAACCTCTGGTGGATCAAAAGGCATAACTTCCTCATAAAGACTCAACGGAGCGATGGCGAAAGCCTCTTCTCCCTCACCATACATGATCAAAAAAACAGAATCAGAATCTTCCTCCCATGAATAATATTGATTCATAAAAAATTCATGGTAAATTGATAAATTACCAACATGTTCATCGATGTACAAAAGAATATCCTGTAATTCAACTTTCAATTTCTTCATGTTGTTGATATTGTCATCACGGTGATTACTGTCCTCTCTTTTTTGATCTACTGCCAAGGACAGAAATACACCAAAAAAAATGGCCATAAACTCAATGAACATTTTTTTGGCCCGATCGAAGAAATCTCGAAAACTAAACTTATCACCGATGGTGAAGAGTTTAAGAAACCAATTCAGTTCTTTTACCGGTATTTCATGTTCATCGTAATCTTTTTTATGCTTATTTTTTTTTGACCTTTCCTTCGAGTGATCTTCAACAAAATGATCACCTTCTTTAGTTGATAAATTAGAACGCTGAGATAAGGCTTCGTAGGCTGCACTCACTTTAGCTAACTGCTCTACAAAAAAGGTTTCATTATTGTTGGTAATAGGATCCAACTCTTTACTTAACCGGTCATAAGCTTCTTGAATCTCTTCTTGAGAAGCTCCTTTCTTAAGCCCAAGGGTTTTATACTTCGCTTTCATTAGCAGCAAATTAAACTGATAATTCCTTCATAAGATAAATTTGACAAGATAATAAATAAAATCTGAATGTGAAATAATAGGGTCTGGCTTAAGAAAAGACTACTCTCAATAGAATGATTAATTACAATAGCTCAGAGACAAGTAAAAAATATTGACCAATAAATCAGATCCTTTTAATCCAATCCACTTTAAAAAAAAGAATGCTGATTAAATAATTCGCTCAAATTTGAGGGCAGTATAGGCCTTTTTAGTAACACATTAATTTTTGAAATATTATTTGAATATCACCAATTAATATATATTTGATATTTGAACCTTTAAACCAACATAAAAATGAGAAAATTATTTATTTCAATGGTACTCGCCTTGAGTACCTTCATGATTCAAGCACAAGAGGATGGCGTGTATTCAATGCATTTTGTAAGAATAGAAGGCAATACAGCCGACTTTGAAAAAGTTCAATCTATGTACATGCAAAAAGTAGCCAAGCAAGCTACTGAAAAAGGGGATATCACCTTTTGGGCATTTCTGAAGCATGTAACCATGGACAATATTGACGATGAAGAGAGATACAACTATGTATTCGTTCAGTCAAATACCAGTATTGAAGCGATGCTTAGTGAAAAGAATAGCTGGTGGAATCATGCTGCTGATGTACTTAGTACAGAAGAACAAGCCCTTGTCAGTGCCCTGAGTGCAACCCATACCTGGACGGCTGATTCAAGACATATCTATATAGATGAAGGTAGTATTGCTAAAGGACTGGGAGGTTTTATTCAATTCAATTTTGCCCGTCCAGAAAATGTTGACGGCTTCATCCAAGAAAATTTAACATTGTGGAAACCCTATTTCGAAAAAACTATGGATAGCATGGGCATGGTCAATTGGGGTGTTGGTAGAAAACTAGCTCCATTAGGCGCCAATTGGGCCAAAGTATCTACATGGGATATGTTTAATACGCTGGAAGATTTAATGAAATATCGAATTGGTTACAAGCTTCCAGCAGATCTGCTAAAAAAATCTAAAATGAAGGATCACAATCCCGATGGTTTTATGATGACGCCTATTTTTCAGATGATCGCAAACTCTGCACAATAAAATACGTTGATAAACCATTAAATTTTCAAACTTTTTTTTAGACCTTAAAAAACCAAAAATCATAAAAAAAATTTTAATATTTATAGGATTGTCATGCCTAGTTTTAATGAGCCAAGCGTAAGCCGTTTACCATTTAAATGGCGTTCGAATATCACCTGAAAATCAAGCGCTCTTTGAGAAAATTGAAGTAGATTATGTCTCCAAAGTTGCGCAAGATGCGGTCAATAAAGGCCAACTGGTCAACTGGGCACTCATCAAGTTGGATGAAACCATAGGTGAGGCCAATACGGGCTAAAACTATATTTTTGTTAATGGCTTCGTCAGCATTGATGCTATGAATGAAAACACCGATTGGTGGTCCAATACCAAAGCCATCGTAGGGGTTGATCCCGACATATTGTATCGCGATTTGAGAGAAGAATCCGGTATCTATTACTACCAAAGGCAAATGGAAATTGCTCCCACTGAGGCCTTCGAATATGCAATTATGAATTTTGGTCACGCCAATGATCTAGAAGGATATTTGAAAGGCGAGAAGGCATGGATGGCTTATCATAAAAAAAACATGAGCAAAACAGGTTTGAAAGCATGGGGTGTAGGTACTAAATTTCTCCCTGTCAATGCCAACCAGACCACCAATGTTATGACCTGGAATGCGTTTGCTACTAAAGCCGCGGCCATGAAAGTACTGGCCAATGATATTGATGGTTTAGGAGATTGGCCTCAAACCAACCTTAATGAAATCATGCCTGATGGATGGGAAACCATCGTTTTAGGTCAAATTTTATCTGCCACAAGTCCCGCACAATAATGAAAAAAAGCCTCTTTGTAATTTTTTATGGGGGCTTTTTTATGTACTCTTAAAAGTTTTTAAGTTATCCTTAATTGTATCCTTCAAGCTCGAGAACTTTTTTGTTAATTTATTTACAAAAACAAGTAGTCAATCATAATTTTGGATAAAAGATTAAAGGAAATAACAGAAATCAATTCTTTTTTAGTTACATTTAAGTAAAGAAATGAAAAAATTGTAACAAATAATAGAAATTATGAAAAAAATTATAGCCACTTTTATATCACTCTTTATGTTCTCAATGATTCAAGCTTCACCTAGTGATCTCTCATTAAGCCATAGCGAAAATGCGGTTTTAACTGACCTAAAGCTAAATGAAGGAACGTCTTTTGTCGCTTCGAAAGAAATGCCAAGGAAGAAAAGATCAAGATCAGGTAAGAAAAGTAGGAGGATTAGAAAATAAGACTAGAAGTACCGATATTCGACTTGAAGATTAATTTAAGTCTTTTTTCCTTTTAGAAAAATACATAAAAAGGTCTAGTATTTATTCCAAAATGATAACAACTAGACCTTTTATTCAATTAATATCATGATAAAATGATATTTACAAAAAAAACAAAAACTCATACCACCGCTGTGGTATGAGTTTTTTGTTGCTGTTATGTGAATTCCTCAGATTATTTGTAAATACTACCTCTAAATTTAAGCGCCATTATTATGTGATTCTGAATTAAAAAATTAATCAATTTTTGATTAGTTTTCTTAAGAATCTCCCTTGTTCAGTATAAATTTCGAGATAATAGATTCCCGCTTGATAACTGTTTAATACCATCACAACTTTGTTAACATCAAACCTGTATCGTCCGACACATTTTCCTTCAATATCCCAAACATTAACGACTTTAATCCTCCCACTAGCAGTGATGTGTAAAACCTCCTGAACTGGATTAGGAAAGACGGACACCAAAGGCTGTAGGGTATTGATGCTACCTAAAATATTCTCATAAGCGGGTAAAATTAATTGTCCTTCCCAATTGGCCCCCTCATTATTGTCTAAATTAACGTTCTTTAAAGATAAATAAGCCCCTGCACCATCTGCTTCGATAGGCCAGGGAGCCTCATCTGAATACAAAACCTCATCTATTATATCTCCATAGCCATCCAGCAATTGAACTTTTTCACTTTGATTCGATAAGCTCCTAGTAAATTCATCGAAAGGAGTAAATCCATACCGTTCTTCAAAAGATTGTGCCTCACTGGCTAAGTATAAAGTGCTATGGGCTCCCATGAATATGCCTTTTGGAAATTGATAGGTAAGCCCTAACTCTCCCAAATAAAGTCCAGTAAGATCGGCAGATGCATCACTCACATTGGTGATTTCAATGAACTCATAATTACTTGAAACTTCATTCTCTTCAGCCGAAGGGTGATAATTAATTTTAGTAATCACAAGTGCCGGCTGCGTTACCGATGCACAGGACGTCGTTGATTTCAATTGACCGGATAGCCAAGTATTCCTATCCTTGATAAAGCTCTTCAGCTCGCTGACTTGCTGATCAAATATACCTGTGGTCCCCCATAAAGCTTCTTGCCGGTCTGCTGCTTCTGAAATATGAAGTACCGTTTCATTGATAAAGTCCGTTACTTTCAGTGTATTGAGTGGCATCCCTAGATCAGTAAGTCCTTGCCACCTTTTATTTAAATAACATCTATAAATCGGGTCATCAAACAAATCTTTCCAAAATTTTGCCCCCATATTTTCCCCATCATCAAACTGCCATCCGTAGGTGAAACTTCGATCATACCCCCAAAAGAAAAGGTCATTACCGTAGGTCAAATTGAAATCCCAAATCGGTCCTGCGCGTAATTTTCCATTACGGTCTTTATGAAAGAAAGTACTGAATTGATAGCCATCTACATTGGCCGCAAACTCATTTAAAATCATGAAATCAATAAATGAAGGAACATCTATTACTGATGGATAACCGTCCTCTAATGAACTATTTTTATTGCCCGATGTATTTTCCAAGCGTTCAAACACTCCTTTGATATATTGATGTTGCGAGGTTTTGATCTCTGTAGATTTTGGATATTCATGTACAAAGCTACTCTGCCATCCACCATAATTGGGCATATTCCAAGCTACTAAATCTGCCCCCTCAATTTTATCTGTCTTGGTGATGTACCCTCCCGTAAGATTGGGTAATGAAAGATCCTCTGGTTGAATTTTCTTTATATTGATCCGATTATCATCGGCCTTTAATTTCTCTTGAAAAAGATAGACCCCTTCATAATTTCCATTCAGCATCACTTCACAATATTTGCCTCTCGAGGCATATTGACCTATTTGGTTGGACAGTTGATAACTCAAATAATCTCTGATCAGCGAAGAGTCGTAGGCAATCCCATTTAAAATCCAATCATTCTCTTTGGGCATTCCTAAGATACTCACGTCCTCTTTCTGACCCAGGCTATCATAAGTAGTCAAAGCATATTGCTTTTTAGGTAATAAAGAAGATGTGGAACCACGAACCTCTATCTTTATGGCCCCTTTAAAATCTAAATAATCAAGGTTGGTTACATCCGAAATATCATTTCTTAAATCTACGCCCTTGTCCACAATAATCATGTTTGCCGCAATTTTAGGTTCTGAAGGAATCGATAGATTATTCACGGTTTCTAGAACTACAATCGGCAGATTAGATGATTGAAAATCCACATAAATAGGCGCTGAAAACCAACTCGGTGTACTTCGATAAATATATTCAGTAGTATTGATTCCCAATGAAAGTACCGGTAAAGCAGTCATATCAGATGAAGTACTTGATTGATTGTGTACTTGCACAGCAATGACATTAGTTCCCTCCATCAAAAAATCGACATCGATATCAAAATATTCTGGTTTTTGTCCGCTAGGTAATAACGCATTATGGTGACCATCACTTAACTGATCATAAGCAGGCGTAACTCCCGAAACCAAATCTCTTGCCATTTCTTGGCCATTGAGATACGCGACAAAGCCATCATCATAATCAATATCCAATCGCAACCTTTCTATCGCTTTAAGATCAATGATCTCAAAAGTTTTTCTCAAGTAAACTGAGATAGTATTTTCAGGAACTAAAGTAGCATCATCATCATCTCCATAACCAAATCCGGAGATCCCTTGACTCCAGTTTGAATGGTCAAAATCCAGCCGATTCCATAAAGTACTGGGTTGACTACTTGGTACTGTATAATACCAGTCATCACCCGGTAGGACTACGCTCTCCCAGTGATCTATTTGAGAAAAACAAAAAACAGGTATCAAGCTCACAAAAATTATTAAAAAAACTCTCATACTATTTCATTACTGATTCTTTAGACCATTCGGGAATGACGGAACACTAAAATATCTCTTCTGATTTAGTGACATGAGAACATTTAAAAGGACGCTTAAATGGGGAAATCCTTACATTCACTGATATTGTTTTAAAACATGTCCTCTTAAAAAAAATCTAGGCTATTGACTTTCCCACGACCTTTGCGTAATTAGGCATCATGCCAATGACCATGTGCTGCTGACCATACTTTACCTGCGGGAGCCTGCCCCTCAGGCCGTGTACTTCCATTCTCTTCGCTTTTATTGTACAATCCGTAGATTGCGGATATAAAAAGGACAATCAATATTCCAATCATCCAAAAAATTTTGTTTCCCTGTCTACTGACCATCGCCTTGATTCCGTGGCAATTTTTGTACTTCTTACCACTCCCACAAGGACAAACATCATTTCTCCCAACTTTTTTCATTTTCTTTATTTATGAGTTCAATTTACAAAAAAAATTGCTCGTGTAAGAACATTGTTTGTATTTAGAAAAGTAGACTCTTTACTCTATTTAAAGGCAAAATAGAACTCAAAATATTCATACGGCTCTAATTCTAACCCTTTTGTGTTAATTCAGAACTAACCTATTCAGCATCTAAAAAAGGATAATTATAATCAGTCGCTCCCATAAATGTTTCTTTTATCGTGCGCGCACTTACCCATCTCAATAAATTCATTTGAGCTCCGGCTTTATCATTGGTTCCAGAGCCTCTCGCTCCACCAAATGGCTGCTGCCCCACTACGGCTCCGGTAGGCTTATCATTGATGTAAAAATTGCCAGCAGCATACTGTAAAACATCTGAAGCCCGCTCGATAGCATATCTGTCTTTGCTAAATATTGCTCCCGTCAAAGCATAGGCTGAACTTTGATCGACGAGCGTAAGGGTAGCTTCAAATTCATCTTGAGGATACACATAGACAGAAACTACAGGTCCAAATATTTCTTCACACATCGTCTCGTAACGTGGGTTTTTGGATAAGATCACGGTTGGCTCAATAAAATAACCCTTAGTACCGTCATAATTACCCCCCGCTATGATTTCAGCATCACTAGATGCTTTCACACGATCAATGTATTGAGTAATTTTTTCAAAGGATTTCTTATCAATCACCGCATTGATAAAATGCGTGAAGTTTTCCGGAGAGCCCATTTTAATACCCTTCAAAGTATTTATTAAATGCTCTTGAATCTCCTCCCATAGGTTATCTGGAATGTATACGCGTGAAGCTGCACTACATTTTTGCCCTTGATATTCAAAGGCTCCTCTGACGATAGCTGTTGAAACTTCTTGCACATCAGCTGAAGCATGGACCATAATAAAATCCTTACCTCCCGTCTCGCCAACAATTCGTGGATAACTGTTATAAATATCTATATTTTGTCCAATGGTTTTCCAAAGATTTTTAAATACTTGTGTACTTCCTGTAAAATGTAATCCTGCAAATTCTGGATGGTTGAATACCACTTCTCCGGCAATGGGGCCATCGACGTAGATCATGTTAATCACTCCATCGGGTAATCCTGCAGCTTGAAAGATCTCCATGATGACTTGAGCGGAATAAATCTGTGTATAAGCAGGTTTCCATACAATGGTATTTCCCATCATTGCTGGAGCAGTACATAAATTACCCGCAATGGATGTGAAATTGAATGGTGTTACTGCAAACACAAATCCTTCGAGGGGTCGATACTCCATTCGGTTCCAGACACCAGCCGAAGATTTAGGCTGCTGACTATAAATTTCTTCCATATAAGTGGCATTGAACTTCAAGAAATCTATATACTCGCAAGCAGCATCTATTTCGGCTTGGTAAATATTTTTGGATTGGCCGAGCATGGTTGCTGCATTAATTTTAGCTCGGTAAGGTCCTGCTATCAAATCCGCTGCCTTTAGAAATATGGCCGCCCGATGCTCCCAGCTCAACTTCGCCCAAGATTCCTTAGCTGCCAATGCCGCTTCAATAGCGTCATGAACATGACTGGCATCCCCCTCGTGAAAATGTCCTAAGACATATTGATGGTCATGAGGAGGGCTCATTTTAACTTTTTTTCCGGTCCTGATTTTCTCAGATCCGATATACATAGGCACATCTATTTCCTGAGATTTTGCTTGTTTTAAAGCTTCCTTAACTGCCTGCTTTTCAAAGGAACCCTCAATGTAATTAAGCACAGGTTCATTTATAGGTTGGGGTATTTTGAAATTTCCGTACGACATTGTTTATTTATTTACTTTCTATGGTTCAAATATAAGCAATCACCAACGATTTACAGGAAGAGTGCCGGGAGTTCAATCAAGTCATGAACTTGCCATTGCGAGGGTGCTTTGGATTCTTTTTGGGGATTGTACCAAACAGACCTCCATCCTGCATGGTCAGCCCCTAATATATCTGTTTGCAGGTTATCCCCAATGATGACCATATCCCCTAGGGTTCCTCCGCAGTAATCAAGCGTAAAATCAAAAATCTCCTTGGCTGGCTTTCGATGACCTGAAGACTCAGAGGTCACCACCCACTTAAAGTAATGATCAATCTCACTGTATTTCAATTTGATATTCTGAGTGTCATCAAAACCGTTGGTAATAATCCCTAATTCAAAATCTTTTGATAGTCTATCAAGTACTTTGTGTGCATTGGGCATCAATGCCTTCTTTCGAGGACATTCAATGATGAATTGATTTGATAATTCTTGAGCTAAGATAAGATCTGTGTTTTTCACGGCATTCATAATGTAACCAAACCGATGATTTCGGATTTCAAACTTATCTATTTCCCCCACGTTATAGCGATGCCATAACTGTTCATTCTGTTGCTTAAATGTTTGGATAAAATGGGCTCCATCACTGAAAAACCGGTCAAGTTCGAAAGTACGATACATATCAAGCAGTGTGGCTCGCGCATTGATTTCGTAATCCCACAAAGTATGATCTAAATCAAAAAATAGCTTCGTCACGCTCTCAATTCTTTCGCCTTGGCCTTATGCGTGGCCAATTCTCTATTGGAATCCATAATAGCATAGAGCTCAAGATCTCTCAATAATTGTGGGTCTTTTTGAAGAAAGACCATCATCTTACTCACAATTTCTATCACTTCCTCTTTGAGACTGTAAACCACCCATTGATCTAATTTGTGCGACTTAACCAGACCCGCATTCTTTAAATAAGCGACATGCCTTGAGGTCTTTGTCTGGGTAAAGTCTAGAATAGAGACCAAATCCGAAATGGTGAGGCTCTTTGCTTCGAGCAGTAATTGAATGATTCGAACCCTTGCCTCCTCTGAAAAGGACTTAAATATCTGAGTTCCTATTAAAAGACTGAATTTTTTAAGCTTCAAAATTAATATTTTTTGACTAAGTTATCACAAAAGTCAACTTTATGCGTTTAGTTCGTATGAATTTATTACTTTTTCATTCTTGAAAAAAATAAGCGTCCTCCTTGTTCTCTGTCTTGCCCTTTATTCATTGACTTATGGTCAAATCAGGGGAATTACCCCAAAGGTGATCCAATTTACTGGAGTCATCTTTGCGAATGATAGTGCATCTATTGTTCCGGGAGTTCACGTGTATGTCCCTCAAGGAGGACGTGGAACGACCACCAATCCATATGGGTTTTTTTCAATGCCTGTCTTGGAAGGGGACAGTATTATATTCTCTGCAGTAGGCTTTGATAAAACCTACTACATTATTCCTTCTCATAAGGAACCCAATAGTTTGAAGTTGGTTGTCTATCTAACTGAAGATATCTTTTACTTGGAAGATGTAGCCATCTTTCCCTACCCCTCGGAAGCTACTTTTAAGGCAGGTATTTTGGCTACACGGTTACCTAATGAGTTTGATCAAAGTAACCTCAATGTCTGGATGAACAGTGAAGTTATGCGAGAAATGTATCGCAATCAAGTCAACAGTGGCAATGCCAATTTCCGCAATGCCATGAATGAACAAATGAATTATAATCGGTATCAATATCAGCCTGCCGCCAATAATTATTTAAACCCCTTTGCTTGGTCCTCCTTTATTCGTTCTCTGAAGAAAAACTAAAGGGTTTGAATTTTTGACGCAACTCTCAAGGTTTCTTCCCAGACACGAAATACATTTTGGGAGCAAATTTTTTCGATATCCTCATCGCTGTACCCGCGCATTAATAACTCATAAATTAAGTTAGGATACATCGAAACATCTTTCAGTCCTTTAGGCAAGGAGTTTCCGACACCGTCAAAATCTGAACCCAATCCCACATAATCAATTCCAGCAATGGCTACCACGTGATCAATGTGATCTGCAACGGTTTTGATTTCCTCAAAAGGGTCCATATCGATTAAATATTGAGCCGCATAGGCGACATACGTTGAATCATTTTCTGACAAGCCTTCAGCCGCTCTATATTCATCTAAAGAGGTCTTGATTTCGGAAAATTGATCCTGAGAGGTTTTTGATAAAAATGAAGAACCAAAATTGATTTGGATGACACCTTCTTTTTCTGCTAAAAGCTTAATCATATCATCATTCATATTGCGCATGAAGCCTGGTGTAAACTTTCTACAAGAACTGTGAGATGCAATGACAGGGGCTTGGGTCAAATTCATTACATCATAAAATGCCTTATCTGAAATATGAGAAACATCAATCATGATGCCCCATTTATTCATTTCCTGTACCACTTGTTCCCCAAATGGACTCAATCCATCCCAAGTATCTTCGCTGGTATCATACGAAGAATCACAAATTTCATTGTCTAAAGAGTGAGTCAAAGTAATGTACCTGATTCCGCGATCAAAGAAATATTTCACATTGGCCAAATCCGATTCAATAGGCGCACCATTTTCCATACCTAAAGGGAGTGAAATAAGGGCCTTTTCAAAATTTTCCTTTACTTCACTTGGTGTTCCTGCCGAGGCAAATAAATTTGGGAAGGCTTCCGGTAATCTACCTACCATGTCTATTAGAGAGTCTGCAAAAGCTTTAGCCCCTCCTGATTTTTGAAGTGCTGCCGGAACGTATATCGACATAAAAGGAGCGTCTAGTCCTCCCATCTTGGCTTTGGGATAATCAAAATCTCCCATAGTTTCAATAGATACATCTTCAACCGAATTACGCGACATGAATCCTTTATTAGCCATACGATAGGGTAAATCAATATGTCCATCGGTAATGATGAGTTTTTGACTTAATCGATGTGCCCGCTCTCGGAGTTCTAGGACTTCATTATCTTGATTTTTTTTGGACCGCTCTCCAGAGCAAGCAAATGAAAGGACCATAAAAATGATCCCAATTTTAAAAAATAATTTCATGAGGAAAAGTTAATCTTTTTTTAGAGTAATTCAAACCAAAATAGCTTTCTAAATAGCTTTCTAAGCATAGCTTTCTGATAATTCGTAAAATTTTTATTTTTAAAAAATACCTACCCAAGCAACTATTTCTTGAATACTAGAATGTTTTCTTTGAAATAAGTTAATAAATTTAAGCTTGTCAAGAATGTAAGCCCTTTAACTGATTATTTGCCATGATGCCTTTAATGCCTGACCACATCCTCTCTGTCTGGAACATGTATGGTAATTATACCGCCATCTTATTGATTGCAGCTGGACTTTCACTCGTTTTAAGTCACTACTTAAAGCTTTTATTCACGAGTGATAAAAAATCTCGATACGATTACATTAATAAGAATGAAATCAAACGTTTGTGGTTTTCCTTTTTGCTTTTTACCATCGGAGCAACCCTACTGCTCAATACCTTATTCTACCCTACTACGTGGCTTTGGTTTTTTGTACGACTTTTCTTAAGCTCTATGATGAGCATCATTATAGGAGTAATCGTTCAAAATATGCTTAAGTTTTATTTCCCTTTCTACATTGAAAAGAGACTGAAAAAATTAAGATATTCACCAAGAATTTCCGCTGAGGGTAATGTCATGAAGTTATTAAGTGAAGAAGAAGAAGATGTCTATTTAGATGAGGGCATGCAGGCGGAAGAAAATGCCTATTCAGTAGATTATGATGTTTGGATTGATGAAAAAACTAAATTTACAAAAATTGAAAAATACAATGGTAGGCTTCATGCGTTAAAATGTGATAAATGTAATTATCAAACGCTGAAGGTCTCAAAAGAAGAGATTACACAGCCCGCAACCCTGAATGAAGAAGGTGAATTGATCAAATTTCTAAGTTGTGGATACTGCGGTCAAAAATCACGGAAATCTCACAGAATCGCAAAGCTTAATCCAAAAGCATCCGCCACAGATTAATAGAAGTAAACACTTGAACGCAATAAGGCATTTTGAAAAGAACCCGGTAAACGCAATAATTCTTGATCAGCAAGACCCTTTAAAGGAATTTCGGAAGGAATTTTACATCCCCAAAAGAAATAATACAGAGGTCATTTATTTCTGTGGTAATTCTTTGGGATTACAGCCTAAAATCACTTCCTCCAAAATTGACCATGAACTAAAAAAATGGGCACAAAAAGGGGTCGACGGCCATTTTAATGAAGATCCATGGGTTTCACACCATCATAAGGGTAAAACAGCTATGGCCCATCTAGTTGGAGCCAAAACTCATGAAGTGGTCGCTATGAATAACTTGACCACAAATTTGCATCTTCTGCTGGCTTCTTTTTATCAACCCAAAGGGACGAGGAAAAAGATGATCATCGAAAAAGGAGCCTTCCCTTCAGATTATTTCGCAGTTACCTCTCATATGAAGCAAAAAGGTATCTCGCCAGAGGACCACCTCATCGAAATTAGCCCTGATGAAAATGGTTATTTCTCTACTGAAAAAATTTGCCATTCCATTTTAACTACTGGAGACGCTCTGGCGTTGGTGATGCTACCCGGTATTCAGTATTATAGTGGCCAATTTTTGGACCTAAAATCTATTACACGTGCGGCCCATAAAGTTGGTGCCTATGCCGGATTCGATCTTGCACATGCCGTGGGGAATATTCCCATGACCCTCCATGAAGATCAAGTTGATTTTTCGGCTTGGTGCAGCTACAAATATTTGAACTCTGGACCAGGAAATGTTTCAGGAGTATTCATACATGAAAAACATGGGAATAATCCTGATTTCCCAAGATTAGCAGGTTGGTGGGGACAAAACGAAACCATTCGTTTCAAAATGGAAAATGATTTTGATCCTATACCTGGGATCGACGGCTGGATGCTCAGCAATGCCAATATTATTTCCTCTGTAGCTCATTTGGCTTCTCTGGATATTTTTGAAAAAGCCAATATTCACGAACTTCGCAAGAAAAGTATTTTGTTAACGGGGTATTTGGAATATTTGCTAGTAAATAATGAGGCGATCAAGCCGCATATCAATATTTTGACTCCAAAAAACGAATCAGAACGAGGTTGTCAATTATCGCTCTATTTTTACGATCAAGGAAGATTGGCCTTCGACCACCTTACAAAAAATGGGGTAGTCCTGGACTGGCGTGAACCCAACGTGATTAGAGTGGCTCCTGTACCTTTGTACAACTCCTTTGAAGAAGTTGAAAAGTTTGTAATTCTTTTAGGGCAAGTTTTTGATTGAACGGATCCGTTCAAGACTTTTAGGCAATTTCGATCTCCAACATTTTTACCGCTGCTTGATAAATACCTTGAGGGTCAAAGCCACATTCTTTATGCAATTCTAGCTGTGTTCCATGCTCTACCATTCGATCGGGAATTCCCAATCTCTCTAGTTTTGCTTGATAACCATGGTCCACCATAAACTCAGCTACGGCACTTCCAAATCCACCCATAAGACAACCATCTTCAATGGTGATCACATGATCATACGATTTGAATACGTCATGCAATAAAGCTGTATCTAAGGGTTTGACGAAACGCATATCGAACAAAGCGGCAGTCACGCCTATTTTCTCCAATTCTTTATGAGCCGTCAGTGCATAATTTCCCACCGTACCAAAAGTAAGTAGGGCAATATCTCTTCCCTCTTTTATCCTACGACCCTTTCCCACTTCAATTTTAGCAAAAGGGGTTTTCCAATCGACTAAAACCCCTTTACCCCTTGGGTACCGGATACAAAAAGGACGCCCTTCCTGCATGGCAGTATACATCAAATTTCTAAGTTCAGATTCATCCATGGGTGCAGAAACTATGAGGTTAGGTATGCACCTCATGAAGGCAATATCATAGGCACCGTGATGCGTAGGACCATCTGCTCCAGCGAAACCTGCTCGATCTAGACAAAATACCACATGTAACTTTTGAACACAAACATCGTGAATCACCTGATCATATGCTCGCTGCATGAATGTTGAATAAATGTTACAAAAAGGTATCGAACCTTGTGTGGCTAAACCCGCAGAAAAGGTAACGGCGTGCTGCTCGGCAATACCCACGTCAAATGACCGCTCAGGATATGCCTCCATCATAATATTCATAGAGGATCCTGAAGGCATGGCAGGGGTAATTCCCATGATTTTTGGATTCTCATCTGCCAATTCAACTAGAGTGTGGCCAAATACATCTTGATATTTGGGGGGTTGTGGGGTCAAAGAAGAAGTTTTATGAATCTCTCCCGAAATTTTATCAAAAGTACCCGGAGCGTGCCATTTGGTTTGATTCTTTTCTGCCGCGTCGTACCCTTTACCCTTCTTCGTGATACAATGTAAAATTTTTGGGCCTGGGATCTGTTTGAGATCATTGAAGACATGCACCAAATGGTTCACATCATGCCCATCCACCGGTCCAAAATATCTGAGATTGAAAGACTCAAATAGATTACTTTGTTTGAGTAGAAAAGTCTTTATGCTGTTTTCTACACCGGCTACGAGCTCCTGCGCATTGGGACCAAACTTACTGACTTTTCCTAAAATTTTCCATGCCTCATCACGAAATTTATTGTAAATCTGAGAAGTACTAATGTCCGTAAGATACTCTTTCAAAGCCCCCACATTGGGATCGATGGACATGCAATTATCATTCAATACAATAATGAGATTGGAGTTAGAGACACCTGCATGGTTCATGGCCTCAAAAGCCATTCCTCCGGTCATGGCTCCATCTCCAATGACCGCAATATGCTGTCGGTCCTTTCCTTCTGCCTGATTGGCTATGGACATCCCTAGCGCTGCGGATATACTCGTTGAAGAATGCCCGACCCCAAAGGCATCAAATTTACTTTCATCTCGTTTAGGGAACCCGGACAATCCACCATAGACGCGATTAGAATGGAAATGGGATTTTCTCCCCGTTAATATTTTGTGCCCATAGGCCTGATGCCCCACATCCCATACCAGTTGATCTATTGGAGTATTAAATGCATAATGTAGGGCTACGGTCAGTTCAACCACACCCAAACTGGCTCCAAAATGTCCACCATAGGTAGCGACATGATCAACAATGTAATTCCTCAATTCCTCACTAAATTGAGGCAACTGTTGTGTCTCTAATTTCCGTAAATCTGCAGGATGATCTACGTTTGATAAAAGGGGACCCTGTTTAATTTGCATGGTTGGTTATCTTATGACAAAAAGTCTTACATTCAATCTAACGAACTCTTTGGTTATTTACAAAAATAATCTTTTTTTGGTTCTCCAAATCATGCATCTTTGCTTAAGCTGATGACTGATTCCATAATTGACTACCCACGCACAAAATTTGAAATTAAACTCCCTCTTTTCGAAGGACCTTTTGATCTTCTGCTTTTTTTTATTGAACGTGATGAATTAGATATTTACGATATTCCAATTGCAACCATTACCCGTGATTTTCTTGATTATCTGCATCAAATGAAAAAAATGAATGTTGAAGTGGCCAGTGAATTTATTTTGGTAGCCGCTACCCTGATGCGCATCAAAGCAAAAATGTTAATTCCCAGACCTGTTTTAGATGAATCAGGCAATGAAATTGATCCTCGAGAGGAATTGATCAAACACCTTTTGGAATATAAAAAATACAAATCTGTTATGGAGCAACTCTCTAACTTAGAAGCCACGCGTTTCCAAAGAGAAAACCGTGGCAATCTAGCGATAGAGATTAAAAAAATTGCCGCTTTAGTAGATGTTGATGCCGAAGTTCAAGATTTAGATCTTTACAAGCTGATGAAAGTATTTCACAAAGTTGTGAATCGCTATGAACTACAAAAAAATAAACCTATCCACCAGGTTGTTCCTTATCCCTACACCATTGAAAGTCAAAAAGAAGTCTTGATTCAAAAGCTTTATGTAAGTAAAAATCAGCGGATCTCTTTTGAAGAATTGTTGGCCGAAAAACCGGAAAAAATACTCGCAATTTTTAACTTTTTGGCCGTCTTAGAATTACTTCAACTCAAAAAAATAATACTGCACCTCGGTGAAGGTTTTAATAACTTTTGGATAGAGCCCAAGATGAGTAGCCCTTAAAAGCCACAGCCCTACGTCGCTCAAGGCTGCTTCTTTTTGATTTATTTAATTTTTTCTAAATTTGAAAAAAAGAAATCTCCCTCAATCAACGCATTTTCATTTGAATCAGATCCGTGAATGGCATTTGCCGAGATAGAAGTAGCAAATAGTTTACGTATGGTTCCTTCAGCTGCTTCGACTGGATTGGTCGCCCCTATGAGCGCTCGAAAATCTTCTACCGCATTTTCTTTCTCCAATATTATGGGAATAATAGGCCCTCCAGACATGTAATCTACCAAGTCATTATAGAAAGGTCGCTCTTTATGGATTTTGTAAAACTGCCCCGCTTGAGCGGCTGTGAGCTGCGTCAATTTCATTGCGCTAACTACGAATCCGTGCGCTTCAATTATCTTTATAATTGCCCCAGAGTTACCGGCTGCTACCGCGTCTGGTTTGATCATTGTAAAGGTCTTTGTCGTTCCCATTTTTGCTTAATAAAAGGTATAAATTTTTTAGAGTGACAAAAGTAGGTATTTTAAATAATTAGTCCACTCAAATTAAAAGTTTTGTGTTTAACCTTAATTCTTATGATTTTTGCTTCTTTAACATTGATGAACAAATAATTGATGAAGCCCATTACTGATTTAATTCCTATTTTAGAAGATTTCCATAAAATCATCATCACCACGCACGCAAGTCCTGATGCTGATGCCCTTGGATCTTCTCTTGGGCTTTTTCATTTTCTAAAGGCAAGGGGTCATGAGGTTCAGGTAATCACACCCACAGATTATCCTAATTTTATTTCTTGGCTCCCAGGCAACGATCAGGTTCTTGAGTTCAACTCAGCAGATGATGATTTAATTCTTGAAATGATTCAATCCTGTGCCTTGATATTTTGTTTAGACTTTTCAGGTCTCAAAAGAATCAAAGGGCTCGCGGATGCGGTAGCCTCGTCGCCCGCGTTAAAAGTCATGATCGATCATCATCTAGATCCTGAGGATTTTGATGACTACCGACTTTGGGATACTTCTGCAGCAGCAACTGCCGAATTAATTTATGATTTTATCCTATCAGTTGACGGGAAAAAAGCCATCACTGCAGATATAGCAAACTGTCTCTATGCGGGTATTATGACTGATACTGGCTCATTTAGGCATGGCAACACTACCTCTAAAGTACATCGTACGGTAGCAGAATTAATTGATTTGGGGGCAAATATTAATCAAGTAAGTCGTTCCATTTACGATACCAATACCATCAACCGATTACGATTTATTGGTTTTTCACTGCTTGAAAAGCTCATCGTTGATCAGAAAAAAAACATTGCGTATTTCTCAATCTCAGAAAAAGATATTCAGCAGTTCGATTTAGAAAAAGGAGATACTGAGGGTTTGGTAAACTATGCCCTATCCATCAAGGGAATTGTCATGGCTACCATTATCAAAGAAGGTCCTGGAGAAGTTAAATTATCTTTTCGATCTGCCGGGAATTTTGCCGTAAATAAATTTGCAAGCGATCACTTCGAAGGGGGAGGTCATAAAAATGCTTCAGGAGGTATTTCATACCTTTCTCTGGAAAATACCATTGAAAAATTTGAATTGTTGACCCTTGATTTTAAAGAAAAATATGGATCAACTCAAATTTCATAAATATGCTTTTTTCAAAAAAATACTTATTTGACAACCGCTTAAAATGCACATTACAGCATGCATTTTAATTAAATAAAAACGAAACAATTGATCATCTAATCCGAGACGTTGCGTTAATTTGCCAACCGAAGGTGGAAATGAAAAATAATCATCGCAAAGAATTACATGTCGCTAACATAAAAGTCAATAATTTTTAACTCATTCATGTCTAAATCTAATAATATGAACGCTGCCAAAACTTATCGATGGATTGAATCCCTGTTGACACTTTGCCTCATTTCTTTAATCTCAGTCTTCATTTCTTGTGAGGAAAATGAAGCTATTGAAACCATTAATTATCAAGAAATATGGGAATCCGACAGCCTAACTATAGATAACTACATAAAGGGAAATGGTCTTGATCCAGTTTTTACAACGGCTTCAGGAGCGAGGTATGCGATCCAAAGTATTGGAGAGGGCGACAGTATAAATTACAATGATCTCATTACCATAAATTATACCGCATACGACGCAGACGGAGTAGTTTTTAAATCAACCATTATTCCGGATTCTTCTGAATATTACATTTATCCGGTTTTTAATCCTTTAACTTTTACTTATACCTCTTCAGGTTGGACACTAGAGTATACCTCCTTATTTGTCACTCTTCAAGGCAATGGTTTGTCTGAAGCCATATCGGCAGCACTCGTCAACATTAAAACTGGGGGTCAAGTTGTGGTATTGTTGCCGTCTGCCTTAGGCTTTGGCGCTTCAAGTGATCCTTCTAATATCATCTCTCCCTATTCCGTCCTCAGATATGAAATTTCCCCTCTTTATGTCCGTTAATGGAACTTATTTTTGCTACATACAATCCGCATAAATTAAGTGAAATCCGTAATGCATTGGGACCTAGCTATACGATCCAAGGCTTAGTTGATTTCAATGAAAAGGAAATTCCAGAAACAGGTAGTACTCTAGAGGCAAACTCGCTCATAAAGGCTGAATATGTTTTTAACAAATATCAAAAAGCTTGTTTTTCGGATGATACAGGTTTGGAAGTCTCTGTCCTCAACAACGAACCTGGCGTATTTTCTGCGCGGTATGCTGGAACGGGAAATAGTATAGATAATATCGATTTATTATTGGCCAATCTCATCGATCAAAAAGACAGAAAAGCTCAATTTAAAACCATCATAACTTATTTTGATGAAAACGGGATAAAATTTGTTTTTGAAGGGATCGTTCATGGAGAAATAGTCTTGGAAAAAGAAGGTATTGAAGGATTTGGTTATGATCCCATCTTTCAACCGAATGGCTTTAAAGAAACTTTTGCTCAAATGTCCTTATCTCAAAAAAACGAAATCTCTCATAGAGGTATCGCTCTTAAAAAATTACTTGCACATTTGACATCAAGATGATCCCTCAACTGATCATAGGCATTTCTGGTGGGAGTGGTTCGGGGAAAACCTTCTTTGCCAATCAATTAACTCAGCATTTTTCGAAACATCAAATAGGTCAGGTTTCTTTAGATAATTATTATTTGCCTTTGGACGCTCAAGTCAAAGACGAACAAGGTGTTAAAAACTTTGACCTCCCTGATGCTATTGATCATCATCGGCTCTGTTCTGACCTCATCAAACTAACATCAGGGAAATCCATTGAAATGAAGGAGTATCAATTCAATCAAAAAGAAGTTGCAGCCAAAACACTGATCATTCAACCCTCTCCTGTTATTATAGTTGAAGGTTTATTTACCTTTTATTATCCCCAATTATCAAAATTATTAGATCTCAAAGTTTTTTTAGAGGCTCCAGAGGGTGTGATGCTCAAAAGAAGAATAGCCCGGGATTCACATCATAGAGGATATGGATTAAATGAGGTCATGTATCAATTTGAAAAACATGCCCTGCCCGCTTATAAAAAGTATATTTTACCCTTGAAAAATGAGGCAAACTTGCTCATTTCAGATCAATACGGATTTGATAAATCCCTCGCTTTAATTTGTGATGAGATCAAGCAACATTTAAAAATAGTATCTAGACAATAAATTTCTTAACTTTGTTCACTATTGTGAAAAGAACATATAACATATGGATCTATAAGACTGCCATTGTCGCGGTGATGGTTCTGTCATTGACCTCTTCTATGGCTTTTGTGCCGCAGATGGAACAAAGGGTCATGGCCCCTTGCGCGTCTTCAGACAATCAAGACAATGATATAAGTACGCTAGCCATTTCAGTTTATACAGCAAATCCATCTCCTACAGCAGCCCTCAATTTTAAATTTTCTAATGAATTTATCCATCTTTTTTTAGGCCTTGAAGAACGCAATTGTGTCAGTCTATTATTAAACCAATTTGACCTTTTCCTTTCTAAGCATTTTCTGGTCTTAGTCCAGCGTATTATTTCTCCTAATGCCCCTTAGGGTACTGTATAGAACGCTCACCTATTCAAATTTAAATTCTTCAATTACTTTTTTTAATACTAAACAATTATGAAAAATAAAGGTTTTATAGTCTTTTTGACAGTTATTATCTCTCTTTTGTGTATTTACTACCTCTCCTTTACGTTCGTAGCTCAAGGCGTCCAACAAGAAGCCACTGACCAAGCTACAGATCCTTCGGGGACTGTGAATTTCACAGAAAAACAACGGTATTTAGATTCGGTTTGGAATACCCCTATTTACTCGCTTTTGGGTCAAGATTATACCTATCAAGACATCAAGGAAACAGAACTAAATCTTGGACTTGATTTGCAAGGGGGCATGCATGTAACACTAGAAGTTTCTCCAGTTGATATCCTCAAGGGATTGAGTGATAACAACCAAGATCCAAATTATTTAGAAGCCATCAATACAGCTGAAAAAAATATTCGAGGTACACAGCTCAACTTTTTAGATGAATTTTATGTTCGCTACAAACAATTAGAATCTGAAAAAACATTGGCTTACATTTTTTCTAACGCCTCCAATAGAGGACGTATCAATTTGAATTCTACAGATGACGAAGTTTTGGAAATCATTGGTACAGAAATCGATGGTGCCATCGATCGGTCATTCAATATACTAAGAACTCGAATTGATAGATTTGGAACTTCTCAACCTAACATTCAAAAATTACAAGGTTCGGGAAGAATCCAAATAGAATTGCCTGGTGTCGATAATCCAGAGCGTGTGAGAAAGCTACTCCAAGGCGTCGCAAAATTAGAGTTTTGGGAGGTCTATGAAATCAATGAACTAACTCCTATCCTACAAAGCATCAACGATATTGCAGTAAAAGAAATTGGTTTTACTGCAACGCTTGATGATGACGCACAAACCGTTGACGCTTCCGCTTTAGAGGATCTTTCCACCTTATTATCGGATAATGATGATACTACGGCAAGTAATACCGCTGATCCTGCCACCGCTTTAAATCAAGAGGCTGACACGGCCCTTGCTTCTTTAGATACAATCAAAAATAATCAGGTATCTCCTATCTTCAGCTTGCTGCAAGCCCAATATGGTCTGGTTTACAAAATAAAGGATACCTCTAGAATCAATAGAATTCTTCAACATCCCAGTGTTCTGGCTGTCATTCCCTCGACAGTTAAATTTCTGTGGCTTGTCAAAAAAATTGATACGCAAGATGCCCTCGATCCCGTTGAACTTCTTGAACTGTATGCCATCAAAAAATCAAGAAATGGTAAAGCTCCACTGACAGGTGAGTCTATTATAGATGCACGGCAAGATCTCGATGAAAGATCAAGACCTGCCGTTTCTATGCAAATGGATGCTGTGGGTGCGAAGGCTTGGAAACGTCTCACAGGTAATAATATAGGGAAAAGAATTGCCATTGTATTGGATGATTTTGTGTACTCAGCACCTACCGTTCAGGGAGAAATCCCGAATGGGAATTCATCCATCTCAGGTAATTTTACCATTGATGAGGCGCAAGATTTGGCAAATATTCTTAAGGCAGGTGCCCTACCTGCACCCACTACAATTGTCGAAGATGTAGTCATCGGACCAACGCTTGGTAAATCCGCTCGTGCACAGGGCATCAATTCAATGCTAGCTGGCTTGGCCATTGTAATAGTATTCATGGTTTTTTATTATTCAAAAGGTGGATTAATTGCCAATCTTGCCTTGTTTTTGAATGTCTTTTTCATTCTAGGTATTTTGGCTCAATTAAATGCCTCATTGACCTTGCCTGGTGTTGCAGGAATTGTATTGACCATCGGTATGTCAATCGATGCAAACGTATTAATCTTTGAAAGAATCAAGGAGGAATTACGATTAGGGTCCGGGTTAAAACAGGCCATTAGCTCTGGTTATAAGAAAGCCTATTCTTCCATCATAGATGCGAACGTCACTACCATGATTGTGGGATTCATTCTTTTTACGCTCGGACAAGGACCTGTCAAAGGTTTTGCCATTACGCTGATCATTGGTATTATTTGCTCTTTCTTTTCTGCCGTATTCATTACGCGGGTAGTCATTGAATGGTTTTCTAAAAAAGGAGATCAATCTAACATCAGCTTTGCAAATAAAATATCAATGAACAGTTTGACTCATTTTCATTTTGATTTTCTAAGCAAAAGAAAAATAGCTTATATTTTCAGTGGTACTTTCATCAGTGTAGGGGTACTTGCCATGATCTTTAATGGCCTTTCTATGGGGGTGGATTTCAAAGGAGGTAGGTCCTATGTTGTCTCCTTTGATCAAGCGATGGAAACGTCCATGCTCAAGACTCAGCTCACTGAAAGTTTTGATGGACAAGGAACTGAAGTAAAGACCTTTGGATCAGATAAAATTATCAAAATCACGACCAGCTATTTAACGGATGACGATACAGACCTTGCGGATGAAATTGTTAAATCAACCTTGATTTCAGGACTAGAAGCTACTACAGGTCAAACCTACATTGCCAATGATGCAGCGGTCGATGCCACCCATTTTTCAATTGGTAGCTCTTCTAAAGTAGGTGCCACTATTGCAGATGATATCAAAAACTCATCTTATAAATCTGCTGTGATTGCATTGATTTGTATTTTCCTTTACATTTTGGTGAGATTTAGGAAATGGCAGTTTGGTATTGGTGCTATTGTCGCCCTTTTACATGATGCTTTATTCGTCATCTCATCCTTTGCCATTGCAAATCTCTTGGGTATTTCATTTGAGGTAGATCAAGTTTTTGTTGCTGCCATACTTACCATTATTGGATATTCAATCAATGATACGGTAGTGGTCTTTGATAGAATCCGGGAAAATTTGGGCATCAAGTCAGGTTCTGAAATCTATCAAGTATTTAATGAATCTCTAAGCAATACCATCAGTAGAACTTTCATCACTTCATTGACTACGTTAATCGTTGTGATCATTCTTTTCGTATTTGGTGGAGAAGTGCTTAAAGGCTTCTCATTTGCACTTTTAGTAGGTATAATTATTGGTACATATTCATCGCTATTTATTGCTACTCCAGTGGCCTTAGATTTAACTTTAAAGAGTAAGTCTTAATATAATAAACTGATCATAGAAAAAAGTCAAGGCACAGGAAACCTTGACTTTTTTCTATTAATTATATAATGCGTAATTTTATCTTGTAGTAAATAGTTTAATGAATCAAAAATTTCCTGATCGGTCACTTCTTTATTTATTGATAGTCTTTATAGGCTTTTCGGTCCTATTTGGTATCGATTTCATGGGCGACCCTCAACCTACCGAAGAAACGTTAGTCGCCTACAATGAACCCACTTATTTGCCAACGAATTCCACCCGCTATGACACGCTGGTCATCAAAGAAAAAAAAGAGGAAGGAAAGGGAAAAGAAGTAATTGATACACTCAATGTTGCTTTTGAGGAAACTCCCTTACCCATGACTCCTATTGAGGAGAAGAGAACAGCAAAGCCCAAACAACAGAAAATATTGATGACTCCTGCTGATTCAATATTCTTTGATTATTTATTAGACAATTATAAAAACAGCATAATCAATAAACTTCGACCCAATCAATTGCGATCTGATGTTCTTGTTCAATACTACAACCGTAAGGATGGGGCTAAACAACCCATGACATTAACTCAACTGGGCTTTGAAATACATAATAAATATACTAATAATTCAAAGGAGGTCGCTAATGTTCTTCGATTTGGAGAAGATGTTTCACTAGAAGATATTCAAATGGTCGCTTATGTCTTATTAAGTCAAGGTATCCCATTAAGGCAAATCGTTCCATCCAATTATCACAGCGATTGGAAACCCTATGCCATAGAAATTGGAGTTGATGCTTTAATTGAGAAATTCCCTGTGTTAACTTTTAAAAAAATCCGAAATTTTGAACGCCCTGGATCTGCACTCTAATTGATCTATTGTTTGAATAATGACAGACTCCCAAAGTTTAATGATTACGATAAATTATACCTATCATTTTTCTTTTAAATTACCTAATAGCTTTTTTTATATCAAGCCCTGAAATCATGATTATTTTAGACCTCTTGGTAACTTATAAGGAGCTGTCTGAAATATTATTTAATAGAATTAACTAGCATCAAATAACAAAATGACTAAATCAAGCTCCTCTTTTTTTAATCTGGTCTGTAACCTCATCATCCCCACGATTATATTGACTAAGTTCAGTTCAGACAGTACACTAGGCTCATTTTATGGTTTATTGATTGCCTTAAGTTTTCCTATATTTTATGGACTTTCAGAATTATATTTTAATAAGAAAATTAACTTTTTTTCTGTCTTGGGACTCATTAGCGTATTGCTCACCGGTGGCATAGGTATATTTCACTTTTCTGCCAGTTGGCTGGCCGTAAAAGAAGCCTTTATACCTGGTATCATTGGCGTTGCTGTAATTATCTCTACTTACACAAAGTATCCATTACTTAAATTATTTTTTGAAGAAACATTAAACATTGAGGGGCTAAGAGAAAAACTCACGCCCTCTGAAAACGAATGGTTTAATACAAGATTCCAATTTAGTTCACTCCTTTTAGGAGGTACATTTTTTATTTCCTCTTTTCTTAATTTTTGCTTAGCCACATGGATTGTTGTGAGTGATCCAGGTACAGAAGCCTTTAATCAGGAGCTCGGACTGATGAATTTATTAAGTTTACCCATTATTGCACTCCCTATGATGATCATTCTTATGGTCATCATGTGGTATTTACTTAATGAGACTTTAAAAAAAGTAGAATTAACCTGGGAAGAATTTTTAACTCCCAAAGACAGCTGAGGCGCTTGATTCATAAAATGGACTCATCACCCCTAGATTTAGATCCTAAATCTTCTTTTTACAACTTAAGAAACAAATAATCTCCTTTTACTTGAGTTAATGGAATCATCGGAAGGGTTCCTATCCCTTTTTTGTAGCAGCTAATACTGTGGGAAGATGAATCAAATTTGACTATTGAAATAATTAAATTTGATTCCTTAAAGCTGCTTGGATGGCCTATTCAATCAATATAAATTATTTGATGGTAACCCATTTATCAAAAAATCATGAACTTTAAGCTTATGAACCAATTCTTTGCCCAAATTACGCTTCTCGTAAGAGACTATGATGAAGCGATTGCCTTTTATACAAAAAAACTCAATTTTACATTAATTGATGATACCCAATTATCCACTTCAAAGAGATGGGTCAGGGTACGCCCACCGGGCCATTCAGATTGTTCCTTGCTTTTTGCCAAGGCAAAAAATGATCCTCAAAAGGCTAGGATAGGTGATCAGACTGGTGGTCGCGTAATTTTATTTTTACACACTGATGATTTTGATCGTGATTATGATCACCTCAAGAAACAGAACATCGAAATTATCAAAACTGCAAAAATAACCCCTCATGGTAAAGTCGCCGTATTTGCTGATTTATATGGCAATCTTATCGATCTTGTTGAACCTCCCTCTTAATTCCTCTGATGATGAAATCCCTTGACGCTTTAGAAAAAATTGCCAAACAGCTAGATCCCAATAGGGAGGAACGACGACACATCAGGACGCTCATCATCCAGCATACTGAAAAATTTCTTGAGAAATTACCTAATGGAAAGGCCTACTCAAATCCAGATAAAAGTAATACTTTATGGGATGAGGACTTTCTCGAAGAAGGATCTGATCCTTCTCAAGTCGTTAGGCTTACCTCGCATCAAATAGATCATGATGGAATTAATGCCGCTTCAGGCTTTGATATGGCTTATGTTCCTGGTGGTGGTGTTTATACCTCCGCCTTGGCAGATTATTGGTCTGATATAACCAATTTATATTCAGGTGTTTTTTTTGCAAACCCTGGTGCGGTGCGTTTAGAAAACCAAGTCATTTCATGGCTTTCCTCCTTAGTTAGCTATCCGAAAACAGCTTGTGGAAATCTAACTTCAGGTGGAAGCATTGCCAATTTAACTGCCATAATTACCGCGCGCGAAGTCACTCAACTAAAAGCCAAAGATCATGTCAATTGTGTAATTTATTTGGGCAAACAAACCCATCACTGTGTGACTAAAGCATTAAAAATGGCAGGTTTAGGAGAGGTCATCCTCCGTTATATCGAACTTGACAGTGGCTATCGGATGATCCCCGCTCAATTAGAGAAGCAAATTAAGCAAGACCAACTTAATGGATGTATCCCATGGATGATTGTGGCGTCAGCTGGGACTACGGATACAGGTGCCGTCGACCCTCTTGAAGCCATTGGATCCATTGCTCTAAAAAATAAAATTTGGTACCATGTTGATGCGGCTTATGGAGGGTTTTTTTTATTAACTTCGACAGGAAAAAAATTATTAAAGGGTATTGAAGCTGCAGATTCAATAGTCTTGGACCCTCACAAGAGTCTGTTCCTCCCTTACGGCTCTGGAGTTATATTAATCAAAAATGGAGCGGATATGAAAAAGACTTTCAGTGATACCGCGGCTTATTTTCAAGATTTCGAAATCAATGATATGAATGTATCTCCTGCCGATTTATCCATCGAATTGACCAGACCCTTTAGAGGGTTAAGGATGTGGTTACCCCTGAAAATCCATGGTATTGCTCCTTTCAGAGCTGCTTTAAATGAAAAATTAATTCTTTCAAAATATTTTTATGAACAAATATTGGCTTGTGGATTTCAATCAAGTGGCCCTCCTCAACTCACCATTACTACCTTTTGGTACCCTATGGATGGGGGCGAGAATAATGACTTTAACAAAGAGTTAATTCAAAATATTCAGCAAGAGGGTCAGATCTTTCTCTCCAGTACAATGATCGAAAACCGATTTGTCATTCGGTTATGTGTCCTAGTTTTTAGAACACATAAAAGAGAAATTGACATCGCCATAAAAAATATCGTCCAGCACAAAGATCAATTACTAGAAACTTGGCAGTAATCGAAATCTGTTTAAGATACCCATATCAAACAAAACTCGAATTTTAATTATATTGTCCTATATTAAGACCGGATTTATGATGAAAAATGGAAAACTACCATGCCTTAAATGTTTACCGCAAGCTGGCTTTTGATTTACATATTGACTTTCTGAAGTCCGAAACTTGTCATTTATGAACCTAATTACTGACCAATTAAATCAAATATCCACAGCTGTAGATCATTATATTCCAGGCCACTCCGTAGATTGCGTAATTTTCGGTTTTGAGGATCAAAAAATCAAAGTATTAATCCTAAAATTAAAAGGAATAAACCTGTGATCCCTACCCGGAGGCTTTATTCTGAAAAATCAAAATTTAGATGAGGCTACCAAATCAATATTAAAACAACGCGTGAGCTTTGAAGATGTTTTTTTAAGTCAATTTCATACCTTTGGAGGACTGGATAGACAAGATTTAGATTCCCTTCAGGAACTCATCGGCGATCAGAATAAAAAACTCCTGGCTTGGTTGGGCCAAAGATTCATCACCACCTGTTATTTTGCATTGCTAAATATAAAATCTGTCATACCTCAACCTGACCCAATGAGCGATCAATGTAAATGGGTAGACCTAAACAATCTACCTCCCCTTTATGCCGATCATAAAGAAATCATTCATAAAGCATTTAACCATATTCGTATCCAATTAAATTACTTACCTTTTGGCTTGTCTTTACTACCTAAATTTTTTACCATGACCGATTTGCAATCTCTTTATGAGTCCATTTTAATTAAAAAATTAGATCGTGGAAATTTTCAAAAAAAAATGTTGAAATTGGGTATTTTTGAACGTCATGAAAAAAAAATAACAGGAGGGGCGCACCGTGCACCCTTCTTATATAGTTTTAATTTGACTACTTACAATCAACTACTCACAGAAGGCATTGGTTTTATGTAAGACTCAATACTTTAATTTAAAAAATATCAATAATATGAAAATCTTACCAATAGTTTTAATCTTAATCTTAAATGGTACACTGATCCAATGCGGTTCAGCACCAGCAAATACCACCACCAACGAAAAAATCATTGCTCAAGTTATACAAAAATCAATCGTAGTTTATGGCAGTCTTCAATGCCCACATTGCGTTAATTTTAAGGCAAAATTAGACTCTATTGGATTGGAGTATACTTTTTATGATGTTGATGTAAGTGATCAATATGCCCTTGAAATGGTAGCAAGAGTAAAAGCCTCTGGCCATACTGAAGGAATCAGTATCCCTGTCGTGGTTGTGAATGATCAACAATTATTTATTGCACCCCACATCAGTAAAGTACTGGCTGCTTTGGATTGATTTTTTTTTGAAGTCTATACCTTAAAGCAAAACCAAAAATAAAAGATCGCTTCACTGCGGGAATGAAAGAAATCCCTGCGTTAGGAACGATCAGAGCTTTAAGTTCATAATCTAGCTGCTCGAATTGTAAAGAACGTTTATAGATCAAAGCAAAGGCCATAAACTGTAAATCCATATAATCATCTTGAAAAACATTTCCATCTTCATAGACTTCTATAAGCGTACCAGAAAAGCCTTTGCCAGTATTTAAAATAGACCAACCTAATCCTAGCTGATTATGTACATTGAGTCTGTTAAATATGGCCCAATGGTGATCATGATAAAATGTCTTAATTTTTTGGTCAAAAGAAATTTCTCTTAAATATCCATATCGAAAGGTGGGCGCATAGGTGAGGCTAAAAAAATTCGAGATCTCAATCGCAATTTCGGGGCTCAAACCCATCATTGAATAGGTCTGATTCATGTGTATTTCAGAGTGATAATAATCGACCACACGATCGTCCTTGGCGTGAAATAATAAAAATTGTCCTGCGATCCCTATCCGAAAATTAATATTGATCTGCTGATCAATATTAATTTTCACAGATGTCTTTTGCTGACTGTACAGTAGCTGCGGACTACAAAAAACAACAAGGATGAACAGGATTTTAATCCACCCGAATCGGTATCCCATTGAAGATCTTCTCATGCCCTTTAAACCCTAATTTCTGCGAATAAATTTCACGAAATACATTAAAACTGAATAAATTCGCTCTTTACGCTCCAATAAGAGATAATATAAACCTAAATCAATTTACAGATACATCATCTAAATTGATAAACTCAATGTTTTGGTCCTCATTTAGAGTCACCCCAATGATGGCCTCTTTATTTAAATTTCCTTGTAGGATTTCTTTCGACAATGGATTTAATAAGGCATTTTGTAATATTCGTTTCAATGGACGCGCACCCATTTGGGGATCAAAGCCTATTTCAGCCAAGTGCAGCAATACTTTTTCATCGGCCTCAATCTTAATTCCGTTCTCTTCCATTCTCTTTTGGATCAATTTAAACTGAATACCTACAATTTGTCTCAGATTTTCTTTGGTCAAGGGCCTAAACATGATGGTTTCATCTACTCGATTGAGAAATTCGGGGCGAAAAGATACTTTGGCTAAATCTAATACCTGTCGCTTTGTATCCGCTATAATTTCTTCAAAATTCCATACTTCTAATCGCTCGAAGTTTTCTTGAATTAAATGAGCCCCTAGGTTGGTCGTCATGATAATGATGGTATTTTTGAAATTAGCAGTTCGCCCTTTATTGTCTGTCAAAATACCCTCATCTAACACCTGTAATAATACGTTGAATACATCTGAATGGGCTTTTTCAATTTCATCCAAAAGGATGACGCTGTAGGGCTTTCTTCTTACCGCTTCAGTAAGTTGTCCCCCTTCATCATAACCTACATAACCCGGAGGTGCCCCGACCAGTCTACTGACGGCATGACTTTCTTGATATTCAGACAGGTCAATTCTAACCATACAACTGTCATCATTGAATAAATAATCTGCCAATGCTTTGGCGAGCTCTGTCTTACCTACACCCGTAGTCCCTAAAAATATAAAAGATCCAATAGGGCGTTTAGGATCTTGCAGGCCCGCTCTGCTCCTTCTTACCGCATCCGCAACGGCAGCAATGGCTTCGGATTGACCCGCTATTTTTTTACCTATTTCCTCTTCAAGATGCAATAATTTAACTCTTTCACTTTGAAGCATCTTTGCCAATGGAATACCAGTCCATTTGGCTACTACTTCTGAAATATCTGCTCCATCTACTTCTTCTTTTAACAAATAATCCCCTTTTTGCATCTCCAAAAGCTGAGTTTGATAACCCTTCAAATTTTTTTCAGCCTCAATGATCTTACCGTATCGAATCTCAGCCACACGACCTAATTCACCTCTACGCTCCATTTGATCTGCTTGAATTTTAAGGTTTTCAATCGCCTCTTTTTGCTTTCTTATACCATGAATGATCCCTTTTTCATTTTCCCATTTGGCCTTCAACTCGTTACGAGTCCCTTCCAAATCTGCAATGGCACGACTCAAGTCCAATGCTTTGGCTTGGTCGTTTTCTCTTCTAATGGCTTCTCTCTCAATTTCAAGCTGCCTAATTCTTCTGTTCTGCTCATCTAATTCCTCAGGAAGGGAATCGATTTCTATTCTCAGTTTAGAAGCAGCCTCATCGATTAAATCAATGGCTTTGTCAGGTAAAAATCGATCAGTTATGTACCTGCTGGATAGCTCAACCGCTAAAATAATGGCCTCATCTTTGATTTGCACCCCATGGTGCAATTCGTATTTGTCCTTAATCCCTCGGAGTATGGATATGGCATCTTGAAGGTTGGGTTCAGCCACTTGAACCGATTGAAATCTTCTTTCCAAAGCTTTGTCTCGCTCGATGTATTTTTGATATTCATTCAAGGTGGTGGCCCCTATTGCATGTAATGAACCCCGCGCAAGCGCTGGTTTCAATAAATTGGCCGCATCCATGGCGCCGTCATTTCCTCCCCCTGCCCCGATAAGTACATGAATTTCATCAATAAATAGGATGATCTCACCGTCGCTATCGGTTACTTCTTTAATCACTGCTTTGAGTCGCTCTTCAAATTCTCCTTTAAATTTTGCTCCGGCAATCAATAAGCCCATATCAAGAGATACAATAACTTTAGACTTAAGATTCTCAGGTACATCTCCTGAGACAATTCTTTGTGCCAACCCCTCCACAATGGCCGTTTTACCAACCCCCGGTTCACCTAAAAGAATGGGATTGTTTTTGGTTCTTCTAGCCAGGATTTGCAGTAACCTTCTGATTTCTTCATCCCGTCCAATCACTGGATCGATTTTACCTTTTAAGGCTAACGCATTGAGGTTAATAGAATACCGATCCAATACGCGGTATTTAGATTCCGCATGCACATCCTGGACCTTTTGCCCCCCTCTGAGCTCAACAATAGCTGCTAAAATGCTTTTTTGGGCAAAGCCTGAATCCTTGAGCAATTGAGCCGTCTGGTCTTTCCCTTTAAGTATCCCGAGTATAATGTGCTCTATGGCTACATATTCATCCTCTAAATTCTTTAAAAAGCCTTCTGCATTTTGTAATGCTTGTGCCGCTTGATTTGATAAATAAGCTTGACCTCCACTCACCAAAGGATATTTATGGACGATTTCGTCTAGTTTTAATTCAATTATAGATCGATTGACTCCTATTTTTTTAAATAAAAATGAAATCAAATTTTCATCAGACTCTAAAATAGCCTGTAATAGATGACCAGTCTCAATCACTTGCTGACCTCGGGTCGTAGCGATCTCCGTAGCTTTGTTTAAAGCTTCCTGAGATTTTATGGTATAATTGTTAAAATTCATATTGAGCAAGTTCTAAGCACTTCTTCTATTGAATTCACAAATTCGATACCATTTGATATTTTGGGTCAATTTGACTGATGTCTCCATCAATAAAATGGGAAAAAGGACAAAATGTCCTAATTTGGTCAGTCACTTGAAAAATTGATTGAATTAGCCGTTAGCCCATTTTATATGTTTGTTTTACTAATAATTAAGAAAAGATAAATAATTTGTGTTTTAATCATTACCCTCGTTTTATCTCGTTAAATTAAGATACCTTGAAAAAAACCAATAAAAAACGGAGAACTTTTCTCAAAAAATCTATTCAATCCGTAGCGGCAGCCAGTACTTTCGGTCTGGTCAGTTGTCAAACGGACGCTGCTCAAAATATTCAAAAGGGCCCCTACATCAACTTCAACAATACTTATAGATGGAAGATGACCACTACTTGGTCTCCTAATTTTCCTATATTAGGTGAGGGATGTAATGAACTTGCACAATGGGTTAAAAAAATGTCTGGAGGACGATTGGAAATTACCGTCTATGGTGGTGGTGAATTGATTCCAGCGCTCGAAGGCTTCGATGCGGTAAGCAATGGGGCGGTAGAAATGAATCATGGATCCGCCTATTATTGGGCGGGTAAGCTTCCTGCAGGTCAATTCCTCTCAACCATCCCTTTTGGTGTAAATGCCCAGCTCATGGATACCTGGATTCTTTGCAATGGAGGTCAAAAATTATGGGAAGAGCTCTATGCACCTTTCGATTTACTCCCCATCAGTGCAGGAAATACAGGTTGCCAAATGGGTGGGTGGTTCAATAGAGAAATCAACAGTATCGATGATTTAAAAGGCCTTAAAATGCGCATGCCTGGCTTGGGGGGGAAGGTATTGGCGAAAGCTGGAGGTACGCCTATGCTCATGGCTGGTGGAGAAATATATACCAATTTGGAAAGAGGCGTAATCGATGCTACTGAATGGATTGGTCCGTATCATGATTACCTGATGGGATTCCATAATGTGGCTAAATATTATTATTACCCAGGTTGGCATGAATTAGGTACCGTATTGGAAATGCTGGTCAATAAGTCAAAATTTGAAGCCCTTCCTACAGATTTACAAGAAATCATTCGAACAGCATGTCTTCGTTTGAATCGAATCGTTCCCATTAAATTTGATACGATGAACGCCACCTATTTACCAAAGATTCAAGCAGAACCCACGGTGAGTATGAGACCTTATCCTGATGCTGTGATGGACAATCTTAGAGAAAAAACTGCTGAGACCATTACCGAATTAACGGAACAAGATCCACAAAGTAAAAAAATCTACTCGGCCTTTTTGGAATTTCAAAAAAAAATTATCCCTTGGACCCAAATCACAGAAAAACCTTTTTATTCAAAAATGATATGAGAAGTAAAAATTTCTTTAAGCTACGGAATGTTTTTTTGTTCCTCTTATGCGGTTTTTTCCATTCACCCGTCAAGGGTCAAGACAGTCTCAGAATTACTTCAGCCTTCATCGGTTTGGACTTTGATTCGGCAGAACTTTCACAAATGAAACCTGCGGTAGCCGCGCATCTTTTACAATTTAATGCCTTACGAAGACAGAACATTTCAAATAATATACCCTTAGGCTTAATTTGGATGCCACCGGTAAATCATTCTCGAATCCCAGTCAAGCAATCTGCCATAGATTGGCGTCTTCCCGCGTCTGTCTCTCTTCCAAAAGATAAAAATGAATTGGCTTTTTATCCCATAAACAAATTAGCTTACCTGATTAAAAATAGGCAAATCACTTCTGTAGAATTGACCAAATTATTTCTCAATCGACTAAAAAAATATGGCGACACCTTACAATGTGTCATCACCATAACGGATTCGTTGGCACTCAGTCAAGCCCAGCGAGCAGATCTTGAAATCAGTCAAGGCATCTATCGAGGACCCCTTCACGGCATCCCCTACGGTGCCAAGGATTTATTAAACGTGGCTGGATATAAGACGACTTGGGGTGCTACTCCTTTTAAGTCACAAATTTTTTCTGGAAATGCTGAAATAATTAATCGATTAGAAGCTGCAGGCGCAGTATTGGTGGCCAAATTAACGTTGGGTGCCCTGGCCTGGGGTGACGTTTGGTATGATGGTAAAACCAAAAATCCTTGGAACCTTGAGCAAGGCAGCAGTGGGTCTTCAGCAGGATCAACATCCGCAACAGTAGCCGGATTGGTCCCTTTTGCGATCGGAAGCGAAACTCGAGGTTCTATTGTTTCTCCATCTACTCGATGTGGTGCTACGGGACTGCGTCCCACTTTTGGCCGCGTCAGCAAAGATGGAGCCATGGCACTCAGTTGGACAATGGATAAATTAGGACCCATTTGCAGAAATGCCTTAGACTGTGCATTGGTACTCGAAGCTATCAGAGGAACCGATGGCAAAGACCTCTCGGTAAGAGACGCTCCCTTTAACTACCATTATGATTCAACGATAAAAAATCTTCGTATTGGGGTGCTTGCTCATGATCAAAATCCTGATTTTTATTCAGAAAATGATCAAAATACTTTGTCATTATTGAAATATCAAGGATACGATCTGGTCGAAAAAAAATTACCGGAAAATATACCCACAGAGGCCTTGGGTTTTATCCTGCAAGCAGAAGCCGCTGCTGCCTTTGACTTTCTTACTCAATCAAATCAAGATAGCCTGATGGTCAGACAAATAGATAACGCGTGGCCCAATGTGTTTAGAGCGGCTCAATTGATTCCAGCCGTAGCTTATATTCAGGCCAATAGATTGAGATATGAACTTACCTTGCAATTCAACGAATTAATGTCTGATATCGATGTATTAGTGGCCCCCTCATTCAGTCAGCAATTATTAATGACCAATCTCACAGGTCATCCATGTGTGGTGATTCCTAATGGCTCCTATGCCGATGAAAATCCAGGATCCATCACACTCTTGGGGAATCATTTCGATGAGGCAAGTATTTTGTCCTTGGCCCGCTTTCTACAAGAGATCACTCCTTATGATAAAGAACATCCGGATTTATTCAAGCCCTAGCCATTTTCTCCTTAAAGCATCTGATCTTTCTTAAAAGCATCCCTTACTTACCTATTAATATTTATTTGACTTTACTGATTCTTTTTAATAAAAAAACTGAAAATTAGGCTCTAAATATTTCAAACTATTTAAATTAGCATTTACTAAAAATATTAGTAAATGTTTATCAACAACCATAGCTATTTTAGCCTTCGATACGGAACCGTCGCTCCTGAATCTATCCTCAAGATAGCCCAAAAACAGGGTATTAAAACATTGGCACTTACCGACATTAACAATACCTCTGCTTCTCTGGATTTCGTCCGTATGGCACCTAAATACAATATAAATCCCGTATTAGGTGTGGATTTTAGAAATAACGGCATACAAAAATTCATCATTTTGGCTCAAAACAATAATGGATTTCAACAAATAAATACATATCTATCCCACTTTACCTCCACACGGATATGTGATATCCCTGAGCGGGCAAAGACCTTAAAAGATACGGTTGTAATTTACCCCTACATTAAATGCCGACATTTTAAATTAAAAAAAAATGAATTCTTGGGCGTCAATTCAGAATACATCCCTGAACTTGAATACAGCAGAACATCCTTCGATATCGATAAAATTCTTATCCTTCATACCTGCTCTTTTAGAGATAAAAAAGACTTTAATACACATCGACTACTCAGAGCCATTGATCAAAATACCTTACTGAATAAACTCTCAGCAAATGTACAAGGGCAAGCCACTGACTTATACATGAATGAAAAGCTACTTAAACGCAAATTTGCTACATGGCCCAAACTCATTGAAAACACCTATCAGCTACTCGCTCGATGCATCATCTCCTTTGATTTCGAACACATACATTCCAAAAATCAAGAAACATTTTCGGGGGATGAAAAAAAAGATTTTGAATTACTCAAAACACTCTGTGAACAGGGACTTCACTATCGATATCCCAATCCCAATGGAATCATTCTCAATCGAATAAAAAAAGAATTAAATGTCATTCATCAAAAAAAATTTGTCTCCTATTTTCTTATAAATTGGGAAATCATCAACTACGCACGAAGCAAAGGCTATTTTTATGTCGGACGGGGCAGTGGCGCCAACAGTATCGTTGCTTATCTACTCAGAATTACAGATGTTGATCCGGTAGAACTTGATTTGTATTTTGAACGATTTATTAATTTTTATCGAAAAACTCCTCCAGACTTTGATCTTGACTTTTCTTGGCGTGATCGAAATGATGTCATCGATTTTATTTTTAAACGATTCACCCACACAGCACTCATTGCCGTCTACAATACTTTTCAATACCGTGCATCTGTACGTGAGCTCGGTAAAGTCTTTGGTCTTCCCAAACATGAAATAGACCTCCTTTCAAGAGGAGCCTCAACACAAGAACCTGCTTTTGATAAACTATCGAAATTGGTCATTATTTACGCCAAAAGAATTGAAGGATTTCCCAATTATCTAGGCATTCATGCGGGAGGTATTGTGATTTCTGAAAGGCCGATTAACTATTATACGGCTACGTTCATGCCGCCAAAAGGCTACGATACCACTCATTTTGATATGGTCACAGCGGAAGACATCGGACTCTATAAATTTGATATACTAAGTCAAAGAGGATTAGGAAAAATCAAAGATGCCGTAAGTATTATCGGAAAAAACCATCCTAATATATCCCCTATAGACATTCATGACATCAAGCGTTTTAAAACCGATGGAAAAATAAAAAAACTACTCCGACTCGGCAAGGTCATAGGTTGCTTTTATGTAGAATCTCCTGCCATGCGCATACTCCTCAAAAAACTACAAGTTGATAGCTATTTGGGATTGGTCGCCGCCAGCTCTATCATCAGGCCAGGCGTAGCTCGATCAGGCATGATGCAAGAATATATTTTAAGATGTCGCTTTCCTGAGCGTATCAAAGAAGCCCACCCCATCATGTTAAAAATTATGCCAGAAACTTTTGGCATCATGGTCTATCAAGAAGATGTCATTAAAGTGGCTCATTATTATGGGAAACTAGATCTTGGAGAGGCCGATGTCCTACGTAGGGGAATGTCAGGAAAATACAGAGGGCGATCAGAATTTACAGCGGTCAAAGATAAATTTTTTACGAACTGTGCAAAGGAAAAATATCCTATCGAAGAGGTCAATGAAGTTTGGAGGCAAATTGAAAGTTTTGCAGGTTATGCTTTTGCCAAAGGTCACTCGGCCTCATACGCAGTAGAAAGCTATCAGAGCTTATTTCTCAAAGCCTACTATCCCTTAGAATATTTAGTGGCTACCCTTAATAATTTTGGTGGATTTTATCAAACCGAGCTTTATGTTCATGAAGCACGTATGCACGGTGCGCTTATTTCTCCCCCCTGTGTAAACACAGGTGAATTAGCTACCTCTATTTCAGGTAAAAGTATCCTTCTTGGCTTTATTTTGGTTAAGTCTATCGAAACCAGTACCGTAGAAAAAATTTGTGCCCATCGAGAAAAGGAAGGCATCTTTAAAGACTTAGATGATTTTATCGAACGCGTGCCTCTCTCTATGGAACAACTCTCTCTTCTCATTAAAATTGAAGCTTTCCGATTTACGGAAAAGGATCCCTACGAATTACTTTGGGAAAGCCATATGAAGATCAATAAAATAAATATGGAAATACGGACTTTCAATCTGTTCAAAGTAGTGCGAACGACCTACAAAATGCCTACGTTCAAGCAAATTCCCTTAGCTCACGCATTCAATGAAATAGAATATTTTGGATTCCCTCTTTGTAATCCTTTTAAATTACTGGTCACAAAAGTTCCGCCTTCATTATCTGCAAAGGATTTAAAGCATTACCTCCATCAAGAGGTCATTGTATACGGGTATTTAGTTACCTACAAGAAAACAAGAACAAACAATGGCGCCCTTATGCAGTTTGGAAATTTTTTAGATCATACCGGTGATTTCATCGATACCGTTCATTTCCCTCAAAGCACTATTCAATATCCTTTTAGAGGCAGGGGTATTTACCTACTAAAAGGGGTGGTTATGGAAGAATTCGATTGTATCCATATTAGCATAAATCAAATGGATTTTTTACCTATTATAGAAGATCCTAGATATACTGATTTAAAAAAAGGAGAAATAACCACATAATATGATACAAGAAACCGCCCTTCGAAACATTATGCACATTGATTTGGATACTTTTTTTGTCTCTTGTGAGCGCTTGATCAATAGCCGCCTTATAGGTAAACCTATCTTGATTGGAGGTGTTTCTGATCGAGGCATCGTTGCTTCTTGCAGTTATGAGGCTCGACATTTTGGGATCCACTCGGCCATGCCTATGAAAATGGCTAAAAGACTTTGTCCTGAGGCCATCGTATTAAGAGGTAATTCAGAAACTTATTCCAAACATTCCCAAAATGTCACGGACATCATCCGAGAGGCGGTACCTATTTATGAAAAAAGTTCAATTGATGAATTCTATATTGATTTGACTGGCGTAGATAAATTTTATAGTTGCCAAAATTTTTCTTCTGAATTACGCCAGAAAATCATAAAAGAAACGGGTCTTCCTATCTCTTTTGGATTGTCTTCCAACAAAACAGTCTCTAAAATAGCTACCAGCGAAGCCAAGCCCAATAACCAACTCAGTATTTTCAAAGGACATGAAAAACCCTTTTTAGCCCCCTTGTCTATTAGGAAAATCCCTATGGTAGGAGAAAAAACCTATCGTATATTATGTGACTTAGGCATTCGAAAAATTCAAACCCTTCAAGAAATGCCAGTCAATATGATCAGCAAAGTACTGGGTAAAAATGGCACTGGACTTTGGAAAAAAGCAAATGGCATAGATCTTAGCCCAGTCATCTCTTATCAAGAGCGCAAATCTATATCTACAGAACGCACCTTCAATGTAGATACTACAGACATCGGTAAGCTAAAGTCCCTACTGACGGCCATGGCAGAAAATCTTATCTTTCAATTGCGTAGGGGTAATAAACTGACGGCTTGTGTCACCATAAAACTTCGATATTCAGACTTTCAAACCTATACAATACAAAAAAGAATTCCGTATAGCGCTTCGGATCAAGTCATTTTACCCATCGTGATGACATTATACGAAAAACTCTATCAAAAAAGGCTTCTGGTGCGATTGATAGGCGTCAAGTTCAGTCATCTGGTAGGTGGGGGTCATCAAATTCATCTATTTGAAGATTCTGAAAACATGTTCAATCTATATCAAGCCATGGATAAGATTAGAGATAAGTACGGAGACCGCCTGGTTATGCGTGCTTCTGGCTTTGGCGCTAAAACCATTAGTAGGTGGAATCCATTCACGGGAGGACCCTCCCCCACTGCTTGCCAATCGTCGTGCCTAACGATAAATGGGAAGTCTTACTAAACTACCAAAGGTTTTCATGAGGTTCCTCGAAGGACTTGACTCAAATATGTAATTTTATACCTGAAATGAATTTTGTTAAAATTGTTTGCTTTTTATTCCTCCTGATCCCTCATCTCATGGTGAACGCTCAGGACCTCAAGCGTGTATTCAGAGCACTTGAAAAAGAGGATGTCGCAAAAGCTAAGGAACTCCTAGAAAGTCAAATTTCTAAAGATTCCATCAATCCGGGTAGTAGGTGGATGTATGCCCGACTCTTGTCTTGCGATAGCCTTCCCGAATACTATGACCTAGAGTCAAGCCCGCATTTATGCCCAACAGGCGGTTGCTGATTTTCAACAGGCCAGATGAAAAAATAAAATTAGCTTTTATCATGACTCCATTTAGCCTCCTTGACATCGAGAAAACCAATACTGACATCGAAAATCAAACCTATGAAAAAGTCTTATCCCGCTATACGTTGGATGCCTTTCATTCTTTTCTTTCTTTATATCCCAAAAGCGCTTATCGCGAAGAATTCTTCTATAACATCGATAGCTTAGCTTTTGATTCGGTAACACAGATTCATAACTGGGAATCCTATGAAAACTATGTAAAGGTATATTCCACATCCAGATTTTCAGAACGTGCACAAGCCCACTACGAACGACTCCTTTATGAAGAAAAAACAGCAAATGATGACCTTAATGAATTTAAAAAATTTATCAATGAGTACCCAACCTCTCGATATGTAACCGTAGCTATTGATGTTATTTTCGAGCGAACCTTAGACCTTAATACATCCCATTGTTTTTTAGATCATCTACAAAACTATCCTCAAAGCCCACACAACGAGGAATTGTTATCGATTTTATACCATATGAGCCCAGAAGTATTTTTTAAGCTTTCTACTTTCCCTGAATTCGAAGAAAACATAGATTCGCTACAGGTCATTTCTCAATTAAATGCGCAACCACTATTGCCTTTCTTAGAATATGGAAAAATTGGATTCATGAATTTAGAAGGAACCCCTATCTTAAAACCTAAGTATCACTCCCTTTTAAAGCAGGAGCTCCTTTGCCAAACATTACAAGGCGACATCATAGGGGTCAGCAGTGCCTCCGGAATCAAGCAACTGATCAACAGAGCGGGTACTTCCATCTATTCAGGCCCCATGATTACTTATGAGGACCTGGGCTTTGGATTTTTAAAAATCAAAGAACCCACACAAATAAAAATCATCCATAAGTCAGGGAAATTGCTGTTCGATAAACTCATAGATGCCGCAATTGTAGGGGGGCGATGGCTCAAAATCAGAAGAGAGGAGGGCTGGGCATTGGCTACCTATACAGGTAAAACACTCACTCCCTTCACTTATGATGAGATCAATACGGTAGGCGACTTTTGGGCATTTCGTGTGGGTAAACAAATGGCCTTTCACAACTTATCTTTTGTTCAAAAAGGTATTGAAAAAAAACAACTAACTCCTGATTTTTTAGCAGACGACTATGAGTTGATCAATGATTCCGTAATGCTACTTTATCATGAAAGCGAACAGGCCTTGCTTGAAGGTAATATGAACTTCCTCATACCTTGGGAAGCAGACCGTGATATTTATGTTGGTGATACCTATCATTACACGCAAGGAATATCAGATTATAAGATATATCATAAGCAAATCATTAAAGATTTGGGCTACAAATGTTTTTGAAGATCTCATTACCACAGCCATGGTTGGGCCTCAAAAAAAATCATTGGTACTTAATCAATCCGAAGGGTGGATTTATCAAGGTAGATTCCATTCAATCCTTACGTGAATTGGCGTTGGTCATTCGTGATTCTGATTCTTCCTATGTACTCTTCCCCAATGAGCAATCAGTTCTTATAAATAAAGAAGTTACCGTAAACAGTCTGCTGTCTCGCGATCGTCAAGGAAAAGTAAGGGCCCGTTATTTACTCAAAACCCATAAAAATGCACGGGAAATCTATAACAAAGATGGTAAGCTAATGTTCAAGGGTAGTTTTGATCAAATAGATCTACTAACAGATTCTCTCTTTAAAATTACTCTTAAAGGTAAGCAAGGTGTGTTGGATCAAAAAGGGAATGTGACCATTCCCATTGAATATGATTTTATTGAGCAAAAAAATCAACTCGCACAATTACTAAAAAATGGAAAAATAAAAGGATTTGATTTAAATCATAACATTGAGCTCTCTGATCAATACGAAGGTGTATCTGAGCGGTTGGGTCCTTATTATTTAACGAAAAAAAGATCATTTAAAGGATTAATAAACCGTGAGGGTGCTGTGGTCATTGACTTTAAATATCAAAATATCATAGGCCTCAATGATTCCTTATTTTGGGTGCAAACGGATAGCAGCTGGTCCCTTATTACTAATCATCAAAAAAATATCCTAAAAGGAATAAGCACTTACACACAAATCACTGATAATGTATTTCGTTATTTAAAAAATAATAAATATGGACTCATTTATGGGGACCAATCCATTCATTATCCTGCTGAGTACGATGCCATCCGATCTATTTCATATCAGAAAAAACCCCTCTTTCAATTCGAAATATTTATTGCATCCGCTCCTTTCCACATCATAATTACCAAGGATTTTAGTGGTAATCCCATACATTCTCAAGCATATAGACCCCATGAATATGAGCAAATAGTTTGTGACTTCTAAAAAATTAGCCCTTTGTAATCAACTCACCTGAGCTATCAAAGCTTTGTGAATACTCAAGACCTGGGGAAGTAATAAGTTTCTTTCATCATTCTTGATAATGAAATGTGCCAATAAACTAGTTTCTGCCGCTGGCAACTGGCGAGAAATGATCGCTTTAATATCTTTCTTATCTCGATGTAAATCACGGGCCAAAACTCTTTTTATTCTCAGTGCACTTGGTGACAAAACCAAAATAATTTGGTCTAATTCAGTATGTGAAGAGGTTTCAAAAATTAAGGCTGATTCTTTTAACAAAACTGGACTGGAATCATGCAATGCTACCCATCTGGTAAAGTCGGCGCCTACTTCTGGATGAACCATCGCATTTAATCGAGTCAAAATCTTTTCGTTATTAAAAGATTTACGTGCAATAAAGGACCTATTCAATCCTTGCTCAGTATAACTTTCTGAGCCCAATAATTCAATCAGTTGAGACTTAATATTTGGGTCATGGGCCATCAGCCATTTGGCTCGCCTATCTGCATCATACACTGGTAGCCCCAGTTTATTAAAAATACTACTTATCAGGCTCTTACCACTCCCGATCCCCCCAGTAATACCTATCAATAACGGACTATTCTTCATTTTCGTACCGAAATCTCACTTTTTGGGAGTCCATACTCACGGTTCGCAAGGTATCAGGATACTTGATCAGTACAGGTACACCCAAAGAATCTGTTTTTAAAAAATCATAATCTAAGACTACATAGAAATCCTCTGACGAAAAATCCTCTTTAAAAGACTCCTTGACCCTATAGGTTACATTCACTATAGAATCTAGCAGCGTAGTCACTCGATTGGAAGGAAAATTCTGCAAGATAATTGGAACCCCTATCTTAACATTTTTAAACTTGTTCACCTCAAAACTCACATTGACCTCACTAGGATCAGATTGAATGAGGTCTTCAAATACTATGGGAACTTCTACCCTCCCATTAAAATCCTCATCGATATTATTCTCGTCTAGGGTAATGTAGAAATCTGATTCAAAAGAGTTAATAATAGATTTAGGTCCGATCAACACAACATGGTCAGGTTGAATGGTTATATTAGACATAAGCTGATAATCTTCTTCAAGGGGCAAGCTCAAGCTATCTACCTTTAATATCATCCGCTTCGTTATCTTTCGTTCAATGCTAAGGAACAAAGTATCTGTAACAATATAGTTTATAGTAAGCCCTTTTAACTGATCTTCAACAATTGGGCTCAAGAATGATTGGGTCAGAAAATTGACTTCGGAAGGATTATCCAGTTCTACTCTGGATAGGGTCAATACTAAATATCAACGTCCTTCTGAATAAATTCCAGCCGCCACTGCTTACATCTATTTTAATCGTAGTTGGCAGCGGATTCATGACTACAGTACTGTCTACATTAAAAACGAATTCAATCGGATAACTGATCAGCGCACTATGTGACTTATTCAGTGCCCTAAAAAGCCAAAAGGTAGCAGCCCCCATGATGGAGAACAATACTACCTTCCAGTTATTTGTGAACTTATTGAATTTGATCATCAAATCATACCTAAGCTATTTCTTGGATACGTATTGAGCACTGGTATCTAATGAGAGAGATGATTTCTCAACCACCAACTTATTCCCCCGATCTACATCAAGGGTAATCGTAGCCTCATCAACCGAAAATACTTTTCCATGTATGCCCCCCAACGTCACTACCATATCTCCTTTTTTCACCGCTTCAATAAATTTTTTGGTGTCCTTTTGCTTTTTTTGCTGTGGACGAATAAAAAAGAAGTAAAATATAGCGACCATGCCTCCCAGCATGATGAATTGAGAATAGTTATTTCCTGATGCCTGTAAAAATATGATTTCCAACATAACGACTTATGATGGATTTGCCTTGTTCACATTTGCTTTAATTTTCAAACGGGTCACCTTAGGATAAGTGTTGGCCGTAACGGTTACCGTCTTGTTCTGAACACCTGGCTTACTTCGACTGTTAAACTGCACCTTAATCTCTGCTTGTTCTCCTGGAGCAATAGGTGCTTTAGGCCATACAGGCACGGTACATCCGCAAGAAGCAGTAGCACTGCTAATGATTAAAGGAGCGTCGCCCTCATTGACGAATGAAAAAACGTGATCTACTACGTCTCCTTCTGTAATGGTACCAAAGTCAAAACTTTCTTCTGAAAATTTGAACGTCGGAAGTGGGCCATCTGGCTTTACATCCGGCACTTTGGCTGAAGTCGGTGCCGCTGGAGTAGTTTTTACTCCATTTTTAGTCTCTAATTGGGCCATCTTACCTTCTAATTTAGCTAGGCGTGATTCCAATTCTTTGTTCGAACAACTGAAGCCTATCACTGCTAGGCTCAATATCCATGTAATTTTAGTTATCTGTTTCATTTTGTATTGAAATTTTATCCAAATTTATAAAAATAGTGACTTAAAATAGCCCTTTTATTATTTAATCAATCTGATTTTTTTATCTGATTAATTAAACCATTCACATCATCAAGCAGCTCTTCGGCCTTTTGTTTGGTGTCATCGATGATTTTTTCTCCTTCTGACTTGGCCTTATTGTCTTTTAAATCTTTGCCCTCTACCAGCTCTACCATCAACTCCTCCACTCTTTTTTTATACTTATCTAGCAAGAATGATAGCCGATCGCGTGTATGTGTTCCTTTCTCAGGAGCAAACAAAAGCCCCAAAATGCCTCCAGCAAAAATACCAAATAGAAAGGCAAAAAATGAATTTCCTGAATTTTTACTCATGATTTTTTTATTTATTATCTATTAAACCTCTGCCACTTTTTTTAATAATACCCTCCGAAGATAACTCGTTTGCCAAAACATCCAAAATTCCATTCACAAATTGTTTACTTCTTGGCGTACTGTAATTTTTGGAGATCTCAATATATTCATTGATAGTCACCTTGATCGGAATGCTCGGAAAGGTCATCATTTCTGCTAAAGCCATTTTCAAAATTACCAAGTCAGTCATGGCCATTCGAGAGGCATCCCAATTTTTCGCTCTTTTAGAAATGATCATTTCCAACTCATATTCGCGCTTCATAGTTTCGGAAAATAAAGTTTCAAAATACTCAAAATCTTCATCTTCGTTGTGACTCAATGGCTGCAATTCCAGTAGGTTTTCAAAATCAAAATGCTTTAATGTTTTGAGAACCATACTCCTAATGATGGGTTTATTTTCATTCCATCTCAAGTCATTTTGATCAAAATAGGCCCCGATGATCTCACTTTTAAAAATGACTTTTTTATAGAGGTATTGTACACATTCTAGTTGCTGTTCTTGGGTGGGCTCTTTGAGTTCCTGAAAGCGTGTCATGAATTCATCTACTCTCAAAACATCTTTGTACCACTGCACCACAACATCACTTTCCGCTTCCCATTCAACTTCCCCTTTTTTTGCCGCTTCGTACAAGTTAGGATCTTCTTTGATCTTCGCAATCAACACGTTACTAGATAAATTTCCACTCGGAGCTGACTTAGCAGGACTGCTTTTTATTTTATCCTGGTCTTGCTTGTCCACAAAGGCAAATGAAACAGGTAGCAAAAGTATTTTTAGATATAACTTTTTAAGTCGAGCACGCTCGGCCATCATATTTTTTCTAATGCTTTTTACCTCTGCCGTGATCAGATTTTCATATTTTAGATAGCTATTTTCAACTTCTTGAAGATCTTCCTCATCCAGTGCTACCATCGTCTGCGACGATTCATCTACAAACCTATTTCTGAAACAGGTCTTAATTAAATTTTGTTTGGCCTCAAATAACTCACGATCCAAAAAATCATGCAGTGCAGGGTCTAAAGCGTATTTTGCAACCAACTCTTCTTCAATCAGATCGCATACAGATGCTTTCATTAAGAAATAGCTATACAAAGACTGCATGGCCTTCACTCTTAAAACCCTCCTATTTAACATTTTAAAGAACTTTAATCTATTTAAAAAGTAGGTGATTTGAGCCTACTAAAATCTTCGATACGCTTCGTTGCTATATTCAAGGCGGCTTGATGCGTCGTAATATTATTTACTGCAGCAAAATTAATCACATCAGTGGTCATTTTATAAATATCTTCCGTCTTTTCTAAAACTTTAGAACGATGGTAATCTCCTTGCTGTTCAAAATAAACATTAATGATACCACCTGAGTTGATGAGAAAATCTGGACCATAAAGTATACCTTGATCCTGAAGCATTTTTGCATGTAAAGCTTCATCCTCCAATTGATTGTTAGCGCCTCCTGCAATAATTTTACACTTCATCTTAGGTATGGTCTGACTGTTAATCGTAGCCCCCAAAGCACAGGGTGCATAAATATCTACGTCTGCACAATAAACTTCATCCGCCACCACCACAGTAACCTTAAAACGTTCTGTTATCGCTTTGATCTTATCTTCAAAAATGTCTGACACCAGAATATGTGCTTGTTCCTTCACCAGTAGTTCAATTAAATAGGAACCTACATTTCCCAAACCTTGGACCAATATTTTTTTGCCTGCCAAGGCATCTGTCCCATAAACTACTTTAGCACAAGCCTTCATCCCACAAAAAACGCCATATGCGGTTACGGGACTAGGGTCTCCGGATCCACCACTTTTTTCTGGAAGACCTGCTACATAAGGCGTCTCCATTCGGATGTATTCCATGTCCTGCGTGGTCATATTGACATCTTCAGCCGTCCAATATTGCCCGCCCTAAACCGTTGACAAACTTCCCAAATCGGCGCATCAGTTTTTCGCCTTTAATTTTTTTAGCATCTCCGATGATTACTGCTTTACCACCCCCAATATTTAATCCAGCAATCGAATTTTTAAACGTCATCCCTCTGGACAACCTTAAAGCATCTTGTATGGCAGCTTCCTCTGAGGTATAATTCCACATACGTGTCCCTCCCATGGCAGGGCCAAGCACCGTGTTGTGAATAGAAATAATTGCTTTCAATCCAAGCACATGATCACTGCAAAAAATGAGTTGTTCATGTGACATGTCCCACATTTTATCTAAAATTGTTTGACTTTTCAGTTGAATGGAGTCTTTTCCCATTTTTAAAAGAAATTCTAATCTAACTTTGCTATCATTTTAAGTCAGAACAATAAATAAAAAGTCAAAAATACCTTGTTTATATCAAATTATCACTCAGAATTTCAATCCTTTTATAGCCTGTGAATGATTTAGCCTATTTGAATAAATACCTATTTAAATATAAGTATCACCTTATATTGGGTACGCTATTTATCATCATCGCCAATTATTTTTCCATCATGCCTGCGGTTTTGGTAAGGTATTCATTTGACCTACTAAAGGGTAATTATGAGCTTTTTAAGCTCTTTGATGGTTTTGATCTTCAAACCGATGCTTATGCATTGTTTGCAAAATCCATTTGGATCTTAGGTATATTAATATTAACCTCCGCGCTTTTGAGAGGCATTTTTATGTTTTTCATGAGGCAAACCATCATTGTGATGTCTCGAATCATTGAATATGACTTAAAGAATGAAATTTTTGAGCATTATCAAAGTTTACCCTTAAGCTTTTACAGAAAAAACAATACGGGGGATTTAATGAACCGAATATCCGAAGATGTCAGTAAGGTTCGCATGTATTTCGGACCCGCCATCATGTATGGAATTACCTTACTCACCTTGTTCCTGATGGTCATCCCTTTTATGTTTTCTATTAATTTTAAACTGACTATTTATTCCTTAATTCCGCTTCCTATACTCTCTCTCAGTATTTATCTGGTCAATAATATCATTCATAAGCGTTCAGAAAAAATCCAAGAAAGCTTATCCAATTTATCAACGTTCGTTCAAGAAGCCTTTTCTGGCATTCGAGTCATAAAAGCTTTCGATCGAGAGGAAGATGTCAACCTTCAATTTGAAAAAGAAAGTACAGACTATAAAAATAAATCCTTAAAACTCGCTTTTGTTCAAGCGGTTTTCTTTCCCCTTATCATGTCTCTTATTGGACTGAGTGTTATTCTCACTATTTACATTGGAGGCGTTGAGGTTTTTAATGGAAGTATCAGTACGGGTGTAATTGCTGAATTTATTATTTATGTGAACTTATTAACCTGGCCCGTCGCCGCATTGGGTTGGATTACCAGTATCATCCAACAAGCGGCAGCTTCTCAAAAGAGAATTAATGAATTTCTCGAAACAAAGACGGATATAATTTCTACTGAAAATTTAGAAAAAAATTTAGAAGGAACCATTGAATTTGAAAATGTAGATTTTATCTATCCTGATTCAGGTATTCATGCGTTAAAAAATATTTCATTCAAGGTCAATCAAGGAGAATCTGTGGCCATCATCGGCAATACGGGTGCTGGGAAAAGTACCCTCGCCAACTTAATTTGTCGAATGTATGATATTTCTTCTGGGTCCTTAAAAATAGATGGACAATCCATTCAGAGATATAATCTTTCATGCTTAAGGTCACAAATCGGCTTTGTCCCGCAAGACGTGTTTTTGTTTTCAGATAGTATTCGGAATAATATCGCTTTTGGTAATCCGGACATGAATGAAGAAAAAATCATTCAAGCGGCTAAGGACGCAGATTTACTCAATAACATTGCTGATTTACCTAACGGATTTGATACACGAGTAGGAGAAAGAGGCATCACCTTATCAGGAGGCCAAAAACAGCGTGTATCTATTGCTCGTGCGGTAGCAAGAGAACCTAAAATACTCATTTTAGATGATGCCCTATCCGCCGTGGATACTAAGACGGAAAATACAATTCTTGAAGCGATGACAAAAATCATGAAAGGACGTACTTCATTAATTATTTCTCATCGGGTATCCTCGGCAAAGTTGGCCAGTAAGATCATTGTGCTCCTAGATGGTTCCATTATTGAACAAGGTTCCCATGAGGATCTATTAGAAAAAAATGGGGCCTACAAAGGCATCTATGACCAGCAATTGGCTCAGGATAAAGAAAATCCAACCTAATTTTTTGACCACGCTTCGATAATCTTCGAATTATCCGGATAATGCATTTCAAAAATAAAATTGCTTAATTCAATATTAAGACTATCTGCTTTTTGTTTTAATTTTAGTTCTACCTCTGTCGCATTAGGCATCACCATGGGATGCATACTTAAAAAAGCGACCAACTTTTGATGGCAATCAAATTCTCTGAGTTCATAATCCATAGGCACCTTTGCACTTTCTTCTGTCAGAATAACCCCTATAAAAAGACTCACTTCGCCCTCATTCAATTTGGAATCTTCAAAACTGACTACGGTCAACGTCCCCTTCAAGGTGCTGTCCAAAACCATCGCACGACTTTCTGTATAATATTCCTCAATGGCCTTTGAGGTCTGGCGTCCTGAAAAAGATCGCCCTACCACCAAACGGTGATCCGCTCCTAAATGATAAACTACAACCTCCTGATATCCACCCAAAAGAGTATAAACGTAATGAATGCAAAAGGTCATGATCAGTATTGAAAAAGAGATGATGACCGCGTAGGTGTTTTTTGAGGTCCACTTCATAGGATCACCTCTTTAAATTGCATCTCATGCAGTTTGGCATAATAGCCTTCCCTACTTAATAAGTCATCATGGGTTCCTTGCTCTTTGATCTCTCCTCTATCTAGCACCATGATGTTGTCCGCATTTTGGATAGTAGACAGCCTGTGAGCCACAACAATAGCAGTTCTACCCTTCATTAACTTACTTATGGCCCCTTGAATTAAAAATTCTGTGTCCGAATCAACCGAAGAGGTCGCTTCATCTAAAATGATGATTTTAGGATCATACACCAAAGCTCTCACAAAAGAAATCAACTGCCTTTGACCCACAGACAAAGTAGCTCCACGCTCCATTACATCATAATCATAACCCCCAGGTAACCGCTCAATAAAAGTACTGGCACCTACCAAATCAGCAGCTTGATACACTTGCTCACGGGAGATCTTTGGATTCTTGAGGGTAATGTTGTTGAAAATAGAATCTGAAAATAAAAATACATCTTGCAAAACCACCGCAATATTCTTTCTTAAAAAAGAAAGCTCATAGTTCTTGATTTCCTGACCGTCTAGGTAAATATTGCCTTTATTAATCTCGTAAAATCTGTTGAGTAAATTTACAATGGAACTTTTCCCCGCGCCAGTGGCGCCCACTAAAGCTAAAGTTTTACCAGATTTCACCTCAAATGAAATGTTTTTAAGGACCCAGTCCTCTTCGTTGTAGGCAAACCAAACCTGCTCAAATTTCACCGTCCCCTTGAGTGCCTTTAATGCTAAAACACCTGTATTAGATGTCGATTCTTTATTGTCCAGCAAATCCATTATTCGTGTTGCACAAACAATACCCATTTGTAAGGTGTTGAATCGATCGGCTATCATTCTGATCGGCCTAAAAAACATTTGAATGTACATTATGAATGCTATCAAAACGCCCACCTCAATCCGTTCTTGAATTACGCCTCCTGCGCCGAACCAAACCACCAATCCAATACCAGAGGCTTGAACGATCTCGGCGACAGGAAAATAGATCGAATAATACATCACTGATTTAATGTTAGCCGTACGATGTTCTTTGTTTATTTCTTTAAACTTTTTAAGCTCTGTTGACTCACTGTTGAATATTTGCACAATGTTCATACCCGTAATATGCTCCTGTACGAAAGTATTGAGATTGCTCACTGCAGTGCGTACGGTATTGAATGAAACTTTGATCCGCTCTTTGAATATATACGTGGCTAAAATTAAAATGGGCAATGTCGAAAGACTGATCAAAGCCAATTCCCAATCAATGTAAAGCATAAAACCAAATATGACCAGAAGCTGTAATAAATCTCCAATGATGGCGGCTACTCCTTGACTAAATACTTCTGCAAGGGTTTCAATATCTGAAACATTTCGTGTCACCAATCTCCCTATGGGGGTTTGATCAAAAAACTTCAACCTCAGTGACTGAACATGTCTGAACAGTTTAATTCGAATATCCTTAATTACAAATTGCCCCAAGACACCTGAAAGAAAAGTATGTAAGTATTGGACTAAAGATTGAAGCAACAATAAACCCAAAAGCAATACTATCATATAAATTAAACCCTCATAATCTCCTAAGGCAATTTGATTGTCAATAATGATTCTGATAACATAGGGTCTCAAGGGTACAATGGCAGCCATAGAAATGGTCAAAAAGACCAGTATCCAAAACTGATGCATATAAGGCTTAGCAAAAGCAAAAAGCTTTTTAAGAACTTTTGAATCTACTATTTTTTTTGCTTGAATGGACTCTTTATTCACGTATCTAAATTTAAATAAATATCTTTTGGATATTCAACTTTTGATAAAAATAGACCTGCAGCAGGAACGGAGACTCCTGCATGAGCCCTTTTCTTTGCGGCTAAGATCTCACCAAAACGATCAATCGTTATTTTTTTAGTCCCCACCTCGAGCAAGGTCCCCACCAAAGCTCGCACCATCCCCCTTAAAAAACGATTGGATTGAACCAAAAATACATAGCCCTCCTCAACTTCCCTCCACTCTGCTTTGAGTATGTGGCAATTAAAATGGTTAACGTCCGTATTTACCTTACTCATCGCTTCAAAATCGGTCCAATTTACAAGAACAGCACAAGCCGCTGCAATGCTACTTAAGGCTACAGGCGCATGCAAATAATGGGAAGTACCGACTTTAAAAGGGTTTTTATTGAGATGCATGTGGTAGGCATAGCCCCTAGATAGCGCATCAAACCGAGCATGGGCCTTTTGGGTAACTGAATGAATCTTACGAATCGCTATTTCTCGGGGTAAGTAAGAATTTAGTTTAAACTTAAGATGTTCATTATCAATATTTTCAGCATCGAAATGTGCTATTTGACAAGAGGCATGAACACCTGCATCGGTACGGCCACTCCCCACTACAGGAGTTTTTACTCCCAACAAATCACCTAGGGCTTTTTCAATAGTTTCTTGAATCGAAATCGCATTGGGCTGGTATTGCCAACCATGGTACTTTGACCCATCATAGCTAATCTCTAGAAAAAAGCGCATGCCGCAAAATAACGCTAATCTATTTGTCTTTGTACAATCGGATGTATTCTTTTGCCTAAAATAATATTGATATGATTCAACGCGTTCAATCTATTTTCCTTGCAATGGCTGCCATAGCCATGGGACTCATGCTGTTTTTTCCCCTATGGCAAAAAGCAAGTATTGAAACCTCGGAAGTAGCTACCCTCGATGCTTTTTATTTAACCTATGAAGTCCTGGACCCTATTACCGGATCTGCGCACAATATCTTAAAAAACACATTTTATATTTCCTTATTGGGTAGCCTATCTGCAGCCCTCTCTATTTACTCTATTTTTCAATACAAAAACCGTTTACGCCAAATCCAATTGGGGGCATTGAACAGTTTAGTAATAGGGATAACCCTCGGGACATTGATGTACTTTATTTTCAAGGCAGAAACGCTTCTTGAGCCTACCCAGCAAGGAAATTATCTCTTCGGTTTTTATCTCCCTTTGGCTGCCCTCTTTTGTAATTTTGCTGCCAATCGATTCATCCGAAAAGATGAAAAATTGGTCAAAAGTATGAACCGTATTCGATAAGGTTTAAACTGACCCACTGACTTTACTGACATAAATACTGCCAAGTTGGCACATTAAATTGCCATCTGCGTAAATGGAATAGTATTTGATATTCTCTTTTTATTATTTAGAACCCATTTAGTTGACGAACATGCAAGAAAAAGGTAACATTTCCATACACACAGAGAACATCTTCCCCATCATCAAGAAGTTCTTATATTCAGATCATGAAATTTTCTTAAGAGAGCTGGTTTCAAATGCCGTCGATGCCTCTCAAAAAATTAAACGATTAGCCGCCCTAGGTGAGTACAAAGAAGAAGTCGGTAAGCTCAGAGTTGAGATTGAGGTAAATAAAAAGAAAAAAACCATCTCAATTAAAGACAATGGGATCGGTATGACTGCTGAGGAGATTAAAAAGTACATCAATCAAATTGCTTTTTCAGGAGCTACAGAATTTATTGAAAAATATAAGGACAAAGGTGAGGATCAACAAATTATAGGTCATTTTGGGCTAGGGTTTTATTCTGCTTTCATGGTTTCAAAACAGGTAGAAATAGAAACCCTCTCCTTTAAGGAAGGGTCTGTTCCTGCCAAATGGATTTGTGATGGTGAAACGGAATTTGAAATCAAATCCTCAAAGAAAAAAACGCGAGGTACAGTGGTCACGCTTCACATTGCTGAGGATTCCGAAGAATTCTTGGAAGATGCAAGAATACAAGGTGTTCTGGATAAATATGGTAAATTTTTACCCATCCCCATCAAATTTGGCACCAAAGAGGAGAGTATTCCGGATGGTAAGGACAAAGATGATAAACCTAAATACAAGTCGGTCAAGAAAGACAACATCATCAACGACTCAGAACCCATTTGGACCAAAAGCCCAAATGAGCTCAAGGATGAGGACTACCTAAAGTTTTACAAAGAGTTGTACCCTATGAGTGAAGATCCATTATTTTGGATTCACTTGAACGTGGACTATCCCTTCAATCTAACAGGGATTTTGTACTTCCCTAAGCTCAAAAAAGATTTTGAGATTCAACGTAATAAAATTCAATTATACTCGAGACAAGTATTCATCACCGACGAAGTTAAAAACGTAGTTCCTGAATTTCTTCAGTTGCTGCACGGTGTTATTGATTCTCCAGATATCCCTTTAAATGTTTCCAGAAGTTACCTACAAGCAGATGGTAATGTTAAAAAAATCAACGGTTATATCACCAAAAAAGTAGCAGATAAACTCAACGAACTGTTCAAAGAGGATCGGACCAGTTATGAGGCTAAATGGAATGACATTGGTATTTTCGTAAAATACGGAATGATTTCAGAGGAAAAGTTCCACGACAAAGCGAAGGACTTTGTGCTCTTAAAAAATACAGCTTCTAAACTTTTCACTTTTGAGGAGTATAAAACTTTCATCGATGCTAATCAAGTTAATAAGGACAAACAAAAAGTAGTTTTGTATGCCTCAAATGAGGATCAACAACACAGCTATATAGATGCCGCACAAAAAAGAGGTTATGACGTCTTGATTTTAAATGAGGCCCTCGACAGTCATTTCATCAATCATTGTGAGCAAAAATTCGAAGTTACCTTCAAGCGTGTTGATGCCGATGTCGTGGATAAACTCATCGATAAAGGAGAAGCTAAAACGTCTGTACTTAGCGAAAAAGAAGAAACAGCCGTAAAGAAAATCTTTGAAAAAGCCATCGATGATAAAAATAATAGCGTCACGGTAGAAACCATGGCTACAGATGATTTACCGGTTACCGTAACTCTTCCTGAGTTTATGAGAAGAATGAAAGATATGCAAGCGGCCGGTGGCGGTGGTCCCATGATGTTTGGTGATTTACCCGTGAATCTAGCCATTGCGGTGAATGCCAATCACAGTATTGTTCAAAAAATCATTGCCGCCAAAAAAGAGGGCAAGAAGATTGATTTGGCCAAACAAGCTTATGACCTGGCGCTCCTTTCGCAAGGCATGCTGACCGGTAAAGCACTGACAGACTTCATCAAGCGAAGCGTCGATCTCGTCGCGCATTAAGATGCTTACTAAAGGGTATGGCTAGGTCATGCCCTTTTAATAAAAAGTCAATCATGAAGCAATCGACCAGTGTCTCCATTTTTTTATGGCTCCCAGCGGCGTATTACAATTTTTTGATTTGTTTTGTGTTAATACAACATGAAAACTCTGCTTTATAGCTTTTGCGTAATCACCTTACTGCCTTTAATGGGTCAAGAAGCTGCCATCGTTGACCTTTTTAAAGTGGCTTATGAAACGCCTTTGACCATCGCGCTCAAAGATCTCAAAGCAGAGGAAGATCCTGATCTTGTCCCTGAGAGCAAAAAGAAGAAAAAACCAAATCCCAAGGTTTATTATGGCATCAAAGGAAAGAAAGGTTTTGTTAAAACAACCAGGGGAAGAAATACTACTTCGGAGTTATTTTATTTTTTAAAAGACAAAGATTTTGAGGATCCCAGTTTATTCGATCAGAATTTTTATTATCTCGATCGAAAAAAAAAGCGTGTCGTTAATTCTAAAAAGATTAAAGAAGGTCAAAAAATTGGCTTACTTCACGGGAAATACATCAAAAAACTGAATGATGAGATCATAGAAGAAGGATTTTATTACAAAGGAAAAAAACACATGCGGTGGGTACGTTTTGATCGAAATGATATCCTACAAGATAAAGAAATCTATTGGAAAGGTTGGACGCAACAATCATTATTAAGATTTTATGATCTCAAACGTGAAAACCTAAGGGAAGTGATCCCTATCCATTTTGGAGACCGACAAGGCACATATTACGCCTTCCATTCCAACGGTAATGTAGCTGCTACAGGCCAGTATTTATTCGATGAAAAAATAGGGTTATGGCGAGAATATTATGAAAATAGAAGGTCTAAGCGGGAAATAAAATATCCAAAAGAGCCTTTTCAAAAAGGGACAACCCCTGCTATTTTAAGAGAATGGAATGAAAAAGGGGTATTGATTTATGACAGTCGTAAGCCTTAATGAGGCAGATTAGACCATTTAATCAGATATTGCCTCAAATAAAGCATTAAAATAGACATCAATGTTATCATCAATCCCGCTTGAATATCAATTAATAAAGAGCTTACCCCTAAGACGAGCAAAAACCAAATGGGGAAGATGAACATGGCCAAGGCCCATTTCATTGAGCCATAAAAAACAATATCTTTTATCCCTGATAAAATAGATTGAAGCAACCATAAGGGACCGAAGTTAAAAATACCCAAACATTTGCCTATCCCATATAAAATTTTATTAGGCTTCCCTAGTGATTTTAATCCTTCTCCCAATGGGATGCCTTCTCTTAATTGCTCGAATGGACGTGATTCATTATGCCAATTAATACGATCTCTTTCTTCTAGATAGGCAGAACTCTCTTGGGGAATCAATAGACAGGTACGCATACCCCGCTCAATAGCTTTCTTCATTTGATTGACTCCCTTGGCTTTTTGCTCAAGATAGAGCGGTATGAAATCCTTCACAGATATAGGTTGACCATAAACAATAGAGATTTTATGCAAAGGCCTTTGATGATGGAAATAGTTTAGCCCAATCGGTATGATTTGAAGGTCTAAATGATCCATTTTTTCTTGTGCCTCAAGTGCCATTCTCGAACTCCCTTTAGATAAGCCACGTAAGAAAAAATCATTGCCATGATTCCCCTCTGAAAAAATCGTTAACGCATGTCCTTGAGACAAACACCTATTTATTTTTCTGAAGGTTTCTTCGTTTTTGGCCAATTGACTAAATCCATCTCGAATCCGATAAATAGGAATCATATTAATGGCGTCCATAAACCATTCATACTTTTTCTTAAACACATCTGATCGAGTAACAGAATAAGTGGTTTTTGATGATAGCCCTCCAATAATCAAAGCATCCATAAATGCATTTTGATGATTGGAAGAATAAATAACTGGCTGATCCTTTGGGATATTTTCCTTACCAATAATCTCTACTTTTCCAAAGAATATACGGACAACAAAGCGACAATAATATCTTATTACTTGATATACTAATCTTTTGACCATAGCCCTTTTTCGTTGTATCCCCCCATTGTTTAACCTAGGTATTTGTTGAACTCCCTTCTAAAAAATTTATCAAAATACAAGAACTCAAATTGTTTTACAAAAATATGAATTTCCAATCTTATCTGGCAAGGATACCTGAACGATATGATAAAATGGTTTTAGCGGCTTCAAATGATAAAAAACTTCCTTGCAAAGAATAATTTTTAAAAAGGGTCTTGCGGCTCCTCCTCATTACACTTAAATTACCGATAAATAATTCAAAGTGACTCCCTTTACAGATGATAAATAATTGTTCCATCAAAGCTGTTTTATGGCTGCTCCTTCAAGGTATCACCTGTGTGCTTTTCGCTCAAGAAAACCTATCAGTAATGACCTATAATATTAGATACGATAGTCCAAATGATGGTCTCGATCAATGGGATTATAGAAAAAAAATATTGACTGATCAGATCCGATTTTATCACCCTGATGTCATAGGTATTCAAGAAGGCCTTTTGCACCAAATTGAATATATTAAGGACGCTTTAAAGAATTATGAATATCTAGGCGTGGGCCGAGATGACGGGGGGGGGAAAGGAGAATATTGTGCCCTTTTTTATAAAAAAGAAATTCTAACACCTAAAGAAACGGGTACATTTTGGCTCTCCAAAACACCCAAAATTCCGTCAAAAGATTGGGATGCAGCATTGCCAAGAATCTGTACTTATGCTCATTTTAGTACTGGTAAAAATGAGTTTTGGGTGTTCAATACCCATTTTGATCATTTGGGAATAACGGCTAGATTGGCCTCTTCGGAATTGATCCTCAACGAAATGGCACGGATCAATAAACAAAACCATCCTTCCATTTTAATGGGTGATTTCAATGCCCTCGAGCAAGAGCCCCCCATTCAATGGATCACTCAACAATATCTTGATAGCCGGTATTCCACTCGCCATTTTTTTGGAGGTACTTCTACTTTTAATGGATTTAATATCGCTCCCGAAGAAAATAGACGAATCGACTTTATTTTCCATAATGAACAACTCATTTCAACCAAAACTGCTATAATTTCGCAGTTAATTGAACAACATTATCCCTCAGATCATTTCCCCGTGATCTCATACTTTATTTTTGATGAATCAAAAAAATAAAAAATGAATTTCGAAGCGTTGCAAAAACAATTAACTGGGACCCTCCTTACCGATGAGGCAACGCGACGCATTTACGCCACAGATGCCTCCGCTTACAGAGAAATTCCCCAAGGGGTGGCTATTCCCGCTAATGTGAAAGACATTAAATCATTAATCTTATTTGCTCAGCAACAGCAGACCAGTTTAATTCCAAGAACAGCAGGGACTTCTTTGGCAGGCCAAGTCGTAGGTGGTGGGATCATCGTAGATGTCTCCAAAGAGTTCAATAAAATCATAGAAATAAATGAAGAAGAGGGTTGGGCATGGGTAGAGCCTGGCATTGTTCGGGATGATCTAAATAAAAAATTAGCAGATCTAGGTTTGTTTTTTGCTCCTGAAACCTCCACGGCCAACAGAGCTATGATTGGAGGCATGATTGGAAATAATTCGTGTGGTGCTAATTCCGTAGTTTATGGTAGTGTAAGAGAGCATTTACTTGAAGTCAAAACCCTATTATCTGATGGTACAGAAGCCTGTTTCGGGGCCCTTGATGAACATGGATTTTTGGCCCATTGCAATGGCTTAGATACCAGTGGAGACCTGCATACTCAAATCTACCTGGGCATCAGGAAAATGTTATCGGATAAAACAAATCAAGAACACATCTTGGCTGATTATCCTGACCCTAAAATACCAAGAAGAAATACCGGTTATGCGATTGACTTATTGTTGCGACAAAAACCGTTTACTAAAGACAGCCAAGAAAAATTCAACTTTGCTAAACTGATCGCGGGTTCGGAAGGCACCTTGGCCTTTATTACGGCGGCAAAAATTAAGTTAAGTAAAATACCTCCGAATCATAAACGCCTCATTTGTATTCACAACCACACGATTAATGAGTCGCTTCAAGCCAATTTAATTGCCTTAAACTACCATCCAATGGCTTGCGAACTGATGGATCACTACATCCTTGAAGCAACCAAACGAAATACCCTGTATTTGCAAAATAGATTTTTTGTACAAGGAGATCCCAAAGCAATTTTGGTCGTTGAACTCATTGCCGAATCAGAAGAAGAAGTGGAGGCCAATACCCTGGCACTGATCGCTGATTTGAAAGGGGCTCAGCTCGGATATGCTTTTCCAGTGATCAAAGGCCCTAATATTTCAAAAGTATGGGGACTACGCAAAGCAGGGTTAGGTCTCTTGTCAAATGTGGTAGGTGATGCTAAAGCTGCCCCTGTCGTTGAGGATACTGCGGTGCAAGTACAACAATTACCACAATACATTTCCGACTTTAACAAAATTTTATCAAAGCATAATTTATACAGCGTACATTATGCCCATGCGGGTTCGGGCGAATTACATCTGAGGCCTATTCTGAACCTCAAGACCAAGGAAGGACAAAAACAATTTAGAACCATAGCAGAAGAAATTGCCACTTTGGTAAAATCCTATAATGGCTCCCTTTCTGGGGAACATGGCGATGGGAGACTTAGAGGTGAATTTATTCCACAGATACTTGGGGAGCATAATTATCAACTCTGCAAGGATGTTAAAAACATGTGGGATCCCCATCATATTTTTAATCCCGGAAAAATTGTGAATGCGCCTCCGATGGATACGAATCTTCGTTTTTTACCTGATCAGCCCACACCCGTCTTTGATACCATGTATGATTTTAGTGAAAATCAAGGGATCGTAAGGGCTACAGAACTTTGTAATGGATCGGGTGACTGCAGGAAGACCGAACTGTCTGGAGGAACCATGTGTCCGAGCTATCAAGCTACCAAGGACGAAAAAGATACTACGCGGGCCAGAGCGAACATTTTGCGTGAAATGTTAAGCAAAACAGATACGGTAAAACCTTTTTCAAGACCCGAAATAAAAGAAGTCTTGGATTTATGCCTCTCTTGTAAAGGCTGCAGTTCCGAGTGCCCTTCAAATGTAGATATGGCCAAACTAAAAGGTGAATGGCAGTATCAATACTATCAAGACAAAGGCATTCCATTAAGAAATCGACTTATAGGTAATTTTACAATGGCCATGTCTTTAGCTTCAAAGATCCCTTGGGCTTATCAGCTGATTTTTTCTAATAAATTTTCTGGCGGGATCGCAAAGGCCATTGCTGGCTTTGCCTTTGAAAGATCTATGCCTCCATTGGGTAACCTAACTTTTAAAAAATGGCTTAAGATCCATTTCAAACCTCTAAATAATGGATCTAAAAAGATCTTATACTTGTTTTGCGATGAGTTTACTGAATATAATGATGTAGAAATTGGGCAAAAAGCCATGCTCCTCCTAGATCGATTGGGGTATCAAGTGAGACGCATAGACCATCCAGAAAGTGGCCGCAGCTTTATGTCCAAAGGCATGCTCAAGGAAGCCAAGAAGTTAGCTGAAAAAAACGTTGCTTTATTTTCTGAAATCATCACTGAAGAAGTGCCTCTTGTGGGTATTGAGCCCTCCACTATTTTATCTTTTAGGGATGAATACCTCTCTTTGACCCGCGGTGCACTTCAAGAAAAAGCTAAAAAATTAGCCAAGCATGTCATGACCATTGAAGAATTTATCAGTCATGAAATTGATAAAGGGCGTATCAAAGCCTCAAGCTTTAACGGAGATAAAAAATTGATTAAAGTGCATGGGCATTGTCATCAAAAATCTTTATCTTCTATGACCCCAACCAAAAAAATGCTCAGTCTTCCCTCGGGTCATGAAGTACACATGATTCCTTCGGGTTGCTGTGGAATGGCAGGATCTTTTGGGTATGAAAAAGAACATTATGCCCTGTCTATGAAAATTGGTGAATTGGTCTTATTTCCTACCGTCAGAGATCAACCTCAAAAAGTAGAAATCGCGGCGGCTGGTACCAGTTGTCGCCATCAAATCAAAGATGGCACGGGCAGGATTGCCAAACATCCCATAGCTATTCTATATGACGCCTTGGTTCCTATGGATTGATAGAACTATTGAATTCAAGGAGTTCCTTTAAGTCTTTTTCAGACTTCAAGGAAAGCTTATTGCTTTTGATGAATTGACTCATCTCTTTGCTTTCTTCAAATAAGCCTGTTACTGATTTTTTATTTAATTTGAACCTGGACAACTTTTTTTCATTGATTAAAGCATAATAAGTGAAAAAAGATTCAAAACTAGTAAATAATTCAGTTTTACCGGGAGTCTCTACTGCTCTTTCTCTTTTTTCTATTCTAAAGTCTTTAAAAATAGTAAGATCATGGTCCTCATATATTAATACATAAAATTTATTAGGCACTTCAGGGTTTAATCCATAAATAAAGACCGTAGTATCCGACATCGTATTGGCATAATATCGATCATACTTTTGAGTTATAAATTCAAAACTTTCAAAGTATTTTTCTTCTAGTATGAAAGTTAAATCATCATGGAAGGCTTCAAATTGATGGGTATACCCATTGAAATTCAAAGGAATATTATTGATTAATAGATTATTGTTGGTCAGTATTTTAGCTTCAATGAAAGTTTCAAATAGAAAAGGAGAACCTTTCACCTCTCCATACCGATTGGCTTCAATAGGTTTTACATTTTCCCAAATAATCTTCTCATTTTGAGTGTATCCCACCAAAGGGAAAAGAAGCAATAAAGACACAAATAATCTCTGCATATTATAAAGTTAGCTACCTATGAAGTTGCCATTTATTTGAGGCCCCTTCATGATGAAGTGATGTTTTGAAAAGTTGAAAAGCTTATCTTAGCTTAAGATAACAAAACAAAATTAAAATTAAATGGTACACCTTAAATATGGCATGGCCTTTTTTATTTTTTTACTCATAACCAGTTGTTCCAAAAAAGAAGATAGGGTAGTCCCTAAAACTGATAAAGACAACGGTGGCCTTTTTTTACCAGACGGTTTTGGTGCTGTCGTGGTTATTGACAGCATTGGACCTACTCGACATTTAGCTGTTAACGATAATGGTGATATTTATGTTAAACTCCGCATACCCAATGGAGATAAAGGGAATATTGCCTTAAGAGATACCGATGGCGATGGCAAAGCTGATATCATTCAAAGATTTGGTAAATATCGTAATGACGGTACTTTCGCGACCGAAATGCGAATCCACAATGGGTATTTGTACTTCAGCTCTGAACTTGTCATCTATCGACAAAAACTGACCCCCTTTAAATTAATTCCAGAAGGTAAGCCCGAAATTATTTTGGTCGATCGAGGTCCCATACGATGGCATAACGCCAAGTCATTGGCTTTTGATAAAAAAGGTAATATGTACGTAACATTCAGTGGGATGACCAATGTGTGTGAAAATTGGAATACAGTTCCAGAAAATCAAACTCAAGGAGTCAAAGGATATTTTCCATGCCCTGAACTCCGAGGACTCGCAGGAATCTGGCGATTCGATGAAAATAAATTAAATCAAATTCAAACGGATGGTGAGCTTTATGCGACCGGTATCAGGAGTATGGTCGCTATGTCTTGGAACCATCAGACGAATAGTTTGTTTGGACTCAATCATGGTAGAGATTATTTGCACGGTCATGACTCCGCAAATTATAGCCCATGGCAAAATGCGGTCCTTCCTGCTGAAGAATTCATGGAAATAGCCCTTCATGACAACTTCGGATGGCCCTATAGTTATTATGATCCATTTAAAAATAAGCGTATGCAAGCACCTGAATATGGTGGTGATGGGGTTAAAGAGACCCAAAAATATAAAGATCCGATTTTAGCACTGCCCGCGCATTGGGCACCAAACGATTTGCTCTTTTATACAGGAGACCAATTCCCTGAAAGATATAAAAACGGTGCATTTGTTGCATTACACGGATCCACCAACCGCGCACCCTATCCACAAGCTGGATACTTAGTCGCTTTTATACCCTTTGAAAATGGTGCCCCAAAAGGTAAATGGGAAGTTTTTGCAGATGGTTTTGCAGGCATTGATGTTATCCATCAAATGTCGGATGCGAAATACCGGCCTATGGGCTTATCACAAGGGCCTGATGGCTCACTCTATATCTCTGAATCTAAAAAAGGGAAAATATGGCGAGTCATCTACGAAGATGAGCCCAGTCTCTTTGATCCCACCCAACTCTTGAATATGGAAAAAAGAAAACTAAGATCAAATATCAAAATACCCCATGAACAAGAGGACCTGTTGCCTATAAAAAATAAGAACTAGTAGTTTTAATTTTTTATAAAGCCCTTTATGGCTCCAAGGTGTCAAAGACCCTGGGCTATTATTTAAAAAAGTTATTTGGGATAGAGCTGAGCCAAATGATCCATACATCGTTCACCATCCATTGCAGCAGAGACAATACCACCGGCATAACCAGCCCCCTCACCACATGGAAATAATCTTTTGACCTCTTGGTGCTCACATGTCATTTTATCTCGAGGAATGCGTACCGGAGAAGAGGTTCTGCTCTCAATCCCAATAATTTGAGCTTCGTTGGTTAAGTATCCCTGCATTTTGCGCCCAAAGGAACGAAATCCCTGTTTCAGGCGCTCAGTAATAAATTTAGGTAAAATCGTACTCATATCTACTGATTCCAAACCTGGTTGGTAAGAAGATGCATTTAATAAGGGAGAATGAGTCCCCCGAATGAAATCTTCTAACCTTTGTGCTGGGGCCACTTGGCCCTTACCTACTGATTGCCAAGCCCTTTTTTCAACACTGGCTTGAAACTCCATCCCCGCCAAAGGCCCCAAAGAATGAAAGTCCTTTAAGTCTTGGTCTTCAATAGCCACCACAATACCTGAATTAGCATATTTGCTGTCTCGTCTCGATGGGCTCATCCCATTTACTACAATCTCATCGGGTGATGTTGCAGCCGGAACTATGAATCCACCAGGACACATACAAAATGAAAATACGCCTCTTTCTTTACCTGCCAATTTGGACTGATGTACCATTGAATAGCTAGCCGCAGGCAAAAACCCTCGCTCATTGGAGTGGTATTGAATCTGATCAATTTGTTCCTGTGGATGTTCTACCCGTACGCCCAAAGCAAAAGGTTTAGACTCTATCTTAATGTCTTGATCTACACATAGATTAAAAATGTCTCTTGCTGAATGGCCCGTGGCTAAGATCACGCCTACTCCCCGATGTAATTGTCCTTCTTGGGTAACCACACCCACCATCGATCCATCTTCGATAATAAACTTGTCCACTCGGGTATTAAAGCGAATCGTTCCTCCCAAGGCTTCAATAGTTTCACGGATTGCGGTAACAATTTTTGGGAGTTTATTCGTTCCAATATGCGGATGTGCTTCAAACAGAATGTCCTCAGGAGCACCATGTGCTACCAGTATCTCGAATATACGGCGCACGTTACCTCGCTTGGTGGCTCGGGTATACAGTTTACCATCCGAATACGTTCCTGCTCCTCCTTCACCAAAACAATAATTGCTCTCAGGATTTACAATTCCATTCTTGTTGACATCAGCAAGATCGCGTCGACGTCCTCTCACATCTTTGCCCCGTTCAATGACTATAGGTTGAAATCCTAAGGCAATGGCTTTTAAGGCTGCGAACAGCCCTGCCGGACCGGCACCCACGATAATGACTTTTGGTGCATTTGAAACGGTTTCTGTGGCTGGTTCGTACTCAACAAATTCATGATGCAATGGCACCGCTGAAATCGTTAGGCTGATATTGACTTTTACTTTTAATTTTCGGGCATCAATAGAGCGGCGATCCACCAAGAAATACTGTTCATCACTGAGCCAACCCTTGCCCTTCAAAAAAGCACGTAAATTTTGATCATCCAGGGCGATCTCAGGACTCAGCACTAACTCAAATTTCCTGGAATCAGTCAAACGTAAAAAGTTTAAAGGCTTTGCTTAAACATAAGTCTAAGCTCTTAAATGTATGTATTTAGATTGGTAAACTTTAAATTCCGTCACCCTATTACGACCTCACTATACGCCTACGGCCTCTACCTCTTCTACCTCAGGAACCATCCGCTTCAGCAAATTTTCTATCCCTGATTTTAGTGTTAATGTAGAGCTTGGACAACCCGAACATGATCCTTGTAACAGTACCTTAACTTTACCCTCAGAAAATGAATCAAAGGTAATCGCACCCCCATCCATCTCGACGGCAGGCCGAATGTACTCATCCAATATTCCTTTAATTTTTACTTCCAAATCAGTATCAGATGCTTCTACATGATGGTCCTCTTTGACCTCTTTTTCCGTTAAAATTTGCAACCCTGCTTCTAAATGGGATTTGATGATGGTAAGCACCTCGCCTTTGATTTCATACCAATCTGCTTCATCATCTTTAGTAACAGTAATGAAATTACTCATATAAAAAACACGCTTCACATAGGATTTTTCAAAAAGCTTGATCGCCAAAGGGGCTTCTTCTGCACTTTTTATATCTGGAAAATCTCTACTTACGCCCTCAGGCATGAGCATAAAATTGGCCACAAACTTTAATGAGTTGGGATTAGGGTTCGCCTCAGTATAAATATTTATAGGTGTTTTTACAGCTTCAGACATTTTTTTTTAAATTTAGAATACAAAAATAAACCTCATTGACTGAATAATTGGCAAAATGAACAATTCCTTTCAAAAAGATAGGCCTCAGCTATATTTTTCTAACTCACCTTCAGACTTTGCTATCAGGGTTGATACAACCATGTCACCCGTCACATTCACGACCGTTCTACACATATCTAAAATACGATCTACCGGAAATATGATGGCCACCCATGCCGGATTTAATCCAACAGATTGTAATACCATGATCATCATGATCAACCCGGCACTCGGTACCGCAGCTGAACCAATAGATGCTGCAGCCGCAGTAAATACAATGGTGAGTTGCTGAGCTATGGTCAGGTCAATAAAATGGAGTTGTGCTAAAAACACAACGGCGACACCCTCAAACATGGAAGTTCCATCCATATTTACCGTTGCCCCAATGGGTAAAACAAAGCTTGAAATAGACTTGGGTACACCGACATTTTCTTCGACGCATTCCATCGTTACGGGTAGGGTAGCGGCACTAGAACTCGTAGAAAAGGCTAAGAATTGTGCCGGACTGATGTTCTTAAAAAAATCTTTAAAACTCATTTTAGAAACCAATGATTTTACAATCAAGGGATAAACTACAAAGGTTAATAAAAACAATCCGCTAAATAAAGTAAGCGAATAAGATCCCAGACCTTTAAAAATCTCAAATACTTCTTGGGGTGAATCTGCCATTTTTGCCACAACACCCGCCAACAGGCAAAAAACAAAAAAAGGTGCCGCCTTCATGACCAAATCCACCATTTTTAAAAAAATCGAATTCATTCCGTTGATCAAATTAATGATAGGTGCAGAAGCTTCCTCTGGGATAAGGACCAGGGTTATTCCAAAAAAAATGGCAAAGAAAATTACCTGAAGCATCAATCCATTTCCTGACAATGAGGCAAAAATATTATCAGGTACCATCTCTACAATGAATTTTAAAGGAGAACTTTCCTTTTGAACCGCTACGGTCTTCATTTTCTTTTCCAAATCTAGCTTTGGTGAAGTGACTTGCTCAGCCGCTTGCGCCTCTGAAAGATAAGCCACGTATTTAGGATCAGAAAGAAAATTTAAGCCATCCTGGGTAGCACCAATATCATTCTCTTGCAGCCAAACCTCATAAGAGAGTCTATTCTTGATGCGTTGCTCGTCATCTATGTGTGTGCCTGGCTTAACGATATTTACCAAGGTCAATCCAATACCCACCGCCAATAAAGTAGTCGTCATGTAGGCCAACAAGGTTTTCCATCCCAAGCGTCCTAATTTGGATACATCCTTCAGTCCGGAGACACCCCCAATGATCGAAAATAATACCAAAGGCACCGCTATAAATTTCAAAAGCCGAATAAAGATCATACCAAAAGGATCAATCCAACGAATGGTAAATTCATTCCACCCCATAAAGCTTGATAGAAAGGCCCACCCAATTCCTAGTACTAAACCTATGACTATTTTAACATGAATGGGTAATTTTTTCATAATTAATGAGTTAATTTATTGGTTCTGCTGATGAGATAGAAATCTGCTATCACCAATGCCGACATAGCTTCTACAATGGGTACTGCCCGGGGTACTACACAAGGATCATGCCGTCCTTTTCCCGATACGGTTGCAGTATTTCCATCCTTGTCTACACTTTCTTGGTCCTGCATAATGGTCGCTACCGGCTTAAAGGCCACATTGAAATAAATATCTTCGCCATTGGAGATTCCTCCTTGAATGCCCCCAGATTTATTGGTTCTCGTACGCACTCGATCTCCTTCTTTGTAAAAGGCATCATTGTGTGCCGATCCTTTCATTTTAATTCCCTCAAATCCACTCCCATACTCGAAACCCTTCACGGCATTAATGCTCAACATGGCCTTACCTAAGGAGGCATGTAGCTTATCAAAAACAGGCTCTCCAAGTCCTACCGGGATATTTTTTATTACGCCAGTGACTATACCCCCAATGGTATCTTGTTCTTTGCGTACTTGATCGATGAGCTTAAACATCTTATCTGCCATTTCAGGATCAGGGCAACGCACTGCGTGGTCATCAATCCGATCAAGATCTAAGTCTACATATTCTTTTTCTAATTTTAATGAACCCACTTGAGAAACATAAGCATAAAATTCACCGCCACAGGCCTGTGCTATAAATTGCTTAGCAACCGCACCAGCAGCCACACGAGCCGCGGTTTCACGCGCTGAACTTCTGCCCCCTCCGCGATAATCGCGTACCCCATATTTTTCTTGAAAGGTATAATCTGCATGGCTGGGTCTGAACTGATTGGCGATATGGGTATAATCTTTGCTTTTTTGATCTTTATTCCTGATTACCATGGCCATAGGTGTTCCTGTGCTCACGCCTTCAAAAACTCCTGACAAAATCTCAATCTCATCGGCTTCTTTTCTTTGTGTGGTGATCCTAGATTGGCCAGGTTTTCTTCTACTCAATTCAAATTGAATCTGTTCCACATCAAGATGGATCCCCGCAGGTAGCCCCTCAATATTGACGCCAATAGCCGGTCCATGCGATTCGCCAAAAGTGCTGATTTTAAATATTTTTCCGAAAGAACTTCCCATTATTTTTTAAAGAATAAAACTATACCCCCTACCAATATAGCGAATATAAATAGGTTGATAATGATTTGATAGCCCATCCCAGACTTAATTGAAACTAACTCATTGTCTTCAAGTTCGATCCTATCATAAAACGAACCTAAATCATTTGAAGAAATGTATTCGTTCTTTCTACTCTCTCCTTGTACTTGTATTTGTATCTCTGACCTTAGCGTATCATATTTTTCTTGAACGGGATCAAAAAAGATCCACTGGATAAAATCTCCTAAGTCATAGGTGCCTGGTTCATTAGGGATACCAAAATAATCAAACTTTTTACTCCCTGTTACTCGATTCGAAGATCTTCGAATATTTTGAACGGTATTGGGCTCATAAAACTCAAACCACTCATTTGGATCTACAATGGGCATATTTAAGGCACTGATATTACCTACTCCTCTTATTTCAAAAGAATAGTTAAAACTTTGTCCGGTAGTTAATTTTTCGGTACTGATGGCCTCTCTCAATTTGTAGGAGCCGACATTTACGAGGTCTTTTAAAGGATGTGGTGGCAACGCTTTTATTTTGACAGTCTTAGGTTTACTGTAAAAGGTTTCGTAATCTTCTTGACGATTCCTGCCAAAAAATGAAGGATTTTTGACTTGGTTGTATTTAATTAATTTTAGTCCGACACTGGGAAAATTAATAGGCTCTAAATTCAGTGGAAAATAAGTGGCCTGATAGATTTTGTACTGCGTGTATTGAACGCCTTTTATCTTAATAGGTTCCCCATTGATGTTGTCTATATTGAAATTCTCCTCCCAAGAATTTTCAGGTTTTATTTTCTTGATAATTTCTGTTATTTGGGTACCTAAATCATAAAATTTCATGTCTGCACGATTAGAGGCCGCTACGTAAAAAGCCAAGGTAGTGGTAATTCCTTCCCCTAGGTAAATTTCATTTTTGTCCGTAGTTAACGCTAGAAAAGCATCCGCCTCAACTTCTATAAATTCAGATGGTGCTTTTTGCTGGAAAAAATCTTGAAATGGGTCTTGAAAATTGGAACGACGCTGTTGGGCAGGAGCGGTCACTGTTATGCTTTTACCCTTCACTGAAAATGACTGATTGTTAATGGTTATGTCAAAATCAGGAACGACCACGCTCCCCTCACTCGTGGCTTGATAATTCTGGATGATGCTTTGGGATGAACTCATCTTACCGTTGACATAATTTGTTGAAGAGGAAGAGGAAGTACCCCTTTTTACCAACCCTTGAATTTCTGGAAAGTTGCTGTAATTACGTAAGCGTTCGTTTTGCACCGTAATGGTAATGGTCCAAAGTTGATTGATGGCAAATTGATCAGGACCCAACCTTATCGCTACCTCTTGGCTATAAGCCGTTGATGAAAGCCCCAACAGGCCTATAAAACTTAACAATATAACTTTAACTATATTCATACCGACGGCAAATGTAGCGCTAGGAAAACAAAAAATATCAAATGAATAGTTTTACGTGTCCCCACTGAAATTCAAATTTAAAATATCGAAGGATACTTTAAAAGAAAACAGGGTCGCAGAAGGTCAAGTGTCGAGATTTAATTGTTAAAGAAAGTTAAGATCTAGGGAATCCCTGATAAAATACCCAGTCTACATCCATAAAAGCTTTGGTACTCTTGCCATTCCCTGTAGCATACAAGCCTAAATAAGCACCGGTATATGAGCCCGTTCGATGGCTTAAAATTAAATCTCCCTTTGAACTCATAAATGTAATGTACTCCCGACCTTGATCAAGAGAATATTGATATTGATATTGATGATCTTTTGAAATCACTCTTAACATAATCTCTCCCTCATAATTGGATAAAATTTCTTGCCTTCAAGATTCTTGAATCCTCTTTAGGATCTTTTAATATCACCTTAAGCACCATCAGCCCTTGTTCTTTAGTTAAGGTAAAATTGATATAATTATTATCTTTTTGAAAAAGGCTCATGCCTGCCTCTTCGCCCTCTTTTTTAGGTTGATAGTAGATGCTAGCAGTATATTCAAAATCGCTTTCCCGCTGTCTAAAACCCATCAAACTAGCCTGTACCCTATTTTCAATGACCTCTGGCTTGGCATATAACCTTAAATGCCCCGATCGCGCAGCTAATGAAAAGGTATTGGCTTGGGGTACCCTTCTAAAATTCCACTCTAAATTTAATTTAGATTCATCAAAATTGTCATTGAAGGCATCCTTCTGATATTGGCGGGTTTGCATAAAAGGCATGGGATTAATCCGCTCCACCTTACCGGTTTCAGGTGCTCCAACTGGAAAATCATACGTGACGGGCGCCCATTCATTGTCACTCACTTGTTGCCATCGGACGGTTGCTTTTTCCCAAGAGATAGGAATTAAATGGGTCTCTCTGCCCATATTAGATTCTCGTTGCTCATCCCCTCGCTTACCCAATGCAACCATGAACCATCGTCCATCGGGAACATTAACCAAATCGGCATGACCCGTGCTGTGTACCCAATTGTCCTTAGACAAATGTCTCGAGGTAAGAATCGGATTTCTGGGATTGGAATCATAAGGCCCAGTAATTTTATCACTAGCAGCAATCATTACCGCATGATTGAAAGAAGTTCCTCCCTCTGCGGCCATCAGGTAATAAGTCCCCTCTCTTTTGTACATATGAGGCCCTTCCAAACAACAGCCTCCACACGCCCCTGTCCAAACGGAGGTTCTTTCACCTTTAAGTTGCCATTTGGCAAGATCCAATTCCTGCACCCATAGTTCACCTATGCCATTGGCATTCTTATCCCCTTTATCATGGGTGCCAACAAACCATACCTTCCCATCATCATCAAAAAATAAATCAGGATCTATACCCGGTGCTCCCTCAATGATGTGGGGTTCGGACCATGAACCCGCAGGATCTTCAGCGGTAATGATAAAGTTAATGAACTGCGTAGGCCCCTCAACAGGACTATAAATATTAGTCGTAATGATATAAAAAATGCCTTCATGATAACGTATGGTGGGCGCATGAATGCCCCCATTACTTTGTACATCGACCAGATTGTTGGTTCCATTGCATTGGTTCTCTCTATCTAGCCCGTAACCTATCAACTCCCAATTCACCAAGTCCTTGCTCTTGTGAATGGGCAACCCAGGAAAATACTCAAAGGAAGAGTTGACCAGATAAAAATCCCCATCTACCACACAAATAGAAGGATCGGGATAGGCCCCAGGTAAAATGGGATTGGTAAAGGTTTGGGCTTGTGCAAGTAATGAAAATGGTAGTAAGAAAAATAAAATGCTTTTCATATCAATAATAAAATAAATTAATCACAATTGGCTTCAATAAAAAAATCAATTCCTTCGTTCAATGGATCCCCAACAGCACAAATTGTTCACTATTTTGAAAATTATAATTAATTGAGGTGATCCTTTTACCCGTTGGGAGATCAAAATGTCCTGTTGGCCAAATACTAAGTTCCCATAGGTCATTACCTAATGATGTCATTTCACTACATACCTCATCTGAACCGCCACTATAATTTGCCGTAGAACACATTAATACATTACTTGCCCCCAACAACTCTGTTGATAAATTACCCTCCCCTAGCGTTGCGTCAAAAGAAATAGTTAGGATATCATTCCAAGAAAACTCCTCTGGCTCTACAGAAGAAGTCTCTGGTGGGGCTACTCCACAAAGGTTTTTAACATCACCGATTCCTCCAGTTACCTCTATACATTCTCCAAAAAAGAAGGCGAAATTTTTATTGTAATCTCTGATTCCCCACTTTGCATCACCTACGAAATAACCTAATTGGGTGATCAAATTTTCCGGTCCAACAGTCAAGGTAATATTCACTGTCCCTGAAAGAGGAAGGTATTCGGGTTCGGGATTATAGACCTCTGTCGCCTTAAACATCACCCATTCAACAAGACCATAATTTTCTCCCAAACCGACCCTACTTTCAAGTGCTTCCGTCCATGGAATTTCTCCAAACATCTCTATTTCCCCTTCATCCATAAGTACAAGCTCATTACTAAAAGGAACACTTGAAATAGATACTGTTGCATTTTCTGATACATTCCATGATTTTGGTGCTAAAAAACCAAATACAAACTGATCGGCATTTAATTATTTTCTAAAAGAAGGTCAGAAAAACCACTTCCTGTGATGGTAATTTCTTCACCCGCTACCGAAGTTTCTGGCTGTTCCACACTGGTGATATTAAAACACATCGTCAGTGTAAATGCAATAATTACCAGAACAATGCCTGGGATAATAGTATGGCGAGTCAATCCGGTACGACTGATTTTATTCATTAGTATTTGAATTTACAAAGTGATAGACATAGGTGATATTATCACAGCCGAGTGAGAATTCAAGATATAAATTAGAATTATTCACTGGATAAAGGCTTTGGGAAAAATAACTGGTTCGTGTAAAGGCTCCACTAGATAAAAACATTTGACTAGGATAAGTAGGATTGTCAAAAGTCCATCTTCCAGTTGCATCGTTCGTCACAAATGGAATGGCTGTTTCTGCCGCAACCGTATAAGTCGCTGGCTCCCCCGCTTCATTATAATCTAGGATTAAGGAAAAGCTTGAGAAATCCATTTTTTCAGAGATATCAACCTCATTACGATATACTTTACTGATCGTCCAAATTCCACTAATATCTATGTTTTCCGTTTTCAACAAGCCAGGATTAAACGGAGCCTCTTCACAACTTGAACAGATAACTAAAGCTGTTAGAAATAGTACGGGTATAATTTTTTCCATAATCCGTTTCATTTAAATTTAATTCTATCGAATGCGCGTGAGTCCATGAATATCAACCTCTATTTCTGGGAATGGGAAAACTAATAGCTCGCTATATTCCATATATGATTTAGTCCCTCCTCCTTCGTCCGCTGTTTGTATGATCTCCCGTTTTAGTCGCTTCGTATTCAAAAAGTGGTCTCCTAATTCAAAAGCAAGCTCTTTCGTTCTATCATCATAAAGCTCAGTCAATGCATTATTTACCGTAGGAATATATGCCAAATTAGATGCTGGATTGCCCCCTCTTATTCTGAGTAAGTTGATGTCATCCACGTCCTGTTGAACCACGGCATCACTCTTCATTATATTGGCCTCTGCTCTTGTAAGATACATTTCTGCTAATCGGATATAACGATAATCCATTTGATCTGTGGTGTACTTTCCACTCACATAAATCATAGTAGAATCTTCATTTGCACTATAAAAAGAATTGAATCTATCATCATAGGGATCCATAATCATGGATGCTGCACTGCCATCAAGATTCAAACTATAATTCCCCTCCAGCAAGGACGCCTGATAAACCTCCCATATCCTGGCAGAAGGTGATAGCCCCGATCCATCTATCGTATTAAATTTTATAGTGAAAATATTTTCTGAAGAATTCCCTTTGGGGACAAATGCATCGGTGACCGATGAGCCAAGACTGAACAATCCACTTTCAATGACCTCATTTGCACGTGCATACGATGAGTCGTATTTTTCATGATAAAAATATATTCTTGCCGAGAGTGCGGTGGCAGCCATATAATTGCTTTCTCCAGAGTTGACCAAAAAATAACTTCTTGCTGATTCGATATCAAATTCTATTTGATCTTGAACCGCCAGAGTAGTCGCAGTTTCCAGCCTATCATCTGTACCCACAGGTGCGAGTACCAAAGGAATGGTATATCCCGTTAAGGGGAGGTTCCAATAATTATTTAATTCAAAATAGATTAGTGCTCTCAAAAAATGCATATCCCCTAAAATTGCATTTTTTTGTTCCTGTGAACCCTCCATTGAGACTAGATCACTCACAGCTACCTTATTCAAAGAAGCCAATGCTGTGTAACCTGAAGTATACATCCATGATGTCATGGACGTTGAGATTTCATGATCATAAAACGGGTCATATTCACCCCTATTACGATTCAAAACATCTCTCATCATGCCTGCAGCGTAGAGGGCAGGTTGCGAAACAAAGGGTCGAATAGCTCCATAAGCTCCATAAATTAACCCTTGCATGGAAGCCAGATCAGTCAACTTATCCGCTGATAAGCCGGTGGGTGGTGTCTCCTCCAAAAAATCATTCTCACATGAAAATAAAAGTAATGGGAGGATTAGTATGGCAATAATCTTTCTCATTGTTATCATATTATAAATCAATTGAAACTCCAAATAATATGGTTTTGGCTTGTGGTGATTGTTTAAATGCTGAACCCGCTCCCACGTTATTCGATGACCTACTCTGTACAACTCCTGTAAATTCTGGATCCCAGAAAAAAACTGGCGCTTTGGTTATAGTAAAAAAGTTAACCAACTTAACATAAACATTAAGTCCCTTTATAAATGAATTACCAAGTTTTGTTCTATACCCAAGGGTTACATCCCGAAATCTCATATAATCTGTTTTATAAAGAAACTCATCACTCCATGGCCACACCACATTATTTGTGGTCAACCTGGATACTGTAGCATCATCCCCTGGCGAATTCCAAGCATCTAGCATATGTGTAGATGGATTTATTTTATTATTACCAAAAGATGCATTAAGTTGTTTGGTGTATCCATCTGCAAATTCCTGTCCTGTAGCAAAGGTGATAAGCAGGCTGGCATAAAACTTCTTGTAAGTAAAGCTATTGTTTATCCCCCCGGTAAGCAAAGGCCATGGATTTCCAATAGGTTTTTTTTCTTCATTATTAAAATTATCAAAACTATAACTGTTCAATCACTTCAGAGTATAAGTATAAATTACCTTCCAAATCGTAGTAGGTATCTTCTCCTGATTCAACATCTACTCCTCCCCAAGCTACCCCTTCTATTACTCCCACAGGATGCCCAGGAAAAATAGAAGTAGACCCAAGTCCTGCACTTGAAGATAAGCCATCCTTTATCAGTTCATCCCCAAGTGAAACGACCAAATTTTTATTGTGATTTAAAGTAATGTTTGTCTCCCAAGTAAAATTGGGTTTGGCAATAATTAAGCCATTCACCATGAAATCAAATCCTTTGTTACTTAGTTCCCCTATGTTTTTAGTTACCGAACTCACTCCAGTCATTAGTGATACTGGGAAAGGAAGTAATAAATCGGTCGTAACTTTTTCATAATAATCGAATTCTCCACTGATTCTACCATTAAAAATTTCCCAAGTAATTCCAAGGTTTAGTTGTGATGTTAATTCCCAACCTAGTCTTGGATCACCAATATTTCCAAGGACGATTCCCGTATTTCCATTATAGATGCTGGTATTGTAAGTGGAGAAGGAACTGTAATCTCCAATTTCAGAATTTCCAACAACTCCGTAACTGGCTCTAACTTTGAAAAAGTTCAACGTACTGGCCATTGGACCAAAAAATGACTCATCACTCACTATCCAGCCCAAAGACACTGCAGGAAAATAGCCCCATCTATTCTCTACACCAAATCGTGAACTTCCATCCGCACGCAAACTCGCAGACAGCAAATACTTTTTGTTGAAGTCATAATTAATTCGACTTATTAATGATTGAAAGGAATATCTTGTTTCAGAACCAGATGCATTTATAACGGCGGCATCCTGCGGTCGAGTTAATGTAGAATTAAGAAAAGTATCCCCAAAAACAAAATTAGTCCTCGATCCAGAAGACTGCGCCTCTGTGGCTGCAAGTATATCCAAACTGTGACTTCCAAAAGTCTTTGTATAATTTAGAATATTTTTCCAATTCCAGGATGATCGCTGACCAGAGACGGTAGAGGAAACAGTTCGATTATGATCTGTAATTCTGCCATCTCGATAATGAAAATCATTGTTAAATAATAAATTAGTGCCTATCTCTGTTCTAAAGGTAAGATCTTTGGTAATCGATGCTTCTCCATACCAATTACCAAGAATCTGATTACTCTTCAAATTGATATCCCTGTAGATTATTCCAGCCAATGGATGTTCATTGGTCAAATTGAAGAATGTTCCATCTTCTTTTCTAACGGGCCATATCGGTAGCATTTCGAAACATTACTCACCCCTCCACTTACACTGGCATAGGGTCATCATTTATATAAGTTAACATGACCTTCCCTCCCACTTTAAAACGGTCTGATATTTTATGATCAAGGTTTAGGCGCGTACCAATTTTTTGATAATCATTCCCTATCAAAATAGTCTCCTGATTTTTAATGTTGGCACTCAAGTAAAATGTGGTTTTATTACTTCCACCCACAGTTGGTCTAACTTGAACTTTTCCAATCTGTAGTACTTGATCAATCCAATCCGTATCGGTAGCCCGTGCTTGCTCCTCTGTCAGGCCATCAACTAATACCCCACTCTTGGACCAAAAATCATTTATGTCATTACCAGAATTAAACCACGCCTTTTGAGCAAGCGTCAGATATTGTTCTGAATTCAAAAGAGGGATTCTGTGTGTCGCATCTGAAAACCCTACCGAACCCGAAACTGTTATTTTAGTAGCACCCACTTTACCTTTTTTTGTGGTAATCACAACTACGCCATTGGCTCCGCGTGAACCATAAATAGCCGCTGCACGCTGCATCTTTCAATATTTCTATAGACTCAATATCGGCGGGATTCAAACTGGCTAATACATTGGTATTTGCACCTTGTTGTAAATTCCATTCTGCAATTGCTCCTCCCGGTTGTGAACTGCTTATTTCCCCACTCTCCATGGGGATCCCATCTATCACATACAAGGGCTCACTGTTTGCACTGGCTGAGGAGGTCCCTCTAATTCTTATTCTGACTGCTGATCCTGCAAGGGCACTACTGGTCGTTACCTGGACGCCTGCCGCTATGCCTTGCATACCCGCCTCAAATGAATTCGCTATGGCCCCATTGATTTTTTTACTATCAACAGTGGTAATGGCAGTAGAAATATTTCTTTTGATCTGGTTACCATACCCTATCACTACAATCTCGTCAAGCTGCTCAACATCTTCCTCTAAAACGACATTTACAACCATCTGTGTGCCCACCAAAATTTCCATAGTTTTATACCCGATGAATGAAAAAATGAGGACCGTTTGATCCCCCGGGATATTCAGTCGGTAATTACCATCAATATCGGTAATCACTCCAGTTTTTGATTCCTTGATTAACACATTCACGCCAATAAGCAATTCTCCTTCTTGGTCGACTACTTTTCCGGTAATCGTCTTATTTTCTGTTATGACAATGGTAACCTCTTCAGCCTGCTCATTGCTGTAGTTGGATTAGGTCAAGTTGGTATTTACTTGTTAAATGAAGCCCATTTTGGTGCGAAATATCTCGTAAAATTTCATAAACAGAACGCTCTACATAACTCCCTGAAAATTCCTTCCCATTCACATCATTTTCATCAAAAACAAAGCTAAACTGAGTTATTTCTTCAATTTTACTAAATACTTTGGCGAGATTATTTTGATTAAATTCTACGGTGACCATCACCTCTCTTACACTTTTTGCTTTGTCTTCGGCGATATAAGACACACCACTAGCCATTCCACCTAAATTTAACCAAAGCCAAGAAAATAAAAAGACAATAAAGGTTCTAAAATAATATTTCATTTCAGTCAAAATTTACAACTTACACGGTTTTTGAAGTTAATTTCATAACATTTCTATTATTATATTATCGTTCTCAATCTCGTAATTGAATTTTCTAGAATAACTCAAAGACTTGAGAACATTTTCAAGGGACTCATTATTGAACCTTGCCGTAAGTTTCCAGTCCTGGCTTGTAAATCCTTTCATTTCAATTTCAACTCCGTACCACATTTCAAGGGTTTCTATGACTTCACTTCGAGAAGATTTTGAAAAATACAGAATACCTTCTTTCCAAGCCAATACTTCCTCTTCATTAAAATTTCTTAAGCTCCCTCTTTTTTGATCCTGATCATATAAATATTGCTGGCCGGGATTTAGAAAATTTTCGCCTCCGGAAATATCCTTTACTTTTACTATTCCCTCAGTCAATGATACAATGACTTTCCCGTCATTTCCGTAAGAATCAATGTTAAACGCAGTCCCAATTGCTGTCGTGGTAATCGCATTAGATACCACAATAAAAGGTCTACTTTTATCTTTAGACACCTCAAAATAAGCTTCTCCTTCAAGTACAATTCGTCGTTCAAAATCGGAAAAATTCTTTTGATAAGAGATTATACTGTTTGCATTTAATTTAACCTTACTCCCATCGCTCAAAAAAATAGTCAGCTTCTCTCCTTTTGGATTTACTTTGGTGACGATATTATTTTCTGACGCTATTGAATGGCCTTTTTCAGTGACTAACGATGAATTAATTTGCCAATAAAAACCCGTTCCCCCCAAAATCAATAAAGCGGTGACTACCGCTATCTGCCAAACTTTTATTCTCTGGTTCTTTTTTGAATACTGCCGCAGGGGTTTTTTCTAATTCAGAATGGTGGCCGAATCAATTAAATTTGAAAATTCTGAATCAGAATGCAGCGCAGGCGCGACCGCTTGAGGCATCTTTCAGTCTCCTGATCACTGTCAATCCATTGAGCAACTCTTTCCTTATCTTCAAATGAAGCATTTTCAGTCAAAACATTTAAAAGGGACGCGTAAAATCCCGCCTCTTTACTATCCATCATATTCGTTATTTTTATAGGGACGTAAAACATCTAAGATCCCCCTAAGTAACCTAAATATTATTCATTCAACTCATTGAAGTATTCATTATAAATAGCTTGATATGCCGGCGCTATTGAGTCAATTAAAGAATGCTTAATCTTCGTTTTTTCAATATGAAGATTCACAATATTCATCATTTCATTAACCTTTTGAACATTTTTATCAGCCAAATTAAACTGTTCTGAAGGATCTTGGTCAAGGTTGTACAATAAAGGCATATCAGCATCCGTAAATTCCTCCATGGATTTGGGTTTTTTATGAAGATTTTCCAAGCACCCGTCCGCAAGGCCATCAGTTCTTGTTGCTGGTAATAGTAAATGGGATGGTCTAGGGCTCTCCCTTTGGTAAAGCTCTCTGATAAATCCATCCCGTCCAGTTCCTCTTTTTGATACTCAATCCCTGCCATGCCTAAGAACGTGGGTAACAGGTCCAGCGTACTCCCTACCCCATCAAAAATCTTATTTTCACCGATAGTTCCCGGCATCCAAGCAATGGTTGGCACGCGAAAACCCCCTTCCCAAGGCGAGCCTTTTTTTCCTCTTAGCAGTCCAGCTGACCCTCCATTAATTCCTACCTAGCGCCAAGGACCATTATCACTGGTAAAAATGATTAATGTGTTTTCATACTTATTAGTTTCTTTAGTTTGTCTAAAATGGCACCTACACTCTTATCTAATACTTGAACCACATCTCCATAAAGACCCCTTTTACTTTTTCCTGCATCAAGACTGTCCACATACAAAGGTACATGAGGAAAGGTCTGCGGCATGTAGAGAAAAAATGGCTTATTTTTATTTTTATCGATGAATGCCAGCGCTTTGTCGGTGTATCTTTTCGTCAATTGACTTTGGTCAGGTTCCAACTCAATAATTTCTGTACCTTCCATCAATGGCAATGGAGGAAAGGCCGCTTTGGCGTAATCCCAATTATTGTTAGGTGGTGACATGTCGTTGGAATAAGGTATACCGAAATAATAATCAAACCCATGTTGAGTAGGTAAAAATTCTTTTTTATGTCCTAAGATGCCATTTCCCAATACATGCTGTTGCATAACCAGCTTTATTGAGCATACTTGAGATGGTCGGCTCAGTGGTTGGAAGACCTCCGTATGAATCTGGAAACAAAACCCGACGCGCACCAGCCATCCCAATTTTTGCCGGTAACTTCCCTGTAAGCAGACCTGCCCGACTGGGGGTACATATCGAGGCAGCCACGTAGAATTGCGTCAGTTTCATCCCTTCATGGGCCATTTGATCAAGATTGGGTGTGTGAATGGTGGGATGTCCAAAACTACTCAAATCACCGTAACCCAGATCATCGGCAAAGATGATGATAAAATTAGGTGGGTTGATCTCTTCTACGGATGGCTTGCAGGCCGAAAAGCAAACGCAAAAAAGGACAAAGATTGTCATCCAGTGATATTGCTTAGTTCTCATTCCAATGTGATTATGTTAATATCATCCATTATTTTCGGACTGTTTGAATTCCCTCCCCCATAGGACCAAGTTGTTCTCGTCTTATCTATGGTCCTAGGGTAGGTGGCGCTTCCGCTCCAGGTATTGATGTATAGATTAGTATTTTTCAATGTAGTCGGGTTCCCCAACATTTTAGCTGGAAGCGTGACACTTATTTTATTTTGCTCGTAATCAACATTTACAAATGGCGTCATGATAGATTTTCCTAATTTTTCAGGACCCGAAATTAGAGGATGACCTTCAAATGCTTCTATTCCAAAGCCACCCAAAGCAAATCGATAATCCCACTCACCCTCATTAGGAAAAAAAGCATTTTGAAAAGGTAAAGATTTCACTCCTTCCTGTTTATCGGGCATATCAATATAAATATTCAATAACACATGATCAAATCCATTTGGAGGTATCCATATTTGAGTGATTTCTGACATAGTAATTTCTAAGGTTAGATTATTACCGGTAAGGGAGACGTCCACAGCCTTTATATCTTGTTGGTGACTAAAGCTTCTATGACTAGGATAAGTGTATTCCCCATTGGGACCGTAGTCATCTTGGATTTCATCCTCAAAATGGAATAAATGTTTAGTGGATAAGGCCAAAGTAAAATATTTAGATGAGGTTATTAAAGATCCCTTATCATCATAGCCAATCGCAGTTATCCTGTGTTTTCCATTCATCAAATTACTCAAGCTTAAATCGTGGAACCAGCTATTCTGATTCCTATTTGTGATGGGTAATAAATGCTCATAGTCTCCATCTATTACCAAACCCATGTTTTCGACTCCCATTGCTTTTCCACTTAATTGAATGGCTGAAGTAGTCAAAATTTCCGAAAAATCATTATTTAATCTCTATGGTTCCATGCAAATCGAACTTTGTCTGCGAATGGTCAGTATTCACATAAACTTGTGCACTTTTAGCCTCTAAAATCATATCTATAATTCTATCATGGGAAACCGTTAAAATTTCATTTTGGGCTCCAATACTGTATTTGGAAACATAATTTCCTGGATTAAATGTGGGTACACTTAATCCATCAACCAATTGAAGTTTTTCTGAAGTATTAATCAAAATCAATGCAGAAACATCATCTAATCTCATTTCGTATACGAATAATCCAGGACCATAAGAATTGTCTCTTACTACTTTAAGTTGGCCTCTTCGAAACACTTCGTTTGTCTTTCTTAGTTTTACTAGGCTCTGAACAAATTTAAAATAGTCACTTTCTGTATCAAAATAATCGCGGTCGGGTGATCCCGTACCCCCCTTAAACATAGTTTGACGCATTCCGGTTAACTCTTGTTCGGTTCCATAATATATTACAGGAACTCCTGGAATGGTCATGATGAACAACAATGCTTGTCTCATGGTCTGACGATCAGATTTAGCGAGGAGTCTAGGCGCATCATGATTATCAATGAAATTAAGCAACTGATCAGACCGTTGAAAATTTTCTTGGATACTCTTGATCCTGAAAGAGAGGGTACTGGTAGGTTTTTTCTCAATAAAAACTCGGTTAATAGCTGTGTTTAATGGAAAATTTAATATCGAATTCATTTCAGGTTTGTTCTTAGTTCCTAAATATTTTCGTGCTTCTTTCGTTCCCGAATGATCAAAAGGTTTGGGGAAAAAAGCAACCTCTCCAGCAGTTAAAAAATGTTGCTTGCCCTGCTGCTTTGCCAAAAGATCAATACCGAGATGCTCCCCCTCTTTTTTATGAAGAAAACTATGCCAAAAATCATGTTCGACCATATGAGGTGTATCAAATCGAAATCCATCAACCCCCACCTCTGTAATCCAGTAGCCAAAATTCTCTCTCAAAGCATCACGAACCAAAGGATTGGACGTATTGAGGTCATCCAAATCGGCAAATTGAAATTGCGTTTTTTGAATCGTATCTGAATGGTCAGTGAAATTTGGTGCAAAATGATAAATGCCCAGTTCACGGTCTTCCTCTTCTCTGGCATCATTATGGTTAAAAGGATATTGCATGGGCTGTTCAACGTCATGCAGCTTAAAGTTTTTTGATACATCTTCTGGGTCATAGGGCCCATCATAAGTATAAAAATCTCCAAAATGATTTACTACGACGTCTTGAATAAGATACATTCCTTTGGAGTGCAAAGTCGCCGACAGCATCTTATAATCCCCTAAATCTCCTAAGTGTTTATCTACTTGATCTAATCTACTCGCCCAATATCCATGATTTCCAGTTCCTGTATGTTGTGGATTTCGCCATTGATTGGCTACTGGTGGTGTGATCCAAACTCCTGTTACACCTAGCTCTTGAATATAATTAATCTTTTGAGTAATCCCTTTAAGATCCCCTCCATTCCAATAAGCTCCATCTCCTTTTTTATACTCACCTGCACCTTGATCATTATTGGTTGAATCTCCATCCATAAATCGATCGGTCACGATAAAATAGAGGATTTGATCTTGCCAAGAAGGAGAAGGGACATGAAGATATTTTTGTAAATTATCTTTATTAATACCAGGACCCTTATCAGAGCCACAGCTGAAAGAAATAATAGTCAGAAGAAAAAAAGATAAATGAAAATATTTTTTCATATTGTTCATTTACATGACGTATCTAAAGTGTTTTCCCCCTAAATGATACTGTTTTTAGATATGACTCTAAAATGTCAGATACAATTGGGGGAAAGTTTCCCATAATTCGTCATTAAGTTGACAAAAAACAATATATTCTTAATCATGGATAAAAAAGTCTATCCTTTTTTATTTTTTTTAACCCTCATAATAGATACTGAATATGCGGTAAGTCAATCCACCTTAGAGCTGCTTTATCCCCCAGAAAATACTGTTGTAGTATACCATACTGAATGGACAGAAAATCATTATAAAGAGAGAATCAAAGAATTTAAGGAGCATCCCTTATCAATGGGGGATATCGTTTTTATAGGTAATAGTATCACTGAGGGAGGTAAAGATTGGGGAGCTAAATTAGGCATTGATAATGCGGAGAATAGAGGTATTTCTGGAGATGTTACTGATGGGGTTCTTTTAAGACTTGGAGAATTAATCAAATATAAACCTACGTCCATTTTTGTCATGATTGGCATCAATGACTTATCTCAACCTGCACTATCAAAAGGAAATCCCCTCACCAGATTATGTTGTCGAAAATTTACTTAAAATTACGACCTTGCTCCATGAAAAATTACCCAATACACAGATTTACGTTCAAACACTCTTACCAACGGCGAAAGATTTCATCAATAAGAATGTAAATATTGTGAATAGCGCAATGAGAATACATCAATCAGATGGAATTTATCATTTGATTGATCTTAACCCACATTTTGCTGCCGAAGATGGGTTAATGAGCCCTTTGCTCACTTATGATGGCACACATTTGAATGAGAAAGGGTATGCACTTTGGGTCAGCATTGTAAAGCCCTATATCACCCAAAAATAATTACACCTTTCTACCTCAGCTCCATTTGATGTACGACCCCAACAGCTCATGCATTTGAGAGATCCCTTTATAAATAGTTTAGTATATCCGTTAATTATTTGATAATAAAAAAATTAACGGCTCATGAAACCGTCGATGCCAAGCGGCTCCGCTATGATCTGCTCCAGAAACTTTTTTAGTGATCCAATTTATACCCTTTTTGTACCCCTTACGATGCATCGCTTGGTCTACTTCCTTTTGATAAGGCTCATAACGTGCATCAAGGCCTTTTGTCCCAAAGTCAAAATACAGCTTATGTGTTGTCGGATCTGGAAGGTTTTTTTCAAAATAATCAACAAATACCCCCTCCAAGGGTAGCCAGTGCGTAGACAAACAGGCAGCGCCACCATATATTTCTGGGTATTTACTGATGGCGTAAGCAGAAATCATGCCTCCCATACTAGAGCCCGCAATAAAGGTATGCTCCCGATCGGCTAATGTTTTAAAATGAGTATCGATATAAGGCTTTAACTCCTCTACCATAAATCTCAAATAATTATCAGAATGCATAGGAATATTGCTGAAATAATCGTCTTCCATTAAATTCAGCCTTCTCAATACCTCTTCCCGAGGCTCTTCAGGCATGTATTCAGCTCGACGCCTTATGCCCGTGTTAAAAACGCCTACAATAATGGCCTTTTGGTTAAAGCCTGTCTCATTTAAACTGTCTAAAATAAAATCAACATCCCAACCTCTTTCTAATCCCTTCTTACCAAACCCTGCATTATTTGGATGAAATATGTTCTGCCCGTCAAGCATATAAATGACCGGAAGTCGGTCACTATAAGAAACATTGACTGGAAATAATACCTCAATGGGTCTTGGAATTACCCATTTGGAAGGAAAGCTATCAATTCTTAAGGTCGCATACCGATTGCCTTGTCTGACAAAATCTGGGGGAAAAGGAGCGCCACCATCATAATTATTTTGTTCAAAAATTTCTCCATTTGTGATTTGACGTGGATCTTTGGTTTTAATTAATTCAGCACTCAGTAAGTTTTGAAGTTGTATTTTGATGGCTGAAGATGTAGGGTTATCGAAAATGTTTTCTAACTGATAGGGGTCCTTTTTGATATCATACAACTCGAAGGCTGGTCTTTTGCCAAAGGCTTTTTCAAACAATCGCTGATGTTCTATATCATCTTGCCGATGATGGATCATGTATGCTCTAGTAGGCCCTCCATCTACATCTGAATAGTAAGAAGGGAAAAAAGAAGCTTCTTCATAATTAGGCGTGCCTGCAGGCCATCTATCAGGAGAAAAATTTTTGATCAATAGGTATTCCTGTGTTCGAATAGCCCGCATGGGATAACCTCCCCAGTCTCCGTTTTCTTGTCCAGGTACATGACGTTCGCGACCAAAAAAAACTGCTTCTCTGAGTTTATAAGAAGAGTCTTCCAACAATTTAACCAAACTCTTACCTGTCATCTCTTTTGGAATTTCCAATCCGGCCCAATCTAAAAACGTAGGTGCTAAATCGGTCAGGCTGATGAGTTGATTGTTTCGAGCTACTGCTTGCTTAACATTCTTTCCAGACCATATGATCAAGGGCACACGTGTCCCCAAATCATATAAATTTCCCTTTGCTCTGGGGAAAGGCATACCGTTGTCACTGGTTACGATGATGATGGTATTATCAAGGAGTCCTTTAGATGTTAAATGGTTGACTAGTTGGGTGACTTCGTCGTCTAAATCCTGTACCTCCTTTAGGTAGTCTGCCATATCAGATCGAACCACGTCACTTTCTGGATATACCTTGGGTAGCGATATTTTGGAAATATCCACACCTACTTGTCTTCCGGAACCTTCCTCATAACCTCTATGCGGATTATAACTTCCAAACCAAAAACAAAAGGGTCGATCGGGGGCTACTTGTCCAGTAAAATCCTTGAAGGAGTCGAAATATGCTCCTGCTGGGTTTGTGGGTAAATGATCGTGTGAACCAGGACCCCAACCTTTATCTGCAAACCCTACAGCATAGCCAGCATCCTTCATTATGCGAGTGTAAAGCGGAACTTCAGCAGGCAATCTTCCAAATAAATTGGCTCCTTCTCCCAATCTCCAAAAATGTTGACCAGAAAGTACAGCAGCCCTTGAAGGGGTGCATGAGGGGGCCGAAACAAAGGCCTGTTCAAAAACGACACCTTCCTGGGCTAACCGATCCATGGTTGGCGTCCTCACAGAACTATCTCCATAAAATCCCGCATGAGGGTAGCTCCAATCGTCTGCCATAATAAGGATAATATTTGGGGCATTTTCTTTGATTGTATTCTGCGAATTACAAGAGAATAATACTAGCAAAAACACTAGAAGAAAGAAATACTTTGTCCACTCTTTTAGTTTCATTTTTAATTCCATTGAAGTGTATCGCTTGGAGCAAATCCAATGCGGTGCGCAATGACCAAAATGGGCTCTTCTTGATCTACGCCTATTGGCGCTGTGTAAATCTGCCAACCCAGCCCCTCTTTCAAATCTTGGAGCCGTTTATAGCCTATCGAAGCCCCCTCAGTTTGACAAGTTATTTGTAATTCTCCATTTTCAACATTAAGTACCGGATTAGCCGTTAAGGGTTGAATTTTATCAGGCCAAAAGGTATTGATTAATTCTTGTTCAGGGATATGTCCCATATCTGAAACATCATGCATCCATGTTTCACACTCCCTCCTTAGTTCACTCAATATTCCCGAAAATTGAGGATCCTCGGCTAAATTATTTAATTCATGGGGATCCGCATGCGTATCAAAAAGTTCCTCATTAGGTTTGGTTTTACGAAACCACAAGGCCTGTTTTTCGTTTAATGAATCAATCGCATTTAGTCTTAATAACTCCTGCATACTGGCCATGTTTTCACGGTACGACAAGGGTAAGTAATAAGGCTTTTGTGGTTGGAAATTCTTTAAATATTTGAACCTTTTGTCTCGAACGGCTCGAATCATATCATAAGTTTCATCAAATCGATCCGCTGCTGCATGGATAAATTTTCTTTCGTCAGCAACTTTGAACTTTCCTTCAAAAGCAAGGCCTTGCATATATTCAGGGGGTTTTATCTCAGTCATGGACAATAAGGTCGGAGCAAAATCCACAAAACTGATCAGTCTGTTATCGATTTCACCCGAACGAAATTTGTTGGGATATCGCACAATCATGGGTACCTGTAAGCCTGCATCATACAACAATCTTTTTTGTCTAGGTAGTGGTCCCCCATGATCGGTAAACCATACGATAATCGTGTTTTCCAATAAGCCATCTTCCTCCAGTTGAGTGAGAATATTTCCGACATGTGCATCCATCCTCACAATATTTGAATACATTCTTCTCACGTCATTTACCACTTTGTCTGTATTGGGAAGATAAGGTGGAATGACTACGGAAAGATTCTCGTCAACCAAGGGTAAGAATTTATTTTCAAATTGCTTCCACCAACTTTTCATTTCTCTTGCAGGAGGAAAGACCTCCAAATCATGTATTTTCTCAACAGGATTCCATAAACTAGATTCGTGAGTAACCATGAAGCTAAACATGGAATAAAACGGTTTACCGATCGGTCGGTTTCGCCAGTGTGCATAATTACTAGATTCATCCCATGCCATTTTAGAGTGGAAAAACTGATAATCCTCTTTGGCGTTATTGGTGGTGTAATAGCCATTTTCACGTAAAATCTCACTGACCATTTTTACCTCTGCTGGCAAGACTGCCTCATAATTAATAATTCCCATTTTTTTGGCTGCCGGTTGTTGGTATAAGGTACGCATATGATGTGCTCCGATACTCGAAGGATACATCCCGGTAGCCAATGCGGCACGGCTTGGAGAACATACCCCAGATACACTAAAAACATTGTTATACCTCACTCCTTCAGCTGCTAAGCGACTCAAATGAGGAGTTTTAATTGTTGAATCTCCAAAGGGAGGAATATAAGGCCCCAAATCTTCAGCTACCAACCACAAAATATTCATCTTTTCAATTGATTCGATGGATTTATCGGTTTTTGTTTGACACCCCATCATCAATACCAAAGAAATAATTATTGATACATGAAGTTGCATTTGATTCTTATTTATCACTTTCTTATTCATCATTTATATCGGTTCTAAAAGGAGCGGCAGGTAACCCGTCCAAATTATACAAGTTCGCTTCAACATAGGGAAGCCAAGCATATCTCACAAAAATGGGCGTTTTGACCTCATCAGCCCATACGATTACTTGATTATTAATTATTTGGGCCTCTGCTGGATAGAATATTTTGTCTGATCCTGCCATTTCAAAATGCACCAGCTTCTTTGTGGTATCTAACCCACTGCCCACATGATCAAAAGAAATGATGGCATTAGCACCGTCAAAAGTCACCTCTTTGTACAAGGGACCAGAATATACCAAAGACGTATCTCCATAGTCTTTAGCACGTGCCCATAATGCCAGTCGTTTGCCCACGTCTTGTTTATTGTGGGTATGTATTTTATCATTATCCCCAATATCAATAGTTACCGCCATTCCCACATTTTTTTCTTTTAATGTAAAAAGTTGCGCCTCCCTTAATTTGGTAACCTCATGACTAAAACCACCATATGATGACAACTGAGCATAGTAAAAAGGAAAATCTCCTTGCCCCCAATGAGACCTCCAACTGTTAAAAACGGCTGGGAATATGCTTTTATACAAAAAAGATCGAGAAACATTGGTTTCTCCTTGGTACCATATAGCCCCTTTAATAGCAAAAGGAATCAATGGGGCAATCATTCCATTGTACATAGATGAGGGTGTAAAAACAGTCATTCTAAGAGATAATTCTCTCACTTGTTCGTCATCGCCAATGACATAAAAAGTGCTATTAAAAAGTATGGCGGAACGCTTAAATTTCCAATAATCCTGCAATACGATGAGCTCCTCATTTTGATCATTTAATATCTTGGGAGTCACTCCTTTTTTAAATCCTGCCGTTCCCCAAACATCGATGACTCGAACAGCTAATATGTTTTTACCTTTTTTGAGCTCTTTTGAGGATATTTTATAGACTACATCACCTTGATTAGATCCCCAATGCTCTTTTCTTCCAATCAATTTCCCATTCAAAAAAGTGCTATTTAAGTGTTTTATGGGCCCTAAAAATAGGGCTAAACTATCTGAACGAATATCCTCTGAATATTGAAATTCTTGACGGAACCAAACCACACCATTAATATCATAGCCCTCAAAATCATAGCCCTCAAAATCATCACCAAAGACTTTTGAGAGATTAGTATGAGAGACCGTATCCCATGCTGAATCGTTATAGTTTAAGTTTGCGTAGGGTTTTGTTTTATCACTTTCAAAACGGAAGGCTGCTGCTCCAATCAATTCGTCTCTTGGAATTTGCTTCATCTCACCTACCCAATCATTGAAGGGCCCAAATTCGCGAGCAGTCAGTGTTAATTTATCTTTTGCTTTTTCAAAACCTTGTATTTTCTCCAAATAATCAGGTGCAACCCAAGCTTGGGCCGAAGAACCATCCCAACTCGCATCGATCAATCCAATAGGCGTTTCTATATTTTCATGCAGCTCTCGGCCGAAAAAATACAAAACAGCAGAAAAATTTGGCACAGTTTCCGGTGAACAAATAGCCCAATTTCCATCTAATTGTTCAAGTGACTCATAGGTCTGTACTTTGTTTACGCGGAATAATCTAATTTCGGGATGATTTGCATTCATAATTTCATTTTGCGAATCATTCAAGGAATCTCCTCGGTCTGTCCATCCGTTCATTGGCATTTCCATATTGGATTGTCCTGATCCTACCCATACCTCGCCAAACAATAGATCGTCGAGAAAAATTATTGAATCTACAGACGAGATTTTTAACCATTGAGGTTGGGCATCTGTTTTTGGTATTTTCATCGTGGTTTCCCATTTTCCTGAATCATTACTGTAGGTATGGAATTGATCACTCCATGATGTAGCAATGGTCACCTCAGTATTGGGTCTGGCCCAGCCCCAAATAGGCGCATCTACCTCTTGCTGCAATACCATGTGATCGGTAAATATATCTGCCACTCTTAACTCCCCCTTTTGATGACTGCATCCCAGATTCATCAAACATAGAAGCCCTATGAGATAAAAAAAACATGTATTGAAATTACTGTTTGAACTATATGCCATATTTACTACTCATCAATACCGATGGGACGGGCCTCGGCTTTTATTTTTAATTCAAAAGTCTCACCCGCTTTTTTCAAACTAGCTGCCCGCTCAGGAAATTGAGTTATAAGATTATCCTGTTCTGAAATATCACTAATTAAATTATAGAGTGCCTCCTCGTGATAGACCTCTTTTGTTTTCCCATTAATACCATCTATTCCTCGTTCGATGACGACACCTCCCTTGTGTCCAACTACATACTTCCACTCACCTTTACGAACAGCTTTGATCTTACTTCCTCCAAAATAATAAAAAATTCGTTTTTGTAATTCGTTCGTTTTTTTCCCTTGGAGACTTGATAAGACATTTTGCCCATCAATTTTATTTTCAGGAAGCCGAGCATCTGTTATCGCAATCAATGTAGGCAAAATATCCATTGTATGGATTAAATCATTATTTACGCTTTCGGGCGGTATTACTCCTGGCCAAGACATAATGGCCGGAACTCTAAAGCCGCCTTCCCAAGCATCAAACTTTCCCCCACGCAATACTCCAGCACTGCCCCCATGATTGCCATAAGAAAGCCAAGGTCCGTTATCAGAAGTGAAAATGACTAAAGTGTTTTCCAGTAACCCTTGGTCTTTTAACTCTTGGATAATCGCCCCTACTGATCCGTCTATTTCTTCAATCACATCGCCATAAAGGCCTCCTTTTGAAGTCCCCTCAAAATTGGTTGATGCGGCAATTGGAATATGAGGCATGGTATGAGCTAGGTAAAGAAAAAAGGGCGCTTTACCTGCCTGACTTTTAATGAAATCAATACCAAACTCCGTATATCGTTGGGTCAACAGCGATTGATCAATATCTACTTCCACCACTTTATTATCCTTTACTAAGGGCAGTTCTCCTTTACTCATATCATTAGAATAAGGCACACCAAGATAGCTATCAAAACCGTGTTGAAGGGGTAAGAATTTTTGCTTATGACCTAAATGCCATTTGCCTGCCATCGCTGTGGTATATCCCTTTTGTTTTAAGAGTTCCGCTATCGTTTCTTCATCAGGATTTAAGCCAACATTAGGATTACTCCCCCACGCTCCATTCGGAAAAAGTACGTTGGGCAAACCCACACGATCAGGGTAACAGCCCGTGAGCAAGGCTGCCCTTGAAGGAGTGCATACTGAAGAGGCAACGTGGAAGTCTGTGAATAGCATGCCCCTTTTAGCTAATGCATCCAAATGGGGTGTATAAATAGTCTCAGATCCATAACTGCTTAAGTCTCCATATCCTTGATCGTCTGTGAAAATAAGTACAATATTTGGCTCCGATTGTTTTTTAGGCTTCAAAAAAATATATAAGCTGATAACAACAGCAACTAAAATGATGAGAGATAAATTTATTTTTTTCATAAAAAATTCATTTAATATTTTTTGCCCCATTCGTGAAAAACGCGGTCATTATTTCTGTCTGCGATAGCGAAATCAAATCAGTCGATAGCATAAAAATGAAATACTTAAGTCTAAACACATTAAAGTCAATCAATTTTTTCTGTTTTGATGAAATATCTGCTTTTGAAAAAATTTACGGTCTCTGATTTAACATCATATTGCCAACTTGGATAATCATGATTCCCCCCTTGAACAGGAATAAATTTTACTTCGCTCCCATTTGACATGAGCTTTTCATAAAGTAATTCACTTTGACAAATAGGAACTACCTTATCAAGGGTACCATGCATGATAAGAAATGGAGGATCCTTTTCATCCACATATTTGATTGGATTTGCCAATGCTCCTAAGTCCTTATTTTTTTCAAGACTTCCCCCTAAAAATCTCATTCGATTGGTTGCATCGCCATTCCAATCCTCAGTACAGCTAACCATAAAATTTGTAGGACCATACCAATCTACCACTGCATCCACATGGCTACTTTCACCTAAGAAATTGCCCAATTGACCTTCAATTGATATTTCTTTATCTCCTTCAGCCACCTGATCAAGACCCCCGCTGGTACCCATCAAGGCAGCCAGATGGCCTCCAGAGGAATATCCCATGATCCCAATAAATTTTTTATTGAGATTGAATCTTTCTGCGTTACCTCTTATAAACCTCACCGCTGCTTTAACATCATGAATTTGAGCAGGAAAATTACTACAATAGGAAGACCTGTGATTCATTGAAACTACAGCAAATCCATTTTTTAACAGATCCTCACCCTGTTCACCATATTTATAAGCCCAAAACTTATTATTATTATCTGTCCAAGCGCTCCCTGCGATCGTTACTACTGTTGGAAAGGGGCCTGCTCCTTGAGAAGGAAGATAAATGTCTAATAGATGACCCAAATCATCATCTCCTACATAATTAATGTTTTCCCATTTTGGAACTGCTTGTGCTATTGAGTGGCATTGATTGGAAACCAATAATCCGAAAATTGAATATTTAATAAAGAGCTTAATCATAATTATATGAAAATTAATGTTACTCTACTTTTTGTCCAGTGATAGGGAAAACTCCCTTTTTAGAGGTATATCCAATATGGTTAAATTTAGTTTCCCAAAAAAATTCATTGTCCTCAAAATTAAATATATAGTCCACACTAGCGGTAGACTCATAAAAGTACATTCTTAACAAATATTGCTTTGGACTAATCCAAGCTCCATTTGCTGCAATATTTAATGCTTGCCCATCAAGATAGTCCAACCCTTCTGTGAAGGGAGGTTTCAAGAGCAGCATATTTTTTAGGTATTTGTCGGAACCTATTCTAATCATTTGCTTTTTGTCATCATATGTTATCTCAATACTATGATTAACCCCTTTTAAATTCAATTTAATCCTATTGGCTCCTAAAGGATTTTCATTGAGTAGATAAGCAGAAGACTTTTTGCCATATACTGAACTGCCCTTATTACCTGAAATTTTAGGTAGTTGCAGCGCATCAAGTTTATTATTCAAAATTTGATAGTTTTTGGTATCATTTGGCAAGGCAATCTCTTGAAGTCCCGGTAATAAAGTCTCCCAAGCAATATTCATGATTTGTCCCATATTATAGACTCCTGCAGTCGTAGCTATCACTAGATTATATTGGGGCAACACCAAACAAAATTGACCAAAAGTACCATCTGCACGAAAACTGTCATGCCTAGAACGCCAAAATTGAAATCCATAACCTTGGGCCCAGTCATTGTTTGGATTACTACCACTGGATGCTTGTTTACTAGTGGCCAGTTCAATCCAATTTTCAGATAAAAGTTGCTTCCCTTCCCATTGCCCCTTTTGTAAATAAAATTGGCCTAGCTTAGCGATATCCTCAGTGGTAATACTTAAACCCCAACCTCCTATGTTAATCCCCATAGGGCCACTTTTCCATTCTGGTTTTATAATTTCCAACGGCTGAAAAAAACGGCTATCCAAATAATCTACAAGTTTTTCGCCTGTCACTTTTTGAATGATTGCAGACAGCATATAACTAGCCATGGAATTATATAAAAAATGAGTTCCGGGCATAAATTCAACTTCATGAGATAAAAAATACTTAATCCAATCACTCGTTATTTCTTCATAACCACTTTTGATTTTCCTAAAAGGCAACGGTTCACTTCGATGTCCCGTATTCATAGTTAACAAATCTCGAATGCGCATCTCTTTCAATTGCCAAGACAACGTATCTGGTACTCTATCTGGAAAAAAAGAAATGACCAAATCGTCCAATGAAATGCGCTGCTCTTGAACTGCAAATCCAACGGCTGTTGAGACAAAGCTTTTACTCAAAGACATCATGTTATGTGATGAAGTAGCTTGATAGGGGTCCCACCAGCCTTGTGAAACTAATTTACCATGCCTGATAATCATAAAGCTATGTGCTGCGTCTATTTCTGCCTCCAACCGTTCAATAAACTTCAATATATTTAATGAAGACATTCCTTGTGCTTCAGGTGTGGATGTTTCGAAATAACTTGTTTGTGCATGCCCTGAGGTGGCATAGAATAAAAACAAAATAAACAATAGATTTAATCTCAACTTTTTATTTAAATATTTTCTTTTCTTTTTATTTTTCATATTTTCCTCCTCTTTTTGAATATCCCTTTTGACCCAAATTCCTATTCAATAATTTCTAGGGTTTTTTTGAAATAAAAATTAGTACTGGAGTTACCGACCATAAAATCATAGCTCCCATTAACTACAGTAAATTTATCAAACTCAAGATCATAACGGGCGAGTTCCTTGATAGGGAAACTTAAGGTTATTCTTTGCTTTTCTCCTTCGGCTAAAAAAACGCGCTCAAATGCTTTTAGTATTTTTATAGGATTATCTCGTGCTTCATCATTTTTACGGATGTAGAGTTGCACCACTTCGCTGCCTTGCATAGAACCCATGTTTTTGAGGTCAAAAGATATCTCGATCACTTCATCTTTGGATAGTTGTTGCTTTAATAATGATTCGTTTGAAACTTCAAAATCTGTATAACTAAGCCCAAATCCAAAGGGATAGAGGGGTTCGATACGCTGGTACATATAAGTTTTACCTTTGGTGATATCATAATCCTCAAATGCAGGCAAATCACTAGCTGCTTTGGGAATGGTTATTGGTAATTTTCCGCCTGGATTGTAATCTCCAAATAACACCTCGGCTATGGCCACTCCCTCTGCCTGACCAGGATACCAAGCCTCTACAATAGCAGGTATGTTCTCATCTGCCCAATTTACCGATATGGGGCTTCCATTGACTAAAGTCAATACGATGTTGGGGTTGACCTCATAAACTTTCTGGAGTAACTTCTCCTGTTCTGGAAGCAAATCAAGCGACTGCCTGTCAAGGTGTTCCCCCTCAGTATCATTTCTGGAACCTAGCACTATAATTACGGCATCAGATTTTTTGGCTACTTCTATTGCCTCTTGCAATAAATTGTCTTTAAGTGGCTTCCAACCTATGGTTACTGCTGCCCAATCAATATCGTCTATATATTCAACTCTAAAATCATACGCTTTCCCAGCCTCTAGTTTTTTGGTTATTCCCGTCTCCCATCCCACATGAGAGGTCCACTGATCCAAAATAATTTCATTGTCCAGATAAATTCGAATTCCCTTGTCATCGTCACTGCTCATTACGGTATTTCGAGCACTGAACATATATTCAGTAGATTTTGGAGGAACAATAACCCCCTTCCACCTCACAGAAAACTTATCTACAGGAACAAATTCTGATGGGAATTGGCTCTCATCCCACCATTGATGCACGAGGTTGCTATCAATTCGTGTCAATACAGGTTTTCCCTGCAATTTCATATTATCAAAAAACTCCGCTTTCAATCCCTTTTCCTTCCGATCCCGTGTCAAGAAAAAGGCCTCATTTTCCACAGGTGGTAGATTGAAATCATGAATAGCCGATCCTTGGGCGTAATTAACCTGCGTTTCTTGAGAAACGATCTCTTGGATGCCTTCCAACGGAGTGATCCCTTTGGAAGGCTTGCCACTGTAATTTCCATAGATACATTCATTGGCATTGGGACCAATTACGGCAATAGAAGTTAAATTTTTGGACAAGGGAAGAAAATTATTTTCGTTTTTTAACAGTACCAATGACTGTAAAGCTGCTTCTTTAGCCAATTCTTGATGTGCGTTTTGTTCAATAATATCAGGGGTGATTTGGGCAAAAGGAACCTGCTCTTTGGGATCGAACATCCCCAATCTCATGGCAGTGGTAATTATCCTTTTAACTGCTTTGTCTACATCTATTTCGGTGAGTAGTCCTAACTCAACTGCCTTAGCTAAATATGTGGTATACATCCCACCGCAATTGAGATCTGTTCCTGCAAGAACTGCGCTTGCAGCACCTTTCTCAGGAGAATCCACATAAAAATGGTTGGCATGGATATTATAAATTGCGCCACAATCCGATACAACATGACCCTCAAATCCCCAATCATCACGTAAAACCTCCTGAAGTAGCCACTCATTACTGCTGCAGGGTACCTCATTTAACGCATTGTAAGCCGACATGACAATCTGTACGTTGGACTCCAAAACATTTGCTTTAAAAGCAGGGAAATAATAGTCTCTCAGAAGTTTTTCACTAATATTTGAGCTTCCATAATGCCGCTGATAATCTACATTGTTAGCAATAAAATGTTTGATAGAGGCAGCAGTTTTGATATACTTGGGATCCTTACCCTGTAAGCCTTGAATAAAAGCTTTACTTATTTCACTTACTAACAGTGGATCTTCACCATAGCTTTCTTGTGTTCGACCCCACCTTGGATCTCTGGCCATATTAATCATCGGAGACCAAAAACTTAAAAATTTAGTATTGTCAAGTTGGTTGGCAAGGGCTCTTGCTTCATCAGAAATCACCTTGGCCTCTTGACTCACCAGTTCTGGATTCCAAGTACTGGCAATTCCTATGCTTTGAGGAAATACAGTCGTAGTAAAGCCCTCCCCACTCATCCATGAAGCAACCCCATGAAGTCCCTCGTTGCCCCAAGAATATTTTGTTATTCCCAGTCTTTCAATCGCAGGAGCTTCTCTTTGCATTTGAGAAATCTTTTCGTCAAGCGTCATTTTACTCACCAAATCAGCGGTTCTTTTATCAAAAGACAGATCGACATCCTCATAGGGATCTTTGATCCCATTATGGTTTAAATCCATCCATTTTATGGAAGGACCACAAGAAAATAATAAAGAACCTATAAATAGAAACATGAGTAAATTTTTCATATCATTTTGTTTTGATTGATTGATTGATATTTCAGAGATATAAATAGGTGTACCATGAGCAATCCAGTCTCCAATGAGCCATTTTGATGGCTCCCATCAAAAAAGGATAATAAAAGATGCTTTAAATAAATCATGCTCCTACTCTGAATCTTCATGTTTAAATCTTACCGCATGACCTCCGCCGCGCGCCAATTTAATTTCATAGGAAGTCCCCACTGACTCATTCCCAATACTCATCTCGTATGGATTTAATTCCCAATCGGCTTTCGGCCCGTCAGCATAAATTTCAGCTGTATATCCTCCTTTGGCATCTAAAAATGAAAGATCTACATCGAATGTCCTCGCTTCCTCATTGGTAATCGATCCCAAATACCAATCTTGGCTGTTTCTATCCCTTCGGGCAATGGTCACGTACTCACCTATTTCCCCATTAATAACTACAGTAGTATCCCAATCGACGGGCACATCTTTAATGAATTGAAATGCGGGTACATCCTCATAATTTTCAATGAAATCAGCAGCCATTTGAATGGGGCTATAGATTACCACATAATAGGCCAACTGTTTTGCTAAGGTAGTATTCACTCTTTGTGTTTTTCCAAACTCATTTGGAAAAACTACTTCCAAATCCTCTTTTGATGCTTTCATTCTATTTTTTGGAGCAATTCCTTGATCAGCAAGCGTCATAAGTACATCTCCCTTGACCTGACCTTCCTTTGATACCTGAATTTTTTGATTTGGCTTTCCTAAGATATTGAGTAACCAAGTATTATTATTATCAGTAGCAATATCATGTACGCTGATTCCCCATTCCCATTCGCCAGGTTTCATCATTTCTGTAAGAGTCCATTGATAGGTTGTATCTTTTCCTTCAATAATTAATTCTCGCATCATAGGCTTACTTTGCCAATAGGATTCTGATCCCTTATACCTGATATTCGTGTAGGCATTCCCTTGATCAAGTAAAGTGATTTTCACCGGAAACTCAACGCCCTTATCAAAATCAAAATTCTCATACATCAAATCAAAAATACCTGGGGTGAAGTCCATGGGAGATTCCAATAACCGAGTAAATGAAAGTATGGTAGCATGGTCCACAGGGTTTCCTCCATTGCCCCAGGCATTGTACTCCATTCCTCTAGCTCCTTCTCGGGTCAACATATTGGGATAGGTCCTTCTTTCTCCGGTATCTTTAATGGGTTCATGGAAATTGACCGCTACTTGATATTCCGCAGCCTTTGTCAACACATCACGATAATAATTAACCCCATGCTGGCCGTAATGATATTCACTCTTATCCAACATAGCTCCTACGTGTCCAATTTTGGCCTTTTGTATCCCCAATGATTTCAATTGTGCAAAAGCTGTATCAACTTGGATTAAATAATTTCGCGTACTAGCACTAGACTCTTGATAGGATTGAAGTGAAACTCCTTTTGACTTGGCATAATGCTGGACGAGTTCAAGGTCAAAGTCTGAAGTTGTTTCGGTGAAGCTTGTGGTCACCGTGTCTCCAGGAAATAATCCTGTGAAGCCTGCGGATATCCCTTCAATCAATACTTCATCGAAGCCATTTTTTGCCGCAAAATCGATGTATTTTTTAGCTCTGTCTACGGTAGCTCCATGTCTTGGACCCTCACCCCAAGTCCACTTACCCACAATCATGCCCCACCAAATGCCTATATATTTTGATGGTTTGATCCATGATACCTCACCCAATTTATTGGCAGGATTACAATTCAACGTAAGATGTGAAGCCAACAAATCAGCTGCTGTATTGGCTATTTTAATGGTTCGCCAAGGTGTCATAAAAGGCACCACTGTTCGTACCTTATCTCCATTGGACCAAGGGGCCAAATCACAATTCAAATGCGTTGATTTGTCACTTCCAGCAATTTGCATCGAAGAATAATCAGTCAAGGCGGCCTCATGGATACTCACATGTATCCCATCTTCAAAACGCATGGTCAAAGGGGTATGAACTGTATCGAGCAATGATATTTTAGTGGATTGATATAATTGTTCATATCTACTGGGTTGATATGCCTTAATCCACCATGATTGAGCATCTTCAGCAAGATTGAACTCCGTCAATTCATCCTGAATCACCACTGTCTTTGGTATCTCTCCCAAACTCTCGAACAAAATATCTAAACGCAATCCCGTCATCATAAGCCCTTACTATCAGATCCATTTGATTCTCTGGATCACTTGACGATGAAAGGGAAATGATCGCTTCCTGATAATGATTTCTAATCGTCTTTACCGAACCCCAAGGTTGCTGCCAGGTTTCGTCTACTTTTGAGAATTGGTACCCTCGATCTCAAAACTATTTGAAAAGGATAAACCATCTTTAAAAATAAACCCCAGTCTCGAGGGAAGAACAATCAGTTTTTTTTCATGATTTATCTGGTAAAGTAACTTACCCTCATCAATCGAAATACTCACTGTATTTATATTATTGGGTGAGGTAATAATGACTTCATTCAGATTCGAATGACAGGCACTCAATAGAACAACTAGTATTAAGAAAATCAACTGTCCTGTCACAATTCGATGGTTATCCATAGGTGATTTACTCATTTTATTTAATTAGTTTGTTCATTGATTTATGATCTTGAATGACCCCTCCAAAAGGGAATCTTGCAGTTTCCGTTCTCGCAGATGCAAAATGTGCATTCATCTCTTCCACAATTTGAGGATACGCTTTGGCTAAGTTTTGAGCCTCTGAAATATCATGGTCTAGGTTATACAATTCTGTTTCAGTATTGACTCCGTAACGGACTGCTTTCCAATTTTCACGGCGGATAGATTGCCTAAATCCACCCTTTGGTAGAGTTTGAAACCATCCACTCATCTGGTATTCCCAATTTAAAAATTCATGCTTTTTTTGTGGCGCCCCTACTAGGAGAGGTAGAAATGACAGACCATCCGTTTGCTCAGGAATGGGGGCCCCTACAATTTCAGCAAAAGTGGGCATCACGTCTTGAAAACCTAAGATATGTTTGGTCGTTGTAGCAGGGCTTACATTCCCCCTCCATGATACCAACATAGGCACGCGGATACCACCCTCATATAAATCACGCTTCCCTCCTCGCAAAGGGCCATTACTGTCAAAAAACTCATGGTCGTGACCCCCAGGTGCAAAATGAGGTCCGTTATCACTCGTGAATACGACCAGTGTATTGTCCAATACTCCGATCTTCTTTAACTGCCTCAAGAGCCTCCCAATTTGTCTGTCTAACAAAGTAATTTTAGCGGCATGTGCCTTTTCTATATCAGGCCAATCTTGATCTGCGTAAAATAAGGTATCTCTAATCGGGCCTTCAAAACTATGCGGAGAACGGTAAGACATGAAAAGGAAAAAAGGGTTTTCTTTTTCCCTATTTTCCAGAAAATCGAAGGCTAAATCCGTGCGTAACTCATCTTTACATGAGTATTTTTTATAATCATAAGGAATATATTCTTGATCACCATTCACCCAAAGCCTATTTGGAGGAAACGGGCGAATGGGATTGAATCGGGCAGGCCATTGTTCTTGAGCTGCATAATCAAATCCATGTCCAGAAGCCCAAGTATTTACATCGTCCGGGTGGTCTAAATGCCATTTACCGATAAATGCAGTTTGGTATCCCTGCTCCTTGAGCATTTCACCCAGTGTAAAAGCATCTTGATCCAGAGCTACACCCTCCCATTTGTCATTTCCAAAATAGCCTGCATTCCCTCTTATGGTCAACGTTAGTGGGGTTCTTTCCTGTTAACAAAACTGCTCGAGAAGGAGCACAAGCAGCATTTCCAGCATAAAAATTGGTGAACTTCATACTACTTGCAGCCAGCTTATCTAGTTCTGGTGTCTTGATGATCTTTTGCCCATAGGCCCCTATTTCATTATAGCCCAAATCATCGGCCAACAGAAACAAAATATTGGGTCTCTTCATTTTGTCTTTCTGAGGATCTTGACATCCTAGCAAAAACATAGTCATAGCTATATAAATAAACCTGTTATTATTCTCCATAAGACCAATTTATGCCTGAATCCCTGCGCTCATAATGATCAAGCACAACTGAATAATATTATTTTGACGACTGTTTGGATCTCTAAAAAGTCTAAAAAATTGATGTGCTTGCTCGTTGAGAACCAAGTCACCTTTGCTTATATGACGAGAATAAAAGGGCCATCCCTCAAATGATCACCATTTGTAAACTTAAGTTATGGTAGTAACTTTTTTTCTGCCTTAAATATGTCGGTAACAACCATCCCATTTGAAGGGCCATTACGATCAATGAATTTTAACATCAAACGATTCGTTGCCTTCACAGTAAATAAAAATTTAGGAAATTTGTTTTGGTTTGACTGGCTAAGAATTCCCTCACCCATCAGTAAATGTCCCATCTTAAAACTTCTGTGCGCTTCATCAATAAAAAGAGACGTATACTCTAATGTTTCTGTACTAATTTGATGAATGATCAGCCAACCCACAATTTGACCTTTAAAGCGCAGTGCGAGACTCACTTCTGGTTCGATGATATCTGTAAGAATGAATGGAGATACTTCCTCTGGATACCACCTGTTCTGATCATGTTGCTTTTTTATGTCTTTCTTTTCTTGATCTGAAACCAATTTCCAACTGGTAAAAGTATAATCATTAGGTAGCTGATGCCCTCTATGGAAAACAGGGAAAGCTTGTTCAACCAAAGATTGACATATTTTCATATTAAATTCAGGTTGCTTCCATTTCGTTTTTTGTAACAACTTCTCGAGTACAAATAATGATTTCCAATGTGACCTAAACTGTAATTCTAGCCGCTCAAATCCTTCTTTTTTTAAATTCTCTTCTAGTGCTATTAAGAGTCTGAATCCCAATTTATTATTTGAATGGTCAGGTTTCACTCTGAATGACATGATTCTAAAATCTTTTAAATTCATATCAGATAGACCCAAAATCATGCCTACCGGCACATTATTTTTTGAAACTATAACACCTTTAAAATTCTTCTGGATACGGTCTCCCTGCTTCGTGATATCAGGGAATACCAATCCCATCATATTATCCTTTATCCATTTCAAAGATATAGCAGCACTGTACTGAAATTTATAGTCCATCATTTTTTTAGTAATTATGTTATTTCATTAATTGAAACTTTATTTTAATCCGAAGCATTCTTAACATATTAAATGCTAAAACAATATAATTTTTTATCAAATAAAAAATTAGAAAAATAAAAAAAAGAGATACTCATGAGTATCTCTTTTAATAACAATACAAATAAAAGAAAACTACTTTTTGATAATCGGATGAATTATTTCACCTTGAACTGAATTTATTTTAATTAAATAAACTCCTTTTGGCATATCAGTCATATCTACACTAAAATCTTTAGAGGTCATCTCAAAAGATTTAATATTGACTCCTGATAGCGAATAAACACTCACATTTTTCAACGTTGTTATTTCTGATTTAACATTGACTTTATCTACCGTAGGATTTGGATAAAATGAAATATTTACCTTTTGATCCATCGCCGTTAAAGAAGTGATCGTTAATGTAAAGCTAGCCTCCGCAATATTATTATCTACGTCTACTGCCTCAATTACTACATCTATCGAACCGACATTGGCCGCTGACGGCGTTCCTGTCAGTTGCTGCGTCGTACGCGTAAAAGTCAACCATGCGGGTAAGGCTGATCCATCAGCTTGCATTGCTCTGTACTGCACAATATCATCATTGGCATCAGTAAATAGACTACTTGCATCAAAACTATACTCAGTTCCAACACCTGCAGTTTGAGCATCAACACTAGCTGCTGTAGGTGCTGTAACCGTACCTGATCCTCCGAAGAACCATGAGCTACCGGAGCGATCACCCAAAAGCATGTCTTGAATGCCATCTCCATTGAGATCTTCCGGTGGACATCCACGTTCTAGAAACGGTATCCCTGCAAAAGGATTTAGATCTCCACGATTGGTAAAAGTTTGATCTCCATTATTCATGTAGTACTCAACTCTGTCATCTTTACCAATAAACATATCAAGGTCCCCATCTTGATCAAGGTCATATGCATCGTGCCATATCTTATCTCCACCGAGATTCTCATTATCAAAAGGCCCCTCAACTTCTGCCAGAGCACCGGCTCCATCATTTTCAAAATACTTGAGCTTTCCATCCTTATTACCCACAAAGCTGTCAAGATCCCCATCACCATCTAAATCGATAAAGGTGATGGTTTCATTGTCAACTGTTTTATAAGATAGGAAAGGATTCTTAGAAGTAAAAGTTTCATCTGTCCAGGTACCGTCTTGAGCATTTTCATAATAATGAATAATGGTATCATTTTCGGTTCCGAAAAACAAATCACCATACATATCACCGTTCCAATCAACCCATGTGGGTGAAAAAGCCGATGCTTTGGCTGTGTCCGCACCATCAATGATATCCACACCACCAATACTCGAGCTTACAGCATCTAATGGATTACCTTCTCCAACCTTTTCTGAAAACTTTCCAGTACCGTCATTTTCAAAGTATGTCAAAGCATCTCCCTTTGACATTACCACATCTAAATCACCATCTTCATCTACATCTGCAATAGCTGTACCTATATTTGAATTGGTAATATCTGCTATCCCTAGCTCATTAGCTGGAATCCATTTAAAAGCACTATCTCCTTGATTTTCAAAATATGTCAAGGGACCATTCAAAAATCCCATGGGCATATCCATGTCGCCATCTGCATCCAAATCTACAAATATCGGTGTTGGACTATCAAACCCTTCAGAATGATAACTTGATAAATCTGAGAATGGGTTATTTATGGTGGTGTCTTGGGCAAATGATGGCTCAGTTGCTGATCCTGAATTTACATACATCACTATTCCTCCATCTTTGTTACCCACATATGCATCTAAATCGCCATCACCATCAAGATCAGCGAAAGCAGGAGCTGCTTCATCACCTACATCCAAATAACCCCATTCTTCAATTAGGTTTCCAACGCTGTCTGTCTTTTGATAACTAAAAGGGCTACTTCCTTGCCAGGAATACTGCTCGGACAAGACACCAGCATCATTCTTCAAATATCTTAATTCCCCATTGCCTTTACCGATGACCACGTCTAAATCTCCATCGCTATCTAGATCTACAAAAGTAGGCTTTGATTTTTCAGTATCTCCCGTTCCAATTCTTTAATGGATTATTGGCAGTGTCTAATGCAAAAGTCCCTGCTTCATTTTTAAAATAATGAATAATTCCTCTCTGTTCACCCACAAAAAGATCATGATCACCATCACCATCAAAGTCGGCAAAAGCTGGAGCAGAATACATACCGTCGTTGCCCCCGTTGGCATCTGCCCCATGAGCAGCAGAATCATAGAGGTTTCTTACTAATCCCGCTATTGGGTGATCCTTATTCCTTTTAAATTTACCATTATCGTTTTCGTATACAAAAGCTCCCAATCCAGGATATCTTTCACCAATCACCAAGTCAAGATCTCCATCACCGTCAATATCACCAAAGGCGGGTTTAGCGTAATTTTCGGCGTGTGCTGTACCCAAAGGCCTGCTGGTCTCAAGGGCAAAACTCGTCTGGGCATTGGACTCCATTGGAGCTAATACCAAGGCCAGTGAAGCAAAGCTACCGGCAGCTGCGATTTTCAAAGCTCTTCCCAAATCATTTATGCGATCATACAATTGTCGCATTCTCTTTGCAAAAACATCAATCCTTCTTTTGTGAAAGGATATGCTATTGGCATTATCAATTTTTCTTCGATACTTATTGTATCGCTTGACAAGTTTATTGTAGTAAAGTATATGTCTTTTCATATTTTCTTCTTTAAATTTTTATGATTTTTATGATTTTTAAGCTGAACACATAGTCACCAGGGAGTGCATCAATTCGTCCACCCGAGTCAGCATAAGTGAAGGTAACCGTTAGACTTGTTTCACTGACTGATATAGTCATACTCACTCCGTCATCTCTTGTAAGTGTATTTATATCTGATCCAAAAGTAAACGATCCTGAAGAGGGCCATACTGGATCATAACTTCCATTTGTTGAATACGTTTTGTCCGAATTGATGGTAAGCACGAGGCCATCAAAATTCGAAGTCGCATCAGCACCATCTAAGGTAATACTAGACATTTTCCAAGCAGAAGCAGACAGACTTTCAAGTTGCTTCTCTTCTTCGGTGGACTCAGTTACGGGATCCTCAGTTACGGGGTCATCGCTATCATCGCCACAACTGATCAACATCAGAGCGCCGAGCGAAAAAGTAAAAAAAATAAAACTTCTTAAGTGTTTCATACATATTTTGTTTAAGCATAAATAAAACAGACGGGTCTTTACCCTAATACAAAGGATCTTAAAAAAACTTCCTCTATCTCTTGAACGAAAAAAAGATTCCAATCCCCCAATGAGGTCAAAAAATTAACGTTTAAAACATACTTTCGTACTTTTGCATCTCTTTTTTTAAGTAGGTATCTTCTTCTAACTTACTTTTATTTTCATTTTTTGAAAATACTGTTCAAGATCAATATACATTTTTTTGGCCGCTATTCTAAGTTGATTTTCTACTGTCTTGGGGGTCAAATTAAGAATTTTAGCAGCTTCTTTATATGAATAACCCTTATTCCTGACCAATTCAAAAATAGATTTACACCTTGGGGGCAATTTTTTAACTGATAATTCAATCATTTCCTTGAGTTCATTAAGCTCATAAATTTGATCCGGCCCCATTTCATGTTGATTCAACATTTGCTCATCTAGGGAAATGAAATGTCTGTTTCCACGCTTTCTAATGTGATCGTAGGATAGGTTTTTGGTGCACACAAACAAAAAAGATTCTAAGTTTTCTAGTGAGGAATATTTGCGCCTATTTTGCCAAAGTTTAAAAAAAACATCCTCCACAATTTCCTCTGCAAGACCCTGATCTTTGACAATACTAAAGGCAGTGGCGTAGAGCCATTTTGAATGCGCATTGAATAATTTCTCTAATGCGCGTTCATCATCGTCCTCATTCATTCTTCGCAACAGCAATTTATTGGTCATGATTACGTTTGATTCTAGGTGCTTTTAATTTTAGTCAGTAAATTTTACAACAGAATTTACTGATAAATTATTTTAATGAAAAATAATTTATCGAAGAATTATAAAGTGATTTTACGAAATCGATTGCATTATCGAAATTAGTTTGCTGAAATGATATGATTACTTTTTCATTCACAATAATTTAAATTTTATCACAACCCTTTATCTTTTGTCTCGTGAGCACTCAAAAATCAATCCTGCCCGTGTAACTAATTTCAAAATCAAGGTTAAGTAATCATTTAAAAAAGAGGCTAATTGGGTAAGACTGATGCAAAGAAAGCACCCCTGAAATCCCTTTTAAAAGCTTCAAAGAAGAAATAGGCCTTAACGCTAAAAAAGGAAACTCGGTTTGGTTCTCTTGAACTCAGAAACTAAACTATCCGTCTACTGAACACCAAAAGAAATTTTCATCTTCAGGAATACTTATCTCTCAAACTCTAGGCTACAAAGATAAATCTATCTTCTTTTTCATCTGGGATGACCTTCAATACATTATTTACCGTGAGTTTGATCAGGGTTTGAGAGGCTAACTGCTTATCTATATTACCAACGGTACAAAAAGTATTGACGGTGATTTCCTCGTGGTTCCCTAAATAATTTAAAAGCATCTTTTCATTTTCACCATACTCAAAAGGTGTCGTAGTTTCCTTTAAGGAAAATTTTAAGATTTGCCTCAATTCTCTACTGGCTTGAATAGACCTGTCTTCAAGCCTTACAAAGGAACGACCTCGTTTATGAAAAGGTTTTAAAAAGGCAAAATAGGGTTTCTTTTTTCCAGACTCAAATTGATAATGAACGATCGCGCGTTTACCATCGATAGGTATGACCTGGAATTCATATTCAATTTGAGGCCTACATAACTCCTGCATCGCTTTCTCCATGACATAATGGGCTTCTTCAGCATCTTTGAGCCCAATAATACTGCCATCGTCATCAACACCTATAAATAAATGCCCTCCTTTTGAATTTGAAAAAGCAACGATTTCTCTGATAATTCTATCGGGATGTTTAGCCTTTAGCTTAAATTCAATTCGAGGACCTTCCCCCTGTGCGATCAGCTGCTGGGCCTCTGTCAATGTCATGTCTACTTTATTTTATATATCTTCTGCAGTATGATCTTCTATGTTAAACATACTACTGATTAAATCTTTGAATTGCAATCCTTCATCAAGGGTATGCTTACTCAGCACACTGTATTCTGCTAAACCATGCAGCGCCAACTCCATCAAAAATAATCGATAAGCCTCTGATTCCTTTTTATATTTTTTGTTAACCAAATCGGCCAATCCCGGTACGCTATTCAAGCAAGAGCTGTAATCGGCATCACTAGCATCTAACATTATATCAACCATATTTCCTTTCCCAAACCATTCCGAAATGACTTGATAAGGGTTATCCCTTTTCTTACTTTTTCTGATCTCTTCAGGATCTGGAAAGAAATTCACAAATTGAGTTCTTATGGCCTTACTGATCAAGTTGGCAGCTACGATGCCTGGGCCTTCTTGTTCTCCTTCATAGACCAGTTCTACTTTCCCAGTTATGGCTGGAACGACCCCAACAAAATCAGCTACTCGGACGGTTGTTTTTTCCGCTCCATTCTTAAACATTCTTCGTTCGGCTGCACTGATTAAATTTTCATAAGCGGAAATGGTCAGTCTTGCTGAAACACCACTCTTGGCATCGACATACTCACTCTCCCGAGCTTCAAAAGCAATCTGTTCAACCAAATCCTTAGCCAACTCAAAAGACTGGACCCGTTGTTGTTCTGGTTCCAATTGGGCTTCTTGTTGGGTTATTTTCTTTCCTATCTCTATACTTTTTGGATAATGCGTGATGATCTGACTGTCAATCCGATCTTTCAAGGGTGTGACAATACTACCCCTATTGGTATAATCCTCTGGGTTTGCCGTAAATACAAATTGAACATCTAGAGGCAATCGCAACTTGAACCCTCTTATTTGAATATCCCCTTCTTGAAGGATATTAAACAGCGCGACTTGAATACGGGCTTGTAAATCTGGAAGCTCATTGATCACAAAAATAGATCTATTGGATCTAGGGATAAGACCGTAATGAATGACCCTTTGATCTGCATAAGAAAGCTTCAAACTCGCGGCCTTGATGGGATCAACATCGCCAATAAGATCGGCAATAGAAACATCAGGCGTGGCTAATTTCTCCGTGTAACGCTCGTCTCTGTGTAACCAAGAGATGGCCATCTGATCGCCTTCATCTTTTAACATAGCCAAAGCGTAATTAGAAATCGGTCTGAGCGGATCATCATTGAGTTCCGAGCCTTGTACCACAGGAATCCATTCATCAAGCAGAAGTACCATCATCCGAGCAATTCGGGTTTTGGCCTGTCCTCGAAGTCCAAGAAAATTGATATTATGCCTTGCCAAAATAGCCCTTTCAATATCTGGAATTACCGTATGCTCATAGCCCCAAATGCCCTCAAAAACTGATTTACCTTCCTGGAAAGAACGTAATAAATTTTTTCTTAATTCATCCTTAATACCGATCGGAGCGTATACCCTGACGACCTTCAGCTCTTTTAGTGTTTTGATCGCTAATAAATTTTTTTCTGGTAAATCGTAATATGTCATATGAATTAGAGATTTTTTCTTCGGTTATTTTTATAATCTTCAAAAATAAGATGGCCCAAGCCTTGCAGACTGCTATAGTAAGCATTGCCGTTATTGATTTGGGTAAACTCTTGCACAAACTGCTTCAAATAGGGGTCTGAGGCAATCATAAAGGTGGTAATGGGTACGTGGCTTCTTCTGCATTGCGCGGCCAAATTAAAGGTTTTATTCATTATTTTGGGATCTAAGCCAAAACTGTTTTTATAGTATTTGATGCCGACCTTCATACAGGTTGGTTTGCCATCCGTAATCATGAAAATTTGCTTATTTTTATTTTTTTTGCGTTTCAGAATATCTATCGCTAATTCCAGTCCCGCAATGGTATTGGTATGATAGGGGCCTACTTGCAAAAAGGGTAAATCTTTGATCTCAATTTGCCACGCATCGTTACCGAATACAATAATGTCAAGGGTATCTTTGGGGTATTTTTGAGTAATTAACTCCGCCAAAGCCATGGCTACCTTTTTTGCTGGTGTGATCCGATCCTCTCCATATAAAATCATGGAATGACTAATGTCGATCATTAAAACCGTTGACGTCTGTGCTTTGAAATCCTTATCTTGAATCTCTAAATCTCTTTCGGTCAATCTAAAGTCTTCGGTACCGTTGTTGATCTGTGCGTTTTTCAAACTTTCGGTCAAAGCAATTTGATCCAACGAATCTCCAAACTGAAATTCCCTAAAATCCGTAGTGGTCTCATCTCCTTGACCGAAATAAGGTGTTTTATGATCTCCCTTAGAGCCTTTTTTGAGTTTCCCGAAAATTTCTTCTAGCGCATTTTTTCTAATTTTTTGTTCTGATTTGGCGGTAACCTCAAACGTTCCCTCCTCACTACCCTCTTTAATGTAGCCTTGATCTTTTAAATCATCCACAAAATTTCCCATGCCATAATCTTCAGGCATTAAATTATGTTCTTGGTCCAAATTAGTCAACCAATGGATCGTTTCTGAGACATCCCCTCCGGTAATGACCATCAATTGCAAAAAAATATCCCGCAGGCTTTCAAATGAGCCTTTTTCAGCTACTCTTTCGGGAATATATTCGGTGAATCGGTATCCAATCATGATTGACTTGTTTGCATTTAAAAAACATTCTTTTACCTAAAAAGATTTCATTTTACATAAAAGATTAAAATTTTATTGCGTGATGCAAGCGGCTTCATAGGCCTCCTCGTACATGGGCATGATCTGAGATAATTCAAATGATAATGCTTTTTTATAAGCCTCTGCTTTGAATTTTGGCAGGTAATCCTCATGCAGCACATGTAAGGTTTTTTCCACCATATCCTCAATATCCCCCACATCACACGTGTACCCGGTAACTCCATCTTCGTTCAATTCGGTCAGTCCTCCAACATTCGTGCTGATCAAGGGTACTTGGCAGGCCATCGCTTCGAGGGCAGCCAAACCAAAACTTTCTTTTTCAGAAGTCATGATAAATACATCGCAAACAGATAGAATTTCTTCGACGTTGGACATTTTACCGAGAAAACGTACGTCTTGAATACTACACGTCTCACGGGTCATTTTTTCCATTTCAGATCTCTCGGGACCGTCACCCACCAACAACAACTTCACCGGTATCTGTTGACTTACCTTACAAAAGACAGTGATCACGTCTTGCACCCGCTTCACTTTTCTAAAGTTAGAAACATGTACTATAAGTTTTTCTCCATTGGGACATATCGCCTTTTTAAAATGATCTTTGTGCTGCTTTTTAAACTTATCAATATCCACAAAATTAGGTATTACTTTTATCTCTTTTTGAATATCAAAAAGAGAATGAGTATCCCTTTTAAGAGAATTTGAAACTGCCGTAACAACATCTGATTGATTAATGGCATAAGTCACCACTGAAGCATAGGTCGCCTCTTTACCCACCAAGGTGATATCTGTCCCATGTAAGGTGGTTATTATGGGAATAGTAATCCCTTTGGTCGCCAATATTTGCTTTGCTAAAATTGCCGCTGATGCATGAGGGATGGCATAATGGACGTGTAGCAAATCTAATTTTTCATATTCAACCACATCCACCATTCTTGCCGCCAAGGCGATCTCATAAGGGGGATAGTCAAATAAAGGATAATCTTTGACAGATACCTCATGATAGAAAAGATTTTCACTCAAAAAGTCCAATCTCGTGGGCTGTGCATAGGTGATGAAATGAATCTGATGCCCTTTTTTGGCAAGTCCCATTCCTAACTCCGTAGCCATCACCCCACTCCCGCCGTAAGTGGGGTAGCAAACAATTCCAATTTTCATTTCTGTAAATTTATCTTTAGTAATGCTTAAGGTTTTATTTGTTTTGTCCTCATTTCCCTGCTTAGGAGATAGAGATTAACTAAAATTACCTAAATTATTTTTGGATTTGAAAGATGGATACATCGATCACAAGTGCAAGATAGCATCTAAATATAAACAATCTTAAAAATCTATATTTTGTCTCATTATTTTATCTAAATATTTCAATTTTGCAGTAACTTAAAGTTTTTGGAAACGACCTTCAAAATATTTCAATAAATTTATAGAAATAAAAGGTTAATGGGTAGGTACTTGGAGGATTATTTTATCTTCCTACTTACGAAAGTAAAGTGGCTTTAAAATGTCATTTTTGTCTCCTGCCCAAGTTGAGACCCAGTTAAAAAACAACCATAAATAGTTAACTCAAAATGAAGTTACCCTCTTTCGTTAAATTGCCTGGTCATAAAAAGTTTACCATTACTCCGAGATACTATGATCCCATCAAAGAGGAAATACTGGAGCGCACCGAAATGATTAAAAGAGAGCTGTCTGGAGAAGAAAATTTTGGGGTAAGGGCTCATAAGATCACCTTCGATAGACGGTCCAGTCCTGGGCCGAATACTTCTGGACTACAAATCATCATTGCCGTCGGTTTGGGATTGGCTTTTTTGAGTTGGCTTTATTTTGGAAACCCTGTTTTACACCTCCTTTGGCTTATTATTCCCATCTACCTATTTTTGAAATTCAAAAAAAAAGCAACTAAACACTAATGCCAGACATCGTCCATGTACTGCCTGATCATATTGCCAATCAAATTGCCGCTGGAGAAGTCGTTCAAAGACCTGCCTCGGCCGTAAAAGAACTGCTCGAAAACAGTATCGATGCTGGTGCTAACGAAATTAAGGTATACATACAGGAAGCCGGAAAAACCCTTATTCAAGTGGTGGACGACGGCAGGGGAATGTCTGAAAAAGATGCCATCATGTGCTTTGAGAGACATGCGACTTCCAAATTGAAAGATGCCAAAGATTTATTTAGACTAAAATCAATGGGTTTTAGAGGCGAGGCACTCGCCTCTATTGCAGCGGTCGCACAAGTCGAATTAAAAACAAAAACAGATGATCTTGAGTTAGGTCTTTTGGTCAAGGTTGAAGCCAGTGACCTCCGCAAACAAGAACCCATAGCCATGCAGAATGGGACGAGCTTGTCCATTAAAAATCTTTTCTTCAACCTTCCTGCACGTAGAAACTTTTTAAAAAGTAATCCAGTAGAATTTCGACACATTCATGATGAATTTCAAAGGATTTCAATCGCTCATGCAGGTATTAAATTCTCATTACACCACAACAATGGGGAAGTTTACAACTTAGAGCCCGGTAAACTCAGCAAACGTATTGTCCAAATTTTCGGAAAAAATTATCAGCAGCAACTCATCCCTTGCCAAGAAGAAACGCCTACGGTTAAGATCACGGGCTATGTAGGTAAGCCCGCGTTTGCAAAAAAAACCAGAGGGGAACAATTCTTTTTTGTAAACCATCGTTTCATCAAAAATCATTATCTCAATCATGCCGTTTTAAAAGCTTTTGAAGGGCTTTTAAAACCAGAGGCTCATCCCTTTTATGTATTGTTTATCGAAATTGATCCCAAAGACGTCGATGTAAATGTTCACCCTACCAAAACAGAGGTTAAATTCACCGATGATCGTTTACTGTATGGCGTAATTGTGGCCGCCGTACGCCAAGCTTTGGCCACTTCAAATGTAGCGCCCTCTATAGACTTCGATATAGACGTTAATTTTGCCTTATTTTCTCCACCAAAGGGGGCTGATCAGGTATCTGAATCAGATAAAAAATATACGCAATTCAAAAATATCCCAAACTCCAATAGTTCATCAAAAAATTGGGAATTATTGTACGAGAATGCACATGATGAAGAACTAATCAGTAGGGAACAAGCGAAACATGAACTTCAACAGCAAGATCGGATGCTACTAAACAGTGATCCTCATTCGGGTCATCAAAATAGTTCGCCCAATCCTCAAACCCTGTGTATACATAACCGCTTCCTCTTGCGTCAAGTAAAGAGCGGTATGGTACTAATTGATCAAAGAGCGGCACATGAGAGGATTCTTTATGAACGATATCTTGAACATTATCGTCAAAATCAAGGTGTTTCACAGTCCTGCTTATTTCCTAGTCAACTTTCTCTCAATCCTGCAGATTTTGATTTGGTCCTATCGCTAAAGAATGAAATTCAAATGCTCGGTTTTGAATTTGAACCATTTGGTAAAAACTGTATCGTCATCAATGGCGTACCTCCAGAAATTGGTAAACTGTCTGAAAAAGACCTTTTTGAAGATTTGATAGAACAATTTAAGATGAATCAAACGGAAATTGCGCTCAATAAAACCGAAAATTTAGCACGTTCTATGGCAAAACGTACGGCCATAAAAATCAGTGAAAAATTGGCCGATGAAGAAATTTCAAAAATATTTGACTTATTATTTGCCTGCAAACAACCCAATTATACGCCGGATGGTCAGGCAACTTTTGTAGTTTTGAGTTTAGATAAAATGATTTCACTTTTCAATTAATAAATATGTTTGGAAGATTAACCCCTACGGTCAAGTACATTTTAATTGCGAATGTGGGGATCTTTGTTTTGCAATCTTTATTGAATTTGCCCTTATCCTCTTGGTTGGGATTGCGTGTGGTTTTTTCTGATCAATTCGCGCTACATCAGTTCATCACATATATGTGGATTCATGCCAACTTCAGCCATCTATTGGGAAATATGTTTGCCGTCTTTGTTTTTGGGCCCTTGTTAGAGCAAACCTTCGGACAAAAAAAATTCCTCATCTTCTATTTGGCCTGTGGTATTGGAGCGGGTATGCTTTTTGGCGGTGCTAATTTTATGGAGCAATATCAATTGAAAGCAGATACGGAAACCTATCTCTCTAATCCAAATCCCGATGACTTTAGCTTATTCATTTCTGAACACAAGTCACGTCGATTCAATTTGCAAGGGTTGGCCGAGCTCTCAGATGGGTATTATGAGAATCCACAAGATCCAGATTACATAAAACAAACGATGAGTGCCGTCACACAGATATTTAATCTCAAAACGAATATTCCAATGGTCGGTGCCTCAGGGGCAGTTTATGGCATATTGATGGCTTTTGCCATGCTATTCCCTAACTTGCAGCTCATGCTTTTATTTCCACCTATTCCCATTCGGGCCAAATATTTGGTTTTTATTTACGGGGCTATAGAACTTTACTCCGAATTAAATCGTTCGGAGGGGGATAATGTGGCGCATCTGGCGCATTTAAGCGGCATGCTGATCGCCTTCATCCTTATTCGGATTTGGACTCAATAACAAAACGATTAAACCTTACTGATTATGAATGCAAGTGAAAATCTGCTTGATGAATTCAAAAATGCTTGGAACAAGCCCAACAACGCCATTGCGCAGATCATAATCATCAATGTTATTGTTTTCTTGATAATGCTGACCTTGAGCATCTTTCTTAAAGTGAGTGGTGGAGCAGAAATCTATAGGTCTATAGAGGAGTTATTGATGCTTCCCTCGGATCTCAGTTCATTTTTATTTCAGCCATGGTCTATCATCACCTACTTTTTTTTACATGCTGACTTATTTCATATTTTATTTAACATGTTGGTCCTCTATTGGTTTGGGAAACTCATAGTAGAATATTTAGGCAGCGACAAAGTAATTTCACTTTATGTGCTCGGCGGTCTTGCTGGTGGACTACTTTATCTGATTATTTACAACACGCTCCCCTTTTATGAAAGCCAGCAAATTTCCAGAATGCTTGGCGCTTCAGCTGGAGTGTATGCCATCATTACCGCGGCAGCCACTTTACTGCCTAATTATACATTCCACTTGCTTTTGATTGGACCCGTAAAGATTAAATATATTGCTTTTTTTTATATCATTCTTTCTTTTTCACAGACCGTAGGTGCGAATGCGGGAGGCGAATGGGCACATTTAGCGGGGGCTGCTATGGGTTATGTCTACATCAAGCAAATACAAAAAGGCCAGGATCTCGGTGGTTGGATCCTTCAAATTATTGATTTTTTCAAAAGCTTTTTTAGACAATCCTCAAAAATTAAGGTCACCCACAGAAGCAAGCCCAGAAAAAAGGCGAAAGCAGCTACTGAAGCAAGCCACGCTACATCGCCCCTGTCCACCCATACTTCCGAACAAGATGAAATAGATGCCATTTTGGATAAGATTTCACAAAAAGGATATGAGAGTCTGACCAAAGAAGAAAAACAGAAACTTTTTAACGCCAGTAAAAAATAAACTTAATTTTTATTGGCCAACTGTCCACAGGCCGCATCAATATCTTTACCTCGACTCCTTCGTATATTGACGATGAGTTTCTTGGATTTCAAAAATTCTGCAAATTGCTCCAACTTGTCAGCTGTTGTATTTTGATATTGGGCCTCAGCGATCGGATTGTATTCAATAATGTTGATTTTGGAGGGTATTGATTTAGCAAAATGCCATAACTCCTCTGCATCCTCGAGACCGTCATTAAAATTATCAAAAACGATGTATTCAAAAGTAATTTGATTTCCTGTTTTTTGATAAAAATAAAGCAATGCTTCCTTCAACACTTTCAATGTATTGGTTTCATTGATAGGCATGATTTGATTCCTTTTTACGTCATTGGCCGCGTGCAGAGACAAGGCCAAGTTGAATTTGACTTGATCGTCAGCCAGCTTGATGATCATCTTGGCAATACCTGCAGTGGATACCGTGATGCGCTTGGGCGACATATTGAGTCCATCTGTGGCAGTAATCCGCTCAATGCTCCGTAATACGTTCTTGTAATTGAGTAAAGGCTCTCCCATCCCCATAAAAACAATATTGCTTAGGGGTGTATCAAAATGCCTTTTGGCTTGCTTTTCTATTTCAACCACTTGATCATAAATCTCTGCTGGATCTAAATTTCGCTTGCGGTCCATATAACCCGTGGCGCAAAACTTACAACTCAACGAACACCCTACTTGAGAGGAAACGCAGGCCGTCATTCGATCATCTACTGGAATCAAAACTCCCTCCACTAGAGCTTTATCATGAAGTGAAAAAGCCAATTTTATAGTTCCATCATTCGATTTTTGATCGGTCTGCACTGAGATCGGTAAAATATCAAAATCTTTGGCCAATTGTGCGCGCATCAATAGGGAGAGATTGGACATTTCATCAAAAGTATGTGCCGACTTAACCCATATCCATTCCCAAATTTGTTTTGCACGAAACGGAGGTAATCCAGTTTCCGATACGTAATCTTTCAATTTATCGAATGTCAACTTACGAACGTCTTGCTTCATAATGCGAAGTTAGGGGTAATAGCCCATTATTCTACCACTAAGGTGCGGATCTCCTGAATCAATTCCCCGGAAGCTGAGAGGCCCATTAACATTACATCATATTCACCAGAGATATCTGAAGTAAATAATTCGTATTTAGTATTCAAATCTGGATGATTTTTTGTCTTAAATAAAAGCATGGTTCTCCGATCGGGTATCCTTATCTCTCGAGGATCATTATGATTAGGAGTATAATATTGTTTTTGCCTTTCCATCCCTTTGTAAATATAATTCAATCCATGAGGCTCAAATCCATATAAATCCTCATCCATGGTCGTAAAAAAAATCAACCCATCAAGCTTGGCTGGGCCTATATAATAGCGTTCTGAAAGAATTTTTATCGTTTTTATATTAAACGGGGAGTAGGACAGTACTTCTTGAGGACTTGCCACCACCCCATCAAAGAGTACCAAATAGATCCCTGTAGGTCTGTAGCCTTTTAATGATTCTGGCCAGCGAATTTCAAAATCATAATCATTATCGGATTTACTGATTCCAATCTCGGGAATATATTCAATAAAAGAATCTCTGACGGTTGGGAATCGTGTGTAATCATCAACATTAAAGATTCGAAAATTAATTTCTTTCTTTTCTTTTTTTTTCGAAGTTAATACCCGGTCATTTTTTAAATGATGGTAAGCATTTTCAACTTGTAAGTGTATACTATTGGCCACAATTTCCTTAACCAAGAGCGAATCATAATACAAAGGCCAACTCTTTAATTTCGGATATTCCTTATAAAACTCATCCTCTATTTTGATCTCAAATAGATTAGCATCATCATTAAGTACGCTTATATAAGCCTTTCGGTCCCCATCAATATATTCAATATTCAATAAGAATCTCCCTGCACTGTCTGACTTAGCTAAACTTAAGCTTTCTTCTTTACCTGGCACTGAGAATGTAATAATTTGATTTTCAACTGACTGATCTCCATTCGCTTTAATAAACCCCTGCAGTAAGTCATTTCTATATTCAGGTAGGTAATCAAAAGACTTTAATGTGGTGATTTTGGGCCAATCGACCTCTGAAAACATTAACCATGCATTAATATCGTTATATTTTGTCCACTTGGCCTGAAGGGGTGGAGATATTAGCTTACTATTAATTTGATTGAGTCGTAATGACCTCGGTTGCTCTGATTTTTTATTCACCATCATCGTACTGACACTCAAATTTGAATCTAAAACAGAAAATTCAATATAGCCCCTAGGCACCGATACGAGCTGTTGCTCAGAAAGGTCAGAAAGTCCCCCGTTATAAAATAATCTTTCAGCCATTATCGCCCCTTGGTTATCTAAGATCTCAGCCCTCAATAATTTGTTTGGTAAACTGACTTTTCCTATTTTGATTGGCTCTCGGAGCTTATTACTCTTTTCAATATATATATTGTGGCGATCACGTACTCTGAACGATGTTATATTTAATTGACTCTTGGCATGGCTATCTATGAGTTGAAAAGTATATGAGTTCGGCATTTCTTGCATCGAAATCGTACTACAATTTTCACAAGCCTCGGGGAGGTCTAAAAATTTAAAGACAGCCCCTTCAGTATAAATCATTTGATAACTTCTCCCCTTCTCAGGAGTAAAAGAAAATTGAGCCAGCCCATCTACTGAATTAATATCGGCTTGTTTCTCACCTAGGTCATCCACTAATTTCCCTTTAAACGAGACTCCTTGTTCCTGATGATCTGAATAACGAACAACTACTTTATTACTCACTCCTTTAACTAATTTTCCTCCCTCAGCATAAAATCTCATTTGCCAATTTGTGATAATTGGCGGAGTATAAATTTCAAAAGGGTTATAAATGCTAATCGGAACTCGACAAAAGTCTTTCCTATTTTTCATCCATCGTGTATACGCAACTAAATCATAATTTCCAGACTTAATCAAAGTAGAAATAAATAAATCTCCTACTATCAATCCGCGCTCTAAGGCTATCTTGGTCTGGTATATAGGATTTTGATTCTCATCCAGTAGTTCAATGTAAAGTAAAGAACTCAAGCTTGATAGCTTTCCTGTTTTAGAACTGGTAATAAACCCTTGAAAATATATATTCTCCCCAGTCAAAAATTGATTTTTATTGGTTACCAGTAATACTTCTTCATGAATATTCCCTTGACCGAAAGCAAATAATTGAAAAAAAAGTAATGAAAGGACTATATAGTTTCTAAAAGTTCTCATTCCCAAAAATCTGGTACTCCAATTTTACCTAATATTCTACAGTCAGAACAGTTTTCCGATGTCATAAAATATAGTTGTAAGTCCGGATCATAAGTCCATATTATCATTCTTGCATTTCTATCATCAGTGACATAACCTTCAAGCGCTAATGCTGGAATAGAATCTATACCAATAATATCAATACCACAATAGTCTAGTCCATAATTAACTTTGAATCCATCAGAGACAAAAGTTTAATCTACAAAAAATGAAACTTTAGAGGATACTCCTGAAACGTCAAAGTTTCCCATCACCAATTCTTTTGGATCTGTTAACGATTTTATATTTCCAGAAATATTACCTTTTTGTTTGTCAAATAGTGAGCCTCCAGATTCATTGTTTTCCTTCAGTCGTTTATAATATTGATAAGTAGCATTAGACAACGCATATTGCTTAACCTTCACTGCTGTCTTAAAGGATAAATTCTGATCATTCTCATTAATGAAATGGATAGGGAATTCCGTGAGTTTGGAGTTATTTAAAGAAAAGGCAGATCCTAATAATAAAGCAGTACTGGTATCTCCTCTAAAGCATACCTCCACACTTTGTAAATCCGTCATTTTTCTTTGTATGGCTGCTCCTATCTTGGGTACATAAACGTATTCTGAGGGGTAAGGAACTCTCCATTCATAGGTTTCTTCCCAGACATATCTGAACGTACTTACTTCATAATCACTCCAATCACTTTCTATAAATAGTTGGACTCCATTTAATAATTCAGCACTCTTCTCTGAGGGTAATTGAACATATCTTCCGTATAAGGTATCAATAGGAGGTGCTTCATTTAACACTTCTTCAGAAGATAGATATTCATGGCCATTTTTTATCTTAATTCTCAATCTATAGCTTTGACCCACAATACCTCGATAAGTCGAAGAAGTTACATAATTTCCAGGATGTCTTTCTGTCAATGTGACCGCATCACCGTCACTGGTCTCAATGATTACAGTGGCCTCATTAATGGTTGTTAGATTTGTGATTCCTAGTCCAGAGGTATAGGATAACCTCACACTGTGGGTTTTTTCTTCATTGGTTAATAACCCATCTACCACTATCAAAGGTGGGCCAACTTCATGAATCAGTTCATATTCATAGGGTTCTATGCAAGAAAAGGCAATAACTAAAATTAATAAATGAATTTTATTTTTAATCTCTAACCTCATATTTTGAAATTGAAGGTAATTGTAGGAATTGGATTTGAAAATACTGTCATTTTATAGCCCTCAACATCTCCATCAACGGTCTTAAAAAAAATCGAATACACATTATCCCTACCCAAAACATTATAAATCGAAAAGGTCCAGAACGAGTGGCCCAATTTTTTTATTTTATGCGTCCCTTCTACATCAAATCCTATGTCAACTCTGAAATAATCAGGAATACGAAAAGCATTTCTATTCGAATAGAGCAGGCTTTCAGCATTATTAAATTTCCACTTCCCAATGGGATATGTAACCGGCCTTCCACTTGAGTAAATCAAGTTTAAGGATAAACTGTACCTTCTTGTAAATTTATAATTAGTTACCAAATTTAAATAATGTGGCTTATCATAATTAGTCTCGAAAAAAGCCCCTCCATTGACCCGTTCCTCAGAAAAATTTCCATTTAAACGGATAAAACTTCGTGACCATGTATAATTGAACCAGCCTGTAAACCATCCATCAGACTTTTTTGCGGACAGCTCCAATCCATAAGATTTGCCCTCTCCTTGAAGCAAATCAGTCTCAATATTTTTATTGAATTGCAAATCTGCACCTACTTTGAAATCCACTAAATTCTTAATTAATTTGTAATAGCCCTCAACTGAAAACTCTAGCACATCATTTCCAAGGATGTTTTTGTAATACCCAATTGAAAATTGATCCGCTATTTGGGGCACCAAATATTTACCCGACAATCTCCAAATGTCAGTAGGTGCTAATGAAGCAGAATTAATGAGCATGTGAATATATTGTCGAGACCTATTATAGCTCATCTTCAAAGAACTTAGATTTGGAAGAGAAAATCTACCCGATAATCGCAATTCAGGACCATGATAGGTAGCCATTGACGCCCCTTTTTCATATGAAAGCGTATCAGTAATAAAATCTTTGTTTAAGGGTTTATTAAGGGCATATTGATATGATTCTGAAGGACCTAACCGGGTATATAAAGAATATCTTAACCCTGCGTAAAGTGAAAGACTTTTTGAAGGATCATATTGATTAGAAAAATAAATTGCTGACTCTAGGGCTTGTTCGGGATTAATCTTATCATAACCAATATCAGATAGTTCCCCCAAGGGTTCTCGAATCCCCGGATTGATCTGATATTTTTTTGTATTAGTACCAAAGTTTAAATGATTTTTATCATTCATATAATAATAATTACAGTCCCTGCCCATTCGGAAATATCATAATTAATTTGAACTAAATAATTTTCCAAAACCAATATCATAGCGATATTGACTACCCGTAAGCCTCAGGGATCCATCAAAGTCATCGTTGAATTTTCGCATCCAATTTACAGAAAAGTTTGAATTAGTATAACTGAAATCAGAATAGCCAAGCAATGAGTCAGAACTCAATTGAAAACTATCAAAGCTGTAATAACTTGAAGCCGAAAGTGTATTTTTTTCATCTATTTTATGATCCAATTTAATCATCAAATCATGGAAAACAGCATTTTGATTGCCCAGCGGAGAGTTTCTTATTTGTTTGAGTACAAAATCAGAATAAGTTGCTCTTCCCCCCAACATGAGCGATGTTTTATCTTTTATAATAGGCCCTTCAAATAAAAGACTCGAAGTGATGGGTCCTAGACCGGCTTTGACTGAATACTTTTCTTTATTGGGTTCTTTAGTCGTAATGTCAAATACAGAAGAAAGACGCCCCCCATATTTAGCTGGAATCCCTCCCTTAAAAAGTTCCATGCCCTCTAAAACCTCTGAATTAAATATAGAAAAAAATCCAAAAAAATGTGATGTGTTATATACGGTAGCTCCATCGATTGTAAAAAGATTTTGATCTGCTTTGCCCCCTCTTATATTAACCCCTGCGGCACCCTCTCCAACTGCTTGGACTCCTGAAGTTGTTATCGCTGACTTAACGATGTCCCTTTCACCCAAAAGGGTAGGCAAATTTTTAGTCTCTTCAATCCCTAACCTTGTGACCCCCATTTGGGTCTGTTGAATATTATTATCTCGATCTGACATAACCATCACCTCATTTAAAGCTATGATGTCCACATCCATCTCAATATTCATTGTCCCTTCAGAAAAGGCAACTATATTACGATAGGTATTTTTCATCTCAATGGATTGGATTAATAAAACGTGCTCTCCTGAAGGCACATTCAACGCATAAAAACCTGAACTATCTGTAGTTGTACCTGTGAATGGCTCTTGTAAGTATACAAAAGCACCTTCTACAGGATTTTTATTATCACTCCGAATGATGTATCCCGCAATCGTTACCGTTTTGCTAGTTTCATATTTATTTCTTGACCCAATCTCAAAGATTTCGCTTTCTTTATTAACTTGATTGATCTCATTGCCTATTTCCTTTTCAAAAATCAGGCCCTTATCAACCGGATCATATACTATTTTATCATTAAAGAATCCGCTTATCGCAAAAGTTGAAAGGATGGGTTTTTTATAGGAAAGGATAATTTCGTTGCTGTTTATTAGATAACTAAAATCATGATTTAAAAAAAGGAGATCTAAGGCTGATTCCAAAGAAAGTTCCTTGAACTCTACAGTGATCAAAACTGTATCAATCCAATTTTGATCAAATCTAAATTTTATGTCTAGCTCATGTTCTATTTCAACTAGAACTTCATTCAATGGTGTGCCGTTGTAACTGCCATTAACTACTTCACTTGTTTGAGCAAAACAGTAGGAGGAAATCAACATAATCCAAGTTAATAAACGCCCACTCACAATCCCCAATTTTTCTTCGAACAAAACTTAGTTAAAATCATGATATCAACATCATTACCTGGCTTAATCAATAAATTATTTGCCCTTATGTATTCTTTAATTTCTACCTTATGTGAGTCAAACATTTGAAAAAATGCTTTTTTATTTTTTATTCTGATACTTCTGTTGGCCCTCATTAAATAATAGTAATCTAGCTCATAGAATGCTACTGAGGGAAACCCTTCCTCTCCGTTTTCAAAAGTTTGACTTTTCATTCTTTTCACAAAAACTTTGAGCTGAGGATAATCTGATAATAATTGATAAAATCCCGTTTTTGCTGGCGCTTCATCTCCCTCTAATCGAACAAATAATGCTGAATTAATTTCAAATCTCGATACCAGGTTTTGGGATAATTTAAGTGGTTCGACCATGGTCTCTGCATTGGTTGTGTTTTGAATAATCAAAAGATCTTGAAAAACATTATAGAGCATATTAACCTCAAAAACTTGGCCTTTGTAGATTACCGTTCCTAAATCCCATTTGTTTTTAATAAAATATTCATGCGTTTTGAGCGCTTTGGTCCGAAAAGGATAAAAGGAACCATCAATTAAAGAGGTACGCTCCAAGCCAACTATACTATCATACCAAACGTTAAGCTTTCCATCCAGATCCAAATTTCCTATCTTATATTGAGCTTGAGCCTGCCCATAAGTAAGCAAATAGGACATAAAAAAAAGTGTTAAAAGCGCAATACGGCTCATTGATATTAAACTGATTAAAAATTTCCCTTCTATTTTCTCCTTATACATACTCTACCACAAAAAACAAAAATTATTGCGGTTTTAGTATTCTTTATCTGATTTGTACAATCCTTTAATAAACGATCAATATCCGATTACTGTTCAAAAATTTTAAAGAACGACGCTTTAAAAGAAATTTGTTTACAATTTCAGCAATTTAGTGTATGAATGTTTCTCATTCAAATACGCTGAAATCAACTACTTATTTCTTCACATATAATATCCAAATAATAGTATCAAATTATGAGGCTCTTCAAGAATTTCTCGGATTTATAAATTTAAGTGGTCCGTGATATTAATTAAATCTCATTCCTATCTTTAAAAGGTAAGGTCCACAATTAAAAGAGGCCATTTTTTATAATAATGGGGGTTGATTCTTTCAAAAAAGAACCACAAAACACAGATTATCTTTTTAACAAGCCATAGGTGCCAATACAGGAAGAGAATGGGCACCTATGGCTGGAGTTACTGTGGGTTATATCTATATCAAGCATTTAAAAAAAGTCTTAGATTTCGGTATTTGGACTCTTCGAATGTTCGATCGCTGTGCACTGATATCGGATAAATATCAAAATCTTTGGCCAATTGTGCGCGCATCACTTGTGAATGAAATTAAATTTTATCATTTGCTGTGGAATAATTATCTTTTATAAACAATAAAAGATTTTTTATGTCGAAAACGGAGAGATGGAATAATTTTTTATTGCTATAGTTTTCGATAGATTAGCGTGTATGAATTCAATCATAGGTGGGATCCAATATTTAACTCGTTTCCTTGGAAAAACTATTTCTTGGAGCTCCCTCATTTTAACATTTATCATCGTTACAGATGTATTCTTTCGCTATGTTTTTAGTATCACCTCTGCAGCAACTTTTGAGATAGAATGGCATCTATTTGGCCTCATGTTTCTGTTGGGTGCTGCCTGGACACTGGATCAAGATAAACATGTTCGTGTGGACCTTTTTTATCAACGCTTTGGCCCCAAAAAAAAGGCTCTGATCAATCTCATTGGCACATTAATATTCTTGATCCCTTTTTGTTGGGTCACTCTGATCACAAGTATCGATTTTGTCCAAAGTTCATTTTTACTCAATGAAACCAGTCCAGATCCTGGCGGATTACCCGCGCGATATTTAATTAAATCAGCCATTCCCCTAGGTTTTGGTTTATTGATGCTTCAAGGCGTCGTACTCATTCTCAATTCGATAAAAACATTGTTGAAATAATGTACGAATACCTGCCTATTATTTTTTTTATAGTTGCTTTTATATTGATTCTTATAGGCTACCCTGTCGCCTTTACTTTAGGAGGTGTAGCCGTTATTGTAGGCGTTTGGATATTTGATGTTGATTTTTTTTACCTGCTCTCTTTAAGAATTTTTGGTACTATGCAGAATTTTGTCCTCTTAGGGGTTCCCCTCTTCGTTTTCATGGGTATGATGTTGGAAAAATCGGGCATTGCTGAAAAACTATTAGAGACGATGGCCTTATTGTTTGGTAGATTTAAAGGAGGTTTGGCGTTATCTGTGATCGTCGTAGGCGCTTTGCTTGCAGCGTCTACAGGAATCGTAGGTGCCACGGTCGTCACTATGGGCTTGATCAGCCTTCCTACCATGTTCAAACGCGGCTACGCACCCACCCTTGCCATGGGAACGATCGCAGCTTCGGGTACTTTGGGACAAATCATCCCACCCTCTGTAGTGTTGGTCTTGCTGGCAAGTGTATTGAATGTTTCGGTAGGCGCTTTATTTCTTGCCGCCATCGTACCTGGTTTTTGCCTGATTGGTATGTATATGATTTATGTGATCATCTATGCCCAGCTACACCCAAATCAGGCACCAGCCATGCCCCCCGAAGAAGTTGCTCATTTTCGAAATAAAGGATTTTCAAAAGAGATTATTCAGTCTTTTTTATTGCCCTTACTATTGATCATACTGGTGTTGGGAACGATTATTGGAGGTATCGCTTCTCCCACAGAAGCGGCTGGAATTGGGGCGATGGGTACTTTAATTCTCACAGCCTATAAAGGAAAACTGAATAAAAAAATCCTTGGGGCAGTTACCAAAGAAACGCTCATGCTCACCTCTATGGTTTTCATGATTCTGATTGGGGCCACGGCCTTTTCTTTGGTCTTTAGAGGGCTTGAGGGGGACAAACTTTTCTTAGAGATGATCTCTAAATCTAATTTGGGGCCTAATGGGTTTTTGATTTTAGTCATGATCATGGTTTTTATTGCAGGATTTTTTATCGACTTCATTGAGATCATATTCATTGTCGTTCCCATCGTTGCCCCCATATTTGCCAGCATGGGTGTGGATTTGGTGTGGGTAGGTATATTATTGGCCATCAACCTTCAAACCTCTTTTTTAACTCCTCCCTTTGGGTTTGCCCTCTTCTACCTCAAAGGCGTCGCCCCTCCCGAAATAAAAACCAACCAACTCTACATAGGGATCCTACCATTTGTAGTAATTCAAATTATCTTTCTAGGCCTCTTGATTCTTTTCCCACAATTATTAAAAATCTTTTAAGAAAGATGCAAGGTATCCTGATTGAGATAGGTAACATTGGCTTTTACAAATAGGACTTTAATTTTTCGAAAAAGGACTTAGGTTCCAGATACCATCTTCATTGGTGACCCAGCTATTGATTCAATTATGGGGCCTAATGATTCTGGATATTTTAAATAATCATCTCGGAACGAAAGAGCTCTATGGGTAAATAAAAAAACGGATATCACCCTTAGGTATTATCCGCTTCTCCTGTTCTTGGTCGGGATGACTGGATTCGAACCAGCGGCCCCCACTACCCTAAAGTGGTGCGCTAACCGGACTGCGCCACATCCCGAAAAACATTTAATAATAATAGCCACAAACTTATTTCAATAATGGGACTATAAAAAGGACTAACCTTTAAAATCTAATGATTTATCCTTACTCCCTCTGGACAAATACTTTATCCTTTATTGAGAGGGCTGCCCTTCCTTCGATCTGGAATATAAATTGGATCTCGTCTTCATTCATCCCCTTCGAATAAAGGGTGAATGTATTCAAATCTAAATCCAGAGCTATTTTTTTCGATAAGACTGATTTATTCAATCCACGAGCAATGCAGTCATCTAGCGAATAGAGAAAAGGACTCATGTCATAGCTTGACTGACTCACTACATATTTTTCAATGGCCCGATGCATTGCCAAGTCTGTAATCTTTGCCCATCCTTCCATTTTGGGTAATTCATAGTCAAAAGCTGAAAATCGCATCACCAAATCTTCATCAATACTCGGCACTACAAACAAAGAAATAATTCCATTGATATCCCCCTCCACCGTTAAATTCCATTTCAAAAATCCCTCATGGGGGCTGATCTCCACCCTATTTACTTTTGCAGCAATCCCTTCCAAATTTAACTCCTTCCCTACCAAGAGCGAATCCATCGTCTGCTCTATTTTCAAAAAGGACAACCGAAGTTCAACAAAAGAACTGATCTGTGCATGCCTAGACAGGGGATTGGTCCTCAGTGGTAAAACTTCCAACAACTGATGGCTGTTTTGCGCATCGTTGATTCGTAATATCGATTGATGCTCCAGTTGGAAAAATAAGGTATCGTTAATTTCGAACTTAACAAAATTACCCCTTAAACTGATGGCCTCATTGGTAAAATAAAAAGGCAGTGGCGTAGCTGATACCTTCAATGGCTTTTGTATCGATCGATACAGCCTTTCTACTCCTGCTCTTAAATTTATTTGGTCTTGAAGAATGGCATTGATGATTTTTTCTAAGGGCCTTTTATGTGTTTGAATCTCTTTTTCTATCAGTTCTGCCAAATCGATTTTCAAGCCCAAAACTTTAAAATTAGGCGGTTCATTCCATGTAATCGTCTCCCATCTTGAATCAAATTCTAGATCCCATCGTTCATCAATATTTAACTCCAAAGAAAGTTCAGCTTTAGCTTGAAATTTGATAGGCTTTGCTGCATTACTGATCGACACGCCCAAGAGACGAGATTTGATAATCGCTGAAATATTTAAGGGTAAAGCCAAATGAAGACGCCCTTGATAATATTCAATATCAATACGTTCCTCGCGCTTAATTTTTAAAAATAAGCTGTCTTTTTTTTTATTCAAAGCAAACTCTCCATCGAATAATTGTTGACCCAAAATTTTATTAATCCCCTCTTCTAGCTCAGCGATCGGTAACTTAATGAGGACATTGGTAAAAGAGGCTGGCACCGGTATGATCGCCCCTATTCTATCATCATTGCCTTGACAACTTATCAAAAATATCAGGGTAGTCATTATCGATAAGCGAAAGTATAAGCCTAACTTTATCATCTATGTAAAATATAATGTGATCTCTATTTATTAAGGTGACGCTTATTCATCTACTTTCCATTCCTATGAAATATAAATCCTTTTCTTTTAATTGCATTTCAAACTTAAGTCCAAGCCTTACCCCAATCATAAAAAATTGGGGCTTTTTTGGTGTTTTATTGCTCTTCATTTGGTCTTGCGAAAATAAGGCCTCCTCATCTCAAAAAAAAACATCTACACACAAAGGCCAAGAAGTAATTGATCAAGCAATCATAGCACATGGGCAACATCTTTTCGAGAATGCCACCTTGTCTTTTTTATTCAGAGATAAGCAATACAGTGCAAGGCGATCCGATGCCGAATACATTTATACAAGATCTTTTAAAAACGGTTCTGCACTCATAGAAGATATGTTGATCAATAGTACCGATTTTTCTCGAAAAAAAAATGACGTCTCGATAGAAATCGAGAAAGAATGGGCCGAAAAATACAGTAGATCTATAAATTCTGTGCTTTATTTTTTTCAACTCCCCTACCTGTTAAACGATCTCGCGGTTAAAAAAATAGATCAGGGAATAAAACAGATCAAAGGTGAGAACTATTATCAAATTAAAGTCTCTTTTCAAATAGAAAATGGGGGTGAGGATTTTGAAGATGAATATCTCTATTGGATCGATGTAAACACTTTTGAAATTGATTATTTGGCCTATAATTATATTACCGATGGCGGCGGCGTTAGATTTAGATCTGCCATTAATAAGCGAAGAGTGAATGGCCTGCTGGTTCAAGATTATATCAACTATGCGCCGTTGAATAAAAAAATCCCTTTGTCCAGCTTAATCACTGAATTTGAAAAGGGCGCTTTGATAGAGCGTTCTCGTATTATCAATTCCGACATAACCCTTCTCCCAAATAATTAATCTCAAACCTCTTCTCTCTTTTGTACAGTCTTTAGAAATACCACCAGACCTATTAAGATCAAAGGTATACTAAGAATTTGACCCATATTGATAGGTAAACTCGCCTCAAAAGCTTCCTGATCCATTTTAAAAAATTCATTGAAGAACCGGTCCCCCCAAAGGAGTACCATAAAGACACTAAAAATTAAACCGTCATTTAACGTAGCTCTTTTGTAATTCCATAGAGCCAATAAAATGAAGGCAATGATGAGACAAGCCAGAGCTTCATACAACTGCGGTGTATGCCGAAGGACCCCTGTAGCTTTAATTTCTATCTGCTCAACTCCCGCTTCATCAATGATTTGATAATCAAGGCCTCCTCTTGACGAAGTAAAATCAACATGTTCCACCACTTCTTGATAATTGTTGAGACTGTAGGCCAATTGGCCATTTATAAAGTGTTTCATTGCTTCATCCGCTTGAACACCTGATTTCAATTTCAGAACCGCTTTCAAAGGTAAATATCCAGGATTTCCGGGATCATAGACCTCCTCCTCAAAGACTACTTCTTCAATTACATTTTCATCAAAATTCAATACTCCCTCAGTTGCCCTGGCATACACAACGCCGTAATCCGTTCCTGTTTTCACACCCTCCATTTCCGAATTCATGAAATTCCCGGTTCGGATAAGTGCTCCGGTAATGGCCACTACAATGGCCACCCTATCCAAAATCCATAAATAACTTTGACCTTCTTTTTTTCGCTTTTTTACAGAAAAACTTGTGGGAATAACCAAAATCCATTTCGACCTGATGTCATAATTAGCATATAACCAAAGGGCCACAAATATTCCAATCGCACCCCCATGGCTGGCCAAACCTCCCTCCCAAATTTTCAAAATCTCAATAGGATCTGACAAATAATAACTGGGATTATAAAATAGGCAATGTCCCAGTCTAGCACCCAATATAGTGGCAATAACCATGAACGTAGTCAAGGTGTCCACATCCTTCTCAGAATGACCCTCTGCCTTGAAAATTCTATAAGAAATTTGTTGACCGATAATAAATCCCATCGCAAACAATAAACCATACCACACAATGGGACGATCTGGTAAACCCAAAAAGGATAAGGGAATTTTAAAAATGACGGGATCAGGACTCCAAATTATATATTCCAACAAAATCATAACTATGTTTTTCTCCAAAAAAATGGGGTAAATAATATTAATACGGTAAAAAGCTCTAATCTACCCAATAACATCAACAAAGAAAGTATCCATTTTCCAACGGTAGGCATATGCGCAAAATTAGCAACGGGCCCCACGGATCCGATCCCAGGCCCTACATTGCCTAGACAGGATGCGGCCGCACCCATAGCGGTCACCAAATCTACGCCTAGCAAGGCCATTCCCAAGGAACCTAAAGCAAAAATGGTCAGATATAACATGACAAAAGCAAGAATTTGAAAAGTAATTTCACCATTTACAGTCCTCCCATTGAGCCGCAAAGGCAATATGGCTGATGGATGAATTTGTCTGTTAAATTCCAAAAAGCTATTCTTTACTAAAATTAAATGTCTGATTATTTTAATCCCCCCAGCCGTTGACCCTGCAGAAGCACCCACAAACATGAGAAAGAAAAAAAGCATGGTCAATAAAGGTGTCCAAGCCGTATAATCCTTTGTGATATATCCAGTAGTGGTGATAATTGAAACGACCTGAAAAATACTGTATCTAAACGAATCTATTAAATTTTCATTTCCATTCATCCAGATCCCTAGCGTACAAAATATCGTGATAACCAAACAAAAAATACCATAGGTTCTGAATTCTTGATTCTGAAAGACTTTTTTTATCTTACCATGCAAACCAAAGTAAATCATGGTAAAATTAGTGCCCGCTAAAAACATGAACGTCACAATAATAAAATCTATATACGCCGAATCATAATAGGCAATACTGCTATTCTTCGTTGAAAATCCTCCACTAGCCATTGTCGTTAAACTGTGGTTTAATGCATCAAAAAAAGTCATATCTCCCACCATCAGGAAAATCATTTCTAATCCCGTGAAACCTATATAAATAATCCATAATCTCTTAGCGGTTTCTTTGATTCGAGGCTGAAATTTATCCGGTGAAATCCCAGGGGCTTCTGCTACAAAAAGCTGCATACCGCCAATTCCCAAAATAGGCAATATCGCTACAGTAAGCACAATGATTCCCATACCACCTATCCATTGACTCATGCTTCTCCATAACAAGATCCCTTTACTGACCGATTCAATATCTTCTAAAATCGTGGCCCCGGTTGTAGAAAATCCGGATAACGTTTCAAAAAATGCATCTGTGAAGTTTGTGATCTCCCCACTCAGCATATACGGCAATGTTCCAATTAAAGACATCACCAACCAGCCAATAGTGACCACCAAATACCCTTCACGTTTACGTAATTCTTTATTAATCGAATTACGTGTCAATAGCCACATGACCGTACCTAAAGATATGGCAATCAATGCAGATCCTAATAGAGCTCTAAAATCTTCACCTCCAAAATACCAGCTGAAAGGCAGACAAATCGACATGAAAATACCGTTGAGCACCATAAGAATGCTCATGATTTTAATGATTAATTTATAATTAAACATCAAAAATTATTTAAAATAATGTTCCACTGCATGGATACACTCTGGTTTAGATAGTACGACGACACGATCCTCTGCCTCAAAATTAAAGTTTCCTCTTACCGTAAAACCCTTATTTTTTCTAATAACCCCTCCGATTACCGCTGTCCGTGGGAAATCTAAATTGCGTAATTCATCAAGCAAAATCTTTGCCCCTTCTTTAACTTCGAATTCGAGTACTTCTGCATCCACTCCATGCACACTGGTGATATTGACTACCTCTCCTTTTCGTATGTGCCTAAAAATAAAATTAGCGGCAATAAGTTTTTTGTTGATCATCGTATCTACGCCGATGCTTTGAGATAAATGAATATAATCAATGTTTTCAACCAAGGCTATGGTTTTCTTAACACCGGCATCCTTGGCCACCAATGAAGAAATGATATTGGTTTCGGAATTACCCGTTACAGCAATAAACGCATCCATGCTATCAATACCTTCCTCTTTTAGTAATTTTAAATCCCTTCCATCTCCGTTGATGATCATGGTATCGGGGAGTTCTTCTGCTAGGCGAAAACATTTTTCTTTGTCTTTTTCAATGAGCTTGATTTTATATTTTTTCTTCAGCTCCCGGGCCGTATTGATGCCAATCTTACTTCCTCCTAAAATCATTAAATGTTTGACCTCAGATTTAACTTTACCGGAAAGTTGTAAAATTTGATCAATCCCCGTCGGCTCAGCAATAAAATAAGCATGGTCATCTTTCTTGAATTTATTTTCACCATGCGGAATAATCGTCTCATTATCTCTGAGCAAAGCCACCGTGGTAAAATCATGATTTGAAGCCATATAGGCCGTTTCGGTAAGAGTTTTATTGAGGAATTGAGATTCCTCATCAATGGTAATCCCCACTAAAGACAAAATGCCTTTATCAAATTCGAAAGTATCTGTTAATGCCGTCTTTTTTAACAATCTCTTGATCTCCCGCGCCGCCAATAACTCTGGAGAAATGAGCTCATCAATACCCACATCTTTCAAGTTGAGAAGCTCTTTTTTCTTTAAAAATTCAATATTGGAAATTCGAGCAATGGTCCTCTTAGCACCCAATTTTTTACCAATGATGGCGGCAACGATATTGGTTTCTTGATCAGAAGTAACGGCAATCAATAAATCTGTTTTAGAAATATTGGCTTCAGTGAGAACACTAATGGACGTCGCACTACCCACGACAGTGACCACATCAAATTGGTTTCTCGCTTGATCCAAAACACTGTCATCCTCATCAATGAGTGTAATGTCTTGCTCTTCTATTGCGAGTAATTTGGCTAAGTGAAATCCAAGTTCACCAGCACCTGCAATAACTATTCTCATGTATTTTTTAACCTCATGGCCCCTGCAAATATATAGAGTTATCCTTTTTTAAATAACTATGCTCAAGTCAATCCCTGTGATTGAGATCCGAAAAACAGAATAAAACATAAATAGCACCTAATTTTCAATCTTTTTGAAATAAATGTTAGCCGCTTTCATCACTTTAGGTGCCAATATCACCGCAGAAATCATGGTGGGAAAGGCCATCAAGCCATAAGCCATATCAACCAAACTCACGACCGCACCCAATGTAGCTACTGAACCCACAATAATGATTCCTACATACCAATAATTAAAATACCATCCGTATTTAGCCCCTATGATAAAAGACAAGCATTTACGGCCATAATAAGACAATCCTACAATAGTTGTAAATCCAAATACCAACACACAAAGTGCCAAAATATAGGAGCCCACCAAAGGGAGACTTGTCCGAAAAGCTTCTACCGTCAAGGTAATCCCACTTAATTCACTAGATTCCCAAACTCCGGTCGTTAGGATACATAAACCCGTTAATGTACACACCAATAAGGTGTCGATGGCAGGCCCCAGCATGGCCACAAGTCCCTCCCTGATCGGTTCTTCGGTTTTGGTAGCGCCGTGCATCATCGGAGCCGTACCGATACCTGCCTCATTAGAAAATGCCGCTCGGCGCGCCCCAGCCAAAATAATAGCCCCAACCGCACCCCCCAATACAGCATTTGCTGAAAAGGCATCCTCTATGATTAACAATAAGGAGGGAATAATATTTGATGCATTTAAAAAAAGGATGCAGCCTACACTGATTAAATAGAGTATGACCATCGCTGGCACCAAACGTGCTGCCCAAAGACCGATCCGCTGTATCCCGCCAAAAATAACGATGCCTGTTAAAAGAGTCAGAACCAGTCCCATAACCAAGTCTCCAGATAAAGAAGCTTCTATTCCAGCGGGTTGAAATACAATCTCATTGGCTGCAGCTATGATTTGATTGGCTTGAAAAATGGGTGTGGCACCGAAAAAGCCTGCCACACAGAAAAATATGGCCAATGGACGCCATTTTTCACCCATTCCCTCGCTAATGACGTACATGGGACCCCCCTGTAAATCTCCATTGGAGTCTTTTCCCCGATACATAACCGCCAGAGTACACGTGAAAAATTTAGTAGACATACCAAAAATAGCACTGATCCACATCCAAAAAATGGCCCCTGGGCCGCCTGTCGCTATGGCCACAGCTACACCACTGATATTTCCCATACCAATGGTCGCCGCCAAATGACTCGCCAAAGCCTGAAAATGACTGATCTCTCCTACATCATGGGCCTGATCATATTTTCCCGTCAACACCTTCAAAGCATGTCTTAGGTATTTAAAAGGGAGCAACCTTGAATACATCATGAAGAAAAATCCTCCTCCCAACAAAAGGATGAGCAGCGGCAAGCCCCACACAAAGTTAGCGCCTTGAATAAAAAAATATTCGATCTGTTCTATGATCATCAATTCAATTCTAAAAGTGGCAACAACGTTTCCCAGACCAATTCAGCTATTAAAAGGTGGCCTTCTGGAGTAGGGTGAATGCCGTCAGGTAAGTTCAAACTAGGCCGGCCTGCAACATCCACAAGTAAAAAAGGGATCAGCACTGCCGCATTATTTTTGGCAAGTGTTGAAAAAATATTACGAAACTGGCGGGTATAGGCTTCCCCTAAATTTGGAGGAACTTCCATTCCAGTAATGACGATTTTCACCTCAGGGTTAATCAATTTTACTTTATCAATGATGACTTGTAGATTTTTGGGAGTCTCTTTTAATGGGAGCCCCCTAAGACCATCATTCGCCCCTAATTCCAAAATAAAAATATCGGGTACGGTTCGCAGCACCCAATCTATCCTATTCTTACCACTGGCAGTGGTCTCTCCACTTAATCCGGCATTAATTACCTGATAGCTTAAGCCCAAAGAATCTATTTTTTGCTGAATAATGGCCGGAAATGCCTGATTCATATCTAATTGATAACCCGCGGTAATACTGTTCCCAAAAAATAAAATGACCTTTTTTTGAGAGGGGGGCAAGGATTCTGCGACCCCTTTTTCCGGCAAAGTAGGGGCCGATTTTTCTTTTTTTGGCCCCTGACAACCTACCCATAAAAGTACTAGGAAACCCATTAAAAATCTCATGATTTCGTCTTGATTAAGTTGTAAATTAGACAAGTCAAAGCATTAATATTCAAAAGGGGGCATTTAAAGATCTGAATCTGCTAAAGGACCTTTTAAAATAAAAAAGGAACTTTAACCTTTTTTAACCTCTTATATAAGCCTCGCTGATTTATTATTGTAGGACATGTCTGAAATTCTAAAAGTTAAGAGCTTATCTAAAGTATATGGCTCTAAAACCAATGCTCTCACAGTACTCAAGGATATTAATTTTTCTGTCCTCAAAGGTGAGTCTGTAGCCATTATTGGGCCCTCTGGTAGCGGGAAAACGACGTTACTTGGCCTTTGTGCCGGATTAGATCGTATGACAGAAGGAGAAATTATCTTGAACCACATCTCACTCAGTGAGCTTAATGAAGATGAATTGGCCCAAGTTCGCAATCAAAATATTGGTTTTGTTTTCCAAAATTTTCAATTGATTCCTACCTTAACGGCCCTTGAAAATGTCCAGGTTCCCTTAGAGCTACGAGGCGTAAAAAACACCATGGAACCCTCTATTGCCTTGCTCGAAAGAGTCGGTTTAGGTGCCCGTAAAAATCATTACCCCTCGCAACTATCTGGAGGTGAACAGCAACGTGTCGCCATTGCCAGAGCCTTTTCAAACAATCCTGAAATCCTTTTTGCCGATGAACCCACGGGGAACCTAGATGAAGAAACAGGAAAATCTATTGAGGCCTTACTTTTTGAAATTAACAAAGAAAAAGGAACGACATTGATCATCGTCACCCATGACTTAGAGCTTGCTCAAAAGACCCATCAAATTATCAAAATCAAAGGGGGAACCATCATTCATTAAGACAGGCTTTAAACCGTGCATAAAAATTCTCCATTAAAAAAAATTAGATACGATCGCTCTTGGCCCTGGAAAATGGCCTGGAGAGATAGTAGAAAAAGTCGTGGTAAATTATTACTATTTATCGCTTCTATTTCATTGGGTATTGGTGCGCTGGTGGGCATCACTTCTTTTAGAGAAAATCTCATGGATGAAATCGACGGCCAAGCAAAAAACTTGCTGGGTGCAGACGTTTCTGTTCGTGGTAAAGCTGAGTTACCTGATTCGTTATTTTTCCAAATGTCCCGACTGAGCAAAGATGAATCTAATGAAGTTTATTTTGCTTCAATGATTCGGTTTCCCAGTACAGATGGCACCCGTTTGGTACAAATCCGCGCTTTAGAAGGTAACTACCCTTATTATGGAGACATAGAAACAGAGCCCCGCAGGGCCGCACAAGATTTTCGGATCGCGCAAAAAGCCTTAGTAGATGAAAAATTGATGCTTCAATTTGGCGTTCAATTGGGTGATTCCATTAAGGTCGGGAACATCAGCTTTGAAATCGTCGGAAAAATACAGAAAATTCCTGGACAAAGTGACGTCGGTTCATCGGTTGCACCAGTAGTGTATATCCCCCTAAAGTATTTAGATGAGACGGGTCTAATCCAGAAGGGAAGTATCATCAACTACATCACTTATTTTCAATTCCATCCTGATATAGATACGACCAATGTTTTTGAAGAATCAAGAAATATTCTTGAGCAGGCGGGTTATGACGTAGATAATGTGGAAGACAGAAAAGCACAAACGGGCAGGGCTTTTAGAGATCTTTCTTCATTTTTGGAACTGATCGCATTTGCTGCCTTGTTATTGGGGTGTTTGGGTGTTTCAAGCTCAATTTATGTATACATAAAAAGTAAAGTACAAATTGTAGCTGTCTTGCGCTGCATGGGTATGCAAGCCAAAGAAGCCATTAATATTTATTTAATTCAAGTGGGTTTTTTTGGCCTCATCGGTGCATCTATTGGCTGCCTTTTGGGAGTCGTCATTCATCTTTACTTGCCAAAAATCGCAAAATCATTTATTCCCTTTGATATTCAGCCAACCATTTATTGGCCTGCGATTATCGCAGGGTTGGTTATTGGTGTGGTTACCTCTATTCTCTTTGGATTACTGTCACTTATTGGATTGAGAAAAGTAAGTCCCCTCTCCGCCATTCGTTTTGGATATGAATCTTTAAAACTCAAATTAGATCTGCCCTTTTTCACTATCATTGGGAGTATTTTAATCTTCTTGTATCTGATCATGTTTTGGCAACTTAAAGATGCGTTGGATGCTTTGATCAATATATCCATTCTTTTGGCAGCGTTGGCCTTGTTGTACGCCCTTGCCCATGGCCTGAATGCGTTACTTAAAAAACTCCTGCCCAAGCAGATGGGGTTTGTATGGCGTCAAGGCATTTCAAACCTCTATCGACCCAATAATCAAACGGTGATTTTGGTGACGACTTTGGGTTTGAGTACGGCGTTTTTAGCGATGTTATATTTCATGCAAGGATTACTTGTAGATCGCGTATCTATCAGTGGTAAGAATGAACGACCCAATACCATACTTTTTGACATTCAAACCAACCAAAAAGAAGCTATTCGGACCTTGACTGAAGAATATGACCTTCCGGTCCTGCAAGAAGTTCCTGTCGTCACCATGCGGTTGTTAGAAATCAATAATCAGACGCGTGATCAAGCCGACGCCGACTCCACTGTCGATCTTCCAAAATGGGCATTTAATCGAGAATATCGCGTAACCTATCGAGACACATTGATCAGTTCAGAAACGATCTCTCAAGGAACATGGCAGGGAAAATTAAAAAATCCAGATGATTCTATATTTGTTTCCATATCCGATGGATATGCCGAAAACTTAGGCCTTAACATTGGTGATCAATTGCTTTTTAATGTACAAGGAGCATTGATAAAAACCTATATAGGCAGTTTTCGTGAAGTAGATTGGCGTCGAGTGCAAACCAATTTTTTAGTCTTATTTCCCACTGGAGTTTTAGAACAAGCGCCCCAGTTCTATGTACTCATCACACGAATTAATCAAAATGATGTTTCTGCCCGCTTCCAGCAAGCCATTGTACGACAACATCCCAATGTATCCATCATTGACTTAGAACTCATCTTGAAGACCCTTGAAGATCTCCTGTCAAAAGTAGCTTTTGTCATTCAATTCATGGCCCTATTTAGTATCGGGACGGGATTGATTGTGATGATCAGTGCCATTGTCTTGAGTAAATTTCAGCGCATGCGCGAAAATGTTTTGCTTCGGACTATGGGGGCCTCCAAGGCCCAATTATGGAAGATCATCGCGGCTGAATATTTCTTTTTGGGGGGCTTAGGAGCATTGGCAGGCCTCTTTTTAGCCGTCGTTTTTACCAGTCTATTGGGTTATTTCATTTTTGAATTTACCTATGTGCCCGACTTATTAGAAATCATGGGATTCTTTTTTGGGATCACTGCCCTCACCGTATGTATTGGCCTGCTCAACAGTCGCACCATCGTCCGGCAATCGCCTTTAACTATTTTGAGAAATGAAACTTAATAGATTAAAATTACTTTTGAAATGAAAGCAGCTTTGCCAGTAACTCCTTAATAATTTTTGCCGCCGTCATGGCGGTAACCCCATTGAGGTCACGATCAGGATTGTACTCAACTAGGTCAAGGCCCACAATATTTAAATCAAGTTTTTGTATCATCCGCAATACCTCTCGGGTAGTGAAGCCTCCGGGCTCATGATGAGAAACTCCAGGCGCAAAGGCAGGATCGAGTACATCCATATCAAAACTTAAATAAACGGGTCCCGATAAATTTAAATCTATGTCCGGTGACCAATTTCTCATGTCTATGACCTTTACACCAAACTTACTGACTTGCGTTTGTTGATGATCATTCAAGGTCCGAATACCTACCTGTGTCAATGCTTGCGCCAAGCCCTCTTCCATAATTCGAGCAAAGGGGCTCGCATGTGAATGCCGATTCCCTCCCAATGAATCATATAAATCCCCATGGGCATCAAAATGCAGAATACTTAAACTAGGGTAAGAAGCTGACATGGCCCGCAGAATCGGATAGGTAATCGAATGATCACCGCCTATCGAAAAAGGAATCGCCCCCCCCTTTAAAATCTCAGCAATGATGGACTCAATATCAAAATAATCTTGGAGCGGGGCATTGCCCAACCAACAAACATCCGAATGATCCGCTAAATCCATCAAGTCCTCGGTAAAATAATTGGCCGAGTCACTCTCAATGGCCTCGATGATCAATGGAGGAGCCTTGGCTGGCCCTTTGAGAAAAGAAGAATGATCATCAAAGGGGATACCTATAAGGGCAATATCCCCAAGCTTGAGGGTGGATGTTTTGGCGCGATGTATGGGCATTAATTCAGAACCAATATGCTCTGCAAGTGGGCATCAAAATTTTGAAGTGTCGTTGCCAAAATAGTGACCTGGGACTGGCATTCCTCCCAATTTTCTTGTTCGATCGCCTCTCTTACGCCTGGAAGCGTTTTAACGCCATATCCCGTGTAAAAGCCCGGTGCATAAATCTGATGCCGGTACCAACTCCTTCGGGGTAGGCCTGAGGCAAAAGTCAAAACCTGTTCAGCATGCATGAGTTTGTCATTAAGGGCACCTTTGGAGGTCAAGGAAACGAGTGACTTGCCTTCAAGAGCATCTATTGTGACCTTCAGATTGGCCAGAGCATTGTGTAGAGGCGAAAAATCGACATAAGGTACAATGGCTTTCTTAATGGGCTGATTGAACGGTTTTTTTGGATCTGCAGTCAAAGAAAATACTTTTTTATCGATGAAGACATTGTGTTGCTCAACTGCCCCACGCATCGTATTTGTCAATGCATTAATTTCTGTTAAGTAACCCTCTACCGTCGTGTGCCATGCCTCAAACTCAAAAGGCAATACTTCAGCATTGGCCAATCTCAAAACTATGCGTCCCGCTGTTTTCGCCAACGCAATGCCATAAGCCAAGTCAGGATCTTTGAATCGTTTGTAATGCTCATAAGTATCGTAAATGGTATGATATTCTCCTCCTGAATTTTCTCCTCCAAATCCAATATTCAAGGCTGCAATGCCTGCATGCTGAATAAAAGGCGTATAGTCAGAACCGGATCCTAAGGCATACAAACCCGGATTACCATCGCCCCCATTCAATAAATCTCTAGCCCCAAGTCGTTCTGCCACGGATACGCCTTTTTGGGGATCCATCACATCCGCCGCTACCTCTTTTACCATCGCCTGCAAGGAATGGGATCCCCCTGCCCCTAAAAATCCGCGGCCATTCCCATCTGTGTTGATGTAGGCTACCGTTTTTTGTTGCAGCTCTTCGAGATGATCCTCCACCCATTCGGTAGAGCCAATCAAACCTGGCTCTTCAGCATCCCATGCACAATAGATAAGGGTTCTTTTTGGTTTTTTTCCTGCTTTTGCCAGCATTCCTACTGCCCTAGCCTCCTCCAACAAGGCGACCATGCCACTTACAGGATCAGCAGCCCCATGAACCCAAGCATCGTGATGATTTCCTCTGATGACCCATTGATCAGGAAAATCTGTACCCTTAAGAGTAGCGATTACATTATGAGCAGGCTTCAACTGCCAATCAAAAGTTAACTTTAAATGAACCTTAGCCGGTCCAGGTCCAATATGATAAGTAATGGGTAACGCGCCTCGCCATGAGGGGGGTGCCACTTGCCCTTCAAGGGCGGCCAACAACGGCAGGGCATCTTCATATGAAATGGGTAATACCGGAATTTTTGTAATGGTAGGGGCATCCTTTCGATCGAGTCTTTTGGCATTCTTAGTGGCTCCATAACCAGGGGTCAAGACATCACCAGGATACAGTGGCATATCCATTACGGATCCCCTTTGTACGCCCGTAGCATTTTTAAAAGCCCCTTTGGGGTATACGTCACCTGCATAAAACCCATCATCCTTAGGGTCTGAGTAAATGATGCATCCAATGGCACCTTTCTCTGCCGCTAATTTGGGTTTGATCCCTCTCCAAGAACCATAGTATTTAGCGATAACAATTTTCCCTTTGACATCTATCCCCCTTTTCTCTAACTCCTCATAATCCGCCGGAATGCCGTAATTAACAAATACGAGCTCCGCCGTCACATCGCCATCAGTAGAAAAGGCATTATAACTTGGCAACAAGGCATCCCCTTGATCGGTGTAGGCATCGCCTGCGACAGGAACAGCAGTCAATTTCGCCTTGTATTTTTCAGGAGCTATCAACTCAAGCAAACGTACTTTTGGATAAGGGAACAATACCTGATAGGTCTCTATTTTGGCTTCATAGCCCCATGATTTAAATTGCTTGACCATCCATTCGGCATTTTTTCTTCCATACGCCGTTCCCAGATAATGGGGCTCTGCGGACATTAATTTCATCCATTGATCTAGGTTATCTGCTGAAAGCATTGTATCAAATTCAGCTTCAAGAGCTTTTTGTTGACCCACTTGATCGGCTTCAAAACCGATAATGGAAGATTGAGCAAAGGTCAAAACACTTTGCAACACCAGCATAACCGAAAGAACTATTTTTATTTTCATGGTATTTACGTTTAGAAAATGAAATTAACCCATCTTCGGACCATTGACGAACCGTTCAAATAAAACCCCTCTTTTTTAATCGTTTTTCTTGGTCCAACCGTCTCTTAAGGTGAGGGTCCTATTGAAAATGAGCTTTTCTGAATGGCTGTCTTCATCTACCCTGAAATATCCTATCCGTTCAAATTGAAACTGATCGCCCACTTGGGCATCCCGAACAGAAGGTTCCAAAAGCGCCTGCGTATTGATGGTCAAAGAATCTGGATTCAAATGATTTTTAAAGTCATCATCAATCTTATTCAGATTTTCAGTAAGAAATAAGCGATCATACATCCGTATTTCGGCCGAAACCGCATGTGGAGCTGATACCCAACCAAGGGTTCCTTTTACTTTTTTTCCACTGGTATCTTGGCCACTCTTGGTATTGGGATCGTATTCAGCATAGATTTCAATGACTTCCCCTTTTTCAGAATTTTTAAATCCTGTACATTTAATGATGTAGCCCTTTTTAAGGCGGACTTCACGGTCAGGGCCCAATCTGAACCATTTTCGGGGACTTGGGGGATCTTCCATAAAGTCTGACCGGTCAATGAAGAGTTCACGAGTGAATGGCATCTCACGAGTACCTGAGTTTTCGTCCTCCGGATTGTTTTCAGCCGTCATGATCTCCTGATGACCCTCTGGCCAATTGGTAATAATCAACTTAACGGGATCCATGATTCCAAAGATGCGATGGGCTGTCTTATTTAAATCTTCACGTACCGAATGTTCCAATAAGGCCACATCGGTAATGCCATCTCTTCTCGCCACTCCAATGGTATCTGTGAATTTTCTGATCGATTTGGCAGTAAAACCCCTTCTTCGAATACCCGAAATCGTAGGCATCCTAGGGTCGTCCCAACCTGCAACATAATGTCCTTCAACCAATTCACGAAGACTTCTTTTGCTTACAATCGTATAACTCAAATTTAATCGGGCGAACTCTGTTTGCTTCGAAGGATGAATCTCTAATTCCCGAATAAGCCAATCATATAAAGGTCTATGTACCTCAAACTCGAGAGTACAAAGCGAATGGGTAATTTTCTCCATGCTGTCCGACTGTCCATGTGCAAAATCATAGGTAGGATAAATACACCATTTTGATCCTGTACGATGGTGCTCCATGTACTTAATTCGATATAAAATAGGATCCCTCATGTGCATATTTGGGCTACTCATATCAATTTTGGCCCGAAGTACTCTTTCTCCCTCTTGAAATGCCCCTGATTTCATGGCTTCAAAAATTTCAAGACTTTCTACGATCGGCCGATCTCTAAAGGGGCTTACTTTTCCGGGTTCAGTCGGTGATCCTTTAAGCTCATTGAATTGAACCGCGCTTAACTCGTCAACGTAAGCAGCACCTTTTTCAATCAAGCGAACGGCGAAATGATATAGCTGTTCAAAATAGTCTGAAGTATGATGGGCAGATGATCCCCAATCAAAACCTAGCCATTTAATGTCTTCTTTGATAGCATCCACATATTCAGTTTCTTCTTTTTCAGGATTTGTATCGTCAAATCTAAGATTGCACTGACCTCCATATTTTTGAGCAATTCCAAAATTTAAACAAATCGATTTGGCGTGACCGATATGTAAATAACCATTGGGCTCAGGAGGAAAACGCGTAGATACCTTTTGAACTTTGCCCTCCTTCAAATCTACCTCTATAAGCTGCTCAATAAAATTTAATGACTCTTTTTTGTTTTGCTCCATGAATGCTCCGTTTGATGTGCAAATTAAATCAGATTTTTAGATTGACCCTTTTTAATCTTAAATGAAATCCATATTAATGCTCAATTAATTTCTTTTAAAAAGAAGTGCTTAGATAAATTTTGAGCCTTTTAAAGGATTCATATTTACCTCATTTTTAATAATTCAATTAAAACTCATTATATTCGCATTTCATTTTATGATCATGCAAAAAATTAAAATCTCGATTTTAGTAGCTATAGTAGCACTATTTTCAAACTGTTCAGATAAATCAACATCTGCGCAAGTCCAACTTACAACGTTTAAAGATAGCTTAAGCTACAGTTTTGGTGCCCTATTGGCAGAACAAATTAAGCCACAGCTAGAAGATATCGATATAGCCATGGTTACCGCGGCATTTAGAGAAGCCCTAAGCGATACCAGCCAACTGACTATGGAGCAATGTCAACAAGTATATATGGCCTTCAATGAGAGAAAAACAGAGAGCCTAGCAGAAGAAGGGGTAGCTTTTCTTCAAGAAAATGCCACTAAAGAAGGTGTCCAAACTACAGCCAGTGGCCTTCAATACAAAATTTTACAGGCTGGTACGGGAGAGTTTCCCACCGCTGAAAGTACTGTGACGGTACATTATACTGGTACATTGATAGATGGAACTGTTTTTGACTCTTCTGTCGAGCGCGGTGAGCCTATCTCTTTCCCTTTAAGTGGTGTCATCCCCGGATGGACGGAAGGAGTACAACTCATCAATGTAGGAGGTAAAATTGAACTTACCATTCCTTACGAATTGGGTTATGGAGAAAGAGGGTCAGGTCCCATTCCTCCTAGATCTGTATTAGTATTTGAAGTCGAACTGATTTCTATCGAAGCCTAAAAATAAACTCATCTAAAGACCCTACTCATTCATTTTGGGTAGGGTTTTTTTATGCTTAAAAAGGGCTATAGCTTAAGATTTTTTCTAGGAATATGGCTGCTGACTCAGGATAAACCCAAATACTGAAAGCAATTCCATACAGGGCGCCATACAAATGGGCTTCGTGGTTGATGTTTTGAGATAAGTTTTTCCCTTGGGTAAAAGAATAAATGAGAAAAATAACTCCCAAGATAAATCCAGGAAAACAAAGTACTGCAAAAAGACATATTTTGTTCAAGGGGGCATAAATGATACTCGCAAATACCATAGCTGAAACTGCTCCAGAGGCTCCTAAGGTATTATATCCAGGCCTATTTTTATTTTTAAAAAATCCTGGCAGATCCGAAACAACAAGGGCAGACAGATAGAAGAAAACAAATACAACGGTCGCATTTGATCCCAAAATATAACCGAAATATTGCTCCACAGCACCACCAAAAAAGTACAGTGTAAACATATTAAACCCCAAATGTGAATAGCCGTCGTGGACGAAACCCGAAGTAATGAGTCTCCAATATTGGCGCCTCTTCATGACCTCATGTGGATTCATCATAAGTTGGACATAAAGATTCGTATTGTTCTGGGCATAAATACTGACCAATACCGTCAACACAATAATGATTAAATTTAAACTCATCATGTAATTATTTGCTTTTATGTTTATTAACCTTCTCTTTTAATCAAGCTTTTAGCAAAATTATTGAAAACATCAAGGCCTTCTTTATCACAATCAATGGTTTTAAGTAATCTAAAGGCCTCATCAAAATAAGTGTCCATTTTGATTTTTACGAGCTGGGGGATCCCCAAGTCATCAAAAATGTTCTTGACGCCGGCTACTTTCTCCATAGGATCTGCATCCCTCATACTGATCCAGCCATTCAATTGGCTACGCGCATCGGTTCCTGCAAGATCTAAAGCATTGATCATTAAAAATGTTTTTTTATTGGCGATAATGTCACCCCCCACCTGCTTACCTATCTTTTGTTGATCTCCATAAACATCTAACAAATCATCCATCAACTGAAAGCCGAGCCCTAGGTTTTCTCCCACCTCATAGAGTCGCTCTTGATCCTCACGGCCAAAGCCGCCCATTAATCCTCCTAATTCCATACTAAAACCCAATAATACCGCGGTTTTCAACCTAATCATCTTCAAATAATCTGCTTGAGAAACATCGACCATCTGCTCAAAATCCATATCCAATTGCTGACCTTCGCAGACTTCCAAAGCCGTTTCATTAAATCGATCCATGGCCAATAATAAGTAACTGGGATCGATCTTAGTGATGAGTTGATAGGCTTTTACGAACATCGCATCGCCACTTAAGATGGCGGTATTTTGATTCCACTTTTCATGAACTGAGGGCTGACCTCTACGGAGCGGTGCTGCATCCATAATATCATCATGCATCAAGGTGAAATTATGAAACACTTCGACCGCTAAGGCTGGATCTAATGCTTTTGGGTTCTGCGTCCCTCGCAGCTGTGCAGTCAACAAAACCAGCAAAGGTCTAAACCTTTTTCCACCCAAAGCCAATAAGTAGCCAATGGGTTCATAAAGGTTCCGAGGCTGTGCCTTTACCTCTAATTGAACCAAGCGCGTATCAATTGATTTTCGTAAGGTAATTATTGATTCCATTTATTTAATGTGTACTAAATCTGTGATTAAAAAGGGCGCTGAAAAATTTATTACTCCCTACCGTCACCGGTCTAAATTGGCCCTATCCTAAAAAAGATCAAGCAAATCTTTCAAAATAGGTTATTTTTCAACCCAAAGCAAATCTATCGTTCTTCGGTCTATGTCTGTTTTTACCACCTTGACATGAATTTCATCCCCCAAGGAAATTATTTCCCCAGTCCGTCTGCCGACGATCCGATATTGCTTTTCATCGTATTGAAACTGATCGTGATCTATATCTGCAATTCTAATCATTCCTTCACATTTGGTGGCACTAATTTCTACAAATAAGCCCCACTCAGTCACTCCTGATACAATTCCATCAAAAGTTTCTCCTAACATTCCGGACATAAATTCAACCTGCTTGAATTTTATGGATGCCCTTTCAGCCTCAGCAGCCCTTTTCTCTCGTTCTGATGAGTGCATGCATTTTTGTTCGATGGCCTCTTTTTCGGGAGGGTTTTTTCCTTCCAAATAATCCCAAAGCAACCTATGAACCATTACATCGGGATACCTGCGAATGGGGGAAGTAAAATGGGTGTAATGCTCAAAGGCCAAGCCAAAATGACCCTTAGGATCTGTGGTGTACCGTGCTTTGGCCATGGACCTGATGGCTATGGACTCCAATATATGCTGTTCTGGCTTACCTTGTATGTCTGCCAATAATTTATTTAGATTTTTAGAGATCCTTCCTTGGGTCAAAAGTTGATGCCCAAACCTACTGGCAAACTTTGAAAAATTATCTAATTTTTCTGGGTCAGGGTCATTATGAACTCGGTATACAAAAGGAAGACTGTCCTCTGGTTGTTTCCCTTTTTTCTTATCAAAAATGAAAGTAGCGACCTCTCTATTGGCCAAGAGCATGAATTCTTCGATCATCTTGTGAGCTTCTTTTCGCTCTTTGGGTATCACTTCCAAAGGCTTCCCTTTCACATCCAATCTGAATTTTACTTCTACTGATTCAAAGTTTACTGCTCCATTGGCGAAACGCTGCTCCCGGATTTTTCCAGCGAGGTCATTGAGGAGTAATATTTCCTCTTGATAATCTCCCGCATTACCCTCAATAATTTCTTGGGCATCTTCATAAGCAAATCTTCGATCCGAATAGATGACAGTTCTTCCAAACCACTTATCAAATACTTTTCCTTGATGATTGATTTCAAAAACCGCCGAGAAGGTCAACTTTTCTTCTTTTGGTCGCAATGAGCACAAGCCATTGGACAATTGTTCCGGTAACATGGGTATGGTTCTATCCACTAAATAAACAGAAGTCGCCCGTTCAAAAGCTTCTTTTTCAAGTAACGAATCGGGTGTAACATAATGAGAAACATCCGCTATATGAATCCCTACTTCAACATGCCCATTCTCCAGTTTTTTTACAGATAACGCGTCATCAAAATCTTTGGCATCGTGGGGGTCAATAGTGAACGTGACCTCCTTTCTAAAATCTCTTCGCTTGTTTATTTCCTCTTTTGAGATGGCTACAGGAATGAGCGCTGCCGCTGCTTCTACTTTTTTAGAAAATTCGAAAGGCAGACCATATTCTGCCATAATCGCATGAATCTCGGTATTGTTTTCTCCTGCTTGACCCAAGACATGGGTTATACTTCCAAGGGGACTTTTATTCTCCTTATTGGGCCATTTATCAATCTTTACTAAAACCTTATCGTTATGAGTAGCCTCTTTAAATTTTTGTGGGTAGACCATCACGTCGAAAAAAATATTTCTACTATCCAATACCACAAAACCAAATTTCTGAGATACTTCAAGTCGCCCTACAAATTCATTTTTAGCCCGCTTAACTATAGAAATCACACGCCCCTCGGGTCGTTGACTGGCCTTTGCTGCACTCATAATCTGAATAGTAACGGTATCCCCGTGCATGGCAAAATTCAAGTCTTTGGATTTTACCCAAACATCATCGGGAAGCGATGCCACCATGATATAGGCAAACTTGAGATTGACATGATCAACCGTTCCCTCATAATAAGTGGGTTCTATGGCGGTAATCCATCGCCCATCAGGTCCACGTCGCAAGTGCCCTTCGGATTCCATTTTAAACAACAATTCCTTTACAAACTCTTTTGACTTTCCATCCCGTATTCTCAAGTGTTTAACTACTTGACTGAAACTAAACGACTCATTGGGTCTATTTTGAAAATGTAATTTGACCTCTTCCTTGATATTGATTTTGACTCGTGGAATTTTTCCATGAGTACTTGATGATTTCTTTTTTCTAGACATATGTTATTGATCAACACGCGTAATATTCTCTTTCTTGACCACGGGCAAACCTTTCAATTTTAAATAAACTTGAGCTGTGGCAATCACATCTCCTTGACAATAATTCACAATCTCCATGAGACCCTGATTATCACTGTAATATACCTTATTGACTTGAGAACCATCAATATTTGATTTACTCGAATCGATATTAAATAAGGACGTCAATAAATCTAAAGACGTATAATTTTTTTTGTCCCCAAACTTCCAGAGGTCCATGGTGTCGATATGCTGTACTTCCCATGGCTTTTTTCCTGATAAATTTAAGGCTTGAGGAATGGATACTTCGTTGACAATCATGCGTCGACACAGAAAAGGAAAATCAAATTCTTTTCCATTATGGCCACATAATTTTAAATACTGTTGATTGAACTTTGTCTCTAAAAATACTTTAAACACATATAGCAATTTTGCCTCATCATGATCTTGAAAGGAAGTAACCCGTAGTGCAGCCTCCCCCTCAACTTCATAAAATATCCCCACGGCGATGACAATGATTTTTCCAAATTCAGCAAAAATTCCTGCTTTTTCAAAATACAAATCGCTCGCTGATTTTTCATCATCATTGCGCAACTGAAGGGCTTTTCTTTCCCAATGATGTCGCAAATTTTCAGGTAGTGTCTCAAAACTTGAGGATACACTCACCGTTTCAATATCAATGATCAATAAGTTTTTTAATTCCGAATTCATAAATGCAATACTCCTTTTAGTTTGAGCTCTTCAATGTAGCTTAGGTGGGAAGCATTGATCGACGAAGGTAAATAGATATATTTCTTATCATAAATTTGTGCCCCAATGTAGAAACTAATCCAAAATTCATTGATAAAATGAAAAACCTCAGGACTTATGGATTCAATTAAGGCCAAAGATCCCGCTTCTAAATGGGGAATGGCATGACGCAATAATGAAGTTTTTTGATCTCCATTGTACCCCTTAGAGGTAACTAAAATAGTTTCTAAATTGTTCTTATTCCTGTTGATTAAATAAACTTGCCATAAATCATTTCCATCTGACGGCACAATGGCCATAACGACTTGCTCTACGGGTAAATAAAGAATATCTTTTTTCATCAAGATACAAAATTAGTCAAAAGGGTTTCGAAGTAAACAAGAGTGTAGTTTGTTAAATTAATGATTCGATAAACATAATGCTATCAGATCATCAACTATCGTTCTTAATTGACTCCTAATTAACTATTCCATTGCAGGAGAATCCTCTTTCCATTGCATTTGAAAAAGTTCTGAAATATGTTGACGCAATCTATCTTCGACTTCATTCAGCGCTATAAGTCTCCCTAGTTCTTGATGCATTGAGGTAACCGCTTTATCATCAATACCACAAGGAATAATGTTTTTGAAATACTCAAGATCTACATTTACATTTAAAGCCAGTCCATGCATGGTTACCCATCTACTCGACTTGACGCCAAAGGCACATATTTTTCTTGCTTTTTGAGGGTCATTTACATCCAACCAAACTCCCGTCAATCCTTCAATTCTTCCAGTTACCATATCATAAGAGGCTAAAGTTCGAATCACCGCCTCCTCCAAAAACCTAAGATATTTGTGAATATCAGTAAAAAAATTATCCAAATCTAGAATTGGATATCCTACAATTTGACCGGGCCCATGATAAGTGATGTCACCTCCTCGGCTGATGCGGTGATAGGTCGCTTCCTTTTCAAGCAGTCCCTCTTTATCTAATAGCAAATGATCCTCTTTCCCACTTTTACCTAATGTATAAACGTGAGGATGATACAAGAAAAGCAAATAGTTGGGCGTAATTTCTTGGGCGTCTGGGGGTTGATTTCTATTTTTAATTTTTAAATCTATGGTCTTCTTGAATAGCTTTTCTTGATAATCAAGCGCCTTCTGATAATCAAGTAATCCCAAATGCCGAAATTCTACAACTTTATTTTGCATTATGCGATATAGGTTTCCAAAAGTATAACTTCAGCATCCGCTTTAATTTCATAAGTTGATAAGATAGCAGGTATCAAAACCGTTTCCCCTTTTACTAAAAGAGTCTCTTCATCACCATTAACTATTTTAGCTGAGCCCTCAACACACATATATATTTTGAATCCTGCTATTTGAGGTGCCTTTAATGTTTTTTTATCGGTTAAGCTCAGTTTGTTCGTCACAAAGTAAGGACATGTAACCAATGAGACCCGTTTATTGGATTCCTCATCATAGCTGGTTTTATAATTTGATTGATAGGTGTAGTCGATGGCTTCCAATGATTCTTCAATGTGTAAGTCCCGCTCATTTCCTTGATCATCTGTACGGCCAAAATCATGAATTCGATAGGTGATATCTGAGGTTTGCTGTATTTCAGCAATTAACAACCCTTTTCCAATGGTATGTATCCGACCTGCAGGTAAGAAAAAAACATCCCCTTTGGCTACTTGCTCTTGATTCAGAATTTCCATTAAATTTCCTGATTCAAACTTCTTTAAATACTCCCCTTGAGACATTGGTCGATTAAAACCGGTAATCAGTGAGGCCTTTGGATCCGCTTGCAACACATACCACATTTCAGTTTTACCCAAGCCTTGATGCCGTTTTTTGGCCAATGCATCATCTGGATGCACTTGAATTGAAAGATCCTGATTTGCATCAATAAATTTGATCAACAAAGGGAAGTCTGTACCGAATTTCTCATATAATTTTACCCCCATAATGGCAGCCCCGTGTTGTACTAATAGCGATTTAAAATCCTGACCTCTCCAAAGACCATTACTAACCACAGAGATGTCTCCAGGTACTGCAGAAAGCTCCCAAGTCTCCCCGCAATTAGGCAAGTCGCCGTAATCTTTATTTAGGAGATTTTTAATCTTATTTCCACCCCAAATCTTATCTTTATATATGGTTTTAAATTTTAATGGATACGCCATAAAGAATCTTCATTTTAGAAAACAAAGTTAAAGGAAAATTAGGGGAAGCCTTAGCCAAAGAACATCTAGAATCTGTAGGCATAAAAATTATAGAAGAAAACTATCGTTATAAGCGGGGTGAAATAGATTTAATTGGGATCTCATCCAACCAACTATTGGTTTTTATTGAAGTGAAGTATTGGAAAAATGATAGTTACGGAAACCCTGAAGATTTTGTTTCTAAAAGACAAAAGAAAAATATTATCCAAACTGCCGATGCTTATATTCACCAAATCCATTGGAAAAAAGACATCCGGTTTGATATCATCAGTATTTTGGTCTCAGATGAAACGATTACCCATCTTGAAGATGCTTTTTATTGATACGCTAATGGTATTCGAAGGAGCCCATAGCCGTTTGTATAAGCAGCTCTTTGGTAGGCGCTGCCTCTACATGTCCCACCACTTGTGCCTGAACATTGAAAGATTCTGAAATTTCAATAAGGTCATCAACTACTTCTTCGGGAACATAAAGCTCAAATCTATGACCCATATTAAACACCTGATACATTTCACGCCAACTCGTAGTACTCTCGTTTTGAATTAAGGAAAATAAAGGAGGTACTTCAAAAAGATTATTTTTAATGATTTTTAATTGGTCAACAAAATGCAAAATCTTGGTTTGGCCACCTCCACTACAATGGATCATTCCATGAATTTGATCATGGTGCTCAGTTAAAATGGCCTTAATGATGGGAGCATACGTACGGGTAGGAGACAATACCAGTTTTCCTGCATCCAAACTCGTATTTTTTACCGGATCTGTGAGGCGTTTGGATCCACTGAAAATTAGATCCATCGGTACCGATGGATCAAAAGCTTCAGGATATTTTGATTGGTAAACCTTTGAAAACACATCATGTCGCGCTGAGGTAAGGCCATTGCTTCCCATGCCTCCATTATAGGCTGACTCATAGCTCGCCTGACCAAAAGCAGAAAGACCTACGATAACATCGCCCGGGGCAATGTGGCCGTTATCAATAACTTTACTCCTGGGCATTCTTGCCGTCACGGTACTGTCCACAATAAGGGTTCGAACCAAGTCTCCTACATCGGCCGTTTCACCACCTGTTGAAATGATATCAATCCCTTGATTTCTCAACATTTCTAGCACTTCTTCTGTCCCCTCTATTATTGCAGCAATTACCTCCCCGGGTATTTTATTTTTGTTCCTACCGATGGTGCTTGATAACAAAATATTTTCAGTACAGCCCACGCACAGCAGATCATCTGTATTCATGACCACCGCATCTTGAGCAATTCCTTTCCAAACAGACATATCTCCTGTTTCTTTCCAGTACATATAAGCCAGAGAAGACTTAGTCCCTGCCCCATCTGCGTGCATTATGGCACAGTAATCCTCATTTTTTGTTAGCAGATCAGGGACTATTTTGCAAAAAGATTTAGGGAAAAGGCCCTTATCTATATGTGCAATCGCCCTGTGAACATCTTCTTTGACGGCTGAAACTCCTCGTTGTGCGTACCTATCAGACATGGTATATTTTATAAACTGCAAATATCGCTACTTAAATTGAATCATGGTACCTATTGCGCTAATCATTATTGACAGTCCCACAACCAATACCAAAGCTAGAGATAATCCATACTGCTCTGAGATAAAACCAATGATCGGAGGCCCTATAAAAAATCCTATAAAGCTTATGGTTGATACTACCGCAATGGCCGATTCTGCCGTGTATCCTGGTTCATTAGCTGCAGAAGAATACAAAATGGGGACAATACATGAAAACCCTAACCCCACTAGAGAAAATCCCACAATGGCTGCCCACGGATCGTGTAAGATCAAAAGGGCTGACATACTGAGGGCTGATAAAAGGCCCCCACCTATGACTAGGTTTTTCTTACCAAACTTTGGAATAAGCATATCCCCCGTAAACCTGCCTATTGCCATGAACATGGCGTAACCTGCATAAGCCATCCCTACCAGATAAGGGTCACTTTTCAGTGTCTCACGCAGGTAAACCGCACTCCAGTCTGCAATGGCTCCCTCGTTTAAAAAAATACTAAAAGCAGCTAACGAAATGGCTAAAAGTGCCATATTAGGCTTTTGGAATCCTTTCTTTTGCTCAGGGCTAGGCAATGTGTCAAACATCTGTATTATCTTAGGGCTCAATAATAGAGGGATCAGTACCGCCAGAGAAATCATTAATAAATGGGGTCGCAGAGCAATATTCAAGCCTGCGATGACACTTCCCATTGCAGCTCCCATCATCGCACCTAAACTCCACATCCCATGACAAGTAGACATAATAGGCCTTTCTAATTTTTTTTCAACTCCATTAGCAGCGGCATTGATAACCACCCCCATCAAGCCCTCAGTAATCCCTAAATATATCAAGCAAGCCAAGAGGCTATTAAATGAGGTTATGTTGGCCAACATTACTGGAGAAAGAAGAAAAAGAGCAGAAAAAAGATACAAGGAACGCCCAAGACCCATCAAAGAAACAAGCCAACCAGTAAAAGGCATGACCAAGATAGATCCCAAGGGTGCTCCTAGGAGTCCCATGCCCAAAGCCGCATCTGTCAGCCATAGACTTTCTTTTATATCCGGTATTCTGGCCACCCAATTTCCAAACACAAAACTGTTGGCAACAAAAAGTAATCCCAGAACGCGACTGTAGGTATTATAAAAGTAAAATTTAACATGAGCGAAGAGTGAGGTCATATAAATAAAATAAGACCCGTGCAACGAATCGGTGGATCATCGCTATTCATTATCCTGATCATTATCGAAGAATCGCTCATATTCATCTACAGATTCCTCTTCTGCTTCAATCTCCTGAAAATCATATTTCAATACTTTAAATTCGGTACGCCGATTAATCTGATGATCTGCTTCTATTTGCGCATTTTCAATAATTAATTTTGACTCCCCGTAACCTTTGGCCAAAACTCTTTTCGACTGAATGCCGCGACCAATCAAGTAGTCAACTGCTGATTTGGCTCGTCGCTGCGATAAATCTAAATTATAAACATCCGTATTCCTGTCATCAGTATGAGAGCCTAATTCAATATAAATCTCAGGATTATCTTCCAAAATCAGCACTAAGCTATCAAGCATAAAAGCTGCATCTGTACGTATTTCGGCTTTATCTAAATCGTAATAAATATTATTGAGCACAATGGTTTTCTCAATCACGATTTGATCTAATTCAACATCCAAATCAAAGGTAATATCGGTCTGAAATTGGGTAAGCGTATCTCTTCGAATACTTCTACCAACAGTAGAAAATGCTTTTCTAGCAGAAAAATAAGTAGGCTTTTCAACCCTAATATTGTAATTTTCCTTTGCATAAACTCGAAACTTATACGCACCATCTTCTCGAGTAAAAAATTCATCCAATATTTGACCATCTTCTGAAATTAAAGAAACCTTCGTATTTGATACTGTAATAGCCGCTCCACCATCATCCTTGGTCAGGGTATTCCCCGTTAAAAAATAATTGATGATTTTCAAATCAGGATCATCGTTAACAAAAGTATAAATGTCATCATCCCCTTTCCCTCCCGGTCTATTTGAAGAAAAGAAGCCTCGGCTAAGATTGTATTCATAAAATCCAAAATCATCAGCAGAAGAATTCATCGGGGCCCCTAAGTTTTCTATAATCATAGAGCCTCCCATCCTCGTCGCCTTAAAGACATCAAGGTTACCAAAGCCAGGTTGACCATCCGAAGAAAAATACAAGACCCCTGATTCGGAAATAAAGGGAAACATCTCATTGCCTGGCGTATTGATTTCCGGTCCTAAGTTTCGCACATCTACCCATCTTCCTCTTCGATCTAATTGTGCAGAATAAAGATCTGCACCTCCAAAGCCCCCTGTTCTATTAGAGGCAAAATACAAAGTATTCCCTTCCTTGTTTAGTGCCGGAGTACCATCATAGGCATTGGGGTCATTAAGGTTAAGAGCCTTTGGAGTTCCCCACTTACCATTGCGGTATCGGGCAGCAAAAATATTGACCTCAAGTGTCCCACTGGCCTTTCCGGAATTGCCTTTTGCGAATAATAGGTACTTCCCATTAGCAGCTAAAGCAAGCGATCCCTCGTTGACCAAGGGGTTATTGATGATAGGATCTAGTGGGGTCAAGGTTCTTACAGCTACTTTGGCACCCTTCGTCTCCACACTGTAGATATCGGTAAAGGGGGTTCCTGTGCTTTTATATATTTTACCCCCATCGCGATTAGAAGTGAAATAAAGCCTCCCATTTTGAAAAACAGGTCCATATTCTGCTCCTGAGGTATTAATTTCCTCCAAATTCTTGGTTCTAAAAAAAGTTTCGGCTCCATACATGTCATCCAAGGAGGAAAGCCCATCTATTTCGTAGGTGATTAATTGAAAAATCAACTCGTCCTTGACTTTAGGCAAAGCATCACTTAAAACTTCACGAGCCTCATCATACTTTTGATTGGCTTTTAAGGAACGAGCATAGTAATAAAAAGCATCATCTTGATTAATCCCTAACTTTAGAGCTGAAGCGTAGAACGGTTCGGCATTTTTGATTCTATTGGAAAGTCGATAAGCTTCAGCGATCTGATAGTTAGTTACACCATCATTAGTTTTCATATACTTCCCGTATTTGGCGATTATACCGTCATAATCCCCTTTAATTAATTGGATAGCAGGAGAAGTACAACCACTCATTAAAAACAAAATTAAAAGCTTATAAAAAAATCTCATTATCAAAATACCTTGATAAAACTAAAACGAAAAAAAATAAAAAATGTTCCCTTTTTTCGATAAATTATTTATTGGAAATTTATGTAAAATATTTTTTGCACCAAGACTGATCAACACTTTGATGCCATGATTTTTTAAACTCTGCTACACTGGAAACAGCATTATTTAAGATGATATCTTCTGCCTTGATTTTATCAGAAGCTATGGCTTTTTTTATTTTACTTAAATTAAGTATCCTTATCTCTTGATCAATCATGAATCCGATCTGGGTCCGATCCAACAAAGAAACGCCATAAGTTTGTTCTAATGATTTCATAAAAGCAACAGATGTATCGATACTACAACCACTTGCACCATGAGATGACTCGTCCACCGAAAGGACAATAATCTGATCATAATACAGGGCATAAGCAGGTTTTAATTCGGTTCCATGCGCCACCCAAGACGCTAAAAATTCTTGTAACGAGGAATTGATAGCTTCTAATTCTGACGGTATAAATTTTCGATTGCACTGATATACCCACAATCGGGCATCATCAGGCATTTGATCAAAGGAATTGTTCATAAGGCTAAATTAAAACACAAAGTTAGGCCTTAAGTTTGAATAAATTAGAGCCCCTCAGATTCGGCAATAAGTTCTGCCAAATCTTGCACCTGTACAGACCCTTCTTTTTCTTTATTTTTTACCCCGTCACTCATCATGGTCATACAAAACGGGCAGGCCACAGCTATGGTGTCTGCCTGGGTCTCTAATGCTTCTTCGGTACGTTCAATATTGACTTCTTTATTCCCTTTTTCTGCATCTTTAAACATCTGTCCGCCTCCCGCTCCACAGCAAAGCCCTTTGGTTTTACATCTTTTCATTTCAACCAATTCCGCATCGAGGGCTTCCAATACCTTTCGCGGCGCCTCATAAATATTATTGGCTCTCCCCAAATAACAAGAATCATGAAAAGTTATTTTTCTCCCTTTGAAAGCGGTTTTTGCTCCCTTTTGAATAACTTTCCCTTCATCTATAAGCTGTTGCAAATAGGTAGAATGATGGACTACTTGATAATTTCCCCCCAGTTCAGGATATTCATTCTTTAAGGTATTGAAACAATGCGGACAAGCGGTTACAATCGTTTTGATACCATAACCATTCAAAACTTGAATATTGGCCATCGCCTGCATCTGAAAGAGAAAGTCATTTCCCGCCCTACGGGCTGGGTCTCCCGTGCAAGTCTCCTCAGGACCTAAAACGGCAAAGTCTACCCCAACCTTATTTAATATTTTGACAAATGCCTTAGTGACATTTTTATAACGCTCATCAAATGATCCCGCACAACCCACCCAAAATAAAATTTCAGGAACCTTTCCCTCGACAGCCAATGCTGCAACTGTTGGTATCTTTATATCCATCTTAAACTTTAATTATTTATCATTTTTTAACTCTTCTGACCAATTGAAACGATCTTGCGGAGAAAATTTCCATGGGGCAGCATTCGTTTCTACGTTCTGAAACATGGCATTCCACGAAGCCGGTGATCCAGAGGCCTCCATTGCCTCATACCTCCTGAGCTGTAGAATGATGTCTAGAGGATTGATCAAGACTGGACAAGCCTCTACGCACGCATTGCAGCTGGTACAAGCATTGATCTCCTCTTTGCTTATAAAGCCTCCCAATAAGAATTTTTCATCATGAACCTTGGCATCCGACCTGCTCTTTCCAATTTCTTCCATACGATCCCTAGTATCCATCATTATTTTTCTGGGGCTCAACTTTTTCCCGGTAAGATTCGCTGGACATTCAGCAGTACAACGCCCGCATTCAGTACAAGTATATGCATCCATTAAATTTTTTCGACTGAGATCACTGACATCACGTGCCCCAAATTTGAAGCCTTCCAGCGGCGGCGTTGTCTCCCCTTCAACGGGTATGCCCAACATCATTTTAACCTCAGAGGTGATCTCAGGCATCGGTTCCATGGCCCCTTTGGGTGTCAGCTTAGAAAAGTAGGTGTTGGGGAAGGCCATGAAGATATGCAAATGCTTCGAATAGGTTACATACAAGGCAAAACCAAAAATGCCCACGATATGAAACCACCAGGCCATTCTTTCAATGATAACCAGCGTACTGGGAAGGTATCCATCAAAGATCGGCATAAGCCATGAACTCACTAAAAATGATCCCGTCAGAGGATACGCGGCATTGCCCATCCCTTGCAGAAGCTGGTCTGTAGCATTCATGGAAAGTATAGCGCCCATAAGGATAATTTCAATGACCAAGATAAGATTACCATCTAAAGAAGCCCATCCTTTCATTTCAGGCTTTTGAAAACGCGCTACCTGGATTACATTTCTACGGAGCAAGAATAAGACGCAAGAAAAGATTACCCCTATGGCCAGAATTTCAAAAAATGAAATCAAGGGGGCATAAAAATCTGACAATAACGACGTAAAGATTCTATGACTCCCTAAAACCCCATCTAAAATAATCTCTAATACTTCAATATTAATCAATACAAACCCAACATATATTAATAAATGCAATACCGCTGGGACAGGTTTTTTAAACATCTTCTTTTGTCCTAAGGCAATCAATAATACATTTTTCCATCGTTGCCTCTTATTCCCAACTACTTTTTGTGGCCGCCCTAAAGCGATGTTTAATCTGATGAAATTGACCCTCTTTGCAATAAAAAAGACGAATATTCCTAAGATCACCGTGAAAATAACTTGTGAAATTATGCTCATAATATTTTTTTGATAAGATTAATCATTCAAATTACTTGCAACGTTCATATATTTTTCTACTTTTGCAACCACTTTTTAAGGTGCTATAGCTCAGTTGGTAGAGCATCGGACTGAAAATCCGTGAGTCGGTGGTTCGAATCCACCTAGCACCACTCAAACCCACTCAAATGATTGGGTTTTTTTGTTACTAAGTTATGTATAATTGCTTAATTTGTTATGCATGCATACATAAATTTTATTTCAAGACATTTAAACAAATACTTTTTGAAATAAGAAAGGCCTCATGGCGCTAGTTTTCAGTGGGAATCGAATGAGAAGCACTACATATGAGTACCTCCTAATGGCGGATTAATCCGTTCGCATGGAGAACTTACCCTTTAAATTTCCTATCTCTTTGGGATGTAGGTGCCGCCATTTACCTCTAGATAAATTTTGCTTGGTCAGGTTTCCAAACATGACACGATCTAATTTCAGCACTTCATATCCATATTTTTCAAAAATTCTTCTGACAATTCTATTTTTCCCAATATGAATTTCAATGCCTAACCTTTTACGATCATCCGTCAAAATCGCCAAATGGTCTACGAATGCCAAACCATCTTCTAGATGAACACCCATCGTAATTTCATTATAATGCGCTTCAATAATGGGCTTATCTAACTCGAGTTGATAGATTTTTTTTATTTTATATTTGGGGTGGGTCAGTCTCTTGGCTAAATCACCATCATTGGTAAACAACAACAATCCTGTAGTATGCCGGTCTAAACGGCCTACTGGATAAATTCTCTCCACACAAGCCTTTTCTATGAGGGTCATAACAGTTCTTCGATTTTGTGGATCTTGCGTTGTTGTGATGAAATCTTTGGGCTTGTTCAACAACACATATTGAAGCTTTTCTGATTGAATGATTTTTTTTAGATAGGTAATCTTATCGGTCGGCATTATCTTGGTTCCTAAGACCTGAACTACCTGATCATTGACCGTTATTTTACCACTTAAAATCAATTGATCAGCATCACGCCTCGAACAAATCCCCGCATTTGCAATGAACTTATTAAGTCTAATTTCTACTGCTTCAGTAGTCTGAATTATTTTTTTTTTCATTCTTATTGATTTTCGCCTATGGTGTTCTCATCCATAGAGAAATCCTTTGGGGTGGGTAATTCTTTCAAATCATTAATACCAAAATAATCCATGAATTTTGGACTGGTTACATACAAAAGGGGACGACCGACCGTTTCCGCCTTTCCTTTGACCAAAATCAATTCTTTTTCCAACAATCTGGTCACACTGTAATCACAATTGACTCCCCTAATATTTTCCATTTCGGAACGTGTGACCGGTTGTTTGTATGCGATAATTGCCAGCGTTTCTAGCGCTGAATTAGACAACCTTTTTTTAGACTGTCTTTTGAGCAAAATACCAATACTCGATTCATAAGCCGGCTTGGTTAAAAATTGATAACCACCCCCACTTTCAACTAATTCAAAGGAATGCTGCTCGCTTTTATACCTTTGATCTATATTATTAATCCCCTGATGTACCTCTTCCATGGGAACTTGGGCATCAAACATTTCTTTGAGGCAATCCTGTATATCGAACTCCGTAATTGGTTTTGGTGCACAAAAAATAAGGGCTTCGATGTGCTGTGCCAAAAAATTCATTAGCTCTTTTTGAGCTTGGCGGCTATTGAATGCATCGTATGGGGTACCGACATCAACCTTTCTTTTTGAATCAAATTTCCCGTATCTACACAAATACCATAAGTACCATTTTTAATCCTGATCAGGGCATTCTCTAAATTATTAATGAACTTTTGCTGGCGAGCGGCCAATTGATTCATCTGCTCTTTTTCAGCTGTTTCAGCACCATCTTCGAGAGTCTTAACGCCTCCATAAGAACCATCGGTCGTCTCATCAGTACTGTGATTGATAGATCCCATTAAGGTGTTCAGCTCTTCTTTGGCTAACTTCAATTTTTGAAGTATCAAATCCTCAAACTCCTTGAGTTCCTGCTGGGAATATTTACTTTTATCTGACATCTGATTTCATTTAAACTGAAAAAACAAAGCAAATTTAAACTAAATCAAGAATAATTAAAAACATTATTTTCAGACCTAAAAAAGGCCTTGTCGACTAAATTAAAAGAACCTTCTGCTACTTCGGGCGATCAATCTTTAATGTCATCTACTCTATTGAGCAGAGAATCTGGGAAATAGCGATTGGATAAGGTGACCATCTCATCTCCTTTAACGAACATATCAATACTGATCTCCTCAGTGTGCTTGAGCCCACAGGTGCCCAATAACTCCAAAACAGCCACGACGGTATTGTGATGGAATCGATAGACCCGCTCTGACTTATCCGTCACAGCCAATCCTTTGGCCAACTCTGCGTCTTGTGTCGCAACGCCCGTAGGACAATCATTGCTGTTACACTTTAACGCTTGAATACAACCCAAGCTAAACATGAAAGCGCGTGCAGAATTACAAATGTCTGCCCCAAGTGCTTTCATTCTCAATATAGAAAAAGCAGTAAGTACTTTACCGCTGGCGATCACCTTAATCTCATCCCTCAATCCATATTTTTTAAGCGTACTTTGCACAAAAATCAATGCCGGCTCTAAAGGAACACCCACCGAATCTGCAAATTCTAGTGGGGCTGCACCGGTACCGCCTTCAGCTCCATCTACAGTGATAAAGTCTGGCCAAATTCCTTCTGATTTCATTACCTCACATAATTCTATAAATTCCTCAGTTCTACCGATACACAACTTAAAACCAATAGGCTTGCCCTCTGACAAGTCTCTCAATTCTTTCACAAAATGAATCAATCCTTTAGCATCATTAAAGTGATTGTGACTAGGGGGAGAAATCACTGTTTTGAATGGCTCAATATCTCGCATTCTGGCGATTTCAAGTGTATTTTTTATTCCAGGTAAGACCCCACCGTGGCCGGGCTTGGCTCCTTGAGACAATTTGATCTCAATCATTTTAACATTGGGAATTGTGGCCTTTTCTCTGAACTTTTTTGGCTCAAATTTGCCTTCTTGCGTACGGCATCCAAAATAGCCCGTCCCCAATTGCCAAACTAAATCGCCACCGGGTTCAATATGATAATCCGACAACCCTCCTTCACCTGTATTATGATAAAATTCACCTTTTTTTGCCCCTTTATTAAGGGCTATGATCGCATTTTTACTTAGCGAACCAAAGCTCATTGCAGAAATATTTAAAACAGAAGCACTGTAAGGTTGCTTACAAAGACTGCTCCCCACGGTTACCCTTGGGAATTCCTCCACAGGCTCCTTGGCATAGATAGAATGCCTTAACCCCTCGTAGTGATCATCTAAAATCTCTGCCTGAGTTCCAAAGGGATAGGTGTCATTGACCCCTTTAGCTCTTTTATAAACCAATGCTCGGTGATTACGACTGAACGGTTTGCCATCGGTATTTCGCTCAATGAAATACTGTTGAATTTCTGGTGCAATCAATTCAAACAAGTACCTGAAATAGCCCAAAATTGGGAAATTTTTCAAAATAGCATGCTTTCCTTGCATCGAATTCATCAATCCCACAAGAATGAGTGGCCCTAAAACAGCAAATACCCAAAGAATATTGGAATTGTCTAAAAAAAAGGCCAAAGCACCTACCAAAAGGCTGCTAACTATTGCGAATTTATAAAAAAGGTGTCTCATTATATTGGATTGGTTTCAGTTAATGCCTAAAGTTTAAACTCTTTCGGGAGAAATTATTGAAAATATGAAATTAATTTTTCTGAAAAGTAATAATTTTTAGGGATGGAAACCCACGACGATAGTTTGGTAATGCGTCTGGAAAGATTGCTTAGGCCCATAGGTTTCTAGAACAATCAAATAACTCCCCACTTGGACCGGCCGGCCAGCGGCATCTGTTCCATCCCAAATCACTACACCAGCATAGTCTAATAAACTGTTTTGAAATAGCTGTTTAATCAATCTTCCACGATGATCATAGATCATCAGATTTCCATAAGTCCCCGAAAGATTCATTTGATAGAAAATACTACCAAATGAATCCTAGGCAGTAGTACGGGATCCTGGGATAAAAACTTTAGGCGCTACTCGTAATGAGGTAGAGCCCATAGAAGAACTCCTGAACTGACTGTTTTGATAGCCTGGAGTGGCAAAATTCGAGGTACTGGCAGCAGAATACCAATTCCCCAAAATACTTCCTGACATTTCCGGTGACAATTGTTCTAACGAGATCCCTTCAGTACTGGCAAGTAAAGAGGAATGCAGTTCATCTCCGTAATTCATGATATCGATCAAGGTATCACGCCGTAAAAAAAGCATCTCCCCTTCATTGGGCATGATAGGTAAGGCAAATTCAAATAACGTATTCAAAGATGTTTGCGGAAATTCTAAAAGATATTTTAAGGTGTCAGATGTGAGTAAAATGTAGGCAAATGGTTCTATTATGATTCCAAAGGGTAGCATTACCTCCTCATTGCCATTGCCGATACGCAATCCATTGAGTGACATGTACCTGCCAGTATGATTATAAAGTTCTAAAAAATCTACCCCGCCCGGAACGGGATCGTACAAAATTTCATTGATGACCAATCAAATCTTTCATAAAAAGATCATTTTATTATTTTTGGTACCTAATAAGTTAGAAAAAGCCTACTTGGCTTAAAAAAAGAAGTGAATGAACCTAGCTATTTTTAACTTGAAATGGGCTAGAGATGTTTCAATTGAATAAACCGCCCTCGCAGCCAATAGAACATTCATCTACCCCACTCTCGCGACCTTTGTGCATCTCTTTAAGCAAACACCTCTGCTCAAAATTCCATACTCCCGCATCTGCTGTTAGATTGAAATTCACTATTAGAAAAATCTTTATAAAAACAATATGAGTTGACAGTTCAATGGCTGCCTATTTTTTCTACCGGAAAGGTCAAAAAAATTAAATATTATCATGGCTATTTTAATTTTGGCCTAGAGACCGCTTTCTGTGATCCCAAAAGTTACGTTTGATTGCAGCTAAAAAAAAAAAGCGAATATTAAAATTCTTAATTTTATCTTTTCATAAGAATTACACCCCCATCAAATTCAAAGAAACAATAAGATAAATTTAAAAATAAGTTACCCATTCATTAATAAAATTATATGAAAATTGCAGTTATCGGTGCTTCTGGATTAGTTGGACAGGAGGTTTTGCGCTTACTTGAAATGAGAAATTTCCCATTTCAAAATTTAATTCCTGTGGCCTCGCCTAAATCTATTGGTAAAATTGTTCAGTGTAAGGGCCAATCCTATCGCATCATCGGTATGGAAGATGCGATTGTATTGAAACCTGAAATAGCTATTTTTTCTGCAGGGGGTGGGACTTCTCTAGAATGGTCGCCAAAATTTGCTGAAATTGGCACCGTAGTTATTGACAATTCCTCCGCTTGGAGAATGGACCCAACGAAAAAATTAGTGGTCCCAGAGGTCAATGGACATGTCCTGACGGCAAAAGATAAAATTATAGCAAATCCCAATTGCTCGACCATTCAAATGGTTTTGCCTTTATTGTATTTACATGAACATTATCGAATCAAACGTATTGTCGTAAGTACCTATCAATCTATTACAGGTACAGGTAAGGCAGCTGTGGATCAAATGGAAGATGAACGGGCAGGTATCAAAAACCCTAGAATGGTATATCCACATACCATAGATAAAAATGTGTTGCCCCACATCGATATGTTCCAAGCTAATGGCTATACCAAAGAGGAAATGAAAATGACCCTTGAGACTAAAAAAATCATGAATGATGATCAGATTCAAGTGACCGCTACCTGTGTACGCATACCTACCATAGGTGGGCATTCTGAATCCGTCAATATTGAATTCGAAAAAGATTTTGAACTCGCCAAGGTCCGCGAACTCATTGCCCAAACGCCTGGCTGTATTGTAGCAGATGAGCCAAAAAATAACCTCTACCCCATGCCCATCAGTGCCTATCAAAAAGATGAGGTTTTCATTGGTAGAATTCGTAGAGACGAGAGCCAGAAAAATAGCCTCAATATGTGGATTGTTGCAGATAATTTAAGAAAAGGTGCCGCCACGAATGCTTTGCAAATTGCCGAATATATTGTGGCCCATCAACTGATATAGCATGCCCCTTAACGGTGAATTTTATGACTTTTTAATCAAGAATGAAATTCAACAGTTTATACGTGATCATGAATATGTCGACATCAATACTTTACTGCTCAATCCCCCAAAGCTTATTCAAGCCTGGAAAAAAGAGATAATAGCTCAACTCGTCGCTCGTAAAAAATGCAAAACTAAACTTCCACTTTGGTACCAAACACCAAATATTTATTACCCACCCCCCTTATCGGTTGAGCAGTCCTCCTCTGCCATAACCGCTCAGTATAAAGGGGGATTGGTTGGGGGCAGCGTTCTTTATGACCTTACCGGTGGCATGGGTGTTGACTGTATGGCCCTTGCCACACATTTTGATACCTCATGTTACGTCGAGCAAAATAAAGATTTATGTCACCGATTTTCGGTAAATCAAGAACTTTTAGGGCCGGGTAATATCAACATTCAACATGAGTCTGCCGAAGAAGCCTTAGCTCACATAAAAACTTCAGACGTTATATACCTTGATCCAGCACGACGAAACGTTGATCACAAAAAAATATTCCAATTTGATGATTGTACCCCTAATATTAAGCCTTTACTTTCCGAGCTAAGGAAAAAATCACAATCAATCATGATCAAAGCTTCCCCTATGATTGACCTTTCAAAGGGACTACGTGACCTTGGGTCCGTGGCTGAAATACACATCATCAGTGTCCGCAACGAATGTAAGGAAATCATCTTCATCCTCAATAATGAAAGTTACACCCCTCCCACACTATATTGTGTTAATCTAGACAGTCTTCATCCACTCCTGCAAGGAAATTTTACTGAAGAAAAAAGCCTGAGTATTGAATACTGTATACCGAAGAATATTATTTTAGATCCCAATACTTCCATATTAAAAGCAGGTCTGTTCAAAACCATAGGGCATCACTATGGACTTTCCAAAATCGCTATTAATACGCATTTTTATACCTCAGATAAGAAATTAAAAGATTTCCCTGGTAGGCAATTTGAAGTAATCAGTTCCCTAAATAAAAAAAACATTAAAAAATTACTCCCCGCTAGAAAAGCCAACGTAATCACAAAAAATTATCCGATCTCCGCTGGGGAGCTCAAAAGCCAATGGGGCCTAAATGATGGTGGAAATTATTTTATCTTAGGGTTTAGAAATCAAGAAAACGAGGCCCAATGTTGGCTGACAAAAAAAATAGATTAACCCATAAACTGATCTTGCCATAATATTTTTAACCGCCTTCCTTTACTCGGAACAAAGACTATTAATATTTAGTCTTTAGTCAGTATTAATTTTAGTGTAACTTTTTGAAAAAATCATCCCATCTTTTCGGAAAAGATGGGCACTGGTTTTAAATTCTTTATCTAAAATTAATGTATTTAAGGGTGCCAGTTGACGTGCCGCTATGCGTGTGCTCATCCCAAAAAAGACATACATTAATTTGATTAATTGCTTACTCCACCAGGTAGTACACTGAAAGTCTGAAACAAAAAGAGTCCCCTTTTTTTTCAGTATCCTCGCTATTTTATCCAGCACTTCTCCCAATTGAAAAGGGGTGAATACATCGAGAAAAAAAGGACATATTACTATGTGAGTGCTTTCATCCTCCAACGCATATTCTAAGAAATCTGCACAAATAAACTGTACGTTAGCAAAAGTCGAAGTCTGGGCTAATTTGATCATCTTAGCAGACTTTTCAATGAATATGACGCGATCTACATGCGTCAACTGTTTTAAAATCTTACCAGATCCTCCCCCTAATACCACTACGGTATCTAATTTATTTAGGGTCTCCAACCACTGGATACTCGCTTGATAAAGTCTTTCTCCAAAAATGAGTTTTGCCATAAAGTCATAACACCACGCAATCCCATCAAAGTCATTTTCCTTCACCATAAAAAGATCAAAGGATAAAAAAATATGGCATCGGCATAAATACGATAGCGCTCGGCCAACACAAACCAATCCGGCCGCAATAAGATGATCGCAAGTTGCAGAGAAGAAAATAGATATATAATCTCTAAATGCATAAAATAAGGGTGATAATAAGCGATAATGATAATAGATAGTGCTGAAATAATGAGTAATCCTCCCAGTAATTGGGACGTGCGTCTTTTGCCCATCGACAAAGACAAAGACCCAAATTCATTAAAGCGATCTTCCTCCAATTCAAACGTCGAAATTAAAACAATGTTGACAAAAGCCAATAATGCAAGTTGCATCGAAAGAAGTCCATGTATTCCCTCTAGTTGGTCCATTTGAATGAGAGGAAATAAAAATACTCCTCCACCATAGAGGAGTGCCACGATTATTTCTTTGACTAAAAAAGCTGATAATCCTGCAGATAGGATCAAATATACCAAGCACGTCAATGCAACGAGCAAACCCGATTGGATCAATTCTAGCGGTAAATAAAACAGCAGGGTCAAGCCCAATAGGCCTACAAATAGTGCGGTTACAATAATCGCCTTTTGATTTTTTTTATGAAAGATTCTCCTCGCGCCCTTTTGATGTAATTTATGTCTCACATCACGCTGATGATCTAGCGTATAAATAAGCCAAATACATACCGCCAGAGCCAATGATACTGCGATGGGGACCTCCACATTAAGTTGGTCTCCTATAAAATTAAGAAAGATGACCCCACCCAGCACAATGTCAAGGGAAAGCCATCTTATGTATTTTAAACTTTCCATCATCTCAGTTTTACCTGAAGTTCGGAAATAAATCTTTAAGATTCTTTTGCAAGTGCTTCTGCACCACCAACAATCTCCAATATTTCCTTTGTAATCGCCGCTTGCCGCGTTCTATTGTAAGTAAGTTTAAGTTCCTTCAAGAGCTCACCTGCATTATCTGTAGCTTGTCCCATGGCGGTCATCCGTGCTCCATGTTCGGAAGCATTGGATTCTAACAATCCTTTATAAAATTGTATTTTCAGAGACTTAGGAATAATCTCATTGAAAATGAATGCTTCATTTGGCTCAGCGATAAAGTCAATATTTTGAGCATTGGTTCCCTCTGAAGGCTCTATCGGAAGAATGGGCAAAAACTGCTCATTCCGTATGATCTGAGTGGCCACATTTTTAAATTCATTGAAGATGATCTCTATTTGATCATATTCTTGAGATACGAAAGACTTCATGGTATGCTCTGCGGCGGCACGCACATGATCGAAATCAAGTGAGTTAAAAAGATCATAATAAGTATCTATGATCGAATAACCCCTTTTCTTATAGTATTCAAAAGCTCTTTTACCTATTGGAAGAATGTGTAAATTGCCCGAAGCTTGAATATGACTGTATTTTTCGGCAATTAAACTGCGGGTATGCTTAAAAATATTACTATTAAACGCACCACACAATCCTCTATCAGAACTGATCACGACTAGAAGTACCGAATTGACATCACGTTCCTGCCCATAAGGATTGTCTACGGATTGGGTATCAACGGCACTCGAAACGTTCTGCATAACTCCGTCCAACTTCTCAGCATAGGGACGCATCTGCATGATCCGATCCTGTGCCCTGCGCAACTTGGCTGCCGCAACCATTTTCATGGCTTTGGTGATTTGCTGCGTAGAAGTAACCGATTGAATCCTACCTTTAACTTCTTTTAAATTTGCCATTGACCTCTATTACGCTATGATTTTGGATCCAATGTCTCGGGCTACTTGCTCGATAGCACCCGTCGCCTCGTCAGATAGCTTGCCTGCTTTCAAATCCGCCAAAGCTTTGGCGTGACTCCCAAGCATAGTCGAGGTAAATTCTGCCTGAAACTCTGTGATTTTTTGTTCAGGAACTTTATCTAAAAATCCTTTGGTTGAAGCATATAAAATGGCTACCTGAAGTTCAACCGATACCGGTGAGTATTGTGGTTGCTTAAGTACCTCTTGATTTCTTCTTCCTCGATCAATAACTAGTTTGGTCGCTGCATCTAAATCAGAACCAAACTTTGAAAACGCCTCCAACTCTCTAAATTGAGCCTGATCAAGCTTCAATGTTCCAGAAACTTTTTTCATCGACTTGATCTGTGCCGATCCCCCTACTCTTGATACAGATATTCCCACATTAATCGCTGGACGAATACCCGAATTAAATAAATTGGTTTCTAAGAAGATCTGACCATCTGTAATCGAAATTACATTGGTAGGTATATAGGCTGAAACGTCACCTGCCTGCGTCTCAATGATGGGCAATGCGGTCAGGGATCCCCCTCCTTTTACAATTCCTTTTAATGATTCTGGCAAATCATTCATTTGGGCCGCGATCTCATCATTATTGATGACTTTAGCTGCACGTTCTAGTAAACGAGAATGCAAATAAAATACATCCCCTGGATACGCTTCTCTACCTGGAGGTCTTCGAAGTAAAAGCGAGACTTCCCGATAAGAAACAGCTTGCTTGGAAAGATCGTCATATATGACCAGCGCAGGTCGTCCTGTATCACGAAAAAACTCACCTATGGCTGCTCCCGTGAATGGTGCGAAAAATTGCATTGGTGCCGGATCAGCTGCTGAAGCATTGACAATGACCGTATAATTCATTGCCCCGTTCTTCTCGAGCGCAGAATAAATCCCGGCTACTGTTGATGCCTTCTGACCTACGGCAACGTAGATACAATATACAGGCTCACCTTTCTCGTAAAATTCTTTCTGATTGATAATCGTATCAATGGCCACGGCAGTCTTACCCGTCTGGCGATCTCCAATAATTAATTCTCTTTGACCTCTACCGATAGGGATCATGGCATCAATCGCTTTTATCCCTGTTTGTAAAGGCTCACTTACCGGCTGTCTAAAGATCACCCCAGGCGCCTTCCTCTCGATCGGCATTTCATAAAGATCACCTGTAATCTCTCCCTTACCATCGATCGGTTTGCCTAAGGTATCAACTACACGTCCTATCACACCGTCACCTACTTCCACAGAACCAATGCGGCCAGTTCTTTTGACGGTATCACCTTCTTTAACCCCACTAGACTCTCCCAATAAAACCGCACCCACATTATCTTCTTCCAAATTTAAGACCAATGCATTCAGTCCATTCTCTAGTTCTAATAACTCACCTGCTTGGGCATTAGATAATCCATAGATTCGGGCGACACCATCACCTACTTGAAGGACGGTACCTACTTCTTCTAACTCCGCTTCTGACTTGAAATTTGAGAGTTGCTCTCTTAAAATTGCTGAAACCTCATCGGGTCTGACATCTGCCATATTACTAATTTTTATAGCCTAAAAGACTAATTTTATGATTATTTACTTTCTTGATCAAATTTTAATTTCAATTTATTCAGAGCTCCTTTGACACTTTGATCGATCTGACGATCATCCATGGTCAAAATATAACCCCCAATAATATTTTTCTCAACTTCCGCGGTTAATAAAGGCTTTTTGCCGGAAATCTTTTTTACCAACGCTTCCACAGAGGATTTTAATGTCGTTGTTAAGGCCACGGCCGTCATTACATGTGCCGGCTGAAAACCTCGCGCTTCATTAAATGCATTGATAAATTCTTGGGCAATCTGAGGCAAAATTTTCTCCCTATTTTTACGCACAATGAGATTGAACATCGCTAGGGTTAATTTTGAAACCTTGCCTTCAAATATTTTTACCAGAATCTCTCCTTTTTTTAGATGAGGAATAACTGGGCTTTTAAGCATATTCAGGAAAGCCATATTTCCTTTACAAACAGCTAGGAACTGCTCCATATCTGATTTCACGATGTCCACTGATTTTTGCTCATCAGCTAACTTAAGCAATGGTGTAGCATAACGTTTGGCTATCCTGCTTTCAGACATATTAATTTACTTTAACTTCTTTTAAAAACTTTTCAACAAGCTGTTGCTGCGATGGGTCATTGTTTAACTTTTCGCGAATTAATTTTTCGGCTATATCTAGTGACAAGGTTGAGACTAAGTTTTTTACTTCTGCCAAAGCTGCATTTTTTTCGCTTTCGATGATACTTTTTGCATCTAAAATCATTTTTTCCGAAATTTTGGAAGTTTCTGATTTCGCATCATCTTTTATTTTATTAGCAACGATGGTAGCATCTTTGAGTAATTGGTCTCGTTGAACCCTTGCTTCTTTTAACACCATTTCATTGTCTGCTTTGATCTGCATCATCTCTTCTCGTGCCAATTCTGCAGATTTAATGGAATCTTCGATCATGGATTCTCTCGTACGAAGTGCCTCAGTCACCGGCTTCCACACAAATACTGCCAATATGGTCAGTACAATTGAGAAAACAACCAACTGCCAAAATAACAAACCGTAATCGGGTATTAAAAGATCCATATTTCTATTTTTTTTGTTCAAAAATAAGGAATTAACCAACACCTAATGTGAATGATTAATTCCTTTGAATTGTTAAGCCGCGGCGGTTCCTGCTGTATAAATTAGGAAACATACGACTACGCCAAATAAGGCGATAACCTCAACTAGAGCTGCAATGACAAGCATAGCTGTTTGGATTTTACCGAAAGCTTCAGGCTGACGTGCCATGGCTTCCATTGCGGATCCTCCGATTTGACCGATACCGATACCAGCGCCTATAGCGACAAGACCCGCACCGATACCAGCGCCCATTACTGCAAACTGCATGTCCATTAACATTGAAAGTAACATATTTATATATTTAAAAAGTGAACATTTCCTTTAATGATGCTCTTCTACCGCCATACCTATATAGAGCGAAGTGAACATCGTAAAAACATATGCTTGTATCGTAGCTACAAGCAATTCTATTATAGTAATCAAAGTAACAATGACCGTACTTCCAAAACCTACCATCCAAGAATGGAATATGAAAGTCAGGCTTACCAAACTCAACACAACAATGTGTCCTGCCGTAATCGAAACAAAAAGTCTCACCATTAAAGAGACTGGCTTGGTAAGGACACCTATAAGCTCTACAGGTAATATGATGGGCCTCAACCACCAAGGCACTCCTGGGGTCCAAAAAATGTGTGACCAATAAGCCTTTTTACCACTAAAGTTAGTAATAAAAAAGGTGCCAAGAGCCAATACGGCGGTAACAGCAATGTTTCCTGTCATGTTGGCTGCTCCTGGTATGAGTCCCAGTAAGTTTCCAAACCAAATGAAAAAAAACAGGGTCAATAGGTAGGGTAAATATTTTTGATAATTATCTCCTATGCTTGGCTTCACCACTTCGTCTCGAATGTATATGATTACTGGCTCGAAAAGGGATTGAATCCCTTTTGGCGCCTTACCTGCATTTTTCTTGTATCCACGAGCAACCGCGAAGAAAATCAACAGCATAATAGACGCGTCTATGAAAATAAATAAAACATTTTTAGTTATTGAAAAGTCGTAAACGGGCTGACCGTCCGCTCTTGATATGTGTTCATGTGATAATAAATAACCTTTATAGGCTACTTCTTCATGTGCATTGTTGAAAAAATTACTGGAGGAAAAAATCATCAAACCGTCAGGCTCAGAATACAGGATGATCGGAAGCGGTACGACCACCCCATGAGTAATCTCCCAACCATGGGCATCTTTGATATGGTGATTGATCATATCCCCTGGATTGAAGCCTTCTCCTTCGGAAGCATCAGATGCATAGGCTTGCTGAAGGCTGCTCATCGAAAATAAACAAATTAACCCGAACATAATCAGTTCCTTCCGCTCCGCGCTCCGCTCTTCGTCATGTTGTCCGGGGTGAATTTCGCTGCAAGTTAAACCATACGTAGCGTAATTCAAATACAAGGTGCGCCAAATAAAGGACAATTATTTCGAAGGACAAAAGCTGAAAATTTTGATCCTTAATGAGTAAAAAAAATATCAATAAAAGAACAGCAGTCAACAATCTAAAAACCGTAGCACCTAAAAAATAGACTACGGATGTATCTACTTTTTTTCGGGCCTTAACAAACAGCCAAGACATAATCATGGATTGAATAAAGAAAAATCCAATAAGTCCCGGGGAATCTCGATGCAATGGGAAGGGTAACTGCTCTTCAAATATCCAAAGAATAGTAAAAACGATACTGAGCACGACCGATTGGTAGAAAAACTTCATTTTGAAGTCTTCTTAATCAAATACCATAAAGAACCAAAAACACTCAATAGTATCGCCATCACTAAAAAAATAGGCCATTGAAGCTCAAATTTCTGATCAATGAAATTACCTAGCCAAAAAATTGTCAAATTGAAGGTGAAGAGCTGAAGGGACAACCCTGCAAAACTCCCTAAACTTGTTTTAGTATCAGGATTCGGCTTTTTTGAGGAAGGGTACAATTTCTTCTGTCTTCTCTTTTTTTTCTTTTCTGTCTAATTGCTTAGGATCTGAAGGCTCATTAATTACTATTTCCGCGAACTTAACCCCCATTCTACATTTCCCATTAAATTGAGACCCTATTTCTATAACCAGTTTATTAACGGTTAGATCTCCTTTAATGGTGGCCGAAGATTTCAACGTCAGTTGCTCGGCGATTTGAACATTCCCTATTATGGCACCTGCAAACTCTGCATTGTTCGCTAATATATTCCCCTGAATTACGGAGGAAGTCCCTAAGGCCAATTTTGCACGTGTGGTAACATCCCCAATAATTTTCCCTTCTACTCTAACATTTCCATGCGCCTGTAGATTTCCTGTTAAAATAGTGCCTTTACTGATAATATTACTTGAATTACTTGGATCTTCCATATTTTTTTGATTATTCTTATTCCACATATTTTATCTAACATTTACATAATCTTCGGGGTTTACTGCTTGTTCTTTGAACCAAAGCTCAAAATGTAAATGGGGCCCTGAGGTAAGCTCTCCTGTATTACCTATTATAGACACGATTTCACCCGACTCTACAAAATTACCAACACTTTTTAATAATTCCGAATTATGCTTGTAAATAGATATCAAATTACCGCTGTGTTGGATAACCAAAACGTATCCCCCATCTAGCGTCCACGAAGCCATAATAACGATCCCATCTGCCAAGGCCTTGATGGGTTCGTTTTCTTGAGAAACAATATCTATCCCAAAATGATCCTCTTTCGGATCAAAGTTATTGGTGACAATCCCTTCTAAAGGCGTAAAAAATACTATTTCACGTAGTTCATCCTCTGAGCGATTAAAATTAAGAGATACCAAACCTAGATCTGAACTCTCATATTCAGCCCTAAACTGAGAATCCAACGGACTCAGCGCAGGCGACAAATTAATATCTCCCAAGGTAGAAGTGGACAGTACTTTTTTACTTGAAGACAAACTATCCAAATTTTGTCCTTCTAAAATATACTTCACGTTTTGAATATAATTATTTTTGACTTGAACTTCTTTCTGTAAGGAATCCAACATCAGGGTCAAATTCAAAACCTGCCTATTGGCTTCCATTTCTGCATAACGAGGATCAAACCATTGTTTAAGTACCGTATTTACACTTAAAACAGACAAGGTCATTGATAAAATAAATATGAATGCCAACAATAAAATCAATCGGCCATAATTGAAAATAATGGTTCTTTTTTCTGAGAAATCCTCTTCGTTTCGTACGATAAGAAGATATCTATTCGTTAACCAGTTAGAAAATGTGCGTTTTTGAGACAAAATTTTTGACTATTTTTATACAAATATATTAAAAGCCATTCTTTTATCTTTGTATAATATTTTTTGTCCCGATACAAGTTTTCTAATTCAACCTGTAATTTGAGCCTTTTGCGATATTTTTTGACTCCCTTATTTGTTCTTGTTCTAATAGTGCCCACTTTGGGTCAATCGAACGGGGTCATCAATTCTGGATATCACGACCTCACAGCACATTATAATGGCTACTTTATTGCTCGCGAAAAAATCAAAGAAATTGAAGCTGGGATTTTTAATAAATACAAATGGAACTATAATAGAACTCTCCCTGTTTTCGCCCCTTTTGATACCACAGATTCTAAATCATTAGAAGCTACCTTATTAGAATGCATAGAAAAAGCCTCGATCGCCATCCAAAGACATCCAGAATCAAAATGGCAAGATGATGCTTACATTCTCGTTGGAAAAGCCCGCCTTTATGGTTCCGAATTTCCCGAAGCCATCGAAACCTTTAAGTGGATCAATAAATTCGGCGAAAACAAAAACATACAACATCTTGCCTTATCTCAACTTATCAGAACTTTCTGTGAGGCCTACGAATATCAAAATGCACAAGCCGTTATTGCCTACCTGGAAAACGAAAAATTATCTGATGATAATATGCTTATCTACTATTTAAATAGGGCCTATTACTATCAAAAAATTGAAGAAAATACAGCCGCAGCCGAAAATTTAGAGATGGCGGTAAAGTATCTAAAACGCAACCCAGATAGAGCTAGAATAGAGTTTATAGCCGGTCAAACCCATCAGGAAATAGAAGATGATCTAAGTGCCTTTCGTTATTATAGAAAAGCTATGAAACATAGCAAAAGTTATGAACTTTCTTTTTTCTCAAAACTCTACATGGTTGAAGTGACGCCTATCGATGATTTTTCTTACGAAAAAAAGACCCTTAAGAATTTCAAAAAACTCTTAAAAGATCGCAAAAATGCAGATCATAAAGATAAAATTTATTTTCGAATGGCCGAATATGAATTTAAGAAAGGAGCTTTAGATTTGGCTATTTTGAATTATAAAATGTCTATTGCTAACAATACCATTGATCCCCGACAAAAAGCTTATGCTTACCTGAAATTGGCTCAAATTTATTACGATAATAACATGGATTTCAGACTTGCCAAAGTATATTATGACAGTACAATGACCCTTTTACCCAAAGACGAAAAAGAGTATGCAGCTTCATTGAGTAGGAAAGAAATTCTTAATGAATTTGTCACCCATATCAATACCATTTCAAAAAATGATAGCTTGATCAATTTGACCCTCATTAACAATGATTCCTTAGATATTTTGGTCAATGCAGTACTTGATAATCAAGAAATTGAAACCAAAAAAGCCAAAGCACAGGCAAAAAAAGAAGCCCGTGCTTCCAATAATGTCCAATTTTACAACAATGAAAATCAGGTAGCCCTTTCGGCATCGACACAAGGAGAATGGTATTTTTACAACAGTCTTGTTGTGAGTAAAGGATTGGCAGCATTTAAACAAAAATGGGGTCAAAGAAGTTTAAATGATCATTGGAGAAGACAAAATAATAGTAATAATTCCTCAACTAATCCTGAGGTCTTGGCATCACAGAGTAATTCTAAAGACAATACAAAAGACACAGAAGAAAAAAATACCAAGTTCGATAGAGTCGAAGCAAAAAATTCTTTATTGGCTGCTATCCCAAGAGATTCTATCCAATTAAATAAACTTCTAAATGAAATAGAACAGGCATTGTATGAGCTTGGGAAAATTTATAATTTCAAGCTAAAGGAGCCTCCCAATGCCATATGTACTTTTAATAAGCTCATCAACAGATTCCCGAAGGGTCCCTACCATGCAGAAGTCCTCTATCAACTTTATTTACTCAATAAAGAATATGACTCATTGGCAAGTCTCAGTGCGGCTGATCAGCTTGTTTTGTCTTATCCTGATTCTATTTATGCCAAACTTGTAATCAATCCCAATTATATTGAAGACAATGACCGATTAACCATTGCGTTACAAAAAGTTTATAAAACCGCCTATCATCACTACAATAATGGTGCTTATAAACAATCTATGTCATTGATTGACAGTACTTTGTCATCTGAAATGGGAAATGCATTTGTAGACTATTTATTACTATTAAGAGCCCTCTGTTTTGGGAAGACTGATGGTATTTATAAATACCAATTTGAATTAAATAATTTTATCGAGGATCAACCCACGAGTGAATTAATTGAATATGCGAAAGAACTCATTACCGTTTCCGAAGCCTTCCAGATTAATCTATTCAGCGCTTCGAAAGCAAAGTATATCAGCAATACTGATCGAGAACATTATTTTCTTTATTTATATCCATCGGACATTGATCTTAAAACCTCTGTCTCGTCCTTGATAGATGATTACCTTAGCATTCAAAATTCAAACCTCATTACTGGTAATATGGTTTTCGATAAAACCTATTCTATTGCAATGGTAACACCATTTAGTAATCTAGAAGCTGCACAAAAATTTCGTTCTGAAATTGAAGTAAACCTGCTTACTTCCGCTGAAAAAGAAAAATGGATCAACCTCATCATGACCAAAGAAAATTTTGACATCTTTTATAAGACCAAAGACTTAGACTCCTACCTCACCTTTTTTGACAAGTATTATTAGCATGAATCAAAAAAAACACATCCATATGATGAGCCTTTTCTTCTGGCTTTTATTTGGTTCCATATTTATAGGTGCGCCCACATTTATTTATATGGTCAAAAATGATACTCTGGGCCTCTTTGGAGGGCTTCCTAGTTTAAACGATTTAGAAAAACCCAAAACAGATTTGTCATCCGAATTGATAAGTGCTGACGGCGTCTCTCTTGGAAAATATTTTAGAAAAAATCGAACGGCCATTACTTACGATGAACTTTCTCCTGAATTAATCAGTACCTTGTTGGTAACCGAAGATTATAGATTTAAAGAGCATTCGGGAATAGATCTTAAAGCTTTAGTTCGAGCGATCTTTGGAAAATTAACCTTCCAATTTAAAGGTGGTGGGAGTACGCTGACCATGCAATTAGCAGAAAATTTATATGGTACCAATTCTCAAAACCAAGGGGCGATCTATACTATTTCTAGTTTAGGGCAAATTGTTACCAAATTGAAAGAGTGGATCATCGCCTTCCAACTGGAACAGTCGTATACCAAAGAAGAAATTCTCGCCATGTATTTAAATACAGTGGAGTATGGCTCTAATTCCTTTGGCATACAGGTTGCTGCAAAAACCTTTTTTAACAAACTCCCCTCAGAACTTGATTACCAAGAATCAGCCAGCCTCATTGGATCCGTCAATAAGCCTACCCGTTACAATCCTGTTTATAATCCCAACGATGCCAAAGCCAAAAGAACGGAAGTATTATATAACCTTTTAAAATATGATATTATTGAAAGGTCATTATACGACTCTTTAGTCCAAAAACCACTCCTTCTTAATTATAAAGTGGACAATCAGCACCAAGGACTGGCCACCTATTTTCGCTCAGTGATCAGGAATAGACTGATGAATTGGTGCAAAGAAAATGGTTATGACCTTTTCAATGATGGACTAAAAATATACACCACCTTGGACAGCCGATTACAAAAACATGCGGAGACAGCCGTTACCGAAGAAATGAGTCGTTTACAGGCTTTATTCGAAGTACATTGGGAGGATAAAAATCCTTGGATAGATGAAAATAATCAAGAAATCAAAGGTTTTTTGGAATCTGCTATCAAACGAACGGCCACTTACAATAATTTACAACTTAAATTTCCAGATGCCCCTGATTCGATCAAATATTATCTGGAACAACCTAAAAAAATCAAAGTTTTCTCATGGGATGGAGAAAAAGACACCCTTTTAAGCCCGCTCGATTCTGTGCGTTATTATAAGCGCTTTCTACAAGCCGGGTTTTTAGCGATGGATCCAAATTCTGGTCATATTAAAGCTTGGGTTGGCGGCATTGATTATAAATATTTTCAATATGACCACGTAAAGCAAGGCAAGCGTCAACCCGGATCTACCTTTAAGCCCATTGTATATACCGCCGCCATAGACAATGGCTATTCGCCGTGCTACGAGGTCGTAGATGCTGCTGTCAGCTACGCCGTACCCGGACAAATTCCCCCTGTCTGGCGTCCAAATAATTCATCCGGCAAATACAGCGGAGAAGTCATGACGATCAGACAAGCAATGGCCAGATCTGTAAACTCCATTACGGCTTTTATTATGAGTAAGGTCGGACCAAGCAATGTGGTTGATTATGCTCGAAAATTGGGATTTACCAGTCCCCTGAATGCGGTACCCTCATTATGCCTTGGTACAGATGATGTTTCTCTTTATGAACTGGTCGGCGCCTATGCCACTTTTGTCAACAAGGGGAATTTTACTAAGCCTGAATACATTACTAAAATTGCTGATAAAAATGGAAATATTCTACAATATTTCATTCCTGAAACACGAGAGGCGTTGAACGAGCAAACAGCTAATCTGATGTTACATATGCTCAAAGGAGCCATAGAAGAGCGTGGTGGATCAGGAGTATCGCTTGATCCTTGGTTAAAAGAGAATAACGATATAGGTGCTAAGACAGGTACCACACAAAATGGTTCAGATGGTTGGTTTATAGGTGTCACCAAAGACCTAGTAGCTGGCACATGGGTAGGAGGAGATGAGCGGAGTATTAGATTCAGGGAATGGATTTTAGGTCAAGGGGCCCGCACTGCCCGACCCATTTGGCAAAACTTCATGCTAAAAGCCTATCAGGACTCAACGCTCGATTATGAGCGAGCACCGTTCGCTCCACCCTCAACACAAATCACTGTCGAATTAGATTGTAATATTTATAAGGGTACCTACGGAAAAGATTCAACCTATTATGACATCGTCAATGAAGGTGATATATTCTAAATGGAACATTTTCAGTTTGATAAAACTTCTTACAATCATATCCCCAAAGAACCGGGTGTTTATAAATTTTTTCATACTTCAGGAACTCTTCTATATGTCGGCAAAGCTAAGGTTTTGAAAAATCGAGTAGCTAGCTATTTTAATAATAAAAACTTACTCAATAAAAAAACACAACGACTAGTTAGTCAGATCGATACCATTGAGGTCACCATTGTAAATTCTGAATACGATGCCTTGCTGTTGGAAAATAACTTAATTAAAGAAAATCAGCCTAAATTCAATATCTTATTAAAGGACGATAAAACATTCCCTTTTCTGGTGGTTACCCGCGAACGATTTCCAAAAATATATGCTACACGGAAAGTAGACCCTGATAAGGGGACCCATTTCGGTCCTTACACCAGCGTACGAGCCATGCATAAAGCTTTGGACCTAATCAGTAAACTTTATCATGTAAGATCATGTAGTCTCAACCTTTCAGAGAAAAACATTAGCAACTTGAAATTCAAAGTATGCCTCGAATATCATATTGGAAATTGTTTAGGCCCCTGCGAAGGTCTCCAATCTGAAAAAGATTATTTAAAGGAAATCGATCAAGCCAAGCACATCCTCAAAGGCATCATTCACCCTATTAAAACACGGCTGAAGGAAGACATGAACCATTCAGCTGATCTCCTTAAATTTGAGTTGGCAGCTGAATATAAGTCTAAATTACAATTACTGGAAACCTTTCAGTCCAAATCATTGATTGTCAATCCGAGTATCACAGATATTGATATTGTCACCATCCTTAGTGGAGAAGACATCAGTTATCTCAACTTTATGAAAATTGAAATGGGGACGATAAGAGCATCTGAAACCGTCTTGATTAAATCTCGACTTAAAGAGAAAACAGAGGAAATCATGGCCTACGCAGTACCTGTTCTCCGACAAAAGTTCAATAGCCACAGCCCTACCATCATTTCCAACTTCATTTTTGAGCTCACCAACATCAACATCATTATACCACAAATAGGTGATAAGAAGAAATTACTGGATCTTTCTCTGAAGAATGCATTTATGTTCAAGCAGAATCATCTGCGAATTAAAACGAAACAACAAGACGATTCAGAACGTACCCTACGACAATTGCAAGATGATCTAAGGTTAAAATCTATTCCTCGAGTTATCGAATGCTTTGACAACTCCAACATACAAGGCGCCCACCCTACCGCGAGTATGGTATATTTTAAGAATGGAAAACCCTTAAAACAGCAATATCGCCATTATAATATCAAAACTGTAATTGGCCCTGATGACTTCTCTTCAATGACCGAAATCATACACCGCAGATATGAACGCCTGTTAACAGAGAATAAGAATCTACCTGATCTCATCGTAGTAGATGGGGGGAAGGGCCAACTGAGTGCTGCTTGTATCTCCCTTAAAAACCTAGGCATATACGGAAAAATCCCCATTATCGGAATTGCCAAAAGATTGGAGGAAATTTATTTTCCAGAAGATTCAATTCCTATTTACCTCAGCAAGAAATCCTCCACCCTTAAATTGTTACAATTTATCAGAGATGAAGCCCATAGATTTGCAATTAACCACCATCGTAACATTCGTTCAAATGATTCTATTACATCAATACTCGATGGTATACCAGGTATAGGCCCTAAAAATAAGACCCTTTTGCTTACAAAATTTAAAACACTAAGCCAAATTCGGAAAGCCTCCGTCTCTGTTCTGACAAATGCTATAGGCAATAAGTTGGCAGTAAGGCTGCATAACTATTTCAATAAAAAAAAGGGACCCCAATAGCTCCCTTTTATATTACTGTATATAGATATTATTTAATTCTCCCATAAATTACTCTCGAACTCCATCAATTCCATCTCAGCTTGTTGCTGTAATATCAAGGCTCTCATGGGATCCTGAGCAATTTGGTCAGCATACATCTGTCTAATATCTAAATTCTGAGAATTAGATACCCCTATTACCGGTGCATTGAAGAGTCTCAGTTCCAATGCATCAGCTAAATTTACATGCGCCCCCGGATTTTGCTCGTTAAACCAGTATGCTCTGTCTTTATAGGGTCCTCTGAACAATTTGACAACATCATCATATCTAAAACTAGCTACCTTTTTTTCAAATTGAATTTCATAATTTGGATTGGCAGGAATACCTATGGTGAGCGCCCTGATGTAATAATACATTCTTGATCTCATACGATCAAAAATAAGATCCTCTCTAATATATATCTTATTAAATTCAGTCGGATCAATATCACCATAATTTTTCCCATCACCCTCAGTCTCCTCTTCTGCCTCATCTCCAAAACCACCCCCAAAACCGAAATCATCTCCTCCACCTTGAATCTCATATTGCAGCGCCGATATGAATTCATCATCAGGCATTGGTCGCAAACATGAATCAGACATATAGGGCTGGAGCAATCCATCTTTGGCTCCTTGAATCATCAAGGCCGACAGCTCCGAATTTTTTGAATTAAATGGTTGATTTTGTCTTTGTGTCAGGTTTAATCTCCTAAACAGCGTTTTTTTCCAAAAAATGTGAATAGGATCAACCTCTGGTTTGATTATCTCAGTTGCCGCCACTGGTGGCTCCACTCGTTGTGCCTGGACTTCCACAAGATATATGAGTCAAAAACTAAATAACAATTTTTTCATCTTTCTTAATTTTTAAATCTATTTTAACGGGAATTGACATACTTCGATTGTATGCATTGAAATTTTCAACATTCCCTTTAAAATTTTGTCTTTTCACCTGCTTGAATTCTAATACCAATATATCTCCCTTGCGGGCCGAAGAAGCAATGGCAGATAAGTTTAATTTACCGCTTCCTTTAACGCTCTGTCTACCTATCCCTCCACTCACCAATGTAGCCACGATTTGAGACACTTGAAATTTAGCATCATCCGGCAAAAACTCCTTAAATCCTGCATCTGGAATTGCTCTTATAGACAATCTCGCCGTTTTTGCAGGAATTCCTTTAGAAACATCAACTTCTCCGCGATCCGAAAAAGCCTTAATTTCAACCGCTGGGATAGGTCTTACGCCAAAAGTTCTTGAACCAATTCTATTGCCATTACTAGAAACGCTCAAAACCACTTCTTTTGATTTGGGTACTATCGTCACCGCACCTGCAGTGGCTCCTTTAATCGTAGATCCTCCTTTCGCAGAAAATGTCGGATTGTAGGTAGTTCCTAACGCAGGTACTTGAACATCTAACTTATTTCCACAGTTGAAATAAAGTGCCCCTACCGACGCCGATTGAATCTGAATGACCGGCTTCATCACGAAATACTCTTCAGTACTTGAATAAGTGGTATCTCCCCCACCGGGTAAATCAATAGTTATGGCTGCTTCGAAGGTTTGACGCTTTTGCATTTCTTTTCCTGCAAACTTTGCCGAGGCTGTAAACTCTACTAATCCCACGCCACCTTCAACTGCTATCGGTTTTCCGTTATAAGTCATCGTAGGAACAATTGCTGAAGCAGAGGCTGCAATAAACATCTCCGCCTTATAGGATGTTCCAGCCGCAACATACTTCGACTCAGGCCTTACCATGGCCACAATCTGGTCAAAGGCAATATCGCCCGCTCCCACTTTTGTTGATAAGAAGGCCATCGCTCGTGTTTCATAGCTCAAAACCTTTGACTGAAAGTCAGCAACAGTAGCTAGACAAGCAGGAGTAGGTGAATCAGAAAAAGCGAGCTGTGCAAAAACCTTACCGGCTTGATTAGGATCTTTATTGTAAACAGGATCGTCAATGGCATCTACGGCAATTGCTTTATATTTCAAAAGTTCTGATTCTGGCGCACCAAATTCATCCATAATAGATTTAATCTCCTCAGCAAAACCATTTAATTGATCCTTTATCTCTTGACCTTTACCTTGACCTCCTTCTTCTACGGGCATCATATAATGTCCCACCTTACTGTAGTCTGTTTTACCTGCCAAATTTTTAGCATCGCCCACATAGGTGGGTTCATACTCAATATAGCCCCCAGTAATGGCAACCATCGTGTCCTTGAGCGCAACCATTTTTGTCATTAAAGCATCCGTTTTCTCATGAACTAATTTAGCCGCTTCCATGACCTTTAAATCTGCCTCTCGGTTACCTGTCTCATCCACAGTCCTGACAATGCTCTCCATTATCTGCACGTTTCTCTCTTTGGTTTCATTATTTGCACTTACCAAACTTTCATTAATAAAGACGAATTTATCAATAATGGTATTACTCACATTTAGCGCCAATAAAGCAGTCAGCACTAAATACATCATACCGACCATTTTTTGACGTCCTGTTTCTTTCCCTCCTGACATAATTTATCTTTTGTTCAGTTTAAATTAATTTGTTAAGAATCAACTTTTCATGGCAGTCAACATGCCGCCATAGACTTTATTTAAATTCTCAACATTAGAAGTTAATTGATTCAACTGTACTTGAAAAGCTGCCGTCTCTTTGCCCGCTTCTGCCATACTTTCTAACGCATCTGTAACATTAGAATAAAATTTATTCAATGCTTTGGTATGACTTTGAGAATCTTGAAGCTCCATTTCATACAAGGCGTTCAAAGCACTCAAACTTTTCGTAACCGTCAATACTTGCTCTTGGTAACCCTTTGCTCCCTTAGATGCTTCTGACATTGCTCCCAATGCTTGCATGGACGTACCGTAGGATTTATTCATTTCGGTAAGCGTTTTCGATGCTGATCGCATATTGTCAGCATATTCATTGGTAGCCACCGCGGCATCGCTGAGATTTGACATTTTACCTGCCGTGTCTGCAAGATTTCTCATACCATCACCTAAACCCTTTAATAAGTCAGGTCCAATTTTAGCATCCTCCATAACTTTGTCCATCTGGGCTGAAATTCCTGTGGAGACCGCTGCTGGTGCAGCCGCTCTTTTTGGTGACACAGGACCATCATAATCAAGCGCAAGTTCAGGATAAACCTTTGACCACTCAGGATCAGGATGTGGCGGCTCAAAAGCACTTAAAAAGAAAATGACCGCTTCAACAGTCAATCCCACACCTAGCATAATAGCGGATCCGGGTAAGTGAAGAATTTTAAACATGGCACCTACAATTACAACTGCAGCTCCAATACCATATACTTTAGGCATAATGGTATTGAATAATAAATCCATGAAGCCTCCTTTTTTCTCGCTCATATTTTTGTTGTTTTAGTTATTAAATAATTAAAAAGCAAATGATTGCGTTGATCTTCCAATATAAGACATGGCACATCTGAAGCCAAGCGAAGCTCGAGCCGTATCCTTGTGCTCAAATGATCTGGTTCCTGTCTCGATATAATAGGCGATATCTTTCCAAGAACCTCCTCTAGTTACTTTTTCCGCTATTCTCTCATCGTAATAAGTCGGATTCAAATCCCACACTAACGGAACAGAAGAGGGGTTATAAGCATCTTCACACCATTCGGCAACATTACCTGACATGTCATAGAGCCCATAATCATTGGCGAAAAAAGTTGCTGTGGGCGCTGCGTAAGAGAATCCATCATCATAATAGTTTCCACGACCTGGTTTAAAATTGGCGAGCAAACATCCTTTCATGTTTCTTGCGTATGGATTGCCCCAAGGGTATTTAACCATGTCTCTTCCTCCTCTTGATGCATACTCCCATTCTGCCTCAGACGGAAGTCTAAAAGCAGGCATGATTGGTAGACCTTGCTCTACTCTGTAAGCATTTAAATAGTTAGTTCTCCACTCACAAAAGTATCTTGCTGCATTCCAATTAACTCCAACAACAGGATAATCATCAAAAGCCGGGTGTGACCAATAATAGTCGACCATTGGGTCCCCCATGTGATGGGTAAAGTCTGTCATCCATACGGTCGTATCTGGTTTCACTTGCTCCAGCGTCAAGCCTTCAGGCAACTCTATATCAGAGGCCTCAGCTAAACTTTCGGTCATCTGACGGTATTCGTTATTGGTTATTTCTGTGTCATCCATGAAGAAGGCACTAATGGTAATCTGTTTGTTGAAGTTGATTTGTGTCGCAGCAACATCTTGATCAGCTTGTCCCATGTGAAAGGTGCCTGCTCTTACCGCCATCATACCAAAGGGTCTAGTCATCTCCCAACCCTCCCGATCTGGGACACCGTAGACTTCTCCTCGATCTTTTGATGCGCCGCCACCAGATAACCCTCCTATCAAACCACAACTAGAAAACGCCAAGGCTAGTCCTAGTATCTGAATCGCCGGTAATTTCGTATTTTTTTTAATTCTCATAATAGGTATCTTAAAACTGCAATCATAATAATAAATGTCTAATGCAATCTTACGCATGGTAATTTAAGCCTTAAATATAAACTGAATATAAATTAGTCACCAAAAATTCAATAGTATAAATTGAAAACAATGTGAATTTTAGCATATTAGTTTATAAATCTGGGTGTTTTTATCTTTTTTTTTCCTCCGATAACAAAATCTAAGAGGTCGTATCTTATATAAATCTCTTGAGAAGTTGCCTTTTTCGCTTGACTGTCTTGGACAACTAAATCTAAAGCAAAACCTAATTTTAATCTATTTTTTTCCATCAAACTATATCCCCCCATAACAACAAAAGCTTCTGACCACCTGTAAGAAGCGCCTAGCCACATTCTGGTGTTATATTGAACTTGGGCTCCTAAGTCAAAGGTCAAGGTATTCAAATCTGTTTTAACAACCAAATTTGGTCTGAATTCTAACCCCTTTTTTAGGGTCCTGAATGCCCCGAACATGAGCGTGTAGTTTGTTAACAACTTATTGGAGAACCCTGATAAGCCATAATTGAACTTCGGCTGGGTAAGGTTAGAAATACTTAATCCAACATAACTATTCCGCGGTAAGGAATACAAGGCACCCACAGCTAAGTTGAATAAAGTTTGTGTCTCTTTGGTTCCGATTTTATTTAAGGGATCTCCGGAATCATTGAAGCGAAGCTCATTGAAATTCTGTGATCGAGAAATGATCCCGGGCATTAAACCCAAAATAAGTTCAGATTCGTTGAGATCAATTTTATAGGAAAGCGGTAAATTTAGGACCATATTATTGACCGGACCCATCGTTTCATTCAATAGGGATACTCCAATGCCAGAGAACTTCTTGCTGACTGGCACCGACATATTGAACACTGAAGAGGACGGTGCCCCTCCCTTTCCATCGAATGATGTTTTATAACCTGTCCATTGACTTCTCACTTGCAAGATAACATGAGCCCTCTGATCGTTACCTACCCACGCTGGATTATGTAAAGTCGGATTCATAATACTATAACCTACAAAAGAATCATTTTGGGCCTGAACGGACAAGCTAAGCAGGATGCTTCCCAATATTCCCAAAGCAGTTAAAACAAATCTATCCCTCATTTACTTCTAGAAATTTGTGACTCGTCACAAATTCTTACCGATTTTAAGAATTTTGTTCCATTCTCCATAACTTTGACCGAAGCACTTTGTTTTTAATATATTTAATTCGCTTTCTTTATATAGTGTTCGAGTGCTCCTGTCATCGAAGGTGCATTAGGATGCGGGGCTTGAATGTCTAGGAGTAATCCCGCATCGGTAACCGCTTTTGCAGTAGTAGGCCCAAAGGCTGCAATTCTTGTATTGTTCTGTTTGAAGTCCGGAAAGTTTTTTAACAATGATTGAATGCCCGAAGGACTAAAAAACGCTATGATATCGTAATTTACGTCTGCTAAATCTGACAAGTCGCTGGCAGCCGTTTCATAAATAATGGCTTCAACATAGGTATACTCGTTCTCTTTCAAGAAGTTGGGTATGTCATTTTTCCTTATACTTGAGCAGGGAAAGATAAACTTTTCGGTTTTGTGCTTCTTTATCAATTCCATCAAATCTTTGGCCGTACGCTGACCAGAGAAAATCTTACGTTTTCTTATAACAATATACTTCTGTAAATAGTTGGCCGTTTGTTCTGAAACACAGAAATATTTCATGTCCGCAGGAGTCTCCACTTTCATTGCTGCAGCCAACCTAAAAAAATGATCCACCGCATTTCGGCTGGTAAAGATTACCGCGCTAAAATCTAAAATATTGATTTTTTGCCTTCTGAAGTCCTTAACATCAATCGGTTTGATCTGAATGAATGGCCTGAAATCAATCTTTAAATTGTACTTTTCAGCAAGTCCAAAATAAGGTGATTTATCCCCACTTGGTTTGGGTTGAGAAACCAGGATACTGCCGACTTTTGTAATTCTTTTAGGGTCCTCCAATTTCTTTTCGTTCTAAACGGTAAATAACAAAAATTATTAAAACTATTTTATGAAGTTCAAGGCAAAATAAAAAATGCCAAAAAATTCAGTGCTGCAAAGATATGCAATAATGTGAAATTTTCTAACCTCTTTTGTCAACGACATACAAAAGACTAAATAGATGTAAAACAATATGATTGCACCTAAAAAATAATAATTCCAAAATTCTGTCAGTGCACTTGATTCATAGAATGAAAACCAAAGACGGACATTAACGAAAATCAAAAAAATTAAACAAATTCCCATTGTAAAATTAACGAAAGCGGAAAATTGAAAATGACTCAATGATTTTAATTGATGTAAATATCCAAACAAACTAACTACGGTATATTTAATCAACAACAGCCCCAAAGCATAAAATGAGTAAATGAGCCAAGACCTTAAATTCTCTGTTAATGGATAACTTTGGTTGGGCTGGTAATTTTCAAAAAACCAATAGGATATCCCCAAAAGGATGGATAAAAAACTAACCTTGAAGATTAATTTATAACTCCCTTTAAATGTAAAACTGCTATCCAATTCTCGAGAAGGCAAACTGAAGGGATTTTTTACTAAACTAAAAAGAAAAATAAGGTCGAATCTTTTCATAAGACCGATAATTAATAACAGAACCAGTACTTGCACGATTAAAAAATCATACTGAATCTTCCCTTTTTTCGTACCATTTAAATCTCTGGACAAAGAAGCCGCATTCAGACCGATCAAATATCCCTGTAAATCTTTTATTTCCTGTGTTGCCCTAATTATTAAAACGGTCGAATCTTGGTCAATTTCAGCATAGATTTGACCTATTGGAAGGGTGCAAGTATAAACGTTCAAGGCCGTCAATCGATCATTTATCCAAATAGTCATCGGCTGACTGTTTTGAAGCAATAACTCACGAAAGATGAGATCCTTAGGCAAAACCAGGCGCGCAGGTGCATATATGCCTGATTTTGAGTCCACGGTATCCCCCACTTGATCCATCAAAACAAACTGATCTGATATATTCTTAGTAATGGCAGAATACCCACCCCCAAAGGCCATCATTGAGCCTAAAATAAATGTCAAAAGCAAGCATGATAAGCGTCTCATAGGTAAAATGAGTTAGCTAATATTAATTGCGTTAGTAAAGTGAGCCCTGCCATCGATCAAAATTATTCAAAATCCTTCATTAAGCAAGCCGTAAAATCAATAACTGAAGCATAAATATTCTCAAATTCAATAAAAAAGCAGGAGAACCGCATTTGTTAATATCTTCAAGATACAAATGAGAGATTTGAGACACAATCCAATTACTTTTGCTTGATTATAAAAAATTGTCTGGACTTTACATACATATCCCCTTTTGCCGAAAAGCCTGTAACTATTGCGATTTCCATTTTAGTACACAATTAGATTCCATGGATCGTATGGTTGATGGACTTGCCAAAGAATTGAGGTTAAGGGGTTCAACTCCCAAAAGCCCTATTGACACGATTTATTTTGGTGGAGGCACCCCGTCCATCTTAACAGAAAAGGCGCTCAATATCCTAATGGAAACGATCATAACCTATTATAATCTTTCTCCATCCGCCGAAGTCACCTTAGAAGCCAATCCGGATGACATAGATCCTAACAAAGCCAAATTTTGGAGGCGTGCTGGCATCAATCGATTGAGTATTGGTATTCAAACTTTTAATGATAAAGTCTTAAAGGTCCTGAATAGATCACACAATGCAAATCAAGCCCTAAAAAGCATTGATTGGGTACGCCAAGCTGGGTTTGACAATATCTCTGCCGATCTCATGTTTGCGCTTCCAGAGGCCAGTGATGCGTCATTGAGAGCTGATTTAAAAACCTTATTGAATTTGGATCTTCCGCATCTTTCTATCTACGGACTCATCATTGAGGAAAAAACCGTTTTTAGTAATTGGAAGAGCCAAAAAAAAAGGTCTTTCCCATCCGATCTTGATTACGAAAGAAATTATAGAATCGTTCATGCGGAATTAACGAAATATCAATATGAACATTATGAAATCTCTTCTTTTGCAAAGAATGCGCACTTTTCCCGGCACAATGCTTCTTATTGGCTTCAAAACCCTTATCTAGGGATTGGACCTGGGGCACATTCTTTTGATGGTGATAACCGAAGTCATAACATCAGCAGCAATCGACTGTATTTAAAACAACTGGATACCGGTAGGGCCCATCCGGTAGTAGAGGCGCTCTCGTTAACGGAAAAAATGAATGAATACGTCATGACGCGATTGAGGACTCATTTTGGCCTTGATTTTGAGCAATTTGAAAAAAAATTTCACAGAGATATTAAAAGTGAACACCTTATATTGATTAACCAACTCTGCTCGGAAGGCTTCGCCTTTTTGGACTTAAATAAGCTCAAGCTAACTTTTGAAGGGTTTCTTATCAGCGATGACATCTGTGCCCGCCTATTTTATCCTACGTCATGACCCTTCTATAAACTCATCTTCTCTTTAAATCGAGCCGCCTGTCGTCGACTTACTTCTACTTTTTCTCCACCCTTCAGCTGAACCAATAATCCCCCATTAAACCACGTTTCAATAGTTTCTATCCAACTGAGGTTAATAATATGCTTTCTGCTCGCTCTAAAAAAGCTTCTTTCATCCAACTTTTCATCTAAGGCATTCAAGCTTTTATGAATCATGGGCTTAACATTGTTGAAGTATACTTTGATATAGTTTCCATCAGATTCAAAAAGACGAATTTCCTTCAAGCTTATAAACCAACATCGGTCACCATCCTTGACGAAAACTTTGTCATTCATCCCTAATTGTTGCTTAATTTCACTCACTCCTTCTTGTGCTCGCTCGGCTAAAGAACTTGCCTGGACTGCCAAAACCTTGGTTATGGTATCTTTTAAACGTTCTTCTTGGATCGGTTTTAGTAGATAGTCTAGCGCATTTACATCAAAAGCTTTTATGGCAAACTCATCATAAGCAGTAGTAAATATAACTTTGGGTACTTTTTCAAGCTCTTCAAGTAACTCAAAACCCGTTTTTCCAGGCATTTGAATATCTAAAAATATTAATTCTGGATCTAACTGTATGATCTTTTCTAACGCTTCATCCGCATTTACTGCCTGATCTACAATTTCAATCTCAGGATAATTTTCCAATAAGTTATTTAGCTCTTTTCTGGCCAATCGTTCATCGTCAATAATTATTGCTCTCATAAAGGTTCGGGGATAATAATTTGTGTAAGGACCGTGTGATCGCTTACGTTACCAATTTTAAGCGACGCTTGATCACCATATATTAATTTCAATCTTTTTTCTGTGTTTAACAAACCATAGCCACTTTTTTTTTTTTTTGCCGTGAATTTTCCGCTATTTTTAATTTGAATCTTCAACCCTTCCGCAACTCTTTGGGTAATCAATTCAAGTTTACCCCCTTTTTTAAGTTTAGAAACTCCATGCTTAATCCCATTCTCCACAAGAGTTTGCAGCATCAACGGGGGCACGCGAAAAAAATTTGAATGTTCATCAATCTCATAACTGATTTCTATTCGCTCTTCGTATCTAATGGCTTCTAACGCCAAATAATCCTTTACGGTAGCCAGCTCTTCACTGAAAGCGATGGTTTCTTGAGGTTGGGCCTTCAAAACATTTCGGAGAATATTGGATAGTTGTGTGATGGCTTTTTTAGATTTTAAGGGGTCTTCCTGGACCAAAGCTCGAATACTGTTAAGAGCATTAAAAATGAAATGGGGATTGAGCTGAGACTTTAAATTATTTAATTCAATCTCTTTTATAGCAGCTTCATACTTCAACGATCTATTGTATCTTTCAAAATAAAGAAACGAGAGGTAAATCAAAGACCAAATCCCAAATAACCCCATAGATTGTAGCATACTTGCCAAAACATAGAGCACATTAAACTCTTGGATTCCATTCAAATTCCCTGATAAGTACGAAATAAGAATGATAAATAAATAATGAGCGAGCGAAAAAACTACCATCGCAATCATGATCCTTGGAATCAAGGCTACCCATTTGACGTCGATCCAATTATTTCGAATGATGTAATTTCTGAACAAGTGGGTCACACCCACCATAAAAACCACTTGCAGTACCTGACCCGAAAAAAAAGAAAGCGTGATTTGAAATTCTACACTATATAGAAAGAGTTGAATGAACCCATATAGAGACCAACCTATTATTTGAAATATCCAATAAAGCTGCCGCTTACTCACGCTTTAAAGTTAACTCATTCTTTAAATAAGTAGCGGTATGACTGTTCTTACACTTCGTCAATGCCTCAGGAGTCCCTGTTATTAAAATATGCCCTCCTTTGTTTCCTCCTTCAGGTCCTAAATCTATGACTTCGTCAGCTACCTTAATAATGTCCATATTGTGTTCAACAATCAAAACAGTATTTCCCTTATCTACCAATCGGTTCAGCACATCTAATAAATGACCTATGTCTTGAAAGTGCAACCCCGTCGTTGGCTCATCTAGAATATAAAGTGTCTTACCCGTATCTTTTTTTGACAACTCAGTGGCCAACTTGACCCGCTGTGCCTCGCCTCCCGAAAGGGTCGTTGCATGCTGTCCTAAGGTGATGTAGCCCAACCCTACTTGATCCAACATTTCGATCTTTCTTAATATTTTTGGTTGACTTTGAAAAAAAGATACCGCCTCCTCTACGGTCATATCTAGTATATCAGCAATAGATTTACCTCTAAAACGAACCTCCAAGGTCTCCCGATTATACCTTTTCCCCTTGCACGTCTCACAAGCGACCAAGACATCTGGAAGAAAATCCATTTCAATAACCCTCATGCCACCCCCTTGACAAGTTTCGCATCTTCCTCCTTTTACATTAAAGGAAAATCTACCGGGCTTATATCCTCTGATTTTAGCTTCAGATAATTCGCAAAACAAAGCCCTAATATCCGTGAAAACACTGGTATAGGTCGCTGGATTGGACCTTGGTGTACGACCGATAGGTGATTGATCTACTTCTATTACCTTGTCTAAATGATCCATCCCTTTTATGGATGCATAGGGTAAAGGTTCTTTTCTTGACTTATAAAAATATTTTCTTAATATCGGATAGAGGGTTTCATGAATCAAGCTTGATTTACCGCTTCCCGAAACACCAGTAATACAAATCATCTTACCCAAACTTAATTTTAACATGACATTTTTAAGATTATGCCCACAAGCCCCCTTCAAAACAATTTGATCTCCCGTTCCCTTTCGACGTATTTTAGGTACTTCAATGCGGAGTTTGTCATTTAAATAATTTGCCGTTTTCGTGTTCTTTTTCAAAAATTCTATTGGCGGTGCGGCGGCCACAATTTGTCCTCCAAATCTGCCTGCACCTGGCCCTACATCTACGATGAAATCAGATTCCAACATCATTTCTTTGTCATGCTCCACTACGATCACCGTATTTCCCAAATCCCTGAGTTCTTGCAACGCTTTGATGAGTTTTGTATTATCTCTTTGATGAAGTCCGATACTGGGCTCATCTAAAATATACAGAACGCTGACCAACTGAGTCCCTATTTGGGTTGCCAAACGAATGCGCTGAGCTTCTCCTCCTGACAAAGTCCTCAAAGGACGATTTAAATCCAAATAATCTAAACCTACATTCAACATAAACCCAATCCGCTTTCGGATCTCTTTTAAGATCTCCTTGGCTATGATATTTTGTCGTTCATCTAATTTTGATTCCACATTCTTAAACCATTCATCTAGCTCGTTGATGTTCATCATTGAGAGTTCCCCAATATGCTTGTCTGCTATTTTAAAATGTAAAGATTCTTTTTTCAAGCGAAAGCCCTGGCACGTATCACAGGTCTTGATATCCGTAAAATCTCGTACCCATTGACGCGTTTTTTCAGATCCTTCTTCTCGCTGTTTGTTCAAGAAATTGATGATCCCTTCAAAAGTAGTCGTCCAATCCGTCCCCGGATATTTAACAGAACTTACTTGAATAGATTCGGATTCTCCGTAAAGCAAAACATCTAATATCGGTCGAGGTATGTCTTTAATTGGAGTCGTGATGTTTATTTTATTTTTTTTAAGAATCGCTTCTATCTTCTTAAAAATCCAAATGTCTCTGTACATACCCAAAGGCAAGATTCCTCCCCTGCTGATACTCAATGAGGGATTGGGAAGGATCGCGGTTTCTGTAATCTCTTCTATAACTCCCAAACCATGACATTGATCGCATGCACCATAAGGAGAATTAAAAGAAAAAGTATTAGGGGCAGGTTCATCATAGGCCAAACCGGTCTCGGGATCCATTAAGTTTTTTGAGAAATAAGATAGTTCTTCGGTCTCTGCTAAGGTCATCATGACTCCATTGCCTTGCTTCAACGCCGTTCCAATAGAATCATTGACTCGTTTTTGATCTTTTTCATCAATGACCATGCGATCAATGACAATTTCAATGTCATGAGTTTTGTATCGATCTACTTGCATCTTGGGCGTCAAATCTAAAATAGTGCCGTTGACACGGACTTTGGAATAGCCCATTTTTCTAACCTGTTCGAAAAGCTCGCGATAATGACCTTTTCTTCCTTTAACAACAGGTGCCAACAAGGTAAGTCGTTCCCCCTGGAAATGATGGTACAATTGATCCAAAATTTGGGATTCCGACTGCTTAATCATAAGTTTTCCCGTAACATGGGAATAGGCTTTTCCGGCTCGCGCAAATAACAATCGCAAGAAATCGTATACTTCGGTCGTGGTGCCAACGGTAGATCTTGGGTTTCGTGAGGTTGTCTTTTGCTCAATGGCAATCACTGGACTTAATCCATTGATTTTATCTACATCCGGCCGCTCCATATTGCCAATAAAGGACCGCGCATAGGCTGAAAAGCTTTCCATGTACCGGCGCTGACCCTCAGCATAAAGGGTGTCAAAAGCCAAGGAAGATTTTCCACTCCCACTAATTCCCGTGATGACGATCAATTTATTGCGGGGTAGGGTTAAATGGATGTCTTTTAAATTGTGCTCACGTGCTCCAATTATTTCTATGACCCCATCCTCAATTTGTTCTTGTTCGATCAATTTTTTAGTCACCATAAATTATTTGGTTTATCAAGCGCAAAATTAACGATTAAGTAGATCTAAAACTAAAAATTAGGAGGAAGCAAATACTCACGCTAAAAGTAAGCGATCACCACTCGGACTTCTGTCGTTTGCAAATCCCAATAGCTACCAATAAAAAAATTACTTTGACTTTAATTCCCTGAATTTCTTCCCTTTGTTTAGATGCACATAAGCCCTAATTATACCTCTCCTCTTTATTTATTTTTTAAAAATATCACTCAATGCCCCTTCAAGAGTTGGGTAATCCGGCTCGAATCCCTGCTCAATAATTTTCATCCCACTTACCTGATTTCCACCTAAAATAATTTTTGACATCTCTCCAAAAATAATTTTAAAAAAAACTAAGGAATGTTCGGTAAAAATAATGGCCTTTTCAATTGCTTTGCAATGGCTTGGGTGAGTAAAGCGTTGGTCGTATTTTGTGTGACCGCGTTATAAATACCCAGTACCTGACGCTCAACTACAAAGACGAACATCTTCACCAAGTCATCTAAATGAATCCAACTCATACTTTGTCTACCTGACCCGATAGGCGCACCAACCCCCCACAAGATCGGCAGGGTAAGTTTAGGCAGTGCTCCCCCCGCTTTAGACAAAACAATTCCAATTCTGAGTAAGCTTACCCGTATACCTAACGCCTCAAATTGATTCACCTGTTGCTCCCATTTACATACGAATTGCCCAATGAAGTCATCGCCAGCAGGGTTGTTCTCAAAACATTCCTCCTTCTGAGTATCACTCCCATAATAGCCAATGGCCGAAGCTGAAATAATCCTTGTGGGTCGCATTTTTAATTTTACAACCTGATCATAAAGAAGTTGAGCCGCATCTATGCGGCTCACAATAAGTTTTTGCTTTTGTTTTTCAGTCCACCTCTTATTTGCGATTCCTTCTCCCGATAGATGAATAATCACATCGACTTTCAAAGCACGTGGATCAATGTATCCACTGGCGATGTCCCATTTAAAGAAGGATAACGGGTATGCTTCGATGGATGTCGACTCAAATGGGAAACTTGGTGGCCTTTTTGACTCAGAGCTGCGCTTAATGCTTGACCTATCATACCTGATCCACCAGTTATCAATATCTTTGTCCCCATGAGGTTTTATCGTTTGATTTCTTTTAAGCTTAAACACACATTGCAGGTCGTATTGTTCAGTTCCTTTCCTTTTTTTTCCATTGGTCAAGATTATGACACTAAATTAACCCTTCTTAATCTCTCCATCAACTCCATTTCCTATGCCGGGTACCAAACCGAATTTGATTTTGAGCCTGAAGCAGTCAAACTCGGATTTTGGAAATACACGAAGCGTTTTGGACAACTCATCAATAAGGGGACCTATTATGTGATTAAAATCCCTGCCCTCAACAACGGTGGGAACATGGATCTCCACCTTTTTTTAACCCTCTCCGGGAAAAAACATACCCAAATGCACCTAGCACTGGATACGGCCCATATTCCCGAACAAAGCCTTGCCCTGTATCAAAAGCAAACCAAATATTTAATTCTCGACTTCAAAAAAGAATTTTATTGGGGACAATACCAAAAAGTCATTGATGCTAAAACAGCAGAAGCCTATAAGCTTTCAAAAAGATACAGACAAATTTCAAAAAATAGCCCCAATACCAAGGAAGCCAACACAACATTGGAACATCTTTTAGCCATTAATCATGAGATCGAAAAATTAAAAAAATTACAATTGATATTGTAATTAATAACCCGTTGTCCTCCACTCATGCTACCATGATCTTTCGGATGAAAGTTCATAGAAATTAAAAATTTCAAAACAGTCATTTATTATTTAATTCTCTCCGTTTCTTTTAATTTTGGTTTCTTCATAAATCAACCTAAATATTGAATGAAAAATATCCTACTCACTTTAATAATACTCATTGTTAATAGCTGCCGGTTCGAACAAAATAACGAAGTTGATTTATGTGCAACATTTGATGAAATAGATGCCAAAATAATGGCTTTAATGGATGAAATTCAAGTAAAGCATAAAGAGCGACCGTCCTTTTCTTGATGCATTTAATATGGAACAAGTCTATTGGGTTCAATATAGAGATCGTCGATTACGTGCCATATATCCCAAAAAATGGGATCAGCATTATCGGAAAAATAATGGAAAAGAAGTCTTCAACCCCTGCAAGTGCCGAGAATTATTACGGCTGTCAGAGCGTCGAATAGAAGACTTGCAAATGTATCTAATTGGCGGCCCTGCGGATCAGCAAGATTGTCCGAGCAAACTCAATGAATAAAATTAGAGTCTCCTTTTTTTCAACTCATTTTCTTCGAAGAACAGCCTCTTTTAAAATGCGTATTTTACACCCAGGCTTATCTCAGTTCCTGGTGACAATTGATTGAAAATTTGATCTTGTGCCTGGTAAGCCTCAAAGAAATCTTCTCGTTGGTCATTGAGGATGTTGTTCACGCTAAAATTGATGGTTGTCTGTTCTTTTTTACCTAGCGACTTGTTTAAATTAAAGTTCAAACTATGAAACGGCTGCGAATAAATATCAGGAAAGAATCCTTCCCCTACCACGGTTAAGGTCTTGCCTTTTACATTATAAAAGAGTCCCGCATCAAATCGCCTATCTGCATTGTTGTATTGTAAACCAAAATTAATTACAAAAGGAGCTTGGCCTACCATCACACGTGTATCTTGAATCGTTTCCCCTGATTTTTGATAGACCCTTCTTGAATCATATTCCATAGGGGTCATCTCTATACGCGAATCCACCAAGGTCAAATTGCCATAAACGCTAAAATCTGAAAGTGAAGGAGCTACAAAGTTCAAAGCCTTACGGAATTCTAATTCGGCGCCAAGCAACTGTCCTTGACCCACATTTCGGGGCTGAAATTCATTCCCTGTTTGGGAATTTGCGATACGAACCAATTCAATGGGGTCATCAAAAGTTTTATAAAAAGCACTGACCGAAAACAATTGACCCCTGTTGAGGAAGAGTTCCCATCTCAAATCAAGGTTATTAATATGGGTCTCTTTAAGGTTCCCGTCCCACACCACATTTCCATTCTCATCGTTGTATTTAAAAAAGGAACCATTAAAAATCCGGTTACTCACAGGATCCAAAATCTGGGCATACGACAGCTCTTTAAACGAAGGTCTTGCAATCGTTTTGGAAAAAGAAAATCGGATATTTTGATCATCCGTCAATCCATAAATGGCATTGAGAGATGGGAAAAAATCGGTAGAATTAAGTACTTGATCGTTTTCAAGTAAATAAGCTCCCTCCACTTCGCCTGATTTAATTTGTTGTGTGAGCGACTCAATGGCTCCCGCATCGGTCGCATTCCCCAATTGACTGGCCGCCGTTTGATTCATGCCCGAGTACCGCTGTTCAAATCGCTCCATTCTTAAACCTACAATGGTCTTAAGCCCTTCGGTAATCGACACTTCTGCTGAGGCATAAGCTGCGAAGTTTGTGTTACTTGACGCATACGCATTGGAATTGGGATTGATGCCTCCATCTCGTTGATAATAGATTTTATTGCCTAAGCCATCCTCAGGGGATCCGTATAAATTGACCTCCGAAATGATGTCATCGAAACTGGCATTGTCTTCCCATCGGGTGGATGCCTGAATACCCGTAATATTGAATGCTTGAATAGCATAATTTCGTGTTTTTAAAACATAACTGGTCCCCACACGATATTTGGCTTCTCTACCCAACAGCATCCCAGTATTTAATAGATCTACTTTACCGACCACATTGCGTTCATCGAGAAATCGCCACCTCCTTGAGGGTGATCCCGCAGCTCCAGGATTGATTCGGTTGACGCCTGTGTCATCAGAAAAAGCGGCCCGTCTAATGTCGGGGTCTGTCATATTTGAGAAGGTAGGAGATAGCTTCCAATCCAGTTTCCACTGGGTATCTCCAAAATAATGTGTGCCATTCAGTAAGATATTGGTCAAACTTCTTTGACCATATTCTAGGTTATCATTAAAGGCAGTATAGTCTGAGATCAATCGCGGTGTAAAATCATCGGCTGTAGGATCCGAAACGGTATTAATTTTAGCCGTCTTCTTTTCCCCATTTTGAAGACCCAAAACAGAAAGTTTGTATTTTGCGTTTTGCGTTTTGTATGCGATGCCGACCAATCCCGATATTAAGGTATTTTCGGTAGTATAAGCCCCCGACCTTAGGGTTGCCGCACCCATTTCATACGCCTCTGAGGCATCTCTTTTTTGATACTCTCCAAACAACACATCCTGATAAAAGTCATTGTCTCTTTTGTAATTGGCTGATATAATGTAACCCAAAGAATTACCGTTGGCCAATTTCTTTTGATTTCCCGATGATAAACCTAGGCTGTAATTCATAAAATTGGTCGCTTCTTGGGCCGATAATTGTTGCGAAAACAGTTTACTAGTACTATACAGTTCTGTTACTTCGTTGACGAAGGGGGTCGGTAAATCGGCATTGTCTATCTGGCTAGGAAGGCTCCTAGCATTTGAGTCAAAACCTAACCATTCGGTAGCACTTCCCTCGGTGGGTTAATGCCTCCTTTTTAAAGTGCATGGAGGGATTGTAAGTAATCCCCAAGGATACATTGAAAACCTTTTCTTCTGGAAAATCCTTGGTTTCGATATTAACCAATCCTCCCGTAAAATCGGCAGGCTTATCGGCTGAAGCCGTTTTGACAATCATCATGTTATTCAGCAGCGTGGTAGGGAAAATATCAATTTGCAAACTATTGCGATCAGGATCTAAACCAGGGATATCTACCCCATTCAATGTGGTTTTGGTATAGCGATCACCCAATCCACGAACATATACATATTTTCCGCCTTCTACGCTGACCCCAGTAACCCGTTTAATCGCACCTGCAGCATTGGAATCCCCTATCTTCCGGAAACTTGCAGATGAAATTCCATCCATCATATTGGGTGATTTTCGCTTTACCGTGATCAGGGCTGCCTCGGTAGACTTTGCCACTTGAGCGGTAACCACTACAGCTTCCAACTCTTCCACATCAGGATACAGTCTGATTTGTTCAATGACCGTTACTTCCCCAGATTTGACCTCTATCCCCGTAATGGTTGTCGTTTCTAACGAAACAAAACTTGCCTGAAGATCATGCCTTCCGGGAGGGGCTGAGAAAGAAAAGTTTCCGTCAAAATCCGTAATGGCTCCCGTGGTCGTGCCGGCGATGATGACCGTCACAGAGAAGAGTGGCTCACCGGTTTCTTCTTCGATCACTGTCCCTCTAATGGTCCCTTGCTGTGCGAAAATCAGTGTGCTCCACAGAATAGATAAACTCGCTATAAAAAAAATCTTCATGCTACTTTTTTTTAAAAAATGATGTCATCTTTAAGAATAACTCCACGAGGGGTTAAGCATTTATATCACTGCAAATGTGGGGATTCAATAGATGATAAAATCCTATTTACCATGAGTTAATATTAACTTAACAATAGCGCCTATTTAATTAATAATTGGATAATATAAGTAGTGGTTTTAGATAATATTACACCTCAAGACCTATCCACCGCCCCTAAAAAGCCTGTTTTTCTTTGATTGATCTCTTTGTCAAAACGGTTAAACATACTGGCCAAAAAATACCCGCATGAGACATTACTTACACTGACTAGCAAACGGTCTCATCGATAAACGTTACGGCTTCAATCAAAAGCTTATTTAGATTCAAAACTCATTCCCATTGCCATTCCCATTTTTAACAAAAAAAAGACTGCTGGAAATACCAACGGTCTTTTTATTTCATTGAGTCTTTTGCTTATTAAAGTCCTATCGTGGTTAGGGCTCCAGATAATCCTGCCCAAGTCCAAGTATCAAAAACAGACTTCGCAGGACCTTTGGTTCTTGCACCAGCAGCTACTTCAGAAGTAATTGCAGCAGCATCTGCACCCAATACCGTTGCTAAAGTATCTCCTTCATTCAAAGTGGTTTCCCATCCTGAAGAAACGCCAGCTCCATCACCTCCAAAGGATTCAATAGCCGTCCCAGCATATTCTCCCCATCCATAAATGTATAAGTCAACTAAGGCTGCATTGGTAGCGCCATCCCAATCTACGACATGATCTGCATCAGCACCTACATATACGACGCCATTGCTGAAGGTATGAAAGCCGTCCGCTCCATTGACTTTAGCGGTGCCTTCAGGCCCATCTAACTCAAAGGCTGAACCTCCTTGTGGCGTTACGATTACGTAATCCGAACAAGTTCCTTGCCAATCCTGATCGGTGTCTAACCCATCGTCATTTGAATTCCAAATCAAAACTTTAGAAACATTTACCGTTCCTCCAAACCACTCAATACCATCATCTGCATTGGCAACCACTTCAACGCCCTCAATGCTCGTTGCTGAACCAACACCTCCTAAAGTCAGACCATTGATCTCATTACCTTCACCGATGTTTGAACCCCCGTGACGAATAGAAATATAGCTGATCGTACCTGAATTATCGGCCGCATCTGTGCCCCCGTACAAGCCATTGATATCGGATGTTGGTATGCCTTCAATATTAGATTCGGACGCGTCATCCCCTAATGAAGCCGGTGCATTTCCTAATATAATGACCCCTCCCCAAAGACCTCCAGCATCTGACGGCATGTTGGGTGAAAGTATTTCACCTGGTTGAATTTCATCTGCGACTGCGGTAAAGATGATGGGTGACGTAGACGTTCCCTGAGCGTTTAAGGTCGCTCCTCTTGCTACTAACAATGCCGTCGCATTGGCTCCCGTTCCATATTGGCCTTTGATAATTGTCCCCGCCTCGATGGTAAGTGTCACTCCTGAAATCACGGCTATTCTGCCTCCTAATATGTATACGGAATCAGCAGACCATATAGCATCCGCAATAATATTTCCCGAAATCAAAACTTCAACGCCTTCGGTCACCGTTACCGTATCTGTTACAGTTACGGTTTCTGTTACCGTTAATGTTTCTGTATCATCATCACATGCTAGGAAGAAAAGTAAGCTTGAAAAAGTAAGCATTTTAATAAGTTTTTTCATCTAAATTAAATTTGCGATTAGATGAGCGCTTCGTTGCACTCATTTACGAATGCAAAAATGCGTGTCAAGTATTAACTCTAAGGCGTTTGATTGTTACCTTTTCGTTAAACCATTTGACAAGATGTTAACCTCATTGTTAAGCCCATGAACCCCCGAGGAGGGGCGACTGTTCTTATTTGGAAATCTGGACTTTAGAAAGGATGTTTTTGATGATGTCATGGGTCGTGATACCGTCAGCTTCGGCTTCATAATTCAATAAAATTCGATGGTTCATCACATCATCAGCAACCTCCTTGATGTCTTCTGGCAATACAAAATCTCTCTGATCAAAAAAAGCAACCGCTTTGGCCGCAAGATTCAAGTTGATTGACGCTCTTGGAGAAGCTCCAAATTGAATGTAGTGAGCCATATCATCTAATTGATAGGTTTGAGGATCTCTCGTGGCCAAAACCAATTCTACGATATACTTTTCTAAAGATACTGATAAACTCACCGCATTGATTTCTTCTTGAATGGCAAAAATATCTTTCTTAGAGAGAATGGTCTTCAATTCGGGTTTAAAAGACATGTTGGACATTCTGCGCATGACCTCTAATTCCTCTTCTTTTGACGGGTACTTGACATGGACTTTCATCATAAATCGATCGACCTGCGCTTCTGGTAAGGGGTAAGTCCCTTCTTGATCTACGGGATTTTGTGTCGCCATCACCAAGAAGGGACGGTCCAGTGAATACGTCTCTTCCCCAATCGTTACTTGTTTTTCCTGCATGGACTCCAGGAGGGCTGATTGTACCTTTGCCGGAGATCTATTGACTTCATCCGCTAATATCATATTGGAAAAAATAGGGCCTTTTTTTACTTCAAATAGCGGCTTTCTTTTGATTGTAGATCATGGTTCCTACCAAATCTGCAGGTAAAAGGTCAGGCGTAAATTGAATCCTCTTGAAGTCAAGTTGTAATACCTTAGCCAAGGTATTTACCGTCAGGGTCTTGGCGATCCCCGGGACGCCCTCTAATAAAATGTGATTTTGCGTGAAAAGACCAATGAGCAATCGGTTCACCATGTGCTTTTGCCCAACGACTACTTTGCCTACCTCATCAATAACCTGACTGATTTTATACTGATGTTCCTTTTTTAGGTCTTGATTTATCTCTTCCGTATCCATGTTATCCTTGATTCATTTGGCAGCAAAAATAGGAATCCTTTTAATAACAAAAAACCCTTTTTCCCCTAGCCGGGCATTTTATATGTTAAATGAGGTTAAATGATTGCCCTTTGAAGTTCCAACATCTGATTTTACTCCATTTTTAATTTTATAAAATGAATATTTTGCGGAACTCCTTTATGTGATTTTCCGCAGCTCCGTCAACACCTGTTTCATGACATAGAACATTTCGGTAGCAATTTGAAAACATCGCTCATCGTAGGCGGTGCGCTCATAATCCGTGCCGTCAGCCGATTTGGGGTCCTCATACAACAACTTCACTCTCAAATCAGCGCCAAAAATAACTGGACAAGCCTCATCGGCCTCCGAACAGGTCAACACGGCACAAAAATCTTTTTTGGGATTCTTTAAATGATCGTATTTTTTGGAAAAACTGACTAAATGCAAGTTTCCAAGACTACTTGAAATCTCATATCGCGGATTTGCTCCAATTCCTACCTCCACAGCAAATCCAGCCCGCTGCAATGCGGCCACCGCCCGTGAATTAAAGGCCGTCTCTTCGGTTCCTCCGCTGTAGGCCACCACCAAGGCAATATCATAATAGGCAGCCGCCATTTGCAACCAAATTTGACCCAAATGACTTCTTCTTGAATTGTGCGTACAGATAAAATTCATAGCCGCTGCTTCTCTCCCAGATATCTTATTAAAAATATAACGGGACAACGGTTCCAATTGTTGGATTCGTTTGGGTTCTAAATCTGATTCACTTTTTGATACTGCTAAGATGTAAGCGTTTAAACTCATAATAATGCTTTTAAATGCGCTAATTTATCTTTTAAATCGAATTAGCGTTGAAATGTACTGGATTATTTTATTTAATAATTATGATGAGGAGGAATTGAGATGAACACCACCAATGGCTGTACCCTCTAGGTAACATGCCCCCCTTCAGTGAACAGTGACTCCCTTCAGGACTTTAACACAAAAGATCCTTTGAAAGCCTTCACTCAATTTTGACACGCAAACAGGAACTCATTAGACATAGGCCTTGTGAAGGGCTTCGATCCAAGCTTTGGCCATCAGAGCAGATCCAGCCAATGAAGGGTGAACGCCATCGGGACACCAATAGGCCACGCCTTGATCCGCCACTGCCGTATCAAAAACTTGTTGATATGGAATGAAGGTCGCACCCATTTGTGTTGCAATGTCTGCGGCCGCCTTTTGATACGCTCTAAAAGTGGGTATCCATGCCTCGGTATCAATAGCCGTTCCACCGAGTACGACAAAAGGCTCTCCAATAATAAGCTTGATCTTGGGGAAGTTGGATTGGGTTCTTTCTAACAATTTCAAAAAGTCTTTTTCATAAGTCTCCACCGTCCCCTCGTAACTATCAGTCAAGGTATGCCAAAAATCATTGACCCCAATATGTACACTCAATACATCCGGTTGGAGGTCCAAACAATCTTTTTCCCATCGATCTGAAAGCTGAAAAACCTTATCCCCACTGACCCCACGATTGTAGGTATGCCAATCTGTTGTCGGATAATCTATCAACAAATTTGATGCCGCCAAGAGGGCATAGCCATTGCCCATGCCTTTAAGAAAATCATTGGATTGAATACTTGATCGATCCCTGTTTGCATCGGTGATAGAATCTCCTTGAAATAATATCCTTAAGCGGTCCGGAATCTGAGCTTGTTTTGGGGGCGTAGATTCACAAGCAGGTAAGACCATTCCCGCCGCAGACAATACCGCAGTTTGCTTAAAAAAAGATCTTCGAGATGCAGAGGTACTCATATAAGGGGTTTTAAAATGAAAAAATTATATTATAACTTTAATTTACTTTAATAATTTGTTTTGTAAAAATACCCGTTAATTATTATGAATCCATACCAAATTTCTAATGACGATCAAAGCAAATATGTGCATCTCAAAGTGACTGAACTGGCCCGTTCGATGGATTTTTATGTTGATCTCTTGGGATTTAAAATCACCCTCGCCTATGAAGACCATACCGCGGCCTACCTCTCAGCCGGAAGTCATCATTATTTGTTGGATTTGGACACTTGGTTTGCTCAGCATTTACCCCAATCTGAATCCCAAGGTACGGGTATTTTTCATTCCCTCATCCAATATCCAACCCGAAAAGATTTAGCTACCGTTTACCTGAACCTCAAAACAGCCGCCTACCCGCTTGTTGATGCGGTCGACCTTGGGGTTTCAGAAATCATTTATTTGGAAGATCCAGACGGAAACAGCATGGAGTTGTGTTGGGATCGCCCCAAAACCGAATGGCCCAAGAAGCCCAATGGTGCCTTTGAAATGTCATCGCGACCTTTAGATCTGGAAGGTTTGTTATTAATGTTGTAGTTGGGAGCTCGTGAAAGCTGTATTCACATATCACATTCATTCAAAACCTTATCCATTTAAAAATGCCTTGTTGATTACTTGATCGTGACCCTCAAATACGATCCTTTTGGTTTGTATCGTGTTTGAAGCCAAGGCCCGCTGCAATTGTTGCTGAACTTCTGCGCGCGGATCCAATAAATAAGTGGCCCCCTCATTTTGAAGCACGGTCTTGACCAATGCATTGAAATTGATATGGATAAAATCTTTTGCTTTTTGATCATAATTATTTTGGGCAAATAATTCGGTCTCTCGACCTATGAGCAGGTGCCCATCTTCAAATACCCTTAGATTGACCGGATGTTTGTAGGATCGGACATACAGTAGATAAAAATCAAGCAAGGGAAAAGTAGACCCCGCATCCTCTGCAGCATACTTGCTTAAATCCTCCTTCCCTATTTTTATTTTGTCAAGGCTCAGACCAAATTCTCGTAACCGGATGATGAGCTTGATCCAAACCAATTCGGTAAAACTGAACTTACTCCAACCCTTCCCTTTGGCTCGGCGATCCGTGATCACGCCTGTTTGATGCCAGTGATGCAGGACCCTCGGCGTCACTGAAGGTTCGGAAAGACTGTATTGCTTGTGGTTCAACTTTGTTTTGAATTCCAGATTCAAATTCAAAAAACAACCCAAAAAATTTACTTGAAACCAGTCGTATTGCATTGCTTTGTTAATTATTACATAAATGTAATAATTATTTTTCGCTTATTGAAATTTCAAACTATTAATCTTTGACTTCGAACCGTGCTCCCCAATAAATATTTCCAATCCATTCATTTATCAAGGAAACATCTTCCCCATAACTTTTACTATTTAACATGAAAACAATGAGCTTTAATTTCAATTAAATATTAACCCATAAAATAAATCTATCATGAAAAAACTCATCTATCTCGTGAGCTTGGTAATTACCCATACTTTACTTGCTCAAATTGTGGTCCTGCATCCTGTAAAAGTGCCGGCCGCGCAGATCAATCATTTTGAAAACATAGAACTCAACTATTCAAAAGAAATAGCTCAACATGCGGTCAACAATGGAAATTTAGAGTTTTGGGCCTTAATGAAAGCTTTTAATCCAGGCGCTGACGACTACAACTATCTATGGGTCAATGTCTACAAAGACATTGAAAATGCGGTAGGTCAAGCCCCCTGGTGGGACCATGCCCAAGCGGTGGTAGGTGTCGAAACGAGCATCTTGTACGAGGGCTTTTCTGATTTGAAAACGGATCGGCGTTATTATTATGCCATGAATCAAGAGATCGCAGCCATTGCGCCGGCCCAATACGTCATCTTTAATTTCGCTTCTCCCGAAAATTTGAACTTAATTTTGGAACAAACCAAAAATATCGTAATCCCCCATTTTAAAAAGAACATGGCCGCCTCAGGCATGGTGGGATGGGGGTTGGGATTGAAAGTAACCCCCCAAGGCACGGATTATGCCAGCATGATGACTTACGATGCCTACGACAACTTGGAAAACGTAATGAAACATCTCTCAGGGGCGCTGCCCTATAAGCGGTTTACCACAAAACAAATTAGAACCCATTCAATGGTCCATGCGACCTGTGATGCAAGTGATGGGAGCGACCACTCCTAAATATAATTAATTTTCAAATCCTCTGGGCAGCACCAGAGGGTTTTAATTCCTTTACTCATCAAAATGAAGCTTCATTTTGAAACTTTATGAAAAACAAACCACCCACACATTGGTACGTCAAGCTTTTTACCCTAGGGAAAAAATTCACTTGGGGTGATTTATTTGATCGAATTAAGAAATACTTTATAGAGTTTCTAGGTATTTTCATCGTCATTACCTTTCCTTTCTATGTAGAAAGCAAAGGGGAAGAATATGAGACCCGCATGACCTATGCCGACTTGTTGAAAGACATCGTCCAAGAACTCCATGCTGTACAACAATATACCGACCAATACCTCATTCATAATGAGCAAATCAAACGAATTTATCGTCAGCAATTGCGTCGTTGGGATGTGGACCAAGACCGCCTATTTATTTTAGCCCCCGAGGATTCACTCTATGACCCTAAACACGCCATCCCCATGGCTACTTACGCTGAGATTACTGCTTTTGACGAACCTCAACTGCTTTTTACTCTTTTTGAACAGGGTGATTTAGATTTCAAATTGGTCTCTAAGGCCACGCAAATTATAGAGGAGTTAGATCAGGGTCGTTTGATCGATCAATTGCTTCTCCTCAATCAGCAGGAAAGATTATTGGTGGCGGATTTCAAACAACGCATCAAAAACCAATGGACCCAAGATTTGGGTATCCTTACTTTAAAGGATCCGTCTTTTTGGATTAAAAATAGAAAATACATTCAAAACGATCATTATTTACGACACAATCTCAGTGAGCGAGTCACCCTATGGGACACATTCGGTTCCCTCCTTGAGGCCTATCAAAATGAGCTTACCCTCGATATTGCCCGCTTGGACCGCATTAATCATGGGTTTATGAAAGAGCGGTATTTTATTTATTGGCGGTACAAGTAATCGCGCTTGAGCTGCGCGCAGCTGCATCAGAAGCCATTATGCGGCTGGCCCTTATGCAGGTTGGCCTAAGAAAAAATCATGAAACCTTCGAATTTCATGCCAAAGCCTTTAAATTTGCGAATTAATAATGAATACTCCATGAGCATAAAACTAAAAAGGATCCTTCTCATCCTCTCCCTTGGCATACTTGTCATTTACTTCCCTGCCGTCAGTCAAGAGATCCCAGATATTGATAAATTATCAGATGATCAACTCAAATCCTTCATTCAAAAAGCAGAGGAAGGCGGTTATACTGAAGATCAACTGCTCTTGGGCGCCAAGGCCCGTGGTATGTCTGATGCCCAAATCAGTAAGTTCAGAGCACGTATCAACAAAATAAAAGCAGGGGGCGCTGATAAAAAAGGACAAAATGCTGAAGGTGCGTCGGACTCTAGAATGCGCCAAAATTATGAACAAGAAGACATAGAAGATGAGAAAGATTTGTTTGATCCTTTCGGTGAGCTGATCGGAGAAAAAACGATACCCTCGCAAAAATCTTTGGTATGGATTATTTCAAAAATAATCAACTGAGTTTTGAGCCCAACGTCAACATCCCTACCCCCATCAATTACCGGTTAGGCCCGGGTGATGAAATCATTATTGATCTCTGGGGAGACTCTGAACAAACGTATCAGGAGCAAATCTCACCCGATGGCTACATCCGTATCGAACGCTTAGGCCCCATTTATCTCAATGGTCTAGAAATAGGGGTAGCCAAGAAAAAAATCAATGCCAAACTCAAGACCCTCTACGGAACGCTGGGATCCTCGACCTATTCACAAATAAGCCTCGGTCAAATACGTAGCATTCGTATCAATGTGATTGGCGAAGTGATGGTCCCGGGCACGTATACGATGTCCTCCTTAGGCAGTGCGTTCAATGCCCTCTACTTGGCGGGCGGTCCCCAAGAAACAGGCAGTCTGCGAAGAATTGAAGTTTACCGAAATGGGAAATTCCATGGGCGCTTAGATGCCTATCAGTTCCTCATCTTTGGCGAAGGTCAAGACATCAGTCTGAGTGATGGGGATGTGGTGATCGTCAAGCCCTATGATACCCGCGTCTTTATTGATGGAGAGATCAAGCGGCCCGCTTTTTATGATATGATGGCAGGTGAATCGCTGGCTCAGCTCTTTGAATACGCTGGGGGTCCCACAGACATGGGCTATACTGATCGCGTGACGGTCAGAAGAAAAACAGGCAACTTCCGCGCAATCAAAAGTTTATCTCTCAATGACAGTAGCTCATTGATGAATGGGGATGAAATCGAAATACAGCCCATCAGCCATCGTTTTCTCAATCGGATTCAAATAGAGGGCGCCGTAAACTTTCCAGGGGCCTTTGAGTATACAGAAGGCCTCATGCTGTCTTCTTTAATTGAGCAGTCCGGGGGGCTTGCTGGGGATGCTTTTCTTGGGCGCGGAATCATCATCCGACTGGACCCCGACCTGAACTTGACCAATGAATCCTTCAACGTGGGAGAAGTCGTGAACGGAACCTCAGATGTCGCCCTAAAAAATGAAGATTTCATCAAGATTCAATCCATCCAAGATCTCAAAGAGGAAGAGACCGTGCGGATCGAAGGAGAAATTCAAAAAGGAGGTAATTATCCTTACATCGCCAATATGACGGTAGAAGATCTCATTCTGCTCGCCGACGGCTTTAAAACCTCCGCCGCCCGAGCCAATGTGGAAGTTGCCCGAAGAGGAGCACTCGATAATGAAAATGCAGTTGCTGAAATTTTCAATTTTAAGATCAATGAAAACTTAACATTGAATCCTGAAGGCGTCTAAAATGAAGTTGCTGCCCTTCGACTTGATCACCATCCGCCGGGCGCCAGGATATGGTTTACAAGAATTGGTCGAAATAGAAGGAGAGGTCAAGTATCCAGGCAAATATGGGTTGAAATCAACATCGGAAACGATCTATGACCTTCTTGTTCGCGCAGGAGGTCTTCGTGATGAGGCCTACACAGCAGGGGCCATGCTCATAAGAAGGTCAGATTATGCCGTATCCACCAACAGCATTACCAATTATCGAGCGGACATCAAACGCAATAAAGTCCTCTCTATTTTAGAAAATGATACGGCTGCCTATGAGCAAGCCCTCAAAAAACTTGATTTAGACGAGTCTATCGGTATCGATTTGGCAGCAATTATTTTAAATCCAAATAGTGATGCCAACATGACCCTTCAAGAAGGAGACATTATCAGCATCCCCAAGGCATTCAATACCGTACAAGTCCGGGGTGAAGTGCTCAATCCCAGTAAGGTCAAATACTCCTCTGGCTTATCTTTAGGTAAATACATAGGACGTGCTGGTGGGTTTTCAGTGCTGCCAAAAAATCTAAATCTTACGTCATTTACGCGAATGGATCCTCGCAAAGAACAACTACTTTTTTAGGCTTTCGGTTTTATCCTAAAGTATTACCCGGAACTGAAATCATTATTCCAAGAAAGCCTGAAAGTACTAAAACCAGTGTGGCTGAGATCGTTGGTTTGGCCTCAGCACTGGCTTCACTGACTTTGATTATTAATTCGTTTACGCAGTAGATAGAAAACATAATACGGATATGACCAAAACCTATAATCAGACGATAAGGCTCATAAAAAGGATTAAAATCGTCCCTCGATGGGTCATTTTCATGCTCGATTTAGGAGCCGGTATCATTGCTTTGCTCACGGCTCTTATACTCAAAAGTAATCTGCTACTGACGGCCATCCCCTGGGAGGGAGCCTTCGGTCTTCTGGTTTCTAGTTTTCTGATCAATATTCTGGTTTTCTTGTCATTAAAAACATTTAGAGGCATTGTTAGATTTACGGGGTTGCAAGATGCTTTAAGGGTGATGGCCACTGTGGCGCTGTCATCCCTTTTGATTATCATACAGTTCTACCTAAATAATTCATTCAATGGCAATGACCCTGCCTTCAATACCATGATGGTGATGTATGCGGTTTTTTTCTTCTTGTTTCTCTTGGGTTATCGTGTCCTTGTCAAATACGGTTTTAATATCCTGCGCAACTTAGACAAGACCAAAAAGAATGTGGTGATCTACGGTGCCGGTCAAACCGGTCAAGCTACCAAACGGGTCTTAGAGAATGAAAATATTGGATTTTCATTGATCTCCTTTATTGATGATGACAAGCGCAAAGACAATAAGCGCATCGATGGTGTTCCCGTGACCTCATTTACTAGCTTCATGGAAACAGCACGCCTCTCACACCATTCATGAAGTCATCATTGCCAACTTTGGGCTTTCCCCAGAACGAAAAAATGAGCTCGTTGATTTTTGTTTGAACCACGACATTCACGTCCTCACCATTCCTAGATATAACCAATGGTCCAATGGTGCCTTCTCTGCCAAGCAAATGAAAAAAATTCGTATTGAGGATCTATTGGAGCGTGAACCCATCCAAATTGAAAATCAACAATTGATTCAAGACATCAAGGGGAAACGAATTTTAGTCACCGGAGCCGCAGGTTCTATCGGGAGTGAGCTAGTCAGGCTCTTAAATAAACTCGAGCCCGCCATCCTCATCCTCTGTGACCAAGCCGAAACCCCTTTGCATGACATCGAATTGGAACTGAATGATCAACATTCCAACGTACAATGTATTCCCTATTTGACAGACATTAATAATAAAGTCAGAATGGCTGCCCTTTTTGAAAAATTCAAACCTCACGTAGTCTATCACGCAGCCGCTTACAAGCATGTCCCTATGATGGAGTTTAACCCTGAGGAGGCCATTAAAGTAAATGCGCTGGGCACCCAGCTTCTTGCAGATTTGGCGATTCAATATAAAGTGGAACGCTTTGTCATGATCTCAACGGACAAGGCGGTCAATCCTACCAACGTCATGGGAGCCTCCAAGCGCCTTGCCGAAATGTATGTGCAGGCACTCTCAACCCATCCTCATGAAACAAAATTTGTTACCACGCGATTCGGAAACGTCTTGGGCTCCAATGGTTCTGTGGTCTTGCGCTTCCGAGAACAAATTGAGCGTGGAGGGCCGGTTACCATCACCCATCCTCATATTGTGCGCTACTTCATGACCATACCCGAAGCCTGTCAGCTTGGTCTTAGAAGCGGGTACGATGGGTGAAGGGGGTGAGATTTTTGTTTTTGATATGGGCGCTCCGGTTAAAATATCAGATCTTGCCAAAAAAATGATCCGGCTTTATGGCTATATCCCTAACATTGATATCCCACTTAAATATACGGGCCTGCGTCCTGGAGAGAAACTTTACGAAGAACTCTTAGTAGATGGCGAAAACAGTGTGAAAACCTATCATGAAAAAATCATGATCGCCAAAGTTCGGACCATTGATCAAAAAGCGATCATCAACCAGTTTAAACTATTGGAGAACAAGATAGCCTCCCCTAATAGTTCTATGCAATTGGTCGGGCTCATGAAGCAACTCGTGCCTGAATTTGTAAGTAACAACAGTGAATTTGAACAGTTGGATACTACTAAGGTGGTGAAGTTGAAAACCAAGTAATTTGATAGCTTGATCGAATAATTCTTGCGCCGTAAGGAAATTAAGTACGCAGCTTAACTTAATTTTCACAAATCGAGACGAATAACAAATGACAATACTGAACATATCTGTCATCCATCTTAAATCAATTTTTTTGAAAGTTAAAACTGGAATGGATTTATTTAGGATCTTCATGTTAATAACCGATATGTTGTAAACATCACTGAGCCTATTTAACAAGTGATAAGCGTTCACAGCCATTTCAAATTTTCCCATAATAATTTCTTCAAGGAGACAATATTTATTCCTCGCTGTTATCGACCCATTTACTTTTGATCTAACTAATCCTGACATATTTTTATTTAAATATAACTATTTACTTGAATTTAATTTTATAAAACATTAATGTTTCTAGCTCACACCAAGGAAGAACAAAGAACATATTAAGTCTTGAAAACAGCAAACTGATTAAAAAAATGGTCTCTTGAATAGTCACCAAGTAAAAATAGCGAATAGACAAAATTTCTCTGAATTAAAGGACCTTAACACTAATTTTACCCGTCAACCATATTATATTTGAAGAAAACTCCTTGACGACATGACGTTTAAAAAAATCAAAGGGAAAAAAATTATCTCGTTCCTCTATCACGAGGCTGTTAAAAAATCCGAATGAGTCCGGATTTCAGAGAAAGGCAGCTTTACCGTACAAGCACGATATTCAAGAATTTAAAGATAATATAGACATAATAATTAAAAACTCGAAAATATATAATCGATTTAACGAAACTTGCAACAGTGGGGCAAGCTACGTTACTTACATTTGATGACGGCGGTAAATCGGCAATGTCGATTGCCTCTTATCTTGAAAAAAACAATCTTTTAGGTCACTTTTTTATTACAACAAGCTTGATTGGAGAAAAATACTTTTTGAATAAAAAAGAAATTATCAAACTTCATGAACGAGGACATATTATTGGTTCGCACTCTCATTCACATCCACATGTATTCAAAAGCCTCAGCTATCAAGAAATGATAGATGAATGGTCATTAAGTAAAGAAATAATTGAAAAAATCATTCAGTCTGAGGTGCTCTCATGCTCAATACCAGGAGGCGATGCCAATTTCGATACGTATAAATCTGCGGTATTTTGTGGTTATAAATATATTTTTAATTCAGAACCAACAATGTCCTTAAGAGCTCTAAATTCAACAGTTATTTTAGGTAGAATCTGTCCTAAAAAAGGATCAAAATATAAAGAGATTGAGAATTTAAGTAAAGGACATGGATTTTTGAAATTCCAAATAATCAGGCAAATTAAACAATTAATAAAAACTATTTTATTATGTATCAAAATATAATAAAATAAAATTAACAATAATGATGAAGCTCAAAGTAATAGTGCTCACTGGAAGTTCTATCCCTAACTTAAATACTTTAACTACACTTATTTCTGGTGACATTAATGTTGTAGGTGCGGTTATCTGTAATCAAAAAAAACTCGGCATAAATTGGAAATTTTTCAAAAATTCGTTTAAAAAAATTGGCTTTACTCAAATTATTCTCCAAATAATAAGTAGGATTATACATAATTCGTTGTTTGGGGCCAAAGAGAAAAAAATATTTAATGCCCTCTTTGATAGAGATAAAATAAATTACACAATTCAAAATTGGAAGGGTCCTATATTGAAAACGAAATCATTTGATTCAATAGAAACTTTTAATTGGATTAAAAACATAGCCAAGAATATGGCGCAGTTCAACCGTATTGGATTTCAAAAAAGATCAGGAATCTTGTTGGCGGAATGGTAATTGGCGGCCATCCAGGTATCACCCAATATTATAGGGGAAGTCATTCGCCATTTTGGGCGATTCATAACAATGATCATGATAATATAGGTTATACCATATTTTGGATTGATTCTGGTGTTGACTCCGGAAACATAATTTATCAGAATAGAATTAAACAAATATCTAAGGATACATACGTCACAATGAGCTGGAAGGGCATGCTAAAAATTGCAGAAAATATTCAAATAGATTTATCAAATTATAAACAAACGTTTACTATAGATAGTATTGAAAATCCTGATATGAATAAAAATGTAAGATGGTGTTTGGCAAAGGATAATGTTATCTAAGAAATAAAAAAAATAAATAACCACTTATATGATTTAAAGAACCATCTGTTCCACCACCATTTGCAAGATCGGCTGCAGCCATCGTATCAATAATAATCTTAAAATATTCGGTAGAAACATAGTTGTTTACATAAACAAAACTCAATTCAATTTTTTTTTGCATAATATTATTTATGTAATCCTTTTCAGGATTCTGAGAATTTTCTAAAATTTCATTTTCATTTATGAAATTTATTGAAGCCCAATCTGTAATACCAGGCTTCACAGTGAGTATTTTTTGTTGCTTTAATGAATATAACTGCACATATTTTCTTACCTCCGGTCTTGGGCCAACGAAACTCATCTTTCCCAATAAAACATTAAATAGTTGTGGCAATTCGTCAATTTTATATTTCCTAAGGTAGTAACCTATTGTGGTGACGCGAACATCTCTTTCCCCCACGGTAAGTAGCCCCAACTTATCCGATCCTAATTCCATTGTTCTAAATTTTAAAATTTTAAAATCAATATTTGAAAACCCTACTCTGGTCTGTTTATAAAAAACAGGCCCCTTTGAAGATAACTTCCACTAAACAAAACCAAAAATGAGCATGTTTGGCGATTTAATTTCAAAGAAAAAAATAAATCTAATCCTCTTCTCATTTATCCAATTATTTTATTGTACGCAGATATAACAACTTCACATATATAATCAGTCTCAGCCTCGGACAATTGGGGATAAATAGGCAAAGATATTTCTCGTGAATAATTCCGATAAGCAATAGGATAATCATTTGTATCATATCCGAGCTTTTTGAATGCCGTCAACATTGGCAAAGGAATAAAATGAACATTTACCGATACGCCTGATTGAATGACATCATCAATAATTGCATCACGTTCAATTTCAGAAATATCATTTATTCTTAAGGCATATAAATGATAAGAAGACTCTATATTATCATCTTGAAGTGGTGGTAATTGAAAGAATTTGTAATTTTTGAGATTTCTCTGATAACGTAAAGCCACCGACTTACGATCAACCAATATTTGTGAGTTGTATTTACGTATTTGTGCCAGCCCAATCGAAGCACAGACGTCTGGAAGATTAACTTTCAGGCCAGGAAATAAAATATCATACTTCCAACCGCCAGTTTTCAATTTCTGGTAAGCATCTTTATTCTGACCATTAAGCGTATAAAGCTTCATCAACCTATACTCGTCATTAATATCGAATGGATATGGTAAGCAAATACAAATAGCACCCCCCTCAGCGGTAGTAATATTTTTTACTGCGTGTAGAGAGAAAATTGTGATATCTGTTAAACTTCCTACTAAGGAGCCATGATACTTAGCTCCTAAAGAATGAGCCGCATCTGCAATGACTAATATCCTGCCAAGAGAGATTTGTTTTTCCGATTCCGCCTTAAACTTCTCAATAATACCCTTTTTCCTAACTATTTCATTGATCCTATTATAATTGCAAGGCCACCCACCAATATCGACTGGAAAAATTACTTTAGTTTTCTCCGAAATAGCAGCTTCAATCAATTGAGTGTCAATTGTCAGATCATCGGTTATGTCGACCATCACAGGAACAGCTAATTTCGCTCAAGATGATACGATACCCAAAAAGGTGCTGGAATAATTACTTCATCTCCTGGTTTTAACATTTTTATAGCTCTTATCATAGACTCGTAAGTTGATGGACTTAAACCATTCATTATGTTGTTCAAGTGATAATTAGATATTTCTTCTTCTAAGGCATCTACCTTTGGGCCAGTAGTAATCCAACCCTTTTTTAAAGAATCGACTACTTCATTAATGACATCGTCATCTATGTAGGGAGGTGAAAAGGGAATTTTATAAACGTTTTTTTGCATATCCGTATGAAATATAGTGTAAGTTTTTCGATATGAAGAGTAGTAAATTATCTATATAATGAACGATTAATTTTATAACTTGATACTTATCAGGCACCCAACTGGAAAAAAAACCTCTCGTATTAATAGACGTAGTTTCAAATTCATTTAGTATTTCCTCGATTTCATTAATACTCAAATAATACCATTTATTCCCCCATGGAACAAAATTATTTCTTAAATACATATGTAATCTGCTTGAACTCAAATTTTCTGCAAAGAATAATACACCTCCCGGCTTCAGTACTCGCTTTATTTCTTTTATTGCTAACTTAATAGTATCAATTCCTCCCTCCCTACCAATGGACCCTAATACAGATTTGAATACCACAAAATCGTATTTTCCATCTTCACAATCCATCGAGGTCGCATCAATAGCTAAATATTTGATTTTACTACTTAATCCTAATTTTTTATGGAGGTCAAAAGCCTTTTGGCTCGGCTTGTTATAATCCGAGCAATGAATCATTGACACTTTAAGTTCTTTAGCAAAAAAACAATTAACAAAATCATTAGAACATAAAATGAATCCGAATTTTCAACTCCTGCTATTAATTTATTATATGATTTACTCCAGAATTTTAAAACTTTGGACCACTCATAAATATCCCACTCAAGATAATCTCTTGTACCCATATAAAATTAATTTTATGAAACCACAAATGAATCCGAACCCATAGCTAATATGTACAGTCGGAAATATTATAAAGGAAAGTAATTTTATATCTAATCCTTTTTTGTTCCAAAAACTGAAAAAAAAATCTAACACTACATAAATTACCACAAGGATTAATGAATAAGGTGAAGTTAGCGGGAAAAATAAAGAAACCAATATGATTACAAAGATGGAGGGAATAAGGTGTCGAATTTTTATTTCCGATTTTATTTTATATAAAACTACTGGTTTGTAAAATCCATATTGAAAATACTGACTTGCAAGTGAGAAAAAAGAAGACCTAGGATAATAAAAAACAGGCATCTTAGGGCTCTGATAAATCTTAAACCCTAACGATTTACATCTATAATGAAACTCGTCATCTTGATTTCTAACTAATGAAGAGTCAAAGCCTCCTGAAATCTCAAATATCTTTTTTTTCCATGCTCCAAATGTTACTGAATCAGTAAATCCTTCAAAATTTTTATCATGAACACTAGAACCTAAAGGAGCTAAATTTAGTATGAAAAATATTCGCCACAGACGATTGAAATAAATCCAAATTTTTTTCTGGAAAACAAGTAGGCCCGCCAACTATATCCGCACCCGTCTTTTTGAAAGTGTCTAGTATATTGTCAAAATAATTATCAGGATAATCACAGTGGACATCTAATCTTATTATGATTTCACCCCGAGCCATACTAATTCCCAAGTTAAGCCCATGCGCTACAAACTTCTTTTTATTATGAACAAGTATAACATTTTCATCGTTTAAAGAGTCAATAAAATTTAGCGTGCCATCATCTGAGCCACCATCCAAAAATATAATTTCATTGAATTTTTTTGTTTGCTTGAGAACCGATTTATAAAAATCCTCTATATGCTTCATCTCATTTAAACAAGGAACTAGCTGGTAATCTTTAAAATATTTAAACAATCTAAGAATGCTCTGTATAACTACAGAGCATTTTTTATTAATAGAGTATGGACAAGATGAGATTCGCACTAATATAAAGTCATGGTCACGCATAGGACAATAAAAAAAATATTTTTTAACATAATTGCTTAGATATTGTTTGATAAAAATAAAATAAAAGGAGATAATGATAAAAAAAATAGATTTGAAGATATAAGAAAAAATTATCTAAAAGGATAAAACCAATATACGCAAGAATTAAATAGATGGTACCGTAAATAGACACACGCAATAAATTTTTATACTCTTTTCTAGCTGGATAATATGCCATAAACATATTGGTAAATAATGATAGAATACTAGTGACTATCGACATTGGAATCAAATAAGAAATATCAGTATATTTTTCAAAAAATATCGGTATAATAAAAACTATACCAATTGAGAATAGAATTGTAATTACAATAAATAATCCTATAAAAATGTAAAATAAATAATTTAATTTTTTCAATTGAGCATAATCCTTCCGTTTTTAGACAAACTTTATTTAACGCTGGTGCAATGAAAGATTGTATTGGAGGTGTAATTTGGCCTCAAACTAGCGGATAAGGTATAAAAAAAAGAAATAAACGCTAAGTTTTTAATCGCTAAAAAATTACCTATAATAACCCTATCTCCACCGTTCAATAGCCAATCCACAAATTCCCCATAAATTAATGAAGCCCTCTCTAGACTAATTTTCAGAAACCTTTTCTTAATCGAAGACCCAGATTTATAAGCATTTAAAAAACCCTTTCTCTTATCAATAAAAAAAATTACAATAAATAAATGTGTGCAAACAAAAGTCAGCAGATATAATGGAGTAAAGGATCAGGTGATATATAATTACAGCAAGAAAAGAAAATCCTACATAAAGGGCCGTTCTAGTAAAGAAAATTATTGAGTATTGACCCGAACGACCAACGTATTGCAAATAAATAAAATTATAGTTACAATATATTTGAAAATAAACTTCTTAACAAAATTATCACTAAGCTCCACAGGCTAAGATATATATTGAAAAATCCAAGCACAACCACGATGGAAATAATTGAAGTAATAATGAAATTTCTCCACACAGAACCAAGAACTATATCAAAAAACCGTGCCTTATATTTGTAAATAAGAAGTGGCAATTGTTTTTGAAGCCCTAAATCAAAAGCTAAAGAATAGAATATAGTTAAAGCATTTAAAAAACCCAAAAATCGCAAAACTTTCCAAATCAAAATAAACCAAAACATAAATAGATAAAATTGATCGGAAGATAACATCGAACACACTTACGGTGAGATAGTTATATAAATTCCTAATTTGCCAACAACATGACTTCTTTGACTTACATCAATTTTTGCAAATACTACTAAAAGTGCTAAATAATGAGAGATATTAGCGAAACCCCCGGCCTCGTAAATCTGACCGGAGTTAGTGCTATAAAGTACCCAACAAAATAACGCTGACGAAGGAGTGGATAATCATATTTTTAATGCTTTATACAAATATTTAATAAGCAATAAAATAAAGTAAGCAGCAAAAAAAACACCCCCTTCCAGTAAATTAGTTAGGTATAAACTGTGCAAATTAGAAAGACTTTTATAGTTCACTCCCAAAAATTCATGAACAGTATTCCCAAATCCAATCCCTAATAAATATGATTTATTTATGAAGTCATACCCCATTTCGTGCAATGTAGATCGCTCACTATTTAGCATACCATCAATTAAATCCACCAACAAGAAATCTTCAGTTATTCTAAACCTATATAACAAATTTGTAAATAAGTCTATTTCATTTCCAAATGCTACGACTTGAATATTCTTAAGAGTTCCAATTAAAAGAATAAAAACCAAAAACCCACTACTAAATATTGCACAAATTTTCAACAATTTTCGAAGCGAAAAATTATTAATTAAATGAGAGAAAAATATATATTTATGAAAACAATATAAATCCCTCTTGACATTGAAAGTAAGATTAGAACGATGAGTGAATAAATGATCCAATTTTTCTTTACGAAAGGAAAAAACAATATTAGGTAGTTCCCTATTGAATTGGAACCGTAAAATCCACCTCGATACAACAACCAAGATGTCCCTTCTCTATAAGCCCCCCAAGTTTTTAATAATAAAGTAGCTACTAATAATAGAATGAAAAAATTACTCAATATCTTGTATTTGTCCTGGCATTAATCCTCTTTTTTTTAACCAAAATATAGCACAGAAACTTGCTGAAAAGAATACACCCTCTATTATAGCAAACGCCACTAATCTTTGCGCCGCTTTACTGGACGTTCGATTACAATGGCAAAAGCAGTAAAAAATAGCCTGCTTTGGCTTCGCAAAATATTTTATAATTGCATAAAACCTAAAGATTATGGATTAATAAATATGACATCAACATAATTTAGCTCGAAATATGCAAGAATATACTGTTCTCTGATATCGGTTTGGGAATACTGTGCAGTCCAGATGACCAACCCACTGGTACCATAAATAAAATGAATTATGGAAATACAAGCTCAGGAAATCGATTATAAAGTTGCAGATCTAATACTACAGCATTTAATAATTGCAAGCAAATTGCCTGAAAATTATTCATCTACAGCGCAATTTATGCTTACTCTCTGGTAGCTACTGGAATAAATTTATAATACAGACGGTTACTACGTTTAATAAATAATTTATTGGTAAAATAAATATCCCAAGAATCTAAAATCTCTCCTAGTCCTTTTGCATCAGCATAATAAAAAATGTTAGCATCTAATTCACGATAATAATCAAACTTTTCATTCATTATTAATGGCTTATTAAATCTAAAAGCCTCTACTACGCCACTATTAATAAGACGCCCATCAAAATAAAATGCAGGATTTGAATGATTTAAAATGATATCAGCTTTTGATACAATATCATCGAACAGCTTGGCCTCGATAAATTTTGAGAAATATTCAATACTTATGTTGGACGGTAAAATCCCTTTTAACTTCTCAAAATAAACGATCAGTTCCCGAAATCGGCACCTGCCTAAAAAAATAAATTTAACCGGCCTTTCACAGACCATTGCTGCAGATTCAAAAAGTTTAAAATCTCTTCTAAAAAAGTCAACTGATCCTGTAATAACAACTATCATTTTTATTTGGTTTCAGGAATTGCATAAGGCAAGATATAAATATTCTTCTCGGTCTTCTGGATCAGGTATTCTTTCATCCTCGAATTATGAACAATATAACTATCAAACCTTTTAAATATTATCTGAAGAAATACCCGGTGAAGAACGTGACTAGAAATACGCTTAAATATGTTGCCATAACCAGAAATTGTATATTTGAATTCCCCTCCTATAAATTCTGGTCGACCAACTACTAATGTTTTTTTTATCCTTATTTTTGAAAAAAATATAGGTAAAATCATTTTCCCTGTACAAGTAAATAATATACTCCGGTGGTATGAATTGGAATTTGTTACTCTGTCAATATGTGACCACACTTTAACCGGTGATCGAGTCTCATCACTTTGAACTACTTGGATATCTATTTTTAAATCTTTAATTCCGCTTTTTATCGCATCATATGTTTTACTGTCTACTAAAAGTGTATAGTCATATTGATCATAATTAGCATTCTTTAAAAATGTTAATAAAAAAATATGATGCCCATCATAGAGTTCAATTAATAAGCATTTTTTTTTTTAAACATTGCTATAAGGACTATTTATATCTATGATGCTAAAACACTTAATCATCTCATCTAACCCTTCCTCAACCGTAATTTCAGTATCAAACCCTAACTTTTGGATTTTATCGTAACTAACTATGTAATCTCTTTTATCTGAATCCTCTCCAATTGCTGCATAATGGAAATATGCATTTGTTCTATCCTTTATTAACTCACAAATTTCTTCCTTAGTATGATTCATTTTGTTGGATCCTATATTGTAAACATTAGATCTCATACTATCCATGTTATCAATACCAAATAAAAAAGATCTCGCTATGTCTTCAACATGAATAAACGTTCTTCTAAAATGTTTTTCATAAACAACTACATATCCTTGCTTAATCGCTTTAAATGCAAAATCATTGATTAAAAGATCAAGCCTTAATCGAGGTGAAATCCCAAATGCGGTTGCAAACCTGTAGGCAATGCATGAATTGTTATTAAGCAAAATTTCTTCTGCTTCTGTTTTGGATGTTCCGTAAAGCGACAGGGGATTTAATGGTGTTTCCTCAGTACATATTTCCTTTACTATTCCATAATTACTACCTGTAGATCCAAAGAAAATTGTCTGTTCCTTAGATAGATTCTTAGATATATTTTTCGATCCTGAAACATTGATCGAGTACGCCAAATCTGGGTTTGACCTACACGCAGGATATCCTACAATTGCAGCAAGATGAATGATAATATCATACTTGGGAGTGATAGAACTAATTAAACTTTCATCTCTAATATCTCCCTTAACGAATGTGAAGTTTTTGCTTCTAAAACAAGAAATCAAACCATCAGCATTATGCAACAGATTGTCTAGGACTGTGACTTTGTAACCTCGGGATAACAATTGTGGGACTAAAACTGTCCCTATATATCCGGCCCCACCGGTGACTAAAATATTATAATTCATTCTCTTTTTCTTTATATAATTGTAAATAATATAATAACTGTTTTAAATTCGGAGCTACCAGATGCTACTGTAAGCTTCGAAAATATAGAAATTATTTGTAATAATTTAGTCGAAATTAACTACACTGTTTTCAATATTAATAGTAAATACTAGTTCCCCATTATATTTCAATATTTTAGCAATACTCATTGCTGAAGATTTTATAGAATATGCCTGATTTTGAGCTAAATTAATTGGACTTAAACCAGTGTCCTTGCGCCCAATTAAACTTATTAATATTTTTACTATGTCTTTAACATAAATCCATTCCCTTTTTGGATTTCCTGACCCCCAAATTTCAAAAGTACCTACCTTTTCTGATCTCATTTCTTTAATCATTCTTAATATCATCCCATTAATAGCATGTGCTCTATTAGAATCCAAGTGATCGCCAGGCCCGAAAGCATTTGGAATGAGTAAGTTAATAGATGATACCCCATATTGCTCATGATAACATTTTGAAATCATGAATTGAATTTTCTTTGAATTGCCATATGAAAACACACTCCCATGTACCTCTCCATTCCACCACTGATCCTCTATATGTATATTTGAAGAGCCAGGGTAAGAACAGTTTGACAGACAGTTGACAATGATTGGG
>CAJJBF010000010.1 GCA_905182375.1 Flammeovirgaceae bacterium UBA4465
GGGACTTGAACCCATACGATCTTGCGATCACAGGATTTTAAGTCCTGCGTGTCTACCAATTCCACCACCCGGGCAGATACATTAAGTTGAAGCATACACTTCAATAACAAAAAGCCGCTGGTGGCGGCTCTTTTGTTGAGCGGGAGACGAGATTCGAACTCGCGACCCCAACCTTGGCAAGGTTGTGCTCTACCAGCTGAGCTACTCTCGCTTATCTTTTAATTGCTAAAAGAGTTGCAAATTTACCTTAACATTACAATTTTACAAGTAGCAAATGTAATTTTATTGACAGAAACCTTAAACTCTTGACTCAACATGCTCAATTACAGTAAAACCGCCGTTTTCCTACTGATCCTTTTAGCGATAAGTTGTACTCCTAAAAAAAAGGAAGCCAAAATTGAAAAAAATAAGTCCTTGTTTGAGAAAGGGCTTGTAGTGGCCACTATAAAAGGAAAAAAAATTGAGGAAGCCAGCGGTTTAGTCACCTCTGCCATAAACCCAGGGATGTTTTGGACCCACAACGACAGCGGTGCAGATGCCGAGCTGTTCCTCATTGATCAAGAGGGAAACATTCATTTAAAAGTTTTCCTAGCAGGGGCCCAATCCATCGATTGGGAAGACATCGCAAGGCATGGCACTGACTTATACATTGCAGATATGGGTGATAATGATGCCAAAAGAGAGCATCATCACGATTTATAAGATCAAAGAACCCCAATGGGATTCCCTACAAGCGCAGCTTACCCTTGATTCCTTTGAACAAATGTCTCTTCAGTATGCTGAAGGGCCTAGAGATGCCGAATCTTTGCTCTTTGACCACCGTACCCAGGAGCTGATCATCGTCACCAAAAGAGAGAAAAATTGTCACGTATATGCTTTTCCCTTTGAGCCGAATATAGACCCCATCTCCATCACTTCGAAAGGCACATTACCGGCTACCCTTTTTACCGCCGGAGATATTCACCCCTCCACAGGAGAAATATTATTAAAAAACTACAAGAAGATTTATTACTGGGGGGCTTCTGAAAAACCCGCGGTGCTACGCATCGCCGAGGGTCCTGATTATACCCTCCCTTATAAGGAAGAACCCCAAGGCGAAGCCATTGCTTGGACGGATGAAGGTTTTGTAACGCTCAGTGAAAGAAACGACAAAAAGCAGAAGTTTTATTTCTATGAGCGTAAATGAATTACTTCTTCAACAGCTTCTTCAACTCATTGAGTTTAACCAAGGCATCTACGGGTGAAATATTATTGACATCCACGTCTCGCAATTGAGACATGAGCTGCTCTATACGTGGATCGGCTTCAAATAAATTAAGTTGAAAATTATGGGTGGGCAGGTTGGCCAAAATTTCAGATTCGGCCACGCCTCCTTTTTCTTTTTCCAGCAATTTCAGAATTTCATTGGAACGCAAGATGACCTGATTGGGCATCCCAGCCATCTGCGCCACATGGATGCCAAAGCTGTGCTCGGTGCCTCCTGAAACTAACTTTCGTAAGAAAATAACTTGATCTTTGAGCTCCTTGACCGCTATATGAAAATTTTGAACCCGAGTTAAGTCTCCCGCCAATTGATTGAGCTCATGATAGTGGGTCGCAAAAAGTGTTTTGGGCTTGGCTTTTTGATGATTGTGCAAATATTCAACTATGGACCATGCGATAGAAATGCCATCATACGTACTGGTCCCCCTTCCAATTTCATCCATGATGACCAAGGATTGATCACTCAAATTATTCAAAATACTGGCGGTTTCTGTCATTTCTACCATGAAGGTGGACTCTCCTCTGGACAAGTTGTCTGAAGCGCCCACCCGCGTAAATATTTTGTCGGTGATCCCTATTTTGGCATAGCCTGCAGGCACAAAGCTCCCTATCTGTGCCATAATCACGATCAATGCCGTTTGACGCAGTAGGGCTGATTTTCCTGACATATTGGGGCCCGTGATCACTAAGATCTGTTGAGATTCGTTGTCCAGATATACATCATTGGGGATATAAGACTCCCCCGGTGCCATGAGCCGCTCTATGACGGGATGGCGACCGGCCTTGATGTCAATGACCGAGGCCTCAGAAAGCGAAGGACATACATATTGATGCGCTTTGGCAATGGCCGCAAAATTACTGAGGCAATCCAAGGTGGCGATCAGCCGGGCATCTTCTTGAATGGGAGCCATATGTCCCTTGGCATAAACCACCAGCTCTTGGTACAATCTGCTTTCTATGACGCCCAATTGGCTTTCAGCCTGTAATATTTTCTCCTCGTAAACCTTAAGCTCCTCGGTAATGTATCTTTCTGCATTGACCAACGTTTGCTTTCTGATCCAACCGGTAGGCACTTTGTCTTTGTGGGTATTGGATACCTCCAGATAATAGCCAAAAACTTTGTTATAGGCTATTTTAAGAGAAGTGATACCCGTACTTTCAGCTTCCCTTTTTTGGATTCCCAGCAAATAATCTTTCCCTGAGAAAGCCAAACTTCGGTATTCATCCAAATCGGCATCAACCCCCTCTCGAATCACATTTCCTTGATGTAACAACATGGGGGGCGCATCGGTCAAGGATTGGGTCACATGATGCATAAAATCCTCATGGTCATTCAATGACTTGGCCAATTGTTGCAAGCATTTCTCGGGACTGTCCGCCAGCAATGTCTTGATCGGGCCGATCGGTTCCAAACTGTTTTTAAGTTGATGAAGCTCTCGGGGGTTGATCCTGCCCGTGGCCACTTTGGAGACCAAACGCTCCAAATCTCCCATTTTTTTCAATGATGCAATGATTGATTCAAGCCGCGTGGGATCTTCGAACAAAGCCGCTACCCGGTTCAAACGTGCCGTAATCGCTTTTTTTTCTTTGAGGGGCAATACCACCCATTTTCTCAGCATCCGGCTGCCCATCGGGGTCACCACATGATTGAGCACATCGATCAAGGGAATGCCATCCGGCTGATTGGGGGAGAGTAACTCCAAGTTTCTTACAGAAAAACGATCGAGCCACATGTATCGCTCTTCCTCAAGCCGGGTAATACTAGAAATATGGGCCAACTCCTTGTGCTCGGTCTCTTCTAAATAATAGAGGATGGCCCCGGCCGCGACAATGGCTTGGGCCATCTCATGGATACCAAATCCTTTTAGCGTTTGGGTCCCAAACTGCTGGAGCAGTTTTTGATGGGCAAAATCATATTTATAAATCCAATCTTCGATGATGAATGAAGGATACTGATCCTCAAAAAGCGCTTGATAGCGATCTTTAGCCGCTTTACTATAAATGACTTCTGCCGGTTGGAATCCCTGCAATAACTTGGCCGTATAGGCATCATCCCCCTCGGTGGTAAAAAACTCCCCTGTGGAGAGGTCCAAAAAAGCCATCCCATTCTGCTCCTTTTGAAAATCAATCGAGGCCAGATAATTATTTTTTCCTGTCGAGAGGACTTGATCATTTAAGGACAAACCCGGAGTGACCAATTCGGTTACCCCTCTTTTGACGATCCCTTTGACGCCCTTGGGATCTTCTAGCTGGTCACAAATCGCCACCCGTTGCCCAGACCGCACCAATTTGGAAAGATAATTGTCCAAAGAATGATGGGGAAAGCCTGCCAATTCTATGTGGGAAGCGGATCCATTGGCTCTTTTGGTCAACACAATGTCAAGAATTTTAGAGGCTTTGATGGCGTCCTCACCAAAAGTTTCATAAAAATCCCCTACCCTAAAAAGCAATAAGAGCGCCCGGATATTTCCTCTTGATGGCATTGTATTGCTTCATCAAGGGAGTTTCTTTTGGCGCTTGGGTGGTTTTTGGCATGGGTTTACTAAGCTTAGAGCAATAATAATAAATGCAGAGGTGGAAAGCAGAAAAGCCGTGTTGATAATTTAAGATTTAAAAAAGTTCGACCAGAAGCTACTTGTAAAGCACTCGGAACCCTCCGATATTTGCAGATGCGGAAACTTAAAAACGAAGAACTCCAGCGTATGGATCCCGAAGCTTTCAAGGTCTCAAAGAAAATGCCTTGGGTTATTGTTTTGGACAACATCAGGAGTATGCACAACGTCGGGGCGACCTTTCGTACCGCAGATGCCTTCAGAGTTGAAAAAATCATCTTGACCGGCATTACCGCCCAACCGCCGCATCGAGAAATTCAAAAATCCGCTTTGGGTGCTACTGAATCTGTGACCTGGGAGTATCTCTCAGAACCCATGCTGGCCCTACAAAAATTACGGTCCGAAGGCTATCAAATTATTTGTGTTGAGCAAACCGATCAGAGTCTGGCTCTGGACACCTTCCAGCCTGATTCAGATAAAAAATATGGCTTTTTCTTTGGTAACGAAGTGTTTGGAGTCACCGATGAGGTGGTTACTGATGCAGATGCTTGTCTAGAAATTCCCCAATTTGGAACCAAGCATTCCCTCAATATTTCGGTCAGCGTCGGGGTGGTCATTTGGGATATGTTCCAAAAAATAGGCCGCCCGTTACTATAAATCAATACATTCCCTCATGAGCGGTTCTGGTTAGCGCAAAAAAAAACGCAAGAATGAGATTCCTGCGTTTTTTTTATAATGATGTCGACTTAATTTGCCCCATCATAAGAAACACTTAATATTTTTTCTTCGATCATGCCCAGTGCGATTTTATCTTCACCTAACACATCAAATAATTCCAATGCCCTTCTGGCTATGTATTCCTCCTCAATTTGTTCTTGAACAAACCACTTCATGAATTCCTCTGTAGCGATATCAGTGTGTTTTCTACACACACCCACGATATCATGAATGGCGTCGGTTACGCTAATTTCTATGTCCAAAGCCGTCTCAAAGACATCTCTTAGATTTTCAAAATCATGCTGACAATCTCCAATTGCGGGAGAAATGGCTTGAGCCTCCATGTCTGTCAAATAATGAAAAAATTTAAGTTGATGCTTCCGCTCCTCTTCTGATTGCTTGAAGAAAAAATCCGCACAATTGTCATAGCCTTGTAGATCACACCAACCCGCCATCGCTAGATAGGCCGATGACGAATGTGCCTCCATCTTTATTTGTTTGTTAATGACATCGACGATCTCTAATTTGAGTACTTGATGTCTTCTTAGAATGTCCTTCATATCAAAATAATTAAATTTTACTTATACAAAGTAAGCAATAAAACTGCGATCCAAAGAATTTGAAAGATATTTATAATGAGTCTAAATACCGATTATGAGAATTTTCGGTGAATGGATTTATGGATCAAGCTATTAAGCTCGAGCATGGTGAAAGTGCCAGATAGCACTTCTCTCAATTCCAAAATTTCATAAATTGAAAGCACTAAGATCGGATGCTGATGAGATAGGTACAAGATCTCAATATCAGGTCCTTGACTGGAAACCAATGCGGTGAGGTCTATGTTTTCGATTTTGCGTTTCAATCCAATCAGCTCACATAATTTAAGCTCCATCGGCTTCTCCAAAAAGTGAAGGAAAAATTTCTCAGAACGGTCACATTGAGAAACCGAAGTGGCTAGCGTTTCAAATACAATCGCTGAAGACATTACTTTCGAGGACATTTTTTGCAGTTTTTACCTTTTCTCTTATATTTTTCACAACATTTTTTAAATACACAACCCAAGTCGTGCGCACTCTTTTTATCCTCAAGCGGATTAAAGGTAACGTCAAAAGAATCGGAAGGGGAATTAAAGTGCATGGTTTGTTATGATTAAAACAGATAACAAAAATACCCCTGATCCTACTGCCATAGCATCCCTACTGATAGGCAATTCCCTCCTCACTAGTTGTAGCCAATGATCACTAGAACTAGGGATGCCCAACGGTTTTTCTTGAGGGCCCACATTCCGCACAGCCTTCTTTGTGATTTGCCCCCCTTTTAAGGATGAATTTATGGGTCAAATAAAGGATTGAGGAGATCAGTAGCAGGAAAATGATAAATGTTTGTACCATCAATTCAATAGATTAAAGGCGATCAGCGCACTAATATAGGCAAGGGCCGTCATATAGACCAATTGGATGAGGGGCCATTTCCAACTTTTGGTTTCTCGGCGCACCACAGCCAAGGTACTCATGCATTGCATGGCGAAAGCGTAAAACAACATCAAAGAAATCCCTGAAGCCAACGTATAGACCGGTTTTCCGAGGCCATTCCTTTGGTGGGACATGCGCTCCAGTAAGGTCTGATCGTTTTCAAAAGTTTCTCCCACACTATAAATGGTCGCCATCGAACCCACAAATACTTCTCGGGCCACAAAAGAGGTAATCAATGAAATCCCAATTTGCCAATTGTATCCCAAGGGTTTAATCGCTGGCTCAATCCATTTTCCAGCGATACCGATGTAAGAATGCTCCAAGGCGACTGATTTGACCTGTTGCTGATAATCCGCCTGCTGGGCAGATTCGGTGGGTACCGGAATCTTTGCAATGGCGGAGGCCATTTGATCCCCTGGGCCATAACTGGCCAATATCCATAAAATCACAGAGATAGCAAGGATCACTTTCCCCGCCTCCCAAACAAATATTTTGCATTTTTCGAGCATGGTGATGCCCAAATTCGACCAACGCGGGGTTTTATAATCGGGCAATTCCATGACCAAAAAGCTTTTTTCTTTAGTTTTCAAGATCCACTTAAAGAGGAGGGCCGAAAACAGGGCTGCCACAAAACCTACGAGGTATAAGGCCATCAAGACCATACCCTTCAAATTAAAAATACCCCAAGAAACATCGGGTACTACCAAAGCGATCAACAAGGTATACACCGGGAGTCGCGCCGAACAACTCATCAAGGGCACCACCATGATGGTAATGAGGCGTTCCTTCCAATGGTCTATAGTGCGGGTGGCCATCACGGCAGGTATGGCGCACGCCACACCAGATATAAGCGGCACTATGCTGCGCCCGTTTAAGCCAAAAGGTCGCATCAATCGATCGGTAATGAAGACCACGCGCGCCATGTAGCCGGTTTCTTCCAGAACGAAAATGAAGCCAAAGAGCAGCGCAATCTGCGGAATAAAGATCATGACCCCGCCCAATCCAGGGATGAGGCCCTGCGAAATCAAATCGGTCAAGGGGCCGTTAGGTAAGGTCGCCTGGGTCCATTGACTCAGGGTCAAAAAAACCGTATCAATTAAATTCATGGGCACCTCAGACCAGGCAAAAATGGTTTGAAAGATGAGGGCCAAAAGAGAGAGAAAAATGAGGTAGCCCCATACGGGATGGGTAAGGATTTGATCCCATTTTTGATGTCTTACCGAACGCTTTCGAGGTAAGGGTTGACAGAAAGACAATATTTGACGTATTCTTTTGTAGCGCGCTTCTCCCAGGGCAGCCTCCTCTTGCCTGCCTGTATTCCACTCCTCCAAATTCATAAATTCCTGCGTGTGTGGGCTGGGCATAACCTCCAACGGCACCTCTAAGAGGGCTGATTTCAAGAGGGCCAGGTCTTGGCCAGTGCGCGCATTGAAGGGGACCAAGGGTACGCCCCCCAATAACTCACTGAGCTTTTCAAGATTGACCCCTACCTGATCTTTATCCATAAGATCTATCATGTTGGCGATCAATAAAGTAGGTATTCCCAGATCCAATATCTGAGTAGCAAGAAATAAATTGCGCTCTAGATTGGTGGCATCCATGACCACGATCACCAAATCAGGATGGTCTCGATGATCCTTTTGACGCAGCACTTGAAAAACCACCTCTTCGTCTTGAGACTTTGGATAGATGCTGTAAAGCCCTGGCAAATCCAGTAATTCCACGTCGGTGCCTTGGTAATTAAAATGACCCCATTTTTTATCTACGGTGATACCGGGGTAATTTCCCACCTTTTGATTCAGTCCAGTGAGTAAGTTGAAGACCGAAGTCTTGCCCGCATTTGGGTTTCCGACGAGGGCCGCCTTCATTCGATGGAAATTAATGCGGCCTCTTCTCGCCTTAAGGACAACGTGTAACCTTGTACGTCAATGGCAATGGGGTCACCAAAGGGAGCCTTGAAAAGTAACCTGATTTCTTTTCCGGGAAATAAACCCATATCAATCAACTTGGTCGTTAATGGGCCTTTTTTTATCTGCCTGACAATATAAGATTTTGAAGAATTTGATACTTGGTCTAAGGTCATTGGTTTCACAAGTTTATGACACCAAAAATAAGCGCTTTTCTGCAATCTGCTGAAAGGCTATCGAAATTATCGTTCCCTTAAACTTGAACCAGTTTAGATTCAATGGCATAAACAATGAGTTGTGCCGGGGACTTGAGTTTTAATTTTTTCAGAATATTCTTGCGATGGGAGTTGATGGTATGGATGCTTACAAACAGTTTTTCGGCTATATCTGCCGTTCTAAAGCCCTTTGCAATCAATTCAAGTACCTCAAATTCGCGTTTAGATAAATCCGTGGGTTCGCAATTTTGTCCTGCCTCCTCATGGGGGGCCATGACAATTTCTAAAATACTGTTACAAAAAAATCGGTTCGACTTGGCCACCGATTCAATGGCATGGATGATTTCTGTTTGACTGCATCGTTTGGTCACAATGCCTTTGACACCTAGGCTCAATAAGTTTTGTATGTGGCCTTTTTCAACTTCATTGGTAACTACCAAAATATTGCTCGCCTGTAACTTGATGAATTCGGTGAGGGTCGCATTCATATCCGATTGACGCTCTGGATAATCCAGAATCAAAACATCTGGCTGTGCTTGGGTGACTTGCTCCATCCATTGCTCTCGATTTTCGAGAACCCCTATCAAATCGAAATGCTGGGTACCTTCCATCAGCTTGATAAGACCTTCTCTCGTCAAAAATTGAAAATCCGAAATGAGTACCTTAATCGATTTCATTTATTTAGAATCATTCTAAACAGCAAACCTACTACTAAAACCTCAATGAAACAAAATCCACGGGATCTCCCCTTTTTTTTAACCGCTTCCTTTTGAATTATTATTATCGTATCCAACTTAATCTCTATTTTTGTCCTTCAATTAAACCAACGTACATATGGAATATCGTCTAGAACAGGACACCATGGGTGAGGTTAAAGTTCCCGCTGACAAATATTGGGGGGCACAAACCGAGCGCTCCAGAAATAATTTTAAAATTGGGGGGCCCAATATGACCATGCCCATCGAACTCATTCGTGCGTTTGCCATTTTAAAAAAATCCGCTGCCCAGGCCAACGCAAGCCTTGGCGTCTTAGATGACGAAAAAGCAAGTATGATCGCCAACGTATGTGATGAAATCTTGAAAGGCCAATTGGACGATCAATTCCCATTGGTCGTATGGCAGACCGGTTCTGGCACACAGTCCAACATGAACTGCAACGAGGTCATCGCCAATCGGAGTCATGTCCTAGAAGGTGGCCAATTAACGGATGCAAAAAAAATCATCCACCCCAATGATGATGTGAATAAAAGTCAGTCTTCAAATGACACTTTTCCAACGGCCATGCATATCGCAGTCTACAAAATATTGGTAGAAAAAACCATACCGGCCGTAACGTTACTAAGAGATACCCTAGACAAAAAAGCAAAAAGTTTTTCAGAGGTCGTAAAAATAGGTAGAACCCATTTCATGGATGCCACACCTTTGAGTCTAGGACAAGAGTTTTCTGGCTACGTCTCACAATTAGATCATAGCCTCAAAGCCCTCAAAAATACTTTTGCCCATTTGTCAGAATTGGCCTTGGGAGGTACCGCAGTAGGTACGGGTCTCAATACCCCCAAAGGATATGCCGAGTTGGTCGCCCAATACATCGCCCAACATGCAGAAATTCCTTTTGTATCGGCAGACAATAAATTTGAAGCCTTGGCCGCCCATGATGCCCTCGTAGCATCTCATGGGGCGTTAAAGCAACTGGCCGTGAGCTTAATGAAAATTGGTAACGATATTCGAATGCTGAGTTCAGGTCCCAGAAGCGGTATTGGAGAAATCATACTCCCCGAAAATGAACCCGGGTCTTCAATCATGCCTGGAAAAGTTAACCCTACCCAATGCGAGGCCCTTACCATGGTCTGTGCTCAAGTCATGGGGAATGATGTAGCCGTCACCATCGGTGGGATGAGTGGCCATTTTGAACTCAATGTTTTCAAACCCATGATGGCCTACAATCTTATCAACTCTGCTCGACTTCTTGGAGATGTTTGTCAGTCCTTTAATGACAATTGTGCGGTAGGTATTGAGCCGAATTATAGCGTTATTCAAGATAAATTGGAAAAATCACTGATGCTCGTAACCGCCTTAAATCCACATATTGGATATGAAAATGCCGCAAAAATTGCAAAAAAAGCCCATAAAGAAGGCACTACGCTGTGCGAAGCAGCATTAGCCCTTGAATTGGTGAGCGAAGCCCAATTCGCTGAGTGGGTACGGCCAGAGGACATGATCGGATCTATCAAGGCTTAATTTTGGATATTAAAGGTTAATTATCTTACTTTATCTTCCAATAACTACGTAATTCTTACTTAATTAGATAAAATGAAAAAATTTACAACCTTATTGATCTTGATTTTAGGCCTAACAGTATCTTTTGATGCGATGAGTCAATTGTCGAAAAAAGAAAAGAAAGAATGGAAGAAAAGGGTCAAATCACTTACGCCAGAACAATACAAATCTCTTATTGATGAAAATAAGGGCTTGAAAGGGCAAATAGCAAGTTTAAATGATGAATTATCTGCAAACGATGCCGCGAACAAAGAAAAAGAGGATCAGGTTGCGCAGTACGAGGCTCAAATGAGAGAGATGAGAAAGCAAATGGCTGCGAATGCAAAAAAAGCAAAAGAAGGCGTAGCAACTTCAGGGAGTTCAATGACCAAAAAGAGGCCTGCTGTCAAAGGCATTGCTTTTAAGGTTCAAATCGGAGCCTTTCAAAACAAAGATCTAAGCAAGTATTTGGATAAATCTGATAGCTTTTTTGGAGAAGTAGGCGAAGATGGTTTGATGAGATATACCTTGGGTGTTTTTACGGATTACTGGGAAGCCGATACCTTCAAAAAATACATGCGTGAGATGGGTGTTTCTGACGCTTGGATCATCTCCTATAGAGATGGGGTAAGAGTGCCTATCAAGGAGGTATTAGAAAATATTCCAAAATCTTAATCAGATTAAGAAAGAAATGAAACCCTGACAGATTCTGTCAGGGTTTTTTGTTGTTATCTTTGTTTTATTGAAAGCTCATGATTCATTACAAAAACAAAGAAGAAATTGAATTGGTTAGGGAAAGTGCGTTGATCGTATCACGGACCTTAGGTATCCTGGCAGAAGTCATAAAGCCCGGTATCTCCCCAAAGACATTAGATAAAAAGGCAGAAGAATACATCAGAGATCAAGGCGCCCTACCTGGTTTTTTAGGTCTCTACGATTTTCCAGCCACCTTATGTATTTCAGTCAATGAACAAGTCGTACATGGCATTCCTGGCGACAAACCATTGGTCGATGGAGACATCATTTCGGTGGATTGTGGCGCATTAAAAAATAACTATTATGGAGATCACGCCTTTACCTTTGCCGTCGGTGAAATCTCCGATGACATTAAAAAATTATTGCGCATTACCAAAGAGAGTCTTTACCTAGGAATTGAACAAATGGTCGTGGGGAAACGCATCGGAGACATTGGTTATGCCGTCCAGCACCATGCTGAAAAGAATCGGTTTGGGGTCGTACGGCAACTGGTAGGCCATGGATTGGGTAAAAAAATGCATGAAGCTCCAGAGGTGCCCAACTTTGGAAAAAGAGGGTCGGGTCGTAAAATAAAAGAAGGTCTGGTGCTGGCCATTGAGCCCATGGTCAACCTAGGTACTAAAAATGTAATTCAATTGGCCGATGGTTGGACCATTGTCACAGCAGATCGGAAACCATCCGCTCATTTTGAACACAACATCGCGGTGGTAGATGGTCAACCTGAAATCCTCTCGACCTTCCAATATATAGAAGAAGCCCTCGTTAAACAGCAAGCTTCGTTTATTTAAAATAATGATACTGAATAACGGCTACCCAATGATATGAGCTCTCACAACCCCTTGATGCCCCTGCTCATTTGGCGTCTCAAACACATCAATGACAACAATTTCACGCTGATCATTGCGGGCTTTGTGGGTATCTTGGCAGGGCTGGCGGCGGTGGCCCTCAAAACAACCGTTCACCTCATTGAGCAAGTCCTTCAAAATAATATTGAGGTAACAGGTTGGAAATATTTATGGGTTTTTTATCCTGTGATGGGTATTTTATTGACCGTATTTATTGCCAAATATGTACTGCAAGACAGCACCGGACATGGGATCAGTAAAGTTTTATACGCCATCTCCAAAAGGTCTTCCATCATTCGTAAAACTCGGATGTATTCGAACATGCTCACCAGTGCCATTACCGTGGGCTTTGGTGGATCCGCAGGGTTAGAAGCCCCCATTGTCGTCACGGGCTCCGCCATAGGATCCAACTTGGCCCGTCTGGCCCATCTTGATTACAAAAAAAGAACCTTAATGATTGGGTGTGGTGCGGCAGCAGCGGTATCGGCCATTTTCAATTCTCCTATCGCAGGTGTCATCTTTGCCGTTGAAGTCATGTTGACCGATGTGACCATAAATAAATTTATTCCCATCTTAATTGCCTCGGTGTGCGGTCAACTGATGTCATTAATCTTGTTGGGCGATGATATTTTGTTTTCCTTCAAACTCACTGAAGAGTTTTCTGCTTGGTCCACTCCCTATTATCTATTGTTGGGTCTTTGTTGTGGTGCCGCATCGGTGTATTTTACCCGGATGCTTTCGCGGACCGAAGATGGGATTCATAAAATTAAGAAGCCTTTTGCTAGAGCCCTTTTAGGAGGTCTATCCTTAGGGCTATTGCTCTTGGTTTTTCCTTCTCTCTATGGCGAAGGTTACCATATGGTCATTAATCTCTTGAAGGGCGCACCTACCTCATTGTTTGAATCTCATTATTTTACTGGACTCTTTGGGACTACCCATCAATGGTTTGTTCCCCTCGCGCTTTTATGTCTTATTTTCCTGAAACCCATCGCTACGGGTTTAACGGTGGGTGCAGGTGGCAGTGGAGGTATTTTTGCCCCCTCTTTGTACATGGGTGGATTGGTAGGCTTTTTAGTTGGCCTGATTTTTCAATGGATTTATCCCGAATCTCCCGTCAACTTAAGCCATTTTACCCTCGTGGGCATGTGTGGAGTCATGAGTGGCGTACTTCATGCTCCGTTAACGGCCATTTTTCTAATTGCCGAGATCACCAGTGGCTATTTGTTGTTTGTCCCCCTGATGCTCGTTTCTGCCATCTCCTATGTGACCGTCACCTATTTTGAAAAACATTCTATTTATATGCGAAACCTGATCAAACGCGGAGACATCGTGGTCAATGATCGAGACAAAATGGTTTTGAATAAAATCAGTTTAAAAAAGATGATTGAAAAAGATCTACTCACCATCGCTCCTGAGGCTACGCTCAACGAATTAATTCCGCTGGTCAAAAAAAGTACGCGCAATATTTTCCCCGTTGTCAACGAAGATGGGGCATTGAAAGGGATCATCACACTTGGACAATATTCGTGAAATTATGTTTGACGAATCCCAGAGAAATCACGTGACGATAAACACACTCATGACCCAAGTGCCTACCCACGTTTCATCCTATGACAATATGCAAACCGTGATGAATAAATTTGAAATCTCCCATGCTTGGAATTTACCCGTAATAGATGACGGAAAATACATAGGATTTCTCTCTAAATCCAGAATTTTCAATACCTATCGCACACACCTCATTAGGCAAACCAAAGAGTAATTCATGATTTGGTCATAATAAATTAATAATCAATGAGTTAATAGTTATCCACACTTTTTTTTATTAATTGAATATTTATAACTATTTGTCCATCAGCTTTTTATATAATGAATTATTTTTTTCAGTGTATAACTTATTAAATGTTAATAAGGAGAATAGAGGCTGTTTTGGCCTTTTGGACATAGACCTCGCCTTTTATACCCCTTTCAACCTACAAGCCTTTTACTTAATAATTACTGGAAATCTCCCTGATAGCATAAGCTGGGTTTTTAAATGAACTCCACAAGCCTTTAAATCATCAAATGATGCCGTTCCCTCGTACCCATCAGGCATCGGGCCGGATTGTCCGAAGCGCTTTTTGAGTTGACCTGATAAACCGGTAAATAATACCTTTATTTTTTGTCTATGGAACGTGGCTAAAGCCACATGCAACAACTCCAAACCTGATGAATCCATGTAAGCCACTCTTTCAAACATCATGATCACCGTTTCAACTTTATGTTTCTTATCCAAAACTCCATTAACCCATGAGTCAAACCAAAGAACAAGGGTCTAAATAGGTCTTGAACATACACCCCACTGAGCTCCTGTTTAGAAAGCTGAAATCCTTTTTTTGCATAATTTGCTCACCATGATTTATATATAAAATATCCTAATTTTTTTCATTTTTTTTAGCCTCCTCCCAATAAATATCCATTTCTGACAAGGTCATTTCAGCAAGTGATTTTCCTTCTCTTTTTGATGCTATTTCTAAATATTGAAATCTTTTAATAAATTTTTTATTGGTCCGCTCAAGTGCTTCTTCTGGATTAATATCTTGAAATCGTGCATAGTTAATCAAGGAAAATAATACGTCTCCAAACTCCTCATTCTTACGTTTTGAATTTACTATTTCCGCTTGGGTTTCGGCCTTAAATTCTTTGATTTCTTCTTCTACTTTACCCCAAACTTGATCTCCGTTTTCCCAATCAAATCCTACTCCGCTCGCCTTTTCCTGAATTCGCATGGCTTTCACCAGGGCCGGTAAGGATCGAGGGACTCCCCCAAGTACCGATGTGTTTCCCTTTTCTTTTAGCTTGAGCTGCTCCCAATTGGCTTTCACCGTAGCCTCATCCTCAGCGAGGGTATCTCCATAAATATGGGGATGCCTTCGAATTAATTTATCACATATCCCGTTCAGGACCGACGCCATATCAAAAGCTTTTTTTTCAGCACCTAATCTCGTATAAAAGGTCAAATGCAACATAAGATCGCCCAACTCCTCTTTTACCTCCTCTAAATCGCCCTCTAATATGGCATCGGACAGCTCATAAGTTTCTTCAATAGTCAGGTGTCGTAGGCTCTCCATGGTTTGCTTTTTATCCCATGGACAATTTTCTCTAAGCTCATCCATAATGGTAAGTAACCTATCAAATGCTGCTAATTTACCAGATCTCTCAAGGTCTGGATACTTAATTATTTTCTTAGTCATATCAAAAAGTAAATCTTAATCCGCAACTTTTGTAAAGTTAACCTTCTGAGTTATTAACTTTGTAAAATATAATATATGATCACAGTATTCTTAGGCATTGGTTTTGTTGCGCTCTTTTTTGTGGGCATGTCGGTTCGCTTGATTTTCTTAAATAAAGGAGAATTTAAAGGTACTTGTGCATCGCAAAACCCTTTCCTTAATCCAGAAGGAGCTGCATGCGGCTATTGTGGTAAAACAGTCGTCGCAGGAGATCCCTGTGAAAAAAATAAATCTGAAGTAACCAGAATATTGGAAAAATTTAACTGAGTCCAACAACATTTAATATTCAAAATGCCTAAATAAACCAAAACTTGACGTTAATAAAATCTATTGCTGGTATCCGCGGAACCATCGGCGGAAGTCCAGGCGAAACCTTATCTCCGTTAGATGTAGTAAAATATGCTGCTGCTTTCGGTGAAATCCTTAAAACAAAATTTAAGAATCCTAAGGTCGTCATTGGACGTGACGCAAGGCCTTCCGGTCCTATAATTGGGGCCCTGTTGTCCAACACGTTGATTGCCCAAGGTATTCATGTAATTGATACGGGCTTGAGTACCACGCCTACCGTTGAGATGGCTGTCGTTGCTGAGCAAGCACAAGGAGGTATCGTTATCACTGCAAGCCATAATCCCATTGGTTGGAATGCCCTAAAACTCTTAAACGACGCCGGCGAATTTATTTCAGCGGAGTTGGGCGCAGAAGTCCTCAAGCGTGCAGACGTGGGTGATTATACTTTTGCAGAAAGTAAAAATATTGGGAAAATTATTTCCTCAGAGGTCACCATTATGGATCACATTGATAAAATTCTTCAATTGACCCTAGTGGATGTCCCGAGCATAAAGGCTAAAAAATTCAAAGTCATATTAGATGCCGTGAATAGTACGGGAGGGATTGCCATTCCCTTGTTGCTAGAAAAACTGGGGGTGGAAGTGGTTCAAATAAATGGGGAGCCGACTGGTCTCTTTGCACATAATCCTGAACCCTTACCCGAAAACATCGGACAAATATGCAAAGAGATAGAAAATGGTAAGTTTGATGTGGGTATTGTGGTTGATCCTGACGTGGATCGCTTGGCTTTGGTCAGCGAAAACGGAGAGCCTTTTGGTGAAGAATATACCCTGGTAGCTGTAAGTGATTATGTGCTCTCAAAAACGCCAGGCAATACCGTTTCTAATCTAAGCAGTACCCAGGGGTTAAAGGTAGTGACGGAAAAACACAAGGGAATTTATCACCCCGCTGCTGTAGGAGAGGTCAACGTCGTCGCCAAAATGAAAGAAGTCGCCGCTGTAATTGGCGGGGAGGGCAATGGTGGCATTATCTATCCTGAATTGCATTATGGCCGAGACGCTTTGGTCGGAATTGCCCTGTTTCTTTCACATTTGGCTCAGTTCGGTCGTCCAGCCTCGATGTTACGGGCGCAATATCCCAATTATTTCATCTCAAAAAATAAAATTGAACTCACGCCAGAAATCAATATTGATGCCATTTTGGAAACGCTCAAAAATAAGTATGCCAAGCATCCCATCAATACTATCGATGGCCTGAAAATAGAATTTGATCATGATTGGATACATCTTAGAAAATCAAATACCGAACCCATCATCAGAATTTTTGCAGAATCGGAAAGTCTTGTAACTGCGAATCATTTAGCAAATAAAATTATTTCAGATATTAAAGAAATAATTACTGATTGATTAATTTATCCTTGATGAAGGTATATCTAGACAACGCAGCCACTACTCCCCTCGACCCTACAGTCTTTGAGGCCATGAAACCGCTGATGCTTGACCATTTTGGAAATCCCTCTTCTATCCATGGTCATGGTCGAGCAGTGAGATCTCATATCGAAAGATCCCGAAGTAAAGTTGCTGCTTTATTAAAAACATCTCCGGGTGAAATTTTTTTCACTTCTGGTGGAACAGAAGCCGATAATTCGGCCCTTTTTGGTTGTGTGAATACCCTGGGAGTAAATCACATCATTACCTCTAAAATTGAACATCATGCGGTATTGCACACGGCAGAACTCTTGGCTCAGCAAAACCCTTTGAAATTAAGCTTTGTTAATTTAAAAGAAGCCGGTCAAATAGATCTAGAACATTTAGAAATGCTGTTGAAGATCCCTTCAAAAAAAACATTGGTCTCCCTTATGCATGCTAATAATGAAATCGGCAATCTCATTAACTTAGAGAAAATAGGCACCTTGGCCCATCAGCACGAGGCCTTGTTTCATACCGATACCATACAAACCATGGGCCATATTGACCTCGATTTATCACTCTTACCGGTAGATTTTTTGGTCGGTTCTGCCCACAAATTCAATGGGCCTAAAGGAGTTGGATTTCTTTATGTCAATTACCGTCATAAAATCAATCCCTTTATAAACGGAGGGGCACAAGAAAGAAACATGCGGGGAGGCACCGAAAATGTTTATGGAATTGTAGGACTTGCAAAAGCCTTAGAAATTGCCTGTGAAGAGCTGGAAGTGCAAAAATCGCAAATCATAAAGCTCAAAAAATATATGATTGATCAATTGGTGAAAAAGATTCCGGGCGTTCAATTCAATGGACAATGTGCTGATCTTGATCAGAGCCTGTACACGATATTAAATGTTTGTTTGCCGCCCACATCCCATAATGAAATGCTCCTTTTTAATTTAGATATCTCTGGAATTTCTGCCTCGGGTGGAAGCGCCTGCTCTAGTGGATCAAATATCGGTTCTCATGTGTTAGCTGAATTGAATCGAGATCCTAAAAGGGGTGCCGTAAGGTTCTCTTTTAGTAAGTACAACAACCTAGAGGAAATTGATTATGCGGTAGAGGTCCTCAGTAAGCTGACGCGTCACAAATAATTTATATCCCGTTTTGTTATTCTGGCGCCATGGTCATGATGGCTCCCATCAGTTTAATCCCATACCACAGGTTTTCTATCCTTATATTCTCATTGGCGGCATGTTGATTGTTGTCATGATTGGCGATTGGCACAACCAGCGCTGGCTTTTTCAATACGTCTGTGAATAAATACAAGGGCAATGAGCCTCCCAGGGTGGGCAATAAGATTAAATCCTCTCCTACCACCTCTTTTACCCTTGACACAATCTGCTGTGCATATGGATTGTTCATAGACGTCCGTGCCGCAGGGTAACCATGCCCTCTGACCAATTTAGCGATTTTAGGATACGCCAAACGGGTCGCCTCATCGGGGTCTTCGCGTACGATATGATAGCCTTGCTTAACCATGTGATTTTCTGCAAGATCAATCATTTTATCCGGATCATTTCCTTTGACAAGCCGGATGCCGATGGAAGCGGTCGCGCTTGCCGGGATGACATTTCTTGCCTTGGTCCCTACATTACCACTATTGATCCCCTTGATGGTCAGGGAGGGATATAAAAGGCGTTCGTAAAGCGTCTCGGATCCTTCCGTATCATTCAGACCTAATTCTTTTTTGAGTTGATCGTCAATTTGTGGGATATTGGCCATAGACTCTATTTCATAGGTCGTCAACGGATCTACGTCATCATAAAATCCTTCAATGGAGACATTCCCGTTTTCATCTTTCATGCTGGCAATCAATGAGGACAACATTTGTCCCGGCACCGGAGCCCAATTTCCATAATGGCCACTGTGCAAGGACCTATTGGACCCGTAAGTCGTCACCTCAAATCCCGTAACCCCTCGAACCCCAAAAACCAATTGTGGTTTTCTCGACTGGTGGATCGGCCCATCACAGAACATCCACAAATCGATCGCTTCAAGCAATTCCGAATGATCTTCCAGATAGGATCTAAGATGCTCAGATCCTGCCTCCTCTTGCCCTTCAAAGAAAAAAACAAAATTGGAAGTGGGCTCAATCACCTGCCGCTTGCATGGCGTCAATCGCCGCCAAGATACCAATAATAGGGCCCTTGTCATCGCCTGCCGACCTCGCGTAAATACGAGATGACAGGATCTATTTTTTCACCCTCTTTTGGAAAGGGTATCTCTACGCCGCCCTCTGCTAAGGATTTATCATACATTTTAGGCGTCCACGGATCGTGTTTCCAACGCGTTTTGTCTACGGGTTGACCATCGTAATGTACGTAAAATGCAAGCGTTCGGGTCGCCTTTTTTGATGCCAAATAGCCATAGACGATGGGAGGGATGCCCGGATGCTCCAACAATTGTGTCGAAACGCCTCGATCAGTCAATTCGCCAATGATATACTGGGCATTTTTGTTAATATTAGGAAGATCATACGCCACATTGGGGATCTCCAATAAAGAGACAAACTCTTCTACAATATGAGCTCCTTGTGCGTCGATGTGCCGGTCAAATAAGGTGACGTCAGTTTGCGCACCTGCGCTTACTACCAACAATAAAGAATAGACAGTAAGGATGATTTTCATACTAGTAAGATACAAAAAAGCAGTCATTTAATTTAAATAATCCTTCAATTATTCCTATTACTTGACCATATCTACCACACAATCTACCCATTTGGATTCAGTATTAAGACTTGGAACCAAATCCCATCTCATCCCTCCAGCTTCAATAAAATTTTCTTTATACTCCTCTCCCACCTCAATGGTCGTTTCCAAACAATCCGAAACAAAAGCCGGCGAAAACACCAAGATGCTTTTCTTTCCTTCAGCAGCCAATTTTTTTAAGGTATCCTCCGCATAAGGCTTGATCCATTCATCTCTCCCCAATCGACTCTGGAAACAAACCGTATAGTTGTCTTCACTGATCTTCATTTTATCCGCAATGAGTCGAGTAGTTTCAAAACATTGTGCTCGGTAGCAAAATTGGTTTTTTGGGCCCAAAGCAGCACAACAAGATCCTAATTTACAATGCTTGTCTACGGATCCTTTTCTAATCTGGCGCTCAGGCAAGCCATGGTAACTGAACAGATAATGATCATAATCGTGGGCCTTTAAAAAAGGTTGGGCCTGATCGACTATGGTCTCAATCAAAAGGGGGTGATGGAAGAATTGTGATACAAAACTTATTTTTGGAATAATCTGCCATTGCTTGGTCAGCTCCATCACTTTATCGATCACTGATCCTGTGGTCGCAGAAGCGTACTGAGGAAATAAAGGAATCACCTTGATCTCTGAAACGTGGTGATCCATGAGTCTTTTGATGGCCTCTTCAATAGAAGGGCTTTGGTATCTCATCCCAAACTCGACTGCATAATCCTTTGCCAGCTTCTTTTGTACCATCGCCGTAAGGTCTTCGGTATAAAATTTGAGCGGAGAGCCCCGTCCGGTAAACAATTTTCGATATTCTGCTGCTGATTTAGGCGCTCTAAAAATAGCGATGATTAAATTGACTAAAATCCATCTCAGTACGTAAGGAATATCTACCACCCTTTTGTCCATGAGAAACTCTCTCAAATACTTTCTTACATCTGACACCTTGGTTGAATCTGGAGTTCCCAAATTCACTAATAATACCCCTATTTTCCCCATTTAACTTAACGAATTAGCCTCCCAAACGATGGCTGCGTACAAAAAAAACCTCATAAATCTTGACATAGAAATCCAGATGAATTTTTTAAAATCATATTTTACAGATCCCACCAACATACAAACTCCTGAAAAAGGAATCGGCGTAAGCGCAGCGACCACTACAAGAAATCCACCAAATTGATGGAAATGTTTTTCAAACTTTCCTAGGCGTTTTCTTCTTAAGAGCCTATAAAATTTTGAGTCTCCAAATTTTGCCCCAATCAAATATCCAATAATGCCCGCAAGATAGGAAATGAACATCAAGGCAGTCACATGTTGAAGGTATAACAGCCAGAGATTTTTACTAGCGGCCCAAAACATAAAAAATTCCGGTGGGATGATTCCAAAGATCAGTTCTGATACAAGAAAAATAAAATAAATCACCAAGGTGTGATCATATAGAGGTCCCAAAAAAACTTTTAAATCAAAGCCAAAATATTTTTGGATAATCACATAGCCCACAACCAGCACACCCAACCAAAGGAGACCTTTGACTAAATTTTTTAATAAAAATGTTGTTTTATGAGTGGATTCTTGATTCATCTCCCATTTAAAAACTTAATCCCTTGTTAAAAAGTTTCTCAAAAAATTGCTTTTTCTTCATCTAAGGGTTCTTCCTCAGTTACCGATTTTTTTTGTGCGGCTCGCGTTTCCTTCTTAAGGGTTGTTTGTTCATTTTCTACCCTCCAAAAAGGTTCTTCAAACTCCGTAAATCGGCCATTAAATTCTGTTATGGATATCTTAATGGCATAATTTAACCGGTTGACCGCTTCATGATAATAATCATTTCGGTTTTGTGGATGGTCTATAAAAAATTTAATGATGGGGAAACTTCGGTTTCTCAGTTCTTTCAAAACTTTATGGATAGATACGGGTTGCCGTTTTTTTTCCAAATCCTTGAGTGCGCGCACGCAATTTTCAGCCAAGCCTTTCAATAAGCCACTGTAAATTTCATACGTTTTACCTTTATCTTGATCGTATTCAGCTGCTTTCTCCTCGCAAAAAGCGTTAAATATTCTAATGGCTGGGGTACATAATTGTGGTTTTTCAAAGACGTTGGGCTGCCACAAAATTTCTCTATAAGTGAATAGAGAGGGCAAAAGTTCCGTGTCATATTCCTTTTTTTTGGTCAACTCAGTAATCGATTGGACATCTAATCCTGCCATGATGACGTGAGCAGCATGCAATGAATACCGCTGCTTGGGTGTATCTGCAGTGCGCAACGCTATAAAATTCCAAATTTGATTGATTGGGATATCCATATTTTTTCTAAATTTCGTTAAAATATTGATCATTTTAAAGCCCTTCGGTGAGATCTTAATTTTTATTCTAGGTTTACCCAACTTAATGCATAATATTTGACCTTTATGGACAAAAAATGGGATCTTTCCGAAATTGATGAACCCCAAGCGAAATCATTGGGCGATCAGCTCAACATACATCCCACCTTAGGTGGCCTCTTAATCAATCGCGGCATCACTGATTTTGAAAAATCGCGCGCCTTCTTTCGTCCCTCCCTAGAAATGCTCCATGATCCCTTTTTAATGAAAGATCTGGATCTGGCAGTAAATCGGCTCTCGGATGCATTGGCCCGAAATGAACACATTTTGATCTATGGTGATTACGATGTTGACGGCACCACTTCGGTAGCGTTAATGTATTCATTCTTAAAAAATCATACTGAAAATATTCGTTTTTATATCCCTGATCGTTACACAGAGGGTTACGGAATCTCGGAAAAAGGCATCGAATATGCCGCGTCGATCGATTGCCAATTGATCATCGCACTTGATTGTGGTATCCGTGCCCTAAACATGGCAGACCTTTCCAAAAAAAAAGGCATCGATTTAATCATCTGTGACCATCATATTCCGGGAAGTATTCTTCCCAAGGCCTATGCAGTCCTTGATCCCAAAAGAAAAGACTGTCGCTACCCTTTCAAAGAACTCAGCGGCTGTGGCGTCGGATTCAAGCTTTTGCAAGGGTTTTGTCTACAGCATACCCTTGACCTTGGGTCTCTTTTTAATTACCTCGACCTAGTTGCCGTTAGCATCGCCTCTGATATTGTCCCAATGGTAGGAGAAAATCGTATTCTAGCTTATTTTGGGATGCAAAAAATCAATAGCCAGCCCCTAAAAAGTCTCCAGGCGTTGATCGACATCGCTGGGATAAAAGCTCCAATCAGCATCTCTGACGTAGTTTTTTATATCGGCCCTAGAATCAATGCCGCGGGTCGTTTAAGACATGCACATGAGTCCGTAGACCTGCTCATTAGTGAAGATCCTGTCCAATTGAAGGATTTTGCGCAACGACTCAACGAGGTAAATAAAAAACGACAAAATATTGATCAGACGGTCACCGAAGAAGCCTTACGGACGATACATGAAGAGCTTCCAGTGACCGCTAAAAGTACGGTCCTTTTTAATCCTAAATGGCACAAAGGTATTGTGGGCATCGTCGCATCCCGATGCATTGAACATTATTTCAGACCTACCATCATTTTAACAGAAAGTAATGGGGTAGCAACCGGTTCTGCTCGCTCAGTAGAAGGCTTTGACATCCATGCCGCACTGGGAAAATGTGCAGATCTCCTCTTGCAATACGGCGGCCACGCATTTGCCGCTGGCATGTCTTTGGCATTGAATAACGTAGACCTCTTTAAAGAGCGATTTGAGGAAGTTGTCAAAAACACAATTCCCTCAGACTCGGAAAGGCCCAAATTAATTGTAGATGCTGAAGTCCCTCTTGATTTTATCCATTTTAAAAATTTCAACATCCTCAATCAAATGACCCCATTTGGCCCTCAGAATATGCACCCTGTTTTTGTTACAGAACATGTCAAACTGGTAGGAAGTCCGAAAATAATCAAAGAGAAGCATCTTAAAATTCAAGTGAAGCAAGGAGATACAGAGGTTCCTATAGAGGCCATTGCATTTGGTCTGGGGGGCCTACAAGCCCCTATTTTAGCAGCAGAAAGTTTTCGAATCGCCTATCACATTGACTTAAATGAATTCCGAGGAAGAAAAAGACTGCAGCTAATCGTCAAGGATATCAAATTCTATAATTAATTTACATTTTATGATGAAACTAAGGGCCGAAAATCTTGTCAAAAAATACAAAGGAAGAAATGTAGTAAATCAAGTTTCCGTATCGGTAAAACAAGGCGAAATCGTGGGTTTACTGGGCCCTAATGGGGCAGGGAAAACCACTTCTTTTTACATGATTGTTGGCCTCATCAAACCCAATGATGGTCACATCTTTTTAGACGATCAAGACATCACAGGTCTGGCCATGTACCGGCGGGCCAAATTGGGAATTGGTTACCTCGCTCAAGAAGCTTCTGTCTTTAGAAACCTTTCGGTGGAGGACAATATATTGGCGGTACTAGAGATGACCAAATTGAGCAAGTCGGATCAAAAAGAAAAGCTAGAATCTTTACTCAGCGAGTTCAGTCTCAATCATGTTCGTAAAAATCAGGGTATGGTGCTCTCAGGCGGAGAACGCCGCAGAACGGAAATTGCGCGTGCCCTGGCTGTTGATCCCAAATTTGTCCTTTTAGATGAGCCTTTTGCTGGCGTCGATCCCATCGCAGTAGAAGAAATTCAAGGCATTGTGAGTCGCCTCAAAGAAAAAAATATCGGCATTTTAATTACTGACCATAATGTAAACGAAACCCTGTCCATCACAGATAGAGCCTATCTGATGTTTGAAGGCTCCCTACTTAAAGCAGGAACCGCCGAAGAACTCGCCAATGATGAGCAAGTTCGGCGCGTTTATTTAGGCCAACATTTTGAATTAAAACGCAAAATATAACGTGGCCCTCTTTAACTCCATCTTTACTTGGGTAATGAAAAAAAGAATTCATCAAATTGAACTCTTTCAAAAATATCCTTATGAAGTACAAACAGAGTTGATGGAGGCGTTAGTAAAAAAAGGTTCTAAAACCGTTTATGGACTGAAGCATAAATTTTCAGATATCAAGAGCCTTAAGAGTTTTCAAGAGCAAATTCCCATACAGAACTATCAAGACCTTTTTCCCTACATTGACCGCATCATGCATGGTGAGAAAAATGTGCTTTGGCCCTCAGAAATTAAATGGTTTGCCAAATCTTCTGGAACCACCAACGCAAGAAGTAAATTTATTCCTGTTTCTAATGAGGCCTTACAAGACTGTCACATCAAAGGGGGCAAAGATCTCTTGTCTATCTATTTCAACAACTTTGAAAACACCAAAATGTTTACAGGCAAAAGTTTGGTCATTGGAGGCAGTCGTCAGGTTAATCAGCTCAACCAAAACAGCAATTCCTTTTATGGAGATGTCTCTGCCGTGCTCATCAGTAACCTCCCTTGGTGGGCACAATTGGTGAGAACACCGAGTTTAGAAATTGCCCTAATGGATGAATGGGAGGAAAAATTAGAAAAAATGATCCATTCCTGTATCGATGAAAATATCACCAGTATCTCGGGTGTCCCCACCTGGACCATGGTTTTGTTAGAAAAAATTCTAAAGGAAAAAAAAGTAGAAAGTATATTAGATATCTGGCCTAATCTTGAGGTTTTTTTCCATGGCGCCGTAGCTTTTAGCCCTTATGAGCCTCAATTCAAAAGACTGATTCCGAGTACTGGAATGCATTACGTAGAAACATACAATGCTTCTGAAGGATTTTTTGGTATTCAAGATCAAGTAGACTCGAAAGATATGCTGCTCATGCTTGACTACGGTATTTTTTATGAGTTCATTCCTTTTGATCAAATCCAAGAAGAACAGCCCCAAGCACTGGACATTAGCCAAGTTAAAGTCAATCAAGTATATGCCCTCCTCATCACAACCAATGCAGGTCTTTGGAGGTATAAGATTGGAGATACGATCACCTTTACCTCTATAAATCCACACCGCATTCGCATAACAGGACGCACCAAGCATTTCATCAATGCTTTTGGAGAAGAGCTGATGATCTGGAACGCTGAAAAAGCGATGTCTGTTGCTTGTATTAAAACCAATGCTGAAATCAGTAATTTTACTGCGGGTCCAAAATATTTAGAGAAAAATGAAAAAGGAGGCCATGAATGGGTCATTGAATTCAAAAGGACCCCCGATGACTTAGATCGATTTACCCAAATACTAGATGAGGTGCTTCGCGAGATTAATTCAGATTATGATGCCAAGCGTCATAAAGATTTAGCCCTCATAGCACCCGTCGTATATCCTGTAGCTGCTGGCGTTTTCAATACCTGGATGAAATCTAGGGGTAAACTAGGGGGTCAAAATAAAGTGCCCAGGTTAGCCAACGATCGCATATATTTAGACGAGATTTTGGCCCTTATTGATCATCCTAATCTTCAATGTAATTAACATAACGCTCCCATTTAGCCAAAACCTCTGTAAAATCTGCGGGCAAGTCCGAGTCTAATCTCACTGCTTCTTTGGTCACCGGATGTACGAATCCCAGTGTTTTAGCATGCAGGGCTTGTCGAGGCATGATTTTAAAACAATTCTGAACAAATTGTTTGTATTTGGTGAAGAGAGTCCCTTTTAAAATTTGATCCCCCCCATAAGTGGAATCATTAAATATGGGATGCCCGATATACTTCATATGAGCTCTGATTTGATGGGTCCGTCCAGTTTCTAAATTGCACTGAATCAAACTGACATACCGAAAAGATTGTAATGTTTTGTAATGAGTTACCGCGCGACGACCAAAATCTCCTTCAGGAAAAGCGGTGGTCAACCTGCGGTCCTTGAAACTCCTCCCCAGCTGAACATCAATGGTTCCCTCAGCGGGTAGGGGTTCCCCCCAGACCAGGGTGTAATAGGTGCGGTCAATCGAATGATCATAAAATTGTTTGGCCAAGCCTTTCATGGCCTTTTCTGATTTAGCAATGACCAATAAACCCGAGGTATCTTTATCAATCCGATGAACCAGCCCAGGCCTTCCTTCATTGCCTCGCATTTCTGGTAAGTTCTTGAAGTGCCATAATAAAGCGTTGACTAAGGTGCCAGACCAGTTTTTATAGGCTGGATGAACCACCATACCTGCCTCCTTATATACAATTAGCAGCTCTGGATCCTCAAACCGAATATCCAAAGGTAAATTTTCAGCAATGATTTCCTCCTCTCGCTGTGGCTCTGGCATCAGCACGACCAATTCGTCCTTGGGACGCACTTTATAATTGGCTTTTACCGCTTCACGGTTGACGGTGATCCATCCTGATTTAATGAACTCTTGAATTTGAGTTCTGGTTAAATCTGGTAATTTTTCCATTAAAAACTTATCGATGCGAACAGGGCCTTGTTTTGGATCAACAATGATCCTGAAATGTTCAAACAGTTCTTCCTCAATAAGCGCTTGTGATGTATCTGACATTCTACAAATTTACGTATACTTGTGAGATGCTGGTAGAAATTCCCAAAACTCCTCTCGAAGAATTAAAAACCCCTTTTTTGGAATTTCAAAAAATTCGAATCTTTATCAAAAGAGATGACCTCAATGACCCCCTCTTGATGGGTAATAAATTTCGAAAATTAAAATACAATCTCATTACGGCTAGAGCGAAGGGTGCTGATACCCTACTTACCTACGGCGGAGCGTATTCCAATCACATCTTTGCCACTGCCGCCGCTGGGAAGCGCTATGGATTCAAAACCATCGGTTTAATCCGAGGAGATGAATTAAATGCAAATAGCAATCCCACCTTAAAAGCCGCAGCTAATTTCGGAATGACTCTTGTCTTTTTACCTCGTCAAGAATTCTCAGATTTCAAGTCACATCTAACCTTTCCTTCCGATGTCAAAGGAAAGATCTATACCCTCCCTGAGGGCGGGACCAATCGAGCAGCTATTCGGGGTTGTGCTGAAATCATTGAAGAAATAAGCCTTCCTTTCGATATTCTTTGTACCCCTATCGGTACTGGAGGGACTATGGTTGGATTATTAAAAGGCTTAGCAGGCCAAAAAGAAGTTTGGGGATTCTCAGCACTGAAAGGGAATTGGATAGATGCGCACATAAAATCCTTATTGATTCAAGAAAAAATAAAGGTGACTAATTTCAAAACTTTTTCAGAAAACGATTTTGGTGGCTACGGAAAGTTTAATTCTAGATTGACAACCTTCATAACATGGTTTCATAATGAAAAAAAAATAGCTTTAGACCCTATATATATGGGAAAGATGTGCTTAAGACTTTGGGAAATGCTCAAAAATGAGCAAATTGCAAAAGGAAGTACGATAGTTTTACTTCACACAGGTGGACTACAAGGTATCATGGGATTTAATCAAAAATATAATACCGAATTACCCACGAGTAATACAGTCTAATAATCATGGTAAAACCATCATATCTGTACATAGTTGTCGTTTTATTGATCAGCAGTTGTAATGTAGATCAACTGGACGTAGAAGGGCTTAAATTATCTGAAAACACTGGATTGTATGCGTTTCCTATTGGGGAAACTACCTACCAATTGATGGAGTTGTTGGAAGGTGCGGACTCCACGTTGGCCATAGATACAGACGAAAATGGCATGATTTCGTTTAGTTTTGAAGAGTCCGATACCATTGAATTAGCTTCTGAAAGTACGGAACAGGGTATTGATTTGGGTTTTTTTGTAAGACAATCAGTAGATTTCCCGACCTCATCTTTTAGCATTCCCCTCTTCGAAACTTTTGAGAGCGGTTCTTTTTTGCTGGAAAACCCCAATTTAAATTTTACCATTACCAATGAATTACGTATGCCCCTAGCTATTGGATTAGAAATCTATGGAACAAAAACTGATGACAATGGGGATACCCTGAGAAAATTAGAAATTTATGACTCTTTTTTTGATCTCAATGATTCTTTAAAATCTATATTGAATCCAAGCCTCACTGATACCGCTGCTGCTTTAACCTTCATTATAATTGATAAAACTAGTTCTGATTTTGATCAATTTCTAGGCTGGACGCCAGAAAACATCTATATGGATATGTCGATGGTGGCCAATCCAGACTTACCAGTGGATAGTATTTTAGTTTTTCTCCCTCCAGATACAATTCCTGATAGAGAGTTCAACGAAGACGCACAAATTTTTACAAATATGTCCTTGGAACTTCCCATGAGTTTACATCTAGATAATTTAGCAGTCCCTGTAAATTTAGATTCTATTACCGTTGACGTAGATGTAGCAACTATAGACTCTTTACAACTTAGGGTTGTAACGTACAATATGCTACCCTTTGGGGCTCTTCTTAATCTTCAATTTTTAGATTCTAACAGTGAGGTCCTTTATTCTTTAGAAGAAGATTTCCATGTTTTAGCCAATCCCACTCTCAATTCAATTACTTTTAATATCAAAGAACCCGAAATTAACATTAACCAAGTCTGGTTAACTGGGGAAGGTATTGACGCATTGAATGATACGCAAACTATCAAAATTATTATGACTCTAAATACCACTGATGGGGCTCCCACTATTTATACACCCCTATTGGAGGAATATACATTAGAAGTGAAAATCTCTGGTAAAGTGCGATTGAGCTACGAGTTATGAAAAAAATCATTACAGGGCTCTATATTCTAGTCTATTCCTTTACCGCCTTAGCACAAGAGGGAACATCTTTCTATCATTTAGGAAGCGCTACCATACAGAGTACTGCATTTAATGCCTCTTATTTTCCCAAAGGAGACTTTTTTGTTGGCTTACCTATTCTCTCAGGCATCAGCCTGTATGCTAATAATAGGTTTTCCTATAACGATGTAGTTAGAAAGAACGGAGATATCCATGAAATTAATTTAGATAAACTGGTATCCTCTATGGGGGCAGCCAATAGTTTTAGCCTTTATGGAACCATCAGTTTGGCACATATAGGTTTTCGAGCTCCGTCCGGATTAGGGTTAAGTTTATTTGCCAATGAGCGGCTTGCCGCGAATTTTATCTACCCCAAAGAAATTGCCGAATTCCTATTCAAAGGAAATGGTGACATGGTGGGGCAAAAGATAGACATAGGGAAATTTGGAGCAAGCATCAATTATTATCGTGAATATGGATTAGGCCTTGCTTATGAATTTGATGGGCGTTTAAAAGTAGGTGCCCGACTGAAATATTTGCAGGGATTCGTAAACCTCAGTACTCCCCATAACTTTAATGCAACCCTAAAAACAAACAATGAAAACTATCAATTTGAAGCCGATTGGCAAAATTTTCAGTTTCGAACCGCAGGGATCAGTCAATTCAGTGACGAGGCCATCAATGAGGAAGATTTGGCCTCTTATTTCATTTCAAATGGGAATAGTGGATTTGCCCTGGACTTAGGATTCGAATATAAATTAAACAAGTATTACGCCTTCTCTTTTGCCGTAAACGACATGGGTTACATTAGATGGAAAGAGCATATTGAAACATCTGGTTTATCGGATAGTACTTTCGTTTATGCAGGAGTTGAACTACAGGGTGGGGACATTATCGATTCCATCTCATTAGTTTCGGATAAATTTAAAGTCGATACAACCTATGAACAATACACTTCCTTCCTGCCGGCCAATATCATTGGTAGTATAGTATACACTCCTGTAAATGGCACTGATGTTATTACTACCCTAAATGCAAAAATTATTCAAGGTCAAATCAACCCCGGATTTGGTCTAGGCATCAGACAAACAGTTTCTTCAAATGTTATAGTTTCAGCTTCAGTAACCAAGCTCCCTCAGCAATTCTTCAATGTAGGTTTGGGATTTGCTGCAAAACTTGGACCTGTGCAATTATATATGGCTACCGATAAAATACTGGGCTATTCAGCACCTTCTATGAAATGGGCACAAGTACAATTGGGTATGAATTTAGTCTTTGGTGGAGCAGAAAGTGATTCCAAATCAGGTAGGTCAGGCGCAAGTACACAAGGGTCTTATGGTAATGGTAAGGGGGTTAAGACTTATAGCTTTCATGGACAAAAAATTGAAGCTAAAAAATATGAGGATATTTATACCATTGTGCCCAAGTTGTCTCAAGAAATACCCGAAAGTTATGGCAATCTTAAGGAAAGTAATGAGCGATTTTCCAAAAAACAAATCTTCATTAATAGTAAATCTGCTAAATCAAACAAAGTAGGGAAAAAGTTTAAACAAAGTCCCAGCTCTGGAGGGAACAAAAATCAAAAAGCAAAAAAAGCTAAGTCTGGAAATTTTGCAACCCAATGGCTAAGTCATGAAAACTATACGAAACAAAAAAAAGGGAAAAGATCTAAACCTAAAAAACAAAAACTAAAAAAGTAATTAACTAACCAAATAAATGTGCCAATACATCACGCAAAAGGTTCACATTTTTCAACGTTATTTTGGTTTTTTCTTTATTTGATAACTCTTTGTTTGCTAAGAAAATTTCTGAAAATCCAAGCTTTTCGGCTTCCTTGATCCGACTTTCAAACCTGTTTACAGTCCTAACCTCACCCCCTAAACCAATTTCTCCTACAAAGCAAGCCTCGCGAGAAATGATGAGGTCATGATAAGAGGAATAAATAGCGGCACATACGGCCATGTCAATAGAAGGATCATCCACTCTGATTCCACCGGTAATATTCAAAAAAACATCTTGCGCCCCAAGTTTTAACCCCATGCGCTTCTCTAAAACAGCCAACAGCATATGCAACCTTTTAAGGTCAAAACCAGTAGCCGTGCGTTGTGGTGTTCCATAATTAGCCGGACTCACCAATGCCTGAACTTCGACCATCAAAGGTCTATTTCCTTCTATAGAGGCTCCTATGGCCACGCCCGAACGGTCTACCGACTGGTCTGATAATAATATTTCTGAGGGATTTTTTACCTGCATTAAACCTTCGTACCGCATTTGATAAATCCCCAACTCAAAGGTGGAGCCAAACCGATTTTTTATCGTCCTTAAGATGCGGTAAACATGGTTTCTATCTCCTTCAAACTGCAAAACGGTATCCACCATATGTTCTAGTACTTTCGGTCCAGCAATACTCCCTTCCTTATTGATGTGCCCTATCAAAAAGACGGGAATATTTGATTCTTTTGCATATTTGAGTAACTGCCCTGTACAATCCTTCACCTGCGAAACCGATCCGGGTGCTGACTCTATATGCTGACTATGTATGGTTTGAATAGAGTCTATGATCAATAAATTTGGCCTCAATTTTTTGGCGTGCTGAAAAATTCGAGAGAGGTCTGTCTCTGACAACAAATAACATTTTTCCGAATGTACCCCGATACGATCTGCCCGCATTTTTATCTGATGTGGACTCTCTTCTCCTGAAACATATAGCATCTTTAATTGAGTCAGCTGAACGGCCACTTGGAGCATTAAAGTTGACTTCCCTATCCCGGGTTCTCCACCAATTAACACCAAAGATCCCCTCACAATACCTCCTCCCAATACGCGATCCAATTCCTCATCTTTCGAAGAAATCCGATCGTGGTTTTCACTCAAAACATCCTGAACCAATTGTGGGACTGATTTGAGGCTAGCATCTTCTTTCCAAAGCGCTTTTTCCTTAGTCTCCTTAATAACGACCTCTTCCACATAGGTATTCCACTCCATACAAGAAGGGCATTTTCCAACCCATTTAGCGGCACTTGCTCCGCATGATTGACAAAAAAAAGACGTCTTTTGTTTACTCAAAAAATAACTTGTTTAATGGTTGACTCAATTTTATTACCTTTCGCAGCCCTGTTATCCTGAACCTAATGAGAACTCCTGTTATTAACACATCCGGGCATAAGAGCCCAGCCATTTGATTTGATCTTTATAGGGAGCAATGGTTTTTTGGACTTCGGGATCATGAAAATGCCCATCTAATTCAATGAAAAACATGTATTTAAAGTGGGTCCCCATTTTTGCGGGTCTACTTTCAACCTTACATAGATTAATTCCTGCACTTTGGAATTTTTGTAAAAAAGCAACCAGCGCCCCCGCTTCGTCTGGCAGCTTTGCAATTAAAGAGGTCTTGTCTTCCCCACTAGGTTCATTATAAAAGCTTTCACTCAAAATCAAAAACCTCGTCGTATTATCCGCTGAATCTTGAATATTGTTGTAAAGAATGGGGACTTTGTATTCTCGAGCCGCAATCGGAGCACAAATAGCCGCTGAGTTTTTTTCCTCTAATGCCATTTTACAAGCACGACTCGTACTGCTAACGGGTACTAGTTTTACTTCATGATCAAAATAATCATTGATGAAATTTTTACATTGACGAAAAGCAATGTCCCTACTAAATACCGTCGTTACTTGAGACAAGTCCTCCTCAAGAGTTGCAATAGAAAAGTGAATGGGCAAGGCCATTTCAGCCACAATACTCAATTGATGCGTGCCCAGATAATCAATCGTCTCCTGAACCGTTCCTTCTTGATTGTTTTCAATGGGTACTACTCCATATTTTACCCGACCGGTCGCAACAGACTCAAAAACGGCCGAAATCGAATCCAGAGCTATGTAATCACTAATTGCACCATAGCGAGACTCGGCCGCCTGATGGGTAAAGCTTCCGTCGGGTCCCAGGTAAGCAATACGTTCGGGTAACTCATAGTTTCTACTGATAGCAAAAATTTCCAAAAAGATGGCCTCAATGGCAGCCTTGGTAAGCGGTCCCTCGTGCGTCTTTGAAAGTCGATCGATGATCGCCTTCTCTCTTTCAGGTCGGTAAATAGGGGCTTGTGTGGTCCTCTTTAATCTACCCACCTCTTGAACCACAGCTATCCGCTCATTGAACAACTTAAGTAGTTCATCATCAATCTGATCAATTTTTTTTCTTAATTTTTCCAGCATATCCATTAATCAAGCAATAAAATTAAAAATCATTTCTTCTTAAACGAATTTTTATTCACTTTTCATTTGGTTAGGTTATTTTTGTATCATGCAAAGAGACAAAAAAATTTTTGATTTAATCAATAAAGAAAATCATCGCCAACTCGAAGGTATTGAATTGATCGCCTCCGAAAACTTCGCTTCGCCCCAAGTTATGGAGGCCGCCGGCAGTATTCTAACCAATAAATATGCCGAGGGCTTACCTGGCAAACGTTACTACGGAGGTTGTCAAGTGGTCGATGTCATAGAGAATCTTGCTATCGAAAGGCTAAAAACCCTTTTTGGCGCTGGATGGGCCAATGTTCAACCACATTCTGGAGCCCAAGCCAATGCGGCAGTTATGTTGGCCATCATCAACCCAGGGGATAAAATCTTGGGCTTTGATTTAGCCCATGGAGGACATCTAACCCATGGCTCTCCAGTCAATTTTTCAGGAAAAATTTATCACCCTTTTTTTTATGGGGTAGATGAAAGTACAGGACTGATCAATTGGGAGCAAGTAGCATCACAGGCTTTAAAAGAAAAGCCGAAGCTGATCATTTGTGGCGCTTCTGCTTACAGTCGAGATTGGGATTATCAACGATTCCGTGAAATTGCCGATGAAATAGGCGCCTTATTATTAGCAGATGTTTCGCATCCAAGTGGTTTGATTGCGCGAGGTCTTCTCAATGATCCCTTAGAGCATTGTCATATTGTCACCAGCACGACCCACAAAACACTTAGAGGACCTAGGGGGGGAATCATCATGATGAGAAATGATTTTGAAAATCCTTTTGGCCTGAAAACCACTAAAGGCAAGACCCGAATGATGAGTTCATTATTAGATTCTGGCGTTTTTCCTGGTACCCAAGGAGGCCCCTTAGAACACATCATTGGTGCCAAAGCGATTGCCTTTGAAGAAGCTCTTTCCGATGATTATATGAACTATGCTATTCAGGTCAAAAAAAATGCATCGGTGATGTCAGATGAGTTGATTAAAAAAGATTACCACATCATTTCTGGGGGTACAGACAACCATCTCATGTTAATTGACCTAAGATCCAAAGACGTTACAGGAAAAGCCGCGGAGGAAGCTTTAGGTAAGGCCGAAATTACGGTTAATAAAAATATGGTACCTTTCGATACACAATCTCCTTTTGTCACCTCAGGTATTCGGGTGGGTACAGCCGCCATGACCACCCGTGGGTTTAAAGAAGATGATATGGTTAAAATAGTTGGCTACATCGATGAAGTGATATCAAACATTTCAAATGAGTCTCATCTGGGGAGTATAAAAACTGAAATTAAAAATTGGGTAGGTGACTATCCGTTATTCAAATGATACATAAATGCCTTTAGATCAAGTCGACGACGAACCCGGCGAAATGTCATTTCTAGACCATCTAGAAGAATTAAGATGGCATCTCATCAGGTCACTTACCGCTATTTTTGTTTTTGCAATAGCCGCCTTCGTCTCAAAAGGTGTCATTTTTGGTGAGATTATATTAGGCCCCTCTAAACCTAGCTTTTGGACCTATAGGATGCTCTGTAATCTTTCCGAAATATTGAGTTCTGATGCCCTTTGCATCAGCGAATTGCCTTTTATCATCCAGAGTAGACAGATGACCGGCCAGTTTTCTATGCATATTACTTCCTCTTTTGTCATTGGTTTAATTTGTGCCTTTCCCTATGCTTTTTGGGAAATCTGGCGTTTTGTAAAGCCCGGTCTTTACGATAAAGAGAGAAAAGCAGCCACTGGCGCCACCTTTTATGTCAGTCTACTGTTCTTTATGGGGGTCTTTTTTGGCTATTTTGTAGTGACCCCTATCTCTATCAACTTCTTGTCTAATTATCAAATAGACCCCTCAATTTTAAATGAATTTGATATTATTTCCTATGTCAGTACCGTCACCACATTGGTCTTGGCTTGTGCCTTACTTTTCCAACTACCCATTGTCGTCTATTTTGCGACCAAAGCAGGACTGGTCTCCTCTTCTCTCCTAAAAACCTATAGAAAGCATTCCATTATTGTCATTTTGATGCTTTCTGCGGTCTTGACTCCTCCCGATCCTTTCAGTCAAGTACTTATTGCTATTCCACTAGGCCTATTGTATCAACTCAGTATTCTCATTGCTGTTAAATTAGAAAAAAAAGAACGCAAACAAGAATTAACTAAACCTTAACCTAAAAATATGAAAATTGCTATAGGAGCTGATCACGCTGGATTTATTTATAAAGAACAACTCAAGAAGTATCTGGCTTCACTCAGTCATGAGGTCACTGATTTTGGCCCCTTAACGCCTGATAGTGTCGACTATCCGGACTTTGTTCATCCCGTCGCTGAATCTGTTAAAAAAAATCTTGCTGATTTTGGTATCCTGATTTGTGGAAGTGGGCAAGGTGTAAGTATTACGGCCAATAAACATGAAGGGATTCGGGCTGCCTTGGCCTGGAATGCTGAGGTTACACAGTTATCTAGACAACACAATGATGCCAATATCATTTGTCTTCCCGCCCGATTCATTGCCTATGAAATTGCGGAAAGCTTGGTATCCCTGTTCCTTGAAACTAAATTTGAAGCAGGTCGCCATCAACGTAGGGTAAACAAGATCAATTGCTGATTCTGACATAATACCCAGCCCTTTGCTTTCGATACTTTTTTGATAGCTCAGGCAACCTAGAAAATAAGTTAGGGATGACAGACCAATCATCTATAATCACTGCGGGAGGTGCCTCCTCAATGATTCTCAGCAAGGCTTGTGCAGAAGCCTCCTCATCTAATAGTTCGATTCTTTCTTTAGATAGTTGGGCATCAAGAAACGGACTTGACAACTCGTGGTAATTTAAAACACTGAGGTTGTCTCCTAGTAGCATTGTTCGCCGTTTGGAGAATCTATCGGTAGGTTCTTTCACCCTAATAGTGTCCATATCTAACTGAATATAACTCAAATAAGGTGCTAAAATTAAGACCCCCAAAATCATGAGAGGTACCCACCTTTTCGCCCAGCGCTTACGTAATTTCAGCAAATAGTGTACTAAAAAGAAACTTATAGAAGGTACCAAATATAACATCTGAGCCGGTGACGTTTCTACATCTACCCAAATAACGATGGTGGCCCCTAACATCATGAATAACATCGCTTGTGCAGATTTATTTTGAAAGCTGCTGAAATGGCCAGAGAAAAAAGTACTGGCCATAGCTACCAAGCCAATGACAATAGGTATCCCAAAAAAATAAAAATTTTCTATCTCACTCAGATACTTTACTTGCTGACCAAAAAGCCCTCGTTCCACCAAAGCATGCCAAGCGTGAAAGCCATTGCCATGCCAATAAAAAAAGCAAAACGTTAGACCCAAAGGAATTAAAAATCCATTAAAATAAAGTACTATACGCCTCAATTTTGGTGTGCTAAACAAGAAAAAGGATATTAAAAAAACAAAAAAGAAAACCCCAACGGGGGGGTAAAATAGGGTCGCAATTCCCACATAGATTCCCGCGTACAAAAACAAATCATCTGTGTCCTCATTGTCGATTCGTTCTAAAACGTTGTAAAATCCCAGCAATATAAAGGTCATGGACATCATTTGTGGAGATAGCGCCATAAAATCAGGTATTGATGCCGCAAGGAGCACAAAAAATAGCGCTGGCAAATCGTTGTTTTCAGAAAAATTTTTGTTCCTCCTCAACAGACTATTAAAAAGGATCGCATTCAGAAACAACCAAATAGTACTTATAATATGATGGGCTTGTTGAGACTTACCAAATATATTGTCAATGATCCGGTAAAAGAAAACTGATAACGGACCTGTATAATCGAAAATTTCCTCGTACATCAAAAATCCCTCTGCCGATCTTTGCCCTAGCAAAAGCCATTTTAATTCAAACAAAGTAAGAGAAAGCCCTTGAAAAGTAAGAAGCACCCTCAAAGACAAAAGTCCCAGAAAGATGACAATCATTCGACTTGGATCGTTTATTTTGAAAAAATTAAGCAAAAAATAATAGGGTTAAGAAACAATCTCTTTATAATCTCAATGTAGATCTGAATAAAAAGAGCAAATTAACAAATAAATAATAGATAATTTTGTGTCATGGAATCAAAGAGACAACATCAATACAGTCGCCAAATTCAAAAAGATCTCGGCGAAATCTTTCAACGAGATACGAGACATTTTTTTCTTGATAATTTAGTGAGTATCATGGGTGTGGAAACGGCTCCTGATTTAAGTATCGCCAAAATTTATTTTAGCGTTTTTCCTGTCCAAAATGGCGCCAAAGTATTGGAAAATCTCAATGATAAAAAAAGTGAAGTGAGGTGGCGCCTGGGTAAAAGAATAGGAAAGTCTATTCGAAAAATTCCTGAACTCGCTTTTTTCATCGACGATACTGCAGAAGAAGCCAGTCGTATGGATCAGATCATCAATCATCTTAACATTCCCCCAGAAAAAACTTGAACCTTTCTTTTTTCATTGCCAAAAAATATTTCTTTTCCAAAAAGAAAAAGAATTTCATCAATGTAATCTCTTTGATCTCTATGTTGGTGGTGGGCATTGGGACCATGGCCTTGATCATTGTGCTTTCCGTCTTTAATGGTCTAGAAGGCTTATTAAGGTCTACCTATGGCTCTTTTGATGCCGAAGTCATTGTTTCGGCGACTCAGGGTAAGTCCTTTGTTTATACCGATGACTTAAAAACAAAGATTGAAGGTTCGGAGGCTGTTGATTTAATTGCCGAAGTCATAGAAGACAATGTGCTCATTAAATATAAAAATGCCCAAAGGGTCGTGAGAATGAAGGGCGTTTCAGAAAGCTTTATTGATCAACAACGCCTGCAGAGTTCCCTGGTATATGGAGAGTTAAAATTAAGTGAAGAAGATCTAAACTATGCGATCATCGGGAGGGGAGTACAATATGATCTGTCCATAAACCCCAATAATGACTTTTTTTCACTTCAGGTTTATTACCCAAAAAACATTGGCCCAGGGGTCACAAATCCATCTAAAATATACAATACCAAACGTGCCATTCCTGCCTCTGTTTTTTCTATCGAAAAATATTATGATGAAAATTATATCATTGTTTCTCTTGATTTTGCTACCGATCTACTTTCATATAATCAAAAAAGGACCGCCTTAGAAATCAGTCTTAAACCTGGAAAGGACAGAAAAAAGGCAGCCCTCGCACTCAATAATTTACTAGGAGACGACTATACGGTACGCTCTGGTGATGAATTACATGCTGACTTATTCAAATTTATGAAGTGGGAGAAATTAATTGTATTTATGACCTTTTTCCTAATTATCGCCATTGCTTCTATCAATATTTACTTCTCTCTTACCATGCTGGTGATAGATAAGAAAAAAGACATAGCGACCCTTCATGCCTTAGGCGCTTCAAAAAAGGTCATCCGGTGGGTCTTTTTATCTGTAGGTATGATCATTGCGTTCACGGGTGCCAGCTTAGGGCTTACCCTAGGCCTGATAATCTCCGGTCTTCAACAGGAATATGGCTTTGTTTCAATGGGAATGCAATCCGCCCTGATGACGGCTTACCCAGTAATTATTTCCATCTCTGATGTCTTTCTAACTGCGTTTGCGATTATTGTTATTACCCTTTTGGCTACGATTCAACCCGCTATTTTAGCCACAAAAAATCTTTCTCCTCAATCCTGAGCTCTTTTGATCCTTTTGTGAAATAATTTTCTTAGATTAGAAGTTTTGTTTCAACAAAAAATTAATGAAAGTTAATCCAGACCGGCCCTTTGAAATCATCTATGCTCTTTACGAACATCAATACGTTGGTTTTTTGTTTGAATCCTTCGCTGTACAACTGAATAGTCATGGGAAATTAACCCTCACCCATCAAAACATTTCTTCAAAAAACGCTCGAGAATTTGATTCAAAGCTCGCAGAAGATGACTATGAGCTCATTGATACCCTGGATGCCATGCAACACGAGGCCGTTGCTCAGCATTTCTCTCGGAAAAAATTGAAATCCAGCCAATTTTTTCTAAATACTTATCATGAGAAAAATGGAGACAAAATACTTCAAAAAGAGATCAACAGCTATTTAGAAAAAAGAAAGTCCAAAATTATGCCCTTGCTGTTAGGTAAAAATGTGTTTGAAATGGGTGCGGATGGTGAGCCCACTTTCAAACGCATCAATGTGCTTCCAGAACTGGCAAGTATTCTCTTTCATTTTCGGAAAAACGAAGACAATACACATTATTTTCCCAGCATCAAACTCCGAGATACCCGGCTTGAATTTCGCAATCAAAACAGTCATATCATCTCGAGTGAGCCCAGCTGGTTAATGGTAAACAATGATCTTTTTACTTTTAAAGATCCCATAAGCGGCAGTAAGCTTAAACCATTTCTTAAGAAAAAATTCATCCTCATTCCAAAAAACATGGAAGAGACTTATTATCGAAAATTTGTCGCCCCTTTGGTGGCCACTCATGATGTCTATGCTAAAGGGTTTGATATTGTAACTCAATCTTTTAACCCCCTGCCCATCCTTACCCTTTCTAAAATAAAGGCGACTCACGCGGCTCCTTCCTTGTTTAACCAAAAGCCTCCTCAAAATCAATCTTCTGACGTCTTGATAGAGCTTAAATATCAATATGGTTCTCATAAATTCAAGGCTGATTTACTCAATAAAGTCAATGTATCTGTAGAAAAAGACCAGGAAAAATATACTTTTTTTAGAATCAAACGCAACACAGAAAAGGAAATACAATTGCTGAATTTTTTATTGGAAAACGACCTTTCCATCAAAAATTCCCGAGTGATTCTTTCAGAGGCTGAAGCCTTTGATTGGCTCAATCGCCATCAATCCCCATTAAAAGAGCGTGATTTTGTTATTCAACAAAACAGTCATGATGACAAGAAGTATTTTTTAGGCCCCTCTGAAATTAGTATCAGTATCGAGGAAAAAATAGATTGGTTCGATATCAAAGCCATTATTAAATTTGGCAATTATGAAATCCCCTTTCTCGAAATCAGAAATCTAATTACCCATGGTCAGAATGAAATAAGGCTCCCCAACGGACAAATAGGTATCATTCCCTCCTCTTGGGCAGAACAATATAAAGATCTTTTCATGTTTTCTGAGCCGATCAAAGGTGAATCAAGACTCCAAAAATATCATGTTGCGTTGGTCCAAAACCTCAAAGACGAACATAATGCACAGGTCACGATGAGTCGTCGCCTAAAAAAGCTGATGGATTTCACAAAAATAGAAGATCAAAAATTGCCCTCAGGATTCAAAGGCAAACTTCGACCTTACCAGAAAGCAGGGTTTAACTGGATGTTGTTCCTCAATGAATTTAATTTTGGTGCCTGTCTTGCCGACGACATGGGCCTAGGCAAAACGATTCAAACCTTGGCTTTATTACAACACGAACATGAAACCAATGTACAATCAACCAGCTTATTGATCATGCCTACTTCATTGGTATACAATTGGCATATGGAGGCTAAAAAATTTACTCCTTCCTTAAAAGTGCTCCTCTATACGGGCAGTGATCGAATTAAAAATGCCGAACATTTTATGCAATACGATTTGGTCATTACCAGTTATGGGATCAGTCGAATAGATACGGCTAAAGTATTGAGCAAATGCTATTTCAATTACATCGTTTTAGACGAATCTCAAGCCATCAAAAATCCCAATTCACTGATTTCTGTTGAAGTAAACAAATTAAATGCTCGAAAAAAGCTCATTTTGACGGGTACCCCCATTGAAAACAGCACCTTGGACCTTTGGTCTCAATTGTCCTTTGTGAACCCGGGTCTCTTGGGTAATAAAAAGTTTTTTACCTCTGAGTATCAAATCCCCATAGAAAAGCATCAGGATGTTGGAAAAACTTTGCGCCTCAATAATCTAATTAAACCTTTTATTCTAAGAAGAGATAAGTCTCAAGTGGCCAAAGATCTACCTGAAAAAACCATCAGTATTAAATATTGTACCCTTACGGCAAAACAAAAAGATTATTACGAAAGCGAAAAAGCACTCTTTCGCAATGAAATTCTAGATGCTATTGAAAACGAGGGTTTAAAAAAATCTCATATCATATTGCTTCAAGGACTCACCCGCCTCAGACAAATAGCCAATCATCCCATCATGGTTGACGAGAATTATGAGGGTGACTCGGGTAAGCTCGAAGAAATCATTTACATGCTTCACAATGCCCTAGGAAAGAATCATAATATTTTAGTTTTCTCACAATTTGTGAAGCATCTTAAAATCATCAGTAACCACTTAGAAGAGGAAAAAATTCCTTTTGCCTATTTAGATGGGTCGATAAAAGACCGGCAGCGGGAAGTAGAAAAATTTCAAAACAATCCCCATATTAATATCTTTCTGATTTCTTTAAAAGCAGGCGGCTTGGGACTGAATTTAACAAAAGCGGATTATGTCTTTTTATTGGATCCTTGGTGGAATCCTGCGGCGGAGGCACAAGCCATTGATCGGGCCCATAGAATTGGACAAAAAAACAAAGTGTTCACCTACAAATTTATCTCCAAAGACACCCTAGAAGAAAAAATTCTACAACTACAAGAAGCCAAAAAGAAACTCGCCAACGAACTCATTACCATCGAAGATAATTTTGTGAAATCTCTTTCTAAATCTGATATTCAAAAACTATTTGACTAAAAATCCCAATACCTCTGCCCGTCAAAAATTACCTTCCGCAATCTCTTTTTTGACCTTAGATCTCGCTCATCCATTCGACATGATCTTCGATCGGTGGCCTTTTCCCTTCAACCTTAACCATATCTATTTTCCCTAAATAAAAAAATCCCATCAATCGATCCTCCTCTGCTAAACCAAAGGCTTCTTTTGCCGGTTCCATATAAGTAACCCCGCCCGTACTCCAATAGCCTCCTAAGCCATATGCATTCGCCGTCAGGTAGATATTTTGAACGGCACAACCCACGGCTGCAATTTCCTCCACTTCTCTGATTTTAACAGAGGTGCTTCTTTTCATGATGATCATAATCACGTGGGAGGCACGCAAGGGTGCTTTCGCTAGATTTTCATACTTAGCCGTTAAAAAATTCCCTTCTTCCAAAGCCACATTTTTATAAATTTCTGCTTGCTTTCTTCCCAATTCCTTACGCCCTTTTCCCGCATACACTTTAAATCTCCAAGGGACAGTCATCTTATGGGTAGGTGCCCAATGGGCATTATTTAAAATTTGCCAAATGATCTCCTCCTCAATTTTTTCATTCTTATAATCCCTTGGATAAATGGACCGGCGAGAAGCAATCATTTGATTAAAAGCTGAAATATTCATTTTTTACAAGTTTTTTATTGCTGTCGAAATTACACAGAGCCGTTCAATTGGCAATTTTTTTATCCCTTTTATTTTCCTTCTCCTCCTGGTTTGTCCGACCTTTTTTTCTGCTGACCTCCGTGGATTTTTCCTTTTCAATCCCAATAAAACAGTAGAATCCTCATACCTTTACTTGTATGAGTGAAAATCCTTCAAAATTGTTTTTGCTAGATGCAATGGCGCTTATTTACAGAGCTCACTTTGCCTTAAGTAAAAACCCAAGAATCAATTCCAGTGGCATCAATACGAGTGCCGTTATGGGTTTTACCAATACACTCCTTGAGATCATTAATAAAGAGAAACCCTCACACATTGGGGTGGCATTTGACACCCACGCTCCCACGTTTCGACATATAGCCTATGCTGAATACAAGGCCAATAGAGAAAAGCAACCTGAAGAAATCAGCGTTGCCATTCCTTATTGCAAAAAAATTGTTGCAGGATTTGGTATCCCCGTAATCGAATTAGATGGCTATGAAGCCGATGATCTTATTGGAACCTTGACTCAAATGGCAGGAAGTGAGTATCAGATTTTTATGATGACCCCAGACAAGGACTATGCCCAACTGGTCAATGAGCATACTTTCCTTTATAAGCCTGCTTTTATGGGCAATGGTGTAGATATTCTGGGTATTAAAGAGGTATTAGAGAAATTTGATATCAATGAGGTCGGTCAAGTTATAGATGTGCTGGGACTCAAGGGAGATGCGGTCGATAACATTCCTGGTGTACCCGGTATCGGAGATAAAACCGCTTCTAAATTGCTCAAAGAATATGGCTCTGTAGAAGAAATTATGGCCAACCAGCATTTATTAATCGGCAGTGTAAAAAAGAAAATCGAAGAATTCGGGGAACAAGGCCTTTTTTCCAAAGAATTAGCCACCATTAAACTCGACTGTCCCATTACTTTTGATGAAGAAGCCTTGCGTTATTCTGGGCCTATAGAAGATTTAATTGTCCCAATATTGGAGGAATTGGAACTGCGCACCATCGCAAAACGTATTTTTGGTGTCCCTGCTGCACAGAAAAAAGCTTCGAGTCAACTTGGCCTCTTTGAAAACACCTCCCCAAACGTGGAAAAAACGACCCTCGCCAAAAAAAATATAGAAACCACGCCACACAAGTATCAATGTCTCACTTCACCCAAAGAAAGAAAACAACTCATTGAAACATTGGGTACCCTCTCTGAGTTTTGTTTTGATACCGAAACCACCAGTCTCAATACGCTAGACGCTGAATTGGTCGGCTTGGCCATCTCTTATGAAAAAGGAACCGCTTTTTATGTCCCTTTCCCCAAGGACAGAACCTCCACGCAAGCACTCATTAATGAATTTAAATCAATTTTTGAAAATGAAAACATCATAAAAATTGGTCAGAATCTTAAATATGATATCCAAATTTTGCGGAATTATGATGTCTCGGTCAAGGGCAAAATATTTGATACCATGCTCGCACATTATCTCATTGATCCAGAACAAGCCCATGGTATGGATGCCCTGGCCGAGGCCTATCTAAATTATGTCCCCGTAAGTATCACAAAGCTCATCGGATCTAAAGGGAAAAACCAAAAAAGTATGCGCGACGCGCCACTAGAAGAGATTACCGAATATGCGGGAGAAGATGCTGATATTACTTTTCAACTCAAAGAAAAATTGGCCATTGAAGTCGCTGAGCGAAACTTAGACAAACTCCTCCACGAAGTAGAAGAGCCGCTTTCATTCGTGCTTGCAGACATGGAATACAGCGGCGTGAGTATCGATGAGAAGGCCCTGAGTGAATTGAGCGATGAGCTTCAAACAGAAAGCTTAAGAGTCCAAACAGAGATCTTTGAAATCGCAGGAGAAACATTCAATATCAGTTCTCCCAAACAGCTGGGATCCATTTTATTTGAGAAATTAAAACTCATTGAAAAACCTAAAAAAACAAAGACGGGCCAATATGCCACGGGCGAAGATATTCTTTCAAAACTGGCGCCTGCACATGAGATTGCTAACAAGATTTTAGAGTTCCGAGAATACCAAAAACTGAAATCAACCTATGTCGATGCCCTGCCACGCATGGTCAATCCGAAAGACCAGCGGGTCCATACAGATTACCGCCAAACAGTAGCCGTCACAGGCCGTCTCAGCTCAAATAATCCCAACTTACAAAACATCCCTATTCGAACCAAGAAAGGGCGTGAGATACGGAAAGCTTTCATTACCTTAAATAGTGATTTTGTACTTCTTGCTGCAGATTATTCCCAAATTGAGCTACGCATTATGGCCTCATTTTCAAAAGATAAAAGCATGATGGAAGCCTTCAGGCTTGGCAAGGATATTCATGCCACTACGGCCAGCAAAGTTTTCGGTGTTCCCTTGGAACAGGTAGATACCGACATGCGTCGAAAAGCCAAAGAAGTTAATTTTGGTATCATTTATGGGATGTCTGCTTTTGGCCTCTCTCAAAATTTAAATATTTCGCGGAGTGAAGCTGCCGAGATTATTGAGGCCTATTGGAAAGAATTCCCCTCAGTACGGATCTACATGGATGAGTGCATCGCAAAAGCCAAAGAACAAGGTTATGTAGAAACCATCTTAGGTCGAAGACGCTACCTACGCAACATCAATGCAGGTAATTTTACCATGCGCGGATATGACGAGAGAAATGCCATCAATGCCCCTATTCAAGGTTCTGCGGCTGATTTAATTAAAGTCGCTATGATCAATATTCACGATTGGATGAAAAAGGAAAAGCTTGCCTCAAGAATGTTGATGCAAGTCCATGATGAATTGGTGTTTGAAGTACATCACTCTGAAATCACGCGGGTCCAAGAAAAAGTAAAAGAATTGATGGTCAATGCCATAAAATTAGACGTCCCCATGGAGGTCGGCATCGGTAGGGGTAATAATTGGCTAGAAGCACATTAGTAATCTAAAACCCTATGATAATGCCCTCAACTCCCACTGAAAATGATATTCGCCGCGCACATGAGCGAATCCTTCCACACATTCATAATACCCCGGTCCTGACCTCTCAATTTATCAATGAGCTCACGGGTGCCCATCTTTTTTTTAAATGTGAAAATTTTCAAAAAACAGGCTCCTTCAAAATGCGTGGGGCCTCTAATGCCATCTTTTCCTTGAAGCTTGACGAACGGCTCAATGGGTTTGCTACACATTCCTCGGGGAATCACGCCCAGGCCGTTGCCTACGCTTGTAAAACTGCCGGCGTAAACGCTTACATTGTAATGCCCAAAAATGCCCCCAAGGTAAAAATTGATGCTGTCAAAAATTACGGAGGGAACATTGTTTTTTGCGAGCCCAACGAAACCGCCCGACAGGAGGCCTGCGCCAAGATCATTCAAGAAACAAATGCGGTATTTATTCCCCCTTTTGACGATTTGGCGATCATTGCTGGACAAGCCTCTTGTGCCAAAGAATTAATTGAAACTCACGCTGATTTGGATTATCTACTCACCCCTGTAGGAGGAGGTGGATTGGCGGCGGGCACGGCCCTAAGTGTCAAATACTTTTCTCCTAAAACAGAAGTCATCTTGGGAGAACCCAAAAGCGTAAATGATACCTATTTATCCCTCAAAGCAGGTAAAATCATTCCTGTTTCCCAAACCCACACCATGGCCGATGGCCTTAAAACGACCGTGGGGAAATTAAACTTTGAAATCATCCAAAATCATGTAAAAGAAGTGATTACCGTCTCTGAAGATGAAATTAGTCATGCGATGCGAATGATTTGGGAACGGCTAAAGATCATCATTGAACCTTCATGTGCCGTCCCCTTTGCTGCCTTATTGGTCCGTAAAGCTCTTTTTAAAAATAAAAAAGTAGGTGTCATTTTGACGGGGGGAAATGTGGATTTGGGAAATTTACCTTTTGTGTAAATAACAACATCTCTTCAATTTAACGCTCCCAACTTTCCAGAATCCTTTTTCCATTATGTCAATATTAATCTTTAGCTTTATTTATATTGCTCTTTATTAATAAACGGTTAATCTATTATTAATCCTTAGAGCCCTCCTTATGTCACGTCATTTTTTTGTGCTCATTAACCCTCGATCTGGTCGCGGACAAAGTCAAAAAATAGGCAAAAAAGTAGCCGATTTTTTTAGGCTTCATAAAATAAAATTTGCCGTATTTGAAACCCATAATGATTGTAGAGGCGCCCAGACCGTCGAAGAAAACTTGACCCTTGATTATACGGATTTAATGATTATTGGAGGAGATGGTACCATCAATGAAGCCATCAATGGATTAAAGTTAGACCTCCCCGTCTCATTTATTCCTTCGGGAAGTGGCAATGATTTTGTGAAGAATCTCCGCATTGGATCCACGTTGGAAATCCAACTCGATACCGCCCTCCACGGACCCATCACTCGAATCGATATCGGCCTATGTAATGATCGGAAATTCATCAATGGTATGGGAATCGGTTTTGATGGTCAGATTGCCGCTGACATGATTCATCGAAAGGTTCCTTTTCTCAGCGGTCAGCTCAAGTATTATTATCATGTCCTTCATATTCTGGGAAGTTACAAATACCGTGATTTTGACTTGACCATAGATCAAGTCCCTCAAAGACAAAATTTAATTTTATTGACCGTCGCCAATGGCACCACTTTTGGGGGGGGCTTCAAGTTGACACCCCATGCAAAATTAAATGACGGCAAACTTTCTATATGTGCAATCGGGAAGCTTTCACCATTGCAACGTTATTTGAAGGTCTTAACCCTACAAAAAGGGTCTCATCATTGTCTGAAAGAAGTTTCCTTGTTTGATGCAAAAGAAATTAGCATCGGGGAAAATCAACAACTCGAAGCTCATATTGATGGCGAGTATTTTAATCAACCCCCTTTCACCATTTCTATCCTCCCTAGCGCCCTTCAAATCAGGGCCTTTTTATTTTGAATTTACTGTTTTTACGGGTCACCCAATAACACGCTCCCGCAATCAAAACCAACAAGATAGAAATGAATTGTGAATGAGAAATCAACCCTTCTATGACAAATCCACGTCTCAGATCTCCTCTAAATACCTCTATGATTGATCGTCCTACAGCATATATCATCACATATAGAAATACCAGTTGTCCATGAAATTGCTGTCTTCGCTTCAACTGAACTAAAAACAACATCAGAGATCCAATGAAGAAAACTTCATAAAGCTGTGTAGGATGCAGTGGGGTATCTAAGGGTTTTGCTTGAGACTTTGCATCTGTAAACGTTACCCCAAGAAAAGAGTCGGTAGGCAAGCCATGACAACAACCCGCAAAAAAACAGCCCAATCGACCAAAACCATGTATAATCGTAGCGATTATAGAAAGAATGTCGAGCATGGGAAATATGGGCCATTTCTCTTTTCTAAAATACCAAATCACTGTAGGTACTGCAAAAATCAAAGATCCATAAAAAACAAAGCCTTGTCTGAAGTTTTTAAGTAGGTTTTCAGGGCTCGAAAAATAATAAGCAGGATCTTCAAAATAGAAAAAAATCTTTCCTCCTATGACGGCGGCAGAAATAATCAGTATGGTTAACGTTTGCACCTTATCCGGCTCAATATCTAACTCTTTTTTGAAGCACTTTTATCCCATACATATAGGAAGTAAGCGCGCCAATCATAATGAAGAAACCATAGGCATAAAGCGTGATTCCTCCTATTTCTATTAATTCAGGATGCATTTCTATTCAAATTGGTTAGTTTCATTATTTTTCGAGCTGTCATAGACCTGTATCGCTACTACTTCTGCCTCAGCGGTTATCCTGCCAATGCTTTCTAGCGTACAACTCATGGTGATTTTACGCCTGTGATGCTCGATTACCTGAGCCCTTAACGTAATCATATCCTTAGTTGGAGTTGGTTTTAGATACTTGATCTTCAACCCTCCGGTCGCATAACGATAGAAGGGGGTAGAATCAAAGTCTCTCTCTTCTTGTTGATAAGCGTATGCCATTGCGGTTCCCATACAATGGCAATCGATGAGGGTCGCCATAACCCCTCCATTGAGCAACCGGGGCCAGCCCCTATATTTTTCCTCTGGCTGCCAGTGACAAATGGCGGCGGATCCCTCCCAAAAACTTTTGATTTGAAGGCCTTCTGGATGCTCCGCGCCACAGCCAAAACAAACATTCCCGGGCATGTGGTCTTGAAAATATTTCTTCTCTGTCATCTGCCTTTAATTACAATCAAGCTAAATTACGCATACAAATTGTTATTTAATATGGTTTATACGTTAGATTTAAATTTTTTAGGATATCCCCAATCCATAGCGGCTTATCTGGTCGAGACATCCGTAGGTCCTGTATTAATTGAAACGGGTCCTCACTCCACCTTCGAAGTACTTAAAAATGAAATCAAGCGCTACGGTTTTAAGGTGGATGAAATTAAACATGTTTTTTTGAGTCATATTCACCTAGACCATGCCGGTGCTGCTTGGGCGCTTGCCGAAAAAGGAGCCACCATTTATCTGCATCCCTTTGGAGAAACACATTTAGCCCATCCCGAAAAACTAATGGAATCTGCCAAGCGCATTTATCAAGAAGATATGGATCGATTGTGGGGTCAAATGCTTCCCATCCCTATGGATCAATTGCGGAGTACGGTTCATTTGGAAGAAATCATCATTGGAAATCTCCACTTTCAGGCGCTTCATACACCCGGTCATGCCAAACATCACATTGCTTGGAAAATAGACGACCTGTTGTTTACCGGCGATGTCGCTGGGGTGAAAATTCAAAAGGGTCCAGTCGTACCTCCTTGCCCACCACCAGACATCAACCTGGAAGATTGGATCCGTTCGATAGATCTCATTCTTGCCTGCAAACCCTCTCAAATTTACCTGACCCATTTTGGTGTGATTAAGGACGTTCCGGCCCATATGCATGCACTTAAAAGTATGATCCATGATTGGTCCCAATGGGTGAAACAAAACTGGATGGCCGGCTTTACCGCCGAAGAACTTACGCCTAAATTCAGTGAATACACCTCACAGCAATTGCTCCGATTGGGAGTTGATCCACTGGGAATAAAACAATATGAGGCTGCAAACCCCTCATGGATGAGTGTCGCGGGTTTAATCCGTTATTGGAAGAAAAAAACGGGTTGATTCTTCAGGGAATATTACACGCTCTAGCCCAATACTAAATCCCCGTGCTCCTATGGATAAAGCAAATAGATTTTTGTATTTTTACCCTTATGGACCGTAGAAAATTTATCAAATCAGGCGCATTAATAGGTGCCGTCCCCACCCTTACTTCTTTCCATCTATCTACAGAAGTTATCAAACCAAAGGCACTCAAGCCAGGCGCTTCCATCGGGGTCATTGCACCCTCTGGGGCCTTAAAAAGATCCGGTTATGAAACGCTGATGGAAAACTTCCACATGCTGGGTTATCAAATCATCCATACCGATAATTTAAGGGTACAAAATGGGTTTCTGGCAGGCACCGATGCACAAAAGATTGAGGACTTGCACCACATGTATGAAAACCCCGAAGTTTCAGCCATTTTATGTGCTCGTGGTGGATATGGCGCTACACGACTTCTAGAAAAAATAGACTATTCCCTGATTCGTACACACTGCAAACCCCTGATCGGATATAGTGATATTACCGCCCTGCATTTGGCCATTTATAAAAAATGTGGAATTGTGGGTTTTCACGGGCCCGTGGGAATCTCTACTTTTAACCCTTTTTCAATTCAACATTTTAATGCCGTGATTCAAAAGGGGAGTAAAAATAAGATAAAAATCGATGATCCCTTAGTCATCACACCAGGGGCCGCCACGGGTAAACTCATAGGAGGAAACTTGTCTCTATTAATCAGTATGATTGGTACTGATCACGAGATCGATTGGGCCGATCACATTGTCTTCATTGAAGAGGTCGGAGAATCTACTTACCGCATAGACCGAATGCTTACCCAACTGCGTGCGGCTCAAAAATTTAAAGGAATAAAAGGCATTGTTCTGGGCCATTTTACCCGATGTGATGCGCAACCTGGAGACCCCTATTATGAGTTTTCAACCAGTCTTAGTGAAGTTTTCGAAGACCGCCTGGGTGATTTAGGTATCCCTGTCATGGGTGGTTTTCCCTTTGGACATGAGGAGAAAAATGCTACCTTACCCATCGGCATAAGGGCCACTATGGATACAGAAAAAAGGGTTTTGAAATTATTAGAATCTGCCGTTTCATAGCTTACTTATCTTCCTCGTCCCCTCAATTATACGGTGGCCTTTTGCATTCATTCGTCTCTTTTTATAAATTTCCACCATGAAATTAGATGATATCAACAATTTTATTGGAGACATAGACCTGGAATTATTTGATCAACTACTCAAAGGTAGGTTTAATGATCGTCATCTTATCCTAGAAATTGGCTGTGGACAAGGGAGAAATATCATCCCTTTTTTAAACTTAAAAAAAACTATTTATGGCATCGATGTGGATGAAAAAAACGTAGCCCTATGCAAAATTGTCGCAACCTCTTTGGGAGGAAATCCTGCTTTTTTTTCAAAAGCTCCTGCCAATATCCTGCCTTTTGAAAATGGCTTTTTTTGATGCCATCATCAATTGTAGGGTCATGCATTTTGCCAAAAATACTCTTGAATTTCAACAGCAATGGGAAGAGCAGTTTCGGATACTTAAAAAAGGTGGATTTCTCTACCTCAGTATGGATACTTCCATTCACAATGAAGAAATTGTGCAACAAACTGATGGCGATCGATCTTGGCTCAACGATCAATCGGAGCGCCTGTTGTTGACTGAAAAATTATTTGATTTGGTCCAGTTACATACTGGTTTTCGGTTATTAGAACCCCTTAAAACCCTCCGATTTGACCAAGATCATGCACATGCCATCCTTTGTCTTCAAAAAAGGTGATCCAATTAAGGGAAGGGCTTTTTCGATCAATGACGAAATAATTACTATTTTTACTAGTTTAACATGATCCTCCATTAAAACCAATACCTCCACGATGTCCAAAGCTTCCTTCACTACCAAGCTAGAATATAAATTCGGTAATTTTATTTAAAAGGGAACTTCCCAAATGATTCTTGGATTGCCTTTGTTTTCCATCTCATTTATCTTCTTCTGTTCTGTATTATTATTGGCTTTTGGATTGGGTCCACCCATGATGAACCCTTAACCCTTCCCCAATCTATTTGGATAAGTCTTATACATATGCTCGATTTAGGCACCGTGGGTGGAAATGAGGGCAACTGGCCTTTTATGATATTCATGATGACAGCAAACTTCTACTGAATTTAATCCCGATCATGTGGCTCTTAGGGATAAGGACGTTCCCCATCCAGAAAAAATACTCATCATTGGTTGGAATCCACGTGGCAAACATATCATCAAAGAAATAGACCAATATGTGGCCTCCAAATCCACATTAAAAGTCATTTCGAAGTTCTAAAACTCCTCTGACAAGGTGATGCCGCTAGGCACAGAAGTGTTGAATCTTACCATTAGCCTTGAAGCACTTGATACCACCGATGGCCCATCGCTGCAAAATCAAGGGCTAGGCGATTTTGATTACATCCTTTTACTGAGTTACAAAAATTATTTCCCCATGCAGGAAGCCAATGCGCAAACCTTGATTACCTTATTGCACTTGCCCTATTTTTCAGAATATCATGACCCTCATTTCAAAATTGTCAGTGAAATCTTGGACATGAAAAACCGGATTCTTGCCAATGTTACCAATGCTGATGACTTCATTGTGAGTGATCACTTCATCCGTTTATTGATGAGTCAATATGTGACGCTTCACGAACCGGTCAATTTTTATACGGTCTTAGAATCTGCCTACAGAAAGAATGAAACAGCGATCGTCTACCGCTTAATGGATGAAGCTAAGAGTATAGAAAAAAATTATGGTGTGGTGATCAATCCTGTTAAAAATAAAAGGGTAACTTTCAACGAAAAAGACATGATCATTGTCATTTCCGCACATTAAGTATTGGTAACAGGACTCAAAAGAGCACAAATGGCTTCTGTTTTAATCTTTAAACTAAAAAGGCGTCAAGGAATTTAATCAATGATGGGGTCTCAAAAGCAAAAAACATTACCTTTGATAAAAATTACAAAACTATGGCAATGTTAGGCGTTATCGGATTCTTATTTATTTTGGCAATCGTTTGTCCTTACATTCTTCCCAATGATAAAGTCAGCAATCACAAAAAAGACCACTTATAATCGTTTCCGCGGCTTTTTTTAAGCTTTCTTTTCCTTATCACTGATCTTTTTGGCGTCGATCATCGACATCGCTACAACAAAAGCTAGAAAAACAACTACAATATTTACGAATAAATTAACGCCATCTGTGACAGCGGGATTTGTTAGTTCCATGATTATTTAATTTTGTTGTAAATATAAATCAAATAATTGCTTCTTTTAAAGCACTTACCAATCTTTGAACATCTTTTTGATCATTATAAACATTCGGTGAGATTCGGAGGGCTTGATCACGAACAGAAATCTTCACTCGATGTTTAAAAAGCGCTTGTTCTATTCGTTCCATCGTTGTATTTCTATTAAAATAAACGCCAAATAAATGGCTGGCCCTTCCTTCCGAAGCTTCAACGGTATAGCCTTCTGAGCGTAAGATATCGATGGCGTCATGACACAGGGCCTCACAATACTGTTGGATCCCCAGAGGCGTCCATTTTAATAATTGTTTAATGGCTGCGATGAGCATGGGCACCAAGATAAAATTGCTGTGTTCCCCCACTTCATATCTTTGTGCTCCTGGCAAAAAATTATCCTGATAATGTGTAAGTCCAGAAAATTGATCCGCCCCTTGCCTATTTATCCAGTTATTTTCAATGGGCCTGCCTTGATCAAACATTTCCCCATAATAAGCCATCCCTATTGAATAAGGACCCATCAGCCACTTGTAGCCGGCCACCACCAACGCATCCGGCTGCACTTCTTGCACGTCAAAAGGCAATGCGCCAATCGACTGGGTACCGTCTATGATCAATGCCGCTCCCACCGCTCTGGTTTTCTGACGAATCGAAGTCAGATCATACTTGATGCCATTGACCCAATGAACTTGCCCTATGGAGACGGCTGCCGTTTGATCATCAATGGCTGCAAGAATGTATTCATTCAAAGCGGCGCACTGGTTCTTTGCCTCCGTGGGCGCTGCCACAAACTTAAGCTGATAGTGGGGATTGGCAGACCATGGATACACATTACTCGGGAATTGACCTGCTGCCAGAACGATATTCCCCTTTTTCTTTTCCAAGTTTTGCACCACATTTTCAATCCCATAAGACACCGATGGAATAATGACGTGTCTTGCTGACTCTGGACTATTAATCAGCTGACCAAACAGGTTTCTAAGGACCTCCGTTTCCTTAAAAAAATCTGAGGGTGCGAGATGAAAAGGTTTTCTTTTTTTAATCATGCCTTTGATCCCCGCCTTTTCCACTTTTTTCAGAAGAGGAGACATGTAGGCCCCATTCAAATAACTGATCTTTCGTTGTAAGGAAAATTTATTGCGTTGACATTTCATAACCTAAATTATTTATGAAAGATAAGGTCTTTAAAGATTAATCAAGATAAAATTAGGAAATTAAAGGCCCTTTTGACGCGCTCTACTTAAATAACTGTCTTGTTTTGGCAAGGAGCATCATAATTCCTACCCTTTTTTCATAACCCCACGGTAGACTTTAAAAAAAAGGTCAACATTACTGCATAGCATAAGGCCGAGAGGCCATAAGCCATTATAAATTTACTGATTTTGTTTTTCATAGGCACCTAAATCCGGGTGCTCATCACGTGCCCGACCCAGGAGGTCATCCCAGACAGGACTGTTTTGGCCAAGATCAATAGCTACAGATCCACTGTCTAATTCATAATTGTAATTTTCGGTATCTTGAAAGAGGGAAATGAGCGAATCAAAAAAAATATAGTTATCGTTAAGCGCCGTATTTGAATGAATAAGGTTGTGATGAATAGATGACGACCAACCTGCCTGTCCATCATCAGAAGACCAGAGATCGTTATCACTTGGCCCCCAAACAATACTGTTGTGCAGGGTCAAATACAAATGATTGCTGATTTTACTTTCGTCAGAAAGGATGAGACTATTGGTAAAAATAGTAGCAGGATCCGAAGTATAAAATGAGTTGGGTATATTGACAAAAGTGCAATGGGTATAGTGATAGAAGCCCCCTGCTGCATTAATGACGTTACTAGACCCACTATTCATGATCAACAGATTTTCTCCGACTACGTCACTACTATAGGCTACTAGGCCTGCTCGAGAACTGTGTCTGATAATGCTGTGTTTTAATGTTAAGTCGGCCAAGGTATCCTCATCTGGATTGCCAATGGTTATACCCGTGATCGCATTTTCTATAATCGTATAGTCCAATAAATTATTTTGGCTTCCAATGAGAAAATGAAGGCCAGGCCATTGACCCGGGGCAATGCGATAATCAATGTCCCATCGCGAATTTCTAAAGGTGATAGGATGGCTCGAATCGCCTACAGCTATGAGTTGACCGGCCACCAGAAGTGGGGCATTGGCATCAAAAAGGAGGGTAGCGCCCGCTTCTAAGGTCAACAAGCAACCTGTATCAATCAATACACTATCATAGAATACATAGGGTCGGTCAGCGGTAAAAGTCATATCGCACAAGATTTCATTACCCATATAAATAGCATCTTGTCCCCATGCCATCAATAAGGTCTGATGGGTATTCCCATTCCAATATGTCGTGATGATATCTTTAATTAAATATGGGTCGTCAAGGTCTTGCTTACCCACTGTCAACTTTACTAAAATCAAGAGGCTATCCTTACCATTGAGTAGGAGGTCCTCGGCATGATTTTCTTCGGCACCATTGATCATTAATGCGTACTCAGCACCTGCGCTTAAAGAAATCTCAGAAATACTTATCGCCTCGGTATTGGGATTGTAAATTCTCAATCGTTTGGTGACGCTCAATCGATCGGTCAGCAGTGTATCAAAGAGTACGGTATCAGTACTGAACAGTAAGTTAGCGTTGGACAGCTTTGAGGGCGTTTCATCTTGATCATCACAGGAGAGTAAGGCGGCCACAGCACAAAGGCCAATAATTAGTATTCCTTTAAAAAACCCCTGGGCTAAGTAAGTAGTCATAGTTAGGCTTCGTCCTTGAGTCTTTCAGAGTTTTCTGCAATGCGCAGGCGATCTATAAAATCTTGAATATCCCCCGACAGAATGTTGGGTAAGTTGTATACCGTATGTCCGATACGGTGATCGGTTACGCGCCCTTGTGGAAAATTATAGGTTCTAATTTTATCTGAACGATCACCGCTGCCAACCATAGTTTTGCGTTCTGAACTGATTTTATCATTGTGTTTTTTAAGCTCTTTTTCATAGATTCGTGATCGCAGGACTTTCATGGCTTTGTCGTAATTGGCATGTTGCGAGCGCCCATCTTGACATTCAACAACCGTATTTGATGGGAAGTGTGTCAGCCGGACAGCAGATTCTGTTTTGTTGATGTGCTGTCCCCCAGCTCCAGAAGCACGAAAGGTATCTTTTCGAATATCCCCCATATTTAAGTCAATATCTACATCTTCCACTTCTGGAAGTACTGCTACGGTAGCTGCTGAGGTATGTACACGGCCTTGGGATTCGGTGCTGGGAACCCTTTGAACGCGATGGGCCCCTGATTCAAACTTTAATTTGCCATAGACTTCTTGGCCCTCAATCGTACAAATAATTTCTTTGAATCCACCTGCCGTTCCCTCACTGAAGCTAATGGGTTCTAATTTCCATTTTTGATCATCCGCAAACTGCCGATACATTTTGAAAAGATCCCCTGCAAAAAGAGACGCTTCATCTCCTCCTGTACCGGCACGTATTTCCAAAATGACATTTTTATTATCGTCTGGATCTTGGGGGATCAAAAGAATTTTCAGCGCCTCATTAAGGCTCTCAATTTGCTGTTCTAGAGCATCAATTTCCGCCTTGGCAAGGGTACGAAATTCTTCATCTTTTTCTATGGATAGCAGGTCCTTGGTGTTTTTGAGATTTTCTAAAGCGAGCAAATAAGCATCTGCCTTAACCACAATTTTTTCTAATGATCGGTATTCTTGATTGAGTTTGGCATACATTTTCATGTCGGACATGGCGTCAGGCTGAACGATAAGCTGTTCAATCTCTTCAAATCGGTGTTTAATAGACGTCAGTTTTTCAATCATTTTTCTAATTTAGTCGGTTAAAATTAGGCTTTTCCTTTTGAATGAGGCTTCTCTCCAAAGAAAATACTTGAGACAGGGAATGAAAAAGTTTCGTTAATGACTTTAGCGTAATAAAGTAAAACGCCCCCTCTCGGTGCGTGCAACTCCTGACTCTGCTACATATTCAATGACATAAAGATAAGAGTCTTGTGGTAATGGGGTGTCTTTAAGATCCCCATTCCACTCAGCATTGAGGTCTGTTGATTCAAAAACCAAAGCGCCATATTTGTTATATAGCTGAAGGGTTGTTTGAATGATATTTTCATGACTTGCTTTAAAAACATCATTAAGGGCATCATTGTTTGGCGTGAAAGCACTGGGCATCATTAATTTATAGCCTTTTTCGATGATGAGCGTATCTGTTTTTATGGCCTCGCAACCCACCTCGTTGGTGATTTTTAAAGTAATAGGATAAACTCCAGGAGCCCTGTAGATGAACTCAGTATTTTGACCTTCAACAGCCGCTCCATTGCCGAGCTCCCAAAACCAAGAAGTAATGTTTCTCGCCGATGAAGAGTCATTAAATGAAATGGGCCAGTCAATGTAAGGGTTGGTATAGCTTAAGTCGAAGTCTGCGATGAGTTCATATTCGGTAAATAATGTAATTACGGTGTCGGTACTACAATTATTATTATCAGTAACGGTAACAATATGTGCTCCATCAGCCAATTCATTAAAGTAAGGGGTATTACCAAAAGTAACGCTATCAATATTGTATTGATATGGAACGGTTCCTCCAAGGGCTTCCGTCAAAATAGACCCTGTATAGGCGCCTGTACAGAGCGTATTTTCAACAGATAAAACATTGAGTAAAAGGGGATCAGGAGTAAGGATTTCTAATATACCTGAGCTTTTCACACAGGAGAGGGAGTCGGTGACAATTAATTCATAATTGTCCGCGATAAGTGAATCTATGTCTTGCGTAGTCGCATAATCGACTCCATCTTTAAGCCATTGATATCTGTAATTAGGGGTCCCTCCCGTTATCTCGATAGCGATCCCTGCATCTATTGCAGAATTACATGAGTTGTCTGTGACTACGGAGCTGATTGAGATTGAATCTGGGCCATTGAGACTCACAGGAAAGTTTTTAGTACACCCGCCATCATCGGTGACTTTGACTAAATAATTACCTGCTAAGATGTTACTCAGAACACTATCATTATTGCCTATTTTATTTATTGGGTTTTGCCAATCATAGTCAAAGTCTCCCCAACCTCCCGAAGCAGTAACTGTGAGGGATCCTGTGGAATCTCCAAAACAAGAGGGTGAGGCAGGGTCAAAAAGAGCATTAATAGGAGGAGGATTTACCAAAGTAAAAGAATCACTTTTGCTACAACCAAAATTGTCTGTTGCCGTAAAAACATAAGTAGCTGATGAAAGGTTGGATAGGTCTCGAACATCTTCCGCCAACAACACCCCGTTTTTATTCCAGAAGTAAGTAAAGTCAGTAGAGGTTCCCAAGACTTCTAAGGAAATGAATATTTGACCATTACTTCCATTAAGACAAGAGATTTCATCAATGTCTCCATTGATGTTAAATGGGTTATTTGGTTCTGTAATTTCAAAAGATAAAGTGTCTGAAATACAATCGAAAGCGTCTGTGACCGCAACATCATAGACGCCGATAGCAAGATCTTCAATATCTTTGGAAGTACTGAAGGTCGAATCTGCCTGAGACCATGCGTACGAATAAGGAGACTGACCATTCACGACATTAAAGTCAATACTTCCAGTACCAAGCCCTTGGCAAAGAATGTGCTCGACAATCGTATTTTCCGTATCAACGGCCATATTTGCGGGGTTTTCTACTATAAATACACTGTCCTTCTCACATCCTCTTGCATCTCTAACCAGAATATTATAATTCCCACTTACTAGTGAATCTACAAAGAGAACATCGTTAGCCACGTAAGATCCTGCCAAAGACCATTCTGAGCTAGGGTATGCATCTGCTCCTCCTGTAGGGTTAAGGGTAATGGAAGCAGTATTTGAATTATAACACAATAAAGGATCAATTACAGGATTAAGAATGATGTCATTGGGTTGACTCAGACCAACTGAGTCTGTTTTGGTACAACCAAAGACGTCCGTTAATACAACCGTATAATTGTTCACCTCTAATCCGGAGATAGTTTCACGGACACTATTAAATAGACTCCCTTCTTTATACCAACGAATTGAGTAATCATCGGGATGGGATCCGGTATTAATGATATCCAGCTCCACAATTCCATCTTTAGATTTATAGCAGGTCAAATCGGTAGTTGTAAAACCAATATCAAATGTCGTAGTTGGCCCCCCAACGGTAATGGGTTCCACCAGTGGGGTACAACCTGCAAAATCCGTTACGGTCAATATATAATTGTCACTCAACAAATTCGAGAGGGAGTCTGTATTTCCAAAACTACTCCCACCTAGTGACCAATTATAGTCATAGGGAGCTGTCCCGCCCGAGGCCTGCACACTTATCGCTCCTAGGTTACCTCCAAGGCATATGTTCTCTTCTTTAGTGTAAGAAAGAGAGAGGGGTTCTGGCATGGTAACTTCAAAACTTTTCTCTGCCACACAACCTTGCTCATCGGTCACTTTCACTTTATAAAGGCCACTGGCTAAAGTGGGCAAAGCAGTATCGGTCCAAGCACTGTCAGCAGGATCGAAAATTACTTCATTTTTGAACCATTCATAGCTATAATTTGCAGTATTTCCGCCTGATACATTCAGGCCAATGGCTGCATCGTTAATTTGAGAACAGCTGTTATTGAGATTAGTCGCAGCGGTAGAAGTAAGGTCTATTGTTGGATAACCTAGTATAGTATAGGTTTGGTTTTTAATACAACCGTAAAAATCAGTAATTTGAAAAGTGTATAATCCAGGATTTAGGTCGTAAATATGTTTTTCCCCAGCTAATTGGAGTGGGTCTGTATCGCTTGCTCCGGCATACCAGGCATAGTCAAATTCGGTAGGATGTCCACTGTCCACGGTCATTTGAACCTCTATATAACCATCAGTAGCTCCATTACAAGAGATGTTAGATTGTATGGTTTCGCTAGGTAAAGCAGTGACGCTCTTAGAAATCGTAGTGCTCGCATTAATATCGTAAGTAGTCGTAGGTGAGGTGATAGTATAGTCAAAGTTATTAGAAACACATCCACGGCTATCGGTAACAACCAATCGATAGTCATCTCCAGTTGGATTATCTCCAGTAAGGTCAGAGAGACTATCTGTAGTGCCTATGGCAAGGGCGGCGCCCAACGGATTTTTCGTCCATTGATATGAATAACCGGAACCTTCTGTCCCCCCGGATACGACAACACTAATTTGACCATTATCCCCATTTTGACAAGTAGGATTAACCAAGTTAGCCTCAACAGCGAATTCACTGGGCTCGATTACATTAAAAATTGCTTGAACTGAGCAAGAGGCCTTACTCGGAGAGCCAACAACGGGAGCATCTTGGGCAATTACCCTATATTCACCTGCAGTTAATCCCGTAAGCGTGGTGGGATCAACTAATGTTGGAGCTCCAGATGCTAAGGGAGTGTGAATAATTTCACCGTTCTTATACCAAACATAAGTATAACTACCATTTCCTCCCGACATACCAATGTTAATCGCGCCATCAGAGTCCCCATGGCAGGTTGTATTTGTAGTAATGGCAGTACTAAAAGTCATTTCTACCTCTTCACTGACCGTGGCGGTTGAAGTTTTAACACACCCATAGTCATCTGTCACCTCCATCGTATAAGGACCAGGAGCTAACTCGTATATGCGTCTTTCTCCCGTGGCTATCGGTGTGCCGGTAGCGGTGGCACCACTGTACCAAGAATATCCATAAGAGGCTGGGTGACCAACCTCTGCTGTAATATTTGTTATCAATACACCATCATTATCTCCCTGACAAGTAACGTCGATAATATCTATTCCAATGCTATAAGCCGTGGAAGGGGAAACAACAGCGAAAGATTTGGATGATTTACATCCAGAGGCCTGCTCAGTAATAGTGATGTTATAAGTTCCATCTCCAAGGTCACTCAAATCCTCAGAGGATTCAGAAAATCCAGCTACAGGCGTGCCATTTACGGCCTTAGTCCAAGCATAGGTGAATGAGGAACCACCCCCGGCTGTAATGTCTAAGGCACCATCAACACCATTTTTACATTTAGGGGGGGTGACAACTCCTGTCAAGGATAAAATTGCCGCCACGTTAACAACAAATTTTTTAGTGACAGAGCAATCAAAATTAGCATCTTTTACTATCACCGTAAATTCTCCAGATATTTCAATGGGATATCCACTTCCATTGTTCAAAACATTTGTGGTTTGCCCTACAATCAACTCAGCTCCTTTGTACCATTCATAAATATAACTATTTGATCCTCCTGTTACCGCCAGCACGATCCCCCCAAAGCTTGACGCAGCAGCAGGAGCATTGTCATAGCTAGTCACAAAATTAGAAGTACTCCCACTAAGATCAAAAGCAGTTGCGATGGGCCAGGCACCATTCAAGCCATTAATTGCTTCGGTAACTGAAGAAATACTCGAGTTATTTCCCCCAACAGTGCCTTGGTTGAATTGGTAGTAGGCTGCTAGTCCTACTTCATTTCCCGCCAAAGGAGTCTCCTTTGTGTAATTGATTTGTGCCTCTGTCCTTGCTATATTCCAGATGCGTAACTCATCTATAGAACCATTAAAAAAGTTACTGTAATCACTATCTGCAGAACCCGCCCCGTCATGCTGAGCCCCTATAGTAAGTTGTTGGGCATTACTTGCCAGACCTCCTGTTATGGCGGTTTGGTTGATAGCGACGCCATCAACATAGATCTTCATTCCTGTAGCTGCTTGATAAGTGGCCGCTATATGGTGCCATCCGTTTTCTATTGCTATTCCAGTTGCAGAGACGGTAGTTGCAGCACCCCCATTTTTTATTTCAAAGTCAATACTCGACCAACCGTTACTCGTTGAAAGAACAAAACCATTGGAGGTGTTTCCCGTTTTACTAACGATGGTTTGCTGCCCTCCCCCAACGGTATTAGCATAAATCCAAGCTTCAATAGTAAGCGCATTGGTCATGTCCAGTGAATTGTCGTCGGCTACAACAATTCTATTTTTATCGGTAGGATCAAAATTCAACGCATTCCCAAAACTTTCCCCGGGATCGGTTTGGCAGGCCACATCAGTAACTGTTTCGGCAATTTCAAGCAAGGCAGGCTCGGTAATGACAAATGTTCGTTCCTTGAGACAACCATATAAATCTGTTATGGAAAATTTGTAAGAACCTTGAGGAAGGAATTCAACAGATTCCAATCCCGTATATTGTGAAAGCAAATTGTAATTTAAAGCACTGTCGAGGTTGTACCATTTTATTGAATCTGCGGGCCTGGGATGATTAGGATCTGTGTCGATGGTATACACCACCTTTGCAGTACCGTCATTGGCACCAAAACAGGAAACACTTTCAGTAGTTATTGAGGCAATATTAAATCCAGTAGTCGGACCTAAAATATCAAACTCATGTGCTGAAGAGGAGCACCCATAACCATCTTCGACACGGACCGAATAGTTTCCCGGAGAGAGACCTGCCACTTGAAACGTTGTTCCATCTGTTCGGTTAGGACTACTTTGATCATAGATGATGGTTGTTGAGCTATTTGAGAGATTGGTCAAATAAAAATCATAGTGGTTTTCCTCACGATATCGTGACTGTAGTGCCCCTCCCACCACTACATCATAATATCCCGCATCAATAATTCTTCCTCCGGTAATGGTATCATAAGCCGTCGCATCGTCCGTGAAGCCAAAAGAAATGTTAAAGGCAAGGGTTTTCCCTGATCCACAACCAGCAATTAAATTACTCGCAGCAGGGAGGTCATTCATTTGGCTCAAAAGTAGCGCTATCTGCACGGAATGTTATTGTATTTTTTCCACATGAGACCCGTAAAATAGTACGCGTATTTATGGCATTGCATACGGAATAAGAATCCCCAATTCCATCAGCATTCGTATCATTAGCGTTTCCATAACTCGCAAAATTTACCCGAGTCCAGGTAGCTCCAGCTGGGGCCGTTAAGGTGACCATTTTCCCACTATCTACCTCATGATAAACTTTGTAATCCGCAGTAATTTGAGCAGCAGGGCTTAAGCGATAGTTGCAGTCCTACAGTTGCACTAGTATCTGAGGGAGTGGCTCCATAAAGAATGGAGGGAGTGCCTCCGTCCAATTGTAACGCAACTAAGATCATATTGTGACCCTCTTAAATCTCTTGTAGTTGTGATGTAATCTATGGCCGTGACTCCAGCTGCAAGCAGAGGGCGTTCTGCTCTTGTGGCCCAAAGAATTTCATCTGGGGCATTCACCTGATATCCTAACGTTTTTCTACAACCAAGACCATTGTCTACAGTAGCAAAATATTTTCCAGGGCCAAGATTACTAATTTTTCCATTAGGTATCCCTAGTTGATCTCAGCGGTAATATCTTCTGGTCGGCAGGAGTTCCCATCTTTATCTCGATAAAATAAATTGGTCCCGATCTCAGCATCTGTTACCGACACACCAAAATAGAGTAGCGTCCCATTTTGTATGCTTTGAGGAGAAGATAAAACAAGATTATTTGCATCCGTAATGGAAGTTACCGTGACCAGCTCAGAGATACCATCTCCATAGACAGCATCTCCAACCCTTATGGTACCATCATTGTTATCTCTGAATTGGAGCGTTGTAGAGTTGCTTGTAGTTTCATTGGCATAGGCAGAAGACCCTTCTATCCAACGAATGACATTAAAATTAGGTTGTTCTTCTGTGTCATCAAGATAAAAATTTAAATCCAAACTTAGCATCTTGATCTCCGATACATTGTAGGTAAATCCCTCCGATATCTCCCCAACCAGCCAAGAACGTGCATATTATTATCTACATACCAATTATTCTTAATCAACCTTTGTACACAAATTAGCATCCGTCACAGTAAGTTGATAGTAACCTGGTTTTAAATTTACGATATCATGGTCGGTATCTGAGAGTACCTCTGGCCTCAGCACTTGTCATATTATTTCTGTATGGATCCATACTGCCAGACGTAAGTATAAGGAGCAACTCCTCCCGAAACAGTTGCGTGGAGCGCTCCATCTGAGTTAGTTGTAGCATTACAACTGACATTTTCCTTATATATAATTACTCCTATGGCAGCAGGTCCGTAGACGTTAACTCGAGAATCACTGACAACGACACAGTTATTGGCATCTTTTACAGCGACATAATAAGAACCGGCAGCAATATTTGTAAAAGTCCCTCCATTTGCAGTAAAGACAGAAAAAGAACCTGCTCCGGGCTGGGAATTTGCAGCAAGTTTAGCAATAAGTCAAGCTGCCTGCTCCTTCTTTTCCGGCCTCCATGTTTACTACGATAGTCCCATTTGAGCTACCAAAACAAGTAACATCTGAGGATGTTACTGAAGCAATACTTAGTTCAGTAGCCTCATCGGCAACAAAAGGATCTGGACGAACTTCTACTTCACATTCATTGGCATCTTTTACAGAAACGTACCAAGTTCCTTTAGATATTCCAGAAAGGGATTTAGTTGTTGAGCTTGAGAAAGGGGCACTGCGGGTTTGAGACCCAAAATTATAATTAAATGACCCATCAGTAAGACTAGCAGAGTAATAAAGAGTCCCCGTACCTCCTGTAGCGATAGTAGTGATTTGACCCGAGGCCTCACCATAACAAAGAGGGCCAAATGTATTAAGAGGATTTGATTCAATGTCTAGGGTAAGTGCATCGGGTGAAGTTATGGTAATTTCTATTTCCCGCGATTCGCAATAAAGACCCGTTTCATCTCCCGCTCCGACACCATCGTCGTTTCCATTTCCATTAACATCATAATTGATAATACGTCTAGCTCCCACATAATAAGTTCCGGCAGGAAGGTAATTGAAGGTGTTGTTTCTTTTAACAACATCGGATAATGCATCATAGCCCCCATCAAATAAATTTCCAGGAGATGTATCAATATCATATTCCATAACACCAAATTCGTCAGGATTTACAGTGGTGATATCACGCACTCCTCCAGTTATCGTTATGCTGCCTGAATTAACCTCTTCACCAAAACACAATACATTATTTTGAGAGGTACTGATAAGGGCATCTAAATCTACAGAAGGCTCTCTTATCGTTATGGCATCACCATAACTAAAATGCGTAGGATCATCCGCTGCATCTCGAAAGGCAGGGTAATAGGTACCCGCAGCCAAATCATTAAAAATATTACTGGTTTTACTTACATAGCCACCATCAAATAAATTTCCTGTTGCCGTTGCAATATCATATTCATAGTTCCCGCTACCCCCAGTAGGAATGTTAACGGTAATTTGACCATCAGCAGCATCCTTACAAGTAAGATGTCGCCATGAGCCGGAGGCAAAATCCATGGGATGTTCATAGTCCAAAGAAAATTTGTTATCGGCTTAATGTTAGCGTTGCCGAAGTTATCACTAAACCCTCCTACGGTAACTCCTACCGTGGTGAGCAGGCCTTCTCGGGTTGCAGCGAAATGGGCAGTATAAACTGTACTGGAAACAACAGTAAGAGCGGAGCTAATGGTGCCGTTTGCTGCACTCAGGTCTATATCGTTAATGTCAAAATCTGATGAGGGTTCACTTAGAGTGAAAGTTAAAATGATGCCGACATCTGTTGTGGTCGATCCACTGTTAACAACAGCGCCTGGTGACCTAGTGTGCCATTGGTAGCTGTGATGACTACAGTAGGCCCGACTCCATCTGTTCCTGTATCGTCTTCATTAAAGCCTCATTTCATTGCCCGCTGTTGTCTATGATCGTTCCTGCTGCATCATTGTAATCTAAATCAATGGTTAAAGAGGTATTATTAGCCGTAACTCCATTTAAATTAAGGTTATAGAGGAAGCATCATTAGAGGTGTAGCTGCCATTTATGGTGGGGATCCTCCGGCACTTTCTGGTTAAAGTAAAATTGTTATTGTCTACATTGGATAAATCTACGGGTTCACTGAAAGTGACTACTATTTGGTCTGCGGAGCCGTCTAGTGTTGGAATCTCTTAGTGATTGCGGTAACCATAATGGGGGAGCAGCATCGCTTAAAGTAGTTGCGCTGCTTGTTAGTGCATTGTTTGGTGTTGAGGCAACGTCTTTAATCTGTTGGCAGTACCTGCAGTTGGCAGTGTATAATACAGTGGTAGCACCAAATACAGTGGTATTGGCAGCTGCTCCGGTAACTGTCATGCTGCAGTAGTGCCATTAACATTAGCACTGGCCGCTGTGAAATTTGCCGCCATCGGTGGGGAAATGTCCAGTATCTCCTGCCTCAAAAGTTGAGCTTCCATCAGTACTGGCCTCACTGATAATGTCACTATCTACTCGGTCTACTGTGACCGTCAGGTTCCGCAATCATCATCCAATGTATTTGCTGCAATGATGGCAGGTGGTGCAGTATCAGTTGTTCCAGTAAAGGTTTGATCAGATGCTAAAGCACTACTACCATCAGAGATTTTGGCAGCAACCAATACCACATTAGGAGTAGCATCGGTATCCGCTGAGCCACTTTCGGTCAGGGTAATAAGTACTTTGTTGTCATTAGCAGAAGCTCCCGTTGTAGTGTTACTCACTGTGTATCCGGCAACGGTAAATGTAGTATTATTCAAAGTTGAGCTTCCATCAGTAATGGCCTCAGATAATGTGACTAATATTTGATCTATTTGACCGTCGTTGTCGCTCATCCAATGTATTTGCTGCAATGATGGCAGGTGGTGCAGTATCAGTTGTTCGTCTCAGCGTCATCGGGATTGGAAGTTCGCAGTGGCTGCGCCATCCGTCCACTGATTGGTAATCCCATCTACAGCAGTAGCTCCTACAGCTGTGTTGTCGGTGAGCTGACCTGTAATCCCCGTGATCGTTACCGTACTTGATGAACCCGCAGGGTCTGTGAAACTTGCTCCTGTTAAATTTGCTGTTTGTCCATCTGGTAAGACAATGGTACCAAAATCTCCAGCTACAGGAGCACTTCCATCATCAGTATCCACATTCTCACTGAAAGTCACAATGATCTTATCGATCAATCCATTAAAGTCTGTATCATATATCGCTAGGTCCGAAACCTGGGGTGCTGCCGCATCGGTGATCGTCTCAAACTCATCGGGATTAGAAGTCGCATTGGCAGCGCCATCCTTCCACTGATTGGTAATCCCATCTACAGCAGTAGCTCCTACAGCTGTGTTGTCGGTGAGCTGACCTGTAATCCCCGTGATCGTTACCGTGCTTGATGAACCAGCCGGATCTGTGAATGCTCCTCCCAAAGTTGCGTTTTGTCCATCTGGTAATACAATGGTACCAAAATCTCCAGCTACAGGAGCACTTCCATCATCAGTATCCACATTCTCACTGAAAGTCACAATGATCTTATCGATCAATCCATTAAAAGTCTGTATCATATATCGCTAGGTCCGAAACCTGGGGTGCTGCCACATCGGTGATCGTCTCAAACTCATCGGGATTAGAAGTCGCATTGGCAGCGCCATCCTTCCACTGATTGGTAATCCCATCTACAGCAGTAGCTCCTACAGCTGTGTTGTCGGTGAGCTGACCTGTAATCCCCGTGATCGTTACCGTACTTGATGAACCAGCCGGATCTGTGAATGCTCCTCCCAAAGTTGCGTTTTGTCCATCTGGTAATTCAATGGTACCAAAATCTCCAGCTACAGGAGCGCTTCCATCATCAGTATCCACATTCTCACTGAACGTCACAATGATCTTATCGATCAATCCATTAAAGTCTGTATCATATATCGCTAGGTCCGAAACCTGGGGTGCTGCCACATCGGTGATCGTCTCAGCATCATCGGGATTAGAAGTTCGCAGTAGCAGCGCCATCCGTCCACTGATTGGTAATCCCATCTACAGCAGTAGCTCCTACAGCTGTGTTGTCGGTGAGCTGACCTGTAATCCCCGTGATCGTTACCGTACTTGATGAACCAGCCGGATCTGTGAAACTTGCGCCTCCCAAAGTTGCGTGTTTGTCCATCTGGTAATACAATGGTACCAAAATCTCCAGCTACAGGAGCGCTTCCATCATCAGTATCCACATTCTCACTGAACGTCACAATGATCTTATCGATCAATCCATTAAAGTCTGTATCATATATCGCTAGGTCCGAAACCTGGGGTGCTGCCGCATCGGTGATCGTCTCAAACTCATCGGGATTAGAAGTCGCATTGGCAGCGCCATCCTTCCACTGATTGGTAATCCCATCTACAGCAGTAGCTCCTACAGCTGTGTTGTCGGTGAGCTGACCTGTAATCCCCGTGATCGTTACCGTACTTGATGAACCAGCCGGATCTGTGAATGCTCCTCCCAAAGTTGCGTTTTGTCCATCTGGTAATACAATGGTACCAAAATCTCCAGCTACAGGAGCGCTTCCATCATCAGTATCCACATTCTCACTGAACGTCACAATGATCTTATCGATCAATCCATTAAAGTCTGTATCATATATCGCTAGGTCCGAAACCTGGGGTGCTGCCACATCGGTGATCGTCTCAGCATCATCGGGATTAGAAGTCGCATTAGCAGTGCTGCCATCCGTCCACTGATTGGTAATCCCATCTACAGCAGTAGCTCCTACAGCTGTGTTGTCGGTGAGCTGACCGGTAATCCCCGTGATCGTTACCGTACTTGATGAACCAGCCGGATCTGTGAAACTTGCGCCTCCCAAAGTTGCGTGTTTGTCCATCTGGTAATACAATGGTACCAAAATCTCCAGCTACAGGAGCGCTTCCATCATCAGTATCCACATTCTCACTGAACGTCACAATGATCTTATCGATCAATCCATTAAAGTCTGTATCATATATCGCTAGGTCCGAAACCTGGGGTGCTGCCGCATCGGTGATCGTCTCAAACTCATCGGGATTAGAAGTCGCATTGGCAGCGCCATCCTTCCACTGATTGGTAATCCCATCTACAGCAGTAGCTCCTACAGCTGTGTTGTCGGTGAGCTGA
>CAJJBF010000011.1 GCA_905182375.1 Flammeovirgaceae bacterium UBA4465
AGGGCGCATAATCATATGTGCCTTTTTTTATGCCTAACTATGTGATTTTGGTTCCAAAAAGGGAGCCCATTCGTTCTGCTTTTGATGATTTAGATTCTTTAAAAACATAATAAAGGAAGGCTTTATTGGTTTTTTATAGAGTATTAAATCGGTCTCACTGATGAGCTTGTCTCCTTTTTTTGCGTTACAAGAAAGACATGCAGTTACAAGATTTGTCCAAATAGATTTACCACCCCTCGATCTTGGAATGAGATGGTCAAGTGTTAAATCTTGGATTTGACCACAGTATTGACATTTATTTTGATCTCTTTTAAAAATATTATGACGGTTCAAAATAACACTCCTGTAAGGTAAGTTGACATACCTGTTCAGTTTAATCACAGAGGGATAGGCATAGCTTTGACTGATACTTCTTAAGACCCGACTTTTTGATTCGCTGACGAGTTCGGCTTTTGCATTAAAAATTAAAAGGAAGGCACGGTTTACATGACAGAGGGCCAACGGAGTAAAGTCTTGATTTAATACCAGTACCCCCATCATCAAATAAGCTTAATTTGTTTTAATTCTCGGTCATGATCTTTTTTCTTCATGCTTTCCCTTTTATCATGTAGCTTTTTTCCTTGCGCCAGGGCTATTTCGATTTTGGCTATTCCTCTTTTAATAACATATAATTTTGTGGGGATGATGGCTAATCCCTTTTCCTCTGATTTGGCTTTAAATCTTTCAATTTCTTTTTTGCTCAGTAATAACTTTCTCTCTCGGGTAGGTTCATGGTTATAAATCGAGCTTTCTTTATAGATCGCAATATTCATAGATCGCACAAAAAGTTCTCCACGAATGACGATACAATGTGCTTCTTGCAGTGAAACTTTACCTTCCCTTATAGATTTTATTTCACTTCCTTGTAACACAATACCGACTTCCAATTTTTCAATGATAATGTAGTTAAAGGATGCTTTCTTATTGCGAATAGAGATATTATCAGAAAATCGGGTTTTGTTATTTTTCATTTTAAAAACTCATTCTAGGTTGGGGAGCATCTGTCAAATGGCCAAAAGATTTATTTTGAAAATAAAGATGACCTGAGATGGCCACCATGGCTGCATTGTCAGTGCAATATTCGAACTCCGGTATATAGCTCATCCATTGATGCTTTTGACTCAGTTGCTTAAGCTGGGTTCTTAACTCCTTATTCGCGGCAACTCCCCCTGCAATGGAAATTTGTCTTATACTGGTCTCCTCTGCTGCTAGTACTAATTTTTTCATGAGCATTGAAATGAGATGTTTTTGATAACTCGCGCAGATATCTGCTAAATTTTCCAGTATGAAATCAGGGTTATTTTTCAAATGGTCTCGAAGAAAATATAATAACGAAGTTTTAATTCCACTAAAGGAAAAATCCAAACCTTTTATTTGAGATTCTGAAAATGAAAATTTTTGAGGATTACCAGATGCGGCATATTTATCTATTTTTGGGCCACCTGGATAGGGAAAGCCCAGTAATTTGGCACCTTTATCAAATGCTTCACCTACGGCATCATCAATGGTACTTCCCAATACGACCATGTCAATCGCACTATTTACCTTCACGATTTGGGTATGACCACCACTCACAGTAAGGCAAATAAAGGGAAATATAGGTGTTGGTGTTTCAATAAAATGAGCCAAAATATGTGCCTTCATATGATTGACGTTGATAATAGGGATGTCTAAGGCAAAAGCCAGACTCTTTGCGTAAGAATAACCCACCATGAGTGCTCCTAATAAGCCAGGTCCTTGGGTCACAGCAATGGCACTCAAATCTGAAAATTTGACCTCTGCACCCCTCAGAGCTGATTCGACCACTAAGATTATATTTTTTTGATGTGCTCTAGAGGCTAATTCAGGCACTACACCTCCGTATTCTTCATGTATGGATTGCGTAGCGATGATATTATTCATTACTTTGCCATCAATACAAATAGAAGCAGATGTTTCGTCACATGAAGATTCAATACCAAGTATGATGGTTTTCATTTATATATTCCTGATTGAGTTTGAAAATTAGCCCAGCAAATATAGTTAGATCCCTCCTAAGATATTTGTTATATGGGTTAGGTTTACTTTCATTTCTTTTGATCACGTCAACTATCTTTCTGCAGTTTTCTAATGTGCAAGAAAACTTAGTAAGGTCGTTTATAGCCGATTTGTCACAAAAGAGTCGCTATCCCATTAAAATTGAGGCTATAAATATTGATTTGTGGGATCGATCTAATATCTCCCATATCCAGGTTTTTGACTTAAATCAAAACCTTATGCTGTCATTTGATGACGTAGAAATAGATTTTAATTTAATTGATTTGTTTCGAAAGGGATCCTTCAGTTTAGCGCATATTGATTTTGATAAAACTAGGATTAATCTTACGAGAAATAAAGAATCAGGTGTGATCAATTTGCAATCCTTCTTGGCGGCCTTGAAGTCCGATGATAAGGTTATTCAGAGTGAGCAAATATTGCATATTGGAAGTGTAGCATTTAAAGATTTACAGCTTAATTGGGACGATCATCTTTTAACCCAGCAGATGCTATTCTCGTCTCCCTTTAGCCTAAACATAAGTGATCTGAGGTTGATAGATATTATGGCGTCTGCTGATAGTATCGGTTTTTATATGGATACGTTAAAAGCTGATTCATCTGCTTTTTCAAGTTCTTCAATTTCGGATTTTAAGGGTTTTTTTGGTTTTACTCAAGATCAAGTTGACCTCGCTGGAATCCATTTAAAATGTGGAAAAACAGAGATTAATAGCGAGGTCAACTTGAGATTGATTCATGGAGATTGGACTTCGTTCAACAAGGATAGCGTTTTTATAGAGATGACTTTGAGCCCCTCTCTAATAGACACCAAAGATCTAAATTCTGAGCTGAAAAAGCTTCTAAAGGACCGCAGAAGCATTTCTTTAGAGATGCAGATGAAAGGTTATTTGAATGAGCTTCAACTCTCAAGTCTTTCTGGAACATTGGAAACAGGGAGTCTATTGAAGGCTCGGGGTACTATCAATGGGATGGGTGGTGTTGATTCTGCGATTTTAACATTAGATCTTCTCGATTCTTATTGGGTTCAAGAAGATGTAAGAGGCTATCTTAAAGGTTACCATTATGGACCACTTCGCTTTGCCGGTAGGATTCAGGGCAATAAAGATGAAATGTTGATTCAAGGCAAGGGAATTAATGAACATGGAAACATAGATCTTGATCTTAATATGAGAGATCTTTCTAGTCCTGAAAATATTTGCTATCAGGGGAAGGTTGATTTTGATAATGTTCAATTGGGTAAGATACTAGATGATTCAAGATTAGGAAAGAGCCGTGGAAGATTGAAATTTCAAGGATCCGGTATTAATTCTCAGACGATGAATTTAAATTTACTCATTCAATTAGAAAATTTCATTTTTTTAAATAAGGCCTATCAAAATATAGGAGTAGTTTTAAATAAAGAATCAGAGAATTACCAGTTCAGCTTTAGTACTGATGATAAGGACTTGAAAATGGCGGGTGAGGGAGTGTATCTGTATCAGAAGTCTCCCCAACTTGAGGCAGATTTTGTAATCAATTATGCAAATTTGAAAGCGATGAATTTTTCCGATGATACCTCAGCACTCTCATTAAATGCTAAAATTAATATCAAGGATATTCAAAATACTGGCTTAATAGGGACTTTCGTTTTGAATGATATCCAAACATTGATTAAGGGGGAGAGAATGATTTTTGATACAATTTATATATCAATAGATACGACTGAGGCGGAAAGAGTAAAAATTGAAAACTCAATTTTTACTCTGTCTGCCTCTGGTAATTTCCCAATATACACCGTTATTTCTGATATGATATCTGAGGTTCGTTTTTATAAAAACCAACTAATATTTAATGAGAAAAATTTAAGGCCGCCTCCATTAAGTACTTATGAAATTAAATTGGAAGTAGCCCTAGAGGATATGGGTCTTCTAGGAAGGCTGACTGAAATGGATCAGGAACTAGGGGGAAGTTTGAGTATTGATTTAACCTACCAAAGGGGGCTTTCTTTTTCTGGAAATATTTCCACCGAATTATTCCAACTAGAGACTCTTAAATTTCTGAATAATCAAATGGAATTTGACTTCGAGAGAAATGAGAGGAATCATATTGATGGTGAAGTGATATTGTCTTCAAAAAAGCAGAAATGGCCCCGTTTCTCAGAAACATCTGATCTTAATATTTCATTAAGGTTAAATTCGGATACCTTAACAGGAGGTATAAGGATAGCGCAACCATCGAAAAACTCATCTTTGAGTATGAATACGGAATCTATTTTTGGAGGGGACGAAATAGCTATTAAATTTTTAACTTCGGAGCTCAAGTGGCTAGACAAGACTTGGAAAGTCAATAAAGAAAATCAAATTATCATTACCAAAGAGCGACTCTGGCTCAAAAATATCGAAATTTCTCATGATCTTGATTTTATAGGGTTAGAAGGCGTAATATCAAATGATCAATCCTCTAAACTTTACTTTGAAATAGCACATTTTGATTTGCAAAATTTAGCTTCTGTTTTGCCTCATAAGTGGGAGGGTATATTGTCATCCAACGGAAAAATAGAGCAATTGAGCCTTGAACAGCCATGGCATATAGATGGTCAAATCAATATATTAGGATTCCAATTTGAAGAGGTTGGAATTGGTGATTTGGAGGGAGTTATTGATTGGAGACCACGTGAGAATGGATTGTATACTGATATTAAAATAAGATCTGATTCAACTGAAAAGGGGAGGTTCTTTGGTTATGTCTTTCCTAGTAATCAAGAGGGTCAAATTGATTTGAATGCAGAATTTAAGGGAATGCGAATTAATTGGTTAGCACCATTATTTCAAAAGAAGATTTCAGGTCTCGATGGGTATGCTTCAGGAAAATTAAGAATTCAGGGCCCTATCTTTAATCCTAAAATTAATGGGCAGGCTACTTTGTATAAGGGAGTAGCTACGGTCGATTATTTGAATACTGATTATAAATTTTATGGAACCACTCAATTTGATCAAAACATAATTTATTTTGATCAAATCGAAATATTTGACAGGTTTGGATCTCAAGGCTTTGTCAAGGGCCAAGTCACACACGAAAACATGAAAGGTAAGACTTTAGATGTGAAAATAGACTTTCTTAATTTAGAACTTTTAAACACAAGCGGCAATCAAAACCCCCTCTATTATGGTAATGCCTTTGGTAGTGGAGATGTACGCATAAGTGGGCCATTTAATAATCTAATTTTCGATGCAAATATTCAAACAGATGAAAAAACGCGTCTTAAAATACCTATTGAAGATCAAATGAACTTTGAAAAACAAGATTATATCGTTTTCGTGAAACAATCAAATACCATTACTTCATCTAGTGATGTTGTAAAACCAAAAAATAGTAATCGTGGTTTTCAGGTAAATATGAATCTAGAGATCACTCGAGATACATATGGGGAGCTTATTTTTAATGAACAAACGGGAGATATCATCAGAGGTAAAGGACAAGGAAATTTGCAGTTAAGTGTTAATTCTGATGGTCAATTTGAAGTTTTTGGTCAATTTGAAGTGCTGGAGGGGGCTTACAATTGGACTTCAAATGTCTTAAATAAAGAATTTAAGATTCAACCGGGAGGGATGGTTTCTTTTTTTGGAGATCCGTATCAAGGGATTATGTCCTTAGAGGCCAATTATAGGCAATTGGTAGATCTTTCATCTTGGGCAGGCCAATCTAATAACTTTGGTAAAAAAAGTCCCATATTGGTCGTTCTTAAGCTTAATGGGCCTGTAGTTAATCCTGAGATTGATTTTGAACTTAAGTTTGAAGAAAACAGTACCATATCGAATAGTGATACCGATTGGTATGATATCCTCACGGCCATTAATTCAAATGAGCAAGAGTTGAAGCGTCAAGTCTTTAGTTTGCTGATTTTGAGACAATTATCACCTAGTAATCAACTCCCTACCTCTGGACAAATAGGGCAAGGTTTTGGAAATAGTGTCAGTGAATTCATTAGTAACCAATTGAGTTATTGGCTGAATCAGGTCGATGATAACCTTGAAGTAAGTGTGGATTTATTAGGTCTAGATGAATCGGCTGCCGAGACGGTTGAGTTGAGATTGGCCTATACTTTTTTAGAGGGACGCTTACGTTTGGCCGGAGCAAGTGCGGTAAACAACACTCAAAATCAATCGAGTGCTACTAACAATATTATAGGAGATATGTCTTTTGATTATTTCTTGACTGAAGATGGAAGACTAAGGTTGAAAATCTTCCGACAAAACAATCCCTATAATTATGCAAATGAGAGTTCAGCGGAGGGGGGTATTAGTTTGCAATATGTGAAATCATTCGATAAGCTGAGAGATTTATTTATGAATGATACTAAAAAATAATCTCCAATTTCTGGAGGTCATCTTTTTTAGATTAGATTTAAAAAACGGAGCCATAATCGTTAAGTTTGTAGAGCAAGCGAGCTCATCGCCTCAATATTGAGGAGGAAAGTCCGGGCAGCACAGAGTACCGTACTTCTTAATTGGAAGTCTTTTTTTTAAAGGAGATAGTGCAACAGAAAATATACCGTCTTGATTTTTTCGAGATAAGGGTGAAAAGGTGAGGTAAGAGCTCACCGGTCTCAGCGTGAGTTGAGGCGCATTGTAAACCTTACGGGCTGAAAGGTCAAATAGATCTTGCGATCAAGAGTTACTCGCTCATGCAAGAAGGGTAGACCGTTCGATTCCAATGGTAATTTTGGAACTAGATAAATGATGGGACAGTATTAAGAATTATCTTAATAGAGTACAGAACCCGGCTTATTTGCTTGTTTAATTTTAATTGAATTAATATGTCTCATATTTTAGTTGTTGATGATGAAAAGAGTATTAGAGATACTTTAATTGAAATTCTTGAATTTGAAGGTTATAAGATAGGACAGGCAGGCGATGGTGAGGCAGGCCTGGCTTATTTAAAGCAACATCAAGTTGATTTGGTCCTTTGTGATGTTAAAATGCCTAAAATGGATGGTATTCAACTTCTTGAGTCAGCAAATTTAGACGGGATATCAGCTCCTTTTATTATGATAACTGCTCAAGGGACCATTGCAACTGCTGTTGAGGCGACTAAAAAAGGAGCTTTTGACTTTATTGAAAAGCCCCCAGATCTCAACCGATTATTGATAACCATTAAAAATGCCCTTGACAAAAGCCATTTAATTCAGGAGACCAAGGTGCTGAAAAATAAAATCAACGGAACGATAGAGATGATCGGTGACTCATCCGAAATTAATGGTGTTAAATCCGTGATTGAAAAAGTAGCTCCTACCCAAGCAAGAGTATTAATTACAGGTGAAAATGGTACAGGAAAGGAATTAGTAGCAAAATGGTTACATGAAAAAAGTGATCGATCAAATAAGCGTTTAATTGAAGTAAACTGCGCTGCTATTCCTTCAGAGTTACTTGAGAGTGAATTATTTGGTCATGAAAAAGGAGCTTTCACCTCTGCAAACAAGCAACGTATAGGGAAATTTGAACAAGCCCATTACGGGACTTTATTTCTAGATGAGATTGGCGATATGAGTTTAGCTGCCCAAGCGAAAGCACTTCGGGCGCTTCAAGAAAATCAAATCACAAGAGTAGGTGGAGAGAAGTTGATTAAGGTGGATGTGAGAATTGTAGCGGCGACCAATAAAGATTTGAAAAAGGAGATTGCTTCTGGCAATTTTAGAGAAGATTTGTATCATCGACTCAGTGTTATTTTGATCGAGGTACCCCCACTGCGAGAGCGATCTCAAGACATAGCCCTTTTGACAGATTATTTTTTAAAAGAAATATGCAGCAACTATGGAATGCCTTTAAAACTAATTAAATTGGATGCACGTAAGTTATTCACCAGCTATATGTGGCCTGGTAATATAAGAGAGTTAAGGAATGTGATTGAACGATTGGTAATACTATGCGAAAAGGAAATTTCAGCCAAAGACATTGAACTCCATACCAATATGAGGAATACTATTAAGCCTTAGCTAAATCTGTATGCTCAACATTTACCGTATCTACTTGCGAGTACGTAGGGCATAATTTTTGAGTACAAGAACTCATAGCACCCAAAATAAAACTTATTAATAAAAACTTTTTCATTATGTTTTATAATTTACAATGTGAAGTTATTTTATTTTTTTGAGAAATTTCATTTTTCAGGATTAAATTTATTTGCACTCGGTTATTTTTTGTCAAAAAAAAACGATGGAATTTAGAATAATTGGTTGCACCCTCTGATCTCGCTATCATCAAAACGACCCATTACTTTAAATTTATAGTCATCCACTTTTCTACCCAGGTCTTTGGTTTCAATAAAGGCACAAGTACTGATATTGGCTAAATCAATGATATTGATACCTCCTGTCATATCCTTTTTGGTAAAGGTAAAAGGATCATTGATGTCTCGAATCAAACACTTTGCCCATGCAGGAAACATTAAGTTTCCATTTTCCTTTGCATAGGCTTGCGAATAGAGTTCGGTCATTCCATATTCTGTAAATAGGCTTTTAGGATGGAATCCTTGATCTATCATATGATGCAGTTGTTCTCTAACTATTTCTTTTTTCCGACCTTTCATTCCTCCTGTTTCCATTATAGATAAGTTTTTACTGCTCGGTTTTTTAGCTGCAAAGTCTAATAATGCATAACTCACACCAATGAGAGTTTTTTTTGTGACATCATTCAATATATGACCCATATTTTGGTCGTCTATATTGATGTATCTTGATCCATTTTGAGCATGAGTAAGGAAGTGATTTACCATTTCGATCAGCGAAGAATGACCCTGATCTAAATAGGAGGGAAGAAGGGCTAGAATGATCTGTTGATCCAATGGGCCATAAAACTGCTCATACGCTTTTTTGGTCATTTGATGGAAAAAGTCAAGGTCACGCACCAAATTTTTGCTTTTTTCCCCTTGCGTGGTACCACTAGAAATAAATACTTTTTCAGGGTTCCATTGCTCTGATTTTATTTCATTCTTTTTGAAAAATTCAATAGGTAAAAATGGAATATCCTCGATCTGCAGAATTTTAATCTTTTCTATTTTTAAATGGGTGTTTACAAAACACTGCATTTTTGTTGGTATGGTACTGATAATCAAACAATGCGAGACTTCGGTCGCTGAAGTTATCTTCTGTAATATCTAAAATGGTATTTTTGAAGTCTTGATAAAAACTCATATAATGAATTAATTATTTAGTTATAACAAAGCGTAAAGATAGAATTACCTTCGGTTAAATAGGTAAATACCTTTACTTTTGCCTGTATAAAATGTTAAAAACTATACTCAAATATTCTGGTTATTGCCTGGCTTCAATCTTATTACTTGGCTGTTATGATGCTCCGTATTTTCCTGAAGAGCCCGCTATTTCCTTCAATCAGATTGAGTTTGTAGAGGTTGATGGTGCTGCTGATAGTTTGATTTTGACTTTTAATTTTGAAGATGGGGATGGGGATTTAGGCCTTGCTATTGATGAAGTTTATCCACCTTATCACATTTTTAATTATGTTGTCGAGGAGGTTGATTCAGAATATTATTTGATAAGATATGGTCAATTGAATTTTAATGAACCCCTTATTTTGGCAACTTCCTATGACGGTGAAGTGATTTTATCAGGTAATTATGACTTTGATCAAACATTACCAGAATATGGTTGTTCAGACTATCTAGTTACCACTGATGTGGATACGGATGAAGCGGACACTTTTTTAATTAAAAAAAATATATTCAATAAAAATATTTATGTCAATTTTTACAAAAAAATAAGAGGAGCATATCAGTTAATTAATGATGATTTTAGTCAAGGGGGGTGTGTCGAATTTTTTAATTCACGGATTCCTATTTTTGATCAGGAAAATATTGGAAAATCATTGAAGGGAGATGTTTCTTTTGCGATGCTGTCTCAAGGATTTCAACAAACATTTCGAAACGATTCGATAAAAATGAGTTTTTATATTTACGATCGAAATTTAAACAAAAGCAATATAGCTGAGACCCTAGACTTTGTGTTGATAAACATTACTAGAAATTAGCTTAAAGGTCAGGATACTTATTAGGATCTTTATCATTCATTATTTTATAAACTACGTCAGTAATTTCTTCGGCATTGGGTTTCGAGAAATAGTCACCGTCACTTCCGTAAGTAGGTCTATGATTTTTTGCAGTTAAAGTTTTAGGTGACACATCAAGCCATTGATAACCCTCGTCTCTCTCCAGTACTTGTTGCATCATGAAGGCCGAGGCACCTCCGGGGACATCTTCATCAAGAAATAAAACAGCATTGGTTTTTTGTAGCGACTTTACAATAGTCTTTGAAAGATCAAAAGGAAGTAGGGATTGAACATCAATTACTTCTATAAATATGCCTATTTCAGTGAGTTCTGCGGCGATCTCCAATGCGATTCGACACATAGAGCCATATGTCACTACCGTTAAGTCCTCTCCTTCTTGTAATATTTCAGGGATACCCAATGGGGTTTTTATTTCGAATAAATTCTCTGGAATTTTTTCTTTGAGGCGATAACCGTTGAGGGTTTCAACGATAATTGCGGGATCATCTGAAGCCAGGAACGTATTATAAAATCCAACGGCTTGTGTCATATTTCTAGGCACCGCAACATGAATACCTCTTACGGCATTCAAAATCATTCCCATAGGAGACCCAGAATGCCACATTCCTTCGAGCCGGTGTCCTCGCGTTCTTATAATGAGAGGTGCTTTTTGACCTCCTTTCGTACGGTGATGTGTGGTCGCCAGATCATCAGATAATATTTGGATAGAATACAGTAAATAGTCCAAGTATTGAATTTCTGCAATAGGTCTTAGGCCGCGCAAGGCCGCACCAATCCCTTTCCCTATGATCGCACTTTCCCGAATCCCCGTATCAATGACCCGCAGATCCCCGTATTTTTCTTGCATTCCTGCAAACCCTTGATTCACATCTCCTATTTTACCTACATCTTCACCGAGCGCGATAATCAAGGGATTATTTGATAAGTGGTGATCAAAACAAAGATTGAGTATTTTCCTCCCATCTACCCATTGGGCTTCGTTATCATACATAGGTTCGACCCCTTTAATATTTAAGGCGGAATCTTTAGATTCACTTGTCAAATGTGAACTGTAGTCCTGGTAATATTTATCTTTTTTTGTTGCCAACCAATTTTTTAGGTCTTCTTTATTTACGTCTTCATACTTCGCTAAAGTCCGAATAATGGATGTACACGCTTTGACGATATCTAATTTAAAAGGGGAAGTATTTTCCTTGAGGTCATTGTAAATATTGGTGAGTTCTATTTTATGCTGGGACGCATTGATCATTTTTCCAATCAGCGCTAAGGCTTGTTTTTGATCTGATTTAATTTCCTGAGAATAGTTGGCCGAAGCCGCATTGCGTGCGTTTTTAACAGCGATTTTCGCTTCTTTTTCAATTTCAGAAAGCATGGCTTCATCAGCGATTTTTTCGGCAAGTATCCATTCCCTCATCTTTAGGTTACAATCAAATTCACTTTCCCAATGTAAACGCTCTTGTGATTTATAGCGTTCATGAGAACCTGAGGTGGAGTGTCCTTGGGGTTGAGTGAGCTCTGTGATATGGACCAAACAAGGCACATGGTTCTCTCGGGCAAGGGAAGTAGCTTTTTCAAAAGCAGCAGACATTTCTGGATAATTCCAACCTCGAGCAACTAAGATTTCAATACCATTGGTACCCTTCTCACGTTGAAAGCCCTTCATTACTTTTGAAATACTTTCTTTAATAGTATGAATGGTATTGGGCACGGAAATACCATATCCGTCATCCCAAACTGCCAATACCATGGGTATTTGCAGAATTCCTGCTGCATTCATGATTTCAAAAAAATGACCTTCAGAAGTCGACGCATTTCCTATGGTACCAAAGGCTACCTCGTCTCCATTATTTGAGAAGTGAGTAAAGGCATCGAGGGCTTTGTTATTTCTGAATAATTTAGAAGCAAAAGCAAGACCCAGCAAGCGAGGCATTTGAGAGGCCGTGGGTGAGATATCAGAGCTTGAATTTATTTGAGATGTTAAATTTTTCCATTGGCCTGAGGGATCGAGGGATCGAGTACCATAATGGCTGTTCATCATGCGTCCTCCAGAAGAGGGCTCATACTGTGTATCCGCATGAGCATAAAGTTGTGCAAAGAACTGTTCAGGTGTCAATAGGCCCAACGCCATCATTAAGGTTTGATCTCGATAATAACCCGATCGCCAATCTCCTTTTTTGAACATTTTAGAAAAAACTATTTGAGCAACTTCTTTACCATCACCAAATATGCCAAATTTGGCTTTCCCCATGAAGACTTCTTTTCTTCCGAGTAAACTAATCTCTCTGCTTTGAACAGCTAGATGATAATCTGTTAAGATTTTTTCTTTGGGAGAAATTATTGTTTTGTTTGGGTTTACACTCATATTAGCCTTGAGCAAAGGAGTACCTTTGATATGTGCGAAGATAATAAGAAATGACTATATCTGGATGATTAACGGTTAGCCAGATTTTTTTTATAAAAAAAACATGGGCTTTAAACAAAATTAAAAATCAATTTAAATTAAGAAATCCATATAAAATAGATGTGAATTCTCATTCTCCATTTTGTTTATTCCTCCAAACAAAATATATAAAAATCACTATTTTTTATTTTGAATTACCCACTTATATTTACCCTAAAATCGACATGTTTTAAATGGTGTAATCATGATAATTGGGATTCCCTCCGAGATAAAAAATAATGAAAGCAGAGTGGCTTTGACTCCTAGTGGAGCGAAAGAATTAAGTAAAAAAGGGCATCAGGTTTATGTTCAGTCTGACGCAGGGGCAGGTAGTGGATTTTTGGATAAAGATTATCTTGATGCGGGAGCAAAAATACTTTCTCACCAGTCAGAAATTTATAAAATTGCTGAAATGATCATGAAGGTCAAGGAACCCATTGAATCAGAATATACTTTGATTCAAAAAGGACAATTGGTCTTTACCTATTTTCATTTTGCCTCATCAAAGCCATTGACTGATGCAATGATGGTAAACCGATCAGTTTGTCTCTCTTATGAAACGGTAGAGAGAGCGGATAAGTCCTTGCCCTTACTCATTCCCATGTCAGAAGTGGCGGGAAGAATGTCTATACAAGAGGGCGCCAAATATTTGGAAAAGCCATTTAAAGGTAAAGGGATCCTTTTGGGAGGAGTCCCAGGTGTTCCTCCTGCCAAAGTCCTGATTTTGGGAGGAGGTATTGTGGGAATGAATGCGGCCAAGATGGCGGCGGGTATGGGTGCAGATGTCACCATTATGGATGTGAACTTATCTCGCTTAAGATATCTAGATGAGATAATGCCCGCCAATGTCAATACATGCATGAGTAGTGACTATAATATACGAAATTTAATTGGGGCATGTGATCTCATCGTGGGTAGTGTACTGATTCCAGGAGCTAAAGCACCTTATCTCATTACAAAGGATATGCTCAAGGATATGCAACCGGGAACGGTATTGGTTGATGTAGCGGTTGATCAAGGAGGATGTATAGCCACTTGTAAGCCAACCACCCATGAAGATCCAACCTATATCATTGATGATGTTGTACATTATTGCGTAGCCAATATGCCCGGAGCGGTACCTTATACTTCTACTTTAGCTTTGACCAACGCAACCTTACCCTATGCTCTATTACTGGCTGATTTGGGATGGAAGAAAGGTTGTAATTCAAATGAGGAATTAAGACGGGGTCTAAACATCATTGATGGAAAAATTGTTTATCCCGGAGTGGCAGATGCTTTTGGTTATGAACTGAGCGCTTTAGATCTATTTCTCTAACAAAAATGCGGAAATTCAGACAGTTGTTCATAAGTGCTACCATGTATTTTTTTTCCATACATAATGTTTCATTCCATTCGTAATGGCCAGATACTGGGCATCTAATGCAGCGTTGTAGCCGCTGATCTGTTGGAGGGTAGCCGCTGATAGCTTGATAGTTGGGGCCTTACATTCAACCAAAAGATAGATGGCACCTTTTCGGTCGTATATGTGAATGTCGGTCCTTCTCTGTTGTTGTAAATACTGGTGGCCTTTTTCAATGTTGATTAAGGCTTTAGGGTAATCAAGATTTTGTGTGAGTAAATGCAAAAAATGCTGGCGTACCCATTCCTCTGGAGTAAGCATAAGCTCTTTTTTACGGATTTCATCCTTAATGTAGGCCACATCATCTCGCCAAAGAAGTGTTGGGTTTATTTCCGGGAGATTAAGTTTAGGAAGTTTGAGATTTTTCATTTGGCATTTTAACAAAAACAAGGAAAGCCAATCCAATGATAAAAAACAACCCTAAGGCTAAGGTACTGTTTCTCATACTTCCTGTAATTTGTTCGACCAGACCGTAAGTAAAGGTGCCTAATACGACACTGACATAAAAGGTGACGTCATAAAACGAGAAATAAGAAGTGTGATCTTCAGAGTGAGTGGATGGAATGAGCTTTGAGAACGTCGCCCTTGATAAGGATTGGATACCGCCCATGACCAAACCAACCGACGCGGTAATGATGTAAAATTCATTTACTGTAGTAATGGTATATCCATAAAGACAGATACCTATCCAAATTAAAATCATGCTGATGAGTGAAAATATGTTACCCTTATATTCAGAAAGTCGAGCAAAGAGGGTAGCACCTAAAATAGCTATGAATTGAATGATGATGATCGCTGGGATAAGTTGGGCTGCACTAAGGGCAAGCTCCTTGGTGCCAAATAATACTGCCAAGAGCATAATGGCCTGAACCCCCATATTATAGAAAAAATATGCGATTAAATAAATTTTCATGTTTTTTAAGTCTTTCAAATTCCAAAAAACCTTTTTCAGTTCGCGGTATCCATTACGAAAAATGTCTCGATGTATTTTTCGATGAGAATGATTATTAGGCAGCCATTTAAAAGGAATTTGGGCGAATCCAATCCACCAAATACCTACTAAAATAAAGACAAAGCGCGTAGCTTTCCCAACATCTGTAAATCCAAATAACTCATATTTTTGAGTAATTAAAATACTTATTAAAAGCAGGACAACACTTCCCGCGTAACCATAGGAATAACCTTTGGCACTGATCCGATCAGTCATGTTTTTTGGGGCTATTTCAGGAAGATAAGCATCATAAAAAACCAATCCAGAACTATATCCAATAGAGGCCAATACCACACAAAAGATGCCCCATTCAAGGACATTCTCATCTGTAAAAAGAACCAATCCGATACAGGAAAAGGCACCTAAATAGGTGAAAATTTTTAAATATTTTTTTTTATTACCTGTATAATCTGCAATGCCTGATAATATGGGGAGTAACAAGGCTGAAATTAAATATGATAGTGAAATCGCATAACTATACAGCACAGAATTAACCATTTCAAATCCAAAAAAGTCAACTTTATCTTCGTTATTTACACTCGTAATCGCCGTATAATAGATCGGGAAAATCGCTGTATTGATCACAAGATTGTATACCGAATTTGCGAGATCGTAAGTGCACCAAGCTCGGATGACACCATTTATTTTTTTCATGTTGCCACTAATTTAACCAATTATGGTTTATTGCAAGCCATTAAGAGGAGGTCTAGTCCTAACTATTTTACAGAACTTACATAAGAAGGTTATTTGAATAGACTCTTAACAGTAGGAACAGAATCACAAAGCAATCCTTTGTCGAGGTTAAATGACTTTCGATGTTTTGATCTTGTGGATCATCCAGTCAATCCATTCTTTTATGACTTCTTTTTGTTCCAAGTCATTGTGCGCTTCATGAAAAACACCCTCCCATAATTTCCATTTGATATAATCTGGGTTGTCAAGGGCCAACTTCATGGTAGCTTTGTAATCAATGATGGCATCTGACTGACCATGAAAAACAAAACCACTTAATTTAATTTCACTTTGATGTTCCACAAGGTATGATGCGCCAAAGTTAATAGCAGCAAACAAACCCGCGGAGATTTTAAAATTAACCAAAGGATCATTTTCGTATAGCCTTGAGACCTCTGGGATCTTTGCTCAGATGTAAACTGTTGAGCCCGTTGGACTGTCTAATTTTTGGCCCAATGTCGCGCCATTAGTTTACCTAATTGTTCTTTCCAGCGAGGGGGTGTAAAGGCCAATTTAATCCAAGGAGCAGAAACTATGAAGCCCGATAACTCCTTGGATTTATCTCTTATTACATAATTAAGCACGAGATTTCCTCCCATACTATGGCCGAAAAGAAACAAAGGTAAATACAGATGTTCAGCTCGAACTATTTTTAAAAATTCTTCAATGTCATTAATTAGACTCATCAAATCAGGCGCATGACCTTTTAAGCCTCCTGATTTCCCATGGCCTCGAAGATCCACACCATAGACATTGAATTTTGAATCATTTAGTGACTGCATCACGTGTCGGTATCTACCGATATGCTCGCCAAAGCCATGAATAATACAAACCACACCTATAGGTTGGTGGACCGTCATGGACTCGACATATAAGTTGATACCGTCGCGTGTTGATACCTTCAAGGGTTCCATCTTTGTTATTTTTTAATCAAAAGAGATGATTGTTCGATAGGACTTTCATGGGAGGAATAAAATTTTATTAATTTTTAGCAATTAATCTGTAATCACCACTTTATCCATCGTGTCACCTTCCTTAATCATATCAATGACGGTTAAACCTTCAATCACTTTCGCCAAAGACAGCGTGGTTTCCGTCGAGCCAAGGAGTGGCGATGGTGGTGAGGAAAAATTGTGAGCCACCTGTGTTTTTTCCAGCGTTAGCCATCGAGAAGACTCCAGGCTTGCTGTGCTTGAGGTTCAATGCTGAAGCTTCGCAATCAATGGCATATCCCGGTCCTCCTGCGCCAGTGCCGTCTGGACATCCACCCTGAATGACGAAATTAGGAATGACACGATGAAAAGTAAGGCCATCATAGAACCCTTTTTCAGCTAGATCGATAAAATTCTGTACCGTTTTTGGTGCATCTTGCTTGTAAAACTCAATTTTCATAATACCCTTTTGGGTATGAATTTCTGCTTTTTTCATATTATTTAATTTACACTGATTATTTCTCTAATGATGATTAAAAAATCATTTTATTTGCAAAAATAACATTAAAAACACCATGGAAAGAATTAGTTGTTTTATGATTTGTCTTTGGGCCCTATTTTTTAAAACTCTTGGCCAGATAGATGAAAATAAGGTTACCCGTTTTGTTTTAAGTTATTCAAAAACTCATGACTTGAGCACGGAGGCCGTAAGATCGATCTTAGACTGTGCGCAGTATATCCCAGAAATTATTGAACGTATCAGCCGACCAGCAGAGGACATTTCTTGGAAACGGTATAGAAAGATATTTCTTACCAACGAAAGAATAACGAAGGGTGTAAATTTTTGGAATGATCATGAAAGCACCTTGAGTGCGGTTAGTAAGGATACGGGCGTCGAAATCGAATATTTGATTGCCATTCTAGGGGTTGAAACCTATTATGGTGAGAAAAAAGGAGCCTATAAGGTATTGGATGCTTTGTATACCTTGGCTTTCGCATATCCCAAGAGAGCGAATTTTTTTACCAAAGAATTGGGTGAGTTCATTACCTTGTCTATTACGCAAAATTTAGATTTATACAATGCCGAAGGTTCCTATGCAGGAGCCATTGGGTATTGTCAATTCATGCCGAGTAGCTACCGGGCCTATGCCAAAAGTTTTGATGGATCTAAAGACTGTGACTTGGTCAATAATGTAGACGATGCGATAGCGAGTGCTGCAAATTATTTAAAGATGCACAAATGGAAAAAGGGTCAAAGAGTTGCTATTCCGGTGAATAAAATTAATGAAGATATTAGCTCAAGTCACCTATACACCAAGCCTAAAAATACCATTGAGTATTATAGAGCTAAGGGCTATCAAGTAGAGGGCCAAATTCAGACAGACTTGGTTTCACTCATCGAACTGGATAATGAGATTTCAAAAGAATATTGGATGGGCTTCCATAATTTTTATGTGATTACTCGCTACAATCACAGCCCACTTTACGCCATGGCGGTACATCAACTGGCGCAAGCAATTCGTACATTAAGGAATTGACTTTTTGATCCATGATCCATGAGATCGACCAATGAGGACTACCTACTTTATCAAACTCTTGCTGAATCAATAAACAGAAATAACGAACAATAATTAAGGTTAATATTTGAATAGGCAATATTTTTTGCTGATCTTTCTATTACCATTCAAATATCTTTATTATTTATGAGTGATACAAAAGAAAAAATAGGATTAATAATCTTCTCAATCTTTTTTTTGAGTGATATTAATGCCCAAAAAAATGAAACTGTGACCCTCTCCTCAGAACAGTTTAATCAAATAAAAGCCACGGCGACGGAATTGTATCGAAAGTTAGATCGTGTGACACCCGGGGAGCGGGGCGCGCCACCTTCAGATGCCTTCGTTTTGTTTGACGGTTCTTCATTGGATGAATGGCAAAAGCCTTATTTTGAGTACAGAGGAAGTATGGTGGAGTATGCTGACCGTTTACCTGAGCTCAAAAGAGGCCCCCATATTACAAGTCCAGCAGATTGGAAATTGGAGAAAGGCGAAATGGTAGTTGTACCCGGTGCGGGCCATGTGGTGACCAAAAAACTTTTTGGAGATGTTCAATTGCACATTGAATGGTTGGCTCCAAAGAATAGTACTAAGAGCGGTCAGGATTACAGTAACAGCGGACTTTTTTTTATGGGAATTTATGAAGTTCAAATATTGAATTCATACGATAATGAAACTTACAGTAATGGCCAAGCGGGTGCAGTTTATAAACAACATATCCCTTTGGTAAACGCTGCGAATCCGCCGAGCCAATGGCAAGAGTATGATGTTATTTTTAGTGCGCCGAAGTTTTCTGAAAGAGGCGATCTACTTAATCCAGCTAGAATGACCGTCTTTCACAACGGGGTGCTGATTCAAAATAACGTTTCGTTATTGGGTCCCACCTGTTATATCGGTCAAGCGCATTATATTAAACACCCTGAAGCATTACCTATTCTATTACAAGATCATGGAAACCCAGTGAGATTCCGTAATATTTGGGCGAGGAAGTTATAGCCCTAATCACCTATTTTTATTTAGGTAATTCATCATAAAGAGCCGCGCAACGTATCTATCTTATCAGGATCTGATCTGCTTATAAGCTGGTTTAGCTTACCGTTTATATAAGTTAAAAAGGGATTTCAATGGGCTCTCATTAAATTAGATCTTACATAGGGGCGTAAACCTCTCATTCTTTTAAATAATCAGTATGCTAAAAAACACATTTTCAATATTTGGACTTTTGTTATTTTTCCTGTCCAATGCACAACCTGATATTGTGGACAAAGATCGGTTTTCATTTGAGCCAGAGCTAGAAATCAATGAAAAAATACCCAGTCCGAAAACATTTTTAAAATATGATTTGGGTGCTTCTTTTACGCTATATGCCGATGTAGAAGCTTACTTTAAGGTCCTTTCAGCCTCTTCTGGACGCGTTTTATACCATGAGTATGGACAGACCTACGAGGGTCGACCTTTGATTAATTTAGTTATCTCTTCCGAAGAAAACATAAAAAACATAGATAATATTAAGTCAAAGCACATGCTATTCCTGCAAGGAGCTGAAGCGGGCAAAGCACTTTTGAAAGGTCAACCTATTTTTACTTCTTTTAGTTACAACATTCATGGCAATGAAGCCTCATCGACTGAAGCGGCGATGCAGGTAGCCTATCGCATGGCGGCAGCTCAAGACAATGAAACGGAGGAAGTACTCAAAAACTCAGTAATCATAATGTATATCTGTATTAATCCTGATGGTCGTGATCGATACGTGTATTGGTATAAATCTATGAAAAGATTAAAAAGGCCAAGTAACGAGCCGCAGGACATCGAGCATATGGAAGGTTGGCCAGGTGGGAGAACCAATCATTATTGGTTTGATATCAATAGAGATTGGGTGTGGCAAGTACACCCAGAGGCAAGGGGTCTATCCGAAGAGTATCAAAAATGGCTACCACAAGTACATGTTGATTATCATGAGCAAGGTTATAATAATAATTACTTCACGGCACCTGGTACCACGCCGAGAAATCAATTGCTTCCAACACTTATGAAGGATGGTCCAAAGTTTTTGGGGATGCAAACATCGCACAATTTGATAAGCATCAGATCAATTATTTTACAAGGGATCGTTTTGATTTCTTTTATCCAGGATATGGATCAAGTTATCCAAGTGTTATGGGCGCTATCGGAATGTTAACCGAACAGGGTGGTGGATCTGCAGGGGGCCGAATTGTAAAGACTGAAGATGGGGTGAATCTCACCCTTAGACAAAGGATATTTGATCACTACACGACCTCTGTTGCAACCATCAAAACCTCGGTTTTGCACCGTGAAAGATTGCTTGATTACAGCAAGAGAGCATTGAACCCCGACAATAGTAAATCTAAGATCACTACTTATTTTTTTAGTGATCATGAAGTTTACAGTAATGACCTGGTCAATATATTGATCCGAAATGGGATCAAAGTAGAACAGGCCCTTGATGATTTTCAGATCACAGCTGCCCAAGACTATCGTTCAGGACGCACCCTAAAAAAAACCTTTAATCAAGGGACTTATATTGTAACCACTCAACAGCCTAAACATTTGTTAATCAATACGATTATGGCCCGTAATTTGGAGATTGAAGATTCGGTGATGTATGATATGGCCACTTGGTCAGCTCCTTTGGCTTATAATTTAGAGGCATATTCCACAACGGGGCGGTATACGGTCAAGACCAAACAAGTGAGTCAAGAAGTTGCGTTCAATGGATCGGTGACCAATAACGAGGCTCAATATGCTTACGTGATTGACTGGAGTCAGCGGAATGCACCCCAAGCATTGGCCCAGTTATGGGCTAAGAAATACAATGTACGTTCTGCATTTGAGCCTTTTTATATGGGCGATCAAACATTTTCTGCAGGTACTCTGATTGTGCTGCGCGGCAGAAACTTAGAGCGCAAAGATCAAATGGACCAGGAAATAAAAGCAATAGCTCAAAATACAGGGGTTGAGATTATGGGATTCAACAGCGGTCGGGTGATGGCCGGTATGGATTTAGCCAATGGTAGAAATGTGCCTATCAAGCAACCTAAGGTGGCCTTACTGGTAGAACCTCCCTTTAGCACTTATACTGCTGGGCAAATTTATTTTTTATTTGATTGGCAAACGGGTCTGCCTATCGATCGCATTAAAGCGACGGCACTGCAGCAAAGCAGCACCCTAAAATTTGGAGGTAGATCAAGAAGCGTTGATTTAAAAGATTATGATGTCCTCATTTTACCTAATGGAGGAAGTGGTTTGTCTGAGTTATTTAAAGAAGAAGCATTGGATGAGATCAAGGATTGGGTAAATGAAGGGGGGACACTCATCGCCACCGAGGGAGCGGCATCATTTTTCACCAAGGAGTCTTCCGACTTCACAGAAATTTCCCTCAAAAAATACCCAAAAGATTCGAGTCTAATGGCTCGATCGCTCCCGTATGATCAGCGAACGGCATATGAAGGTAAAAAAAGAATACCAGGAACGGCTTTGAATGCTAAAATAGACATCACTCATCCCCTTGCCTTTGGACTTAAGGCCAAGCTCTACACTTTGAAATTTGGTACCGATGCATTGGTGCCAAATGCAGCATTGGAAACCGTGGGAAGTTATGGCACATTGAATCAACTGAATGTGGCGGGTTATGCCTCCCCAGAAAATCTCAGCCATTTGGCTGGGAATACTTTTGCGGGAGTGGTAAGTATGGGTAGGGGAAAAGTGGTGTATTTGATTGATAATACGCAATACCGTATGTTTTGGATGGGTCCTTCCAGAATGATGCAAAATGCAGTCATGCAAATACCCGGCTATTAAAAGTATTATTTAAAAAGAAATATTGTACAATGAAAAATCTTCGATTAATTTTTTTAACCTGTCTTGTGCTGCCACTCATGGTTTTTGCGCAAAAAAAGAAAAAAGCGTCTCAGGTTGCTGAAAGTCTTGTTGAGGCCTGAATTATTTTCGGGTTTAAAATGGAGAAATATAGGTCCTTTTCGAGGAGGAAGAAGTGTTACTTCTTCTGGCGTAGTTGGAGACCCCATGACTTATTACATGGGCAATACCGGAGGAGGTGTCTGGAAAACCTCAGATGCCCTCAAGTAGGTTATGCGCCAGGGAATGGTTTTTTTGAATTGGGTTCTATCCGCTACGATGGTGTAACTATAGCCGACTCAACTACACTAGCTAATAACTTCACTCTGGAATATACCATGACTGATCTCATGCATACGGCGTATATAAGTCTACCGATGCGGGAAAAACCTGGGATCATATAGGACTAGAGGGTACCATGACGATCTCAGATGTCATCATTCATCCTACCAATCCAGACATCGTATTCATTGCTGCACAAGGCGCTCAGCATGGACCCACTCAAGAAAGAGGCATTTATAAATCCATAGATGGTGGGCAAAGTTGGATGAAAAAACTTTTTGTTGCAGATAATGTTGGTGCTTCATCTCTGAGTATGGATATGAATAATCCGCGCATACTTTATGCTAGTATGTGGCAGCACATTAGGTATCCTTGGACGATGGAATCAGGAGGTGCAGGATCAGGTCTGTACAAGTCGACAGACATGGGGGAGACCTGGAATCCAATGAGTGAAGGACTCCCAGAAGAATTTGGAAAATCAGGTATATCTGTTTCAAGAGCTAATGGCGATTTGGTATTTGCGGTAATTGAAGCTGCGGGAACTAAAGGAGGTGTTTATCGATCTGAGAATGCAGGCAAAAGCTGGAAGCAAACCAGTACAGATCGGGTAACCATAGCCAGGTCGTGGTATTACATGGAAATATTCACAGATCCTTCCAATGAGAATGTCGTGTACGTCTTGAATGCGCCAGTCCTCAAATCGATTGATAAAGGGAAGACCTTTCAGCCGATATCCGTTCCTCACGGAGACAATCATCATCTATGGATCAACCCTATGAACTCCAAAAACATGATTAACTCCAATGATGGAGGGGCCAATATTACCTTCAACGGAGGTGAGAGTTGGACGCGACAAGACCAACAACCCACCGCCCAGTTCTATCGGGTCATTACGGACAATAAGGTGCCCTATCATGTGTACGGTGGGCAGCAAGATAACTCTGCCATTGGGATTGCAAGTAGAACGAATGGTCGGGGAATCACATGGAAGGATTGGTATTCGGTTGCTGGATGTGAAAGTGCTTATTTAGCTTTTGATCCGAATAATCCTGAAACTGTCTTTGGTGGCTGTTATCAAGGGATCATCGATCGATGGTCAAGATCAACAGCGGCGTCAAAATCAATAAAAGAATATCCGGAATTGAATCTAGGAAATGTACCTAAAGATTTTAAATATAGGTTCAATTGGAATGCACCTATTATAAGTTCACCTCATGATCGCTCGGTAATTTATCATGCAGGAAATGTGGTATTTAAGACCCTTGATGGAGGAATTAATTGGGAAGTAATCAGCCCCGATTTAACGAGAAATGATAAAGCACATCAAGGGCCCGGTGGGGGTCCTTACACCAATGAGGCTGCGGGTGGTGAAAATTATAATACCCTTATGTATTTGACAGAATCGCCACATGAAAAAGGAGTTTTATGGGCAGGTTCTGATGATGGATTGGTTCATCTCACGCGTGATGGTGGCATCAATTGGTCTAACGTTACCCCCAAAGAATTGCCGGAAGCCATCGTAAATTCTATTGAAGTTTCTCCCCATGATCCTGCGACAGCTTACATAACGGTCATGGCTTATAAATTCAACAACTTAAAACCGATGGTTTATAAAACTTCGGATTATGGCGTGAGCTGGGTAAAACGAGTTTCCGGCATTGATGATCAAACGGTTGTAAGAGTCGTAAGGGAAGACAAGGAAGTAGAGGGATTACTTTATGCGGGAACCGAAGCAGGATTATATATCTCGTTCAATGGAGGCGTATTTTGGCAAAAAATACAGCTCAATCTGCCCATTGTGCCGATCAATGATTTAACCATCCAAGACAATGATTTGATTGCAGCTACTGCAGGTCGATCTTTTTGGATTTTAGATGATTTAGGAGCTTTTCAGGGCTCAAAAGGAAAGTTTGAAAAAGACTTAATGTTATTTCAACCTAAAAAAACGTATCGAATATTCGGCGGATCAACGGATGAACCGAGACCCGGTTTGGGTCAAAACCCAAAATCAGGTGTTCTGATTGATTATTATCTATCAGAAAAAAAGGACAGTGCTTCTTTGCATTTAAAGGTGATCAATAGCTCAGGGAAAGTAATAAGAAGCCTTTCGAATGGGCCAGAGGAATTCGTAAGTTGGCCCGGAGGACCCCAAAAACCAGTATTGATGCCTACCAAGAGAGGCGTAAATAGAGTCGTATGGGATTTCACAAGGGCACCGCTCCCATCCATTGATAAAGTCTTTGTATACGGAAATTATTCTGGTGGTCATGTAGCTCCAGGGAACCTATACCTTGAGATTGATATTAGATCAAGATTCGGTAGAGACCACTGTTGAAATATTGGCAGATCCGCGAGTTCAAGCCACCCTCAATGATTATGTTTCACAACAAGAGATGATGATTTCAATTGAGCAGGCCATCAAAGAGATCCATGAAGCGGTCAATGACATGCGTTCAGCGAAATCTCAAATCGAGTATTATCAGTCGATGCTTGAGGAAAGCGCCGTCGCCCCAGAAATTATCGAATTGGGAGGAGACATTATCGCTCAGATTGAGGCATGGGAAGGTGCATTGATTCAACCGGATCAAAAGACTTTTCAAGATGTGATAAATTTTCATAATCAGTTAAATGCGCAATGGATGAATTTGAAGGATTATGTGGATAGTGCGGATCCCATATTGACAGCAGGTGCGAAAGAGCGATTCAATGATCTTGAAGGGCAATGGATTTTATTTCAGCAAACAAAAAATCAAATCATCAATGAGGAGATGGAGCAATTCAATCAAATGTACAAAGCGCTTGATTTACCGATGATTATGATTCCGAATCGATAAACATGGCTTTAATAATAATTATTAATTGGCAAGAAAATCCTATCTTCATCCTTAAAATAACCTATGAATGAGATTCAAGATTTAATTAAATCGGGGGCAACCATTGTAGATGTACGTTCTAGGGAAGAGTTTGAACAAGGTCATGTGACCTCTTCCTTAAATATTCCACTCAATGAAGTAGTGGCTAGAATTGATGAGTTTAAAAGTATTCAACAACCCTTTTTAGTATGCTGTTTGAGCGGGGGACGCAGTGAGCAAGCTACCGAATATCTTCAATCGATGGAAATAAAATGTTTGAATGCGGGGGGCTGGCAACAAGTGCAAGGTTGGCTGAGTGACTAGTCGGAGTAACGCTAAGGATGCCGATGAAACCCTCATCAATAACTAGGAGGTGTAAGGCCAAGTGACAAGAGTTATAGTAATTCTACTCGATTCCGTTGTTGACGTATTTGGCGAGTAGCTGATAGATGTTTCATGAGTCTTGAAATGACCACGCGAGAGGTATTTAACTCAATGGCTATTTGTTGATGACTTTTAGTGATGGTAGAAGAACCCGACGCATGCTTTAGATCGAGTAAATATTTGTACAACCGATCACCCATCTTCATAAATGAGATGCTATCAAATGTGGATAAGAGATCATCAACTTTATCATTCGTACTTTGGAAAATAAATTTCCTGAAATTGGGGTATTTGACAATCCAGGCATCGACTTTAGTACCAGGAATCATCCAAATTTCTGCAGATTGTTCAACAATAGAGCCAATGCCTGATGGTGTCTGATTGATAATGGAATTGATAGCAAAGGAACAAGTTTCTCCCCTTCCTGTATAAAAAAGAGTAATTTCATGGCCTTCATCGTCACCCCGATACGCCCTGAGTCTTCCAGAGAGAATGAAGGGCAAATAAGCTACTTTCATACCTGAACTCAGCAAATAGGCTCCTTTTTTAGCTTTTTTTAATCGCCCACAGGTAAGAATTTCTTCAATTAAGGACTCTTCGAAACCTTTTTCTTTGAGGAGGCTTTTTAATCTGATTTGATGGGTGTGCAACAACTTTTGTCTAAACTTTAGGAGTGTTTGTTTAACTATAAGCTAAGTAAAAATACAAAGGAATGAACAAAAAAAAAATTTGTTTTATTAGTGGGTTTATTTTAAAGTTAACTGTTGCCTGAAATATCAACATAGTTTAATCATTTATTAAGCATCAAAAAGTGCCATACAATTAACCAACTAATTGAAAGGGGGTGAGATTGATTAAGGGGATATATAAGGTCACCATTAAGCATTCTTCTTGTATGGGTACAGGGGAGTGAGTGATTTCGAAAGGGTTCCCTTTAGCTTTATGAGGGATTTTCAGCCCATTATTTCCATAGTATAATCCCTTGATTTCACTGAGACGGGATAATTAAAAGGGCATAAGCCAGCTTCAAAATTCTTTATTTTTTTAAAATAATAATAAAGAGAATTCCATAAATGCTTTTTTAAATCGAATGATAATTTTCATTTATGGGCTCATAGAACGATGTACTCTTGACCGATGATGTAAAAATGAGTGCTGCAGCCGTCAATTTTTGAATTGAGATGTATCTTAGTCTCAAATACAACAAAATAAGCCGCAGATATGAGAACAGCTATCTATTTAACCCTCGTTATTTTTATTTCCTACTCTGAGATATTAGCCCAGCGATTAAGCAAAAGCTCAGTAGAAAAGCTCTCTAAAAGCGTTTTCGAAGAAACGACTTTGACAGGATTGAAATTTAGGTCGATTGGACCCGCGCAGACCTCAGGTCGCGTATCTGATTTCGCAATCAATCCAAATAATTTTAAAGAATATTATGTGGCGGCAGCCTCAGGGGGGGTGTGGAAAACGGTCAATGCAGGGACCACATATATTCCTGTTTTTGATGAGGCGGGCAGTTATTCGATTGGTTGTATCACCATGGATCCAAACAATGCTAATGTGATTTGGGTTGGAACAGGTGAGAACAATAATCAAAGAAGTGTACCCTATGGTGATGGCGTATATAAATCCATAGATGGGGGTGAGACGTGGAAAAATATGGGACTCAAAAGCTCTGAACACATTGGGAAGATTTTGGTAGATCCAAATAATTCTAATATTATATACGTAGCGGCCATTGGTCCTTTATGGAGTTCGGGAGGAGAACGAGGGGTTTATAAATCGGTCAATGGGGGTGAAACATGGCGTTTAATGCTGGGCATTGATGCGGATACGGGGATCAATGATTTGATCATGGATCCTCGTGATAGTCAAGTCATTTATGCAGCAGCCTATCAACGCAGGCGACATGTATTCACTTATTTGGGCGGTGGTCCGGGTTCAGGATTACATAAATCAGTGGATGGTGGAGCTACTTGGATAGAAATTAACAAAGGTTTACCTGAAGTAGACAAGGGAAGAATTGGGATGGCCATGGCACCTTCTGATCCAGAAGTAATTTATGCCATCGTTGAAGCTTCAGAAGGTAAAGGTGGTTTTTTCATGAGTACCAATCGCGGAGCCAGTTGGAAAAAACAAGGGAATTATAGTACCAGTGGTAATTATTATCAAGAAATCGTCGTGGACCCTAAAGATGCACAAACAGTTTACGCCATGAATACGTGGATACAAGTTTCGCATGATGGGGGTAAGACCTTTAAGGTGCTGGGTGAAACAACGAAGCATGTAGATAATCATTGTATGTGGATTGATCCTACCGATTCGGAGCATTTTTTAGTAGGATGCGATGGGGGTATTTATGAATCTTGGGATCGGGGCGGAAACGTGGCATTATAAACCAAACTTACCGGTTACCCAATTTTATAAGGTAGCGTTGGACAATGCTTATCCTTTCTATCATGTATACGGAGGGACTCAAGACAATGCCAGTTTGGGTGGCCCGTCGAGGTCATTAAGTGATAATGGGATTTCCAATGAAGAATGGTTCAATACCCATGGGGGAGATGGATTTGAAACTCAAGTAGATCAAGACAATGCCAATATTATTTATGCTCAATCCCAACACGGTGCTTTAGTTAGATATGATCGTCTGAATGGCGAAGAGCTGGGGATTCAACCACAACCTCGAAAAGATGAAAATGCTTATCGATGGAATTGGGATGCGCCCTTGGTCATTAGCAACCATGACAATAAGCGCTTGTATTTTGCGGCCAATAAAGTTTTTCGTACCGACGACCGGGGGAATAGCTGGAAGGTGATTAGTGAAGATTTGACTGCTAACATTGATAGAAATAAGCTTGAAATCATGGGAAGAGTGTGGGGCATTGATGCCATCGCAAAGAATCAATCAACTTCTCAATACGGAACCATCGTAGCTATGGATGAATCGCCACTCAATGAAAACCTACTTTTTGTGGGCACCGATGATGGCTTAGTACAGATCACCGAAAATATGGGTGTTTCATGGACCAAAATAACTACGATTCCAGGTGTGCCTAAGCAAACTTATGTAAATATGTTATTGGCTTCGCCACATGATGAAAATGTGGTATTTGCCTGTTTCAACAATCATAAAAAGGGAGACTTTTTACCTTATGTATATAAAAGCATGGATAAAGGAAGGACGTGGACATCCATCACAGCAAACCTACCGACAAAAGGGTCGACCTACGCCATAGCACAAGACCATATAGATCCTAATTTGCTTTTTGTAGGTACTGAATTTGGTTTGTTTGTCAGCAATAATGGAGGGGTTTCTTGGGTTCGAATGAAATCAGGGCTGCCGACCATTGCCGTTCGTGATATTGCGATTCAAAAACGTGAAAACGACTTAGTTTTAGGCACCTTTGGTCGGGGTTTTTATGTACTAGATGATTATTCTGCCCTACGAAACAGCAATGAAGAAACATTAAGTGCGTCCGGGGTTTTATTTTCTGTGAGAGATCCTTTGCTTTATGAGCCCAGTTATCCAATGGGTTTGCCCGGACAATCGTTTCAAGGGGACAGTTATTACCGAGGGGAAAACCTACCTTCTGTGGCGATGTTTACTTACTATCTGAAAGACGACATTCAATCGATACAAGAGCAGCGACGTGAACGAGAAAAGAAACAACAAAAAGATGGTCTGAATGCAGTTTACCCGAGTTACGAAGCACTGAAATCCGAACGCACCGAAAAGGCACCTCAAATTGTTTTTACGGTGACCAATGCCCTAGGAAATGTAGTTAGAAAAATAATAACGGCACCTAAGAAAGGCATCCATCGGATGTACTGGGACATGCGTTATGCGGATACAGATCCCATTAATTTGAAGACCAGTGCTTTTTATAACCCTTGGTCAGACAGTGATAAAGGTATTTTAGTGGCTCCCGGAGCCTATCAGGTAAGTATGTCAAAAATAGTCAGAGGTGAAGTGATCGCTATGGGAGATCCGATAGATTTTACAATCAAAGCGCTAGATAACAGATCCTTACCTGGTACTGACCGAATGATATTAGATGGCTTCAATCGCAAGTTACTCAAGCTATCAGGTGCTGTAAGCGCTGCCAGTCAAACGTTGCGGGAAGTAAAAAATCAATTAAAGTATATTGACGCTGCTTTGCTAAAAGCAGAGATTCCATCAGATCATATTTCCTATCAGTTAGCCGATCAAATGGGCCAAAAAGTAGCGGAGTTAAATACGGTATTGGGGCGAGATGCCGTAGCGCGCACCTTAGATTTAGATCAACCTCCGAGCTTGGGAAGTAGGATGGGTAGGTTGGTTTATATGATGTTTTCATCCACTTCAGAACCGACACAAACGAGTCGTGATGGGTATGCCATTGTGCTAGCTTCATTTAAACTACTATTGGTTGAAATAGAAATGCTCGTAAATAATGATTTAAAGGCATTAAATGAACAATTGGCCTTGGTAGGGGCACCCTATACCCCTTATGCTTTACCAAAAGTGCCTATATTTAATAATTAGAATAAAAAAGAATAGCGAAATGAAGATAAACTTGATATGGGTCATTTTTTTGATGCCCATGTTGCTGAGCGCACAATCAGGAAAGGTATTTGATCAATTGACACTGCCGAGTGAAATACTTAAAATGGAGCGAAAGTATGCTGTATATCTACCGCCGGACTATGAGACTTCTCAGCGAGATTATCCCGTCTTGTACCTCCTACACGGTATGTCAGATGATCAGACGGGATGGATCCAATTTGGTGAGGTATTACGGATTACCGATGCTGCCATTCGTGCAGGAACCGCTACTCCCATGATCATCGTTATGCCAGATGCAGATACGCAAGTGATCGGCTATGTAGATCGACCCAATGGAGAGTGGAGTTATGAGCAATTCTTTTTTGAAGAATTTATGCCCTACGTAGAAGCCAATTATCGCATCAAAAAACAAAAGCGTTATCGTGCCATTGCGGGCTTATCGATGGGTGGCGGAGGTAGTTTTTATTATGCACTGCATCGCCCAGATTTGTTTCAATCTGCTTGTCCGCTCAGTGCCTATTGCGGTCCTTTGACGATTGAAGAAGCACATAAGCATTATGAGTGGAATGGCCTGAGTGAAGTCAGTGAAAAGTACTACGAAGATTTCTATAACAAATACGGTGTGGTACACCTCATGAATACTTTACCCAAGGCCGATATTCAATCAGTGAGGTGGTACATAGATTGTGGAGATGATGATTATTTATTTGAGGGGAGTTCACGGATACATATCGCGATGAAAAACCGCGACATACCCCATGAATATAGGGTGCGAGATGGGGATCATAACTGGACTTATTGGCGCGAAGCCTTGCCTTCCGTACTTACTTTTGTCTCTCAAGGATTTCATCAATATTAGGAAAATAAGTAGCTCTGAAATCCTTTAACGCTAGGCTAGGAGGGCTGAATATCCTTAAATCAATTGGAGTTTTGCCAGGTACTGATCATGCGCATCGGTATGTAATATCTCTAGTTCAAATCCAGCTGCTTGGGCCGCTTTATTTAAATGAGTGGCATCTACGTAGAGCCAATCAAACCAATCGCCTTGCTCCTTGTCGTATTCATAGCGGTATCGAATTTCTCCATAATAATGCTCAGGCTTCGCAAGTCCATCTGCATAGAGGTACGCAATGTCGGAAGAGTCGAGTAGGATTTGACCTCCCTGATTGAGTAGTGATTTACAGGTATTAAAAAAATTGAGAAGCTGATCTAGGGTACCTGCAATACCGATGCCGTTCATCAGGAGCAGTAGGGTGTCATAGGTGGCTTGATGTTGACGATAGTCCTGCTGGATCACTTGTTGTACACCTGAGCGCTTCATGGTCTCCACGCAACCCGAAGAGCTATCTAGGGCGGTGACATTGGCACCAAAACTTTGTAAAAAGAGGGCATGGGTACCCGCAGCGGCACCTATGTCTAGTACGGTACCTCGGCAATGGCTCAGGGCCATATTTTCGAGATCACTGAAGTCTTCGGCTTCCTTAAAAAAAACATCTATGGGCATAATGTCGATAGGACCATAAGAATTATGGAGCTTTAATCGTGTCGTTCGGTCACCGAGATAATAGGCGAGAATGGCTTTTCCGTGGATATCTTTCATACTTATTGATGTGTATTTTTTCGAATGGGATGATCAAAGATAGTTAAGACGCATCCCGTGTGACGATTAAATAAAAATCATTGCCGATATCCTTATAGCCCTGTTCGTAGCAAAACCTGTATTGGTCTCCGTTTTTAGTGGTGTAGATATGGGTAAAATACTCGAAATCAAACCCTTTTTTTAATAACTGATCTCGATGTTTTTTGGCTTTACCACTTGGATTGAAGGCTAGCAAAATACGCCTGTTTTTAGCCAATAAATTATTAACATTTCGAATGTAATTGGTGGCCGCAGCTTTATTTTTATTGTTGTATGCATTGTGACAACCATCTGAGCAAAACTTTTTATCTGCCCGACCAAAAACAGGTCTCTCACATTCTAGGCATTTTTTTTGTGCTTCCATCTCTTCAATTATTAAGATCTAAAGTATTGATTTCCAGATTTAAAAACAAGTATAAACGTTTACAAACGAATTATAAATGACTACAAATGGGTAATTACCGAGTCCAATTAGCGCTACCTATCAAATTTGTATTCGTCAATTGAAAATCACAGTTGACAAACAAAATAAATCATTTTTCATTTAAATTTTATCAGCATGATTACTTTAAGAAATAGTGTACAACTCATCGTAAGATTAGGAAATGAGCCTGAAATCAAGACTTTTGATAGCGGGACCAAAAAAGCCAGCTTTTCGCTCGCCACCAACGAGAATTATTACAATAATAAAGGCGAGAAGGTGGAGGAGACCCAATGGCACAATGTCGTGGCCTGGGGCAAGAAGGTCGAGATCATAGAAAATTACCTCAAAAAGGGAAGTGAGTTGGCCGTACAAGGCAAGCTGGCCAATCGATCTTATGAGACACCCACAGGGGAGAAGCGCTATATCAGTGAGATCAGTTTGAATGAGTTATTGATGCTCGGTCAGAAAGATTGATCAACCCCTCCTTTAATCCTTAAGCCATCTGCCAATTCGGTGGGTGGCTTTTTATATCTTTTTAAAATACTTAAATGAGTCATTTAAGTATTTATTGAATCTAGTATGTAAGATATGTAGCGATGATGAACGTAAAAGAAATTAACAGACACTTATTGTACGGGGCTATAGCAGTAATACCATCCGTACTTATTTAGCTTGTTTTCATTATTTTAAAAATTACTTTAAGGGGTTTGAAATAGATCAGCTTACCAAAGATGATATATTGACTTATTTGGTTCATTTAATCCAAGAAGATTATTCCAAAAGCACGCAAAATCAACACATTAATGCTATTAAATTCTATTTTGAAAAATGCTTGGGCAGAAAAAAAGAATATTACTACATTGAAAGACCTATTCAAGATAAAAAAATATCGGTAGTCCTGAGTAAACATGAAATACAATCATTGTTTCAGGCTACTCACAATTTAAAACACCTTACTGCATTGGCGGTGATCTACTCATGTGGGTTAAGGGTTTCTGAAATCATCCATTTAAAAATCAAGGACATTGATAGTCAAAGAATGGTGATCAATATCAGAAAAGCCAAAGGAAATAAAGACAGACAAGTTCAATTAACAAACCAAATATTAGCATTACTCAGAAAATATTATAAAAAATATCTTCCAGTCAATGAACTGATTACGGGGCGAAAGGGCGGTTCATATTCGGCGTCAAGTATTCAGAAAATCATCAAGCGGACTGCACTTAAAGCTAAAATATATACGCCCATCACACCATACACACTGAGACATAGCTTTGCCACACACCTACTTGAAAATGGAACAGATATTAGATATATACAATCCATTTTAGGAAATAGTGATATCAAGACCACTCAAATTTATACGCACGTAACTTCGGCCCATTTGAAAAACATACAAAATCCCTCTGACGATTTAAATTTTTTCTATCTTCGCACATAACGATATAAACGTTTGTAATAAAAATACAAAAGGAACTTAACTATATGAAGGTATTACTCACTGGCGCGGATGGCTTGTTAGGCAACAACCTCGTCCGTGAATTATTAAGCAGAAACTATAAAGTAAGTGTAATGCTACTCAACGAGCAACGCCCTACTTTGGGACTTAATGGCTTACCTCTCCAAAGGTATTTTGGCAATATTCTTGACAGGTCGGCTGTAGCTAATGCTATATCAGGCCATGATATGGTAATACATGCAGCTGCCGCTACACAAGTCTTTCCAACTCGTGATTCAATCATTCATGAGGTGAACGTTACCGGTACACGCAATGTGATAGCGGCCTGTCTGAAGTATGAGGTTAAAAGGTTGATACACATCGGAACGGCCAATTCATTTGCACCCGGTAGCAAGCAAAAGCCTGGTGATGAAAACGGCAGCTACATTGGCTACAAATATGGCCTTGATTATTTTGACTCTAAATATGAAGCTCAAAACTTAGTAGTTAATGCCGTAACCGAAAAGGGGCTAAATGCTGTAATTGTTAACCCTACTTTTATGATAGGCCCTTACGACACCAAGCCCAGCTCAGGTGCGCTCATTTTAGCATTGTATCATAAAAAAATACCCATTTATACAAAAGGTTCAAAAACTTACATAGCAGTTAAAGACGCTGTAGTTGCAATAGCTAATTCTTTAACATTAGGAGAAGTAGGCGAATGTTACATATTAGGCAACCACAGCCTGAGCTATAAAGAGGTCTTTGATCTTATTACCGAAACTATTGGTGTTAAAGCTCCAATATTTTCACTGCCTACGCAAATGGTTAAATTTTATGGTATTTATAATTCATGGTATGCTAAAACTAGTGGCAGAGTACCATCTGTCACGAAAGAATTAGCATTGCTTTCCTGTGAAGATCATTGCTATTCGGGAGAAAAAACACGCCAAAAACTCGATATGCCCTGCACGGATATGCGTATTGCCGTGAAGGAGTGTTTTGAGTGGTTCCAACAAAACAGATACACCATCTAATCAAAATTATATGTTCAGTAACAAAGTGATTATCATCACAGGCTCAACCCAAGGAATAGGTCTGAAAACAGCAGAACTGCTGGTACGCATGGGCGCTCGTCTTGTTATTAATTCGCGGTCCCCGCAAAAAGTAGAAGCCACACTTTGTTACCTTAAAGAAATTACGCCACACGTAATTGGTATAGCGGGAGATGTGAGCAATTACGAATTCTGTTTAGAGTTACGCAAGTTTACGATAGGAAGCTTTGGGCGAATTGATATTCTTATCAATAATGCAGGTGTAGCCTCCAGTGGATTGATGAAGGATATTGTGCCTAATGCCTTCGAAAAGGTAGTTAATATTAACTTACTGGGTAGTATATATCCAACTTTAGCTTGCATTGACGAGATTCGTCAACGAAAAGGTTCTATACTATTTATCGCATCTGTGGCAGGAATAGTAGGACTGCCCAACTATTCGGCTTATGCAGCCACCAAGCGGGCTATAGTCAGTTTGGCCGAAAGCCTCCGAAGTGAATTGACTGATGACGGAGTGTTTGTAGGTATAAATTACCCGGGCTTCACCGAAAACGAAGAGCAGAAAACCATGATCAACGCAAAGGGGGAAGAAGTACTGCTACAAAAACGAAGGGGTATAAAAGCCCTTAGCCGAGAAAGAACTTCAGAAAAAATCATCGAGCAGTTGCAAAAACGTAAGTTTAGAATGTATTGTTCTTTTTCTGCAAAAGGGGTCCAATTGATGTATCGTATATTCCCTCAACTTACTTTGAATATTCTGCGGCATTATCGGATGAAAATTAGTTCTATGCAATGATTTATACAAAATTATGATATCAAATGTAGGAAAGGACGTCTCTTGCATTCACAGTTTCATTTATACGAGCCAAAACACAAGGAATATAAATAAAGTGTATCCAATTTGACAAAAATTGAGATTGAACCTATTAAAATTAGTTCTATTGTTTTCAATAGCTGGAAGAAGCCAATTTAAATGTTCTGGTTATTTAGGAAAATTTCTGATTACATTAGTTATGTATCTTTATAGTAACGGAATTTCATTAGCCTACTATTCTTATGATAATTATGATAGTCCAATCACAATAAATGGAAATCTTAAAAAAGAAGAATTGAAACTTTTTGAAAAAGATGAAAATAATTCTACAACAATAATTTTTGAAAAGTTTGAATAAAGTAATAAAAAAATTAAAGGGGAATGAATAAAATTTGATGACTTAAAAACTTATCAGATTACATTGAAAAAAGATTTTGATTTTGGAGACAATTTGGAGTGGACAAATAAGGAGTTACTGCAGTCAAAATCTACGAAGGAACATTATTTTTAAACCATTATAACTAAATAAAAAGGCGACTTTTATGCAAGAATATCCGATGTGAAAGTATTTCAGAAAAAAAACGGATAAGTTAATTCAGTCGACCAAATTAGATTGTCAACTATTTGTATAGATAACATAAGCGTTGGAGATGATAACTTTGATGGAATTGAGGATTTTTCAGTCTTTGAAATAAGTTATGCAGGCGCTAACACTTCAAGTATTTACATTCTTAGAAATCCTAATTCTGACAAATATCTAAAAAGTAATTTTAGTGGAACCTCTTTAGAATTTGACAACGACTCTGAACTCATTTACGAACATAATCAGTGTTATGCCGGGAGAGGATATTTGAATGCAACATATAAAGTAGTCGAGAACAAAATGATTTTAATTGAAAAGAAATGTCTTGAAAATCATGAGGAAAAAGAAGATTTCATTTAGACTGAATGTGAATAAAAAAGGTGCTAATAATGTATATGAAATCATAGTTCCTTTCGGTCACTTCGCTTCATATATTAAACCTTTTGAATAATTAATGAATTTCACCTCCAAAATAACAGATGTATTAGAGTGTTCATTAGAAATAGCGTTCAAAGCTCCAATTCTTGGAGATGCTACAAAATTCATGAAAGGTTATTTATTTCAACCTCCAGTAACTGGATTTGAAGATTACAAAAACTGGGGTGAAATTAATGGGATAAGATATCCAATCAATAATGGAAACTTTTTGGTTAAGAAAGGAAGGATGTTTAAAGATGTTATCCTTTAAAAGATAGAAAATATATATTGGAAATGGACAATTTATGATTTTGAATTTAACTCTCTTTTTTTTATTCAAAAGGCTATTGGCGAATGGAATGTTAAACCATTGAAAGAAAATAAAATTCATATCACTTATACGTACACATACTATCCTAAAAACTAGACCTACAATCTATTTACATGGCTTTTGGTTAAAATACAGATTAAAGGGATTATGAAAAGAGCTATGTTTGGAATAAAGGAGCAGGCTCAATCAAATAAGCCATTTATTTATGAACTCCATAACAAAGTCTAAACCAAATCGAATAACTTAGTTAGACGCAGCGTTGTTGTTTGTATATCATGATGCTAATTAGAAATAAGATACTATGTTTTGGCTCAATACTAACTTGACTGTTAATAGCTTTATACTGCCCCACACCCCTTATATTAGAGGTTATGCACAATAAAAGATTTGGCTGTGCCCTGTCTGAAAGATGTCCAAAGGGGGTATCACCCAAAAGGAATAAATGGTATTTTTTTTATGTTGAATTATGAATTTACTCATTATTATTTTAGGAGCACTTATTTTCATAGTGATAGCCATTGCTAAATTTAAAATTCACCCTTTTATTACTTTAATTCTAGCGGCTATAACGGTGGGGTTTTTAATGGGCTTAGAAGGGGTGGTGATTCTAGATAAAATAAGTGAAGGTTTTGGAAAGACCTTATCGAGCATAGGCATTATCATAGGATTTGGAGCAATTATTGGCACATTTTTAGAAAAATCGGGAGGTACCGCAACCATAGCAAAATATCTTTTGTCAGTAATAGGGGATAAAAAATCTCCTTTGGCCATCAACTTAACAGGTATATTGGTTTCAATTCCAGTATTCTGCGATTCTGCATTTATCATTCTTTCATCCTTAAACAAAGCGTTAAGTAAAAAAACAGGAATTTCAGTGGCTGTTTTCGCGGTAGCACTTTCAACAGGGCTCTATGTTTCTCATGTTTTTGTGCCTCCAACGCCGGGTCCACTGGCCGCCGCCGCCGCCTTAGAGGCGGACTTGGGCTTAGTCATAATCATGGGCTTATTCATCGCCCTACCCACCGCCTTTGCTGGTTATCTTTGGGCTGTAAAATTCGGATCTAAACTTACCCAAACTACTCCTAAAATAGGGAATGAGCTGGAGCAAATAGTTGAAAATAAGGCAAAGATTTTAGTGGTTTTTCTACCCATAATCATACCTATCATTTTCATTGGGTTAAGATCAATGGCTAAATATCCATCCCATCCTTTTGGAGATGGAATGATCGCGGATACCCTTTCATTTGTCGGACATCCCTTACCCGCATTATTTATAGGAATATTGCTGGCTTTGCTGCTGGTTGATAAAAAAACACCTGTAAAAGAGCGTTGGTCTTGGGTATCACATGCGTTACAAGAAGCTGGAGTCATCATACTCATAACCGGAGCAGGGGGCGCTTTCGGTAGCATCCTTCGATCGGGCAACTTAGGGGAACTTATTGAAGCTCAATTTACAGACTTAGAAGTAGGAATTTTTTTACCGTTTATATTGGCCGCCTTATTAAAGACAGCGCAAGGATCATCCACGGTGGCAATCATTACAGCGGCAACGATAATATCACCTTTGATGGGTGTATTGGGAATAGACAGTGAACTATCTCGGGCGCTCACGGTATTGGCCATTGGAGCAGGTGCCATGACCGTTTCTCATATCAATGATAGTTATTTTTGGGTAGTTTCTCAATTTTCAGGAATGAACACCAAAACTACCATAAAGATGCATACTATGGCGACTCTGATTCAAGGAATAGTGGCCATTTTACTATTATCCTTTGTTCAAGTTATTTTAAATTAGTATGAATTTATTCCTTTTTTTCACCATTTTATTTACCTCAATGCAAGCGCAAGTAATTTTCGATTTTAATAAGAAGTCAGATCTTCAAGATTGGATTATTGTGAACGATGTAGTCATGGGTGGGCGATCGTCAAGTACTTTTAAATTGAATGAAGAAGGCTTAGGTACTTTTGAAGGTAATATATCTTTGGAAAATAATGGTGGATTTTCATCTTTGCGATATAGGTTTTTAAAAAGAACTCTAAAAGAATACACTCATGTTAAAATTACCTTATGTGGGGATGGAAAAAAATATCAATTTAGGGTAAAGTCCAATGCACGTGATTATTATTCCTACATAGCCCCATTTCTGACCTCAGGTGAATGGCAAGAAATCGTCATTCCTTTAGAAGATATGTATCCCTCTTTTCGTGGGAGAAGATTGAATCAACCTAATTTTTCTAATGATTCTATTGAAGAGCTTACCTTTTTGATAGGGAACAAAAAAAGCGAAAAATTTAAGCTCTTGATAGATAAAATAGTACTTGAATAATACGGATATCTATCAGTAATATGAAATCCTTCTTTATTTTACTTCTGGCCATTTTTAGATTCAATAAAAGAGGCTCAAAATGAGACCTCTGAGAGTTCTGAGCCTGTGCTTATGGATTGATGACAAGGTGTGAGTTCAATTTATTAAAAGATATAGGATGGGCAGGTGACCATTGATAAAAGTCATCAATTTATGAGTGGACTCACTCTATGAGGATAGTCTCTTTCGCGGCATTGAAATTTAAGAATCGCTTCTTTGACCACATTGCCTTGGTCTACATTAATGGCATTTTTGATGGTCATATTTTGAGTCCAACTTGACCTACCGGCCAAGACAGAAGGTAAATGCACAATCAATGCCGCAGAAATAGATCTAGAAGCACTTTCCCAAAAATAACTGGGGGTGTGGTCAACGGCATAATAATCAATATCACCGATTTCCAGTATGGGTTCTTTAAAAGTAGTGGGTTGGGCAAAATAAAATCCCATGCCTTCATCGCAACTCACATCAATGATCAATGTGCCTGCCCTCAGACTAGATTTCTCCTCCTCAATGACAAAATTGACAGGATCATTGGTATCTTGATAGGTACCGTTTATGATGATTTCCGATTCGCTGATTAAATCCAATAAGGGTCGTTCGGTTCCATCATGTTCTACAATTTTTAACCTAGGTTCATTAAGACCTCCATTCTTGATACGGACATAGTTTACATCTAAGACCTCTTCTCGGACTTCATGATCAGGTCGCTGGATACATATGGTAATATCTCTAAAGCCATGGGCTTTTAATGCATAAATCGCACCTCTACTGACGGCACCAAAACTAAATATGATTACTTTTCTCTGATTGCCATAATGTCCATCTATCCCTTTCAGTTGTAAGGCATGAATGACTGCACAATAACCAGCCATTTCATTGTTCTTATAAAAAGTATGCCTTCCAATCTGTTCATTGGGACTCCAAACAAACATATCCTCAAATGCGATGAGAGTGAGCTTTCGATCAATGGCAGCTTGTGTGACGTGCATTTGCTGGGCGCAATGGTGATAACCCCATAGTATGCCCCCTTCTTTCAATTCGTTGAAATCTGATAATATTGGTTTGGCGATGATCGCCGTTCCTATATCTGATAATATCTCTGACCTTGTAGCCATTTCTCCCGTTTGCTTTGCGATTTCATCATCTTCAATATGGAAGGGTTTGCCATATCCTTTTTCAAAAATGAGCTTTTTGCGGATATGTTCAGGAAGTCTACGTAAATGCTCAGGATGAATAGGTACGCGTCTTTCATCTTCTTTTTTGGAAGTTCTAATAATACCTATCTTTGATAAATCCATATGATTTCCTTTTTAGTTGAAGCCAAACATCGCTAATGAAATGAGCGTGGCTCTGTAATTAATTTTTTTTGTAAATAGATGACTGGCTAGGGATCAGGCATTAAATTGACCTCTAGTGTATCAATAATCAGGAAGGCTAAATGAAAAGAGACCTTTAGTTCACTGTAAAAACGTGCAGTGTAAGATTAATATCAACAGATAATTAATAAGTTGTAAGTTACACTAAGTAATGACAGCTTTGATGAATAACGAAAGGAACCTCGGATTATCCTTTGATATCGAATCGAAGCAGAGTGAGCAAATGATAGAGAAAGCTGTAACTCATTAGAGTTATTCAGAGATTGCTCAGATGTATTTAAATGAGGCTGTGCTTAGGATACCTTATTTGGGAGTGGATATTCATTTTTGGGGGTTAATAAATTAAAGTTGAAATTCATAGATCCTAAAATAGGTTTATGCTTTAGCTCAAATTAAGTATTTTTAGGATCACGTTGGTACTTATCTAATGACCGCTATTTAGATTAAAAATTAAATGTGATCCCATATTAAAAGTAGTTGTGAGTTATTGTGAAAGCAAGTAGATGTAAAAATGAGTATTTGTGTAGCCATATTAATGCTTGCGGATCTTTAAAAAGGTTATTATTGTCTGTATATTGATTTTAAAACCACAAATGCACACTTTTTTATAGAAAAATCGTTGGACATAAATTAGGCAATTAAATATATGAATAAGATGAAATACAGCCCTAAACTTATCACCGTTTTATGCGTGCTCGCAATTGTCAGTTGTACTCAGTTACGTAGTAAAAATGGACAAATAACCAAAGAATGGGAAATAGATTTTATGGATGATTTTGAGCGTTTTAATCCTGAAAATTGGCAGGATCAAGAAATTTGGGTAAATAATGAAACACATTGTTACGTGCCCAATAATGAATTTGATACCAGAGAGGTAGGTAATGGGACTTTAAAGATTAAGGTGGTTAATATCGGAGTAAAGCGTCCTTGTGATAATTTGGATAAACAGGGCAAACAACATCCGGACACCGAGTATGTAGCAGGTCGAATCGTATAAAAAATATAGAAGAATTTGTAAAAGGTAAATGGACTGCAAGATTGAAATTAGCCAGCAATGGGGCGCCCAGTATGTTTCCTGCCTAGTGGATCCTCGGAGCACAAAACAATGGATTACCTGTTCAGCAGTCAGATGAGATTATTTGTTGGCCATTAACGGGATCAGGAGAAATTGATATTTTTGAAAATCATGGAGATCATCAAAAAAATGGGTTCACTACGGGAGCCATTATAAGTCAAGGGGAGTGTGATAAAGGGGATTGGTGGAGTGGACGTAAAGGAGTGGAGGCCGCGCTAAACGAATTCCATGAATATTTAGTTGAATGGCAAGGGAGTGACTTGGTTTATCGACTTGATGGCCTTGAAGTCTATCGTAATATAGGGAGGGAGATAAATATCCAGAGGCAATATTTTCCATCTTAAACTTTGCGAAAATTACCAACCAGCCTATGACAGGCATTTGGGTGATGGAAGTGGATTGGGTAAAACACGAAAGGAGAAGTTGAGTTTTGGTGCGGCTGATTGACGCATATTGAGTAGTATTATTAGGATCAATAGAATGCCCTTTATAAAACGAAAAATAGGTCTTAAGGCCAAGATAACTTAACAATACTCACGAACTAATATTCAATGGTTGCGGGTTATAATCTGATACCAGTCATTAAACGCAATTGATCAATATGAGTAGAATCATCTCACTACTATAGTTGCGTGAAAAAAGGTGTTTGATTGAGGGAGAATTGAAAAAATAGCGAGTAATAACTTTGATTTACTCTTATTGAAACCCAAATAATGGCTCGTATATGAAACGTAGAAAAGAGATTTGGGAGATATAAATGAAGAAATGATCAGATACTTGATCCTGTCGAATAATGAATAAATAGGTCTCATTTGACTTCCGAAATGAAATGAGGCATTAAATATAAAAAATCACTTTTGTTAAGCAGATTTTTAATTTCAAACAAATTTGCTTGGAGTTAAGGCTGATTAGTTTAAAGCAAGTAACCTGTGATTTTTTTTGCCTTAATTCAAAATGAATCTTAATAAGGTCGAGATAATTAGATTATATAAATTTTCTTTCTTGAAGATGAAGATTTATTTTGAGTCTTGTAAAATTATATAATACTAAATATATGAGTAAAGGAAGAGTTAAAGATGTTTTAGATCCAAAGGATGTTAAAGCCTATGGCTTTTACAAGTTACGAGGCATTAAGAAGTGTTATTCGGGCTCGCTCAAATACTCCCTAAAAATATTATCAGTTTTAAAATAGCACTCATATTACGAAAAATTACCTTGCGAAATAAGGTTAAAATTATTGATCAAACTCAATTTGACTTAAAGCTCAGGTTATTTCCAATGGATAATTTATGTGACCGATTTTTGCTATTTGTGCCAAAATTTTTCGAATATGATGAATTCCAGCTGATGTCCATGTTTAAAAGAGGATAGTATTTTTATTGATAATTTCATCAATATTTTCATTAAAGTCTTACATCGACGAAATATATCAATAAAACGGGTAGAATTTTGTCATTTGAGCCTAATCCGAAGATGATTGAACGTTTTAGATTTAACATTAAAATTAATGAGTTTGATCAGTTTATTGAGCTGAATGAAATTACTGATAAAGAAATGACTTTTAGTTCAGCATTATCAAAGAAGAATTTGGGAGGCGCAAGTATTGTAAAAAGTTTCGGAGAGGACAATGTAATGGTGAAGTACAGACCTTTACTTGGCTTACTAAACGAAAATGAGATTACCAAAATTGATATTGAAGAAGCAGGACCCTTTCTTTAAATCCTTTTTTTCAAAACGCCCCAAGGGCATTATTCCCTAAAACAATCTTTATTGAGTCTGAAGATAATATTGACCTTATCAAACTTGGATATAAGTTCATTAAGAGAACAAGAGCCCAAAATTCCATTTATGTTTTAGATTAAAAAAAACTAGGTTCAATTTTATTAATAGAATAGATATGAAAGAGTGGGAGTCTTTTTATTGTTGCCTTATATTCAAAGAAAAGCCTGAAAATTTTAAATTGATAAAAAAAATCAATTTAGATAGACTTTGATTTAGACCGTCCAAGCTTCAAATAAAATTTAATAAGAAACGGCCAATGGTAGGCAGGGAGAGCGGCTTGCTGAGAATAGATATTCCATAGGATGGTAACAGAAAGCATTCAATAAAGGGTAAGACGATTCACTCGGATAAAAATAGGTATTTGCACTCATAAATAAAGGGCCATTGGTGACTTATCACAGCTGAGATTAAAAGTAAAGAGGGGTAAAGAAAATAGATTGTAGGAGGCGTATATATTATCGAGTAGTGTCAAAATAAAATGATAGATGATGTAACTTGATGAGTATAAAGCAATGTGGCGAGAGCTAATTCAAACATTCAGATGAATAAATACGATTATATTATCATAGGAGCAGGCTCAGCAGGTTGCGTTTTAGCCAATCGCCTGTCCAAAAATCCATCACATCAAATATTACTTATTGAAGCAGGTAAGCCAGATAAAAAACCAGAAATAGGTATCCCGGGAGGCTATGGCAATTTACATCGATCGAGTGTCGATTGGGGCTTTTCTACAGTTCCGCAACAATATGTAAACAACCGAAGCATCTATTTGCCCCGCGGCAAAACCCTGGGGGGATCCAGTTCGACCAATGCGATGGCCTATGTACGTGGGAATAGGGCTGATTACGATGAATGGTCCGATCTGGGAAACAAAGGATGGTCGTTTGATGAGGTGCTTCCCTATTTTAAAAAATCAGAGCATAACGAAGATTATAACGACGCTCATCATGGGCATGAAGGTCCATTAAACGTAACCCTTGGTAAGGAATTTCAAACGCCCTATGCACAGGCTTTTCTAGAGGCCTGCCAGCAATCAGGCATACCCAAAAACAGGGATTATAATGGGACCACTCAATTGGGGGTAAGTTTATTTCAATTTACCATCAAGGAAGGAAAGCGCCAGAGTACGGCAGTAGCATTTTTAAAACCGGTGATGCATCGTCCTAATTTAACGGTGATTACCCAAGCTCGGGTCAGCGAAATCTTGATAGAAGCAGATTGCGCAGTGGGCGTAGCTTATGTCAAGTCTGATAGTATCCAAAAAGCCTACGCTTCGAAGGAAGTTATCTTGTCAGCAGGTGCTTTTCAATCCCCTCAGTTACTCATGTTATCAGGTATAGGCCCTCAAGAGGTACTGAAACGCCATCAAATCTCGGTGAAAAAAGACTTACCTGGGGTGGGACAAAACTTACAAGATCATCTTTTTATTAATGTTTCCAGCTTGGCACTTCAGCAAGAAGGGTTTAACCATCATTTTAAGCCTTTAAATCAAGTGAAAGCCCTGATCAAGTACTTGATTACCCATAAAGGTCCCTTGGCATGCAGTGCGCTGGAAGCAACAGCATTTTTTTCTTCGAATACAGGGACGCAACCCGATCTCCAATTTCATTTTACGCCTTTACATATAGGGAATGATTATGTTCCTGACCTTTACAACACCAAAACTTACCCTACTTACGATGGATATACCATTGCACCCACCCTATTGAAACCGAAAAGCAGGGGTTATGTGGGATTGAATTCAAGTGATCCAATGGATGCCCCATTGATTCAACCTAATTTCTTATCTGCTGCAGACGATTTAAAAATGCTTATTTTAGGTGTTAAAAAGGCATTAGAAGTTTCGAAAGCGGCCGCATTTAACCCTTTTAGGAAAACTATTATCGTACCCAAAGATGAATCAGATACAGAGATAATTGAGCATATTAAAAAGGGATTAGAAACGGTCTATCATCCTGTAGGTACCTGTAAAATGGGTCACGATGATATGGCAGTAGTGAGTGATACCTTGAAGGTACATGGTTTAAAGAGATTGAGAGTGGTAGATGCCTCCATCATGCCTACCATTGTTTCTGGAAATACCAACGCAGCCGCCATTATGATTGGGGAGAAGGCAGCGGATATGATTTTGGGTCAGTGAAGAGGGGGGCGACTGTTGAAGACTTACCTCAATATTTAAGGCTTAATCAGTAATGAAAATGGATGAAAAGCGGATTAAAAAATTGCTCAGTCTATCAACAAGAGGGCATCATTTGGCAACTACACCGAGTAGGATAGACCATGCCTTATTCATGGAGGCGAAACAAAATCTGTATGATCCTGAAGATAATCCATCAGGCTCATTCCCATTGAATGTAGCCGAAAACCAAATAATGGCACCAATAATAAAGGTGAAATTGATGACCCTTCTCAAAAATAATGAGATGCCGGATTGGGTTATGGGTTATACGCATTATTTGGGGCATCCTGAGGTAAGAATGATGATTGCACGATTTATGGAGCAACACTTGTGTGATTGTAAGATTCATCCTGACACCTTGGGGCTATCGGCCGGGGCAACAGCCATTGTGGAGGTGACTGCTTTTTTATTGGCCAATCCAGGAGATGTAGTGGTCATCCCAGCACCTGCTTATCCGATGTATACTAATGATTTTGGTATCAAGGCGGGGATCAGCCGCTATGATCTTCAAACCCATGATAACCTGCAAGAAATAGGCACAAAGGCACCCGTAACGATTGATTTATTGGAGCGTACTTGGGCAATATTGAAGGCCGAAGGTCGGTGCTTTAAAATATTATTGATTTCTTCACCCGATAATCCAACGGGCTGTAGGTATGAGGAAGACCAATTGCGTGCGCTGGCACGTTGGTGTATCGAGCATCAGGTTCATATGATTGTCAATGAAATCTATGGACTTTCCTTGATTGATACGACTCCTATTGACCATCCATGGAGTACGCAGGGTCAAGATGAATATGTATCTTTTGCCAAAATCATGGAAGAATTTGTCTCGGACTACCTACATCTCTGGTATGCATTTTCCAAAGATTTTGGGATGTCAGGGCTTCGTTGTGGGGTAGTGTATTCATTAAACAAGGGCTTCATATCCGGGCTCGAAAACATCAATGTGCCACACATGGTATCAAATATGTCTCAATGGATGATCAAAGAAATGCTCAGTGATGATGAATTTATAAAAAACTATATTGAGCAAAATAAAAAGCAGATTACTCGAAGCTATCAATGGGTAGTAGCTGCTTTGAAATTATTAGATGTCCCCTTCATTCCCAGTAGAGGGGGCATATTTGTCTGGATCGACCTATCTAGTTACTTGGATGCAGATAACGATGAGGCTGAAATAGCACTTTGGATGAATATCTATAAACAAACGGGTGTACTGCTGACCCCGGGCAAAGAGTTTAAGCATCTACAAAAGGGACTTTTTAGGATGGTTTATACTGCAGTTTCTTTTGATCACTTGAAGGTAGCTGTGGAGCGGTTGTCAGCTTATCTAGGGCAATTTAAAATTAGATGAGGTAGGATCGTTGGGGCCTATTGGTGTAGGTAGAGGTGATGGATCGGGAGAGGTGTGATAGATGTCTGTTAATGAGGTTTTGCAGTTTAGATAATTGCCTTTTAAGTTTAGATTTTTTCAAAAGGCTCAGACTATCTTTTCTGCATTTTTTAGGCTGTTGGTATCCTTCTTGGGATCAGTTCCAATCAAATAATGATTAAAATTACTCTCAGTAGGGGATTCATAGATCCTATTTCGGTTGTTTTTGTTAAACCGTTCATCAAATTAAAACTGCTTGAAATTTGAAATTTTAGAGGGAGAGTCAAATTCATGTTAGATTTGAATATGCAAGCTATTAGTGTCTTTGATATTTTCAAAATAGGGGTTGGGCCTTCGAGTTCACACACGTTAGGTCCATGGAACGCAGCCTTAACTTTTGTCCAGCTACTTGACCTCGAGGCGTTAGATAGGATACAAATAGATTTATATGGTTCTTTGGCTAAGACAGGCAAGGGGCATGCGACCGATAAGGCCATTATACTTGGATTGATGGGGTATGAACCGAAGTCCGTAGATATTGCTCAAATTGCTCAAATGATCCTCGAGGTGCAAAAATCTAATATCTTGGTCATTCAATCGAAAGAAGTACATTTTGAGGGAGCAAGAGATATTATTTTTAATTCCTATGTGCATGAGCGTCATCCGAATACATTGATATTTAGTGCCTTTACTGGGGAAAAGTTACTTAAGCAACAACTTTTTGCCTCCGTGGGCGGAGGATTTATTGAAAGTGAAACTCCCGGAGAGACGCTACATTCCTTAGGAGATTTCCCATTTCCTATCAATAAAGGAGTAGATATTTTAGCCTACACGAGCAAAAAGGAGTGTACGATTTCAGATATTGTGTTACAAAATGAGCTGACTTTGCAAACCATTAAAGAGATAGATCAGCAAATTGTCTTAATTTTTGAAACTATGTTAGAGGCTATTTATCAGGGTTGTTGTGCGGAAGGCACTTTACCTGGAGGCTTAAATGTATCCAGGCGAGCCAAAAAAATATACGATAAGCTAACAGATTCTTTTGTTCATACGACAAGAGATGAATGGATGTCAGGTATTCAAAATGGATCTAAAGATTTTAGTGTTATCAATAAGTGGGTAAGTTGTTTCGCCCTTGCGGTAAATGAACAAAATGCTGCGATGGGAAGAATTGTGACCTCGCCGACCAATGGTGCGGCAGGTGTCATTCCCTCAGTCCTTCTTTATTATATACTTTTTTGTGATTATAGAGGCATAGAAGAGGTTAAGAAATTTCTTTTTACTGCAGGAGAGATAGGGTGTTTATTCAAAAAAGGGGCAACTATTTCAGCAGCCGTAGGAGGCTGTCAAGCTGAAGTGGGTGTATCATCGGCAATGGCAGCTGCTGGATTGGCTGAGGTGCTGGGGGGTACCCCTGAACAATGTCTGATGGCAGCAGAAATCGCGATGGAGCATCATCTTGGATTGACATGTGATCCGGTCAAAGGATTGGTCCAAGTACCTTGTATTGAACGCAATACCATGGGTGCCATCAAGGCGATTACGGCCGCAAATTTGGCACTGGAGAGTGATGCTTCGGCAGCCATTGTAAATATTGATACGGTCATTCAGACCATGTGGGATATCGCCAAAGACATGCATACCAAGTACAAAGAAACCTCAGAGGGAGGGCTGGCCATTAATCTATCCGTCATTCATCCTAATTGTTAATCAGGGTACCCTTTTGAATAGATTCAAAGAATAAAGTGCGCAACAAAAGGTTTTTTATCTGAAGTAAAATGAACAGAATCCTGATTTTTCTCCATCTTAATATTTTGCTTCAGTTATTATTTAGAATGTTTCACACATGGGTTTGTACCTTGGCATCTTTTGACTGCAAATTGTTTTTTAAATGCTTAAGAGACCTATTTATAAGTGAAGGGTTCATTTAACTTTAAATATCTTCCAGAACGATAGCGAATTATGTTTAAATTACTCTATTTTGATTGATGAAAATGAGTGGTTCATGGGTTGATTTTTATACTTGTCAGAATCCTCTCAATTTATAATTTATAAAATTTAGCTATGAAAAAAATCATATTTGGTTTGATGCTCATTGGAGTATTGAAAACCTTCGGACAAGAATCCCTCACTTATCAAATACCATCAAAAGAAATTTATGATCTTGTTGATGTCTCTTTGGCACCTTCAGTTGTGATGGATGATGCTAAAGATTTCATGATCTTTTTGTATCGAGACACCTATAAAAGTATCGAAGATTTATCGAGTGAAGAACTGAGATTAGCAGGATTAAGAATTGACCCTAAGACCAATATTGGAAGTAGGATTACCTACTACAATAATATTAAAATACAAGATTTAAGGACTGATCCAGTAAGATTGATTCAGGTCATAGGTCTGCCGAATAAACCCCAATTGACCAATATAAAATTTTCACCAGATCAAAGAAAAATTGCTATGACCCAAACTACTTCCCAAGGAGTAGAAGTCTGGTATGTTGACCTCTCAACCTTTGTAGCTAAGAGGCTTACAGAAGCTAAGGCTAATGCCAATTTAGGACAAGTCATTCACTGGTTTAAAGACAGTGAGAGTTTATTGGTCAAAATGATTCCTAAAGATAGAGCAGCATTGATCAACCCTAAGTTTGCCATTCCTTCTGGACCTACTGTTTCGGTAAGTGATGGCGAAGAAGCACCTAACAGAACCTATCAAGATTTGTTGAAAAATAAAAATGATGAACATAATTTTGAGCAATTGGCGCTCTCAGTGCTGCATAAAGTGTCTTTGAAAGGGTCTTCGGTACCATGGCTTGGAAGCGCTATGTACCAAGACATAAGGTTTTCACCTGATGGTGAATACATCATGATTTCTGCTATTAAAAGGCCTTTTTCTTATTTAGTTCCCAACAGTAGATTCCCCTCTATGCGTATCATTTATACAAAAGAAGGAGAATTGGTTAGTACAGTAGTGGAGACACCTTTGATGGAAAATTTACCACAAGGTTTTATGGCTGTACCCTCGGGAAAGAGGAGTTTTAGATGGAGAAATGATCAATCGGCCAGTTTAGTTTTTGTGAAAGCACTTGATGGGGGTAATCCTGATAGTCTAGTGGCATTTCGAGATGAAGTTTTTCAGTTAGAAGCACCGTTCAATGAAAGACCTAGGAGTATGCTAAAGACTCAAAACAGATTTTCTAGCATTATATGGGGAAATAAAAATTTGGCAATTGCTTATGACTATTGGTGGAATACACGAAATAAAAAAACCTATTTATTTAATCCCTCACTTTCAGATGGAGGGATCGATCTGCTTTTTGACCAAAATTATCAGGATGTATACAATGATCCAGGGAGCTTTATTACTAGAAAAAATAAGCTAGGTAAGTCGGTTTTAGCGCTGAAAGGGAGTCGAGCTTATTTAAAAGGTGATGGCTTTTCTCACGAGGGTCAATTTCCCTTTTTAGATGAGATAAATCTCAAATTAAAAACAAAAAAGCGATTGTATCAATCTGAGTATAAAAATAAATTTGAACGATTCATTGATTATGATATTATGAAAAATCAGCTTTTAGTGCGTTTAGAATCACCCAACGACTATCCCAATTATTTCATGAGAGATTTTGACCAAGGCGATCTTAAACAAATGACCCAATTTGAAAATCCATTTCTCAGTATAAAGGATATTCATAAAGAAGTGATCTCATACAAGAGAGCCGATGGATTAGAGTTATCAGCTACATTGTATCTACCGGTGGGCTACGATAAGGTGAAAAAAGAAAAAATGCCCATGATACTTTGGGCCTACCCAAGAGAATTCAAAGACCCATCAAGCGCTGCACAAAAAACGAGTAATCCCAATACCTTTACATCTCCCTATTATGGTTCACCGATTTATTGGGTGACCAAAGGATATGTGATTTTGGATAGGGCTTCTTTTCCTATTCTGGGAGTGGGGAATACCGAGCCCAACGATACATTCATCAATCAATTGGTAGGTAACGCTCAAGCCGCTATAGATGCCGCTGACTCACTGGGCTATATCGATAGAAATCGTGTTGCGGTCGGGGGGCACAGTTATGGTGCCTTTATGGTTGCTAATTTACTTTCCCATTCTGATCTATTTGCTGCCGGGATCGCTAGAAGTGGAGCTTATAACCGAACATTGACGCCTTTTGGCTTTCAAAGTGAGCAACGCAGTTATTGGGAAGCACCTGAGATTTATTACAATATGTCACCTTTTATGCATGCGGATAAAATGAAAACACCCTTGTTGCTGACACATGGTGAGGCAGACAATAATTCGGGTACTTATCCTATGCAAAGTATTCGATATTTTAATGCGCTAAAAGGACTGGGTGCAAAGGTTCGTTTGGTTCTCCTACCCAAAGAGAGTCATGGATATAGAGCTAAAGAGAATATTCTCCATTTGCTTTGGGAACAAGATCAATGGTTGGAAAAATACGTCAAGAACAAAGATTAGCGCTTAGTTTTAGGTTCAAGAAAATATGAATATGAAATGATGTTATTTAACTAATTGGCTTTAATGACGTAATTAATCATTTTTTGACCTTATCTCCTCAAGAACGGGAAATGATATTTGAATATTTTCAGCTATTTTTTCATAGGCGAAAGTACCATCTTTATTTTTTGTGAAGAGCTTTGAACCCATCCCTACACAATAAGCACCTGCCTCAAACCATTCTTTGAGATTAGATTCGGAAGGTTCAACACCGCCTGTTGGCATGATGTTGGACCATGGCATAGGACCTTTTATAGCTTTGATGAAAGAAGGTCCGCCAACTTGAGCACCAGGGAATATTTTAACTATTTCTGAACCCAATTCTTCGGCAAAAGAGATTTCAGTTAGCGATCCACAACCTGGAGACCAAGAAATTTTTCTACGGTTACACACTTTAGCCATTTCAGGGTTTAAAATGGGGGAAACAATGAAATTTGCCCCGTTTTGAATATATAACGATGTAGTGCCAACATCTAAAATAGATCCTCCCCCTAAGATCATATCAGGAAGTTCAGCAGTTGCATATTTATTTAAAGCAGCAAAAATTTCATGAGCGAATTCACCTCTATTTGTAAATTCAAAAACTCTAATACCATTATCATAGCAGGTCGTCAATATTTTTTTACAGACCTGAAAATCTTCATGATAAAAGACTGGTATTATTCCAGTTTCTTGCATTGTCAAAACTACTTTAATTCTTGAAAATCGTGCCATATTTTGTTTTTAATAGTTTTCAACGAGAAACACGTCCTGAGGCATCTCCTTTTATCGTATGCTTTAATGCTGAAGCTGCCACTGCAAAATCAAGTGCTTTTTGATTGTTTTCTGGCAGAGTCAGCAAACCGTATATCAGACCAACTACACCATAGGAGCCTGAGCCTCGGCTACTATATCAGTAATTTGATATTTTTGAGATACGTACATTTTAATTCCGTCATACATGATTCCAGACCATGAATTATGAGAAGTTGATGTCGAACCTCGTAACGTTGTTATTACTTTTTTGGCTTTTGGAAATTTATCCATCATTTGTTTACATATCGAGAGAAAGGCGGGTGCATTAAGTTTATTTCCCTCTGTAGTAATGTTTAAATCCTCTGGGTTTATTCCAAAATATTTTTTAGCATCTTCTAAATACCCAAGGAGAGGAGCAGCAAAAGCTTGACATTTACGCACATAAAATATTTATATAAACTTTAACAAATAGGAATATTGTTTGTGGCATTGCCAGTGAATAAGAAGAGCATTTCATCCGAGTAAATAGTATGGAAAAAAAAAATCAAAACAAATATATTACTGATATTGGAACATTTGATGGTTCTTCTAACATTGATGTGAATGTCTCTGTAGGGACGATCTTTTCAATTTACCGACGTATGACTCCTTTGGGAACCCCTGTCATTGAAGCAGACTTTTTGCAAGCAGGAGATCAGCAGGTGGCGGCGGGATATGTGATCTATGGTACCTCAACCATGTTGGTTTATACTACTGGAAATGGAGTGAATGGCTTTACCTTAAATCCAGCATTTGGCGACATTTTGTTTGTCGCATCCCGACATGATTTATCCGAAAAATGGATCTATTTATGCTATCAATGAAGGAAATTATATTCATTTCCCATTGGGTGTAAAAAATTATATTAAGTACTGTCAAATGGAATCAGAAGATCGTCCTTATACCTCGAGATACATTGGTTCTCTTGTATCAGATTACCATCGTAATATGATTAAGGGAGGTATTTACTTGTATCCAGAAACGGCTAAGAATCCGAGTGGAAAACTTCGTTTGCTATATGAATGTAATCCAATGGCTTTTATTGCGGAGCAAGCAGGAGGGAAAGCCATTAATGGAGAAAAGCGAATTATGAGTATAAAACCAACATCATTACATCAGCGGGTCGCTTTTTATTGTGGGAGCCGTAAAATGGTAGAGGAATTGGCAGATTTCATTTTAAAAAATCCTTAATGAGTGGTTTTTTAAACCTTTGACAGAAATAAAAAGCC
>CAJJBF010000012.1 GCA_905182375.1 Flammeovirgaceae bacterium UBA4465
AATTTATTGAAATTAAAAAGTGTATTAATCCTTTTTGCTAGTTTCTACCTTGCGAGTTGTTCAGAGGATAACATGATTGAGGGAGAGACGGCTGTCGTAACAATGAGAAATTTTGCTCAAGCGGATGCAGGGTCTTATCTACCTCAAACAGGTGAAATAAAAAGGATATCCAATGAGGTATCGGATAATTGGGAATCAACCGTTTTTAAGATGGAGGAAGGGCAAATGGTTCTTTGCGATGATTGCAACATGGATGACTTCGAGATTACCCAAGTGTTCCTTTGTAATGATCGTCCTAACTGTGATTGGGTAAACACTGAACCAATTGTACTCGAATGGCTCCGCTACAAATGCAACCCATACGTTTACAGGAAAAGATGTTATTGGTATTGATATGAATTACAATGGTGAATATGTGCGAATGAGTGATATTGATGTGTTTAGCCAATCACAGGATAGAGAATATTCATATGCAGGTGAACTAGGTGTAAGTGTCTTTACCAATGAAAGCACAGGGATGACATCGGCTGTTTATAATTTTCCTATTTTGAGTACCGAAGATGACCCAGGAAATTCTTTATCGGGAATGTGGATGAGAATTGTGCTAGACTTTAATTAAGATTTGTAAAGAATAGTAAACTAAATATTTTTATTATGAACTTATTTAAGAAGCCATTTTAACATTCTTTATGAGAATTTAAAGTGAAAAACGATCCATCCTTATCAATTTTGAGATTTCATATAAGTTTTTAGTTTTTAGTTGGTTTTTAAGGGCATGATAAGCAGGCTTCTCTCTTTCTGTTTTGATTGCCCTTTTTTTATGACACACAAGCTTCACACTCAGGATCATCAATTAAAGACTTTTAAGAATTTAGTGAATATCCTATAACTACTGATTTAGCAATTTGTCGTGTAGTTTTTTTGTGCCTATTCTAAAGCATAAGACAGTCTCAATTTTTTTATAAAATTGTCACAACATTTAGTAATTCTCTTGTCATTAAATTATTAGCTTGTGCATTAAACGCCAGGAGTTGTGGTGTCTCAGGAGTTTTTTTATCTTTTCATCTATTTCATTCTTCAATGGTTGCCACTTTAAATTTGATTGTTTGCTCCACGAAATCTGCTATCCCCGTAACAACCATGATTTTGTCATTATCTGTGGTGTTATCAAAGGAATACATTTTAAAAATTTTACCCTCTTTTTTAAAAACGCCTTGCAAAGTAGCTTTCATAATATTCTCTCCCGTCTGTGTCCATGCAAAGCCAGTGAACTCTCCATTAGTCATGCTATTGTTATAATTTGTGAATGTATAGGAGATATAAGCTTTGCCGTAAGGTCCTGCGTCACCTGAAGCAGAAAGCTCATAATTAATGCCATCTTTAGTATGAATGGCATCAATATCAAATACACCATCAAAAGTTGTTTTTGGATCCCATTTCAAATCTTGAGCGTAACTGACTCCTGCAGTTAAAAAAAATGCTAAAAAAATTATTTTTTTCATATGGTTATTGATTAAAATTTAAGATAAAAATGAATTATTAATTTTAGAACTATGAATTTTTTTAAGAGAAAAAAATTTAACTCCTGAGTCATCCTATCTCAGGAGTTTTTTATGACCCATAAGCCTCATTATCAGGGTCTTTTTAATAGCGTTTTGATTCTATTTTGAAGATGCTAACATTTCATTATTAAGCAAGGTGGGATCGAAAAAGTGATACGCATCTACTATTTTTTCATCCTCAAATCGGAAAGCATGGTGTACATTAATTTGCACTTCGGTACCAGTAATTTTTCCTGTTCCTGTCCAAACAAACCAAGCCATAGACCATACCGATCCGTTTTCAAAGGTCGCTGATGTAACATTTGCTGGCTGAATTTTATTGTTAGAAATATTTGCAAATAAACTATGATGTCTTGATGCTGCACCTAACCATTCAGCTTTAGTTACTTTGTCGGTATTAAAGAAAAAATTGCCATCTTCTGACATCATATAAGCCACATCATCAAATTTATTTGCAATGTATTTTTCCATCAATTCCCTAGTCAAGAGGGCTTCTTTGCTGTGATCATCAGCTGTCCCCGACCATCCCCCAAATTCCATATTGGGAGTGACTACGGCAGCTTCTTGGTTTTCAACAGGCTGACAGCTCATTAATGTAAGAAGTATAAAAAATGTAAGAAGTATAAAAGTGAGTAAGTATGAAATCTTTTTCATAATTTTATTTATTAAATGATTTTAGTTAAAAATAACGAGCCCTCCTCCATTTCGGGCATAATTTTATGTCAAAAAGATACACTTTTGAGCCTTTATCAATGTAACTTTTGGATTCCTTTCATTAAGTTCAGAAAAAAAATACGCTTTCAAGATATCATTTATGCATTACTTTTCTCTCCTCTGGCAAAAGCCCAAGCAATTGCCCCACCACTGATGGCAGTAAATACCATAAAGATTATAACGTTAGTAAATGCTTGACCAGCAGCGTTATATACAGCATATTGAGAAGCTTCATTCAAACTTTGAATCCCTGCTAATACAGCTCCTAACCAAATTCCATTTAGAGCCCCATCTTTAATCGTTCTAAAGCCCATTTTATCCCAAATTATTACCTGTAATAAAGTTTGCAATAATCCAGCAGTAAATCCAGCCCAAAGAAGTGGTTCGGCATAATAAGCAACAGGAAAAGCTTCGTGCAGTGCAGCTGTTGTCGGATTGAAATAAAGGGGCACTACCACAATCCCTGCTAGTGCAGCAACAGATACATACCCAACTACTAATGGTAAAATATATTTTTTCATCTAAACGTGTTTTAAAGTGTTGTTTTACGATGTAATAGTAATAATTTTTTATTATAAATGCGAACAAAGTAAGTTTAGAACTTACCAGGAGGCGTTTGAGGCTTATTTTGATGTGTTAGAAAGGGAGGTATTTCATGAGGTGTTGAGGTGAGGATTCGTTGATTTTAGATCAAGGCATAAAGGAATGTCCATCGTTTTAATTCGACAAAAAGTTTTGGTCGAGAATGTAGTAATTTTGACAGTCGATATTGTCATATAAATGATTTGTGTAAAGCTCCTGTGGTGTGGTGTCTCAGAAGTTTTTTGTGGTTGTTTAAAAAAGTATTAAATTGATTAACAATTTAAGCTGTAAAAACCTTCAAACTTCCAACATTGCATTATGAGAAATTCTTTAATGCTACTCTTGTTATTTGCCTCTGTTATCGGTATTACTTTATTGAGTATGACTGAGGACCCCAAACCGACCATTAAAGCTGAAGTTAAAAAAGAGGTAAAAAAAGAAATAATACCTGAACCCGTCATTGAAGAAGTCATTGAACCTGAAATTAAGACAGATCCCCCTGACCTGGAGTCTGCACTAAAAGCAATTGGAGCGATATCCGTAAAAGGTCAGCCATTGGATAAATATTATTTAATTGTGGCTAGTTTTTTAGACAATGACTTGGCCTTCGATTATGCTGAAAAATTGATTTTATCGGGGTCAAATGTTATCATCATCCCACCTTTTAGCACGAGTAAACTTACGAGGGTAGCTCTCCTCGAATATGAAACCCTTGACAAAGCGAATATTGGACTGGATAAATACAAAGATGAATTCGATGAGCAGTTATGGGTATTAAAATATTGATCCTAAAGTGGTCAAGTCTTCTGTCAAAAGAAGAAGACGATTGGTGATTTAAGACCCACAGGCTTCACACCCAAGATCATCAATGGAGCAGCCCCCCTTTCAACTTCATATCGGCAAACATGTGCCCAGTTGAATCCACTGATACACACCTACAGAGAACTTGTGATTTTTCTTCTTGTATATCCTCTTAACTTGTACGCAGCTTAAATCCATTACACAAAATTAAATTAGACTAGAGCAATACCTGCGGATGAGAATAAATCGCTAGGAGTCGAGATGATTTTCGCTAGTTAAGAATATTGAGTAATACAATGCAAATATTATTATTTGGTACTCTTTTAGGAGAAGTTAATTTTTGTTTATCAGCTTAAACTCGTCAAACCTATCTATCAAAAAATCTGCATACCTTAAAAATCCTAAATCCGTAAAATGCACTCCGTCAACTGTAGCTTCATGATCATTGCCTGTGGCATTTTTACTATTAACATAAAACAGATTATTGTACCCATTTTCAATCATTTTTTCATATTCATTTTTAAGAGCTCTATTCATTTTTTCAATCCACTCTTTGCCTTTTTTATCTAAAACTGAAGGCTCAGAAATAAAGTTTTCGACCAAAATAATAGGAGTTTCAGGATTTTTATCTCGTATCGTATTTACTAAAGGAATGGTTTTATTCGTTATATTTTCAGCATTAATCATATTTGGCATACATTCAATTACGTAGAAAAGAGGATCCAAATCTGATATCAATTTAGCTATTGACTGTTCCATCCTTCCATTTCCACTAAAACCAAAGTTTATACAATCAATATTTAATTTCCTTGAAATAATATTGGTATGTGCCATTCCTGGACGAGAAGCACAACCACCTTGCGTGATGCTAGTTCCGTAAAAAATTATTGGTTTGTTACCATTCCTTATAGGTTTTTCAATAATACTCTTTGAATCAATTCCCACTTCAATATTTGAAATACCATCATAAAGGGGTAAAAATATTTTAAACTCCCGCATTTCAATAGACATATTATCTATTAAAGAGGACTCGTTTTTAATACCCTCTGGACGGCCAGTATTTAGATATTGCCAGTTGTTTTTATTTTTAAAATATAAATCAACACCTTTAATACCAGTTTCAGCCATATGATTCATTTTAAAATCATTTAAAAGTGTCCATTTTACACTAATACTTTTTGAATTAGAAAAAAACCGAATAGACATTCCTGCAGACGCTTTTGATAATTCCCACAACGAATCTCGAACTATATTTTTATATGAAAAAGGTAATCTATCATAGCGATTTTCTTTGAGAGAATCTGGAATAACAGTACCTTCTAATCCGAAAAAATCCTTTCCGTAATAGATTATATCTTTTGATATTTGAGGGCTATTCTGGCCAACAGAAAATAATGGAATTAATAATAAAAGAATGAATAGTTTTTTCATATCCTTAAATATATAAAATTTATTAAGTCTTTATTATTGATCAAAAATCTTAATTACTTTTAATAGCCCTTTAAAGTTGATCAGGGTACTTTTTTTTACTTTTCAAAAATAGGTAGAAAAGTTGGATGAGTTTGAGGCTTATTTAAGCGGAGGTTAATTATCCGTTTTGATTACTTTTGAAATATGAAAAGATTCTTAATACTGCTTATGAGATTTATCTTCTTAGATTGCCCCTCAATAAAATTAATTCTTCTCTAACATCGCGCAACCTATGAGAACCTCAGGACTTGGATTCTAATTATTTGAATATACTTTTTTCTCTTGAGTTTCATGCGAACTATATAGGTTTGGACAAATAAGGATCTAATTAATTAATGAATGGATAAATCTCTAGAAAGGACGTTAAAACAAGCTTGCGAACAAAAGTTTAAAATTCCTTTAATGAAAATGAAAGATTGCTGTGTAACTAATAAGGATTATATGTTAGTGAAGTATGATGATAAGATTTTTCTAGTCATAGATTGTAACTCATATCACAACATAGTAGAGACCACTCTGGTTGAAGCAGAAGATAGTTATATAAGAATTTCATGGAATGTTTTAGTGAACTCTGAGATTGATTATTTCCATGATAACCCAACCTATAGGGGTGTTCTGTGGCAATCATTAGATAGATTAGAGCGTGAATTCATTCAACATAAATTGCCTTTTGAGAAAGTAAAAGAGGATGTTTATTGGGAAGCAATTTATTCAAATCCAGTAGTTTACCAGAAGGCTTTAAAGGCTCTTTATAATACTTTTCCTAATAGAGATGAACTCGTTAATGACATTGTTCGAATTGGCTTCAATGAAAATTGTGAAGATCTTTTAATTAACTGTAAAAAAATTGATAGGATTGAAGTCTTTACAAGAAGTATTCAATTCAATGGCAATTTGTTGATGACTTTTGGTAACCGAAAACCTGATATGGATGAACACTTTATTGATTTTTATAGTACGGCAGGGTCCAGTTATCAACATTTGTATGATTATCTAATGGAAGAGAGACAGAAGTAAACTCTTAGCCACTTTGTAGGATTTGTTATTATTTTCAAATTTTTTTTTTTGAAATGAGTCTTCGAACAAAAAGTAGCAAAAGGGGGTTTAATCTTCATAAGGTTGGAAAATTGTAAAAGAGCCTATTTTATCTTAAACCATTAAAGGTACTTCCCCTACCTCCTCTATATCTTTGTAAGAAACAAATTACATGAGATTAGACACCCTTAAATGGAATGACCACACCTTCAAAACAGCTGTCCAAGGAAACCAAGCTGATCTACTGTTTCCTAGAAGCACATTGTAGTACTGCTGGCTTTCTTTAAGCAGATGAATCGGAGATCACTAATGTTATTGGACTGGAGCTTAGATTTGGTCTTAATCCCTGTGGTAGTCTGATCATTCTCGCTATGAAAAAACTAAAAGATTCAGGCTTTATCGAACAAGGAGATCATGACTTTATCCTAGTCAAAGGAACGCACAAAAAGCGAGCGCATGGTAAGCTCAAAGTAAGTAATAAGGCTAAGGATTACTATAGAGTTGGAGTACTTAAATCTGGAATGCATACAGCCGTTTTAAAGGAAGTTAATAGTACTTGCGAGTGTTTTTCTAAAGAGGTGATATTAGAGGAGTTTGGGGCTTATTTTGAGGTGTTAGAGAGGGAGGTATTTCATGAGATGTTGAGGTGATCTTTTGTTTTAAATAAAGGCATAAAAGGAATGTCCAACATTTTAATTCGACAGCAAGTTTGGTCAAGACTTGAATAATTTGCGTATAAACTCTTGGAGTGTGGTGTCTCAGGAGTTTTTTTTATATTGCCAAAATAAAATTATTTATTAACCAAATATTTAGTTAAACAATGAAAAATATTACTCTAACCTTATTGACGGCTATTTTAATCTCGTGTACAGAAAATCAAAATACCCAACTAACAGCTCCAGATAACCCTAATTATCTTTTTCAAGCTACATATTCTCAAGACTTTACAATGGGTAATCCAGAACTTGTTGTAAAATTTCAAAATCTGCTTAAAAATTGTCAGGAAAAAAAATTAGATAATTTATCAAGTTACTTTACCGATGATGTTGTGTGGAGTCTTCCAGATGGGGATAGGATAGAAGGAAAAGATAGTGTAGTATATTATTTAACCGATTTTTGGTCATCTTCTGCCACAGTTACAGATTATAGTTCTGCTGTTCATTTCTGCGTAAAAACAAAAGAAGGGGAGGAATGGGTTTTAATTTGGGATAGCCAAACTATAAATGATGTTGGAATAAGGTATCAAGAAGCTATTGCATTTGAAGGGAGTAAAATTCGCTTTATGAATACGTTTATAAAACCAAGAAAGTAATTGCCCACTCTTAGTTCAAGAGATTAACAGTACTTGCGAGTGTTTTTCTAAAGAGGTGATATTGGAGGAATTTGAGGCTTATTTTGAGGTATTAGAGAGGGAGATATTTCATGAGGTGTTGAGGTGAGAGTGATCCTTGATTTTAGATATGGGCATAAAAGGAATGTCCATCGTTTTAATTCGACAAAAAGTTTTGGTCAAGACTGTAACCGTTTTAGTAGCGGTAATTGTCATATGAATGATTTGTGTATAAAACTCCTAAGGTGTGGTGTCTCAGGAGTTTTTTTGTGCCTATTTAAAAAAAAGATTAAATTGCCACACTCCACTTAGCGGTAAAACCTTCGACCTTTCCACATTGCATTATGAAAAATTATTTAATGCTACTCTTGTTATTTGCCGTTGTTATCGGTATTACTTTATTGAACATGACTGAGGACCCCAAACCGACTGCATTAATGCTAGGTGATTCAGTCATTAAAGCTGAAGTTAAAAAAGAAATAATACCTGAACCCATCATTGAAGAAGTCATTGAACCTGAAATTAAGGCAGATCCTCCTGAACTGGAATCTACACCAAGGGCAATTGGAGTGATATCCGAAATAAGTCAGCCATTGGATAAATATTATTTAATTGTGGCTAGTTTTTTAGATAATGACTTGGCTTTCGATTATGCTAAAAAATTGATTTTATCGGGGTCAAATGTTACCATCATCCCACCTTTTAGCACGAGTAAACTTACGATGGTAGCTCTCGAATATGAAACCTTTGACAACAAGATTTTCTTTATTCCAACTCGGAGGATCTATTTAAAGGTCGTAGATGATGAAATTATATCGAATATTGGACTGGATAAATACAAAGATGAATTCGATGAGCAGTCATGGGTATTAAAATATTGATCCTAAAGTGGTCAAGTCTTCTGTCAAAAGAAGAAGACGATTGGTGAGTAATATAGAAACCTTTTTAGCCACAGTAATATCAATAGGTAGCAGTGTAGTTATAGCTAATTTTTTTATAAGCAAGGGTCCTGAAAGAATATCTGAGAAAAAAAATAGTGATGACATGGATGAAGATATCACCAAATCGGAAGAACTTACAGATTATAAGGATCACAAAATGAAAAAAAATCAAATAGCACTGTTAATCATTGGAGTTTTACTGACTATTGCGGCTCTAACAAATCCAAACACCGATAGACACAAAGAAGCCATTGAAAGTAGACTTCAAAAAGCTACTCAACAGGGGGGTGTCTCCGTATCTGATAATGAGTGGGAAAATGCGGGTAGTACATTAGGGATGATGTTTGCAGGTACATTTATAGACAAAATCGTTGATCAAATGATCACTGTAGACAACTATATTTTGTTTTCAGTAACAAAAGGTAGCTATGGAGGAAATACTAGAACTATTGGGTTTGGTGCTTTTGGAAATGTATACATTACAAATGAAGTAGATGACGCTCTGGCTAAAGCATCATTAGACGCACTTCCTGCCATTCAGCCAGTATCCAATGAAGAATTGAAGCGTCTCTCTTCGGGCTTTGGATACCGCATCGATCCATACCTCAAAACAAGGAGAAAACATACCGGCGTAGATTTCTCATTAGAAGTGGGTAATCCCGTGCATGCTACTGGAGACGGTAAAATTAAATATACCAAAAGCTCTTTGAGTGGTTATGGAAAACAAGTTCATATTGACCATGATTTTGGGTTTCAAACTAAATATGGTCATTTAGACAAAATATTAGTAAAAAAAAGTCAGTGGGTTAAGCGCGGTGATCTCATTGGTTATTCAGGGAACTCGGGCAAATCCACGGCACCTCATTTGCATTATGAAGTCATCAAAAATGGCATAAAAGTGAATCCAATTCATTATTTTAGTCGTGATTTATCTGCTGAAGAGTATGAGGAAATTCTAAGATTAGCTTCGATTGAAAATCAAGCTATGGGATCTTAAGATTAATAAGAAACCTAACTCCCATAAGCTTCACAATCAGGATCATCTATGGAGCAGCTTCCTCCTACGCATTCTAGTTTTAGTCTAAGGATCTGGATATATCAAAGGAAGAATTTGCTGAGGAAAAAAATTGTGAATGGTCCATAACAAACGCCTGAAATATGAATTTGCCAAATTCAAAAAATAAATCATCAATGGTCCTTTCTGTAATTCTACTCGTGTTTGAAACCAAGTTAAACATCTGAGAATAGTGGTAGGATCCTACAGTTGTGAAGGCACCACCATCGGGTAGGTTCGAGGATTCTATCACTTTATCTACCAAATTATAATCGTACTCTACCTCTAAAAAATTTAAATATTCAACGATAATAAGTCCTTTCATTTCTCATCTTTTTTATTTAAAAAATCACGATTGATTTTTTAGCCTCTCTAACAATTGTTCGAAGCTCATACAAGAAATTCGATAATTTGAATCAAATTTAAAATGGTGAAACTTTAGGGTCGTTAATATTGTAAGCAAACCTAAACCTAGAACATTTATTGTAAAAGTAATACCTTCAAAGAATGAAAGTAACAGATCCTGATTTTAAAAAAAACGAATCATTTACGTGTCGCGGGAACATTAATAAACACGCCTGTGTTTAAAAAGAAATCAATAGTTATTCAAAATAATATGTTTAATATTTTTAAAAAGACTTCACCTCTCCAAAAATTGTATCAGAAACACGAACAACTTTTGAAGGATGCCCACCAACTTTCAAAAACAAATCGTTCGCTGAGTGATCAAAAACATGCCGAAGCGGAAGAAATACTTAATAACATTAAAGCTGCTGAAGGCAAATGATAAACCTCTCTTTTTCTGCAAACGAGGAGAATAGAATTATTGAAATGGCTTGGGAGGATCGCACTCCTTTCGAAGCTATCAATTATCAATTTTCCCTTCCAGAAAGCGGAGTCATTGCGCTCATGCGGAAGCGGCTAAAAAGATCTAGCTTTAATTTGTGGAGGGCTCGGGTACACCAGGGTACTAGCCAAAAACACAGCAAAAAAAGAAATTCTGAAATACAGAGATTCAAATGCACGCGTCAACGATCTATCTCAAATAACAAAATATCAAAACGATAAATCAGGAAGTCAAATGATCTCTTTCCCTACTCGGCTTAGCGACATATACCAGCGCCTAGAATCTATAGCTCCTGAGAAATATAGTCATACAAGAAACTATGTTGATGGGGCCGTCACTTACTTATCTCCCTACATCTCAAGAGGAGTAATTTCTACGAAAACAGTTTTTAACTATTTGTTGGAAGAGAATTATCCCTTTGAAACCATTGAAAAATATGTGCAAGAATTGGCTTGGCGTGATTATTGGCAACAAGTTTGGATTCATAAAAAATCCGAAATAAATACGGACTTAAAAAGTCAACAACAAGAGGTTCAACATTATGAAATTCCCATCGCTATATTGACAAAGTCAACAAGAATCGAAGCCATAGATAGCGCGATCAAAGCATTGGAAGATGTAGGCTACATGCACAATCACATGCGCATGTACGCGGCCGCTGTCATTTGTAATATGGGTAAAAGCCATTGGTTGACCCCTTCGCGATGGATGTATTATCATTTATTGGACGGAGACTGGGCGAGCAATGCCTTGAGCTGGCAATGGGTAGCGGGTAGCAATGCGTCAAAAAAATATTATGCAAATCAAGCGAACATTAATAAATTTTTTAATACTAATCAACGTAATACCTTCTTGGACTACGATTATGATGTTTTAGTCAATCGTCCCTGCCCCACCGCTTTAGTCCCAACGACGTTGCCTCTACTCAAAACAGAACTGCCAGTATCTCAAACAATGGTCATAACACCGAGTAAGCCTATACTTGTTTATAACTATTATAACCTAGATCCAAATTGGCGCCACGAGGGTGATTATAATCGTGTTCTTTTACTAGAACCTAAAATTTTCGAACAATATCCCATCGCGCCAAAAAATATTCAATTCATGCAAGCCTTGGGGGTAAATATTAAAAATTTACAAGTATATGTCGGCTCCTTTGAGGCTTTAAGTAAAAGCTATCCAAATCAAAATATTATTTATAAAGAGCATCCCCTAAATGCGCATTATGTGGGTACTGAAGATGCGAGAGATTGGATGTTTGATGTGCAGGGCTATTTTCCCTCCTTTTTTGCTTTCTGGAAGAAATGTAAGAACCATTTGTGAAAGAGAAAAAAAAAACCGTAAACCTCGTTTGGATAAAAAGAGATATCCGAACACAAGATCATGCAGCACTTGAAGCTGCAGAGCAAGCCCAGCTTCCCTATCTCATCGTTTATTTATTTGAGCCTTCTTTACTTGATTATCCCGATAGTTCATTAAGACATCAACAATTTATATACCACTCATTGGCCGATGCCAATAAAACCCTCCAAGTTTTCAATCGATCTATACAAATTTTCTATACCGAAGCGACTCCTTTTTTTGAATTCCTGCTCAATCATTTTAATTTAAAATCGGTCTTTTCCTATCAAGAATCAGGTATCAAACTGACTTGGGGCAGAGATCAAAAAGTGATGGAAATTTTAAAAAAAAACAACATTTTTTGGCATCAATTCCAAAAAGGTGGGGTCATAAGAGGGATGAACAATCGGAAAAATTGGGATCAAGTGTGGCTCAAGGATATCGCCATTCCACCCATCAAAAATATATTCACTCAAAACGACCAGCCACCCTTCAATCATCCGTTTTCCTTACCGCCCACTTTAGCATCAAAATTTCTTGAAGTTACTCCGCATTTACAAGCCGCTGGTGAGACGCAGGCTTGGAAATACTTGATATCATTTACCCATGATCGGGGTAAAAATTATCATAAAATGATCTCTAAACCCCTTGAAAGCAGAAAATCTTGTGGAAGAATCTCTCCCTACCTATCGTGGGGTAATTTGAGTGTCAAACAGGCGATGTATCATGTCTCTGATCACGCAGATTTTGAAAAACATAAACGTGCTTTTGGGGGTCTCATGACACGCCTCAAATGGCATTGCCATTTCATTCAAAAATTTGAAGTAGAATGTGACTATGAGATTTTATGTGTCAACAGGGGCTACGAATCCCTAGTAAGAGTTGAAAACAATAACCATCTGCTCGCATGGCAATCGGGACGTACCGGTTTTCCATTGGTAGATGCCTGTATGAGGTGTCTTCATACCACGGGATGGATCAATTTTCGTATGCGTGCCATGTTGGTATCCTTGTTATGCCATCACCTAGACCAAGATTGGAGAACTGGCGTCTATCATCTCGCCCAATTATTCCTTGACTATGAACCAGGCATTCATTATCCACAATTTCAAATGCAAGCAGGTACGACCGGTATTAATACAGTCCGGATTTATAACCCTGTAAAACAGTCTTACGAACATGACCCTGAGGGAGTATTTATTAAAAAGTGGGTACCTGAACTCTTTAATGTACCTACGCCCTTTATCCACGAACCTTACAAAATGAATCATTTTGATCAATCTTGTTATGGTATTGAAATGGGCGTTGACTATCCCTTTCCTATCGTAAATTTGGAGGAAAGTGGAAAAATAGCTCGAGAAAAAATTTGGGGGCACCGGAAAGGCCAAAAAGTAAAAAAAGAAAGTCAAAGAATTTTAAAAACACATGTCAGAAAACAATAAATATGTATTTATCAGAATCTAGTATTAAAAAAATGCCTCATGTCAAAAGATTGAATATCATTAATTCAGTCTCGGGTATCAAGCCAGGTAACTTAATTGGTACCAAAGACAAAAATGATCAAACGAACTTAGCCATCATCAGCTCTGTCGTGCATCTAGGCAGTAACCCTCCCTATCTTGGATTCATTTTACGACCTGATCAAAATGTGCGCAGGCATACCCATGAAAACATTTCAGAAAATAAGCAATTCACCATCAACCACATTCCTTCCGATTTCATTGAACAAGCACATTATACCTCAGCTAAATTTGAAAAAAATGTTTCTGAATTTCAGAAGTGTGGATTTACCGAAGAGTATCATAAAGATTTCACAGCACCTTTTGTCAAAGAAAGTAAATTGAAAATGGGCTTAATCCACGAAGAAAGTGTCCCCATAAAATCCAGTAATACCCTCATGTTAATTGGGAGAATCTTACATTTAATCATTCCTGACACCTCTCTGAGTATAGAAGGATATATTGACTTAGGTGTTGCGGACAGTGTTGGTATCTCTGGACTGAATGCCTACTATGCACTCAAAAAGGTAGGCGAGTTCCCTTATGCTCGTGCGGAAAAAACCCCTGAGTTTAATGATAAAAAAACAAAATTTACCTCATAAAATATGCCCTGTCTGTGGACGCTCCTTCAACTGGCGAAAAAAATGGCGACTTACATGGGACCAAGTAATTTATTGTAGCAAACGTTGCAGAAGCCAAAAAAATGAAAGGAATTAACATTATATTTCCCCATCAACTTTTTCAAACACATGTCTTGTACGAGAATGGATATGATATTTATATGATCGAAGAGCCCTTGTTCTTTTCACAATATAAATTTCATAAAATGAAGTTGGCCTACCATCGAGCTACCATGAAGGCACACGCCAGCTACTTGGAGTCTAGAGGCCTCACGGTGCATTACATAGAAATAGGTGACCAAAGATCAGATTTAGGACATTTAATGGGCCTGCTCTCTATCGAAAAAATAGAGCTCATCTATCTTGTTGACCCTACCGATTACTGGTTAGAAAAAAGAATAAAACAAGCTGCACTACAGCAAAAAATCAAACTTACCTTCTACGAGAATCCTATTTTCATCAATACTCGTTCAGATCTTAGGGACTTCTTTAGTCCTCATAAAAAAAAGTATTTTCAAACTTCTTTTTATAAGCAATCTAGAATCAAACAACATATTTTAGTCGATGCAGCAGATGAGCCCATCGGTGGAAAATGGAGTTTTGATGATGAAAACAGGAAAAAATATCCTAAAAATAAACTTCCACCGACCATTAAAAGTCCCCTAAATAATTCCTTTTGGAGTGAAGCCCTGACCTATATTGAAACGCATTATTCGAAGAATCCCGGTAATCTTACGCCAAAACCTTTGTACCCGATTGATGGGCCTGCCACACAAAAATGGTTAGAAGACTTTTTTGAACATCGATTCGAAGCGTTTGGTACTTATGAAGATGCGATTGTCAAAGATGAGCTCTTCTTGAATCACAGTGTATTGTCCCCGATGCTCAACACAGGACTGATCTCACCAAAGTCCATCATTGATGCCGCGCTTCTTCATGCAAAAAAAGTAGATATTCCATTAAACTCGTTGGAGGGCTTTATCCGTCAAATAATGGGCTGGCGAGAATTTATAAGGGGCATGTATATTTCCCAGGGTTCTGTTTCTCGATCTACTAATTACTGGGGGTTCAAACGAAAAATACCCTCAAGCTTTTATAACGGTACGACCGGCATATACCCCATCGATCAAACCATTCATAAAATCTTAAAAACAGGTTACTGTCATCATATCGAGCGGCTGATGGTCCTGGGAAATTTCATGGTACTTTGTGAATTTGATCCAGACGAGGTCTATCGTTGGTTTATGGAATTATTTATAGATGCCTATGATTGGGTCATGGTTCCCAATGTTTATGGCATGAGCCAATTTGCAGATGGGGGCCTTTTCGCAACCAAACCCTACATCAGTGGATCTAATTACTTAATGAAGATGAGTGATTATCCCAAAGGAGATTGGCAGCCGATCTGGGATGCCTTATTCTGGAGATTTATGGATGTTCATCGCATGTTTTTTATTAAAAATCCACGATTAGGTCTACTTATAAAAACTTTTGATAAAATGACAGATGAGAGAAAAAACGAATTGCATACAACCGCGGATCACTTCTTAATCCAATTAAATAAATAATTAGGAATTAGTTTTTGATTTAACGGCAGCTTTTGTGTCGAAATTAGACTAGTTTAGATTCTTCATTTTTTAATAAAATCCGAATCATTATCTTAATTATGAATTTAATTGCTGAAAAATTATACCTCGTTTTTACGATCGGTTTTTGTATTGGTTGTACCTCAAATAATGCACCTCCAATGACTGAAAAAAATATACCTGATACTGGACGATATGTTCCCACCTCTGCCCGTATCTACACTACAGCAAAAGATACAAATCTAAGGTTGCAAAAAACTGCTGAATTGGAATTCAAAAAAGGTAAGCAACCCTTAGAAACAGAATTATCTATTTTTATAAATCCTGACAAAACCTTTCAAACGATGATAGGTATCGGAGGCGCTATAACTGACGCGTCGGCTGAAGTTTTCGCAAAATTGTCTCCTGAAAAACAAGAGCTCTTACTAGAAGCCTATTATGGGCAAAACGGGATCAGATACAGCCTCTTGAGGACAACGATTCACAGTTGTGACTTTAGTGAGCAATCATACACTTATATAGAAGAAGGTGATGCAGACCTTAAAACCTTTGATATCACACCAGACTTGACCTATCGGATACCTCTGATTAAAAAAGCCATTACCAAAGCAGGCGGTGCTTTGTTGACTTATGTAAGTCCGTGGAGTCCTCCAGCGTTTATGAAGACCAATGGAAATATGCTTCAAGGAGGTAGTTTACTGCCCGAATTTTACGAATCTTGGGCACATTACTATGCCAAATTTATCAAAGCCTATGAGGCACTTGACATTCCCATTTGGGGTCTAACCATACAAAATGAACCTATGGCTACACAGCGTTGGGAATCCTGTATTTATACTGCACAAGAAGAAAGAGATTTTTTGAAAAACTACTTGGGGCCCATTTTGGCTAAAGAAGGATTAGGGGATAAAAACATTATCGTTTGGGATCACAACAGAGATCTCATTACCAATCGAGCCAATACAATATTAGGAGATCCAGAGGCTGCGAAATATGCGTGGGGTACCGGATTCCATTGGTATGAAACCTGGACCGGCAGTGACGCTAAATTTGAGAATTTAGGAAAGGTTAAGGAATCATTTCCCAATAAGGAATTGATGTTCACCGAAGGTTGCAATGAAAGTTTTGACGCCAATAAATATCAGTTTTGGCCAAATGCTGAGCGCTACGGCAACTCTATGATCAACGATTTTAACCAAGGGACAGCAGGCTGGACCGATTGGAACATACTCTTAGATCAAAATGGTGGTCCTAATCATGTGGCTAACTTTTGTTTTGCACCTATCCACGGTGATACAGAGACCGATGAGCTTATTTTGACACCTACTTATTATTATATTGGACATTTTTCAAAATATATTCGTCCAGGTGCCAAAAGAGTCAGTACAGTCAGTAGCAGAAGCTTTCTCCAAGCAACTACTTTCGTCAATCCAGATGATTCATATGCTACCGTAATCATGAACGATAGCGCCGTCAAAATAGATTATAATATGTACGTTGGAACGCAGAAAATAGCCTCATCTATTCCCGCGCGAGCCATCCAAACGATCGTATATCATTAGAATTTATAAGAAAAAATAAGCTTAAATTTTCCTTTAGAAAAGGTCTAAATAAGTATTTGATCGCTCATTTTAAATATTCTATTTAACTTGGAGTAAAACATCTACTTTTAGGACATGCGTACCTTTGATTTAGTCCATGATGATGACCACTGGAAGCAATTATTTGAGATCCATTTTCAAAGTTTACAATCTTTAAATGCCATCTCAACCCTTTGGATTTCTGGATTCTCAAAACTGGGCTTAAATCAAAATAAACGACCCCAAGCCGAACAATTAACCCTAGCTTTAAAATCTTATACGGGCTACACTTTTGTACAAACAAATGAAAATGTCATACTAGATCAAAAATCATGGTATACCATGATTAGTAATTACCAAATGCCCTTGACCCAGTTTGTGCGAAGACCTGATGAACTCGACTATTGCGACGAACCGGATATCTGGCACGACATCATGGGACATGTCCCTTTTTTAGCTGAAAAAAGCTACTCAGATATGTATCAATTGTTGGCTAGAACGTATTTACGTGCCCTGGATGAAGATCGTTCGGATTTACTAATAGAACTTGATTTTATTGGAGGTATGCTCATTGAGTTGGGACTGATAAGGGAATCATCAGGAATTAAGGCTTTTGGTGCTACTTTTTATTCTTCTTCAGAGGTAAAAATCGCATTTGATCCTAAAAATCAAATCTCTTTTTCCACTCAGGCGTTCACTAGTGGCGCTTCTTATGATCGACACAGTTTCCAAGGAAAATATTATGTTTTTGATTCCTTGGCCCAACTTATTCAGCTCATTCAGCAGATATCTGATCGCATCTAATTCGCTGGATCAATTCAATTTTGAATTATATTCACTGAAAAAAAGAATCTAAACTCGATTGCCGATCAGATAGTATCTTTGTAGATTAATATCTGATCAAATTTTGTTTCTTTTTCATAACTATCCTAAATTTTTGTAATCCCCAATTATGTCAAAACTACCCGAGCAACATCAATTTGTTGATCTCTCTGACTATGGGAGACCCGCCGCCAGGGTCATCGCAGGGTCCTTGAGAAAAAGTAGTTTCACCCCTATTCACGTGACCTTTACTTTTATTTTGAGTGGCCTAATTGCCATATATTGTATCCTGAATGATTTTCTTGTTTTGGCCGCTATTTTTCTAGTCATCAAATCCATACTTGATGCAGCAGACGGCGAACTAGCAAGAATTAAAAAAACACCTTCCTATACAGGTAGATACTTTGATTCAATCGCTGATATTACCCTGAATCTGTTGATCATGATGGCCATATGTAAAACTTCTGATGCCCGCATTTCAACCACTTTAGTCGCTTTTTTTGGATTGCAATTACAAGGCACACTATATAATTATTATTACGTTATTCTCAGAAACAAGTTGGGAGGCGATACCACTAGCAGAATCATTGAAAGTGAGGCGCCCACCGCAATGAAAGGGGAACAACAGAAAAATGTACAGCGCCTTTTTTATATATATCACCTACTCTACAGTTACTTTGACAGAATTATTTACCGGCTTGATAAAAATGCTGCTGAAGGTAAAATATTTCCAAATTGGTTTATGACAGCGATCTCAACCCTAGGCCTAGGCTTTCAATTACTTCTTATCAGTCTCATGCTCGTTTTAGGATTGAAAGAATACATTGTTCCCTTTTTCATAGGCTACACTTTCTTAATTGTCCTTTTTATTGGGATAAGGAAAAATTGGTTAGGATAGCTTTGCCTAACCTCGTCTCAATTTCTTAATTTGTTGCAGATCTTTATTTTCCATTCAATGGGGTTCGCCCTCTATTATCGTTTAAGAAATCTATTAATGATTCTGGCTTTGCAAGATGAACGATCCGATCATTTTGTATTAGCGACACAAAGTTTTGTGGATTGCCTGAAATCAAAAATGGTGTTTTAGTAGTTTCCAGTACTTTTTCAATTTGCCTTACCGTCTTGTCTGCCTTTGGTGCCACAAACATAGACATTATGAAATCTGCATTTACAATACTTAAAACTTCATGAATATTTTCCCCCGGAACATTTTGACCTAAATAATACACTTTAAATCCTCTTTCGGCAGCAATGAAGGAGGCCAACAAAAGACCTACCTCATGGTGCTCATCTTCAAGAAGGAAAAAAACGATTTTTTTAGCATTGGCGGGAGGATGTGGAATCGCATCAATGGCACTGATGATTTTTTTCCTTATCAAGCAGGAGATAAAATGTTCCTGTGCAGGCATGGTTTTTTGTGTATTCCACAAAATACCGATATGGTGAAGAAAGGGATAAATTAAATCTCTGACAGTACCCAGTAAACCTTTTCTAATGACATGCAGCTTGAATATTTCGTCAAACTTCATTTCATCCATAGTCAGCATAGCCAATGTCAAGGATTGTATGTCCTCTTTTTTTTCCTGATCTACATCTTGATCAGGAAGCGCTAAAATTTGATTTACTAACTCATGAATTTTATCGTCAGTCATTTTTTCAACTTTGGATATTTTGTGTCCATTTCTGAGTAGAATGCCGAAATTTACTAATTGAATGAGTTGAATATCTGAAAAAAATCTGATGTTAGTTTCAGTACGACTAGGATTTAAAAAGCTGTAGCGCCGTTCCCAAATCCGCAGCGTGTGCGCTTTAATCCCTGATAAGGCTTCTACTTGAGCCATCGAATACGTACTCATAATGTGATTTACGAAAGAAAAATAATTATTATTGTAAAAACTGAAAAAAATAAATTTTAGTTCAAAACTAAAATAATTCTTACATTCAGCGCTTCTGTGAACAAATTAGCAGAATTTTATGTTTAAAATTATATGTTCTTTCTTTTATACAGAAAGACGCGCATTGCTTTTTAGGTCATAAAAAAACATATCATTAATTCATTCAAATTTAAGTATGGCATTTTACCAATTTTCCGTAGAACAACACGTTGCCGCTGACCTCGAACAAGTGTGGGGATTCATTTCTTCCCCCTCAAATCTTAAAAAAATCACTCCCAAAGAGATGGGATTCAATATCACTTCAAAAGATGACAATGTCAAGATGTACCCGGGCATGATCATTACCTATAAAGTAAGTCCCCTTTTGGGCATAAGAATGAACTGGATGACAGAAATCACTCAGGTAAAAGAAATGGATTATTTTATCGACGAACAAAGAGTGGGACCTTATAAGATGTGGCATCATCAGCACAAACTGATTCCTGACAATAAAGGAGTTAAAATGGTTGATTTAATTACCTATATCCCACCCTTTGGTTTCATTGGAGCGATAGCCAATACCCTAATCATTGAAAATAAACTTAAAGAAATTTTTGATTACCGAACCATAGCGGTAAACCAAGAGTTTAATATTGTAGCAAGTTAAATTTAAACACATGGCGAAGAAAAATAAGTCTCAAAAAGACATCATCACAGCGTACATGCAGCATGTACTAGAGCACAGCAGCACTCCCGAATCAGTTTACAAGTTTGGCAAGGACAATGGTTTTACCGAAGCTGAATTTTATAACTTTTTTGGCACCTTCGAATCGCTCGAAAAATCTATTTTCAGCAACTTTTTTGACAATACCATGATACTTCTTGAAAAAAATGAGGAGTATCAAAATTTTGACGCTCAAAATAAACTACTCAGCTTTTACTTCACCTTCTTTGAAGTTCTGAAAGCCAATAGAAGTTATGTCATCATGACCCTCTCCACGACCAAAGCTAGTCTCAAGACAAATGGCGTATTGGTCGGTTTAAAAGAATTATTTAAGAAATTTGTAGATGGATTGGATATCCAAACATTGGATTTAAAACAAGAAAAATTGGAAGAAGTAAAGCAGAAAGGGCTCTCCGAACTCTCTTGGCAACAATTATTATTTACCATTAATTTTTGGATGGAAGATGCCAGTGCTTCTTTTGAAAAAACAGATATTTTTATTGAGAAATCGGTTAAAACGAGTTTTGAACTAATGAATATCACCCCACTGAAAAGTCTGTTGGATTTAGGTAAATTTTTTGTTAAGGAGAAAATAATGGGGAAAAATTAAATGGAGACGATCGATCAAATTCCAATAACAAAAATTCAGCGAGCAACCAAAATCGTTAAGACTGGAGCAAAAGTAGGTGTTAACTACATCAAATACTACGGCAACCGCCTTACTCAAGAACAAGAGCAAGCTAAAAAAACATTAAACAATGCCAATGCAAATGATATCTATGATGGCCTTAAAAATCTCAAAGGTAGCGCGCTAAAGGTAGCCCAAATGCTGAGTATGGAAAAATCTATCATGCCTGCGGCATATGTAGAAAAATTTTCCCTTTCACAATTTTCTGTACCCCCATTATCGCCCGCACTTGTCAATAAAACTTTTAGAAAATATTTCGGAAAATCTGCTCATGAAATTTTTGATAAGTTTGATACTACTTCTGTTAATGCCGCAAGTATTGGTCAAGTACATCAAGCTGAAAAAGACGGAAAAAAAATAGCCGTAAAAATTCAATATCCTGGGGTTGCAGGAAGTATCAGCAGCGACTTGTCTTTGATAAAGCCCATTGCTATTCGCATGTTTAATATTAAGGGCAAAGATTCCGATAAGTATTTTAAAGAAGTAGAGGAAAAACTCATCGATGAGACCAACTATATACTTGAGGTAGATCAAAGTATTGAAATTGCAAAGGCATGCAAGCACATTCCGAATATGAAGTTCCCTGAATACTACAAAGAATATTCAACCGATCGCATCATAAGCATGGAATGGATGAATGGACTCCATCTGACAGAATTTGCCTCTCAAAATAATGACCCCGTATTGGCCAATAAAATTGGTCAAGCCCTTTGGGATTTCTACATGTATCAAATTCATGTCTTAAGAAAAATGCATGCGGATCCACATCCTGGCAATTTCTTGGTCTCAAAAGAGCAAGAGCTCATCGCTCTTGATTTTGGTTGTATGAAAAGTTTACCTGATGAATTTTATTACCCTTATTTCACGCTCTCAGAGAAAGAAAATATAAATAATAGAAGTCTATTTGAAAAGAAACTTTATGAACTCGAAATTTTAAGATCTGATGATTCAAAAAAGGAGCTTGATTTTTTCAAGGAAGTATTTCATGACCTGCTGAGCCTATTTACTCAACCCTTCCATACCGATTATTTTGACTTTTCAGACAAAATCTTTTTTGATGCCCTCTCAAACATGGCACAAGAATTTGCTCAAAAAACGGAATTAAGAAAATACAATGGGAATCGAGGATCTAAACATTTTATCTATGTGAATCGGACTTTTTTTGGTTTATATAACTTGATGCATACGCTAAAAGCGACGCATATTGAAATAAAAAGTCCTTCGGTACTTAAAAAAATAGCGTAACCTATGATCACTGCCAAAATAGCTCCTACAAAACTTACGCCAAAGTTTTATGAATTGGCAGCCAAAAATGCGGCTGGAGATGAGATGCAATTTGATCAATTCAAAGGCAAAACAGTTTTGATTGTAAATACAGCGACACGCTGTGGATTGGCCCCACAATTTAAACAGCTTGAGAAATTATATCATGATTATCAAGCGCAAGGGCTCGTCGTTTTAGGCTTTCCTTGTAATCAATTCATGTCCCAAGAACCTGAATCGAATGAAACAATGGAGACTTCCTGCCTCTTAAAATACGGAGTTACCTTTCAATTGATGTCAAAAACAAAAGTAAATGGCCCCAATGCACATCCGGTATTTAAATACTTAAAAAGTGAATTATCTGAGTTATTTGGAAGTCGAATCAAGTGGAATTTCACGAAATTTTTAATCACCAATGACGGAAGTCCGTTTCGAAGATACGGCCCATATACAAACCCAATTGCGCTAGAAAAAGACATCAAAAAGCTTCTCGCGAGAAAAACGAAAATTTGACCTTTTCAGCATGAAAATATTATTAACAGGGGCAACGGGTTACATTGGAAAAAGACTGCTCCTCGAATTAATATACCATGGCCATCACATAGTTTGTACCGTTCGAGACAAAAATAGATTTTCTGCACCCGCCTCTATTTTAAACCAAATAGAAGTCATTGAAGTTGATTTTTTGGATTTCAAGTCTCTAGAAAAAATACCCCAAGACATTGAAGGAGCTTATTATCTGATGCATTCTATGTCCAACAACCATGATTATGAAAAGTTAGAGAAACAATCTGCTATTCATTTTCGTGAAATTATGAAAGACAAAGACCTGCAACATGTAGTTTACCTCAGTGGAATTACCAATGAAGACTCATTGTCAGCACATTTATCATCGCGACGTACGGTCGAGCATGAATTGGGCTTAGGTTCTTATCCTTTGACCACTTTACGTGCAGGTATCATTATAGGTTCGGGCAGTGCTTCTTTTGAGATCATTCGTGACTTGGTCGAAAAATTACCCCTCATGATTACCCCCAAATGGCTCAACACCAAATGTCAACCTATAGGAGTTGACAATGTCCTAGATTGTCTTGTCAAAACCTTAGGGAATGAGAAAACCTATGATAAAAATTTTGACATTGGAGGTCCCGAAGTCATGACCTACAAAGAAATACTTTTAGGATTTGCAAAGGCTCGAAACTTGAAACGATTCATCTTTACCGTGCCCATAATGACTCCAAAATTATCCTCTTACTGGCTCTACTTTGTTACTTCCACCTCTTTCAAATTGGCTTCCGCCTTGGTCAGTAGTATGAAAGTTGAGGTAGTATGTAGAGACCTTGAATTACTGAAAATTATAAATATTGAACCCATCAAATATCAAGAAGCACTCAAAAGAACTCTGTCAGAAATTGTAGAAAATAGGATTTTATCCAGCTGGAAAGATTCTCTGATCAGTAGTGCATTTAATCTCAATATCTCAGAATTTCTTCAGGTACCCGTCTTTGGGTGTTTTCGAGATCAAAGATCACATCAAATCTCAAATAAGCAAGAAAGTGTTGATCGTATTTGGCGTATTGGAGGTCAGAGAGGTTGGTATTATGCCAATGGACTGTGGAAGCTACGGGGGTTTATAGATAAACTATTTGGGGGTGTTGGGTTGCGTAGAGGTAGAACACAAGAAGATACGCTCCATGTCGGCGATGCCATAGATTTTTGGCGTGTTTTATATGCAGACAAAGAAGAAGGGCGATTACTGTTATTTGCTGAAATGAAACTCCCCGGGGAAGCTTGGTTAGAATTCAAAGTTAAAGGAACCTATTTGGAGCAAACGGCTACTTTCAGACCCAAGGGTGTTTGGGGTCGACTTTACTGGTATGCTGTTTTTCCCTTTCATGGTTTTATCTTTAAAGGCATGTTAAATAACCTTACAAAATAAATGAAAATTGCTATTTTTTGGTTCCGAAGAGATCTTCGACTTGAAGATAACACTGCGCTTCATGCAGCGTTGAAATCAGGTAACCAAGTACTTCCCATATTTATATTTGATCAAGATATCTTGTCCGATTTGCCAGAACAAGATGCCCGATTGGGCTTTATTCATGATTTATTAACAGACATCAACTCAAGCCTTCATTCATATGAAAGTGGGGTGCAATGTTTGTTTGGTAGTCCAATTATCGTTTGGAAATCCTTGATAGAGAGTTACGATATCTCGTCCGTATTCATTAATAAAGACTATGAACCCTATGCGCGGAAAAGAGATCAAGAAATTACCGCATTACTCTCAGAAAATGGTATTGCCTTACATACCTTCAAGGATCAGGTCATTTTTGAAGAAAATGAAGTTTTAAAGGCAGATGGCAAACCCTATACTGTTTTTACTCCCTATAAAAATAAATGGCTTTCTCATTTCAACAAAGAAATGTTACCATCTGAAGCTTCCGACTTCAAAGCCCTTTATAAACAAACTCAAGTATTACCCTCTTTGAGTAGTATGAATTTCAAAGTTGCCACCATGAAGGTCAAGCCCTATGATCTCTCATCACTGAGCGAATACATCAAAAGTAGAGACTTACCCAGTACCGACAATACGAGCTATCTGAGTCCACATTTGAGATTTGGGAGTGTCAGTGTCCGAAAAATCATCAGTACACTTAAAGAAACAGATGCGGTCTTTTTAAGCGAACTGATCTGGCGTGAATTTTTCATGCAAATAATCTACCATTTCCCAAGAGTCATAACTGAGAACTTTAAGGTTAAATACAACAGCATCGTTTGGAGAAATGATCAACAGGAATTTGAAAAATGGTGTGCAGGTAAGACGGGTTATCCTATGGTTGATGCGGGTATGAGACAATTGAACGCCACGGGATATATGCATAATCGCGTGCGCATGGTCACTGCAAGTTTTCTTTGTAAGCATTTACTCATTGATTGGCGTTGGGGAGAAGCCTATTTTGCTCAAAAACTTTTAGATTATGAGCTTTCTTCTAATAACGGCAACTGGCAATGGTCGGCAGGTACGGGCTGTGATGCTACCCCTTATTTTAGGGTATTTAATCCAACTTCTCAACAACAAAAATTCGATGGCAAAGGAATTTATATCAAAAAATGGATCCCTGAATTAGATTCCTTTGACTATGTCCCCCCAATGGTTGATCATAAATTGGCACGTGAAAGAGCCTTGAGTACCTATAAAATAGGCCTTGCATCGCATCAAGATTAACGAGCTCTGTACTTTAAGGCTTTAGGTAAAAAGGTTTCGGTCAATAAAATATTCAGCAAAACCAAGCCCATGCCGTAAAATACATCCTCTACTGGAATGGTAAAAATTCGGATACCTAAATTCTCAGCATCATTGTACCAAACGATGGGTGCATCAATTAAACTACCCGTAAGCACACCGTTAACCATTAAAAAGGGCAATATAAGTAGGCCCCAAGCGATATAAAACCTCCTCAACAAATTAGGCTTTGATATGAAGGTGACTATCAAGATGGTTAAGGTAAAAAAGGCATTGAAAGCAGTGTAGGTTTTATCAAAAAAGAGCACTATCATCAGGACTAAAATCAGAGCTAAAAAAGCACTGATAAGATTAGTCATACCTCTGGACAATCCTCCCTGGGGAGAAATCGCTATCAATGTGTAATGAGAAAAAACACAAGCAAAAGGGATACATACAAAGAAGAGCAATTCTTCAATGGGCAACTGCCAAATACGCAGCGCCATGAGATAATCTGGGTTAAAACCCCAAATCCCTTGCACAGTAAAATAAATATCCCAGCTGAGGTAAGTACACCCACTGAGGACCATCGCAGGAAAAAAAGCTTTGCATTTCTTATGAAATTTTATACGAGGATGAAAACTAAAAAAAAAGGGTACAAAAATAGTTGCAATATCTATTATCAAATATAAATAATGCCTCATTTGCTCCACTCTGATTTGAAATACTTGAGCGGGACTAGTAACATACCAAAGCACTCACCTTCCTCCTTCGTCCGGTTCTTATGATGTATTTTATGGGCTTTACGTATGGCACGTAAATAACCATTATTTGATCTAGTGAAAATTTTAATTCTTTGATGTATGAAGATGTCATGCACCAAAAAATAACAAAGACCATAAGCCGCGATACCAAAGCCAATAGCCATAAGATAAAAAATAGAAAAATGGGAACCTAACACGATGCAGAGCATACTTGGGGTAGCAAAAATCAAAAAGAAACTGTCATTCCGTTCAAAAATGTGTACCTCATTTTCTCTGGTATGATGGTCTTCATGAAGATTCCAAAATAGGCCATGCATGATGTATTTATGGGCAAACCAAGCTACGAATTCCATAAAAAAGAAAGTACTTACAAAAGCAATGATGTTCATCGAGACCAATATGTTTTAGCTATTCAAAATTAATCATTTATATCAAGTAAAAAAGCATTCAACCGACCCTTTTGTAAATCAGAAAGACGTTTCCCATTTAATAAATTGTCACAAAATTTTTTAATCCACGTGATATTTAATCCTGAATTCAAAATATTACTGATATAAAATTCCAAGTCTGTTTCAATACTTTCATCATAGCTTAAAAAGCTAGGTGCATTGAGTTGAACTAGCAGACGGAGGTATCTTAATTCTGGATTATCTTGGTTTTGATCAATCGCCTTTTCAATTTTTTCTTTACCACTATTGAAATAATTCCATTTTTCTCGAGGCCAAAAAGCATTTTCTGCCAACATGGTCTCCGAGACTCCTACATAAGCCATGACCAAAGGATTTAAATCCCATTGCGCATCTGATTGCAATGCATCTAAATAAGCCTGCGTAATTTTTTGACTGTGAAATTCCATCCTGATACTCAAATCAGGAATACTCAATGGAATTAATGTGAGCCAAATAAAAATGAGTTTCAAACGAAATTAAATTTAACTTTTACATAAGATTTAAAAAATAAATAAGATTTCATAAAATTATTCACTCTTATTCTAGTTTCCAAAAGTCTTGATGACGGTGTTTTTTTCAGCTTTATTAAAAGCTCGAAATAATATAAATAAGCGGTATAGACCCCTAATTTAGCAACTAAAGGCAACTGTGCAATTCCGATTTTCGCTGCCTGAAAATCTTCCTCTATCTCTTTAATGATAACGTCTTTAGATGGTTCATCTAAGTTCTCCAAGTCCACTTGAGGAAAATAAGAGCGATTTAACATATCTAGATCATTTTTAATATCTCTTAGGAAATTTACTTTTTGAAAAGCTGAACCCAACCGCATGGCACTGTCTTTAAGTGATTCATACAAGCTCTGATCACCTTCGACAAAAACTTTGAGACACATCAAGCCGACCACATCAGCAGATCCATAAATGTATTGCTTATACTCCTCCTTGGTACTATATTGCGATTTATAAAGATCCATTTTCATACTTCGCATAAAAGCATCGACTAAGGATACGTCAATGTCATATTTAAGTATCGTTTTTTGAAAAGAATTGAGAATAGGATTTAAACTAATTCCTACTTTAAGTGCCGCATAAAAATCTTCTTCAAATTGCTTAAGTAATTCCTCTTGATTGTGCTCATGAAAGGTATCTACAATTTCATCTGCAAATCTCACAAACCCATAAATGTTATGAATGTCTTGTTGAATGGTCGGAGACAATAGGTTTACAGCCTTATAAAAGGAAGTACTGTATTTTAGGGTTACTTCTTTGCTACACGCTTGGGTCAGCTCATCGTATAACAACGTCATGTTAATACTTGTTTACTGGTGTTTTGAGAGATCAGCTCCGCCGCAATTTTACCAGAGATCAAAGAAGGGGGTACGCCGGGTCCTGGGACGGTTAGTTGTCCAGTAAAATATAAATTTTTTGCTTTTTTACTCATTATTTTCGGCCTTAAAAAGGCCGTCTGGAATAAGGTATTGGCCAATCCGTAGGCATTTCCTTTATAAGAATTATAATCCTCCTTAAAATCATTGAGACAATAGGACTCCTTAAAGCAAATGAATGCTTTGATGGATTGCTTAGTGTGCTTTTCTAATCGTGCGAGTATTATATCAAAATACTTTTCTCGTAAGATTTCAGAATCTTCTAAGTCAGGTGCCAAAGGAACGAGGAAAAAACCACTTTCTCTACCCTCGGGAGCTACTGAAGGATCCGTCAGACTCGTAAAACTGGCATAAAATAAAGGAGCCTTCGGCCATTTAGGATCATCATATATTTCACTGGCATGAGCTTCAAAATCAGTATCAAAAAATAACATGTGATGCAGTATACCAGTCAGTTTTTTATCAAAACCAACATAAAATAATAGTGAGGACGGAGCAAATGTTTTTTTCTGCCAATAAGATTCTTTGTAAGACCTTAGATGACTAGGCAATAAAGTTTCTGTGTGATGATAATCTGCCCCACTCAGCACAATATCTGAGGCCATCAATACTCCATCAATCACCAGGCCATTTACGACACCATTTTCTGTAGCTATTTTTTCTACATTACTTCCTGTATGCATTTTCACACCGAGCGATAAAGCCAACGTTTCCATGGCCTCCACTACTTTGTACATCCCTCCAATGGGATACCAAGTACCCAAAACAAAATCTGCATGATTCATAAAATTATAAAAGGCTGGCGTATCTTGAGGTTTAGCTCCCAAAAATAACACAGGGAATTCCAAAATTTTGATGAGCTTTGGATTCTTGAAACGTTTCCTTATTTGATGGCTAATGGTCACCACAAACTGATCTAGCTTCTTGACAGTTTCAAAGGTCACTAGTTCAAGCGGAGAAATACCTGGTTTATAAACCAATTTCTCAATAGCGATGCGATAATTATGGCCCGCATCTTCAAGAAATTTAGCTAAAAGGTGACCCGCTCCCACTTCTTCTTTTTCAAATATTTTGAAAATTTCTTCTAATGAATCTGGAATATCTATTGAGGTACCATCTTCAAAATAAACCCGATAGGCCGGGGCTAGGCGTTTCAATTCATAGAAATCTGAGGTTTTATTTCCAAAATCTTGAAAAAACTTGTCAAAAACATCAGGCATCCAATACCAGCTAGGGCCCATATCAAAAGTAAATCCTTCTTTGACCATCTTTCGAGCTCTTCCTCCTATTGATGTGTTTTTTTCAAATACATCTACCTCAAATCCGTCCTTGGCCAAATAGCACGCAGCAGACAAAGAAGAAAAGCCAGAACCAATTATGTTAACTTTTTTCATACAAACAATAATACCTTGAATTAACTTAAAAAAACAACTAAAAGTTCATCTAAAAACTGCAATATTTCTACAAAGATGATGTTTGTCTTGCTATTTAATGAAAACCTTGCACCTAAACAATTTCAATTAAAAATTAAGTCGTTGGGTTTCAAAATCAATCCCAAACTAATTTCTGTATAAATTGAGCTTTTATTTTAATAGGAAGTAGAACATAAACCAAAAAAAGAACCCGCAATAATCTAAAAAAAATATGTCAAAAAAATTACTGTTCATCTCCTTTGTCGTTTCTCTCGGGGGATTTTTATTTGGGTTTGATGCGGGTATTATTTCAGGTGTGATGTCTTACGTCGGACCTGAATTCAATTTAACCGATGGGCAGATTGGATGGGTGGTCAGTGCACCTTCTTGGGCAGCCATGATCGCCATGATTTTTTCTGGGAGGTTGAGTGATCGTTTGGGACGAAAAAAAATACTCTTATTGGTTGCCTTCCTCTATGCCGTATCGGCATTGCTCTCAGCTTATGCGATTACCTATGAGATGTTGTCTCTGGCCAGAATGATTGGAGGGCTCGCCTTTGGTGCTGCTTTAATTTTGGCACCCATGTATATCGCTGAAATTTCAACAGCTGAAAATCGAGGAGTTTTGGTTTCTATACAGCAGTTAAACATTGTTTTGGGATTCTTTGCTGCTTTTTTGAGTAATTATTTTTTCAATAAATACAATAGCCCTGAGCATTTATTCTTGAATGATGAGAATGTATGGAGGTGGATGCTCGGCGTAGAACTCTTTCCAGCACTACTCTATTTTCTGGCATTATTCTTCGTGCCAAGGAGTCCCAGATGGCTTTATCTTAAAAATAAATACATAGAAGCCAAACAAGTCCTAAATCAAATTCACGGTAAAAATAGGGCTGAGAAGGAAATATCTTCGATAGAAAAAAGTATCGATAAAGATAAAGAATTACAGCAAGTCAAATGGACCGATATTTTAAAACCCAGTTTACGTTTTATTATGATCGTAGGATTGGTAGTAGGTGTTTTACAGCAAATTACAGGGATAAATGCCATTTATTTTTATGCTACCTCTATTTTTAAACAAACGGGTATAGGTACTGATGCTGCTTTTTCATCAGGTATCCTATTAAGTTCCGTTACTGTCCTTTTCACCTTTATTGCGATGTACTTAATTGATCGAGCAGGAAGAAGACCCTTACTGCTTGTGGGTACAGCGGGTATTGCCATAAGTTTACTTTTATGTGCTTTTGGCTTTAGTCAAGCTACATATCAACTCAAATTACAAGATATTTATCAGTTCAAATTCGAAAAGTCAGAAAACCTGATCCCTATTGCGGGTAATGAATACCAAAATGATGTCGACTTTAAGGAAGAAATGAAAACTATCTTGGGAAACAGTACTTACTCTAAAAATGACGGCCTTATTCTTGAGGCAGCCACCCAAATAAATGCTACTTTAGTTCTTGTAGGTATTTTAGGATTTATCGCCTGCTTTGCTTTCTCACTTGGACCCGTCATGTGGGTCTTATTGTCTGAGTTATATCCCATTAAATACAGGGGAATTGCCATTGGCATTGTTGCCTTCGTTAATTCATTTATAAGCTCTGCCGTACAGCTTGTATTTCCATGGGAGTTATCAAACTTAGGCAACGCCATGAGTTTCTTCATCTTTGGTGCTATTGCTGCGGTGGGCTTCTTTGTCTTATTAAAAATATTACCAGAAACCAAAGGAAAATCCTTGGAGGAACTTGAAACCACATTGATCAAATGACTCTAAAATCAATTACCCCTATTCTCATTTTTTTAATGGGTTGTACCGCTAAATCATTGCGTCAAGAAAAGGAGGTCCAATTTCAAGAAGTAGACGTCATCTCACTCTCTACAACTAACTATTCCGAAATATCAACAGATGTAAAAGTGGAAGATGGACAATTTGATACGGCAAATCAGGGTTGGATCATTTTTGATTTAAACGTCCCTCAAGCAGGACGGTATCAAGTAAAAATTTATGGCTCCGATCACTCCGATGCGACTGTTTATCTTGAAGATTATGTAGACAATAAAGAAGCAAGACACTACAAGATTACAGGCCAAATTTTCTTTGATAAAAACCTTGGTTATGGCCTTGTAGATGGGAGTCCCTTGAATGCCGGTGCACATAAGATTAAATTACATATCAAGGGTGTGGCTAAGATTCAAAAAATAACATTTGAATTGATGTCCATTCATGAATCCTCACCTCAAACCTATACCCAGCACATGGAGGGTCAAGACTGGGCCATGGTCTGGTCTGATGAATTTAATGGAACTGAGATAGATACCTCAAAATGGGTATTCGATGTAGGCAATTGGGGGTGGGGAAATGACGAAATTCAATATTATACCAAGGCAGATCAAAAAAATGCGAGAGTAAAAGAAGGAAATCTCATCATAGAGGCCCTTAAAGAAGCACAAACAAATATATGGACCTCGGCCCGGCTTACTACCAGAGGTAAAGTTTCCTTTTTGTATGGGAAAATAGAATTTAGAGCTCGTGTTCCCGACAAAAAAGGATATTGGGCCGCTGGATGGCTGTTAGGAGATAGCTATGTTGATGAGGGCTCCTGGCCATATTGTGGGGAAATAGATATTTTAGAGAATGTCGGTTATGAAACACATCCACTTTCGGGAGATGGTATCGCCCATCTATCCGTTCATACTCCTGCCTATTATTTTAAACGCAACAATCAGATAACCAGCACCACCCAGGTGACAGATATGGTCGGTAGTTTTCATACCTACACCATGGAGTGGAGTCCAAATGAAATGATAGGCCTTATTGATGGAGTGCCCTCTTATGTCTACGACAAAACAGCCAATGACCTAGAGTGGCCTTTTTATCAAGCACATAACTTGATTATTAATTTGGCCATGGGTGGGAATTGGGGTGGTGCTCAAGGTATAGATCCTGATCTCACCTCTCAAAAACTAATCATAGATTATGTAAGGGTGTTCGAAAAAAGGTGATCCCCTAAACGCCTTGATGTGTACGAGTGTAATCATCATAATAACGCTCTTTAATTTAATGCCGACTTCTCATTACAGAATGATCCCAAAGGAAAAAGCATTTAACTCAGGCCCGTTACCACTGATGAAAACTTGATTTAAATCGTAGTTAACAAAAAGATCCATTCCTCTCCAGCCAACTCTACCTCTAAGTCCATAGCGTACATTACTCAAATAGAAGTTTCCATTGTCTTTTTCTTTATTTCTCAACTTATTGTCTTCTGCATACACATATTTTGAACGTCCATACATCCGGTAGCCCAAATAGCCACCTACCCCTATTCGAAAGCCTATATTTTTTGATCTATTCAATTTAAAACTACCTACTTCATTCACGATCACCTTACGGGTGCCTTGGGTAAAATCAAATAAAGGGACCAATGAAACATTCAAGTAGCTCGCCACCAACTTACTCTTAATAGCTTCTATATCATTTAAATTGACCGGCTGAGCAAATTTGACTTGAGTGATGGCTTTAGTGACCTGATAACTTGGATCTTCCAATTTCCAATTGTACCAGCTTAGCCCTGCACCCCATTCTAAAAACAAAATACTATAAAGTTGGGTTTTATTGACTGAGCCCAATCCAAAATACCATGAGCCCCAGGGTTTAACCGAATAACTGTCATCAGCAAGCCCATTGAGACTTCCGCCTTTATCTAACCAATTATTTAATCCCATTTCAATATTAAAATTATGAAAGTTCCCTTTATATGTATTTTCTTCCTCATTTTGAACGTCCCTATAACTGTAACGCTTCAAATCAGAAATCAATGGCTTTTTTTTATAATAGGCTCTCGAGGTTCTCGTGAAACCTTCAATACTATCGTAATGATATTGTTGCCCTCCCTCGAAATTCCAATTTGAAAATTCATCTGCCAATTCATACCATTTATCTTCTAAACTTTGATCTTCTTTGAGCCCATCAATTTCAAGAGTTACATTACCCATTCGAATCTTAAAATCCTTCCCACTTTCATAAATGAGGGTTGAATCCTTGAAATATCTTTTAGCAGAGTTGTTTTTTATATGATAATAATCTGGTAACTCCTTTCCGCCCACAGCATTATTCAAATCCGAAACAATCTGATTGATGTTGTAATCATTGAGTTGTTTCAATTGTGCTCTGGTCTCAGCATAAATGATGATTTGGGTTTCATCCTCAAACTCTATAATCACCGTATCAGCGTTAGGATCGGCAAATAATGACAAAGGATAAGTCAAGATGCATAATAAGAAAAAGCGCATAATATATGGAGGTGTTATATTATCAATCATTTTTAGCAATCATTTTTTCAAACTGCAAAAAGTTATTTTTTGCAGCTCTTAAGTCTCCAATGATATCGGCAGGAGCCTTGTTTCTCGCATATTTTAAAATCTTGGCGAGTGTCTTTCTTTGTGATTCCTTTTTACTCATAACTACATCATCAGAACCTATCAAATAGGCCAATTGAATCGAGAATTTGGGCTCCGAAACCGCGATAGGTTCAAAGGATTTTGACTTCAGTGAGATCATTACCTTTGCTGAGCGCTCAGGATGATCATCCTCAAGGATTTCAGGTGACTTAGCCAGCTTAATAAGGTCCATCTTCGGAATAATTACGGGAACTTCAGATTCTTTATTCACTTCTAATTCAGGGATGGCCTTGGGTAGTTCTGAATTAAATGCATTTTTAACCGCCAGTACTGGTTCGGTTGATGATTCAGACATTGTTTGAATCAATATAAAAGTGAAGATGCAGAGTAGTGAAACGGCCGCGGCGCTCGCCATCCAAAAATGATGATTGTTATTTTGATCGATTTTCTCGGCCACTTGATCCCAACTATTTGATTTAGGCGTGAGTTCAAAATTGTCCACACCATTCTTAAACTTACGATCGATTTCATTAGATGATTTCATTGCGATGGTTTTTAGGTTTCTGGATATTTAATGCTACCAATCTCTTCTGCAAAAAACTTCTGGCTCGACTTAACTGTGATTTCGATGTATTTACATTAATTTGAAGCATCTCAGCAACCTCAGCATGTGAATATCCCTCTATAGCATATAGGTTAAATACACTTCGGTAACCGGAAGGAAGAGACTGAATCAATCCAACAAGTACTTCAGAATCAATGGAATCCTCAGACCAATGGCCCTCGATTTTTTCTTCATAAGCATCAAGAGAAGTTTCTAGTAAGGTCATCATTTTTGTTTTTCTCAAGTACATTAAGCATTCATTGATCATGATGCGTCTGACCCAAGCCTCAAAAGGACTATCACCCTGGTATTGATCCATTTTATCAAAAACTTTAACCATTCCCCCAATCATGATGTGTTCAGCCTCAGACCGATCGGCTATGTATCGAAAGCAAATGCCGAGCATTCTAGGTGCTAACTTTTCAAAAAGCTTGTTTTGAGCCGTTTTATCCTTGTTTTTGCATTTCAACAAGATTTCATCAAGAACAATTGATTTTTGGATCAACAACATTAATATTTAAGGTTATAATAAGAGGATGCCACATGAAGCAATAAAGTTGCACTTAGACAAAGTTAATTATTAATTGAAGAGAAAAATTAGGCTTTAATTAAATTTCGCCGGCTAAGGAAAGGGTATTGGTTTGGCTGAGTAACCTGAAATAATATATGATCTATTATTAATCCATTTTGAGTATTTATTTTTTCATAAATTGCGCTGCATGCATAACAATTTTATCTAACTTTAAGTTTAATAACTATTGTATCCCCATCGCTTATTTGGTGGTAGACTATTTGGTACAATGGAGCAACTTATTATTAGAATTATAAGGCTATTTTTATGTCTGCTCGTTGTTTTTTATAAGTAATATATCTAAATTCATGGAAGACCCCTTAACCAAAAAAGTGAATACCAACCCTTCTCGTTCCCACCTGACTGGGGGCGGATTCATTGTGGATGATACCACTCCTGATGATATTTTCATCTCAGAAGAATTTACGGAGGAACAATTAATGATCAAAGAGATGGTCATTGATTTTTGCGTTCACAATATCCAAGAGCCTTTCTTTAAAAATGGCAGAGAGTTAGAGGCAACCATACCAGAAGATAGAAACAAAATATTAGCGCTGCTAAAAAAGGCGGGTGACCTAGGTCTTTGTGGCATCAGTATCTCGGAAGCTTACGGAGGTATGGGTCTCGATTTCAATACCGGTATCTTATTCAATGAAGCTTTGGCTTCGGGTTTTGCCTTTGCTACCACCCTAGGTGCACAAACCTCCATAGGATCCCTGCCCATTTATTATTACGGGAATGAACAACAAAAACAACAATATTTACCCGGTATCGCCAGCGGAAAATTAATCGCCTCTTATGCATTAACTGAGCCCAATTCGGGATCAGATGCCAATTCGGCGAAAACAAAAGCCCTGCTCTCGGCAGATGGGACAAATTACAGTCTCAATGGTCAGAAAATTTGGATCACTAATGGTGGCTTTGCTGATATCTATATTGTATTTGCAAAAATAGAAGACGATAAAAATTTATCCGCCTTTATTGTGGAACGAAATTATCCTGGCTTCAGTGTCGGAGAAGAAGCGAAAAAGATGGGTATCAAGGCCTCCTCTACGGTACAAATATTTTTTGATAATTGTATTGTCCCTTCTCAAAACTTATTGGGAGATCGAGAGGCGGGCTTCAAAATGGCTTTAAATATCCTCAATACAGGAAGGATTAAAATTGGTTCAGGTGGCGTGGGTGCAGGCAAATTCTCTGTGACAAAAGGTATTGAATATGCCCTAAAACGTCAGCAGTTTAATCAACCCATAGCTAATTTTGGAGCAGTTAAGCAGAAGATTGGCACCATCATCACTCGGACCTATGCCCTGGAGGCAGCCGTCTATCGGACGGATAAAAATGTAGATGAAAAAATTCTTAAAAAAATTAAAAATGGTATAAACGATGGGACATCCAAACTCAACGGTGTCAAAGAGTTTGCCATTGAATGTGCTATTTTAAAAGTTGTGGGTGCTGACTTAGCGTGTTACGCTACAGATGAAGTCATGCAAATACATGGTGGAATGGGCTATGCGGCAGAGTTAGGTTTAGAAATGGCTTACAGAGATTCTCGAATCACTAAAATATATGAGGGTACCAATGATATCAATGGTATGCTTTCGGTTGCCGAACTGATCAAAAAAGGATTGAAAACAAACGAAATAGATCTCAATGGTGCGGGTAAAAAAATACCCTTCATGGTCCTTTCTGAATATTTCCGTTGGGGTAAGAGTCCGTTGGAAACGGGAGCAAAGGTTGATGCAAAGGTATAAAAAATACGTTTTTACTAATTTTAGGGGCTGCTGGTAAAAATTTAAAACAGGACCTTATCAAAGAACAGGAAATTATCCTGAACCTCTCTTCGATATTGGCAGAAGCTTATGTGGCTGAAAGCGTCTATTTAAAAGTTCGAAAGTTGGCTTCGGCTAATCAGGACATTACTGATTTATCTATTCAGGAAAAAATAGCTCAACTCTATCTCTATAAATCACTGAATAAAGTACAAAATGAAGCCAAAGAAGCCATCGATAGCTTCGCTTCTGGATTTGAAAAGCGTCTCCTGACTTACTTTGTGGGCAAACTTCTGCCGCCCTATCTGCAGAATCCAAAAGCATTGAGTAGAGAAATTACAGATCATGCTTTAATGCAAAAAAAATATCCCTTCTGATATGTTTAAAAAATTGAATTATTTTAAATTAATTAAAAAATTATCATCAATGGTCCCATTGCACAAGGTAGTTATTATCGAAGGTTGCCGAACACCCTTTCTCCGTTCAGGGACTGATTATATGGATCTACTCTCCTATCAATTGGGTGGTTTTGCCATCAAAGGTTTACTGAAAAAAACAGGTATCAATCCAAAATTGGTAGACGGAGTGGTCTTAGGTAATGTCATTGCCAATGTAAAAACCCCCAATGTAGCTAGAGAAGCGGCATTAGTAGCGGGTATACCCCAAAACGTACCTTGCCGAACGGTTTCCCAAGCCTGTATTTCTGCCAATAGAGCGATTGCAGACGCCTGTCAAGAAATCATAACGGGTCAAGCAGATATTATGATTGCAGGAGGTATTGATCATACCTCAGATGCACCCATACAGTTTCCCAGGAAAATGCGTAAAAAATTATTTCTTGCTCAAAAACTAAAAGGATTGGGCGATGGTCTCAAATTTCTAACCAGACTACGCTTCTCAGACTTTATCCCTGAAAGACCGGCCATAGCCGAATATACGACCAACAAAGCCATGGGTGCTGATTGTGATATCATGGCGGCAAGGTTTGGGATTCCAAGAGCCGAGCAAGATGCTTATGCAGTAAGATCCCATCAAATGGCGGCTCAAGCCCAAGAGAGAGGATTTTTGACTGAGGAAATGGTAAGCGTAAAGCTTCCACCAAAATTCAAAGAGATTCAGACTGATAATGGAATAAGAGCAGATAGTAAAATTGAAAAATTGGCTCGTTTACGTCCTGCTTTCGATAAAAAATTCGGAACACTCACTGCGGCAAATTCTTCATTTCTCACAGATGGTGCCAGCGCCGTACTCTTAATGTCGGAGGAAAAGGCCAAAGCCTTAGGATTTATTCCAAAAGCAGAAGTTGTGGATTATGTATTTACGGGACAACGTTTAGAGGATGAACTCCTTCTAGGACCCGCTTATGCGGTTTCAAAATTATTGGACCGCCAAAAAATGACCTTTAACGACATAGACGTGATCGAGTTTCATGAAGCTTTTGCCGGTCAAATATTATCTAATTTAAAGGCCTTAGCGTCTGAGGATTTTGCCGTTAATGAACTTGGACTAAAAAAAGCTTTGGGTGAAGTCCCTATGGAAAAGTTCAACCTATGGGGAGGTTCGCTATCCATTGGACATCCTTTTGGTGCTACAGGTGGTAGATTATTAACTACCACATGTAATAGGTTAAAACATGAAAAAGGAACTTATGGCCTCCTAGCGGCTTGCGCTGCGGGTGCTCATGGTCATGCCATGCTTATAAAAACCTTATCATAAATTTCAAACGTTCTCATTAAAAATATCATGACTATGAAGTTAGAAGATTTTGTTACCGTTGAAGTTCAAGAAAACATCGCGGTATGTACCCTCGATCATCAACATGAAAAAATGAATGTTGTTTCTCCAGGTGTCATTGGCATTTTTGAAACCTTGGGGAATCAACTGATCGAAGATGATCAAATACACGCCGTCATCTTTATCAGTGGCAAAAAAGATTTTATGGCAGGGGCTGATATTAAATCTTTTCAAATTGAAAAAGAAGGAGATTTCAGACCTTTTCAAGCCAAAGGTCATGCCTCATTAGACCGTATTGAACATTCGAAAAAGCCTTTTATCGCTGCCATTAATGGGGCTTGTGTCGGTTTAGGTACCGAAATCGCCCTGGCTTGCCAGGGACGGATTGCGACCCTTGCTACCCATACTAAGATGGGCTTGCCTGAAGTCCAAATAGGCCTACTCCCGGGTGGTGGTGGTACCCAGCGCTTGCCCCGCCTGATAGGTATTCAAAAAGCATTAGACATGATGCTGACTGGCAAAAATTTGAATGCTTTCAGAGCTAAAAAAATAGGCCTAATTGATGAGATCACTGATGAGGGCAAGCTACTTCAAGCCGCCTTGGTGATGGCAAAAAAACTCATCCAGCAACCTATCGTACGTAAATCCAAACTACCATTAAGTTCCAAAATATTGGAAAGTGCCCTAGGAAGAGGTCTTTTATTCAAGCAGGCCCGAAAAATGGCCTTAAAGCAGTCTCAAGGAAATTATCCTGCTATTCCTGCCATTATAGATTGCGTAGAAACAAGTTATAAAAAAGGGCTCAAGGCTGGATATGAAAAAGAACTCGAAGGATTTGAACGTTTGATGTTGACTCCTGAAAGCGCAGCTTTACGTGCCCTCTTTTTTGGTATGTCCAACAATAAAAAAAATCCTTACACGGGTGCTAAACCCCTGAAGAAATTAGGGATGATAGGTGCGGGTTTCATGGGTGCGGGTATTGCTGAAATCAGCGCCACCCGAGGAATTGATGTCTTGCTCAAAGATATCAATGCCGATATGCTGAGCAATGCCTCTCGCCAGATTTGGAAAAGCATCAGTAAAAAGTTGGGTTTTAAAAGCATCACTAAACTCCAAGCCGAACAACAAATAGGTCGGGTCCAGGGACAATTAACTTATGACAACTATGATAAAGTTGATGTAGTCATCGAAGCAGTACTTGAACGGATGGATGTCAAGAAGCAAGTCATTGAAGATATTCAAAAACATTGCAAAGAAGATGTAATCATCGCCTCCAATACCTCTTCGCTCTCTGTCACTGAAATGTCTCAATATGCAAAAAATCCTTCTCAAGTCATTGGGATGCATTATTTTTCACCAGTGCCTAAAATGCCCTTATTGGAAATTGTCAAAACGGACACAACGGCAGATTGGGTCATTGCCTCTTGCTATGATATGGGCATTAAACAAGGGAAAACCTGTATCGTGGTTAAGGATGGTTCTGGGTTTTATGTCAACAGAATATTGGCACCCTATACTAACGAATGCCTCCTCATGTTAGACGAGGGTCTCGCAATCGAAACGGTAGATAGATCATTAAAGAAAAAAGGATTCCCGGTTGGCCCCATTTCTCTACTCGATGAAGTGGGTTTAGATATTGCCGCACATGTTACGGAAAGTTCGAAGAAAAATGTAGCTGGAAGAGCAGGTTTTGAAGTTTCTGAAGCTGTTATTGAAATGAATGCAGCAGGTAGAAAAGGCCGTAAAAATAAGAAAGGATTCTTTTCCTATGATGTCAAAGGAAAAAAGATAGGAGTCGATGCAACGGCCTATGACTTCTTTAAAGGAAAAGGGAATCAATCCTTGCCTATAGTAGACATCCAGGATCGGGCGGTCTTCCTTATGTTAAATGAGGCAGTAATTTGCTTAGAAGAAGGGATCATTGCGAATCCCACAGATGGCGATTTAGGCGCTGTATTTGGCATTGGATTTTTGCCTTTTACAGGAGGACCCTTTCGAGCATTAGATACCTGGGGCATCGCTCCTGTTGTAGCGCGCATGGAAGACTTCAGAAGCACCTATGGTGAGCGCTTTGCTCCTGCCAAGACTTTGATTAAAATGGCTAAAGATGGGAGTACTTTTCATTAATCAGTGTCGTCATTGGTTTGAAATATTTATGGATTAGTATGCAGTAAGGACCGTTTAGGCTTTTTATTTCTGTCAAAGGTTTAAAAAATCACTCATTAAGGATTTTTTAAAATGAAATCTGCCAATTCCTCTACCATTTTACGGCTCCCACAATAAAAAGCGACCCGCTGATGTAATGATGTTGGTTTTATACTCATAATTCGCTTTTCTCCATTAATGGCTTTCCCTCCTGCTTGCTCCGCAATAAAAGCCATTGGATTACATTCATATAGCAAACGAAGTTTTCCACTCGGATTCTTAGCCGTTTCCGGATACAAGTAAATACCTCCCTTAATCATATTACGATGGTAATCTGATACAAGAGAACCAATGTATCTCGAGGTATAAGGACGATCTTCTGATTCCATTTGACAGTACTTAATATAATTTTTTACACCCAATGGGAAATGAATATAATTTCCTTCATTGATAGCATAAATAGATCCATTTTTCGGATAACTCATATTGGGATGCGACAAATAAAATGTGCCTAATGCTGGATTTAAGGTAAAGCCATTCACTCCATTTCCAGTAGTATAAACCAACATGGTTGAGGTACCATAGATCACATATCCCGCCGCCACCTGCTGATCTCCTGCTTGCAAAAAGTCTGCTTCAATGACAGGGGTTCCCAAAGGAGTCATACGTCGGTAAATTGAAAAGATCGTCCCTACAGAGACATTCACATCAATGTTAGAAGAACCATCAAGGGGATCAATCAGTACATCATATTTGTTTTGATTTTTTTTATCCATACTATTTACTCGGATGAAATGCTCTTCTTCTTCACTGGCAATGCCACAAACAATATTCCTATTTGTTAAAGTTTGTATAAATATTTTATGTGCGTAAATGTCAAGCTTTTGCTGCTCCTCTCCTTGGGTATTGATATGGTTTGTGTCTCCTAAAATATCTACCAAGCCCGCTTTGTTTACTTCATGATTAACCACCTTTGCCGCTAAACGTGATGGCATTAATCAATCTCGATAACTCTCCAGAGGAATATTTGAAAGCACTTTGGTTTTCAATAATGAATTCTCCAAGGGTTTTACTGGGGCGTGACATAGATGTCTTATTTAACTACATTTAAGATAATATATACCTATTTAAAAATATTCATATTCGCTTCAAGCTAAAACTAAGTTCTAATCTTTGTTCTTAACGTATTTTTCCAACCATTGATCTTGTTCCCAAAGCAAATGGAGAATATTCTCTTTAGCTCTATATCCATGACTCTCTTTGGGTAGGAGAACCAAACGAACCTTTGCACCCAGTCCTTTTAGCGCATTAAAATATCGAATACTTTGCATAGGATAAGTACCCGAATTATTGTCTGCCTCACCATGTGTCAGCAACAAGGGTGTTTTCATTTTATCCGCATGCATAAAAGGTGACATATTGTAATAAACCTCAGGTGCCTCCCAATAACTGCGTTGCTCACTTTGAAAGCCAAAAGGCGTCAATGTTCGGTTATAAGCTCCACTTCTAGCGATCCCGGCAGCAAATAGATCAGAATGGGAAAGTAAATTAGCAACCATAAAGGCACCATAACTGTGCCCCCCGACCGCAACACGATTTCTATCGATATAGCCCAGTGAGTCAGCGGCATCTATAGCGGCTTGAGCGTTACCTACCAATTGATTGATGAATGTATCGTTGGGCTCGGTATTCCCCACTCCCAGAATAGGAAAAGAAGCCCTATCCAAAATCACATATCCTTTGGTCACCCAATAAATCGGTGAACCATAATAGGGAGATGTAAAGGTATTGGGATTACTCGTTTTTTGTGCAGCGCTTGATGGGTCTTTGAATTCTCTTGGGTAGGCCCAAAGTA
>CAJJBF010000013.1:0-22500 GCA_905182375.1 Flammeovirgaceae bacterium UBA4465
GGTGAAGTTTGGTCAAACCCTGAAAATTTAGGAAAGTAGTGAATTCCAAAAATTGGGATTCACAGCCCAGTTTAGGAGCTGATGGAAATACCTTATACTTTTCATCGGATAGACCTGGCGGAGTGGGTAAGAGAGATATTTGGTATACTCAGCGGGTAGATATACTTGGACTCAACCCAAAAACATGGGGTATCATAACACAGAAGGATGATGTAACCCCTTTTATACATACCAATGGTGAAAATTTAATTTTTGCATCAAATGGACGGGTGGGTTTTGGAGGCTATGATTTATTTATGAGTGAGCAAAAGGAGAGCAAATGGCAAGCGCCAAACAATCTGGGCAATTCCGTAAATAATAATTTGGATCAATTGTCATTTATCATATCTGCAGATGGCTCAATGGCTTATTTTTCACAAGAATTCAAAAAAGCAGACGGTAAGCTCAGGAGCCAAATTGTGCAGTGGCCTATTGCCAATGATTCATTGGTCAAAAACACTTCAAGTTATATTTTTGGTCGGGTGACAGATGCGGTCTCACAAGAAGCCCTCAAAGCTAAAATTGAACTTTTTGATATTTTTACGAATGAATTGAAGTACAGTACTTACAGTGATAGTATTTCGGGTGAATATTTTTTCGCTTTGAACGAAGGGTTGAGTTACGGAGTATATGCAAGGGCGAAAGGTTATTTTTTCGAAGATTTTAGATTTGATATTCAAAATAGCAGCTCTGGGCAGCCTGATACACTAGATATAATCTTGTCGCCACTTGAAGTGGGAGCCAGTATGATTCTAGAAAATATTTATTTTGAATTGGCCAGTTATGAATTGACCAAAACTCCCAATCAGAACTCGAAATAGTTGCGGATTTTTGGTTGAAAACCGAAGTAAATATACAAATTGAGGGACACACAGATCAAACGGGAGATCCCCAATATAATCAGGTACTCTCCGAGCAACGAGCAAAGGCAGTATATGATTTTCTGATTGAATCGGGCATACCTTCAGATCAGTTAAAGTTCATAGGATTAGGGTCTACGCGTCCTGTTGAATTAGATCTCACCTTGAGTGATCAAAACAGGCGCATAGAGTTTAGGATAAGAGCCGAAAACTAATCATTAATCTCACTGAAAAGACCATTTATTTGTGATTTTAGATACCTTAATAATGTTTAGATCAAATTAAAGCTCCTCAGAGATTAGCGACAGAGATAAGTAAGATACTCTTCGTCAAATACATCATGATCAAAAAAATTCATATTAAATGGCTATGGATTAAAAAATCTAAGTTTTTTAATCCATTTTTATTTTTCAATAATGTTATTTTCAGAAGATTATAGATATAAAATGAAAATTAACAAAATAAAATACCTTAAAATACATCTATTTAAAATAACATATTAATTAGTTGTATTTTTTTTAAAAATTAATTTTAAAATTTTTTAAATATTATTAATAATTATTACTAATTTTTATGTTAATTATAATTATGTTAAATTTATTCCAATAAATACGACTAATTAATGTGATTTTAAGATAATACATATCTTTAATTAACATTAAATAGTGTTTTGTTTTTATTTAGTTAATATTTTGATAAATTACTTATTAACCATACCAAAAATCAAATTTAATTAATGTTCATTTTTAAAAACCAAATTTTTATGAAGAGGATTGTACTCATAAGTATTTCCTTTCTTTTTGTCCTGGGCACAGCTTGGGCGCAAAGAACGGTATCCGGTATAGTGACTTCTGATGATGGAAGTGGAGGTATCCCTGGTGTTAATGTTATTCTGAAAGGAACAGTCAACAGGTACAACCACAGATCTTAGATGGTAACTACCGTTTAAGTGTCCCAGAAGAGGGAGGAACGCTAGAATATTCATTTATAGGTCTTACAAGCCAAGAAGTAGTCATTGGTGCGAGAGCTGTAATTGATATTACTATGATGGAGGATGTAGAAACATTGTCTGAAGTAGTTGTCACGGGACTTGGTGTCGTGAAAGAGAAGAAGGCGCTAGGTTATGGTGTATCTTCTATAAGTAGTGATGCATTGGTTGCCCGTCAAGAATCAGACGTAGCCAGGTTGTTGCGAGGAAAAGCGACGGGTGTAGATATTTCATCTACTTCTGGACTTGCTGGTTCTGGTACTAATATTATTATCAGGGGTTATTCTTCAATTACCGGCTCAAATCAGCCTTTATTTGTGGTAGACGGTATCCCGTTTAATACAGAGACCAACACTGGTGGCCAAGGTTTTGGATCAGGAAGTGCAACAGCATCATCTAGATTTTTAGATCTGGATCCAAACTCTATCGCTGAAATTTCGATCCTTAAAGGGTTATCAGCGACAGTTCTTTATGGAGAGCAGGGTAGAAATGGAGTTGTTTTAGTTACAACGAAGAACGGTCAAGCAGGTGCAGGCGCTTCTAAGAAGATGGAAGTAAATGTAACACAAGGTTTTTTCCAGTCTGAAGTGGCGAATGTTCCAGATTACCAAAACACGTATGGTAATGGATTTAACGCCGGATTCGATTGGTATTTCTCTAACTGGGGAGCTGCCTTTGATGATACTGATCCAGGATCATACGGTAGCAACTTTAGAAGAGCAGATGGTTCAACAGTATATGTAACACATCCATATGATCAGGATCAATATAGAGACGATCTTTGATGGATGTATGATGATGTGGATTACGAATATAAGCCATACCAAGGCGTTGAGGAATTTTTTCAAAAAGGTTTGAGTTCAAACACTTCAGTGTCTATCCAAAAAGCACTTGGGGGAAATTCTTCAGTTAGTGCGACCTATAGCTATTTAACGGAAGAGGGTTTTACACCACAACTTGATGATATGGTGATGTCTGCGGGAAGAACAGAAAGAAGGACTAATTACATCGATAAGCATAATTTCGGTATTGGTTACCGAACTGAGCTGGAAAATGGTTTGACATTCAAGTCTACTTTCAATTATGTAAATACAGACAGAAGGTCCCCTATCACTGCTCCAGCATTTGGGGGAGACGGTAATGGTTTATTTGCTGCGATTATGTTTACACCAAGATCAATGGATTTGATGGGCTTACCTTTTCAATCTCCAGTTGATAACAGGAGTGTATATTACAGACGTGGTGGACCTATACAAAATCCAAGATGGACGTTGAATAATTCTGGCCAAGACGAGAGAGTTTCTAGATTTTTTTCTAATACAGAATTCGGCTATAAACTGAGCGAAAACTGGAATGTCATGTATCGCTTAAGCTTAGACACCTACACGCAACAAAATAATCGTTTCGTCAATATAGGAGGACCAAGACAACCACTTGGTGAATTCAGTACGTTTACTACTGAGCGTTGGACAAACTCTCAGGTGATGAACTTAATGTATGATTACAAAATAGGTTCATCAATCACCCTTGATGGTATTGTTGGAGTGAACAGTGTAAAGCAAAAAGGCTCTTTCGTTGGAACAACAAGTCAAGAACAATTTGTATACAACCTATTGAATCATGGAAACTTCATTGAGCACAATAACTTCTCAGGATATCAAAATGAGAATGTTATGGGAGTATATGCCACAGCATCCATTGGTTACAACGGTTGGGCATATTTAACGGCGCAGGCTCGTAATGATTGGACTTCTACTTTAGAGCAGGAAAATCGTTCAGTATTGTACCCTTCAGTAAGTGCATCGTTCGTTATTTCAGATGCTATCGAGGGCGTGGGTAATAGTAAAGCAGTTGATTATTTAAAGGTCAGAGTAGGTTATGGTACCTCTGCAGGTTACCCTGAACCTTATCAGACAAGAAATATCTTGAATTCTTCAACAAATGATTTTGTTACACCTGGAGGTTCTATTTTAAATACAAACTCTGTATCTAACCAACTAGGTAATCAAAATTTGCAAGCAGAGTTATTTACAGAACTTGAGTGGGTCTTGAAGCAAGATTGTTTAATGATTTAATTGGGCTTGATTTATCATGGTATAACAAAGAAAGTAGAGACTTGATTGTAGCACTTCCATTAGATCCATCAACAGGATATACAAACACTACTGTAAATGCAGCCAAGGTTACAAATACAGGAGTTGAGCTTGGGTTAAATATCAGACCTCCACTTCCAGGAGCTCTTCGATGGGATATTAATTTGAATTATACCAAAAACTTGCCTACAGTTAATTCAATTTATGAAGGAATTGAAAGAGTCCAGATTGAAGGTTATGGAGGTGGTGGCCTTGGTAACTATGCAATTCCTGGTGAACCTTTTGGAGCGATGTATGGAAGTACATTTATGAGAACAGACAATTCTGACCCTTCCTCACAATATGTGGTAGAAAGTATTGGAAACTATCAGTCTTCAGGAGAATTTGGTATCATAGGTAACCCTAACCCTGATTTTACTGCTAACTGGATTAACACATTGACATGGAAAGGTATATCTTTTGGATTTCAGTGGCAATATATAGCTGGAGGAGATATTTATTCTTCAACTATTCAGGCACTTTTGGCTAGAGGTAATACAACTGATACAGATGTTAATAGAAACGTTCCCATCATAATGCCAGGTGCGGTTAAGCAAGATGGTGTTGATGGTTCAGGAGAGCCCCAATATGTTGCAAATGATATTCAGACATATATGGGAGATTCTTTCTTCCGAGCTTATTTCTATGCGGATGAAGGAGGTGTTTTTGATGCTTCAGTTCTAAGATTGAGAGAGGTTTCAGTGGCCTATGTATTGCCTAAAACTTGGTTAGAAAAATCTCCGTTTGGTAGGGCAGCATTGACATTATCAGGTGAAAACTTATGGTATAATGCTCCGAACTTTCCCGTGGGAACAAACTTTGATCCAGAAATATCAAGTACTGGAGTTGGAAATGGTCGAGGCTTTGATTTTCGAACTGCGCCAACGGCTAAGAAATATGGTATGACATTGAACTTAACGTTCTAATTAAACGAATATAAAATTTAAAGTTTATGAAATTTGTAAATAAAATATTATTAATATTCGCATTTGTAGGATTTATTTCTGCCTGTGATTTGGACCTAGATCAGCAGATCAATCCAAATGCTTTAGATCCAAGTACAGCTAGTTTAGATGATCTCTACAATAGCATTCAGCTATCTTTTAAAAGTGTCAAGTTGAGAGTGGAGAATATACGGCTGGTGCGATGGCTAGAATGTACATGACAGTAGCATTTACGTACAATGCTGCTGTGACAAACACCACTATGGGTGGTGTTTGGAATAATGCCTACGCTGGAATATTTCCAGATGTAGACGCATTAATAGAGAAGCAGGGAACAAATAACTTTGCAGTACATGTTGGATCAGCTCAAGTCTTGAAAGCTTGGACAATGATGCAATTGGTAGATTTAATGGGAGATGTGCCCTACTCTGAAGCAGGTCAGGGAACTGATGTGATTAGTCCTAAAGTTGACGCAGGTGCGGATGTCTATGCTGCAGCGATTGCTCTTTTGGATGAGGCAATTACCAATCTCTCAGATGCGGCGGCTCCTTCTCCATCGAACGATCAATACTACGGCGGAGATCGAACTAAGTGGGTGACTTTGGCCAATACGTTGAAAATGCAGGCTTACCTTAATACGGGTGATGCCGCTTCTTTCAATGCTATAGTCTCTGCGGGAGATGTTATTGATGATGCAAGTGAAGATTTCCAATTTAATTATGGAAGCCAGCGTGTCAATCCTAACTCAAGGCACTGGATGTATAACAGCAGTTATGAGCAAGGTGATGGAAATTACATGAGTAACTATTTTATGTACTTGCTTGCAGCCGAGCAAGTTGATGCTGCTGGAGTAACAATTGTCGATCCAAGAACACGATATTATTTCTATCGTAAAACAGGGGATGCAACTAACTTAGACATAGCAGAATATGGTTGTCACTTATCAGTTTTTCCTGATCAAGTAGATAGACCTGCCCATTGGAGTGGTGCTTTTGCTGATCTTCCTTATTGCTACGGGAAATCGGATGGATATTATGGTCGAGATCATTTGAATGGATCTGGTACGCCTCCTGATGGTCCTGTAAAAACTTCTTACGGATTATATCCTGGTGGAGGGGCTTTTGATTATGATGCATTCCAAGACACTAGAACATTAGGAATTTTTGGAGGTCTAGGTGAGGGAATACTACCTGTTATGCTCTCATCACATGCATGGTTTATGCGAGCTGAGATGGATGAGTCTGCTGCTGCTGGTGGTGGAAGAGATGCGCTCTCGGCTGGAATTAGTGCTTCTCTTGCAAAGGTGAGATCTTTTAAATCTTTAGTCTCAGCTGAGATGTCTCAAGACATAACCTTGAAGGATGGGTCTGTTGTTAATGTCGAAACATTCTACGGTATGACTGACGAAAAAGTTAGTGATTATTTAGCTGATGTTTTGGCAGTTTACGATGCAGCAGATGCTGCAGGGAAAAAGGATCTCATTGCAAAGCAAATGCTGATAGCAATATATGGTAATGGTGTAGCTGCATATAATATGTGGAGAAGAACAGGATTACCGTCAAACATGTCACCAGGTTTGGAGGCAGATCCAGGAACGTTTGCATATAGAATGAGGTATCCTCAGTCTTATACGACCAGAAATGGTAATTACGATGAGGCAACGGATCTCATAACGAACAGAGTATTTTGGAACGTAAGCGGTCCAGACTCTTTATTAATGTTAAATGCTAAATATTAAAAAAATGATAAATTCAAATAATATTACAAAAGCGTTAATTTTGGGACTTTTGGTCATGCTTTCATACTCTTGTGCAGATCCAGATGAAAAGCCAATATTAACTTTTGATGATGCAATTAAAGGGAGTTATCCTCGGGTTACTTCAACTTCAGGTGCTGCTTTGGTTGATCCGAATGATTTAAGTTCATCTTCCTTTGGTTATTCTGTGGAGTTTGTAGATGAAACAAACGGTGTAGATGTGACAGAATATAAGTTTACAATGTCATACAATGGCGGAAGCGAAGTTGATATGCCTGGTAGAACTTATACATCAGACTGATTTTACCAAAAATGCAGATGGCTATATGAGCATGACATTCCTGCTTTTACTGCCACTGAATTGGCTGGTCTTGCGGAGTTACAATTACTGCTGCAAATGCAGATGCGGGTGATTATTTCACTGTTAAAAGTTATTTATCAAAAGGTGGATTGGTTTTTTCAAATACCAATAAGTCATCTACGATTACGGGACCTGCTTTTGCTGGAAGGTTCGACACTACTTTTCCAGTAGCGTGCCCTTCTGATATGTATATAGGCGAAGTGGCATATTCTAGTGATTTGTATTGGAATGGATGATGCGTCGGCACTTGAGTTATTAGAAGGGTTATCCTCTAATATAATCAGAGTACACAGTCAGGTATCTTCACTTTTAACTGATGGTCGTTTGGTGGATATACAATAGGTATCGTTTATGCATGACGCTGTAACAGGCGAATTTGGTTTTCAGACTTGTATGGGTTGTTACTTAACAAGACTGCTACTGATTCTTGGTGATGCTTGGGACTTTAAGTATTTCTATGGCTGCTGATAATGTCACTTTGACCATTGCAGGGAATAATCGCAGCTTGGGATGAGAATGCCATTACAACCATTACATTCCCCGTAGCACAGACGTGGACATGTAGTAATTGTGAAGCAGCGCTTGCGGACGTTACCTTTTAATTAATTTAAATTGAATTTAAAAAAGCCGATTCCTTTGGGATTGGCTTTTTTTATTTTATAATAATAATTTTTGTTATGGTGTTGTTGATTTATTATGAAAAATGAAGTTTTAGTTTTCATTGCAATTATTTTCTGTGGGTGTGGAAGTAGAGGTTTGAGTCCATTGAAAGAGATCCCCTTAAACTTACCTAAGATTGAAGTCTTAGTGAATAAAGAAAATTTTAGAGGATATATTTTATTACGTAAAATTGACTCTCCTGGGATTATGTTTATGGTAAATAGCCTTGGTGAAGTAGTATGGTATCAAAAAGCTGATACTGCTCTTAATCGAGTCTTTAAACCCTATGCTAAGAGTTATGTAGCTTTAAATTCTAAGTCTGATTTGATTGAAATCAGTTATGAAGGTGATACGATAAACCATTTAAAATTTGGAATGGGTGGTTATGATAAACTCTTACATCACGATTTAATTAAAGATGGGGATGATTATGTTGCGCTTACTCATGAAATACTACCAATCAATTTAACGGCATTTGGTGGGCTAGATCAAGATACTATTAAACACGATGGCATCATTAAACTATCAGCTGATGGTAAAAAAATATGGAGTTGGAATTTATTGGATCATTTAGATCCTTTAAACAATCCGAATATACTCAAGGATAGGATAGATTGGGGACATGCCAATGCAATAGAGTTAGATATCGATGGGAATTATTTAATTTCATTCAGAAAGTTTAATGAGATTTGGAAAATTGATAGGGAGACAGGAAGTGTGTTGTGGAAATATAGCAGTATTTCTATCGAAGATGAGAATAATAGATTCTATGGGCAGCATTCAATCAACCTAGCCCCATCGGGTGATTATTTATTGTTTGATAATGGAGATAGGAAGTATAGAAAAACATCAAGGGCATTGGCCTTTAAAGTTAATAATAATTCTTTTCTAAACACTTTGATCATTGAATTGCCAGATTCTTTGTTTAGCTGGAAAATGGGGAGCGTTTATCAATTTAGGGAAGGGCGCTATCTATTTAGTAGCTCTATGAGAAAAAAGATCGTTATTACTGATGATTTGGGTAATATTCTTTGGATGGCGCAGTCAAGCGAAGAATTTTATAGGGCTTATCATATAGACGAGTCAATGATGCATTAATTTTAAATGAGATGGTATGTGATTATGTTATCGGTCATATGGCTTTCTTTCATTGTTTCGGTTTCTTTATAAATTTGTGAGTGTATAGAAATATGAGATTTTACCTTATTATTCTTTTATTTATATTTTTGGGCTGCGAGCAAGAAAAAGAGTCTGAAATTATCTTTGAGCGTTTAAGTGCTCAACGAACAGGTATTGATTTCAGTAATGATCTAAGTCATGATGTTAATAATCGATCTAATTTATTTGATTTTGATTATTTTTATAATGGTGCTGGTGTCGGTGTTGCTGATCTAAATAATGATGGATTATTAGACATTTATTTTGCTGGAAATCAGGTAGACGATAAACTTTATATTAATAAGGGAAATTTTGAGTTTCGTGATATTTCTATTGAAGCAAATCTAAATCTTTGGAGGGTTGGTCCAATGGTGTATCTTTTGTGGATATCAATGAAGATGGTTTTCTTGACATTTATATTTCTAGAGGTGGGCCTCTTGAACCAAGCCAACGGGCAAATCTCTTATATGTAAATCAAGGAGATGAAACATTCATTGAAAAAGCCCGTGATTATGGATTGGCTGATCAGGGATTTAGTACACAATCAGCATTTTTCGATTTTGATCAGGATGGTGACTTGGATTGCTTGGTGATGAATGAAAATGGATTATATGGTACGGAACCAGGAGCATTTTATCAATTGCTTCGAACTCAAAAAGGATTGATGCATGGCAGCTCGAGCCATTTTTATATTAATGATGGTGGGACTTATGTTGATGCTACCGCCCAAGTAGGAATGCTAAGACCTAGTTTTGGTCTGGGATTATCTGTCAGTGATTTAAATGGTGATGGCTGGTTAGATATCTACATAGCCAATGACTATTTTATTCCAGATGCTATGTACATAAACAAAAAGAATGGAACTTTTTTTGACGAAATAAAATCAAGAACTAGTCAAATTTCTTTTTTTGGAATGGGGGTCGATGTGGCTGACATTAACAATGATGCTTATCAAGATATTTTAGTGCTTGATATGGCCAGTGCAGATCATGTTAGATCCAAGACACTCATGCAGTCTATGAGCGCTTCAAATTTTGATATGTTGGTGAACAAATTTGACTTTGCTTATCAATATATGTTTAATACTTTACAAATAAATCGAACCAATAATGTTTATCGAAATATTTCTCATCAGTTAGGAATTGCAAAGACAGATTGGAGCTGGGCAGGATTAATTGCTGACTATAATAATGATGGTAATAAGGATGTTTATATAACCAATGGCTACAGGCGGTATGCCTCAGATAATGATTTTTCTAATAAAGTGGGTCATATACAGGCTAAATATCAAGGAAAAGTTCCAATGAGTGTTAAAAAGCAATTATATGAAGAAATGCCCTCTGAAAAGTTACCTAATTTACTATTCGAAAATCAAGGTAATTTGTTCTTTAAAAATAGCTCATCTGATTGGGGTATTGTCACGCCTTCTTTTTCCAATGGTGCAGTATATGCCGACTTAGATAGGGATGGTGATTTAGATTTAGTTACTAATAATATAGACCAGGAGGCTTTTGTTCATAAAAATTTAAGTAGAGAATTGAATTTGGGTAATTTTTTAACAGTTAAAACATTAAGTAGGCATCATGAGTCATACGCTAAAGTCTATGTGTACACAGGGGATTCAGTTCAATTATGGGAAAATAAAGGCGTAAGAGGATATTTTTCATTTGTAGAGCCTGTTGCATATTTTGGTTTAGGATCGTTAAAAATGGTTGATTCTGTAAGAGTAGTTTGGCCAAATGGTAAAGTTCATCAAAGATATCGTGTGGATGCAAATCAAGAGTTAATCATATCCGAAACGGACGAAGAGGCTTTACAAATCAATAATAAGAACAAAAAAAACAAATTCACTTTTTCTGAGTCAAAAGTCATTAATTTTAACCATAAACAGTCTTTTTATGATGATTTTAAAAAAGAAATTTTACTTCCCTACAAGCAATCTACTGTAGGTCCTTCCATCGTATCTGGAGATGTTAATGGAGATGGGTGGGACGATATTTTCATTTCAGGATCTAAAGGTCAACCATCTCAAATATTCATTCAACGAGAAGGTGAGTTTGAAAAAATAGAGAACTTTGATTTTTTGATAGATAAAGAATTTGAAGATATAGGAGGATTATTTTTTGACAGCGATGGTGATTTGGATTTGGATTTATATGTATTATCAGGGGGCAATGAATATTCAGAAGGTTCTCCTTTATATAAAGATAGATTGTATATCAATGATGGTCTCGGCAAATATTATAGAGATAAAAACTTTGTGGATAGTTCAGGTTTGAGCGGAAAAGTTGTTAAAGAAATTGATCTTGATGATGATGGTGATCTGGATTTAATAGTAGGGAACAGAATGATTCCACATCATTATCCCTTGAGTTCGTCAGCAAAAATATTGTTAAATGAAAATGGAATATTTAAGAATATAACAGAAGAAATCAGCATTGGTTTTAGGGAATTTGGAATTATTAATGATATCGAGGTAACTGATTTTAATCACGATGGGAAGGATGATTTTATAGTAGTGGGGGAATGGACAAAAGTTGGGATGTTTACTTCAGTAGAGGGAAAATTTCAAGATGTATCTGTTTCTTATGGGCTTGATAACGAATTGGGTTGGTGGTTTTCTATAACTTCTGCAGATATCAATGGAGATGGGTTGATGGATTATATCTTAGGTAATATTGGGTTGAATACCAAATATACAGCATCTAAAGCAACACCCTTTAAAGTATTTGCTAATGATTTTGACACTAACGGTACCTTTGATATTGTCTTGAGTAAAATGTATAAAGGAAATTATGTTCCGGTACGTGGTCGAGAATGCACCTCGCAACAAATGCCTTTTATCTGCAGATAAATTCGACACCTACACCGCATTTGCCCATGCCTCTGTCCAAGAGATGTTTGAAGGTAGATTGGATAGTTCGTTGACGTTAGAGGCCAACGAGTTTCGGATCACTTGGTGACTGCTCAGTACGCCGGAAGGGGTTCGACATAGATGCCACTGCCCAATCCTGCTCAAAGTTTCCCTTTTCTTAGATTGTGCTGTGGCCTCAGATTTGACATGATGACGGGTTGGATGATCTGATTGCCGTCGGAAATATTTACCATACGGAGGTTGAAACTCCTCAGTTGGGACGCAGGCACTGGTACTATGGTGCTTGTTGGCGGATTCGCTGCAATACGTTTCAACGGAGTGAGCCCAGTCGATGAACAATCATTTTTTCATTGAAGGGAATGCGAAGAGTATTCGATTGTTAGTGGATCGAAAAGCAGGGGAGTCAAATGATTGATAGTGGCACGGAATAATGGATCTAGTAGTGATATCATTTGAGGTCAAAAAGGTGACCTATGATCAACTCATGTAAATTAGCTCATTCATCCGATGGGTTTTAAGCTTATTTTCCCGAGGATGGTCTTCGTCTTTGACCTTCGATAACCCTGAGGAATAAAAGAGGTATTAGGATTCTTGAACCACCGGCTCTTGTGGCTCAAATCAGGATGTGTGAGTCTTACATTTTGTTTCAAAAAGGGAATTATTTTTTGGTGTGCTGAAGCGTTTCATTTATTTCAATTAATTAGATCTAATTAATTATTTAATTCAATATTTTGGAGAAAAAAATTTCATTATTTGATTTGGCTAAAATTTTCTTAGTTCTGGGGGCTACTGCTTTTGGAGGCTACACTGCGTTGGTGGCCATGATTCAAAAGGAATTGGTCGATAAGAGACAGGTGCTTTCTCAACAAATTATTTATGATGGCATATTAGTGGCATCTATGATTCCTGGACCTTTGGCAGTTAATGTTGTTATTTCTATTGGTTATCATTTGAGAGGTTGGTTGGGGGCCTTGGTTTCAGGCCTTTCCATATTATTACCGGCATGTTCGATGATGATCATTTCAGCCCTGTTTATCTCTGAATATTTTGATTTTGTCGTGCTAAAGACGTTGATAGCTTTTCTGATTCCGGTAGTGGTGGCAGTGATTCTTTCGGTATCATACAAGATGTTTAAAAATGAGGTGATCCATTACTGGCAAATGATTTCTGATTGGCTACGTTATTGGCACTTATTTTCACTTCAATTAATTTATTGACAAGTATCTTGATTGGTGGGCTAATAGGATTTTTATGGGGAGAGAAAAAGGTACTCAATATTCACGTTCAAGGCATAATTAAATCCATTAAATACCTATTTGTTCGATGTGGGTATCTGTTTATCTTTTTTGATATTTTTGTTTTTTTTACTTCCATCCGTACAGCAATCTTTGTTGGTAGAATTTTCAAAGGTAAGCCTTACCTTGTTTGGAGGGGGGTATGTGATGATTCAAGCGATTAATGATTTGGTTGTAAATCAATGGTTATGGGTAACTCCTGACGAGTTCAATGAGGCTATTGCTTTGGGCCAGTTAACTCCCGGACCCATATTGGTATCGGCTACCTATATTGGATTTAAAGCTGGGGGTCTTTTGGGCGCCTTTGTTGCTACTATTGGCATATTTTTACCGGCTGCTTTGTTAATGTTATCGGCAAGCCATCTCTTCAAAAGTATGCCAACAATAAGTGGTTGAATGCTGTGATATCAGGGATAAAGCCTATTATTGTAGCTTTTATTTTATATTCAGCTTATGTAGTTATGAGGCCGATTGGTTTGATTTTCAGTCGATCTCATTAGACGATCATTGCGCTTATGATGATTAACTATTTACAAATTAACTTTTTGTGGCTCATGTTGGGAAGTGGAATGTTAAGTCTTTTTTTTATTTGATATGAGTCAAAAAGTCATTCAATTTATAGGAACGCAACGCTCGGGTTCTAACTTGCTCAGGTTGATGCTCAATCAGCATCAAGGAATTTCGGCACCGCATCCCCCACATATTTTAAGGACGTTTATGCCTTTGCTTTCTCAATATGGGGATTTAAAAGTCAGAAAAAATAGGTTTTACTTTGGTAGATGATGTTTGTCGTTGGGTGGAATGTAACCCTGTTGAGTGGTCTTCAGTTAACTTCGATCGCGATGAGATTACAGATAAGACTACTTCCCTTTTGGATCTGTTTGAGGTTGTTTATCAGCAGAAATGTGTCGCTAGATCAAGCTGAAATATGGTGCTGTAAAAGTACATTCAATATTCAATATACCTCAGAATTGGAAAAAGTGATTCAGCCGTTTTATATTTATTTGTACAGAGATGGTCGGGATGTAGCCACTTCTTTTAAAAAGGCCTATGTGGGACCTAAACATATTTATCAAATCGCTCAAAAATGGTATCAAGAACAAATGGAAACCACCTCATTTTTATCGTCATTGGCAGCCCATCGCTATGTCCGGATCAGTTATGAAGCATTGATACAAGATCCAGAAAAAGTACTTCATTTGATTTGCGAAAGGATAGGTATTCAATTTGATGAGATCATGCTTGATTATTTTAATTCCAAAGAGTCTCTTTTAACTTCTAAATCAGGCAATATGTGGGCCAATGTAGCGAAACCTATCATTTCCAATAATAGTCAAAAGTTCCATCAACTTCTTGCGCCTGAAGAAATTAAAATCTTTGAATCTATTTCATCAGAAAGTCTTTTGGCATTGGGTTATGAACTAGAGACCCCAGGAGATCCTATCCAATGGTCGGAAAGAGAAATTCAACTTTTTGACAAAAAGAATCAACAATTGATGGATGCGATACAGAAATCGGCTTCTCCAAACGAGCGGGCCAATCGCGTGGGTCAAAAGCAACTTTTAGAAAGTATAAGTCAGCGTCAGTTGTAGTTTTAGTAACGCTTTTGAGCTTTAAGATAATGGCTTACATAATCATTGATACCTGCTTCTAATGTGGTAAAAGGATGAGGATATCCAATCCCTTTTAATTTATCCATCTTTGCCTCTGTGAAATATTGATATTTGTCTCGGATATCTATAGGAGTATCTATGAAGGAGATTTTTTCATCTTTGTCCATGGCAAGGAATACTGCTTTTACTAAATCCAAAAAACTTCGGGCTTGACCACTGCCTAGATTATACAATCCTGAGTTTTTCCGGTGATGCATAAGCCAATACATTACTTTCACAACGTCCATGACATATACAAAGTCCCGCATTTGACCACCATGGCTATATTTTGGATTGTGAGACCGAAAAAGCTTCATACCATCTGTTTTAGTAATTTGATTGAAAGCATGATATACCACAGATGCCATCCGGTCTTTGTGATACTCATTGGGACCGTACACGTTAAAAAATTTCAGTCCCGCCCAAAAAAAGGGCTTTTTGGTTTCCTTTAAAGCCCAAATGTCAAATTTATTTTTTGAATCTCCATAAGGATTTAAAGGGACTAATTTTTCAGATAGATTTTCTTGATCATCAAACCCAAATTCACCGAGACCATAAGTTGCCGCACTACTTGCATAGACTAAAGGGATTTGATATGAAACACAATTTTTCCAAATCATTTTGCTATAATCTGTATTCAGCTTTGTTAAAAGTGTCCGATCAAACTCTGCTGTATCGGTGCGTGCACCCAGATGAAAAATAAATTCTATTTCTTCATGATGGAGTTGTATCCAATCATCGAGTTCATTTCTATTGACCTTTTGCTTAATTTTTTTATCTTCAATATTTTGATTTTTTAGGTCAGAATTAAATAAATCGACCGCAATGATATTATTGAAATTGTATTTATTTAACTCGCTTATTAATGCGCTGGCGATGAAACCGGCAGCACCTGTAACTATGATCATACCTTTTTTGTTTCTGACACAAATTTATACATTATATCCCCATCATAAGTTAGATTGCATTAAAATAGAAAATACGTTGTTAAATGAAGTATTTCTTAATTGCTGGCGAGAGATCAGGAGATGTATATGGGGCAAATTTAATTGCAGCGCTATTAAAAAAAGACCCAGCGGCTCAAATTGTATGCTATGGAGGTGATGAAATGAAAGCGGCAGGAGGTGAGCTTTTAAGTCATTATAAAGAGAGTGCCTTTATGGGATTTTATGAAGTTTTTACAAATCTTCGGGTGATAAAAAAGAAATTAAATACCTGTAAAAAAGAGTTATTGGCATTCCATCCCGACGCCGTAATTTTCATAGATTATCCAGGTTTTAACTTAAGAATGGCGGCCTTTGCTAAGCGTCAGGGGCTACGTACGATTTATTATATTTCGCCAAAAATATGGGCATGGAACAAGGGCCGTATCAAAGAAATTCGATCATTCGTAGATAAATTGTTGGTTATTTTTCCATTTGAGGTTCCTTTTTATAAATCATTAAATTACCCAGTAGAATATGTAGGGAATCCTTTGATAGAGCATATTGATAGTTACGAGCTAGACACTTCCTTGAAGCGTTCGGAAAGTCATCGCTGGAATATTGCTTTTTTACCAGGAAGTAGAAAACAAGAAGTCGAGCACTCAATTGAAATGATCAGTAAGTTAGCGCATCAGCGAAAGGATCTGTTTTTTTGGATCGCTGGCGTTGATAACTTACCTATTGATCTCTACGATAGTATTATAGGATTGAGTAATGTAAGGTTAGTCGTCGGTAAAACTTATGAAATACTGAACTTATGTGATGCGGCTATTGTGACTTCTGGGACGGCCACTCTGGAGACGGCATTATGGAATGTACCTCAAGTGGTATGCTACAAAGCGCACCCCATATCTTATTTGATTGCCAAGTATTTGGTACAAATTAAATTCATCTCTTTGGTCAATTTGATTGTAGATAAAGAGATTGTTAAAGAACTCATCCAAAAAGATTACACCAGTGAAAATGTTTTGAGAGAAGTGGACTTATTGTTGGTAGATGAAAAAACGAAGCGAAAGCAGTTAACTGATTATCAAGAGCTTAATATCCTACTTGGACAGAAAAAGGCTTCTGAGATAGTAGTTGAAAAAGTCTATAAATTGGTGACTAAGCCGCTTTAAGTTTATGGTTATACTTGGACTTAGTAAATTTTTCTGTGGCGTAAGCTTTGGTAAGCATGATGTTTTTAATCTTTTTATCTGAAGGAATCTCAAACATGGCATCTGTAATAATAACTTCTAGAATAGCTCTTAAACCTCGTGCTCCAAGCTTCAATTCCAAGGCTTTGGTAACTATATAGTCCAGCGCTTTATCTTCTACCGTAAGCTTAACGTCTTCCATGTCAAATAGTTTTTTGAACTGCTTGATCAATGCATTTTTAGGTTCTGTTAAAATTTTCTTGAGCGCATCTAGATCTAGCGGATCAAGATGTGTCAAAACGGGAAGTCGACCAATCAGCTCGGGAATTAATCCGAAATTCTTGAGGTCTTGAGCAGTGACATATTTCAATAAATTTTCCTTATCAAAAGCTTTTGAGGCATCATTTTGATTAGAGAAACCAATAGCTCGCGTATTGATCCGGTTGGCAATATGACCTTCAATTCCGTCAAAAGCCCCTCCGCAGATAAAGAGGATATTTTCAGTATTTACGGAGATCATTTTCTGATCGGGATGTTTTCTCCCTCCTTGTGGGGGCACATTTACTGAAGTCCCTTCGAGTAGTTTAAGCAGTGCTTGTTGTACACCTTCACCACTCACATCCCGGGTAATAGAGGGATTATCTGATTTTCGGGCAATCTTGTCTATCTCATCGATGTAAACGATGCCACGTTCCGCTTGTGCGACATCATAGTTAGCGCTTTGGAGGAGTCGAGTGAGAATACTTTCGACATCTTCACCTACATAGCCCGCCTCTGTTAATATGGTCGCATCAGCGATACAAAAAGGGACTTCGAGCACCTTTGCCAAGGTCTTGGCAAGGTAAGTTTTACCGGTACCCGTTTGACCGACCATGACGATATTGGATTTTTCAATCATGATATCGCTATCAAGGGTATTTTGGCTAAGTCTTTTGAAGTGATTGTAAACGGCAACCGAGAGATATTTTTTTGCTTCATCTTGGCCAATAATATAAGCATCAAGATGGCGCTTCATATCGATGGGTTTGATCAATTTGAATACCGGCGTATCTCCGGCATCGGCTTTGGTCTTAACTTCTTCATTTAAGATTTGCTGCGCTTGAATGATGCACTTATCGCAAATATGGGCATGAATACCCGATATCATGAGATCTACATCTTTCTTATCTCTTCCACAAAAACTACAAGTTGCCTGTGCCATATTATTTTTTCTCTAATACTTCGTCAATCAACCCATATTCTTTGGCCTCACTCGCGCGCATCCAATAATCTCTATCTGAATCTTTTTCTATTTGCTCGTATTTTTTACCTGCATGCTTGGCCAATATTTCGTACAAATCTTTTCGCAGTTCTTGCATTTGCCTCAACGTAATTTCCATGTCACGTGATTGACCTTGCATACCACCGCTAGGCTGATGTATCATGACCCGAGAGTGTGGAAGAGCGGAGCGTTTCTTTGGAGCACCACCAGCCAAAAGTACGGCACCCATAGAAGCAGCCATTCCTGTACAAATCGTAGCGACATCAGGCCCTACGTATTGCATGGTGTCATACATGCCAAGACCTGCATAAACAGAACCACCTGGGCTATTAATATACAAAAGGATGTCTTTTTTCGCATCAACAGATTCTAAAAATAATAATTGGGCCGTTATTATATTGGCGATATTTTCTTCCACTTGCATGCCCAGAAAGATAATGCGATCCATGATCAATCTCGAGAAGACATCGATTTCTCTAAAGTTGGTGGGTCGTTCTTCTATGACCGCACGCGTCATGTTCTCTACTTTATCGACGTATGAATCGAAGGTCAGACCGTTAATACCTTGTCCTTTAACCGCAAATTTTCTAAATTCTTCCTTGTTGATCATTTTGATTATTTTACCATAAATATAGTTATTTCTAAAATAAAGCTTGAACTCTATATTTTTAAAACTTAAAAAAGGCTTATAAAGTTCTAATTTTTTCTGAAATCATCTAAAGAAACCATTTTCTCTTTAGCGGTTACCTCATGCCCTATAAAGCTGAACACCTTCCTATTCTGAATTTCATTAAATACCTTCATGTAGTTGTCCCCGTTCTCAGCTTTCAAATAGTTTTCAGCCATAGCATCCATTTGATCTCCTAACTGCTCCAAAGCCGCCATACCTCCAAATTGCTGTGCCAACATTATCTTGGCTTCACCAAGAATTTCATCATTTTCAATTTTTATAGCTTGATCTTTTGCAATTTTATTTCTCACAAGAGACCATTTTAATTCTTTCTGATAATGATCGTATTCTTTTTCAAGCACTTCAGGACTGATATTTTCATTGGTACGTAAGAGCCAATTTTTTAGAAAATTATTGGGTAGCGTAATCTTAGTCACATCGAGAATTTTTTCACGAATTTTATGATGAAACAATTTAACCGCTTCGGCCTCGTAATTTTTACCAATGGTTTCTTTAATTTTAGTATTAAATGCTTCTTCTGTCTTTACGTTATCTTTTCCAAAAGTTTTGTCAAAAAGCTCTTGATTTACTAGGGCAGGTACCGTGTGACTGATGCCTTTGATCGTAAATTTAAATTTACCTTTTACACTTTTTATTTCCTCTTCAGTCAATTTTGTGATGTGTGGAAAATAACGTTCGTCGTTAAAAGACTTCTTGTGATCAAGATCAATGCTGTCTCCAACTTTGAATCCAATTAGCTTTTTCGATACACTTTTTTGAAATTCTTTAAATTCAAAAGTCACTTCTTTGTCTTCAATCTTATCTTTTGTCGATAAAACGCCATATAAAGTATCTCCTTGTGTTACTATTTCTGCATTAATCACCTCTCCAAATTGCTGTTGAAGATTGGCGAATGTTTCTTTCATCACCCTCTCATCAATTTTAATTTTCTGATGCTCAATTTTTAATTTTTTATCAATTTTGAGATCAAAATCGGGCGCATAGCCTACATTAAAACTGAATTCAAAATCTTTTTGGCTAGCCCAATCAATAGGCACCTCACTGTCAATAGGCACAGGTTCACCTAAGAACTGGAGATCGCTTTCCTTAAGGTAGTTGTTTAAAGAATCTCCGATAATTTTGTTAATTTCCTCAGCGGTGATTTGAGGGCCGTACATCTTTTTTATCATACCAAAAGGAACTTTCCCAGGCCTAAAGCCTTTGATATTAGCTTTTTTACTAAAATCTTTGATTTTTTCTGTTACCTGAGGTTGATAATCAACATCCTTTAAGCTAATTTTAATTAGAGCTTCTGAATTTTCAATTTTATCAAAATTAATTTCCAAAGTATTGTCGTTTAGTAATGAATTAAAAAAACCCTCTCATGACATGATATGCATAAGAGGGTTCAGTGCGGATGGAGGGACTCGAACCCCCATGCCTCACGGCGCTAGATCCTAAGTCTAGTGCGTCTACCAATTTCGCCACATCCGCAAATCGGAGTGCAAATGTAATGAAATGAATAATTGAAACCATAAAATTAGAACAAGTTTTTATAATTTATGCTTGAAGCAAAACTGGAAGAAGAAAAGAAGGAAATAGTTAATAGATATCGCAAGTTATTGCGCAAGGCGAAACCTGTGATGAAAGATGGCGATGCTAAGATCATTAGAAAAGCTTTTAATGTAGCATTAAAAGCACATGAGGGAATGCGCAGGAAATCTGGAGAGCCTTATATTTTTCACCCCCTGAATGTAGCCATCATATGTATCGATGAAATAGGATTAGGTGCGACCTCCATCGTTGCCGCATTATTACACGATGTGGTTGAAGACACTGACATAACTCTCAATGACATAAAGTATATGTTTGGGGACAAGGTGGCCATGATTATCGATGGTTTGACTAAAATTAAAGGCGCATTTGACAAGGACACTTCTCAGCAAGCCGAGAATTTTCGTAAAATGATATTGACCTTGAGTGAGGATGTTCGGGTAATTCTCATAAAATTAGCTGATCGGCTCCACAATATGCGGACATTGAGCAGTTTATCCCCAGAGAAACAATTAAAAATTGCTTCTGAGACCTCTTACATCTTTTCGCCCCTTGCCCACAGGTTGGGTTTATATGCTATTAAAACGGAGCTCGAAGATCTTTGCTTGAAGTATACAGATAACGATGTATATAAGATGGTTACCAGCAAGATCAATGACACAAAAGACAATAGGAATAAGTTTATTAGAAATTTTATCAAACCTATCAGAAGTGAGATCGATCGTTTGGGCTATGCCTATGAAATCATTGGAAGACCCAAATCTGTTTACTCGATTTGGCAAAAAATGCAAAAACAGAATGTGCCTTTTGAAGAGGTGTATGATCTTTTTGCCATTAGAATCATTGTAAATGTATCTTCTGATCAAGAAAAGTCCATCTGCTGGCAAATCTATTCAATGGTCACAGATGCCTACCAACCCAACCCTGATCGACTCAGGGATTGGGTCAGTATACCTAAAGCTAACGGGTATGAATCCTTACACACTACAGTGATGAGTGATAAAGGTCAATGGGTTGAGGTACAGATCAGAACGAAACGGATGGATGAAATTGCTGAGAAAGGTTATGCAGCACATTGGAAATATAAAGAGACCAATAGCAGGGCCAAAAGTGATATGGGACTTGAACAATGGCTTGAGGATCTTAGAGAGGTTTTGGATCAAAACAACGGATCAGCAATCGAGTTTGTAGATAGCTTTAAGTCTAATCTTTATAGCGATGAAGTGTTCACTTTTACGCCCAAAGGAGACTTGGTTACTTTGCCCAAAGGAGCTACCGCATTGGATTTTGCCTTTCACATTCATACACAGGTAGGGGCCACGTGCATTGGAGCAAAGGCAAATCAAAAGTTGGTCCCTTTGAACTATAAACTGAGGAATGGAGATCAGATTGAAGTGCTCACTTCATCTAAGCAAAGATCCAATGAAGATTGGCTCAAAAGCGTAGTTACGTCAAGGGCGAAAGCAAAAATCAGGGAATCCTTAAAAGAGGAAGTTAAGGTAATGATCCAGGAAGGTAAAGGAATTATCAGAAGGAAATTCAGGCAAATGAAGATTGTTTTTGATCAGGAAAACATTGCCAAATTAACTGATTTTTTTGATCTCAAAACACCTTCTGATTTGTTTCAGCATGTGGGAGCCGGTAAGATAGATCATGTTGAAATAAAAAAATTCAAGCCAGTTAAAAAGGATTTGGCGAAAAGATTTTTTAAAAGAATTTTATCACCTATTTCTGACAAAAGAGTTCAAAAACCACAGGAGAAGAAGAACATTGATCAGTTACTTATTGGAGAGGATCTCAATAAGATAGATTATACGCTCGCTGAATGTTGTAGTCCTATATCGGGAGATGATGTTTTTGCCTTCGTTACTATTAATGAAGGGATCAAGGTACATAGAAACAATTGCACTAATGCTCCTGAATTGATTGCGAGCCATGGCTATCGTATCTTAAAAGCACGTTGGTCAACTATCCGAGAAGGTTCATTTTTGGTAGGACTTAAAATCATAGGTACGGATAGAATAGGGATCATTAGTGATTTGTCTAACATCATCTCTAGTGAGTTAAAAGTCAATATGAGATCTATGTCGCTCAACACCAATAATGGTATTTTTGAAGGAATGATTGAATTATATGTGGATCATACCTTTCATTTAGATCGCTTAATGAATAAAGT
>CAJJBF010000013.1:27500-89876 GCA_905182375.1 Flammeovirgaceae bacterium UBA4465
CCTAGTGGATTGACGGCGTGCCTTTTGCATAATGAGCCTACGAGTTATCCTAATTGGCAAGGTTAAGTGATTAAGTCACGTAGCCGGAGCGAAAGCGAGTCTTAACAGGGCGTTCAGTCAGTTGGGGTAGACGCGAAACTTGGTGATCTACCCATGGCCAGGGTGAAGTGTAGGTAACACTACATGGAGGCCCGAACCAGTTCACGTTGAAAAGTGTTTGGATGAGCTGTGGGTAGGGGTGAAAGGCCAATCAAACTGAGAAATAGCTCGTACTCCCCGAAATGTTTTTAGGAACAGCGTGGGAATTAGTTTATCAGAGGTAGAGCTACCGATTGGACTAGGGGGAGTCAAATCCTACCAAATCCAGACGAACTCCGAATGCTGATAAATATTTCCTGCAGTGAGGGTAAGGGTGCTAAGGTCCTTATCCGAGAGGGAAAGAACCCAGACCTACTGCTAAGGTCCCTAAATTTACGCTAAGTTGAACTAAGGAGGTTCAGTTGCTTAGACAGCCAGGAGGTTGGCTTGGAAGCAGCCATTCCTTTAAAGAGTGCGTAACAGCTCACTGGTCGAGCGACAGAGCATCGATAATAATCGGGCATTAAGTGTAATACCGAAGCATAGGATTTGTAGTTTACTACAAGTGGTAGGGGAGCATTCTCTGTGCGGTGAAGGCGTGCTGTGAGGCATGTTGGAGCGCAGAGAAGCGCAGATGTAGGCATAAGTAACGATAATGCGGGCGAGAAACCCGCACACCGATAGACTAAGGTTTCCCTGGCAATGCTAATCAGCCGGGGGTTAGTCGGGACCTAAGGCGAACCCGAAAGGGGTAGTCGATGGACAATCAGTTAATATTCTGATACCACCATTATTTTTGATGGGGTGACGGAGCAGTGAAAGTACCGCGTACTGACGGAATAGTACGTTGAAGCGAGTAGGTATAGAGACAGTAGGCAAATCCGCTGACTCTGCTGAACGTGATAGTACCACAATGCTACGGCAGCGTGGATAGTGTACCTAAACATACTTCCAAGAAAAACCTCTAAAATTATGATAATGGTGCCCGTACCGCAAACCGACACAGGTAGTCAAGGAGAGAATCCTGAGGTGCTCGAGTGATTCGTGGCTAAGGAACTAGGCAAAATGACCCTGTAACTTCGGGAGAAGGGGTCCCATGGCAACATGGGCGCAGTGAAAAGATCCAGGCGACTGTTTATCAAAAACACATGGCTGTGCGAAGTAGAAATACGCGGTATACAGCCTGACACCTGCCCGGTGCTGGAAGGTTAAGGGGGGGCGTTATCTTCGGAGAAGCGCTGAACTGAAGCCCCAGTAAACGGCGGCCGTAACTATAACGGTCCTAAGGTAGCGAAATTCCTTGTCGGGTAAGTTCCGACCTGCACGAATGGTGCAACGATCTGGATACTGTCTCGGCCACGAGCTCGGTGAAATTGTAGTTCCGGTGAAGATGCCGGATACCCGCAACGGGACGGAAAGACCCCGTGAACCTTTACTATAGCTTCACATTGGCATTGGGTAAATAATGTGTAGGATAGGAGGGAGACTTTGAAGCGGTGTCGCTAGGCATTGTGGAGTCGTTGGTGAAATACCTCCCTTTATTTATCTGATGCCTAACCCTTCACAGGGGACATTGTGTGGTGGGTAGTTTGACTGGGGTGGTCGCCTCCAAAAGAGTAACGGAGGCTTTCAAAGGTACCCTCAGCATGTTTGGTAATCATGCGTGGAGCGCAATAGCATAAGGGTGCTTGACTGTGAGGCCTACAAGCCGAGCAGGGTCGAAAGACGGATATAGTGATCCGGTGGTTCTGTATGGAAGGGCCATCGCTCAAAGGATAAAAGGTACTCCGGGGATAACAGGCTGATCTCCCCCAAGAGCTCATATCGACGGGGAGGTTTGGCACCTCGATGTCGGCTCGTCACATCCTGGGGCTGGAGAAGGTCCCAAGGGTTGGGCTGTTCGCCCATTAAAGTGGCACGCGAGCTGGGTTCAGAACGTCGTGAGACAGTTCGGTCCCTATCTGTTGTGGGCGTAAGAAGCTTGAGTGGATCTGACCTTAGTACGAGAGGACCGGGTTGGACTAACCGCTGGTGTACCAGTTGTCTCGCCAGGGGCATAGCTGGGTAGCTACGTTGGGAAGGGATAAGCGCTGAAAGCATCTAAGCGCGAAACCCACCACAAGATGAGGCTTCTTTTAAGGGATGTTCTAGACTAGGACGTTGATAGGCTACAGGTGTAAAGGCAGTAATGTCAAAGCTGAGTAGTACTAATTACCCGTAAGCTTTCTTTAGAGCACATAACGATATATTCATTTTATTATCAATAAATCTTTTACATACTGTCATGAAATTGATTGCAAGATCAATTAAAGAAATTATAGGAGTCCAAACGGGACTGCTCAAGATGATATAGTGACTATTGCGATGGTGTCCAGACTGGGCGCCACTCCTGACCCCACTCCTTCAAAAGTAAGTTGGAGTTGTTTAAAGGAAATCGCTGAGTGCATTTAAGATCATATGGTGACTATAGCGATGGTGTCCACCTCTTCCCATTCCGAACAGAGAAGTTAAGCCCGTCCGCGCTGATGGTACTGCCGTAACAGGTGGGAGAGTAAGTCGTTGCCAGACTTTATCAAGGCCCTTAGGAAACTAAGGGCTTTTTTTATGACCTATTTTATCAAATGAGTTGATCCTTTATTTATTCTAACATAAACTTGTGGTCAATGACGTTTATATATCCATCTGCCCTTTGGGGTTTATTGCTCTTGCTTATCCCTGTCTTAATCCACTTATTTTCCTTTAGAAGAGTGGTCACTGTCGTTTTTCCGAGTATTTCATTTATGGAAGAGCTTAAAAATGAAACGGGTAATAGAACGAATTTGAAGCATTTACTAGTGCTAGGTTCAAGACTACTCTTTATATTTTTTACAGTCATGGCCTTTGCACAACCTATCATGACGGATCATTTGGTACCTGATGATGGAACTTTGATATACATTGATAATTCAAGAAGTATGTCGGGAGAAGTAGTTGCTGGTCAGATCGGTTTAAATAAAGCTTTGGAGTTGAGTGATGACTTCATCAGTAGGGCCCCCATTGATGCTAAATTCCAAGTTTTGACCAATCACTCTCCAGTGGCTTTATCATGGCTCTCCAAAGAAGGGGCCTTGGACAAGTTGTCCGATGTGCGTCTCTCGGACGTTCCAAAGAGTTTTTCACAAATTATGCAGAAAGCTTCAGCGCTGTCTCAAAGGATGTCTTTTTTTTATTTATCAGATTTCCAAAAATCGACCATAGGATCTATTGAAGCTTCAAAAGAGATGGATTGGCAAATCAAATTGATAAAAATAGCTGGAGATAATGTTTCTAACATATATGTTGACACCGCATATATAGAAGTGGCTCAGATTTATGATGCGCAAAAAAGAATAAGAGTATTACTCAAAAACAGTGGCAATAAAGATAGGGAAGCCATACAGCTCAAGCTCATCTCAGGGCAGCAATTGATTTCAACTTCATCGGTTGACATCAAGGCTGGATCAGAATCTGTTGTGATATTATCTTTTGATGAGGGCTATATCAAAGAGGGACAGATGAAAATTGAGTTGGTTGATTATCCTGTTTATTTTGATAATATTTTTCATATGTCGTTTCCCTCCGCAAAAATCAATAAAATCGTGCATATTCATTCTAAGGGATATTTTACTAGTGCAATTGAAAAGGTATATGGCAATAAAACCTATTTTGAATATACCAGAGTTAAGGAAGACGAGATTGATTATGGAAAACTGCAAGTGGCAGATTTTGTCATTTTAGATGGCTTTGAAAGCATTCCTCAAAGTCTTGATGCATATAAGGATTATAATGATTTTTTAATTGTACCGCCAAAGGAAATAGAAAAGCCATCTTATCAAAGGTTTCTTTCTAGATCTGTACATTTAGTTCAGGATTCAATACCCATTGGATTAAATATTAAAGATATAAATGATCCATTTTTTGTGGGGGTATTTAATACCAAAGAGGCGGATATAGGACTGCTCAAAGCTAAAAGAAATATAGAAGTTAAGGGTAGAGTGAACGTACTGGTGCAAAATGAATTTGAGAAAGTCTATTTGGGAAGTGTAAAAAACAATGATCATTATATTTATTTTTTTGCATCACCTTTGACTTCGGAATTTACTAATGTAACAAATCATGCCACTTTTCTGCCTTTAATGTATAAAATGTCGATGGCGGGTAATCGTTATATTCATCCCTTATATTATGATCTTTCTGAAGATTATGTAAGCATTGCTACCCGAGATTTTGATTCTTCAAAAAAATTAAGGGTTTTAAACGGAGCTACTGAATGGATTCCAAATTATCAATATGTAGCGGGAAGATTACTGTTGGAACTACCTCCATCTGGGTTAAAAGCAGGACATTATGAGATCTTAAATGGGGATAGTTTGATTAAAAGAATGGCCTTGAATGAATCAAGAGTTGAATCTGAGATGGAGGGGTATACCCATTCAGAATTAGCCGAATTGGATGCTAAGAGTCAGCATATAGATTTGATTAATGTTGAAAAAATAGAAAATTTGACTATTAATGAAGGTTTTGGAGACTCCGCAGAGGACTTATTTAAAATTGCATTAATTTTGTCCTTATTCTTTATTTTGTCAGAGGCTTTATTTATCCGATTTCTATAAAATGAATGTAAGAAATGTAGTTGTAAAAGATACACACTCGCCCCATCACGGGCAAGAAGTAGACATACGGATAGAAAAAGGCATTATTGAGTCTATTAATGAGAGTAAAATCAAGGCAGATGACCCAAAATTGATTTCTCCGGGCTTGATGGATTTATCAAGTCATTTTAATGATCCTGGGACAGAATATAAAGAAGACTTAATTACGGGTTTAAAAACGGCTTGTGAAGGGGGGTTCACAGATGTTTGTATTCTACCCAATACGTTGCCTGCAGCTGACAATCGAAGTACGATCGAATACATCTTGACCAAAGCGAGTCGGCAGGTGACTTCAGTCCATCCATTAGGTGCTTTGAGTAAGGAATTGAAGGGAGATAGCTTGGCAGAGATTTTAGACTTGAGAGCATCAGGTGCGATTGCCTTTACCGATGGTGTAGTCCCTATCATGAATGCTGAACTATTATTAAAGGCCTTACAATATGTACAAAAATTTAAAGGTCTGGTAATCAGTAGGCCACGAGATTTAAGTCTGTCAAGAGGGGGCCAAATGCATGAGGGGAACGTAAGTACGAGTTTAGGATTGGAGGGTCTGTCGAGACTTTCGGAAAAGGTCATGATTGAAAGAGACCTTTCTGTTTTGGCCTACACAGGCGGACGGCTTCACATCCATGGTATTTCCACCTTCGAATCTGTAGCCTTGATTGCCGAAGCGAAAAAAAGTGGATTGGCGGTGACTTGTGATGTGATCCTCCATCAATTATGCTACTCGGATGATCATTTGTCTTCCTTTGATCCTTATTACAAGGTAGATCCACCTTTACGTACTGATAAGGATATTCAAGCATTGAAGAACGGTCTGGTCAATGGGACCATAGATGCCCTTTCAATCGATCACCTGCCGCAAGATGAAGAGAGCAAAATTTTGGAATTCGACTTAGCAGCATTTGGAATGATCGGGTTACAAACTGCTTTTTCTTCACTCCTTGGTTTGGCTTCAAAAGAATTACCGTTAGATACGTTGCTTGAAAAATTATCTAATGGCCCCCGAAAGGTGCTGAAGTTGCCCACGATAAAGATTGAAGAAGGAGAATTTGCTAAATTAACGTTATTAGATGCCCACCTAAAATGGCAATATAATGAGGAATCAAACATTTCTAAGTCCAATAATTCACCTTTATTTGCTCAGCTACTTACGGGTAAATCTGTGGGAGTGATCAATGGTGAAAAATTATATTTTCCAAGCTAAGCTATGAAAGAAGTAGGTTTACGATATGCTGGCGTTGCGGCATTTCTCATGATAATTGTCTTTTTGGTATCCTACTATATCGGAGCACATCCTTTCATAGAAATGAGCCATCTTTTTTTCGATTTATTCATTTATGGATTGGTGATCTATTTTGCACTGAATGAATTTAAAACGGTAAAAAATGAAGGTATTTTACATTTTTGGCAAGGGATGAGTATTGGATTTTTTGTAAACATATTTTCTTTTGGAATATATATGGTATTCTTATTTTTAATAATGAATTTTGATGAGAATATTTTGACCAGTTATCAACAGCAAGCTGTTGAGTTTTTGGAAATAAAGGCAGCACAATATATTGAGGGTTTTGGGGAAGAACAATATCAAATTCAGTTGGAAACCATTCTAGAAACGACTATTTTAGATATGGCATTGATGGGAGGAGTTAAAAAATTTATATCAGCCATGCTGATCACCCCAGTGCTTTCAATTTTGAAAAGAAAAACTTAACTTATAAAATAATATGAAAGATCATGCTTTAAAATCTGGAGTTATACTTGGTGTCGTTGGGATACTGATTTCCTTAACGGCTTATATCATAGACCCTTTATTGATGATAAAATGGTGGTTTAGTCTCTCTTCCTTAGTGATCTTTATCGGCCTAGTTAGTTATTTTGGTATCCAATATCGAGAGATTTTGGGTGGTTTTGTGTCTTTCAAAATAGGATATATTTATTCTATCATCACCTTTGTATTTGCAGGACTTATTGGGACAGCCTTTAATATTTTGTTGTTCCACGTTATAGATCCTGACCTACCCCAATTAATTTCGGAAGCCATTATTGAGCAAACTGTAGAGATGATGGAGGGTTTTGGTGCCAATCAAGAGATCATCGATCAAGCGATTGAGGATGCAGACACACCGGCTACTTTTACGGTGATCGGGCAAATTAAAAGTTTTGGAATGGTATTGATTTTCTATACATTGATGTCCTTAATCTCAGGGGCGATCATCAAACGTAAAGTACCCGAATTCTCAGAATAACAATCGTGTCAGTCGCTAAAAACAATGTTTCTTTAATTATACCTGTATTAGATGAGCAAGAGTCTATAGGAGAGCTATATACTTGGATCAAAAAAGTACTTAAAACATCTAAACTTAAGGGAGAATTGATTTTTATCGATGATGGAAGTACAGATGATTCTTGGAAGGAGATATCAAAATTAGCTGCAACTGATGATCATGTTCAGGGCTTGAGATTTACACGTAATTATGGAAAAAGCGCGGCTTTGCACGCGGGATTTCAAATTTGTACGGGAGACGTAGTTATTACTATGGATGCAGATCTACAAGATTCTCCAGACGAAATACCCAAATTGCATCGAATGATCATGGAAGAAGGTCATCATATGGTCTCAGGATGGAAAAAAGTTCGACATGATCCTTTTGAAAAAAGAATTCCTTCCAAATTTTTTAATTGGGTGACTCGGATTTTTTCAGGGATTAAATTACATGACTTTAATTGTGGATTGAAGGCCTATCAAAATCGGGTGGTCAAAGGCATTCATTTGTATGGTGAGCGGCACAGATACATTCCCCTTTTGGTTAAATGGAATGGTTATAAAAAAATAACCGAAACTGTGGTAGTGCATCAAGCGCGGAAATATGGAATGACTAAGTTTGGATTTGAGAGGTATATCACAGGCTTTCTTGATTTATTGTCGGTTTCTTTTATCACGCGTTTTCGTAAAAATCCGATGCACTTTTTTGGCCTATTGGGGACTCTTAGCTTTATGGGTGGATTCGGGATTACTGTATTTTTGGTTGTAGATAAAATACTCAATCAGCATTATGATTTACCGGTACGAGACGTAGTGGATCAACCTATTTTTTTTCTAGCCCTTGTGGCGTTGATCATTGGTGTACAATTATTTTTGGCGGGATTTTTGGCGGAAATGATCATACAGGTAAGTACCAATAAACACGACTATCAAATAGAAGAAGAAATTAAACCGAATGCCTAAATACTCCATAATCATTCCGGTATTCAATCGACCGGATGAGATAGACGAGCTATTGGCCTCCTTGACGAAACAATCCTTCCATGACTTTGAGGTTATTCTGGTAGAAGATGGCTCATCCAAGACATGTCAAGCCATTGCGGGGCATTATGCAAATCAGCTCAACGTCAGGTACTTTTTTAAAGAAAATGAAGGCCAGGGTTATGCGAGAAATTATGGCTATCAAAGAGCAGAAGGAGAGGTTTTAGTAGTATTTGATTCTGATTGCCTCATTCCTCCCAATTACTTCAAAGAGGTAAACGACTATTTAGGCTTGCATCAAGTAGATGCTTTCGGTGGTCCAGATACTGCTCTTGATTCATTTACTCCCATTCAAAGAGCCATCAGCCATACCATGACTTCTTTTTTCACCACTGGAGGCATTAGAGGACGAAAAAAACAAATAGGGACATACCATCCGAGAAGTTTCAATATGGGGATTACCCAAAAGGTATTTCAAAAAACAGGGGGTTATCGTATTCCATTTATGGGTGAAGATCTTGAATTCAGTATCAGGATCATCACTGCAGGCTTTAAGACAGCATTGATCCCCAATGCTTTTGTATATCATAAGAGACGGACTAATTTGATCCAATTCTATAAGCAAATTAATTATTTTGGAAGAGCGAGAATCAATCTGACGCGATTTCATTCGGGTCATTTAAAACTAGTGCATTTGTTTCCATTGATTTTTGTACTGGGATTTTTATGTGCTTTTATTTTGAGCTTTTTAGATCAAAAGCTAGGCTTTTTGGGGATCGGATGCTATGTAATTTATTTATTACTGATCTTTCTAGAGGCCTTATTGAAGTCAAAAAGCTTGAAAGTAGCCTTTTATGCTCCGTTGACAGCATTGATTCAAATGTCGGGCTACGCAGTAGGATTGATGCACGAGGCGATTCAGAAATTTAGGGGGCTTGATCCCAACAAAAAGTACATTGATCTTTATTGATTGGGTTTAATGGCACGATGTATGATTTCACCTTCAGGGAGCGCATACTTTTTGACAAGGCTAGGCTCAAGTTCACCGATGAAATTTTCTTCTATCACCGTAAAACCAGTACTGCGGATACGATCGGCATAATCTTTACCATACATCCGGACATGATCATTTTGCCCAAATAATTCAGCTCTTTTTTTAGGATCTTCAAGGGTAGGATCTTCAATAGTTTTTGCAATAAGGGGCTTAAATATTGGGATTTGAAGAATGGCCCAACCCCCAGGTTTTAATACCCGGAGCATTTCACTCATAGCTTTTTTATCATCCTGGACATGTTCCAATACATGATTACAAAAGATAATGTCAAAGGTATTTTCTGGAAATGGAATATCATGGATGTCCATTTTTATTTTTGCCAAAGGAGATTCTATATCTGCGGTCAGATACTCGAGTTTAGCAAGAGATTCAAATCTTTTTATATAGCAAAGTTCGGGAGCAACATGCAGCATTTTTGCGGGTGCAGTAAAGAAGTCAGTTTTATCTTTGAGAAAAAGCCATAAAAGGCGATGTCGCTCCAAGGACAAACAATTGGGGCAAAGGGCATTGGGTCGACCGACGCGTCCATAAGGAAGAAACTTCCGAAAGGGATGTAAGCAGACGGGGCACGCAACCTGATTGCCCATATAAAAAACAGCAAGGATTTTTAGCACATAATGGCTAATCAATTGAAGTTGTTTTCTCGGAATTGTTTTTAAAAAGAAACTGATTATATATTTCACAAGTGTTAAATTAGAGGCAAAGATATTTAAGAATGGGCTATCTTCTAGTTCGAATTGATGAAAATGGATTTACTAAAATATTTTTGTGCTTGGATGTTAATTGTAATGGGTCTAATGTCCATGGGTCAAGATCAAGAAAGTACTGCTTTTAGTCCAGAAGAAAGCATAGGAATGACCCCTAAAATGATCAAAAAAAAGGTAGCCAAAAGTCAAAAAAACATTGAGATTATATTCAAAACAAAATCAGGGAAAGTACTTTATGGAAATCCATGTCTGAGAGAATTTACAAGGGATATGGGATTCGAATATGCCTTGCAATCCACCAAAATGTCCATCAGTTCCGGAGCATGGAACATGCGTGGGAACAACCTAATCGTACATACCAAATTATTCTTTAAAAAGTCTCCCTTTTGGAAGTTGATTCTCAATAATCAGGTCAAGGACTGTAGAAGAAAAATGGGTGATTTTGTCGGTTGATCAATGGCAAAAAATATTTTCGGCCTTTATCCCCTTTTCTAATGCGATCAAGTATTGTTCACAAGCCAAAATAGATGCATTTAATAACAGATGGGCTTTGGCATTGATCAGGTGGGCATCTCCTTTTTCTGGCCATACTCTCAGATTCCATTTGGTTGCTTTTAATGCTTGAATTGGATTATTGGTGTTCAGATAAGCCTGGGCAAGTCCATGGTAGAGGCGATAATGACTTTCAGGTAAATCTTCACTTTTCAATAAGATCGCATAGGCTTTACCATAAAAAACTTCATAATATTTTTGAGCATATTTATTGGCCGTTTCATAATATATTAAGGCCGTTTTGGCATCTTTCATGAGGTCCGCATGAATTTCGGCTAGCGCTACATAGGTATATACCGTTCGGTGGCCAAGGAGTAATATTTTTTCAAGCGATCGGATGGCTGCTGAACCCTGTAACGTTGCACGATAGGATTGCGACTGCCAATTGAGTAATTTAATTTCATTGAAAGGGGTATATTTTTCTAGTAAATTAAAATGGGCTAAGGCTTCTTGATGGAAGCCGTTCTGATGATATTGAGTCACTTGGGCCAACAGTTCAGCATAGATATTGTGTTCAAATTGTTCCATATCTTTTTCATAGGGGAGGAGATATCCGTTTAGTTCACTTAATTTAGATAAGGTGGCATCCCATTGGCCATCGGCATGAAATACCGTGGCTTGGTAGAATATAGATTGTCTTGATTCTAGTTTTTCAAAGAATACTTTTTCGTTATAGGCATTTCGTACACCGACGAAACTTACGACCAATAGAGCAATTATGAATACAAAACCAAAGGCGTATAATGTTGATGTTCTATTTGCTTCCCAATCAATTGCTGTTTTTACATAAGGTCGAAAAGGTCTTGTTCTGGATTGATATTTATAGGAGTTGGGTTCTTTTTTTTGAGGAGTAGATGGATATGAAACTGTTCGGGGGGTAATACTAAAGTTATAATTTGTCCGAGATTGAGGCTGGCCTAAAACTTGATAGGCCATATTAATTCTTTTAAAGATCTCCTCTTTATCAGGATTACCATCATTTTTATCGGGATGATACTGGAGGGCCTTTTTTTTAAAGGCGGTTTTAATTTCTTGGCTACTTGCCGTCTTTGAGACACCTAAAAGATCATAGAGTGTGATCATTTGTAGTAGTATCCCATGATTATTGAATGAATTTATTGGTGAGGTAATATCCCACGGCTACAAACAATAAACCACCTAAAACACTTAAAAAAATATAACTCAAGGCCATGACTATATTCCCCGATTTCAGCAGGGATAAACTTTCAAATGAAAAACTTGAGAAGGTAGTAAATCCTCCACAAAATCCGGTGATAAGGAGTAGTTTCCAAAGGGTTTGATCCTTCAAGGATAGGGCCATAAGGACACCAATCAACAAAGAGCCCATGAGGTTAATGCCGAAAGTAGCCCATGGAAATAATAGATTCAATAGGCCCATTTTAATATTAATCAAATGGCGAAGCCCACTTCCGAAGAAGGCACCTAACCCCACAAGTAATACATCCTTAATCATAATTGGTACGTCATATATTCATTTATTTCTGCCCTTAATTCTGGGAAAAAGTAATTAAAATCTTCTTGATATTTGATAAAATTTTTCTTTAATTCAAGGGCTGCCCATTCCATCTTAGATTCAAATTTAGTTCTTCTTGACATGCCTGTCAATGCTTTGTCTATTCCTTCTAAAGTACGGTACTCATACAGCCAATTATCTCGCTTCATGAAATGGAGTACATGATGGGCCTTTTCAGGAAGAATCAGTTTATTTTTATCTGTGAGGCTATAAAAATGGTGTGTAAAATCTTCTAAGCCGGTCAATCCATATTGAGACCAATTCAAGGCCAAGAAGTGATCGTAGTACATATCCACAATAACAGGGGCGTAATGGCCAAATTGGGGTCTCAATCGAATTTTACTTTTTTTGACAATAGCATGCGTATCTGTATAATGATCAATATAGTGATGGAGCTTGATGCCTTTTTGTATTTCGGGATTGAATTTTTTTTGATCCTTACTGCTGACAAAATCGCCTAAAAAATTCCCTACTTTTAATAGGTCGTTGTCTCCTGAGAGGAAAATGTGTGCTAAGTAGTTCAAATTAGGCTAAAAAATGAATAGGAAAGACACATACAACTGAATCGAGTTTTCAAGCAAGTAGAAAATAATGAATGAAAGCGAAATTAAATGAATTTACATTAAAATATAGGCTAGACCTTGAGATCCCAAATCTTGTCCTTATTATTGATGAGATCTTTCAAAACATAATTTGTATTTTAACATATTAAAAACAGCCCTATGACAATAGACGGAATGTTTCTCAAGTGAAAGGAGTCAAACCGACATTCAATTAAATTTACACCTACCACAATCCCTTAAATTTTAAAAGAAAGAAATAAAAGAACAATTACATTTGTGTCAATGAAAATTTACGGAGTGGCCTTCCTTGCAGCTTGTTACTTGATAGGGCAAGTGATTGGAAAATACATTGGGATAGGCCTGGGTATTGGAGGTAATGTAGGTGGTGTCGGTATTGCAATGATCTTGCTAGTGATGATCAATGATCGGTTTTATAAGAAAACCTCTTTACATGTAGAGACCCAAGCGGGGGTACTTTTTTGGAGCAGTATGTATATACCCGTGATCGTTGCCATGTCGTCGATTCTGAATGTCAAGGTGGCTCTTTCGAATGGATGGGTAGCTATCTTTTCCGGAATCTTAGCGACTTCATGTTGTTATTTATTGATTCCCTTAATTTCTAAATGGTCACAGTTGAATTTAAAAGAATCCACAGAATGATAGGTGTGAATGTTTTAGATGAGATATTTATCAAAAATGGATTGATCGTGGCCTTTTTGACCGTGGGAGTGATGTTGTTTTTGGCCGATGGAATGTCAAAAAAAATATTCAATAAACGGATTCCAGGGGTAGCGATTGCTATTTTAGCCGCTCTTGTAATGGCCTACTTCGGAGGTGATAAAGGGATTTCAAATCATTCTTTTTTTTCGGGTATGGCGCTGTTAGGAGGGGCAATGCTTCGCGATTTCACAATAGTTGCGACCGCCATGGGGGCCAACTTGTCCGAGTTGCGAAAAACGGGATTACCCGGAATTATTTCATTATTCATAGGTGTAACTGTTACCTTTTTTGTGGGGGGATCGATTGGATATGCTATGGGCTATACGGATGCCGTGAGTTTCACTACGATTGGGGCAGGCGCTTGCACCTATATTGTTGGACCCATTACTGGGGCTGCTATTGGTGCCTCTTCGGATTTAATTGCGATTAGCATCGCAGCAGGTGTAGTCAAAACGATTTTTGTAACTATTATTACGCCCTTAGTGGCCAAAAAAATAGGATTGGATAATCCAAGTACAGCCATGATTTTTGGAGGAATGATTGGCACCACGAGTGGGGTAGCGGCAGGTTTAGCCGCTACAGATCCCAAATTGGTACCTTATGGTGCGTTGACGGCTACCTTTTATACAGGAATTGGCGTTTTACTATGTCCTTCGGTCTTTTACCTTTTGATGGTTTATTTATTGTGATCGTCTGATAGGTCAAGAAGGTTATTGGTTGGGAAGGCTTTATAACGGCAAGTCAAAAAAGATCCAGATTAAATCAGCAGAACTTGATAACTCAAAAGCGGTGGCACTATGTGGTCCGTTTCTTTCTCTCTAGACAAGGTAGTCCCCAGGAGAGAATTAACCTTATTTATATAAGATATTAATTAAAGAGAATTAACAAATATGACGGACCCACATCAGCATTTTTCTCAACTGCTTGAACTCCTTAAAATAGAGCGTCAGGAAGATAGAGATCAATACGAGACTAAAATTCGTAATAAATCAATAGATCAGCGCAAGTCCGATGGGGTTACTTGTTATCCACTACATTTCAAAAGTTTTAAGTTGGGGATAGGGGATCATTGCATTTTAACCTTCGGTTATGTGCCAATGAAGGGAAAGCGACATATGTTTCAAGTGGGTGTTTCGTCCAGCCTTTTCGTAAATAAAGATCAAAAAACACATTCATGTCAGGGCATTATATCCAAGGTGAAACCCGATGAGATTGCCATTATGCTCAGTAGAAATGAAGCACCAGAATGGCTTGATAAGGGAAAAATAGGTTTGGATTTGCTCTTTGATGAAGCTACTTACGATCAAATGGAAAAAATGCTCTGGATCTTAATGGACAATACCAAAGGGAGAACGGCAGAGATGATTCAATATACATTGGGCAATGCCCGTCCTAGGTTTGAGGGATTACAGGGAATAACTTATCCAGATTTGAATACCAGTCAAAATGAAGCCTTAAACCAAGTCAATGCAGCAAAAGATATAGGCTTGATTCATGGCCCCCCTGGCACAGGTAAAACAACTACCTTGGTGACATGTATCAGACATGTCTTACAAACAGAAAAACAAGTGCTGGTCTGTGCACCAAGTAATTCGGCAGTTGACTTAATCGTTGAAAAACTCCATCAAAAACAAGTTCCGGTCACAAGGCTCGGTCACCCAGCTCGGGTGACTGAGGAGATAGAAAAACATACTTTAGATGCCCAAATCACCCAAAATCCGCTGTTCAAAGAATTAAAAAAAATAAGAAAAAAAGGAGAGGAGCTTAGGCGACTGGGGAAGCAGTATAAACGCAGCTTCGGTCGAGCAGAGGCCCAAGAGCGTAAATTGATGTTGCAAGAAGCCAGATTTTTAAAGGCTGAGGGGCGGAGATTGGAAGATCAGATGGTCGAAGGCATCTTAAATACGGTTGCCGTGATTGCGTGTACTTTGGTAGGCGCTAATAATCAACGTATTTCTAACATGCGTTTTAAGACCGTATTTATTGATGAATCTTCACAGGTATTAGAGCCTGCCGCATGGATAGCGATCAGTAAAGCTGAGCGCGTCATTATGGCGGGAGATCATCTGCAGTTGGCACCTACCGTTAAATCTAAGGAAGCGCTTTCCAAAGGATTTGGGAATACTATTTTTGAAAGATGCATCAACGCTTATGATATTGACGTCATGCTTACCCAACAGTATCGCATGCATCCAGAGATCATGGCGTTTTCCAATCAACATTTTTATCGAGGCTTATTGACGTCCGACGCTTCTATTTTGGAGCGACCGTTAAAGTTTGAAAGGGCAACTGAGTTTATAGATACGGCGGGTTGTGGATATGAGGAGGCATTGAATAAAGAAACCTTAAGTACGTTTAATCGTGATGAAGCCAGTTTTACGATTAATCAGTTGAAAGGAATCATTGCGAGTCATGATCAGCCAGAAGATTACAGTTATGCCATTATTGCTCCCTATAAAGCTCAGGTAGAATTATTAAGATATTTTTTGAGTGAACTTAAATATCTACCTGCCATATTAAAACGGATAAGTATCAACTCCGTGGATGCTTTTCAGGGTCAAGAGAGAGACATTGTTTTGATTTCTCTGACTCGAAGTAATGCTCAAGGCGTTATAGGATTTTTGTCAGAAGAAAAGCGCATGAATGTAGCCATGACACGTGCCAAATATAAGCTTTTGCTTATTGGAGACTCGGCGACTTTGAGCAGACATAGTTTTTTCGATAAATTAATCCAACATTACCAAGCGCAGAATCATTATAGAAGTGCTTTTGAGTTTCTTTATTGAGTATTTTCATCATTACCTGATATTAATTTGGCGCATACTTTTGGTAAAAGAGGTTTGTACTGCTTCCTGATTCAGATGTTTTTGGTTTTTAACTACCCATTGACCGTTGATCAAAGTACCCATCAAATCGTTGGATTGACCTGAATAAACTAAGGTAGCCAAAATGTTTTCGGGTTTTGATACGGATATTAATGGAGTATTGGCATCAAAGATGACTGCGTCTAAGCGCTGACCTACAGTAAGGAAATTTGATTTTTTTTCTCCCATGGCTGTTCTTCCATTGTGCCAAGCCATGTCCACGGCAAATTTTCCAGCATCTCCTTGATATTCAGAAGTGAACTGTGCACGATCATGAGTTTTGGTACGTTGACCGTAATCAAGTATTCTGAGTTCTTCTATGGGATTGAGATTGATTTGACTGTCGGTACCGATGGACCACTTACCTCCTTGATTTTGAAATGCTTTGAGTGAGAAAAGACCATCGCCTAGATTACCTTCTGTAGCAGGACAGAGCACGACCTGTGCTTGGCTCGCAGCAATTCCTTTGACTTCTTGAGGATTTAAATGAGTACAATGAATGAGATGAAATCGTCCATTCAAAACGCCCTGATTTAACAACCATTGGGCAGGTCTTTCTCTGTAAAAATCAACACATGCGTCTACTTCTTTCAGCTGTTCGGCGAGATGTAAATGGATCGGAGCATCTGTGGGCCCTTCTTTAAAAATACGTTCTATGGAATTTTTATCGGCAGCTCTTAACGAGTGGATGCCAAAACCCATTTGGGCATTTTCATAATATTTGATGGATGCAGTAGAGGCTTCCAATAGGCGAAAATAATCATCAACATCTTTACTTAAGAATCTTCTTTGATGGGATTCTGCAGGCAGGCCAAACCCTCCTTTTTGATAAAAAATGGGGATCAAAGTAATATGAATACCTGCGGTTTTTGCTGCTGAAATCAATCGCTCTCCTAGTTCGCTTATATGGGCATAGGGTAGGCCTTTATCATCATGGTGTAAATAGTGAAATTCAGCTACCGAGGTGTAACCGTTACGAAGCATTTCCACATAAAGCATGGTGGCTATGGATTCTAATTGTTCAGGATTGACAGATAGGGCCACCTCGTACATGGCATGTCGCCAAGCCCAAAAATCATCTTTACGAGATCGGTGTGTATGTATTTCCGCCAAACCAGACAAAGCATACTGAAAGGCATGTGAATGGGCATTTTGAAATCCGGGCAAAAGGTAGCCGTCAATATACTCATCGGAGGTGCCGTTTGAATGAATTTTGGTAATTTTTCCATTAGAATCGATGGTTACGAATGGATTCAATAACCAACTTTTTTGTTGTAAAATACCTTTTACTTGATACGTTTTCATTGCGATGTTATGAAGTAATATTTTTCAATTAATTAGGTACAATTTTCATTCAAGTTCAAATTATATTTCACCCGTAAGTAAAGCAATGCTCATTAAAATACCGTTATAGAATGCATGAAATAGGATGCTCCATATCAATCCAAACCTAACACGTAGATAACCTAAATTGATGCCAATTAAGATTTGAGGAGCTACGAGGATAGGTGCGAGTAAATAGATATTTAGGGAGGGCTCAAAATTCATGATATGCATGAGTCCGAATGCCGCAGCCATAAGATAAAAAATCCATCCGTAAAATTTATCCCAAACTTTTCGAGCTGTTTTAAGAAGGCTTCTTTTTTGACCTAAGTGAAGGGCTACCCCTATATGGATGCTCCATAAGATCAAAAAGTTAGATCTGAACTTTAAAATCAATCTAAACATTACTTCTTCAAAAAGAGGCGCCACTATCACGGCAAAAAGGAAGATCAATACAGGTTCCATTTCTTGGAAAATTTTCTGTAAACTATGCATATCCTCTTCCCATAGACCTAATTGTTCCAATCCACCGATGAGAGACATCAGCACCAAAAGGGGAGGTATTTGGATCAAAAAGAGGGCCAAACAAGTGCCTATTTTTATTTGAAGAGATGTATTATCCTTACCTAGTTCGGTTGGTTTTTTGATAAAATCCCAAAGAGCATGAAAGGTCATTACAATTACGTCAGACATGTGAGTATAAAATAGTTTGTATAACGATTTTTGAAGATTGATCTGATGATCGATCCATTTGCCTTATCATGATTGTGGATGGCAAAATAGATACCAAATCAATGTGTTTGATTACAGTGGTTTAAAGATAATACTTAAAATAGTTTTAACGGAGATAATGAAAGGACAAGATACATCAGGGCGAGGATTAATGATTTTTCAGACGTATTACATTACATAATTACTAACTGAAAGACTAAATAACTCAAATGCTAAGTTGGTTGATGATGACCGCTCACTTCATTTTAAAGTAATGTAATATTTCATTATGGAGGCGAGGCCTCATTTTTTTTGAATAAAAGTCAAGGAGAATATTTTTAATAAATAAACACATTGAGTTTGAAATCATACAAACGTGTTTAGCTTGTGATCTCAAACAATTTAAAACTATTATTTCTTACCAATATGAAAAAATTAATTTTACCAATACTTGCGCTACTTTTCTTAACCTTTTACTCTTGTAGCGATGACGACGCAATTGTGGACGGTATCATTCTTGATAGGGGTTCCGTTACTTTCACCCTTGACGGCGAAAGCAAAAACTTCACTTTGCTTAATTCATTTACTATTGATGATACAGATACCACTGTATTATTGGCCTTTGGAGATTCTGATGCAGAGACACTGGGTATCGTTTTTGATTTACCTACGAGCTTTCCGTCAGAGCTTGGAGATGAAGCAATTGGTACTTACTCTGTTGATGAGCTATCTTATGGAGCTATTTCGGGTCTTGTGGGATCTATAGAACTGAACATCAGTAGTTACGAAAATGATGTAATGTCAGGAACTTTTTCAATGACTGGGATCAAAACTTCAGAAGATATTGCTGGAAGGGATTCAGTTATTGTGACAAATGGTATTTTCACAAACATACCAACATCAGGTTTATAATAGATAGAGTAACAGAGCTACATAAAAAGACCTTGGACAAATGTTGTTCAAGGTCTTTTTATGTGACTCATATTCTATCTTCTTTCGTTTAGGTTATTTTTTCAGGCTCGACTTACTTTTAGATCACGAGTAAGCCCAATTCTTTTATCTTTTTCATAGAGGGATTATTATAGAATTCTTCAAAATCACCCAATTGATGAGACTTGAAATCATTTTTAAAATCTTGATAGGTTGTTTTTTGATGATGCGCTGAAGGCATCAGATCAGTCAATGTATGGTTCAGCCATTGAGCGGTTTTCAAGTCAAAGACTAGGGTATCTTCATCGGATTTGGTTACCAGTGATAGCTGAGAAATCTCCATCCCATCCTTTTTAACAACGTTATATTCAGGTTTTGCACCCATCCAAATGAGCTGTGATGCCGCAGTGGGTCGTTTCTCCGGATTCTTTTCAATTTCTTGTAGGATAAAGTGAGGAGGAATGGATGTGGCTGGAATCTTGAAGTCGAACCATTTGGAGAGGGCCAAATCAAAGCCTGCACCATTCATATAGTTATATAATGAAACTCGAAGGCCCTCACCAAATAAGCTATGATCAGCTCCCAGAGGATCTTCATGCCTTAAATCATTTTTGGCAAAACCCAAGTGTTCGGGACCTGAAAAACTGACCCCAAATCCAGTAGGATCTAGACCTACTGGTGCATGCGCTGTCATGGCAAACTGATGCCAAAATCCGGATTGTATGATGCCGTTTTCAAATAGCTGACGTACCATTTCCAATGAATCAACGGTTTCTTGTACGGTTTGTGTAGGAAAACCATACATTAAATAGGCATGAACCATGATGCCGGCATCGGTGAAGTTCCTCGAGACTTTGGCAACTTTGCTTACCGTAATACCTTTTTTCATTTTGGCCAGTAATCGATCCGAGGCTACTTCAAGTCCTCCGGAAACGGCAATACATCCTGATGCTTTTAATAGGCGACATAGTTCGTTGGTGAATCGCTCCTCAAACCGAATATTGGTCCACCAAGTCACATTCATCTTTACGTTTGATCAATTCAAGGGCCAATTCTTTCATGATCGAGGGGGGTGCAGCCTCATCGACAAAATGAAAACCGCTTACCCCGGTTTGATTAATCAAGGTCTCCATACGGTCACAGAGTATTGTGGCACTTATGGGCTCGTAATTTTTGATATAATCCAATGAAATATCACAAAATGAGCATTTTTTCCAATAGCATCCATGCGCCATGGTCAACTTATTCCAACGACCATCGCTCCAAAGTCTGTGCATGGAATTGGTTACTTCGATGACTGATAAATAATCATTCAATAAGAGGTCTGAATAATCAGGAGTACCGGTTTTATGGAATGAGATATCTACATCGGTACTGCCGTTGACGTATTGTACTTTTTGATTGACCAAGCAAAAGGTTCTTTTCAACTGCTCAATAGATTTTTTCCCAGCTAAATGTTCTATGATATTTCTCAAGGGCCTTTCTCCATCATCTAAGCTGATGAAGTCCAAGACCTCAAAAACTCGAGGATCAGAGAGGGATCTAAGTTCGGTATTGGGGTAGCCACCTCCCATAGCGATTTTAATTTTTGGATAATTACGCTTAACAAATTGTCCACATCTTAGGGCACTGTATAGGTTTCCAGGAAAGGGAATAGAGAAACAGATGAGTGTGGGGCCTTCTTTTTGAATAAGTACATCGAGCAACTCTAGGGTAATGGTATCAATGAGGGTAACTGGCTCTTGTAACTTCGAATGAAGGGTATCATAAGAGGATGCGGACATCCCTAAACGCTCGGCGTATCTACTGAATCCAAAATAAGGATCTACAGCCTCACTGATCAAATCACCTAGGTCTTCCAAGTACAAAGTAGCCAAGTATTTGGCTTTATCTTGTACCCCTATGGTACCAAAAGACCATTCTAAATCATCTATTTGTTCGAACCTACTGGCTTCAGGGAGGAAAGATCTTTCACAAATGGTAAATGCCAAAGTTGGATTTTTATGTTGCAAAAAAGTGATGACTTCTTCTATGATTTGAACATAGCTATGTTCTAGAATAATGATTCTCAATGCGTTATTTGAGAGGTTTCGTTGCTTCTTTGCTTGAGCAAATATTTGCTTCAACCCCTCTTTAGAAAAAAGGTGCAAAATTACTTCAATACCCAAATCCGCTTGAAATGATGGGATACCTAGCGTATTTAGATAGCCTTTGATGTAGGTAGTCGCAGGATAAGGGGTGTTGAGTTGTGTAAATGGAGGGGTAATTAATAATAACTTTGCCTGGCTCATGATCTTTGCAAGATCGGTAAAAGAACGGTGATTTTATTTTTTTAAAGAAGATTCATTGTTGTCTTCGAAAAAAAATTATTATTCTTCTGAGAGCGGCTTACGTTTTCAATCCATTGATCTTACAAAATTGAGGATATAATATGTTTAATGGTTCACCGCCACTCGAATTTTATGATATATATCACTGTTTTGATAAAATCCAGAAAACTGAGCTGACTGAGGACCAAAAGCTAAAACAGGGATCAAGGAAGCACTGTGGCCCGCAGTTGAAAATGTGGGTACAATGACATTATAGTCATGCTCATCTTCATCTTTCGAATTTTGTCCGGTGACCTTAGCTGAGAGGGTAAATCCTCCCGTTTCATGATCTGCGGTAACAATGACTAAAGTATTACCTTTTTTTTCTGCATAATCCAAGACTGAGCCTATCATTTGATCAAAGTCCAACAATTCTGTGATCAGATATTCAGCGTCATTGTCGTGGCCGCCCCAATCAATTTGAGAGCCTTCTACCATGAGGAAAAAAGGTGACTCGTTTTCTTCAAAATAATTCAACGCCTTTTGTGTGGATTCCTGTAGAAAATTACCCCGACCCTCAATCATTTTGGGCATATCTTCTTCTCCTAATAGGAAGGCATGTCTTTTGCTTGCATCGATCTCTTTTTCAAGATGGTCAGTATGGACCTCAAACCCATTGGTTTTGAGTAGGTCTAGAATGTTTTTTCCATCTTTACGGTTTTGGAAAAACTTCAATCCACCACCGGCAAAAAAATCAATGGGTGAGGTAGCCATTTGTGCGGCTATTTGCTCTTCCCAATCTCGGGAGGCGACATGGGCATAAAATGAGGCCGGTGTGGCATGGGTGATGGAGGAGGTTGCAATGAGACCTGTTTGGTAATTTTCTTTGGAGAGTAATTCGACGATATTCTCTACGGGTTGCTTATCCATGTCAACACCAATGGCCCCATTAAATGTTTTGATACCCGAGGCAAAAGAAGTAGCTCCCGCGGCAGAATCTGTGATCTTTGAATTTGCCGCAATCACATTACTCAATCCAATCGTTTTGAAACGTGCGAAATTGGGTAGCTGGTCGCTAAAATAAAAACTTGAAGAAAGTTGACTGAGTCCCATGCCATCTCCAATTAATAAAATAATATTGAGTGGTTGATTCGCCTTTATCGCCGGGTTTTCTATTAATTTCGGTGGGGTTCCTTCACAATGACAGGCCAATAAGAGGACAACTAAAGCCATCCAAATGTTGCATATTCTCATTTTTTTTTTCACTAGTTGTAATTTATTATAAATTTCATTAGGTCAGGTGACTTAAGTTTTAATCCCTTATTATAATTTGAGTATTTTCCTATCTTAATCAGAAATATGGGTAATTTAACTTGAGATGCATTCTGATTTGTATTCAAGGCCATTAATGTTCTTTACTTTTTGGATGAAGGGTATTTTAAAGTGAGCAACTTCAACTTTTACCTTTTGAATCATCTTTTGTGGTCATTCAAAATCATTTTTAAGCGAAAAAAGCGAATTGAATTGGGACTTTAATTTCAGAGAGGGGTTTGCTTGAGGGCCCCTTCAAATGCCTCGAAAAATTGATTTACATTATGGATGGTAAAACAAAGAGGTGGCTTTAATTTCAATACATTGTCTTTGGGCCCATCTGTACCCGTGAGGATGAGGCGCCTTTTTAATTCATTTTTTATTTTTGAGGCATAGGCCGTCGCTGGTATTAATGTGGTTGGATGGACGAGCTCTAGCCCCAGGAAGAGTCCTTGATTTCTAATATCTCCAATTTGAGGGTAATGAGGGGCCAAACTTTTGGCACATTCGTCGAAATAACTACCGACTTGTGCTGCATGCGCCTGCAAGTGTTCACGTTCAATCACATCGAGTACGGCATGAGCTATTTGCATGGAGACGGGATTACCTCCAAAGGAACTGAAAAATTCCATCCCATTATCAAAAGATTCACTCAATGCCAAAGTAGAGACCACCCCTCCCATTGGATGTCCATTTCCCATGGGTTTTCCAAGTACGACCAGATCAGGAACGATGTCATAAAGTTCATAGCCCCAGAAGACACTGCCCATGCGACCAAATCCTACTTGTACCTCATCAGAGATACACACAACCCCTTTTTGCTTAAGATAAGGGTATAAGGTTTGTAAATAACCACGGGCAAGGGGTACTTGCCCACCACAGCCTGAGATAGGTTCAGCGATAAAGGCCGCTGGAGTTATCCCTTGTGCCAATAGATTATCAATGATGGCAATGGCTTCTAATGCATAGGCTTTACCAGAACTTTGCAAGCCTTGGTAGATTTTTGGTAAGGGGAGTACAGTTATATTTTCATTTACGCCATTGCCTCCTTTTCCATCAAATTTGTAAGCGCTGATATCGATTCCCATACGCGTGTGCCCATGATAGCCGTCTGCCAATACCAAAATATGCTTATTTGAAGTATGATTTTGAGCCATGCGAATCGCCAAATCTGAGGCTTCGCTGCCAGAATTTACAAATATTACCTTATCGAGGGTATGGGGAAAATACTTCAAAAGTCTTTCGCTATAGCCCATAAGGGCCTCATATAAGTATCTGGTATTGGTATTCAGTTTATTGATTTGCCTTGCTGCCGCTTGAGTGACTTCAGGATGGCAATGTCCTACATGTGGGATGTTGTTATAGGCATCTAAATAGGTATCCCCATTGGCAGCATACATATACTGAAAGGCGGCAGAAGTCATGTGAATGGGATCGTCAAAACTTAGACTCAGGGCACTGCTGAGATGTTTTTTTCTCTTAGAAATAAGTGTGGGTAAAGAATTTAGCTGTTGAAAGCCAAGAGGTTTCATGAGACTGTTCTTAAATAGAATAGGATTCATTTCGAACCATTTGGACAATAAGGCCCAAGCTTTATGTTCAGTTACAAAAATATAATCCTCGGTATTACCTTGAGATCGTTCTTTGTTTGAACTGATGACGCTCACGCACAATCGCGCAGGGATCAGATAATAAAGGAGCTCAATTTCTTTTTCATCAAGTTTCTGTATTGAAAGATAACCTTCTATCAAATCAACCGCTCGGATAAGTGGGGTAGGAGTATCCAGGAGTAAGTAAGCCATAGCAATGGCCAGATCACATATTTTAGGGGCATAACATAGATCACCGAAATCTATGATGCCTTTGATCTCGTTATCTGAAACCAAAACATTCCAATCATTTAAATCATTGTGAATGATTTGTTTCGGAAGTTTTCGGAGTGGATCAGCACAGACTTGCTTGTATTGTTCTAAAAAATAATTGACTATTTTTCGCTGGCTGGGATCAGAAATTAGGTCCATATCCTCAACGCTATCGAGACAGTTCATCAGATTCCATTTGTGATCAAACGCTTCGATTTCTACAGTTTTGTAGGAACCTAAAGATTGATGTGACAACGCAATTATTTTCCCAAAATTGAAGCTCAATTCAGGTGTAGCTTCAACATCTTTGAGAAAGACACCATTGATAAAACAAAGCATTCTAGAGAAACTACCATCGGGATAGGTAATGAGTTTGTCGTGAGAAGGACTTGAAACTTCTATCGGCAGCTGTGCTGATAAATGAGCCATGATTTTATTTTCAGCTTCGATTCTTTTGAAGCTTTCAGGATCCATATGATGTTTGACAAGATACGTTTGCCCAGTAAGATCTTCAACTTTATAATTGGCACTGCCATACCCTGCCAAGCGTGTTATTTTGGCGGGTGAGATAGGGTAGGGTGCGAACAGGTCATAATTGCTCATTATTTTAAAAATAGATCATCGTCTGGGTTTTTCAAATCAGGGTAGCGTTCTTGTTTTTTAATCCATCATTCAATCCCAGTCACATCAGAGGAAAATCACTTCTGGGAGCCATTTATCGGTATTTATTAAAAAGGATTTGAATGGAATCATCCATAGACTTGTAAACATCACCCGACCGAATCATTTCATCTACAGGATAACTCCCAGTAAATTTATAATTATTACAGCTGTTGATGGAAAGAATCCTACCATCACTAGACCGTACCATTACCCACATAAATTTTCCATGTAAAAAGGAGAAAATAATTTTAGGATAACTTCTACCTTGGGTTTTCTCAACAATGATTTTTTGATAGGCTTCGAAGGGGACAAACGTATAAAGGTTCACCAGTGACTTATCAATTTGGGCGGCTTCCTCTTCCTTAAAATAATCTTCTAGAAGGCTATATTTTGTTTTTCTTAAGGCTTTAATGTTATCTTCTACATTCCAAAACTCATCAATTGGAACACCTGCAGCAGCACTCTTGAGTAGGTGCCGCAATTGTTGACATAAAAACACATAATCGTGTTTACCTAAATTACCATTTGCAAACGTGATGATCGTGGCTATTTTTTCCCTTTTACCATCAAAAACACTTAATTTATGTTCATGGTATTCTAGTTCAACTTGTTCATAATTAAAATTTGCTAGTGCATCTTTCTGTTCTGGGGTAGCTTCTTTTGAAGCACCTAAAATCCATTGTTCCATACTTCCGTTGGCATATGCCGAAAGTGATTTTATTTGTTTTCCTAGTGATTCAGTTTGTGTGAGAATGGCATATTTTTGAGTTTTTGATTTCAAAAGGTCTTTAATACCTTTGGGAAACATATATTTCACGTTTTTACTGGGCCAGTACTCTTGAAACGTTTCTCTCAAGACTTTATTCAATGCTTTTTCAACTCCAGAGCTTTCAGGAAGTAGCTGAACCACCAATTCCTTATTATTAACAAGTACCGCCACCCCTTGATCAGGATACATGTATTGGGCTTGCGTGTGAGAAAGAAGAAGGATAAATATTATGGTGAGGGTATTTTTCATAGTTGGAAATTAAATAATTAAACTGTTATCTCCATAGGGAGGGTGCATTTTTTATTTGCACTTTCTAAAGCAATTTCTATGATTTTAATGGTATACATGGCATCTCTTGGATCTACCAATAAGGCTTCATTTTTGACCAATGCATCATATACATTTTGATAATAGATTCGGTAGTCTCCAGGAGGGGAGACTATGGTTTCTGTTACGTCTTGTTGGTTTACTAACAAACTCAGTTTACCCGAATGTTCGATAGGTTCTTGACCCCAATTTGACTTGCTTTTGGGGGTCAGACCCGCCGTAAGATCTCCTTCCTGCACATCAAGTCCAAATTTTTCAAAAGTACCATTTATTCCATTTAATTTAAAAACAGGACCTGGAATTTTGACCAACATACTTGATCTTAAGTTGACTTTTAGTCCAGGATAATCTAGTTTTACCTCAAAATAGTCATTGGCTTTACCTCCCCGTTGATTTCTTAAGTCAGCAGTAATAAATTCAGGAAGCCCAAAAAACACGATCGCCTGGTCAATCAAGTGGGATCCTAAATCATAAAGAATACCTGATCCTGGTACGAGATCTTCTCTCCAATTTCCATTGAATGAATTTCTGAAACGATCAAAATTCATAGTTACCTCTACGATCTTACCAAGACGCTGGGAATGTATGATTTTTTTTACTGCTAAAAAATCTGAAACGAATCGACGGTTTTGATAAACAGAGAGGAACAAGTTTTTAGACTTTGCCAGCCGAATTAAATCTAAAGCTTCTGCACTGGTGACCGTGAAAGGTTTGTCGACGACCACATTTTTCCCTGCGAGCAGGGCTTTTTTAGCTAATGGATAATGAAATTCATTGGGTGTAACAACAATGATCAGATCGATTTTTGGATCTTTAATAATCATGTCTGAATGGTCAACTATTGCTACTTTTGGGTACCTTTCTAAGGCTTGCTTACGCCAAAAAGGGTTGGTCGTACGAATAGATTTAATGTTAAAACCAGAAACGCAATTAATTATGGGCGCATGAAAGACTTGACCTGCCATACCATAACCCAGCAGGCCCACATTGATAATTTTCATAGATGGTGGATTTTAAATATCACTTAGCAAAAAGCTGTGATAATTTTTTAAATGCCTTAAACTCTAACGCATTGCCAGAGGGATCTTTGAAAAACATGGTGGCTTGCTCTCCAGGTTGGCCTTCAAACCTCACACAGGGCTCAATAAGAAAATCAATTGAATGACTTTTGAGCCTCTCAGACAAATCTTTCCAAAGAGTCATCTCCAAAACAACTCCAAAATGGGGGATGGGAACCTCATGACCATCTACTGGATTATGATTTTCTTTTTCAGGCTCAGCGGATGGCGCTATTTCATGTATCACCAGTTGATGACCATAAAAATCAAAATCGACCCATTGCTTATCACTGCGACCTTCAGAGCACTGTATGATATCTCGATAGAAAGTTCTGGCCTCTACTAAATTTTTGACAGGGATAGCTAGGTGAAAAGGAGATAAATTTGACATAAGTGGATGTTGTTATTTTTGGTTTGATAAGTTAGAAAATTAAGAATAAATATATAATCTATATTTTACAAATATGATGTAAACTTCATATAAGTATCAAATTTTGGGAAATCACTAATATTGGGAATTTCAAAGTACGTATCCAAATTGAGCGGCAGTTTGACGGACCATGGGCACAATTTCATCTATATTTTCTTTTGTGGAGTTTTCTTTCTAGCGATTTATTTTTTTACGATGGTCTTGGGTAGAATAAGGTCTAGAGGTCAGAGCTTCGATGAAATCTTCATTATTGTTGTTTTGGACCTTTCGATTCCATGATTTTAATTCTAGATCATGCAGATTCTGGATCAATTTCCAATTGCACGCAGATGTCCATAGAAAATTTTGACGAATCCCTTACCAAATCTTCAAATTTGGTAACCGCTGCAATTTTTTTGACGGATGCATACCCGATGGAATTGATATAGTTCCAGTGGTGCGAACTTTTTTTTAATAAGCTTTCCTGCATCCAATCTTTGTAGTCAGGAGGTTGAGGATGATGACCCCATGTTTTTGAAACCCCAACTCTCAGAGAATAAATGGCGTCTAAGGGCTGTCGGAACTGCCAATAAATTTTAAGATTGGGAATTCGTTCCAATAATACGTCCAAGGGAAAAGATAATCCAGGCGTATTTTGATATTTTCTCTAGGTATTTTAGCGGCAATGGGCTTGGAAAAGTCTTTGTTCAGATACAGGTCAAAATTGATTTCGCTGTAATAGGTATGAGTACTGAGATGGTTAAAAAGTTTGCCAAAAATAGAAGTACCAGATCTTCCACACGTCAAGATTAATACATTTTCGTACATTCTATTCTTTAAGATCACCTACAATCAGTTTTCCATGATACTCGGTCACCCCTAATAATTCTATCATAGCAGTCAAGTTGAGATCGTTTATTTTGCCGGCTGCAATGATTTTTATATGTTGACTGTGGGCATCCATATTCCGAATAACAGATGCACCCTGTGCAGCAGTGGGTGCACCGCCAGAGGTGAGAATGTGGGTAATGCCCTTGATAGTGGCTAAAGTTTGGGAAGCAACAACAGGATTCGGAGTAAGGTCAATGGCTTTATGGAAGACAAAGTTCAATCCCTCTGCTGCTTTTGCAATTTTCTCAACGTTGGGAACATCAATCGTAAAATCCACCAATAAGGCACCAAAAACGATTCCTTTAATGCCCAATTCTTTGTAGGTATGTATGGTCTCAATCATATTCTCAATTTCATGAGGCAAGTATTGAAAATTAATGGCTCGAGACCTGATCATCACATGGACTGGGATTGTAAGAGCAGCTAGCGTTTTTTTTGTCAATTCAAGCGCTGGTGTCAATCCATCTAAGGACAAGTGACTGCATAATTCGATTCTATTTGCACCTTTTGATTCTGCAGCTAAGGCATCTGAAAAGGTATCTACGCAAACTTCGATCAAATGATTTTTCATAGTTTAAATATGGAACTTAATAAATTGAAATCATCTGATTTAACAGCTTTTATATTCCATCGAAATCCTTAAAAATGATGGGCGGCCTTATCAGATGGTGTGATTAATATTTTATTGTATTAAATTTAGTGATCATTAAAATAAAGAATATTGGCTATTTCTAGTATTTTCAATGACGTTTTGGGTCCAGTGATGCGAGGACCCTCCAGTTCGCACAGTGCGGCTGCTTGCCGTATAGGCCTATTATTAAGGCAACTCATGCATGAGCAGATCACTGCTATTGTGGTAGACTATGATCCCAACGGATCTTTGGTAACTACGCATGAGAGTCAAGGGACCGATATGGGACTGTATGGTGGCCTACTTGGTTGGGAGGCGGATGATGAGCAAATGCCACATTACCGTTCGGCCCTTGAAAAAGCAGGTATCGAGACTATCGTAAACTATTTAGATTACGAGGCACCGCATCCTAACTATTATCGCATATCTATCTCAAATCAATGGATCACTCATACCCTGTCGGCCATAAGTATCGGAGGTGGCATGATGGAAGTGCTCAATATAGATGGGGCAGAAGTTTCTATTTTTGGGGACAAATATGTAGTGTTGATTTATGGAGAGAACCTTGGATTACTTCGATCTATCTTGCCTGATTGGGCGCAAAGGAACCTTCGATTAACGACAAGTTTCCTTGAAATCAGTACACTTATTGAATTTAAAAAAGAGGAAATAGCCGAACTTGAATCTTTACCCGGGGTCTCAAATGTATGCCAGTTGAAACCAGTGGTCCCCATTTTGGAAGGAAATACGTCCAATCTCCCTTTTAGATATTGTAGCCAAATGATTGAGTTAGGGAATTCAGAAAAGCTTGAATTATGGGAATTGGGTCTTTTATATGAATCCAAAAGAGGTAATATTTCTCAAAAAACGGCTTGGTTAAAAATGGAAAATATAGCCAAAATAATGAAAGAGGGAATAAAAAAAGGATTGGAGGGAACCCATTATGATGACAGGATATTACCGGTACAGTCCACGAAATACAAGTTAAAAGATGATAGTGGGCAATTGCTCAATGGGGGAATGCTCAATAAAATGATCATGTATACCACAGCTATGATGGAGGTGAAAAGTGCCATGGAAGTTTTTGTCGCTGCACCCACAGCGGGATCTTGTGGTGTGTTGCCTGGCACCCTCTTTGGGGCTGCAGAAGCACTTGATTCGGATCCAGATACCATTATTAAAGCTTTATTTTCGGCAGGCATCATTGGTGTTTTTATCGCCGAATATGCTACTTTCTCAGCAGAAGTAGCCGGATGTCAGGCTGAGACTGGCGCAGGAGGATCTATGGCGGCAGCTGCTTTGGTCACTTTGATGGGCGGCACTTTAAAACAAGGAGTGGCGGCTGCTTCGTTCGCGCTTCAAAATTCATTAGGCATTATTTGTGATCCGATTGGCAATCGAGTAGAAGCCCCTTGCTTGGGTAAAAATGTAATGGCGTCGTCTAATGCATTGTCTTGTGCCAACATGGCTTTATCTGATTATGAAGCCTTGATTCCTTTCGACGAAGTAGTCATGACAATGAAGGAAGTAGGAGATGCGATGACGCATGAGCTTAAATGTACCGGTTTAGGGGGATTGGCAGCTACTCCCACAGCTAAGGCCATTGAAAAAAAACTCAGAGAAAAGGCCAAATTTTGCTGATTTTCTTGTCTAGAAGCCTTGTTAAACTTGCTTCAATAACAGGATGAATTCTACTTCTTTTGGGAATCCTTCAAAAGGTTAAATGCATTTTTAAATATTTGCCCTAATAGATGAATATCTGGGCATATTTGGATCTACATTTGCGTTTGGGCAGTTGATTAATGCTGCCAGATCAAGTGAATTTAATCTTATCTATCTAGTGAATTATTTATCTGTTGAGCGTCTCACCAAGAGCTTTGATGAAAAGCAATTATTTGAAGAAATTACTTTTGGACTTGAACAAGGTCAAAAAGCGGCCTTAGTCGGAGTCAACGGATGTGGAAAATCTACGCTGCTTAAAGTGATCGCAGGCTTACTGCATCCCAATTCAGGTGAAGTCACCTTTAGGAAAGGAATTAGTCTTTCAATTTTGACCCAAAATCCTGAGTTTGCAGATGAGGATACGGTGATGCAAGCCGTTTTTTCCAAAGACCGAGAAGAGCTCAAGGCCATTCGAAATTATGAATCGGCGCTTATGAAAATGGAGAAAAATCCTGAAAGCGTAGTTGATTTATCTCCTTTTATCGAGCAAATGGATGCTTTGAATGCATGGGATTATGAACATCAGGTAAAAGAAATCTTGGGAAAACTAGGGATTCATACCTTGGATCAAAAAATGGGAGAATTGTCTGGTGGTCAGAAAAAGCGGGTAGCTTTGGCTCAATGTCTCGTCGTGAAGCCCCATGTGCTCATTTTGGATGAGCCAACCAATCATCTAGACTTAGAGATTATCGAATGGTTAGAGGAGTATTTAGCGACCCAAAATCTCACTTTATTGATGGTGACGCATGATCGCTATTTTCTTGACCGCGTAACCAATGAAATCTTAGAGATTGACGCCGGTCAGATATTTAAATATCACGGAAATTATAGTGATTTTCTGCAACAAAAATCAGATCGGGAAGAGCAGCAAGCTGTCACGGTTGGTAAAGCAAAAAATTTACTTAAAAAAGAACTAGAATGGATGCGTCGACAACCTAAGGCGCGTGGAACGAAGGCGAAATACCGTATAGATGCTTTTTATGACGTCAAGGAAAAGGCCAGTCAGACGGTAACTAAGAGTGAAATGGAGGTCAATCTTAAATCCGATCGCCAAGGGAAGAAGATCATGGAGATCAAACATATTTCTAAGATTTTTGATGATAAAAAAGTCATTGATGATTTTAGTTATGTATTTCAGCGCAAAGAGCGTATCGGCATCGTGGGGGCTAATGGTGCAGGAAAATCAACATTTCTCAATATTTTGACTCAAAATCTAACTCCCGATTTAGGTGAACTGGACATAGGTCAAACAACAAAGTTTGGATATTATACTCAAGATGAAGCTGTTTTCGATCCCCAAATGAAGGTCATCGAAGTAGTGAAAGAGGTAGCCGAGTTTATTCAATTGGCGGACGGATCTGAAGTTTCAGCCTCTAATCTCTTAACCCAGTTTCTTTTCCTACCCAGTGTGCAATACAATCTTATAGGCAAATTGAGTGGAGGTGAAAAAAGGAGGCTTCAATTGCTACGGGTGCTCATGGCCAACCCCAATTTTTTAGTATTAGACGAACCTACCAACGATTTGGACATCATGACTCTGAATGTATTGGAGGATTATCTAGACAAATTTGATGGATGTTTGATGATTGTTTCCCATGACCGCTATTTTATGGACAAGCTGGTTGATCATTTATTTGTGTTTGAAGGGCAAGGCATTATTCGAGATTTCCCAGGAAATTATACCGATTATCGTGCAATCGAAGGTGGATTAAAGTCAGTGAAGGAAATTGTCCAGAGACCATCGAATACCGAGACCAATGGGTCTAAGAAAGTGGCAGATGGCCCGCGTAAAATGACGTTTAATGAGAAAAGGGAGCTTGAGCAGATTGAAAAGGAGCTGAGTCACCGTGAAAGTCAAAAGAAGGCTATTGAAGATGCTTTGGCCAAGGAAACCGATTATGAAAAATTGACGGCGTTGGGTATTGAATTGGATCAAATAAAGACTCTTGCCGAGGTTAAAGAACTGCGTTGGCTTGAGCTGAGTGAGCTTGATACATTTTAATGATCTTTACCTTGAAGATAGTATTTTTCCATTACAAAAGTGCCAAAAGGGATAAATGAAGCAGTAAAGGCCAGGCAAAAAGCAATAAAATCCCAGTTAAATTTAAAAGTAATCCAGCACAAGGTGATGACATAAAGCAGGAACAGCAGTCCATGGATCATCCCAACCACCTGATTGGGCCAAAAAATCAATAATTGGTATTTTAAGGGCATCGTTATTGCGAAAGAAAGCAAAGAGATCCCCTCTGCTCGTGCAATCAATCTGAAAAAAGGTAGCCATCGAATCATATCGCGTGATAAGAGCAGTAGAAATTAATGTTTATCATAATATTCTAAGGCCTCGGGAAGATGTTTTTTAAGGTCCTCAATACGACGTTCGTTGGAGGGATGCGTTGATACCCATTCGGGTGCACCAGAACCATCGGACATTTCGGCCATTCTTTTCCAAAACCCAGGGGCAGCCTCTGGATTATAACCAGCGATGGCCATGAAGACCAATCCCATTCTATCGGCTTCACTTTCATGTTTTCGAGAAAATTTCAGAATGCCTATTTGGGTACCTGCACCTACGGATTGGAGTAAGATATCACGGGTTAAGGCTGACTTGTTTTGGGTTGCAAGCGAGAGTGAAGCCAACAGCCCATTGGTAATCAAACCCTGGCTCATTCGCTCTCTACCGTGATTGGCAATGGCATGGGCAATTTCATGACCCATCACCACAGCAATGCCTTTTTCTCCCTGGCATACCGGTAGGATTCCTGTATAAAAAGCGACCTTACCGCCTGGCATGCACCAAGCGTTGACCGTTTCGTCTTCGATCAGATTAAATTCCCATTCAAAATCATTGAGGGCCTCACTTTGTCCTTCCTTCTCAAGATAGGCTTCTACTGCTTTTTGTATTTTTATGCCTACTTTTTTAATCAAAGCCGCCTGCGCATTATTTTCGGAAATTTCATTGGCCTTTAGGACCTCATCGTATTGCTGAAAACTCATGGGGATCAATTCTGAGGTTTTGATCATGCTCAATTGAGACCTACCAGTGATGGGTACCGTAGCGCAGCCTAATAGCAATAGTAACATGCTGATTAGCGGCCAAGATCGAAGTTTTATCATTCGTTTTTACGCCAAGATTAATGGATTCTTCTCCTATTTATATAAAAAAGCCTCACAATCTAATCGTAAGGCTTTTTATTATTAAATTATTTGGAAACAATTTTTATTCACTTGCAGCTAATTTCATTTCAAGCTCGATCATACCGTCTGATCCATCTGTACCCGTGATTGTACTTACATGAATTAAACCTTGTACGTTATCTACAGTTTTGAACATAAGTATGTCATTTGCAGACAGATTGGTTATGGTACCATTGGCATCGGTCACATCGACACCGGCTAGAGCCGTTTCTATGTCACTGACCGAAACCATTTCAAGATACTCAGCACTTGTGATGGTTGTGACAGCTAAAGTCGTTGCATTTTGTGATCCCCACGCAGATAGGTCATAGATAGTATATTCAGCAGGAGAGGCCAATGCGGCATTATCACTGGATCCGTAATAGTAACCAAAGTCGATACTTGCTGATACGGGATCGGAAGTCGATATAACATTACCTAAGCTATAAGTTTGATTATTGGCAATAGAATAAAAAGTTTGAGAGCTACTATCACCAAGAGGAGCATACAACATCACAGCAGTCTGAATTTTGGCTGCCGGAGAAACGACGACAAAAGAAAAAGAAGCGTTTGCTGTATTTCCTTCTTCATCAACGGCCTCGAAATCGATGCTACCGTCTCCCAAGGAATTAGATGTTGAAACGGTCAAAGTGACCTCAGCATTGGTGGTGCCAGAGGCTATATCCAAGTCATTTCGATTGATAGTACTCGATGCAACATCTCCACTTGTATTTAAAGTATTGAAGCCTGCTTCTGCAGTTATGGAAATGACAATAGAGAAAGAATCCGCTGCACTCACGTTTCCACCATCCACCAAAGTGGTGCCATCGGAGGTCGTTGCCGATAGGGAGATGTCGATGTTTGGAACTACTACATCTATAGGTAGTACGTCGTCTTCGCTACATCCATAAAAAAAGACAAGTCCTAATAGGGAAGAAGCGATGATTATTTTTTTAAATATATTTTTCATTTGTAATTATTAATTGAATTATTTGATTGATTTAAAAATTGCTAAAAGTTTTCTAAAACACGAATTTCAACAATTTTGAATTGATATGCTCAATAAAAATGTTAATATTTAATAATATAGTTGGTAACTCATTTAATGAAGTCATAATTAAATAAGTCCAATATTTTTGATTCTTAACTTCATGTAATTGGTTAAATTAAATAAGGGTCTTGCTTGAGGGATGAAAAGGCTATATTTAAGGCTAAATATTTTCTTGTTTCAAATATGATATTATGAAAAAGTCATTAGTTGTGTTGGGTGTATTATTGGTCAGTCTACTTGGGATTCTTATTGCCGTACCCATCCTTTTCAAGGAAGACGCCAAAAAGGCGGTTGATGATGCTATTGCGGAACAAGTAAACGCCCATGTTTTTTATGATCAAGAAGGGTTCAGTCTTTCTTTATTTGAAAATTTTCCAAACTTCACTTTTTCAATGAAGGATTTTGGGGTTTCAGGTATCGATACTTTTGCCTCTGATACCTTGATTCAAGTAGCCTCTTTTGAAATCACTCTTGATCTTCTATCTGTGATCTCCGGAGAACAAATAATGATTAATGAAATAAGTCTGAAGTCACCCGAGATTACTATTTTATCCTTATCCGACGGACAAAACAATTATGATATTTTTAAAGAAACTACCGATAATACCCCTTCGAAAACCCCGACTGAAGAGGAGTTAACGTTCAGTTTAGCGATAAAAAAATGGCAAATTATCGATGGAAATTTTACGTATGACGACCTTTTAAATGGAATTCATACTTCACTACTAGGTATTAATCATATAGGTTCTGGAGACTTTTCTCAAGATATCTTTGATCTAATGACCAAAACAACCATTGTTTCGGTAGATCTAAATTATGAGGGTACAAATTATCTCAAAGAAAAGACCTTCGATGCGGACCTCAACATGAAGATGAATTTACCAGACTCAAAATATACTTTCAGTGACAACTCATTGACATTGGGAGCATTGAGTGTCGGTTTGAATGGAGATGTGATCCTTCCCGCAGATTCGGATATGGTATTGGATATTGAATTTCAATCGCTGGATATGTCTATTAAATCAATTCTTTCACTTTTGCCGGGTGATTATTCATCTTATTTGGAAAATGTAAGCGCTGATGGTGAGGTAGGTATCGAAGGTAAGGTAAGTGGCGTCTATAACGAATTACGGTTACCGGATATAAATATCAATGCCATGATATTCAATGGCTATTTGGCTTACCAAGAATATCCCTTACCTATTGAAGAGGTTCAATTGGAAGCTGCTTTAGTCATACCGGGCGTCAATATGGATTTGCTGTCTTTTTCCATGCCTCACTTTTCGATGCAGGTGGAGGGTCAAGATTTCCAGGCCCAAATGGAGTTTAACAATTTAGCAAATTATACTTGGGATTTGAATGCCAGCGGAGGACTTGACTTAGGTAAAATATTTCAGATCATACCCGTTGAAGGAATGGACCTCAAAGGATTGATCTCTGGAAGTTTTGAGACCTCAGGTAATATGCTTCTGATAGAAGAAGAAAAGTATGAACAACTTCCTACCAAAGGTCGCGTGCAGGTAACTGATTTTAGTATTTCCGATGAAACGCTCCCAGTGGATATCAGGATTACAGAAGCAGATTTGAGTTTTGATAATGAGCAAATCGCTTTGACTCAGTTTAAGGTCCTCTTTGGTGAAAGTGATCTCCAAATGACAGGTACCTTAGAAAACTTCATAGGCTATGCATTGGAGCCTTCAGAGGTATTACATGGAAAATTAAATTTCAATGCGAAAATATTAAATCTTAATCCTTTCCTCACAGCGACCGATACTTCAGTAACGGATGCTGCAGTGGATACCGCAGTGCTTGAAATAATAAGAATTCCGATCAATATCGATGTAGCATTGAACACTCAGATTGGACGTTTGTTATATGATAACCTGGAGTTCAATGATATGGAAGGGAAGATTACGATGAGTGAAGGCATTGCGCAGTTAGATAATTTAGATTTTAATCTTTTAGCAGGAGGCTTTTTGATGAGTGGGTTTTATAATTCTAATCCTCCGTTGCCACTATTTAATTTTAATTTTAAGATATCCTCCATGTCTATAAAAGAGACATTCTCTTCATTTAATACCATTCAGGAAATGGCGCCCATGGCGAAGGACCTAGCGGGTGTTTTTTCCACCGAATTCGTTACGGATGGGGTGTTAGATACCGCTATGATGCCGGTCATGGAATCTTTATTCACCTTTGGTCTTATAGACTTGGAATCGACCACCTATAGCAATCCCAAATTCATTAAAGGATTGAATAAAATAACCGGGGATAAAGAAGAAACGCTGAAACTTCAAGATATTAATTTTGAATATACCATCGAAGACGGGACCTTAATCATTGAACCTTTCGATTTTAAATTAGCGGGAAGGACCACGACCGTTTATGGGTCAAGTGGGATTTCAGGTATCCAGGCGAATATGGATTATACCCTTGAGACCGATCTTAAAACGGGCAACTTAGGGGCAGCGGCCAATAATATGATTGCTTCCTTGACGGGCTTGAATGATCTGGTAGCTGAAGAGGTGAGGATAAAAATTAAGATCGAAAGAAATTATGAAGATCCTCAATTTCGGTTAGATGGAATTTCTAATACTAAAAAAAGTCCCGGTGATAAGAAAATCAAAGATTTAGCCAAAGAGCGAGCAAAAAATAAACTCAAAAAGCAGCAAAAATTAGCCGAAAAGAAGATTCAAGAAGAACTAGATAAGCAGAAGGCTGTTTTGAAGGTAGAAGCGGATAAGAAAGCAGCTGCACTCAAGTTAGAAGCGGAAAAAAAGGGAGAGGATATAAAGGAAGAGGCCAAAGAAGTATTGACCGATCAGATCAAATCAAAACTAGGGGGGAAACTCAAAGGTCTCAAAAAGAAAGATGGAAATTAAAAAAAGGCTGTATTGATCTGAATGTTTTAGGTACATGTCGTATATCAATAATCTTTTAGTTTTACTCATAAAAAGGAACAACTAATCAAGATGATGTTATCAGCATTATTTATTTTGGGACTTAGGAGAATAGGCTTAATTTCATTGAAATTTAATACGATGAAATGGACTAGTGTAAAACTTTGAGCACTTAATGCAAATTTTATTTTTGAATCACTGTTAGATTCATTTTGTCTAGTCTTACTTCACAACCTTCGGAATGATCAAAATCTTGAATAATTGAATTTGAATACTCCCATCGTTTATGGGGATAAATATTTTATAATTGGTTTGTCAAACTTATATGAATAATAGAGGTTTATTGCCAAATCGAACATGTAGCTCGATTTATTAAGAAGTGCTTAGAGACAGGCTCGATGATGCGCTAGCAACCCCCCTTCGAAGAGGTAGGTGCTAATTTCTGATAAATAAATTAAATGCTTATGATTAACATGAAAAGTCTCAGTACCCAAGCAATATGGAATGCGATTCATTCCAATCATCTCAACTCCTTTTCCACCTACTTCACCTACATAAGTTGCTGCGATATTTAGCATAACTTTTCGTGTAATCAACAATCACATTTTATAGACTATCCTAAATGCGCACTGTTTTGGGTATCTAAAGAGGATATCATTCATCTTACTTCATCAATATTTTTACTTTTAAATTCAAACTATGGAAAAACTAATGGAGGTTATTCAAAATCCTTGGCCTTGGTATGTCTCGGGTCCATTATTGGGCATGACCGTTCCCTTATTATTACTCTCTAGCAATAAACAATTTGGAGTTTCTTCTGTTTTTAGACACGTGGGATGTGCCTTGAATTGGAAAAAATTGAATACTTTAATTATGATTTAAAAAATCATATTTGGAACCTATTGTTTATCGTTGGGCTTATTTTCTCTGCTATTTTTTTACTGCAATGGGTTGAAGTAAAACAAGGAGTTTTAAGTGATGCGGCTCAATTATATTTCGATTCAAGGTCTATTTTGATTGAAGGGATATTGCCCATATCGAGTTTTACAAGGAGTTTTGGGGAGGAAATATTTATGAGTGCCTTTGGTGGATTATGTATTGGATTTGGTTCGAGATATGCCAACGGATGTGCATAGGCCATGCCATTACGGGATTATCATTACTTAGTTTCGGCTCGTTGATTGCAGTTATTGGATTTTTCATAGGCGGATTTTTGGGCACATTTCTCATTTTAGATTCGATTTTATGAAGTGGATTAAGTTTGTCATAGCGGGGTTTTATTTTGGTTTTATTTTGATAAAATCTGAAGCCATTTCTTAGTATATAATTGTAGAGATATTTCATTTTAATCATTTTATATGTTTGGGATCATCGGTTCGGCAGTGGGTGTTGGCGCCATTTCGGTGCTTATTATAAAAAAGTTAAACTAATCAGTTTTTAAGAGGCAACCCATCGACTTATCCAAAAAGCTTTTTCAATTAAAATCCCAATTATGGGGGGGGACTCATTTTTGGATTGGGATGGTCTTTGGTAGGTGCTTGCCCAGGTCCATTATTTGTCCATTTAGGTGCGGGAAATACTATTATCTTGATTCCTATTCTATTTGCAATCTTGGGGACTTACTGCTATGGACATTTTAAGGATAGTCTTCCACACTGAAAATGGGTAAGCATTCGAATGAAAAACAGATGGAAGGCATTGTCATATCTTATTTGAAATATTATAATCATGAAGGTTAAAAGATTTGAAACTTTGGCCATCAGAACACAAACAGTACGTTCTGAGCAAAGGGAACATTCAACACCCTTACCTTTAACTTCTAGTTTTGTTTTTGATTATTCAGCATAAATGGAAGCGATGTTTGCCGATGAACTCGAAGGGAATATTTACAGCGGATTCTCAAAGTCAAATGTTACAGAATTAATTGAAAAAATAAAGTTATTGGAAGGAGCGGAGGCGGGCTGGGCCACGGCAACTGGAATGGCTGCCATTTTCTCAACATTTGGAGCTCTATTAAGTCAGGGCGATCATGTCCTGGCTTGTCGTTCTGTCTTTGGATCTACCCATAACATTTTGACTAAAATATTACCTTCTTGGGGTATAGAGACTACTTTCGTTGACTTTGATGATACCGAAAATTGGGATAAGGCCGTAAGAAAAAACACCCGACTTATATTCGTTGAGACACCTACAAATCCAGGAGTAGATATCATTGACTTAAAATGGTTAGGAGAATTTTCAAGTGCATATCATCTCATTAATGTGGTTGACAATTGTTTTCCCATACCTTATTTACAGCAGCCCATTAAATAAGGTGCCGATTTGGTCATTCACTCGGCTACCAAATATTTAGATAGTCAAGGAAGGGTTTTGGGTGGATTGATTGCTGGGAAGAAACATTTGACAGAAAAAGTCAAGGGATTTGCACGTCATTCTGGTCCTGCTTTAGCACCTTTCAACGCTTGGGTAATATCAAAAAGCTTAGAAACGTTAGCCGTCAGAATGGATCGACATTGTGAAAATGTGCTTTCCTGAAGCCAACGACTAGAGCGATTATCTCAAATTGAGTTAGTTAAATATCCTTTTTTACCTAGTCATACGCAATACGAGGTAGCTAAAAAGCAAATGAAAGCTGGAGGAGGCATCATTTCATTCGTCATAGCAGGAGGTTTTGAGCGGGCACGAATTTTTTTAGATCAATTGGATTTAGTTTCATTAACGGCCATTTTAGGTCATAAGAGAACGATTGCAACGCATCCGGCATCAACCACTCATGCCAAGTTGCCCACAACGGATAGGACAGCTATTGGTATTTTACCAGGTCTCATTCGTCTGTCCATTGGTCTAGAGCATGTGGATGATCTTTACGAAGATATTGAACAAGCCTTAAGGTTAGGACATTACTAAGGTGAGATACACTTACTTTCCTATGATTTTTTAAAATACTATTTGATAAACGGTAATATTTACCCAATTTATTTGCATAATTTCTTCATTTTCTCTATCTTCTAATACTTCATATATAAATATATGCTAAAATGGTAAAAAGTTATCGAGGTTTAGAAATGCCCAAGGTGGTTGATAAGCAACAACTTTTAGTTAAGGATTATATGGCAACCAGGTTAATTAAATTTAAACCAGATCAATCCATCATTGAGGCAATGAATTTATTGTTGAGTAAAAACATCTCAGGGGCACCTGTAGTCAATGATCAAAATGAATTGGTTGGAATGATATCAGAATCAGATTGCATGAAGGAAATCATCAGGGGTAAATACCATAACATGCCCATTGATACAGGTTCCGTTTCATCTTACATGACCAAAGAAGTGGTTTATATAGTACCTGCATTGAATATTTTTGAAGTGGCACAGATGTTTCTAGAAAGAAAGCTGAGAAGATTTCCTGTCGTTTATATGGGGAAACTGGTTGGACAGATCAGTCAAAAGGATGTAATTAGAGCATTTAAGAAAGTCAGAAGTAGTACTTGGAGATAAATATTTTGATTTTTTTTTTGAGATGGGTTGGTTCATATCGCTCAAAATGATAAGTTTGATAAATTATTTTAATCAACTATGGGATTAGGGAACGCAATTAATAATTTTTCAAACAATGTTAAGTCAGGAATTGATAATTTCCTAAAGGTATTCAAACCTACCTATTCGGTGAATGCGGTGATTTATTTTGTCATTCCTGGAGCTCCTTTGAAGAAAAGCGTAAATGCCTATCATTTTGGTAAAGGCGAGTTGTCTGAAGCAAGACTATTTTTTGACCAGGTGTTCCAAAAAACCAAAGAATTGAGTTTTGCACCGGTCGAATTGCAGCTCATACAAGGCAAGAAAAAATTGATAGATGAGCAAAAATTGGGGCCGGTAGACATGGTCAAAAGTGCAATTCAGCATCAATAGTTTTTTTTCTTTTTTTAAATAAATACGAGTCTTTTACCTCTTTAGGATTAAAAAATCCAAGATTATATTCTTGCTTGGTAAGTATACAATTCAAAATATCTACCTTCCTCACTTATCAAATCGTCATGCGTGCCTTGTTCAACGATCAATCCATTTTCGATCACCAAAATTTGATCAGCTCTTCGTATAGTACTCAGCCTGTGGGCAATGACGAAGGTAGTTCTACCTCCCATTAGATTTTCAAGACTTTTTTGAATATATGATTCACTTTCTGTATCTAAATTGGAGGTGGCTTCATCCAAAATCAATATTCTGGGATTGGCTAAGATGGCTCGAGCAATAGCTATGCGTTGTCGTTGACCTCCTGACAATTTGATTCCGCGTTCGCCGATAACGGTGGCCATACCCTCTTCGAAGCGATCGGTAAATTCGGTGACATAAGCCGCCTTTGCTGCTGCAACTACTTCTTCGTCAGTTGCGTTGGGTCTTGGGAATAAAATATTTTCTTTGATGGTACCTTCAAACAAAAAATCATCTTGAAGTACCACACCCAACTGACTCCTAAAGTTTTCCAAGGATATAAGTGAAAGATCATGCCCATCAACGGTAATAGTTCCTGCATTTGGAGTAACGAAACTAGCCGCTAGTGCCGCTATGGTTGACTTCCCAGATCCAGATGATCCTACCAAAGCAGTGACGGATCCAGGACGTGCGTCAAAGGAGATATCATGGAGCACCTTTTTTTCTTCCTCATACCCAAAGGTCACGTTACTAAACTGCACATGCCCTTCTATATTTTTGATTTTTTGGGTTCGAATCGAACCATCATCCTCGGATTCCATATTCATCAATTCTTCTGTTCTATCGAGTCCAGCAAAAGCTTCGGTGAGTTGACTTCCAATATTGCTCATCTGAACGATCGGAGCAATCATGAATCCAAGGTATAAAGTAAAGGATAAAAATTGACCTATAGTAAGGTCATTGTTCATGATCATGTAACCTCCTATGCCCATAATCCCTGTACTCGAGAGGCCTAGTAAAAAGGTGGCTGAACTGGTGATAATGCTCGTAGCAGTAAGACTTTTCTTTACATTTAAAAATAACTTTTCAGTCCCCTCTTCAAAAGATTTAATTTCCTGTTTTTCTGCATTAAATCCTTTGATCACACGTACGCCATTCAACGTTTCTGTAAGTCGACCCGTGACCTCTGCATTGATTTTGCCTCTTTCCCGAAAAACAGGACGAATGTATCCAAAGGCCTTCAATGAGACAACTCCAAAAATCGCGACAGGAACGAGCACATAAACGGTCATCATCGGACTTATCTTAATCAATAAGGCCAAGGAAATAAAGGCGGTCAGTACGCCTCCAACAAGCTGAACAAGACCTGTTCCTACCAGATTTCGAACCCCTTCAACATCATTCATTACGAGAGACTAATTCGCCCGACTTTGTGTTATCAAAAAATCGGGTTGGTAAATAGATTACTTTCTTTTGGACTTGAACGCGGAGTTTAGCAATCAGGTGTTGGGCTTCTACACTTAATATTTTAGTTAATAAAAAGGAGGTTATGGCTTGTATGGTGATGGCTCCAATCACCCATAAAAGCAAGGTCTTAAGCATTTCTATATCTTTATTGATGATTACGTCATCCATTAAATACTGACTGGCTCCGGGTAAGACCAAACTAGCAAGTCTGCTCAGGATAATCAAAAAAAGGCCTATCAGGATAGGTTTTTTTCTGGGCCAAATAATAGTCTTAAAAACGTGATTAAGGGTTACTTTTGATTTTGCCATATGCTCTGAATAATACAAAAAACGATCCAAATCATTTTACTGACAAGATGACCGAAAGAGGATAGATTATGGTCTTACCATATAAAAAGATTAGTTTATTTTATAAATAGATGAATACTTATCTTAGTAAAAAGTAACGAATGCAATTATTAATTAAGATTTTATTATAATTATAATTACCTATGTCAATGCATTCGCAAACCGTAGTCAGTAGATTAGAGATTTACAATGTTAATACAGATCGAAGAGAAGTAATTCATGAAGAGGTAGGTACACTTTTTGAGGCACTTAATTGGAGTCAAGATGGTAAATGTTTGATCTATAATCAAGGAGGCAATCTTTATAAATTCGATTTTGATAAAAAAAAAGGAAAAAATAAATACTGGTTTTGCTCAAGACTGTAATAATGATCATGGGATATCACCAGACGGAAAAATGTTGGCCATTTCAAATAATGACTCGATAATAGGATCTAGAATTTATACTTTACCTATTGAGGGAGGGCTTCCAAACCTGATTATAAAAGCAGGATCTTCATATTGGTACGGTTGGTCTCCAGATGGAGAAAGTTTAGTTTATTGCGCCGAAAGAGGAGGTAATTACGATATTTATCGCATCAATTTTGCCAGTGGTGAGGAGCATCGATTGACCTATACTGAAGGCCTTGATGATGGTCCTGATTATTCGTTCAGTGGGCGTCAGATTTATTTCAATTCTGTCCGGACGGGAAGCATGCAGATTTGGAGAATGGACGCTGATGGATCCAATCAAGAACAGTTATCCAATGATGGATTTAATGATTGGTTTCCACACCCCTCACCCGATAGCAAGTGGTTTGCATTTGTAAGGCATGCGTTGATAGATAATAAAGAATAGCTTTTTTTAAGTATAAGGTTAGTATAATTGGAAAGCCTTAAAAAAAACGCTAATAGGTACTTGATCTGATGTTGTTACTGAAGTGTGTTTTTTGATCTGAAAAAATCTGAAGAACGCTTGTGAGAGCGGCTCATGGACGAGATGATGCGTTTGGTTTCCTAAAAGAGGCATTCATTCTTACAAGGATGTATCTTAGGAGGGGTCTCTAAGAGCTTAGGCGGCGATGGCTTTCAATAAACAACATGGTCTTGGATTAAGTTATAAATTTAAGCAGACCGACGAGATGGCTCATCATCCGATCGCTTTAAGTATCATTGCGATCATAATACTTCTTTCATATCACCAAGACCTCATCAAATGGAATCAAGACCGCTCATCTCAATTATAATGGCAGTAAAGGATACGGGTCCTTATTTGGCCGAATGTCTCGATTCCATCCTTATGCAGACCTACGAAAATTGGGAACTTATAGCGGTCAATGACCATTCTGCTGATGATTCATGGGAACGATTAAATGATTATGTGCAGCAAGATGAAAGGATTCGAATTTTTCAAAGCACGGGTCACAGACTTAATCCGGCCTTAAAAGAAGGATATCAACATTGTCGTGGGACTTTAATCAATCGCATGGATTCGGATGATTACATGCCATTAGATAAATTGGAAGCCATGTTTGACGTTTGGGCAGTACATGGGAAAGGTGTTGTTGTAGCCGGGGGAGTGGAGCATTTTGTTGAAAATGGAACCGTAGGGCCTGGATTTCAACGATACGACCAATGGCTGAATCAAGTAGCAAAAACGAGTACGCATTACCAACAGATTTATAAAGAATGTGTAATTCCTTCTCATTGTTGGTTGATTCACAAAGAAGATTTTAGTGCTGTAGGCGCCTTTGACCCCGACGTTTATCCAGAGGATTATGATTTATGCTTTAGATTTTATCGTAAGGGCTATAAAATCATAGGGATGGATAAAATACTTCATTTTTGGAGGGATCGAGAAGATCGCATTTCTCGGACTTGGACAGAATATAAAGACAATAGATATTTTGAGTTAAAATTGAAATATTTTTTTGAATTGGATAGAGATTCATCACGACCCTTGGTGGTTTGGGGTGCAGGACGCAATGGAAAAGACCTTATAAAGGTCTTAGCGAAATACGAGCAAGAGATTCATTGGGTATGTGATAATGAACGTAAAATAGGGAAAGAGATATTAGGCCACCAAATGTATCACTTTTCATCGATTAAAGGTCTGGACAGACCCCAGATTATGGTAGTCATTGCTGCACCTTCAGCTAAGTCAGAAATTGAAAATCACTTCACTCAATGGGGTAAAAAACCTGTAGAGGATTTTTGGTTTTTTGCTTAAATTGACTCGAAATCAAAGGTTTCCAAAAAGGCGGTAGTGAAATTTCCTGACTTGAATTGTTCGTCGCCCATCAGTTTCAAATGGAAGGGAATGGTCGTTTCAACACCTTCTATAACCATTTCTTCAAGGGCTCTTTTCATTTTTATCAATGCTTCCTCTCGAGTTTGTGCCGTTACGATGAGTTTGGCAATCATGGAATCATAGTGTGAGGGTATGGTGTATCCAGCATAAACATGACTGTCTACTCGTACCCCATGTCCTCCTGGGAAATGTAAATTGGTTATTTTACCTGGATTAGGTCTGAAGTTTTTTCGTGGATCTTCCGCATTGATACGACATTCAATTGAATGCATTTGAGGGAAATAATTTTCTCCTGAAATGTGAATGCCGGCAGCTACTTTTATTTGCTCTTTGATCAAATCATAATCTGTGACTTCTTCTGTAATAGGGTGTTCTACTTGTATCCGGGTATTCATTTCCATGAAATAAAATTTTCCATACTTATCAACCAGAAATTCTACCGTACCGGCTCCCTCATACTTGATGGCTTCAGCTCCTTTAATGGCCGCTTTACCCATATCTTCTCGAAGTTTCTTAGTAATGATAGGAGAGGGAGTTTCTTCTACGAGTTTTTGATGTCTTCTTTGAATGGAGCAATCTCGTTCGGATAGGTGGCAGGCCCTACCGGTGGCATCTCCTATGATTTGAATTTCAATATGCCTAGGTTCTTCTATAAATTTTTCAAGATAAAGGGCATCATTTCCAAAAGCGGCACTGGACTCTTGCTGCGCACTGTCCCAAGCATTTTGAAACTCTTGCTCTTTTTTAACCAACCGCATGCCACGTCCACCACCACCTGCTGTGGCTTTGAGCATGATGGGATATCCAATATCCTTGGCAATAAGTTTACCCTCTTTTATTGAATCAATGATCCCCGCTGATCCAGGAATCGTAGGCACACCTGCCCGTTTCATGGTGTCTTTGGCAGTCGCCTTGTCCCCCATATTATTGATCATATCAGCACTTGCTCCAATGAACTTGATCCCGTACTCTTCACAAACTCTAGAAAATTCAGCATTTTCAGCTAAAAACCCATAGCCGGGATGTATCGCATCCGCATTGGTGATTTCAGCTGCTGAAATAATATTTGGAATGTTAAGATAGGAGTCTTTACTGGGCGCCGCGCCGATACATACTGCCTCATCCGCAAAGCGTACATGTAAGCTTTCTTTATCTGCGGTAGAATAGACGGCTACGGTCTTTATACCCATTTCCTTACAAGTTCGAATGATTCGAAGTGCAATTTCTCCTCGATTTGCAATAAGAATTTTATGAAACACAGCTTATTTATTTAAGAAGGATCAATTAAAAATAGAGGTTGGTCATATTCCACAGGATTTGCGTTTTCTGCCAATATTTTTACTACTGTACCGGAAACTTCCGCCTCTATCTCGTTGAAAAGCTTCATAGCTTCTACCACACAGACGGTATCTCCGGGCTTAATGACATCTCCCACTTTTAGAAAGTCTGGAGATTCGGGATTTGGTGCCATGTAAATGGTTCCAATCATGGGTGACTTGATGGTGATATGTTTTTGATCTTCTACCTCTTTGGGCATTGGAGTCAAACCATCGCTCGTGGGTTCAGGAGCTTGTTGGGGTGCAACCTGAGGTAAGGATGGGGCAGGTGAGAAATGGGGTTGTGAAACGACGTCAGAAGACCGTTTAATTTTGACTTTGAATGTTTCGGTTTCAATGTTTACCTCTTCGAGGCCGGTACTTTTTATATAGTCGATAAGATCGCGGATTTCTTTTACTTTCATCTTTGTTTCTAGTCTCTTATTAAATATTTTTTTATTTTCAGGCTAAATCTAGGATAATTATTTGACTCTTTCGGAGTAGGATCCATTTTTTGTATCCACCTTAATGATTTCATCTTGATTGATGAATAAGGGGACTTGGATGATCGCACCCGTTTCCAATTCCGCTTGTTTAGTTGCATTCGTGGCCGTATCCCCTTTCAATCCAGGTTCGGTATAAACAATTTTTAAATTCACGTATTGGGGGACTTCAGCCCCTAAAATTTTTTCTTGTTCGGTGTGTACGAGTACCTCAACTTCTTCTCCATCTTTAAGGAATTGTGGTGCATTAATTAATTTAAAATCAATCGGGATTTGTTCGTAGTTCTCTGTGTGCATGAAGTGATAACCAATGTCATCTTTGTACAGGTATTGGTACTTATGACGTTCTACCCGCGCCGTTGTAATTTTATGACCTGCAGAAAAGGTATTGTCAATGACGCGACCGGTGGACATGCTTTTTAATTTTGTTCTCACAAAAGCAGGTCCTTTCCCAGGTTTGACATGTTGAAATTCAACAATCGAGAACAAATCATGATTATATTCAATCACTAACCCATTTTTAATATCAGCAGTAGTTGCCATAATATCCTTAATTTTCGGGGCTGTAAGCCCATTTTAAATAAATAGAGGCCCAAGTAAACCCTCCTCCAAAGGCAGCTAAGATTAAATTATCTCCTTTTTTAAGTTGTGCTTCATAGTCCCATAAACAAAGGGGAATGGTACCTCCTGTCGTATTGCCGTACCTAGAGATGTTCATCATGACTTTATCATCCGAGACCTGCATAAGTTTGGCTGTGGCATCGATGATTCTTTTATTGGCTTGATGGGGAACTAACCAAGCAATATCTGAGCCCTTTAAATCATTTCTATCCATGATTTCTTTGGCGACTCCCGCCATTTTAGTCACGGCAAATTTAAAAACGGCAGATCCTTCTTGATAGACATAATGCTCATGGTTTTGGACGGTATCGAGACTCGCTGGATAGCGACTTCCTCCGGCCTTGATATTTAGATATTGCTCTCCAGAACCATCGGATTTTAAAATAGCATCTTGGATACCTAAACCCTCATGATTGGACTCGAGCAGGGCAGCCCCAGCCCCATCTCCAAAGATGATGCAAGTGGTGCGGTCTTTATAATCTAAAATGGATGACATCTTATCGGCACCAATGACAATTATTTTTTTGTGCGAACCCGATTCAATAAATTTAGCACCTGTACTTAGGGCGAATAAAAAGCCAGAGCAGGCCGCAGCAAGGTCAAAACCGAAGGCATTTTTCGCTCCTACCTTTTGAGCAATGAGATTAGCGGTAGCCGGGAACGTCAAATCGGGCGTAATCGTGGCACAAATGATCGCATCAATTTCCTCAGGGGCCGTCTTGGTTTTTTGGAGAAGCCCTTTAACAGCTTCTACGGCCATAATAGAGACGCCTTTGCCCGAGCCCTTCAGGATTCGCCTTTCTTTGATTCCTGTTCTGCTTACGATCCATTCATCGTTGGTGTCCACCATTGTTGCCAATTCATCATTGGTCAGGACATAGTCGGGGACGTAGCCGTTGATACCGGTAATAGCAGCCGTGATTTTTGACATATATCGTATGATCTGCTAATTGAATCAAAATGGATGATTCAAAGCCAGACCGCTCAATCTCTAAGCTAAAACTTCTTTTTCAATAACTACCTTTCCTTTATAATAAAGTTTACCCTCATGCCAAAAGGCACGATGGGGCAAATGGGCCTCTCCTGTGGTTGGACAGATAATGTAATTTTTTGGAGAAGATTTTATATGAGTTCTTCTCTTGTCTCTTCTTGTTTTCGAAATTTTTCGTTTTGGATGCGCCATTGTATATTGATTATTAGATTATAATTTTATTTTTTTCAGTACTTCCCATCTTGGATCAAACTTGTTTTCCTTCTCTTGATCACTTAAGGAAGAGGTTTCGTCTTTATAAACTAAATCAGCTCTTTCTTGGCCTCTTAGCCTAGGGTGTACTTTTTTCATTGGGATCTCTAGCGACACAAATTCATAGATGTAGCCAGAAACATTCAATATTTGCATCCCCATATCTATAGTACTTATTTCATCGCTTAGTTCTTCACTGGTCAAACCAAACTTTACGATATGCTTTTTTTGACAATTTAAGGATTCTCGATAACTTTCTATAGAGACATCGCAGATCAACAAAATATCAACTTCAATAGTGAAATTTAAGGCCATCATGGACTCAGATTTATCCATAACTAACGAGGCTTTACCATAGCCTTCTTCCACCAAATTATTTTCGAAGGTTTCGAAAAAATCGGGTGCCAATTCAAATTGAAAATGGTGTATACCATTCTTAAGTCGCGACAAATTAATCTCAAAAGACTTTAAAACTTTAGTTTTCACCTAATTAGATTGTAAGAACCGCAAATTTATGTAGAATGCCCCGATAATCCCAAAGAATTCTTCATTAGAAATAAGAATCAATGATCTTTATTTTGAGCCAACGTACCTGCCAGTAACAATGCATGGATCATAGAACTTGGGTCAGCGCTGTTTTTACCTGCCAAATCAAAAGCTGTACCATGGGCAGGCGAAGTCCTGACTGCCGGGAGTCCCGCTGTGAAATTCACACCTGAACCCCTGGATAATAATTTAAAAGGAATCAAACCTTGATCATGATACATCGCTAAAATACCGTCAAATTTTAAATATTCATCACTTCCAAAAAAACCATCAGCAGGGAAAGGCCCTTTGACAGCGTATCCATTAAGATTAAATTGGTCAATGACTTTATCGATTGTATTTTGTTCTTCGTCACCCAACAAGCCATTTTCGCCTGCATGAGGATTTAAGCCTGTTAAGGCTATTTTTGGAGTTTTAACGCCAAAATCAGTCTGTAAGGAATTGATGAGAATTTGCAGCTTTTCTGAGATGAGTGTTATCGTAAGGCTTTCTGCTACCTGTGCTATAGGGATATGACCGGTAACGACAGCCACTCGTAGCCCATCCTTTACCATCAACATCAGATTTTCATTGACTTCAAACGCTGCTGCAAGGTATTCGGTATGACCTGGAAACGAAAAACCTTGTTCATTAAGCAACTCTTTACTTAAAGGTGCGGTAACCAAACCATTGATGGATCCATTTTTTAAATCAGCAACAGCTGATTCGAGGGATTTTTTGGCATATTTACCTCCTATATCGTTGGGTCTACCTGGTGTGATGATGACGAATTCTTCCCAAACCGATATTACGTTTATTTTTAGAGGTAAAGCTTGTTGAGGTTTTGAGATGAGATGAAAACTCAAATGAGACTTTTTAAGTAACTTTGAGTAAAAATTAAGCACCTCCATCGAAGCATAAATGACAGGGGTCAGTTTAGAAAAAAGAGAGGCATTTTCTAAACTTTTTAGTGTGACTTCGATGCCGATTCCGTTGAGATCTCCAATACTTATTCCGATGATTGGTATAGATTTGTGATCGAGATTATTAGGGCCCATGAAATTTGTTTAAAGGGTACAAAATTACATTTTTTTAGCGATTACCTTGAGAAAATTAAAACCAAAAAAGTATTTAGGTCAGCATTTCTTGAAAGATGAGACGATCGCCCTAGATATTGTGGATGCGATAGGGAAAGGATCAGGAAGTCTGCTTGAAGTAGGTCCTGGTATGGGGGTGCTTACACAGCACTTACTACAAAATGATCAGTTGATGACCTTTGATCTTGATGAAGCTTCCATTGATTATCTGAAAGAAAAATACCCCGATCATGTAGAGAAATTTCAGTTAAAAGATTTTTTGAAAGAAAATTTAATGGAGTACCAAACTCCCATTCGGGTGATAGGAAATTTCCCCTATAACATCTCTTCCCAGATATTTTTCCAAGTTTATGCACATCACGATCGTGTTGAAGAGGTCGTATGTATGGTTCAAAAAGAGGTTGCCGAACGTATTGTTTCTAAACATGGGAACAAAGTTTATGGGATATTAAGTGTGCTGTTGCAAACATTTTATGATATTGAATACTTGTTTTCGGTAGACCCTATGGTATTTGACCCCCCGCCCAAAGTAAATTCAGCAGTGATCAAGCTAGTGAGAAACAATCGCTTAGACTTCGACGCAAAGACGTTGAAGCGCGTGGTTAAAGCAGGATTTGGGAAGCGGCGTAAAACCTTGAGAAACGCATTAAAAGAGTTAAATTTACCCAATACTTTGACTGCGCAAGAAGTTTTTAATAGACGCGCTGAACAGTTATCTGTTCAAGATTTTATTGATTTGGTGGAAAAAATCGAGGAGGCATGGAAAAAATAATGGAATTTGAGTTTTCGAAAGAATTTCTAGAGCGTTTCAAGTTAGCTTTAACTGATCGAGATGATGTTTACATTCAAGAGTCCTTGGGAGGGGTCCGTTCTGCAGATATTTGTGAAATACTTACTGAAATAGGCATTGAAGAGGCTAAATATGTATTTGATATACTGTCTTCAGACATTGCCGCCGATGTTTTGGTAGAATTAGAGGAAGATTTCCGTGTAGAGTTTATGGAATATTTCTCCATCAATGAGCTGTCTCATTTCATTGAGATACTCGATTCCGATGATGGTGCAGACTTATTGAACGAATTGTCCCCTCAGCGCCGAGAGGAAATCTTGGAGGAGATTAAAAATGAAGAAAAAGTAGGACATCTTTTGGATTTGATTCGTTATGATGAGGATGTCGCAGGTGGGCTGATGGCCAAAGAATTGGTCAAGGCAAGAGAGAATTGGACAGTCAAAAGGTGCATTGAGGAAATTAAGATCCAAGCGGAGAATGTTGAAAAAATATATTCTGTTTATGTGGTAGATCAACAGGATAGATTAAAAGGTAGGGTGAGTTTGAAACGTATTCTTTTAGCAGATGATTATAAAAAAGTAGCCGAAATATTTGAAGAAAACATTATTTCTGTGGGTATATTCCTTGAGGCGCAAGAAGTAGCCAATATCATGCAAAAATATGACTTAGATGTCGTACCTGTGGTGAATGTGAGGGGAAAGCTCGTAGGCCGAATTACCATTGATGATGTGGTAGATGTCATTACTGAATCGGCAGAAGAAGAAAGACAATTAATGTCTGGAGTGACCTCAGACATAGAAGAAGATGATGGAGTTTGGGTTATTTCCAAGGCACGACTTCCTTGGTTAGTGATAGGTATGACAGGAGGCTTGATTGCGGCACAAATCGCTGATTATTATTCAGGTGCACTCAACGTAATCGCACGTTTATCTTTATTTATACCCTTAATCATGGCCACAGGAGGTAATGTAGGCATTCAATCATCTGCTATAGTTATTCAAAGTTTAGCTGGAAAAAATGGGTTCAATGATACTTTGGGAAATAGATTGTTAAAAGTGTTTTATGTTGCCATGGTCAATGGGAGCATTCTTTCTTTAATGGTCTTTGGGGCGATCATGCTGCTGTTTAAGGATCAATTACTTGCTCTTACCGCCTCAATAGCTCTGCTCAATGTGGTGCTTTTGGCTTCATTTATGGGGACTATTACGCCCCTGTTGTTAGATCGGTTTGGGATCAATCCAGCCATTGCTTCAGGCCCATTTATTACTACGGCAAATGATCTTTTGGGACTCACAGTTTACTTTTCCATTGCCGTCTTTTTGGAGATATTTTGATGCCCTTAAATCAAAAAATAAAGGTGGTAGACCAAATGCATGATTCGATTCATGAGGTATTTCGTGGTATTGGTTTAGAGTGTTCCTATCGCCCTGATATCACGCGAAAGGAAATGATACAAATATTGCCAGATTATGTTGGACTGATCATTAGGGGTAAGACCACCGTTGATCATGAATTAATTCTCAAGGCTAAAAAATTGAGGTTTATAGGTAGGGCTGGGGCTGGAGTGGATAATATTGATGTGGACTTATTGGCTAAAAAAGGCATTACATTATTCAATGCGCCAGAAGGAAATCGGGATGCGGTAGGTGAGCATGGGGTTGGAATGCTACTGATGTTGTTAAATAAATTGAGGTTAGCTGATCAGGAGGTGCGTTCTTATCTGTGGGACAGGGAATCTAACAGAGGCCATGAGTTGAAAAATAAAGTGGTGGGTATCTTTGGTTTTGGATTTATGGGGAGCGCTTTTGCGGAGAAATTACGTGGGTTTGATTGTGAGATAATAGCTTATGACAAGTATAAAAAAGGTTATACCTCAGATATAAATTATGTAAAAGAAGTTGATCTCACTGATTTTAAACTAAGGACTGAGGTCTTGAGTATTCACATCCCTTTGACGTATGAAACCTCTCATCTATTCGATTACGATTATTTAAATTCTTTTAGAAATCTTAAATACATTATCAATATGGCCAGAGGTGAAGTATTGTCTTTAAAAGATTTAAATGCGATCATGTGTGAAGGAAATTTGAGTGGAGCGGCTTTGGATGTATTGGAAAATGAAAAGTTGAATACGTTGACCTCAGAAGAGCAAAATATTTATCAAAGTTTGTTTGATCATGAGCATACCATTTTTTCACCACACATAGCAGGGTGGACTTATGAGTCTTACGAAAGAATCAATCATGTTTTGGCAAAAAAAATTTCTGAGCTGAAATTTTAATTATAATGGCCGATTTTATTTATATTTGCTTTTTGATGCTTAAAGTACTTGAAGGCGGTCTATGGCCGTTCTTTTTTGTTTAGGGTGTTTCTTAAAAATATTTTTCAAATATGTCAGTTAATTATTTCTCAAAAGACGGCCTGCAGAAGATCAAAGATGAATTAAAAGATCTTCAGACCAAAGGACGCGCCGATATGGCTAAGCAAATAGCGGAAGCTAGAGATAAAGGAGATTTGAGTGAAAATGCTGAATACGATGCTGCCAAAGATGCCCAAGGTCATCTTGAGCACAGGATCAAGCAATTGGAAGCCATCGTAGGAGATGCCCGCGTATTGGATATTAATGCGGTTGATATGTCCAAGGTAGGCGTTTTGAGTTTTGTCAGAATTAAGAATTTAAAAAATAACGCAGAAGTTAAATATCAATTGGTCGCGGAGGAAGAGGCCAATTTGGCATCGGGTAAAATTTCTGTTAAATCGCCCATTGGTAAAGGTTTATTAGGAAAAAAAGTAGGTGATTTGGCGGTAATGAATGTGCCAGCAGGGGAAATGAAATTTGAGATTTTAGAAATAAGTCACGACTGATATGCCTTCTGTGTTTTCTCAAATTGCAAGGCATGAAATCCCTGCTCACATCGTAGCTGAGGATGAACAACATGTAGCCTTCTTAGACATCAGTCCATTGGTCATGGGGCATGTACTCGTGATTCCCAAAAGAGAAGTTGACTACATTTACGATTTAGAGGATGATGAAATAGGAGCACTCCACATATTCGCGAAAAAAGTTGCCAAGTCACTGAAATCAGCTATTCCTTGTTTGCGCATTGGCATCAGCGTGATTGGGTTAGAAGTGCCTCATGCTCATATACATTTAATCCCTCTTAATTCGATGGAAGATATTAATTTTAGTAGGATGAAATTATCACCTTCCAATGAAGAATTAGAGGTAATTTCAAAGAGAATAATCGCGCAATCTTAGGATTTAATTCTTTTGGGATTGTCACTTAAAAAAGCACCCCAACCTTGGGTCTTCTTCGTATGCGTATTGCCCTGAAAATGGTGACAAAGGGCAACGGCCAGTGCATCAGTGGCATCTAATAGATAATCTGTTTTCTTAAATTTCAGCAAGTTTTGAATCATGGCTGCTACTTGTTCCTTAGAAGCATTACCATTTCCTGTTACCGATTGTTTTACCTTTTTTGGCGCATATTCGTTAATAGGTATGCCGTGCGTCAGCGCAGCAGCCATCGCGACCCCTTGGGCCCTACCTAATTTGAGCATTGATTGTACATTTTTACCGAAAAAAGGGGCTTCAAGAGCGACTTCATCAGGCATGAAGTCTTCGATAATTTGATTGACCCGATCGTATATCTTTTTTAATTTTAATTCATGCCCAACATACTTTTTCAGATGAATGACACCAAATTGCAATAATTTAATTTCCTGCTTTTGTACGACGATGACGCCATATCCCATGACACTGGTTCCGGGATCTAAGCCTAAAATAATTTTGCTTGATGCTATTTTATTTTCAATCCCCATAGCTACAAATAAAGGGGATCCTTGACAGATTAAAAAGTCCAATGGCGGACCTCTCGGGATTTTATTGAACTTGTTTCTGAGGGATTGCACATTTTTTGAATTGGGATTAGATATCGATATTGGATGGCATTTGAATTTTATTTTTTGGTTTTGGTGTTAAGCGATTACTTTTAAGTTTGTGACGATCATTAACGATGACTGGATGACAAATACTCAATATGAAATAATAGATGCGCTCTATTTTGTGATTCCTTTTGATGAATTACTAGCGCAACTCGATTTGGACGAAGGGCTCTTGGTAGTTGAGCTTCATAAACTCCATCAGAAGGGTTGGATTAGGGTTTATGATGCCATTGATCAAGAACTTGAAAACCATGCTTTACTAGATGATAGGTTTACAAAATATCAATTTCTTGCGAGCAAACAAGGATTAATTGCGCACAATTCTGATGGATAATGGCCGTTATGAAAGGGTGTAAAAATGATGAAAAAACAGCATTTTTGGTGAGGGACCATCTTTTTACTAAACAACCTAATTGGTTAAAATTCATAACCCCCGGGCTTACTTGGTTACTGCCCAATGACGATAAAATTATTTATTTGACTTTTGATGATGTCCCCGTCGAAAAGGCAACACCCTATGTGGTGGATGTTTTAAATGATTTTAAGGCAAAAGCGAGTTTTTTGTGGTTGAGGAAATGGCTGAAAAAATACAGTATTATTGCAGCGTATGACTGCTTCAGGCCATCTTATTGGGAACCATACTTACCAGCACCTCAATGGGTGGAAGACCCCCGCTCAGATTTATTTGAAGGATGTACTTAAGTGTCAGCAATTCATTGATGCGATCGTGCCTGCATCTTCTATAAAATTATTTCATCCCCCTTACGGTAGACTGACTAAAACCCAAATGGGATCCTTAAAAAGGAATATAAAATTATTTTGTGAAAAGATTTCTGGAAACTACCAACCCAATTTAGATTTCCAAGAGCATTGCGTTTTTTATACGAGACTCATGCGGGAGATATTATGCTTTTTCATGATAGTATTAAATGTTATCAAAATCTTGAGATTTTATTACCCAAATTTTTAGCCTTTTTTTCGGCGAGAGGGTATACATTTGAAACACTAAACATGGATTGAATCATGCTGATAGAAACACATGCCCACCTCTATTTAAAAGACTTTGATGAAGATGTGAATCAAGTTATTCTTCGTGCCAAGGAAGCAGGAATTGAGAAAATACTCATGCCTAATATTGATAGCCAAAGTATTGAACCTATGCTTGGGCTTGAAACGGCTTATCCTAATTTTTGTCTACCCATGATAGGATTACACCCTTGCTCGGTCACCAGCAATTATGAAGATGAATTAGCGAGGGTATCTTTTTGGTTAAAAAAACGAAAATTTATAGCGATTGGTGAAATAGGAACTGATTTATACTGGGACGAAACCTTTTGGCCAGAGCAGCAAAAAGCATTCCTTCAACAATGTCAATGGGCTTTAGATTATGATCTGCCCATTGCAATTCACAGTAGAGCTTCGATCGCGGAGACCATTGATTTAATTAGACCCTATGCTCTCAAGGGGCTCAAGGGTGTTTTTCATTGTTTTTCTGGCTCGATTGCCCAAGCGGTTGAAATTAAAAACTTAGGATTTTATTTGGGTATTGGAGGGGTTTTGACTTTTAAAAATGGAGGTTTAAATGAGTTAATGGCTGAGATAGGAATCGATTATGTTATTTTGGAGACAGACAGTCCTTATTTAGCACCTAAACCTTTTCGAGGAAAGAGAAATGAGCCTGCCTACCTAACGCACATAGTTCGTGAGTTATCTTTATGCTTAGATATGAATATTTCTGAGATTTCTCAAATCACCAGTCAGCATGCTAAGACCTTATTTCGATTAAAATGAATTATAAAATCGTTAAAATCCGAACCAGTCATAATTTATCCGGACAGCGTTCCATACTTATTATATATACTGGAGGTACTATAGGTATGGTTCATGATGAATCTGGAAGTTTGGTGCCCTTTAACTTCATTAAAGTAATGGAGCGGATCCCTGAATTATCTAAGATTGAAGTAGGATTGACGGTGATCTCTTTTCCAAAGCCTATTGATTCTTCCAATGTTAGCATCCGCGACTGGCAAGCTCTTGGATACATTATTTATGAGAATTATGATCAATATGATGGATTTGTTATTCTCCATGGAACCGATACGATGGCTTATTCAGCCTCTGCCTTAAGCTTTATGCTTGAAGGATTGGCAAAGCCTGTTATTTTTACGGGAGCTCAAATACCTATTGGAAATTTGAGATCAGATGCCCGGGAAAATTTAATTACAGCTATTGAAATTGCTGCGGATCAGCGAAATGGAACGCCCCTAATTAAAGAAGTTTGTATTTATTTTAATTTCGGGTTATTTCGGGGTAATAGGTCCCAAAAGATGAAGAGTAGCACTTTTGCTGCTTTTGAGTCTCAAAATTATCCACTACTCGCAGAATCTGGAATTGATATAAATTATAAAGAATCTGTTTTGGCAGCTCCCAATGGCTTAGTTCCCCTTCGTTTGCATCAAGATCTTGATGACAATGTTGCCCTTTTAAAGATATTCCCAGGACTTAATGAAGCCGTGCTTGAAAGTATTTTAGACAGTAAAAACCTCAAAGGACTGGTTATGGAAACTTTTGGATCTGGAAATATACCGAACGAACCTTGGTTCATTGAATGCTTAAAAAAGGCGGTTGAAAACCAGATCATTATTTTGAATGTGAGTCAATGTAGTGGGGGCGAAGTAATTCATGGAAGATATGAAACCAGTAGAAAATTATCAGAAATTGGGATTATTAGTGGAGGAAATATTACGACCGAATCTGCCATTACCAAGTTAATGGTGTTGCTGGGGAGCAAGAAATCTCCAGAAATCATCAAGAATTTGCTGGTAAATCCTATGAATGGTGAAATGGATTGATGAAAGGATAGATAAATAAATCTAAATTTGGATAAGGTTTTTTTTCTTGATTTATTTGTTGGTACATTTAGTATGTAAGAAGAAGAGGTATTCAAAAGGAGAGGTGGCCGAGTGGCTGAAGGCGCACGCTTGGAAAGCGTGTATATCCTTACGGGTATCGGGGGTTCGAATCCCTTCCTCTCCGCACTAAATATCTAAAAAAAAAAAGAAAAATTAATTTTAACCGTGACTATTCAATTGATTATGAAAAATTTTTTAAGTTATTTTATTACAGCTGGCTTATTAGCCACCGCGTCAATGACTGCTTATGCCCAAGACCAGATGGACACGAGTGAAATGATAGCATCCGAGGATACGTTATCGATGGCATCCCCTGACTCCGTGATGGAAGAAATAGTTGAAGAGGTTGCGGTAATGGAAGAGGAAGTAGTAGAGGAAGAGGCAAGCTTTCATCAGGTGATCAAACAACAATTTATTGATGGGGGTCCAGAATTCATGGGTATCGTGCTGATATGTTTGATTTTAGGCTTGGCCATATCCATTGAGCGCATCATTCACTTAAATTTAGCCACTACAAATGTATCAAAGCTGCTTACTAATGTAGACGAAGCTTTGAATTCAGGTGGGGTAGAAGCGGCTAAAGAAGTTTGTAGAAACACTAATGGGCCCGTAGCTTCCATTTTTGTTCAAGGCTTAATGAGAATGTCCGAAGGAGTTGAAATGGTTGAAAAATCAATTATAGCCTACGGTTCGGTAGAAATGGGAAAACTTGAAAAAGGAATGGTTTGGATTTCGTTATTTATTTCTTTGGCGCCGATGTTAGGATTTATGGGAACAGTGATAGGAATGATTGATGCATTTGATGCCATTGCAGCAGCAGGAGACGTATCTCCGTCGTTAGTCGCTGGAGGTATTAAAGTAGCGCTATTGACGACTGTTGGAGGTTTGATAGTGGCTGTGATTCTACAATTATTTTATAATTATCTAGTTTCAAAGGTTGACTCTTTGGTTAACAGCATGGAAGATGCTTCGATTACTTTAGTCGATATGTTAGTAAGACATAATGAAGGTAAATAAACTGAAAAATTAAAAACATATGGATTTTATAGACATTGGATTAATAGGTAGCTACGTCTTAATAGGGCTTTGTACCTTGGCCGCCGTTCTCATACCGCTTTATCAGTCATTTGGAGATCCCAAATCATTATTGAAGTCAGGGATCGGAGTTGGTATAATGATGATAGTATTTCTTTTTGGCTATTTCTTAGCCGACGGAAGTTCTATTGGTGTGGATGAAACTACTTCTAAATTTGTGGGCGCGGGTATCATTACTACCTATGCCTTCTTTTTTCTTGCTATTGCTGGGATCATTTATACAGAAGTATCTAAAATTTTTAGCTAATATGCCAAGAGGAAAGAAAAAACTTCCAGAGGTTAGCTCGGGTTCCATGGCAGACATTGCTTTTCTGCTCTTGATCTTCTTTTTGGTGACGACAACGATTGCCAATGATAAAGGGATTCTTTTGAGGTTACCACCTCCCCCAGATCCTTTACAGGAGCAATTAGACATAAAAATACCGGACCGGAATATTTTTACCATTTTAGCGAATTCAAAGGATCAATTGCTTGTTGAAGGAGAACCTTTTGAAGGGAGTATGGACGATTTAAAAAATGACGTGAAGAAGTTCATTTTGAATTTCGGAAAGCCTACGCCTGATGGAATTGAAATTTATAACAGTTTACCTCCACAGATGAAAGCTTTTGTCAATGCTAACGGCAGGAATCCGGAGTCTTCGGATGATCCTACAAGCCTTAAGTCCATTGTTTCTTTTAAATCGGCTAGAGGTACCAGCTATGATCTCTATGTAGGTATTTTAGATGCGATGAATGCTGCTTATAATGAAGTGTATGCCTCTCGCGTTGGAATCACTGCTGAAGAGTGGTTGAGCCTTGATAGGAGTAATAGTATGCAGAAAGAGATGTACAGCCGTGGACGTAGTGGTATCCCAAGAGCCATATCTATCGCTGAACCAGATTAAAACGAAATAAGTTATGCCAAAATTTAAGAAAAACTCAAATACATCCGAGGATATTCCAACAGCTGCGTTGCCTGATATTATTTTTATGCTATTGTTCTTTTTTATGGTGACCACTGTTATGAGAGAGACGGATATTATGGTAAAGCAGAAAATTCCGCGTGCCACCCAGTTGACTAAAATAGAAAGAAAGTCGTTGGTGAGCTATATTTATGTTGGGGAACCCAAAAATGTCAGTCTTTACGGCTCAGAGCCAAAAATCCAAATTAATGACGTATTCATTACAGAGGAGGACATCATCGGTTTTGTGAACACTGAGAAAGATAAGCTCGATGAAGTAGAGCGAGATCAGATAACCATGTCCATGAAAGTTGACGTAGATGTTAAAATGGGAATCATATCAGATGTTCAACAAGAATTAAGGAAGGCAAATGCACTCAAAATACTTTATAGTACAATAAAAAGAGTGACTGAAAAATAAGGTTAAAATGTTTTCATAAGAAAAGGGCGCATAATCATATGTGCCTTTTTTTATGCCTAACTATGTGATTTTGGTTCCAAAAAGGGAGCCCATTCGTTCTGCTTTTGATGATTTAGATTCTTTAAAAACATAATAAAGGAAGGCTTTATTGGTTTTTTATAGAGTATTAAATCGGTCTCACTGATGAGCTTGTCTCCTTTTTTTGCGTTACAAGAAAGACATGCAGTTACAAGATTTGTCCAAATAGATTTACCACCCCTCGATCTTGGAATGAGATGGTCAAGTGTTAAATCTTGGATTTGACCACAGTATTGACATTTATTTTGATCTCTTTTAAAAATATTATGACGGTTCAAAATAACACTCCTGTAAGGTAAGTTGACATACCTGTTCAGTTTAATCACAGAGGGATAGGCATAGCTTTGACTGATACTTCTTAAGACCCGACTTTTTGATTCGCTGACGAGTTCGGCTTTTGCATTAAAAATTAAAAGGAAGGCACGGTTTACATGACAGAGGGCCAACGGAGTAAAGTCTTGATTTAATACCAGTACCCCCATCATCAAATAAGCTTAATTTGTTTTAATTCTCGGTCATGATCTTTTTTCTTCATGCTTTCCCTTTTATCATGTAGCTTTTTTCCTTGCGCCAGGGCTATTTCGATTTTGGCTATTCCTCTTTTAATAACATATAATTTTGTGGGGATGATGGCTAATCCCTTTTCCTCTGATTTGGCTTTAAATCTTTCAATTTCTTTTTTGCTCAGTAATAACTTTCTCTCTCGGGTAGGTTCATGGTTATAAATCGAGCTTTCTTTATAGATCGCAATATTCATAGATCGCACAAAAAGTTCTCCACGAATGACGATACAATGTGCTTCTTGCAGTGAAACTTTACCTTCCCT
>CAJJBF010000014.1 GCA_905182375.1 Flammeovirgaceae bacterium UBA4465
GGCGCAAATAGCTGAATTTGAAGAAGAAGAGGATAAAAATTTATTTCTTGAAGAATATGGGTTAACTGAATCTGGATTGAATCGATTAATTAAAACCTCTTATCGTATTTTAAGACTCATCACTTATTTTACAGCGGGTGATCAAGAGGTACGTGCTTGGACGATTCAAGAGGGCTGGAAAGCCCCTCAAGCGGCAGGGGTCATACATACCGATTTTGAAAAGGGTTTTATCAAAGCCGAGGTGATTAAATTGACGGATTACGAACGGTATCAAACCGAACAAGGATGCAAGGAGGCGGGAAAGTTGGCCATTGAAGGAAAAGAATATATTGTGAAGGACGGTGATATCATGCACTTTCGATTCAATGTATAGGTTAGGAGGTAACTCCAGATCACAACATTCAATGATCCAAGCAAGTGCTTCTTTTAATTTAAAGCTTTTTATAGCCTACTAGTCTGTCATTAATAGATCCCGGAGCTCGGTGATAGACGAGTATTTCATACTTATTACGATGTTCGCCATGATTGCCATCTATCCAATAAAAAGGATACTGTTCGCTTGATACATAATAGTTATAATTATAAAATCCTTGCTTTACTCGAATTCTACCTGTGTAAGCTTGCATATTTTCATCATAGGTCATCTTATTTTGTAAGTTCAACTGCCAATTATTAAAACCTCCATGAATGAAAATATCGCCATTAATTTGGGGGATATCCATTCTAAAATGCACCCAAACATATTCTGAATTGAAATTTTGGGTATTGGGATCCAAAGTTTGGGTGTAGTAGGCACCGTTTAAATCTGTATTTAATGTTTGACTAAAGGCCAAACCTTTTTTTGGTGATTCTGGTTCTAAGATTAACTCGATACCCCGGCTGGTGGGTTGAAGCGCCATTACATTTTGACCCCGATAGCTTATGTATCGGGCATCAAAAAACCTAAAATTATTTAAGCCTGGAAAGAGCATCTCATCATTGAAGTAGTTGAAAATTAAAGTTTTTTCATTGGGGATTAGTTGTGTAGGGAGCAAAGGCATGAGGGCATGCTTCCAATCTCTGTTTTGAATTAAAACCACTTTAAAATCATCTTGTGAATTTGAGGTTTCAAGAGCACCATAGTTGATTTTTAAGTTTATTTTTTGATGCGTTCGACTATTTTTAGGTTGTTTAGGAGTGGAAATATTTGCGTCTATAAAGGTTAAATTTTCATAGACGATAAACTTTCTTGTAAATAACGGAATAGCTGATTGATCATCTTGATAAATACAGATGATATAATTGCCAGATATTTTTAATTTAGGAATAACCGTTTTGTAGGTCACATATGCTGAAAAATTACTCTGAGAAAACTCATAATCAGCAATCGTAAATTCATTGTACTCGCTTAGAAATTCCAAATCATTCAATTTTGAAGGAATCCAGTTCCAATCACAATGAAAAATCTTCATTTTGAGGTATTGGTAATCTGGATTGAGGAGGTCAAAAATGAGCTCATAGGTTTGTCCTTGAGCGAGGGGTACTGCATTTAATTGAGCTGCATTCAAAGCCTCAAGGGGGGCAATGCTTACAGTACCTACTTGGCTGGTATATTCTTTATCTGTATATTGTACTTCAAATGCATCCAAACTCGAAGATGAGCTTACGAATGTGCATTTAGATTGAACAAAAAAGATCATTAAAAAGCAGAAGCGGAGTCTTTTCATGAGATTTTTTTATCAACAAGTTTACAACGAATTTTCAATAAAAGTTGTCTTTAACCTAATAGGATGTTTGATTCCGATAAATTTTTAATTAAAGGGTGTAAGAAAAGTAAACCAAAGGCTCAAGAAGCTCTTTATGCCAAATATTCGAAAGCCATGTACGCGGTTGCATTACGTTATGTAAAGGGAATTCAAGAGGCCGAAGACATTTTACAAGAGTCTTTTATTAAAGTTTTTGAAAATATAGAAAAATTTAGAGGAGATTCCTCCTTACCCTATTGGATTAAGCGGATCGTGGTAAATACTGCTTTAAATCATCAGAGAAGTAAGCTTTTTTTATATCCAATGGTAGATATAGTCAATTTAGATGATCGTGTAGTAAATGAAGATGTCTTCTCCGAATTTAGTCACCAAGAATTAATTAAGATGATTATGTCGCTGCCCGATGGATGCCGAATAATATTTAATATGTACGCCATAGAGGGGTACAAACATCACGAGATTGCAGCGAAGTTAAAAATCAGTGAGGGAACATCAAAATCTCAATACTCGAGGGCCAAGAAGCTATTGATCAAAATGTTGGAGTCAAAAGGTCATGTCAAATATGGATAGCCACAGTAGGGATCGAGAACCATTTGCAAACCACTGGCGAAAAGCCATGGAAGAGGTGGAAATAGCTCCTTCTGATAGCGTGTGGAGCTTGATCGCTAAAAGTTTGGATGTATTGAAGTACAGGCATCGTGCCCAAACCTACGGTTTGGTGGCAGCTATTGCTGTTTTAATAACGATCAGTGTTTCCATTCAATCACAATGGTTAGGCACTGACCCTTACTCAGGAAATTTTTATTTGAGCCAAAATGGAGATCAAAATCTATCAAACGATACTTCATTGCTAATAGGACCTCGAACGGCTTCAGATAGGCTTTATTTTTTAGATTTAAAAGAAGTATATTCAAATTCAGAGCATCCCAAATTGGTGAAAAAGAGTTCTTCACTGGCAATGAATAAGAAAATATTAAGTCTTGATAAGAAAGAATATCAGTTATTGGATAATAATTCGATTGATAAAAAAACCGTAACTCCCATTCTTGCTTCTTATCCTCTGCTTTTTCTCAAGAAAAATTTAAGAATAGAAAAGGACCATTTATGGGCGGGAATTAATATTGGTGGATCTTCATTTAACCCCAATTATGAAATGATAAATGCAGGAGATATGCTCTCGGCAGGAGGGTTAAACCAAGGATTTTTGAGGGATCAAGAGGGTAAGGTGACCTCATTGAATGAAAATATGTTAGTGGGAATTAATAGGAAAATAGAAGTCAATCTAGGTATGACTATCAAAGATCGGTTTGTTCTTGAGGGAGGTCTTCAATATGTCCAAACAGAATTAGTTCAACAATCTAATTTTATGGTTGAAACTATTTCTTATCCCACATCAATGCCCGCTCAGAATCCATCTGTAGTTGCAGAAAACACAAACAAGGGAGTTCAAAAGGCGCAAGAAATAGCATACACAAATACAGAGACGGAATTGAAGAACAGGATAGATTTTGCCTCTGTGCCTTTGCGGGCAGGTTTTATATTTTTAGATCAACGCTTGTCACTCCGTGTGAACGCTGGTTTGGTGACCAATTTTTACCTAGGAAACATTCATCGATCCTTGGATGATCCAACACCCCTTGCTGAATTTACAACCAGTGATAATGCTTTATATAGAAACATCTCGTTTTCAGGACAGACAGGGATGAGTTTAGGTTACCGACTTCTTCAAAATGTCGATGTTACATTTGAGCCTAACTACACACAATCATTCCAATCTATCACCAGAAGCTATATGGGTTTTTCATCCATTCCTAATGGCTTTGGGGTAATGGCGGGCGTGAGATACAACTTTAACTAATACTCTCAAAAACTTATTTTCTTTGGTAGCCATCTTTTTATTTTAGATTTAAAGTTATACTTGCATTTTCAAAATGGAAAGATGTCAAAAATTGTTATCATAGGTGCAGGTGGGGTTGGACGAGTAGTCACTCATAAATGTGCTCAATTAAGCACTATTTTTACTGAAATCGTGTTGGCCAGTAGGACGTTGAAAAAATGTGATGATATTGCAACAAGCGTAAGAGCAAAATACAAAGAGGTAAAAATCTCAACGACTCAAGTGGATGCGGATGAAGAGGACCAACTCATCCATTTATTTGATGCGAATCGCCCTTTTTTGGTGATTAACGTAGCCTTGCCGTATCAAGATTTGACCATCATGGAGGCATGTCTCAAGACAGGTGTACATTATCTGGATACAGCTAATTATGAGCCTTTAGAGGAAGCTAAATATGGATATAGCTGGCAGTGGGCTTATCAGGAAAGGTTTAAAAAGGCAGGACTTATGGCCGTTTTAGGATGTGGTTTTGATCCGGGTGTGACCAGTATTTTCACCGCTTATGCTGCGAAACATCATTTTGACGAGTTACACTACTTAGATATTGTAGATTGTAATGGAGGAGATCATGGCAAAACTTTTGCAACCAATTTTAATCCTGAAATTAATATCAGAGAAGTCACACAAAAGGGTAAGTTTTACGAGGAAGGTAGCTGGAAAGAAACTGCGCCTCATGAAATTAGTCGTATGATTAATTACCCAAATATTGGGCCTAGAAAATCATATTTAATTAATCATGAAGAACTAGAATCTCTGGTTAAAAATTTTCCTACAATTCGCAGAGCTAGATTCTGGATGACTTTTGGTGACGAATATCTTACACATTTAAGAGTCATACAGAATATTGGTATGGCTGCAATTGAGCCCATAGATTTCCAAGGCAATCAAATCATACCTTTGCAATTTTTAAAAGCGGTATTGCCTGATCCAGGTTCCTTAGCAGAAAACTATGAGGGAGAAACTTCTATCGGTTGTCGCATAAGCGGTCTGAAAAATGGGCGTCACCAAACGTACTATATTTACAATAATTGTAATCATCGAGCAGCTTATTTGGAGACCGGAGCTCAGGGCGTCTCTTACACGACAGGAGTCCCTGCGGCATTGGGTGCCAAGATGATGATTACTGGTAAGTGGAAGGGAGCTGGCGTATTTAATGTCGAAGCCTTTGATCCTGATCCTTTCTTGGAAGACTTGGGTAAAAATGGGCTCATTTGGCATGAGATTAAAGAAGTAAATCTTGAGATGGATTAATTTATGCAACCAAACTTGAATACCGTTCCGGAATTTTATCGTGGTTATGTCAAATGTACCAATCAAACGCCCCTGATGGAACAGTTCAACCAATCAACCCATCAATTATCGTTCATTATGGATGGTTTAACTGAGGAAAAGGCTGATTATCGCTATCTAGAGGGGAAGTGGTCATTAAAAGAAATGTTCCTACATATTATAGATACCGAACGTGTTTTTTCATATCGAGCCCTGTGTATCTCTAGAGGAGAAAGACAAAAACTTCCGAGTATGGATCAAGATGAATACGTGATGCGGAGTGAGGCGTCTTCAAGGGATCTTAAATCATTAAAAAGAGAGTTTTTTTCGGTTCGAGAAAGCACTATTTTAATGTTTTCTTCTTTTTCAGAGGAGCAATGGCAATCGAAAGGGTGGGTCGGGCCGTTTGAATTTACAGTAAGTATGTTAGGCTATATAATTGTGGGTCATCTAAATCATCATGTCAATATCATTGAGTCAAGATATATTTGAGGCCATTCCATCACCTTGTTTCGTTTTGGAAGAAGAAAAGTTAAGGCGTAATCTGGAACGACTGGATTCAGTTCAGAAAAACGCCCAAATTAGTATTATTTTGGCTTTGAAAGGCTTTGCTATGTGGTCAAGTTTCCCATTAGTTAAATCATTTTTAAAGAGTGCTACTGCCAGCTCTATGAATGAAGCCAAATTATGTATTGAGAAATTCAGTGCATTGGCCCATACTTATGCTGTTGGGTATAGGGATGATGAGTTTGATGAATTGATGAAGCTTTCCTCACACGTTACTTTTAATTCCCTAAATCAATTTTATAAATTTCAGGATCGAGTCCCACCACGTATTTCTATGGGTTTAAGGGTGAATCCAGAATGGTCAGATGTTGTTGTGGATCTATATAATCCGGCGCATGCCCATTCGAGATTAGGTATGATTAGTTCAAGTCTTCCTGAGATCCTTCCTCCAAATATAGAAGGCCTACATTTTCATGTACTCTGTGAGTCATCCGCTGCTGCTTTGGTTCAGGTACTAGAGAATTTTGAAAAGAAATTTAAAAAATATCTTCCAAATATTAAATGGCTCAATATGGGAGGCGGACATTTAATCACCAAAGATGGTTATGATGTTGAACTACTGGTGAATACCTTAAAGTACTTCAAAGAGAAATATCAAATCGAAATTATTCTCGAACCCAGTGGGGCGATCGCTTGGCAGACAGGATTTTTAAAGACAACAATCATTGATATTGTGGAGAACCAAGGCAGTCCAACGGCCATCATGAATGCTTCATTCACCTGTCATATGCCAGACTGCTTAGAAATGCCTTATCGGCCTGAAATTATGGAAGGATCTCATCATGCTGAAAAATATCCATTTCGCTACAATATAGGAGGTATCAGTTGTTTAGCCGGAGATTTTTTAGCTGATTACAGTTTTTCCAAACCTTTAAAAATTGGAAACACCCTAACCTTTCAGGATATGATGCATTATACCATGGTGAAAACAACCATGTTTAATGGCATTGATCATCCCTCTATTGGAGTCATTGGAGCAGACGATAGATTTGAGCTTTTAAAGACCTTTACCTATCAAGATTATCGAGATAAGCTATCCTGAAGGGTCAAGACACCCATCATGAAAAGATTGTAGTCTTTACAACTTAAATAACCCTCTCCTTCGGAGTAAGGGCAGGTTTGATAGTGAATATCAAAAATTCCTTGCTTAAAAATAACTCCTGAGCCTTTACATACGGGACAAATCATCTTGCTCAGACCACCACAATCATATTTTGAGGCGATAAGGGCATTGCTTTGATCTTGGTTTAGGGATCGTTGAAGCTCCATATACTTATCTTCAGAAAATTGCAGATATTGAATAGCTTCTTGATAATATTGACCTTTAGTCCCCTTTAATTGTAGATATTTATTGAGCCAATTAACGCTTTGTTTGTAAGAGGCGAGATGAAAACTATTTCTTCCAAAGAGATAAGCGAGATCCGTTGGGATAACTTCCATATTTTCAAGTACGAACAAAAATTCTATTTGCGCAGCTTGGTAGTCGCCAGCAATCATGAGCTGTTGTCCCAAATCCATTCTACGATAATATTCACTTTCTGAAGGAACCTGTCCATATGAACAGAAGAGAGAAAACAATAAAAAATAACTTATTAAAAATTTCATGGAGCTAAAATAAAGTAAATATGGCTAATGGATGATGAAATATAAATTCTTAAAAATAATACATTATTTCAAAAGAAGTATTTGAAATAATCAGCTATAGATTTGCGTTATATTAAAAATATTTTTTTAATGGCAAGAGCATTCTTTTTTATTCTATTGATGATATCTACTCTGAGTTCGATCTTTGCGCAAAACTCTCGTGATGTAGATAATTCAGCCGAGACTTCATCTCAAAACAAAAAAAGCGTCAAGGTTTTTAAATCTGGAAAAAATAGTTTTTTCAAAACGCAAAAAGAAGGTAAAGAGGAGTATGAAGATCGCATGAAGCAGGTAGTGAAAGATAAAAAAAAGAGTGTTAAAATATTGAAAAAACCACAATATTCAGATAAGAGCTATTTTGGTCATAAAAGACCTCCTAAAAAAAGGCCTTTATCTAAAAGAAAATTATGCAAAGTATGTGGTATTGTGCATTAATAATAAATCGAATTGATTAGGCTGTTTTTTTTGATTTTGACTGCAGTTTCTTTAACTCTAGAATGAGATTTTATTATTTTAATGAGGGCAGTTTTAAGTAGGGCTCGATTTTCATGGGTATTGATTACCGTACTTTTAATGATCAGTCTATTGAAAAAGGGGTGATATGCTAAATCATTTATGAGCTTCTGGTAATGCTCATACCATGCTATTCTGTAAATTTCTGCCTGTGGAGTGCCATCCCATATAAATTCAAGTTGATTGTCGCTTCTGCTGTAGCGATAGCTATCTGCGGCAAGTCTATAGAATTCATTTAGAAAGGAGACGTCAAAAATTTCTTTTATTTTTTAATTCACGAATAAAGTTATCTTCAATGGCTAGAGGGTTTTCTATTTTGAGGAAATTTCGAATAGCACTAGATATTGTCAGACGCATCAAAAAACCTTTTTGTTGATATTGAACCGTTCTTAATATCTCATTTTTATCGGACTCAAATGATTTACGCCACATAATAGAAAAGGGCAATTGTATAATTGCCCTTTTTATTTAAATTTTTAATCTTTCGATTATTTATGATGGGTTCATATTAAATACCCAAGCACCAGTGAATCCATCAACTCGACCACCAGATTGGGGAATATCGAAAGAGAGACTTAAAGTAGAAGCACTCACTTGAAGCGTTATTTTCGTGCCATCGTTTCTTGTTAGGATGGTAAGATCTTCACTAGCAGTAAATGTACCTGAGGAGGCCCAAACCCCTTCTGTATCCTCATCGGGAATATTTGTAGTATTATAATTTCCTCCTTTAAAATCGTCATCCAATGATAATGTCAGTGTGAAACCAGTCCATTCATCTCTAGGGTTTCCTTCATTTGTGACTGAATTTAGTTTCCAAGTGCCATCCAGCAGCGTTGCATTTTTCTGAGCAGCAGTAGGAGCAGCTACTGGGTCATCACCACCACCACCACCACAATTGGCGAAAATTAACAAGGTAGCGCAGGTACATGCGAGGAATAGGCTTTTCATTATTTTCATAACTGTGATCTTAAATTTTAAAAAAAAGATTGTTTCTTTATGTTCAGTAAAATTAATAATTATTTTGATAATATTTAAACGTTGAGCATTTAAATATATTGTTTTTTTGTTAGAATACATTAATTTAACTTCAATTATCAAAAATTCCATGATCAGGCGAAACAGATCACATTATCGAAATAATTAAGATAATTTTATTTATTCAATGCTTTTAAAGGTTATTATTTTTACTGATGTAAAGCCTAAGATCATCTCGCGAACTTTTTTAAAATAAAATATTAAAGAGGATCCATTTAAACGACTCTATTTTTTTGTCCGATCTTTTTGTTTTCAGGTACCGCCTGCAAAGACTTCCATCATATTGTGACTTGAATTACCTTAGAGGGTACTGATAGATTGATAGGGTCTACCGTGACCTTAGACAAGGTATAAATGGCATTGAATGCTTAACAGCGAAGTTGAAAAGAGCTCTGATGATCACTTCAATTATTCATGAGGCCTAATGGTTCATAGAGATTTCATGCGGATCGTATTCTTATTGTTTAGGTCGATGTTTTTAGAGATAAAATCATATTCATGGCGTTGATTTGAGGCTACGATTATGGTGCATGTCCCTATTTTTTGAAGTATTTGATCACGATACCATTCAATACCTTCCTGATCTAAATTTGATGTAGGTTCGTCCAATATAAGCAATTTATTTTTGGCAAAGATGGCAAGGGCGAGTTTGAGTCGTTGCTTCATTCCAGAAGAAAAATCTTGGACTTTTTTATCAATGGAAAATTGAAAATTTGTTCTTGCTATGATTTCGTCTAAGGAGAAAGGGGTAGATCTAAATTTGAAATGAAATTCTACATGTTCTCTTAGACTGAATTCCTCTATCAAATCAACATAAGGAGCTGCCAAACCTATCGATTGAGGTATGCTTTCAATGGGGTAAGTTTTCTTATTTTCGAAATATTGAATATTACCTGATGTGGGTTCCATGTAGGCGGATATCAGTTTTATTAATGTACTTTTCCCACTGCCATTGGCACCAGTGATGCTTAGAGAAGATTGAGATGGAATATCTAAACTTAAGTTTCTAAGAATCCATTCTTTATTGAACCTCTTCCCAACTTTATTAAGTTTAACCCTCATTCAATACCTTTCATGATACCTCGCTCTGATTCTTGAATGAATTTTATGATGAGATTTTTTTCTTTTGAGGATTCAAAATCACTTTGAATTTTATTAATCGCTTTACTAATATTTAAATCACTCAGATATATAATCCGATACATCTCTTGAATGTTGTTAAGTTCTTGCGTGGTAAACTTTCTTCTCCTCAGACCAATCGCATTGATGCCGCTGTAGCTCAGGGGTTCACGTGCCGCTGAGACATAGGGGGGTACATCTTTGCGAACAAGAGAACCTCCAGCAATCATCACATGGGCTCCAATTTTCACAAATTGTCTTATGGCTGCTGTACCACCAATGATGGCATAATCGCCCAAGGAGACATGACCTGCTATTTGAACCGAATTAGATACAATACAATGATTTCCTAAAATACAATCGTGCGCAACATGGACATAGGCCATCAGTAAATTATGTTCACCAATAACGGTTTGCTTTCTATGACTGGTTCCTCGTGAAATGGTTACAAATTCTCTAATAGTGGTGTTGTTACCTATGATCGTCAAGGTTTTTTCTCCTGCGAATTTTAAATCTTGCGGAACCGATGAGATTTGTGCCCCTGCAAAAATTTTACAATTATCACCTATTCTAGAACCTTCCCAAATGCAAGCGTTGGGTCCAATCCAACAGCCATCACCTATTTCTGTATCCTTGTCTATGTAAGCAAAAGGCTCAATAACTACATTTTGACCTATTTTGGCATCGGGATGGACAAAAGCTGAGGGGTTATTCATTATTCTTTTTTTACGAGTACGGCAGTCATATTGCCTTCACAAACTAATTGGTTCCCAATATAAGCAACTCCTGACATTTTTACGAAGCCTCTCCTGATCGGCTCTAATAATTCACATTTAAATATGAGGGTATCTCCTGGAAAAACCATTTTTTTAAATTTAAAATTATCGATACCTAAGAAGTAAGTCCAATAATTCTCAGGATCTGGTACCGAATTAAGCGCTAAGATACCTCCAATTTGGGCCATTGCTTCAACTTGTAAGACACCCGGCATTACGGGGTTTCCAGGAAAATGACCCTGAAAAAAAGGCTCATTGAAGGTTACATTTTTAATACCCCCCACCGATTCATCATCCAGATGAAAAATTTTATCAATCAGTAAAAATGGATATCTATGGGGTAAGATTTTCGCAATTTTATTGATATCCATTACCGGAGGTATTTTAGGATCGTATTGTGGTATTTTACTATGAGAGGTTTTTTGGATTATTTTTTTGAGTTTTCTAGCGAAGGCAATATTCGCAGCATGCCCAGGACGAGCAGCCATTATTTGGGCTTTAATAGGTCTACCTACCAATGCTAAATCCCCTACGATGTCTAATAACTTGTGTCTGGCAGGTTCATTTTTATACCTAAGACTTACGTTATTTAGAATACCCTCTTTCTCGACTTCAACTTTGGGTTTATTGAGTAAATGAGCCAGATGATCTAGTTCACCTGGTTTCACCATCCGATCAACCACTACAATGGCGTTAGAAATATCACCCCCTTTGATCAAGTCTTGTTTGTACAGCTCTTCAATTTCATGTAAAAAGCAAAAAGTTCTAGCATCACTGATTTGCTCATAAAAATCTGTTAATTTATTCAATGAGGCATGCTGACTTCCAAGAACAGGTGAGTTATAGTCCACCATTACAGTGACTCTGTAATCATCTAAGGGAAGTGCGATAATTTCAACATCTCGTACTTTGTCTTCATAAAAAACGCTGTGAGGTAACTCAAAGAAGTTTCTAGGAGCGGCTTGTTCTCGTAAGCCGATTTCAAGAATGGCATCCATAAATTGTCTCGCACTACCATCCATAATGGGGGGCTCAGGTCCATCAATTTTTATCAAAACATTATCTATTTCTAAGGCAACTAAGGCTGATAAGACGTGTTCGACCGTATTAATTCTTCCCCCATTTTGCTCAATACTTGTGCCTCGAGACAAATCTACCACATTGTCTACATCGGCGTCAATAGTGGGCTGATTATCTAAATCTATTCTTTGAAATTTAATTCCATGGTTTATTTTGGCAGGGATGAAAGTCATATTGCTCACAACGCCTGTATGCAAGCCTATGCCCGAGACGGCTGCTTCGCCGCTAACTGTATGTTGATTGAATTTCATTGAGTTTTGGGCTACAAATTTAAAAGTTTTTCCTCAATTTTTTCAATCTGCTTCATTACTTCAGGTAATTTTTTGTACACAGTGTAGGATCTAAGATAATTATTGAAGTCAATGGCAGGGGTTCCATAGATGGTTTGAGCTACTTTGGTATTTTTTGAAACTCCAGATTGAGCCTGTATTTGCGTTTCAGCAGCTATTTTTAAATGTCCAGCAATCCCAACTTGTCCACCTATTTTACAATTTTCGCCTATTTTCACAGAGCCAGCGATGCCTGTTTGAGCTGCAATTACGGTATTTTCTCCAATCAGGGTGTTGTGACCAATTTGAATCAAATTATCTAATTTGACCCCTTTTTTGATTAGCGTTGTGTTAAAGGTGGCACAATCTATCACCGTATTGGCCCCTACATCCACATGATCTTCTAAAACAACATTGCCCAATTGAGGTATTTTTTTATAAGAGCCATCCTCAAGAGGTGCATATCCGAAGCCGTCGCTTCCCACAACCGCTCCTGCCTGTAAGGTACAATGACTTCCAATCACACTTTTGGCATAAATTTTAACCCCTGGGTGAATGATAGTTTGATGACCAATAGTGACATCATCACCAATATAGGTATTGGGATAAATTTTTACTTGATCACCTATTTTAACATTGCTCCCAATATAAGCGAAGGCGCCTACGTAAATGTCTGATCCATGCGTAGCCGTTTTATGTATGAAACTAGGTTCTTCAATTCCAGTCTTGTTGAAGGAAAGCAGCTGATCATATGCTTCTAACAGAGCGGTAAAAGCAGCATAGGGATCTACAACCCTGATCAGGGCTGTATTTATTTTTTTATTTAGAATAAGTTTTTCATCAACAATAACTGCTGACGCTTGGGTTTCGTAAATAAGGGGCTCATACTTTGGGTTGGATAGAAAAGTGATACTTCCTTCTTCAGCATCTTCAATAGAACTGATAGTATTTACCTTAGTCTCTTTTGATCCGTCTAATTTTCCTCCTATAAGATGAGCAATTTGCTCTAAGGTAAAGTTCATTTAACTTTTCATTTTGTCATTGGATTGACCAATTATAAATATTTCGGTAAATATAGTATTTTGGGATAGCAAAGATAATTTTTTTTCACAATTTTACTCATCACTTTGATGTTGGGCAAATCAACAGCAGCCGTGATTTCTTCTACTCTTCCATTTTTTCTTAAAATATTTATAGTTTGATTCTTTGCAGTATAAGCGGCATTGGTAACACTGCCATGGGTGACTAAACTATGAGTCATCTCAAGGGGCAACTTTAACCTTTTTGCAACCTCTTTTTTGATATCAGTTAGTTGAACTGATTTCAGAGGCTCTTCCAGTATCTCAATTTTAAATAACCTCCGATCTTTTAAAGCGTTGCTCAATATATTGATGACGGGATCTTCATGATTTAACCAAAGTTTGATACTTCCCCAAATATCAGTATCATCTAATTCCATAAATGTTTCGAGTAATTTTGGATTTTTATTGAAATCTTGGGCTGAAAGATCATTGCTGAGAAACAGACTGAGGGCAGGAGTAGCGGACATAGATGTATCCTTGTCCCAACAGATGCTTACCCGTTTGATGAGTTCAATGAGCATCTTTTCACTACAAATAGAAGTTTTATGTAAATAAACCTGCCAATACATGATTCTACGGGCGCTGATAAAACTTTCAATACTATAAATTCCTTTTTCTTCAACGACGAGCTCATCATCTACCACATTGAGCATTTTTATGATACGTTCAGCTCCAACCGTACCTTCTTGAACGCCAGTAAAAAAACAATCTCTTTTTAGGTAATCCAGCCGGTCCATATCCAGTTGGCTAGAAACCAATTGAGTAAGGAATTTACGAGGATAGGTACCCTTAAATATTTCAATGGCTAAGGTCAGTTTGCCTGCGAATTCTTTATTCAATGCATCAAGCGTCCAAGCGGTGATGCTTTCATGGGAGACATTTTTGAAAAGACTGAATTCCAATGTGTGCGAAAAAGGACCATGACCAATATCGTGCAGAAGAATGGCAATTAATGCGCCTTCGTATTCAGCTTCAAAAATCATTTGACCTTTCTCACGAAGACTGTCTAATGTTTTTCTCATCAAATGCATCGCTCCTAAAGCATGACTAAATCGGGTATGAATGGCACCAGGATATACATAATCAGAGAGCCCCAGTTGCTTGATTCTACGTAATCTTTGAAAATAGGGATGCTCGATGATATCAAAAATGAGTTCATTAGGTATGTTTATAAAACCATAAACAGGATCATTAAATATTTTCTTTTTATTCAAAGTATATTCGAGTCAATTATAGTGTGAACATACAAAAGGATTTTCGTAAAAATGCAGCAATATAAAATTTTATGGGCCGATGATGAGATTGATCTATTAATGCCTCATATTATATTTTTGGAATCTAAAGGCTATCATGTCATTCCTGTAAATAGTGGTAATGATGCCTTAGATGAGGTCGAAAAGCAGTACTTTGATATTATTTTTCTTGATGAGAATATGCCAGGAATATCTGGGATTGAAACCTTGAGAGCAATTAAATTATCACATCCCAATATTCCCGTGGTCATGATCACCAAAAATGAGGAAGAAGATATCATGGAAGAGGCCATTGGTTCACAGATCGCAGATTATTTGATTAAACCGTTAAATCCAAATCAAATCCTACTTTCTGTAAAAAGGTTATTGGATAAAAATCGCATAGTATCTGAAAAAACAAATTTAAGCTATCAGCAAAATTTCACTGATGTTGGTTATGAAATAGCCGATGCGACAGATTATGAAGATTGGATTGAAGTATATAGAAAATTGGTTCGTTGGGAATTATTGATTGATGAAACCAATGAAAAGGACATGTCAGAAATTCTCCGAACTCAAAAGGCTGAAGCCAATCAAAGATTCGCGAATTATATTCGATCAGATTATGAAGATTGGATGAATTCATCCGAAGGGCCATTACTTTCCCATGAGGTTTTTAAAGAAAAAGTTTTCCCGGCACTTGCACAGAGTAGTATTTTTCTCATTGTTATTGATAATTTAAGATGGGATCAATGGGAAATAATTGAGCCAGAGATTGCTCAATTATTTGAAATAGAGAAAAAAGAAACTTATTTTTCTATTTTGCCAACCACTACCAATTATGCAAGAAATGCACTTTTTGCAGGTTTAATGCCTGCAGACATTGAAAAGGAGTATCCGGATTTTTGGACAAAAGAAAGCGAGGAAGGCTCTAAAAATAAGTTTGAATCGGACTTGTTAGCCGCTCAATTAGGGCGGAACAAAATAGAAGTAAAATACAATTATCACAAAATAATTAAAACTCAGGAAGCCAAACAGATAGAACAGAAATTAGATGAGCTCCTTAAAGCACCTCTCAATGTATTGGTCTACAATTTTGTCGATATGCTTTCACATGCCAGGACAGACATGCAAATGATCCGCGAATTGGCTCCAGATGAATCGGCTTATAGAGCATTGACCAAAACGTGGTTTGCACATTCATCACTTTTCGAAGTTCTTAAAAAACTATCTTCAAAAAAGGTTAAAGTAATGATCACCACCGATCATGGTACGATCCGGGTCAAAAAACCCGAGAAAATCAAGGCAGATAGAAATACCAACCATAATTTGAGGTTTAAGATAGGGAAGAATTTGGGATTTAATCCCAAATCGGTATTTCATATGCATAAACCTGAAGTATTTAAATTACCTAAATTAAATTTGACTTCATCCTATATTTTTGCTTTGGGAGAATCATTCTTTGCCTATGAAAATAATTTTAATCATTATGCCAATCTTTATGAGGATACTTTTCAGCATGGGGGTATCAGTATGGAAGAGATGATGATTCCTCTTATAACCCTTCGACAAAAACAATGATTTACTCTTTAGATCAGATTGATAAAGTTGCTCGTAAAATAATCGATGATTTGGAAGAACATAAAGTCATTTGTGTCAATGGTGATATGGGAGCAGGTAAGACTACCTTAATCAAAAAAATAGGCGAATTTTTAGGGGTAAGTGATGCGATCCATTCGCCAACTTTTGCCATCGTCAATGAATACCACTGTAATGATGACACCCCTATGTATCATTTTGATTTTTACAGAATAACAAATATTTTAGAAGCGGTCAATTTGGGCATTGAGGATTATTTTTACAGTAATCATTTATGCTTCATCGAATGGTCTGAAAACATCACTACCTTGTTGCCCGAAAAATACCTTAATATTAATATTAAATTAACCTCCGAGAGTCAAAGGGAAATCAGTTTCGAATCATATGACAGAAGAAAATAAATCTGGGTTTGAGAAAATAGGGAGGGCTGCTGCCCTCTACCCACAAGAAAAGCAGTCAAAAAGAGATAAAAAAGCTAAATCATTGAGCATCGGTGTGCCGTTGGAGATGGGGAAGCAAGAAAATAGAATATCCTTAAAGCCTGAATCAGTAGAAGTACTTGTACAGAATGGTCATCAGGTAAATGTAGAGGCATCTGCTGGTAATTCTGCCAATTATGCAGATACTGATTATAGTGAAGTAGGGGCACAGATAGTTTATGATCGTAAAACAGTTTACGCTTCCGATGTCATACTTAAGGTTGAACCTCCCACTATTGAGGAAATAGGTCTCATTCCATCGGGGGCTACTTTGATATCGGCACTTCAACCAGCTAGTCAATCTATTGAGTATTTGAAAGCGCTTCAGGAAAAGAAAATCATTGGTTTGGCCTTTGAGTTTATTGAAGATAAGGTAGGAGGACTACCGATCGTAAGATCAATGAGTGAAATTGCAGGGAGTTCGGTGATGTTAATTGCAGCAGAACTTTTGAGTAAAACCAATAGTGGATCAGGGGTGATTTTAGGTGGAGTAACGGGCGTGCCCCCGACTAAGGCGGTCATTATTGGAGCGGGAACGGTAGCTGAATATGCAACACGAGCATCCCTAGGCTTGGGAGTTGATTTACAAGTGTTTGATAATAGAATTTATAAATTAAGAAGGTTAAAGCATGCAGTGGGCTGGCAGGTTCATACGTCGACCTTTGACCATCCGTCACTGGGAAAAGCATTGGAATCCGCCGATGTTTTGATTGGTGCGATGCGTGCAGAAAATGGGGTTAATGGGATGGTGGTTAGCGAAGAAATGATTGCTAACATGAAGCCTAATTCTTTGGTCATAGATGTGAGCATTGATCAAGGAGGCTGCATTGAAACCTCACGCTTGACTACGTTGGATACACCGACGTTTCGAAAATACGATGTGGTCCATTATTGTGTGCCTAATATTGCTTCTAGAGTTCCAAGAACGGCATCTATTGCTATTTCGAATATTCTAACACCTATTTTGATTCAAATGGGTGAAGCTGGAGGAATAGAGGAGATGATTTTAAGAAATCAGTGGTTCATGAAAGGAGTTTATGCCTATAAAGGAAGTATTTCTAACCAACATTTAGCCACGAAATACAACTTAATTTTTAAGGATCTCAGGTTGTTGATGGCCGCTCGATTTTAAAGTTTTCTAAGGCTTTCCATGAGCGTTTCAATTTTAGCTTCTGCGTCGGCTTGCTTCTTTTTTTCTATCTCTAAAACTTTTGGAGGCGCATGATTAACGAAGCGCTCATTACTCATTTTTTTGAGTACATTTTCAAGAAATCCGCGGGTATAGTCCAATTCCTTTTGAAGCGTTTCACGTTCAAAATCTAGATCTATGGTTTTAGCTGACACAATAGAAAATTCCTTTGAATGAATTAAGAAGGCATGACTCTGTGCTGGTTTTTCTTTGATAAATGAAATTTTTTCCAAGTTGGCCATTTTCATTAAGGAAGCGTTGATAGTCGTAAAAAGGGAGGCCTCGCTGTTGATATTTAGGATTAATTTGATTTTTGGCGATAGTTGATTTTTATTTCTAATATTTCTTATTTGTGCGATAATTTCAAAAAGGAAAGAAGTATCAGCTAAAATGGGTTCATCGAATTTTTGAGAGATTGGCCATTCAGCGACAATCAAATCCTCATCAGCGCCTCTTCTTTGTAAACTGTGCCATATTTCTTCGGTAATAAAGGGCATAAATGGATGCAGCACCTTCATCAATTGTTCCAAAAAAGAAACGGTCTGTTGATGGGTTTTGGTATCTATTGGGGCCCCATAATTAGGCTTGATCCACTCTAGATACCAACTGCAGAAATCATTCCAGATCAGCTTATAGACGGTCATTAAGGCATCAGACATTCTGAATTTAGAAAAGTGATCTTCTAGTTCTAACAATGCTTTTTGAAAATTGGACTCAAACCAACGAATGGCCAATTGATTTTCGCTAGGTTGCTCAATTTCTTCAACTTCCCAACCTTGAATGAGTCGAAAAGCGTTCCAGATTTTATTAGAAAATTTCTGACCTTGTTCGACCAGTTTTTCATCAAAAAGGAGGTCATTTCCGGCGGGAGAGCTGAAGAGCATACCGGTTCTTACGCCATCCGCCCCATACTTTTTTATGAGATCCAAAGGATTGGGTGAATTACCCAATGATTTAGACATTTTTCTTCTCTGTTTATCACGAACAATTCCTGTGAGATAGACATTTTTAAAAGGTTTTTCCCCGGTGTATTCATAGCCTGCGATGACCATTCGAGCCACCCAGAAAAACAAAATTTCAGGAGCGGTGACCAAGGTATCGGTAGGATAGAAATAATCTAATTCTTCATTTTTTTTAGGTAATATTTTGCCTGTTTCAGTATCAAATGCTTGATCACTAAACCCGTCAAAAACAGCTAAAGGAAAAAGCCAAGATGAAGCCCAGGTATCCAGAACATCCTCGTCTTGACGAAGATCGGATGGCTTCAAGTGTGGGTTACCTGACTTTTTTTGAGCCAATGTTAGCGCTTCATGTTCATTTACGGCGACCACGAAGTCATCTTCTCCTTGTCCGAAATAATAGGCAGGAATGCGTTGACCCCACCAAAGCTGTCGAGAAATACACCAATCACGGACATTTTCCATCCAATGGTGATAGGTATTCTTAAATTTAGGTGGAAAAAGCCGAATTTCGTCATTCATAACTACTTCATGAGCGGTCTTTGAGATGGATTTCATTTTTATGAACCATTGCAGCGACAACTTGGGTTCAATGACCGTATCCGTCCTTTCTGATCTACCAATTCTAGTATTAAAATCCTCTTCATTTACGAGGATTCTCATCATTTTCATATCCTTGACGATCTGTTTCCTCACTTCAAAACGATCCATACCCTTATATTTTTCAATTTCGCAGGCCGAAGTCAGCTTACCGTCTAAACCAATGGTGTCAATGATTTTAAGTCCGTGACGCAGCCCAATCTCATAGTCGTTGGTATCATGGGCGGGTGTTACTTTCAAACAACCCGTACCAAAATCCATCGTTACGTATTCATCAGCAATGATGGGCACTCGCCTATTGACAAAAGGAATGATGGCTGACTTTCCAATAAGGTGTTGATAACGACGGTCATTTGGGTTTACAGCTATCCCTGTATCTCCCATGATCGTTTCAGGTCTTTGTGTAGCGATGGTGATGTATTCGCTACTATTTTCAATTTGATATTTTACTGAATAAAGTTTCGATATTTCACCCCCTTCTTTGTAGAGAACTTCTTCATTTGATACTGCTGTTTGGGCCTCTACATCCCAATTGACCATACGAAGACTTCGATAGACATAACCTTTTTTAAAAAGGTCGACAAATACTTTGATAACGGATGAATAATAATCTTTATCCATGGTAAAGGCTGTTCTATCCCAATCACATGAAGCCCCTAACTTTTTTAACTGGTCAAGGATGATGCCCCCATATTTTTCTTTCCATTCCCAAGCATGCTCCATAAATGCCTCTCTGCTGAGATCACTTTTTTTAATCCCTTTTGCTCTCAGCATTTTTACTACTTTTGCTTCGGTTGCAATCGATGCATGATCTGTACCCGGGACCCAACAAGCTTCAAATCCTTGCATCCTTGCTTTTCTTATCAGAATGTCTTGAATGGTATTATTGAGCATGTGGCCCATGTGCAGTACTCCAGTGACATTAGGTGGGGGGATGATAATGCTGAAAGGTTTTTTGTTGGGATTTACTTTGGCTTTGAAATGTCCTTTATCCATCCAATATTGGTACCATTTATCTTCTACTTGAGCGGGATCATATTTGGTTGATAGGGCCATTCTGTTTTTTTAAAGTCTTATATTTTTCGCAAAACTAACCACAACTCAAATAAACGACACTTATTTCTAGATAATTCGGTGCCAAAAGAAGCGAGAGTTCGTTTTTTAGAAGGCAAATTGTGACTTGAATACTTGCAATTCATCAGATAGAGAGGTGGATGTAAACCGGGTAATAGATTTAAATAGTTTGCTCTTGAGACTCACATTGAGTTCTCTGAGTTTCATGTGCTGATTGGCATAAATAAATTCTAAATCAGGGTATAACTCTTTAAAAGCGTCTAAAATCTCTAAAATCTGCAAATTTTTGTCTACGAGGTTGTAAGTCCCAGTGGGAACTTCTTTTAAAACACATTGCTCTATGGTGTTTACTAAGTGCTCAACATGAATAAATGCTCGGGTCTGCTTCCCGTTTCCGAATATTTGAATTCGGTTGGTAAAATGGGCATCAAACATAAATTTATTAATGACCGCATCAAAACGCATACTTTTGCTGAACCCATAGATATTTCCTCCTCTGAGTATGATGGAATTCTTTTTTTCCATCAGTCGGTTGACATGTGTTTCGCCTCTCAGCTTAGATATCCCATAATAAGTTTGTGGTAGGGGCAGTGTGGATTCATCTGCCAGATCAGCGCCTGTACCATAAACTGCTGTACTGCTGAGATGGATGAATTTAGAGACGCCACTTTCCTCTGCGGCATAGACGACTTCTGCGGTACCCCAATGATTTACTTGTTCAAAAAAATGGGGATCCGTATTTGCAAAGGGTGTAGTTACCATGGCAGCTAAATGAATGAGTATATCCGTATCAGTCAACTGTTTCTTTAATAATCGGGAGTCTAATATTTCTCCATGAACGAACACTATTTTGGATAAAAAACACGATTTTTTTCCTAAAAAAAGGCTTCTATGGCCTTTGCTCAAATTATCATAAATAGTGATTTTACTAATTTCCTTGTTGAGCGCCAATTTTGCCAACAATTCAGTTCCTACATATCCAGCACCTCCGGTAATTAATACATTCATTCTTTAATAATTAACTCCGTGTGCAAGCCACATTCTACTTTATTTAAACCAAACCACCGAGCTTCGCGCATTTGCATTTCTAAATCTATTTTTCTAGTACAAGGTTCGCAGCCAATACTTGTATAACCACGCTGCTCTAGTGGATGCTTGGAAATGTTGTATTCTTTGAGATAGTCAAATATTTTTTTTTGATTCCAATCGAGCATGGGATGAAATCTTACCGTATTATAAGGGGCTGCTTGTTCGACCTTCATAGCGCTTCGGATGGCACTTTGATCTGCGCGAACCCCATTCATCCAAACATCATAGGTGGCCAAAACAGCATCCAATGGTTGTGTTTTGTTGATTGAACAGCAATGATCAGGATCTGAGGTATATAAGAGTTTTCCATTAAGATCTTTTTGCAAATACTTCGGCGTCGCCGGTTTTAGGTCCATCACAGTTAACTGGAAGAGATCAGCAATTTCATCCTTAAATCTGACCGTTTCAGGAAATAGATAACCTGTATTTATAAAATAGATGGGAATTTTTGGGCTGATTTCCTTGATGATGTGCAAGAGGACCAGACTATGGGATTGGAATGAAGAGGTGGTAAATATTCGCTTTCCTGCTTGCTGATATTTTTTTATTTTAGATTTAATTTCAGGTATTTCCATTTTTTTCTCAGATGCAAAAGAATCAATTATTTAAGTGAATCAAAAGGGAATACGATATAATTGTGTTAAATAATGAACTAATCTTCTTTTTTTTTGATTTCTATCTTGCAAGGTTAATATTTGCACGACTGAATAGGTTAGCATGAAAAAAGTTTCGGTTTTTAGAAAAGAGCATTTCAATGCAGCTCACAGACTGCATAATCCCAGTTTGTCAGATACAGAGAATGCCAGAATATTTGGTAAGTGTAACAACGCTAACTACCACGGCCACAATTATGACCTGACCGTAAAATTAATGGGTGAAGTGGATGCGACAACTGGATATGTTTATGACATGAAATTGTTAAGTGATATCATTAAGGAAAATATCCTCGACCGCTTTGATCATAAAAATTTAAATCTAGATGTAAAGGAGTTTGAGAGCCTTAATCCTACGGCAGAAAATATTGCTATTACCATTTATGATATATTAAAATCTAAAATTGAAAACCGTTACGAAATAAAAATATTATTGTATGAAACCGAAAGAAATTTTGTCGAATACCCCGCTGACTGACGATGATTGCCATGGCGTTTTTTCTTATGAAACACCCTTAAGGCCAGATGCTTTTGAAAAAGATGATGATCTAAAAATAGAGCTAATAGAAAAGCATTTTAGAGAAATCATGCATGTGTTGGGTATGGACTTAAGTGATGACAGTCTCAAAGGAACTCCCCATAGAGTTGCAAAAATGTATGTTAAGGAGGTTTTTTCGGGGTTAAATCCGTCTAGTAAGCCCACCAGTAAATTGTTCGACAACAAATATAATTATGATCAAATGTTGGTTGAAAAAGATATCACTTTCTATTCGCACTGCGAACATCATTTTGTTCCTATTTACGGGAAAGCACACGTGGCCTACTTTTCAAGTGGCAAGGTCATAGGACTGTCTAAAATCAATAGGATTGTACAATATTTTTCGAAAAGACCCCAAGTGCAAGAAAGGTTGACGGTACAAATTGCTGAAGAACTCAAAAAACTTTTGAATACCGAAGATATTGCTGTAGTCATGGATGCTAAACACATGTGTGTCTCCTCAAGAGGGGTTGGAGATACCAACAGTCAAACGGGGACCGCACATTTTTCAGGAAAATTTAATGATCAGGCGGTGCGCTCTGAATTTTTAAATTATGTCAATTCGAGTGCTTCGAAATAATTATAAAATTTTTTTTCAAAGCTTTTTCTTTATGGTTCCCTTTCGGAGATAACCTTTCGTGTTCTCTTTTTTCATGCAAATGCTATTTGCATGAGCAACTTTTTATCCGTTTTGTCTTACATTATCATATATTTGCCAAAAATTTAAAAATACCAAACGAAAAAAATGGAATACTTTATCTATCTAGTGCCAGTCTTTGCGATTGTAGGACTGATTGTGATGGCATTTAAAGCCAAATGGGTAATCAAACAAGATGCGGGTGAAAAGAACATGCGAGAACTTGCTTCTCACATTAAAGAGGGAGCATTGGCTTTTTTATCTGCCGAATACCGCGTACTCATCATATTTGTTGTGATTGCTGGAGCACTTTTAGCTTTGGTTTCTTCTTTAATAGAATCTACCAGTTATTTTATAGTAGTAGCTTTCGTTATTGGTGCTTTTTTCTCAGCACTCGCAGGAAATATAGGTATGCGCATTGCTACCGAAGCCAATGTTCGGACAACTCAAGCTGCTAGAACCAGCCTTCCAGATGCTTTAAAAGTCTCTTTTACGGGAGGTATGGTAATGGGTTTAGGTGTTGCAGGTTTAGCTGTGTTTGGATTGAGTGTAATTTTTATTGTGCTGCTTCAAATCTTCATGGGAGGTGAATGGAGTATTGATGGTAATGAAAAAATGACCATGGTACTAGAAACGCTAGCTGGGTTTTCATTGGGAGCAGAGTCTATTGCACTTTTTGCAAGAGTGGGTGGAGGTATTTATACCAAGGCCGCAGATGTAGGCGCAGATTTAGTAGGTAAAATAGAGGCCGGGATACCTGAAGACGATCCTAGAAATCCAGCTACGATCGCAGATAATGTTGGAGATAATGTTGGAGATGTTGCTGGCATGGGTGCTGATCTGTTCGGATCTTATGTGGCAACTGTTTTGGCATCGATGGTGCTTGGGAACTATGTGATTCGCGATATGGGTGGTGTCATTGATGATGTGTTTGGCGGAATGGGCCCTATCTTATTACCCTTAGTGATTGCTGCAGTAGGCATTATATTTTCAATTTTTGGAAGTTTTTTCATTAAGATAAAAAGTAATGATGCTAAAGAACAAGAAATTCAAAATGCTTTAAATATAGGTAACTGGAGTTCTATTGTGATGACGGCGATTGCTTCTTATTTCATCATTAATTTTATGTTACCCGAAAACATGAAAATGGATTTCTTTGAAGTGGGTATCAAAGAAATACCTAGAATAAACGTATTTGGAAGTGTGATCATAGGTTTAGTTGTGGGTGCTGCCATTTCTTATTTCACAGAATATTATACAGGGTTAGGTAAAAAGCCTGTAATGTCAATTATTGAAAATTCAGCTACGGGAGCTGGAACCAATATTATTGCGGGTTTGTCGACAGGAATGATGTCTACATTTGCACCCATCTTATTATTTGCTGCTGCCATTTGGGGCACGTACACTTTAGCTGGGTTTTATGGAGTCGGTATAGCGGCATCAGCCATGATGGCCACTACGGCCATGCAATTGGCTATCGATGCTTTTGGACCCATTGCGGATAATGCAGGAGGGATTGCAGAGATGAGTAAACTTCCCAAAGAGGTGAGAGAACGTACAGACGTTTTAGATTCGGTTGGTAATACTACAGCGGCTATTGGTAAAGGTTTTGCGATTGCCTCGGCCGCTTTAACTGCATTGGCACTTTTCGCTGCCTATGTGACCTTCACCGGTATTGATGGTATAAATATTTATAAAGCAGACGTGCTTGCAACACTTTTTGTCGGGGCTATGATTCCTGTAGTATTTTCTGCACTAGCGATGAGATCAGTAGGTCGTGCTGCTATGGAAATGGTGATGGAAGTAAGACGTCAATTTAAAGAGATTCCTGGTATTATGGAAGGTACAGGAATTCCAGAATATGGTAAATGTGTAGATATTTCTACTAAAGCGGCCATTAAAGAAATGATGCTTCCGGGTGCGCTGACCATTATCAGTCCTATCATTATAGGTTTTTTAATGGGACCTGAGGCATTGGGATCCTACATGGCCGGTGTAACTGTTTCAGGAGTTTTGTGGGCCATTTTTCAAAACAATGCAGGAGGAGCCTGGGACAACGCTAAAAAGTCATTTGAAGCTGGGGTAATGATCAATGGTGAGATGACCTACAAAGGATCAGAAGCACATAAGGCGGCAGTTACAGGAGACACGGTTGGAGATCCATTTAAAGACACGTCTGGTCCTTCCATGAATATTCTAATTAAATTGACCTGTTTGATCGGTTTAGTTATTGCTCCTATTTTGGGTGAAATGTACGGCAATGGTCATCAAACTTTTAATGAAAAAGTAGTAGATGTCGTTGAAAATGTGGAGAAGACCCAAGAAGGTGAATCATGGGAAGGCAGCATTACGGTAAATAAAAATTGAATGGAGACAACGAAAACTCTAACAGGTACTCAGCAGGAGGTTGAAGTAATGTTATAAGCTTTCGTAGAGGAGATGGAATAAAAACTTACTAAAGAAGAAAAAAAGGTATTACTTATCAGTAATGCCTTTTTTTATAGAGAATAGTTGTGGTGCATTTCAAGATATTCTCATCAGGGATGGATGATTAATTTTAAAATTAAGATAGTTACGCCTTGAAACCGTTAAATGCCTCAGTAGAATTTATATTCGTTTCACTTCCTTTCTTCTCGTTATGCATTTACAAATAATTTTATAATCTTTGTGTACAAACAATCCTTCGAACATTTTTTTGGAGGAAACTAAATAACCAAATGTATTCATACGCAGCTTTGTCCTGAATATATGTTTCGATCGCTTCGAATGTATCAATCAATCTTACCACTCAAGGTAAAGCCTTTATTGCCAATAAAATCATGCATTTTTCAAGTGCAAAGTCAGTATAAATTACTTTTAATATTGATTTATCTTTTTTTGAAGGGTCACCCATTCAGTTTAACTCGTATTTATTCAAGATTAGGTTTTTAAATAATATGACGGAGCAACAAATACTTGATCATATTTCTCGAGGAGATGAAACCGCCTTGGACTATTTGTATAAAAAATATTATCCCATGATGACCAAAATGGTCCTTAAAAATAATGGTACAGTCGAGGAAGCAAATGATGTATATCAAGATGCCCTAATTGTTTTTTGGCAAAAAGCCATTAGTGGAGACCTTAAAATCACGTCTAAAATAAGCACCTATTTATACAGTATTTGTAAAAATTGCTGGCTGAAGGAATTAAGTCGTAAAAAACGACTGAGTTATACAGAACAAGAAGGATCAATCGTCCAATCCGATCCCGAGGACATAATGTCAAAGGTGGTTCAGGATGCGATGGAGGTGTTGGGAGATCCTTGTAAAAGTGTTCTGACCTATTACTACTTCAATGAAATGTCAATGTCAGAGATAGCAGGTCGCATGAACTATTCCAATGCCGATACCGTCAAAGCGAAAAAGTACAAGTGTAAAAAGCGCTTAGATGTTCTCATTAAGAAAAATTACACTCAAGAAGATTTTTTTAATTAAATGAAATCAGGGGATCAAGAGGAAGCTATTGCACAATATTTAACACGGCGAATGTCTGAAGTTGAAAGGAGTGCTTTTGAGCAAAAAATCAGTGAAAGTCCGCAGTTGGCCCAAAAAATTGAGTTTGAAAAACAGATTGCTCAGGGAATCAAAAATTACAAAAAAGGAATCTTAAAATCTCGTTTAGATCAATTAGAGCTAGGTCCAAGCATTGTTGAAACGACTTCCATCACCACCAAAACCATATTAGCTGGCATAACTGTGATCGTTATAGGTGGCTTATCTTATTTTATGCTGACTCCCGGTGAAATCCTAGTTATTGAAAATCAAGAGACAATTATCGGTACCGATGGCATGGCGGAAGATAAAAATGCGAAGATTTCGCTGGAAATAGACACAACTTATGCGATGTTGAGCGATAAAAAAGAAGATGAAAGGACCTCACCAATCACAAAAGACATCGAAAATACAACGGTTAAAGTCTCAACAAAACAGTCAAAAAAGGAGTCAAAATCAGATAAAGTAATTCTCCAAGCAGAGGTAGAAGTCGTACTTCCAGATATGGATGGAACTGAAATATCTTTTGATGAGACATTTGATTCTCTCCAAGATTTCTCTGACGATTTAATGAAAAATCAAGCGCAGGTGAGTTCGGTACCCGAATTGGAGGTAGAAATTGAAATGAAAAAAACTAAAAAATTAAAATATATTTATGTAGGCGAAAAATTAATTTTAATCGGAGATTTTTCTGCGTCACCTTATCAAATTATTGAAGACAATACGATCGCTGAAAAGAAACTCTATTTGTACTTTGAGCAGGAGTACTACGTCTTATCTGTAACCTCCGAGAAGAAAGCATTAATCCCGGTGAGGGACATAAGATTATTAGATTATTTGGTTGACCTAAGAAACAAATAATAAGTTCAGACTATTTTTCGGTTATTTTGTAACTTGCGCATCATAATGAAAGATAGTAGAAGGCAGAAAAGAAAATTAGGAAGTTTCCCTTTTCTCAGTGTAATATTCAGCATCACCTTGTCGCTTGTGGTCATGGGCATTTTTGGTGTTTCATTTATATATCTCAAAACTCTTACTTCTATTGTCCAATCAAACGTTGAAATACAGGTCTATTTAGATAAATCTATAATAGATCATGATATGAAACGATTGCAAAAGATCCTGACTACCCGACCTTATATTCGATCAGGTGATGCTGCAGAAAACATTAATTTTATTAGCAAAGAAATGGCCGCTGAAGTATTTATCAGAGATACGGGTGAAGATTTCACTAAATTTCTAGGGGATAACCCACTGAGAGATGCTTTTTCAGTGAAGATCACAAATCAATATCAATCGGTAGACAGCTTGAAAGCTATAGAGATAGACTTAAGACGGTTGCCAGGAGTTTATGAAGTAGTTTTTCAGGAATCTTTAATAGCCAGCATCAATAAAAATCTAAGAAAAATTGGGGTATTGCTTTTGGGTATGACGCTGATATTATTAGTTGCTGTTATTGTTTTGATCAATAATACCATAAGAATAGCCTTGTTCTCTCAAAGATTTTTGATCAGGAGTATGCAGTTAGTGGGTGCTACGAAAGGGTTTATCAGGTGGCCATTCTTGAAAAGATCTTTAATTTATGGATTGGTTTCTGGTATTTTGGCCTCGGGAATCATTTTTGGTATCATTGAATTTGCACAACATCAAATTGATGATTTAGATAAGCTTTATGCAGAAGAACCCTTATTTATTTTATTTGCTGTTTTGATATTTTTGGGCCTTTTAATCTCATATCTTAGCACCTTATCCTCTATGAGGCGCTATTTTAAAATTTCACTAGACGAACTTTATTAAACAGAAACAAATGTCAGTTCAAACCAAATTTGCTTTTAAAAAAATAAATTATCTGATCATGATCTTAGGTATTGCCTTGATTCTTTTAGGCTTCGTGATCATGTCCTTAGATCAAGAGACTTATGGATTTGGATTCTTTGGTTTAACTTTAGGTCCAATCATCGTTTTTTCAGGATTCATGATTCAATTTGCTGCCATTTTATATAAATCAAAAAAAGCGACTAATTTAGAAGAATAAAATGACTTTGATTGATGCGCTTATTCTGGGGATTATTCAAGGTCTCACAGAATTTTTACCTGTCAGTAGCAGTGGGCATTTAGAGATCGGCGTGGTTTTATTGGGAATAAACTCCACAAACAACCTCTTGTTTGCCTTGGTTGTTCATCTGGCTACTTGCCTGAGCACTATTTTTGTTTTTCACAAAGACATTCTTATATTAATTAAGGGGTTATTGAAATTTGAATGGAATAATTCGACAAAGTTTGTATTGAAGATAATTATTTCAATGATTCCTGTAGGTATAGTTGGACTGCTTTTTGAAAGTGAAATTGAAGCTTTGTTCACAGGTGATTTGTTTTTAGTAGGGGGTATGCTGCTGGTTACGTCGATATTACTATTCATTCCTCGCTATTTTAGTCAGGGTATAGGTGAAGTTACTTTTGGAAAATCTTTGGTTATTGGATTGGCACAATCGATAGCCATTTTGCCGGGAATATCAAGATCTGGATCAACGATCGCTATGGCATTAGTCTTGGGAGTGAGTAGGGAAAAAGCAGCTAAATTTTCTTTTTTAATGGTTCTTTTGCCTATAATTGGTGCAAGTTTACTCAAGATTAAAAAATATATTGAGTTCCCTTACTTAGAACCTGAAATAAATACGTTGGCCTTATTTTTAGGATTTATGGCTGCTTTTATTTCTGGTTATTTAGCTTGTCGATGGATGGTAAAAATTGTAAAGAAAGGGAAACTCATCTATTTTTCTATTTATTGTTTTATTTTGGGTTTGACCGCTATTTCTTATAGTTATATGCTATGATTATTCCAGAGGAAGGGAGCTTATTACTGGTCAACAAACCCAAAAGTTGGACTTCATTTGATGTAGTCAACAAATTAAGGTATCTACTAAAAATAAAGAAAATAGGCCATGCCGGAACCCTAGATCCCTTGGCAAAGGGCTTGTTACTCATTGGCATAGGCAAGTATACTAAAAAACTAGAAAGCCTTCAGGGGTTAGATAAGACCTATGAAGGCATCATCGAGATAGGTAAAACTACGCCTTCCTTCGATTTAGAAACACCTTTTGATTCTTTCTCAGACTATACGCATGTCACGCCTCAGGCCATAGCTGCAGCAGTTGAAGCTTTAACTGGAGAACTGGATCAGATGCCGCCTATTTATTCAGCGATTAAAGTCAATGGGCAGCGGGCTTATAAAAGTGCCCGAAAAAATGAAATCATTGAGCTTAAGTCACGAAAAATCAAAGTGTATAAGTTTGAGATTACTCAGGTACATTTGCCTGAAATTCATTTCAGAGTGGTATGTTCAAAGGGTACTTACATCAGGAGCCTCGCAAAGGATTTAGGTGAGCAATTGGGTGTAGGGGGGTATTTAAAGGAGTTGGTAAGAACGCAAGTTGGCAATTATAAATTGGAAAATGCCTTGCAGCTTGAGCAATTAGTTGATCAAATTAATTTAGAAAATGAAAGTAATTGATCATTTTCAAGAATTGGATGCTTGTATTTTACCCATCGTCACCAGTGGTACCTTTGATGGAGTTCATTCTGGACATCTGAAAATTTTAAGTGGTTTGGTTCAGCAAGCTCAAACACGCGGAGGAGAAAGTGTGGTCATCACTTATTGGCCGCATCCTAGATTTGTATTGGGAAAGGGGTCGAGTTCATTGAAACTGCTCAGTACATTTGAAGAAAAAGTAAAACTACTGAGTGATATAGGTATTGATTATTTGTTAAAAGTACGATTTTCAAAAGAATTTTCGGAATTATCACCGGAAGCTTTTGTCCAGAAAGTATTAATAAAAGGAATCAAAGCTAAAAAATTCATCATCGGTTACGACCACCGCTTCGGTAAAAATCAGACAGGAGATATTGATTTTTTAAAAAAAAATAAGGAACGTTTTGGCTTAGAGATCGAAGAAATCTCACGATTGGACATAGATCAAGTGGGGATCAGCTCTACCAATATCCGCCAAGCCTTGGCTGATGGAGAGGTAGATGCCGCCCAAGGATATCTTGGACGTTATTATAGCTTATCTGGAATAGTTACCCGAGGAGATCAGATCGGTAGAAAAATAGGGTTTCCTACTGCGAATCTCTTTATCTCTGAATCATATAAATTAATTCCCTCAGATGGTGTCTATGCCATATTCGTATATTTGAGACTTGAGCGCTACGATGGGATGCTCAATATTGGGTGGCGTCCTACGGTGAAAGGTAAAAAACGAACGATTGAAGCACATTTTTTTGATTTCAATGAGGACATTTATGGAAGCTACCTAAGGGTCGAACTGGTATCATTCATTCGTAAAGAAATTGAGTTTAACCATTTAGATAGTTTGAAAGAACAATTGATAAAAGATAAATCAGCAGCGAAAATAATATTAGAAAAAGTTAATTAGAGCAAATGAAGGAGTCAGAAATAAAGTTCAAGGTTTCACTTGATGATGAAAACATTCCAGAAAAAATAGAATGGGACGCTGATGAAAAGGAAAAATCAGGTTATTCAGAGACCAAGTCGATCAGTGTTTCCTTATGGGATAGTGAGCAAAAAAACACTTTGAGAATTGATCTATGGGCAAAAGATATGCCATTAGATGAAATGAAGCGGTTTTATATAGATTGCTTGGGAGGAATTGGTCAGACTTTATTAAATGCCACAGGGGATCAATTTATGTCTGAAGAAATCAATGGACTCTGCGATAAATTAGTAGAACATGTCAAAAAAGAAGCGGAATAGGAAGTTGGGCTTGAGTCAAATTATGATTGCTTTTTGAATAAGACAACTTTATTTTTTATCATTTCGAATGAAATTAGCTCATCGGTTTTATTATATTAAGTTTGTAGTTTTTTGTGATAAAAAATAAAACTCTTGAACTATAAAAGCGTAAAAATTTAAACGAGTGAGTATATCAATTAGAAAGCTTAAATTTGTCATTATGAGTTGGATAAATCTTATTGTGTTTAGTTAGGTCTTAGTGCTATTTTTTAAAAAAAAATAACTATTATTAAAAAGTAATTTTAATTTAGAATTTATGAAGTTTGCTGTTTCAAACATTACAATACTTTTCGGGCTTTTGTTTTTGCCTCTCGTGTCCTTTTCACAAACACAGATATCCGGAGTGGTATTGGATAAAGACAATCGCGAACCTTTGATTGGGGTTAATGTCGTGGTGAAGGGAACCGTATTAGGTACTGTGACAGATTTCTACGGAAAATTTAATCTCAGTGTACAGGCGGCTCCTCCAATTACTTTGGCGATAACAAGCATTGGCTACAATGGTCAGGAGATTGAAATAAACGATGCCAACATTATGGGTCTGGAAATCATTCTCGAGGAATCCGTTGAAATTGGACAAGAAATAGTAGTATCGGCTTCTAGAATAGAAGAGAGAATCCTTGAATCCCCAGTGTCTATAGAGATAATGAATATTTTGGATATTCAAAACACTTCTGCTGACAACTATTATAAGGCCATTGCCAATTTGAAAGGTGTCGATGTAGCCTCTAGTAGTATTAATTTTCAGGTCATCAATACACGAGGATTTGCCAATACGGGCAACACCCGATTTGTACAATTAATTGATGGGATGGACACACAAGCACCTGCCCTAAATTTTCCGGTAGGCAATTTAAATGGTCCCTCTGAGTTGGACGTTGAATCACTTGAGCTGATTCCGGGAGCCTCATCTGCCCTTTATGGACCTAACGCATTCAGTGGAGTGCTGCTCATCAATAGTAAAAACCCTTTTGAATATCAAGGATTAAGTGCCTTTCAAAAGATAGGGATGAATCATATGAACGATACGCAATCGAACTATACTGCGCAACCTATGTATGAAGGTTCATTGCGCTATGCCAAAGCCTACAACAATAAATTTGCCTATAAAGTTAACTTCTCCTATTCTGTTGCTGAAGATTGGCATGGAAATTCTGATATGGATAGAAATGCAGCTACCAATCCGTTTGCCAGTATTGGGGGAGTCAATCCAGGAGCAGATCGATTACATTTTCAAGGTGATGAGGCAGGGGTTAATTTAGCCTTACTCGCTCAAAGTGAGGATTTTAAAACTTATGGTCAGCTGCCATTGAATAAATTTTCCAACAATAAATTTCCTCGTCCTTATATTTCAGCAGGTGATCTCCCCAATCATCCGGTAAATATTACTCCTTATCAAGAAATTGATCTTATTGATTATGGTGCTGAAAATTATAAATTTAATACAGCCCTTCATTATCGTTTGAATGATAAGGCTGAGGTCAGTTATACATTTAACGGTGGCTGGGGAACAAGTATTTATACTGGGGCCCAGCGATATTCATTGGTCAATTTTGGGATTGTACAGCATAAGTTAGAGCTTAAAGGGGATAATTTTCATGTAAGGGCATATGGTACCATTGAGAATTCTGGAGATTCTTACATTACGGAGTTCCTAGGTATAAGGATGCATCAAGAAGCCATAAATCTGGCCAATAATGATCCTGCAAGGCCTTCGGTTTTACCCGCAGGATTTTATAATTATTTTGGTGATTATGCCGTAGAATATTTACGATATCTTTCTGTTGAAGAGGGACTCAATCCAGGTGATATTCAAGGGGTGCCAAGTGTGGAACGTATGCAAATAGAAAATGCCGCACATAATTATGCTAGAGAGCAAATAGATGGAAGATATTTAGCTGATGAGGAAAATGGAGGATTTATTACCGAAGGAGCTACGGGTGATCAATACACTTTGGCAGACTTAAAAAGTAGGGTGATGACGGGTGTAATCCCTGAAGGCCCTTTATTTAATGATAGATCGGCGATGTATCAAGCAGATGGTCAGTATGATTTCAAAAATGATATTGATTTTATGGAGCTTCAAGTGGGAGCCAGTTTTAGAATGTTTGATTTGGGTTCTAATGGTACGATCTTTCCAGATACCGTAGGAAATGAGATTACTATTAAAGAATATGGTATTTATGCTCAGACCGCCAAACGGGTTTCAGACTGGCTTAAGCTTTCAGGCTCAATTAGATATGATAAAAATGAAAACTTTAAGGGCCAAGTCAATCCTAGAATTTCAGCAGTTTTGAATCCAAATAACAATCACTTTTTTAGATTTTCTTATCAAACTGGATTCAGAATACCTACTACACAAAATCAGTATATCAATTTAGATATTATCAGTAGTAGACTACTCGGTGGATTACCGGAGTTTTACGATACCTACGTTCCAGACCCTCAAAATAATACTTACTATAAACTTCAGTCGGTTTTAGATTATCGAAATGAAATATATTCAGGGGTTGATAGTGCGGATGCTGTTATGGTATTGGATCGTTATACTGAATTTAACCCGGTCAAACCTGAGCAAGTAAAAACATTTGAAGTGGGATACAAAAGTGTTATTAACAATAAGTTAGTAATTGATATGGCTTATTTTTATAATATATATACCAATTTCATTACAAATATAGGTGTGGTCGATTCCACAAAGTCGGCAACAAACTCAAGGTTATTATTGGGTTCTTCCGATGATACCTATGCTTTGACTACAAATATGACCAAGCCTGTGTACACACAGGGCTTCGTAGCAGGTCTGGATTATTCTTTACCCAAGGGCTATAAATTTGGGATCAATTACTCCTGGAATCAGTTCATCAGTGGAGCAGATTATGAGCAAGGGAACACATTATTTGATTTTAATACTCCTGAGCACAAAGTCAATATTAACTTTGGGAATAGAAATCTTTTTAAAAATTTCGGATTTAATATGACTTATAGATATCAGACTGAGTTTAGATGGGAGTCTTCTTTTGCGCAGGGGAACGTACCTGCATACAATACATTAGATGCTCAAGTTTCTTATAAGCTTTCTTCTCTTAAGTCAGTTTTGAAACTGGGAGCTTCAAATCTCTCAAATAAATACTATATCCAAAGTTTAGGAGGCCCAAGTATTGGTGCGATTTATTACTTGTCCATTACTTTTGATGAATTTATGAGAAGATAAGCTTTCACAACGCAGTTAAATGAGTATTTTAGACCCTGCTTTTGGTGGGGTTTTTTATTGTTTTATAAATTTGTAATCCTATGAAAGACGAATCAGCCATTTCAACTACCTGCAGAATACGCGTCAGATAAACTCTGTATTATCATCTTTGGTACCGACACCCGTCTCAGGCCGCTTATTTGACGTAGTGCTGCTCTATATGATACTGACGAGCATACTGCTTGTCATGTTGGAGAGTGTTCAATTGATAAGTTCTAGATATGAAGACTTATTCTATATTTTAGAATGGCTATTCACCATATTCTTCACTATTGAATTTTTATTGCGGTTGTGGATATCGAGGAGACCTTTAAAATATTTATTTAGTTTCTATGGGCTTGTTGATTTTATTGCAGTGATCCCTACTTATATAACCTTATTTTATGTAGGAGGATCATATTTAGTGGTTATTCGTGCGATACGCTTGTTGCGGGTTTTTAGGATTTTAAAGCTCAGTCGTCAACTCTCGGAATCTCGGGTACTGATCAAAGCATTGGTTTCAGGTAGGCATAAAATCTTAGTATTTCTAGGAGGTGTATTGACTTTAGTGACCATCATGGGAACCTTAATGTACCTTGTAGAGGGGAGTGAAAATGGATTTGATAGCATTCCTCGGAGTATTTATTGGGCCATTGTGACTACTACTACAGTAGGTTACGGGGACATATATCCTATCACCGTTTTTGGTCAAATTTTGGCAGCTATCCTGATGCTTATGGGATATGCGATCATAGCTGTACCAACAGGCATTGTAAGCTCTGAATTGAACAAGACTTCTCAAAAAAGTGTTCGTAAGAAAAAAGTAATATGTTCTTCTTGTGGTAAACGAAAACATAACTTCAAGGCCAAGTTTTGTGCACGCTGTGGTACTCTATTGGGAGTTTGAGTATACCTATTTGATCAAGGCTATACTTGCGGAGGTTTTAATCACTCAAAGTGTTCAAATCTAATGGAGCATATTTTAATTTTAGTATTTGTCATTTAGGGCAATATTTGGTGAGTAGGAGAAATAGGATTTAATGGAGATTAAATTTCAGTTCAACAAAGAGTTTTTCAGCGAATAAGCCTTATTTCGTAACATTGCCTTATGAGCGTCTTAATAGTCATTGAATTTGAGTATTTCGTTAGACACTTTATCATGATCGATTGCTCTATGAGGATCTATATTATGTAATATGATGAAAATCAGATTTATTAATCAGTGGCAAATATAAAATTAATAATAATAAAAAAGGCCAACGAATTTCGTTGGCCTTTTTTATTACCTAAGTAATGAATAATATTATTCATTTACGGTAACAAATACATCATGTATTTCCACAGGAACATCATTTTCTCCAAGATACATTAGAAATGATCTATACGTATTCGCACTATCTTGCGGTGGGATTTCCACAGTGTAAGTTTCTTGGTCATCTACCGTACTTGTCACTAATACTTTCGCTGTGTTGAATGCAGGATCAACGTCTGGATTAGGTGCTTTTTCAAATCTGAAATTGACATTGACGCTATCACCAGCCGTTTGTACAGCCGCCAAAAATGTAATCTTTCCTCCATTAGGAAAACTGAAGGGATATAAGTCAACATTTTCGTTTGCAACACCAGCCCACACTTCAGAGCCTGTTGGAAAATTATATACATGTGTTGCAGAATCAAATGTCATACCACCGAAAGTTCCTGAAAAGTCTGCATACATTGAGGGTGCTTGGCCGTCATCATCGCCGTCGTCTCCGCCGGTTTCGTTCTCGCAATCTTGATGTTCAAGGATGAATTGCCATGTCGCCAAACCATCTACCCCAGCATCATTAGGTATTTGTATATGAAATGTTGCATGACAGTCTTCTTCATCATCATCACCCACAATTTATAGGTAATTTGATCAGGAGCATCCGCAGTGGAGGTTAGTTCACCATCATTATAAACTTTAGCTAAACCAAAGTAAGCTCCTATGCCAAACAACGTTACTGTTTCTTTATCATCATTGACCTGGTAGGTAAACGGTGCATTCGACTCATCATGAGGAGCGACAGGCTCACCACATCCTTCATCAACACCTTGCCATTGTTCTACCCAAGTGGATCCATCTGTGAGAATTGTATACTGACCGGTCCAAATCTCGTCTCCATCTTCATTAGTACTCATTGTACCCGCGTCAAACACATACTGATCGTCATAGTGACATTCTCTGTCAGTTATCTCACCTGGGGTTATATTAAACCATGATAAGTCAGTTGGACTCGGCCCTACTGCTAGCGAACCTTGAACAGGGGCGAGTTGCCAAGTTCCTTCCATGGGATTACTTGCAGGTTCAGGTTTGAAAGGAAGTAGAAAACCAATAGTAACATGAATTACACCGTTGACGTTAACTACAGCATCTGGCGCTAACACTTCAGCATTCCAGAAACCTGCACTATCAGAACTCATTCCCATCAAGAAATCCAAATCGCTATCGATAAGAACACCGGTTCCGCCTCCAAATTGACCAGCTAATGCCGCGTCGTATTTGATGAAAAGTGGCGCATAATCATCTGTACCATCTCCATCTATGTCATCCATCAGCGGAAACATTCCATCAACAACTTTTCCATTATCGAATGCTCCTCCTGTAATGGTAGCAGCATCAAGAATTTTTGAGGCATCACCAGTAGCTTTCATTGCTCCTGCTTCTCCAACTATATGATGGGCTATAATAGCATACCACTCGTCCGGAGAAAAATCGTCAACCGAAATTCCAACCCCTTGAAAGACAGCATTCGGAACAGCAAACACTGTAGACATCGCTTCAGGATTGGATAAGTAAGCTATGAGACTTGGAAGTTGGGCCTCAGTAGCAAAAACATCTGATGCCTGAAGAGCTCCACCCATTGCAGAAAAAGTATCGCTGATCAATAAAGAGGCAGCATTTGTTCCTAAAATACTTGCCAATAAACTACCTACACCAGGGGGTATAAGTACAGTTCCAACGTCCCATATAATACCATTTGAGGCTAAAATTGGTTCATCGGAAACAAGAATCCCTTTGGTATTAGATCCTGTGAGGAGTGTTCCATTTTCCGGAGAACCCTCAGAACCATCGGCATCGGGATTATCTAAATTTACAATGATTGACTCGCCTTGGACAGTGGCTATGCTAGCACCTGGAGTTATTTCATCAATGACAGTACCAGCACCATGATAAGTTAATAAAGATACTATGATCGCAGGGCTAACATCACTTGCCTTACTCACACCCACTGTAGCGTACAGAGCTAAAAAGGCATCATTATTGGGTGCAAATAGGGTATATGTACCATCTTCTGAAAACAAAGAAGACAGCAATGTGCCATTTGCATCAATTGGATATGCTTCGAGAAGGTAGATTAATGTATCGTATCCTCCGACATCGGCCAAAGTTTGCATAATATTTTCATATTCTGATTCCACGACATCACTAGGGCCATCTACATCGTCATCATCACTACAATTTGTGAGAAAGGTCAAACTCAAGGCCATCACTAACATTGTGAAATACTTGAATGGTGTTAAAATTTTATTTTTCATCATTTTATTTGTTTTTTTCTTCTTCGATTTAATCAAACTTTTATTTTTAAACAATTTATGGCATGTTAACGCTAAAGGTTCTAGACACTTAATATGTGCTTACCTTAATAGGTAACCCTTTCTTTTTATAAATTTTTCGATTTTTTACTTGTACATAGCATATTTCTACAACTTCTACTCTTTTTTCGTTCATATCGACTTGGCCCGATTATCTTTTTAATCATAAAATAGCTTTCGAATCGGGTAGCTTAAATGGATAGTATCAAACATTGATATATTCACTTTTACCTCGAAGTATATATTTATAAAATACAATTTTACATTATTAAAGTTAAAGATTTAATCAAATGTTAATAAAATATGAGTGGAGATAAGCATTTTATAAAAAATTCTTGTCAAAAACATTTTAATTAATTCAAAGGAAATAATTATGATTTACTGAATAATCATTAAATATTATGAAAATTTAGTAGGAACAGCAATTTTGTTAAATTGCTTACAGAGTAATATATCAGTTTATTAATCTTAAAATTAATGGTTTTATTCAGAAAAATAGTTTGATCTTGATTTTGGAAATAAGCCGAGGTACTTTTTTGTTCTCTTAATGTAATGTTTTTTTCCATTTGAGTTCTATTTTGATTGGGACCTGCGTTAAATCCTTATTTTTTATTTATTTTTTATATTAAAAGGTTCTTTATCCTTACATTTTAACTTTTTGATCCTAATTTTAATTAAAAATTAGGATGTTTATACAAATTAGAACAATTTTGTTCTGTTACTACGGCTTTCTTAAATAAGGAGTACTAGTTTGAACTTTTATTTAACAAAAAAATAATGATACAAATTTCTATAGTTCTCATGTACATTTTGCTCTCAGTGATCATTCATACCTGAGTCGATTGGTTCAATTAATTAAAAAATTAAAGCCATTCGAAATAAATTAGAATGGCTTTCTTTATTTAAAAAAAATGTATTTTCAAGAGGATAGTATTGTGTTTTTAGATGGTAGTTGGATTGAGGCAAAAAAAGCAAATTTCAGTCTCTTTAGCCAAACTATGCATTATGGATTTGGAGCCTTTGATGGGATGAGGTCTTACAAAAATGCAGAGGGGTGTAATATTTTTAGAGCAAAGGCACATTTTGAACGATTGACGGCTGCATGTAAAGATCTGACCCTCGAAATTCCCTTCACCGTTGACGAACTCGTCAATGTAGCCTACAAGCTGTTGAAAAAAAATAAGCTCGTGAATGCCTACGTCAGACCCTTAATTTTTATGGATACCAATATGGACTTGACGACCGATAGTAAGGTCCATGTTTTTATGGCGGCATGGAGGTGGAAAAAATATTTAGGCAATGAACCTTTAGATCTGATGATCTCAGAGCATAGCAAAACCGTAGGCTTGGCTAATAAAATTAATGCCAAAATTATAGGCAATTATACAAACTCCATCTTGGCATCTTCACAGGCCAAAAAATTAGGTTATAGTGAAGCTTTGATGCTCGATATTAATGGGAATATTTCAGAGAGTCCAGCAGCTAATTTTTTTTATGAGAAGGACGGCGCACTTTTTACGCCCACTACTGAATTCGCCTATGACGGCATTACGCGCCAAACTATCATTGAACTGGCAAAGCAATGGAATATAAAAGTAACCGAAAAAGAGGTGTCAGTAGAAGAGATATACGAGGCAGATTACGCTTTTTTGACAGGAACAGCTACGGAAGTATCACCTATCAAAAGTATCAATGGTGAAATTTTTAAGGCTGAGTGGGAGGATTCTAATGCTCATAGTCTGTACATGATGTACCGTCAGCAAGTAATGTTCAATGAATACCAGGGCCTAACTATTGTCTAAAATCATGCCGACATTAAATAAATACAGTAAAGTCATTACTCAAGACCCGAGCCAGCCGGCTTCCCAAGCGATGCTGTATGCCGTTGGGCTATCTAGCTGAAGACATGTCTAAAGCACAAGTAGGTATTGTGAGTACTGGTTTTGAAGGTAACCCTTGTAATATGCATTTGAATATTTTGGCACATCAAGTTAAGAAAGGGGTGTTGGATGCTGATTTGGTAGGTTTGATTTTTCATACCATCGGAGTGAGTGATGGTATTTCTAATGGAACAGCGGGATGAAATACTCCTTAGTGTCGCGTGATATTATCGCAGATTCTATAGAAACGGTCGTCAATGCGCAATACTACGATGCACTAGTGCCTGTCGTTGGATGTGATAAAAATATGCCAGCCGCCATCATGGCTTTAGGTAGATTGAATCGACCCGGATTGATGGTTTATGGTGGAAGTATCAAACCAGGTAAATGGAAAGGGAAAGATCTTAATATTGTTTCAGCTTTTGAGGCTTACGGAGCCAAGTTATCAAATAGTATTTCTGATGAGGATTATGAAGGTATCATAAAAAACTCAATTCCAGGCCCAGGTGCATGTGGGGGTATGTATACGGCCAATACCATGTCATCTGCCATAGAGGCATTGGGAATGAGCCTGCCTTTTTCGTCATCTAATCCTGCCGAAAGCCAAGACAAAACGACAGAAACTTTGAAGGTTGGAGCAGCCATCAAAAATCTAATGATAAAGGATATTCTTCCTAAGCAAATCATGACAAAGCAGGCTTTTGAGAATGCCATAGCTACCGTCATGGTCTTGGGCGGCTCAACCAATGCTGTCTTACATTTGATCGCTATGGCCAAATCGGTAGATGTACCTTTGGGCCTTGACGATTTTCAAAGAATTTCTGATAATACACCTTTTATAGCAGATCTAAAACCTTCAGGAGCGTATTTGATGCAGGATTTACATCAGGTGGGTGGTGTTCCTGCTGTATTGAAAGAAATGTTACATCAGGGTTACTTACAGGGAGATTGTTTGACGGTTACTGGGGAAAAGTATTGGAGAAAATTTGGAGGCTGTAAAGTCTTTGAGTGAGCAACAAAAAGTAATTGTCCCTTTTGATAATCCCATAAAAACAAATGGGCACTTACAAATTCTCTATGGAAACCTAGCTCCCGAAGGTGCCGTAGCCAAAATCACTGGGAAAGAAGGTGAGATATTTGAGGGCCCTGCAAGGATCTATGAAGATGAATTTGATGCTATAAGAGGCATCATAGAAGAAGTCCAAAAAGGAGAAGTGATTGTGATTAGATATTCGGGCCCCAAAGGTGCGCCGGGCATGCCAGAAATGTTAAAACCCACTGGAGCAGTGATGGGTGCCGGTCTGGGTAAAGAGGTGGCTTTGATTACTGATGGTAGATTCTCGGGAGGATCACATGGATTTGTCGTGGGACATATTACCCCTGAAGCGCAAGAAGGGAGGACCTTTAGCTTTTGTGCAAAATGGAGATATCATCAGGATAGATGCCATCAGTAATCAATTGGTTTTGAAAATTTCTGATGAAGAAATGAAAAAAAGAAAATCCATTTGGATCCAGCCCGATTACAAAGCCAATAAAGGAGTATTAAAAAAATATATCAATTCGGTAGCTACGGCATCCGAGGGTTGTGTTACCGATTAATAATATGAATACATCAACTTTAGTATTAGAAAAAAAGATAACCAAAAAGACGACCAGAATAAAAGGGTCTGATGCGGTACTTCAGTGTTTAATAGCCGAAGGAGTTACGACTATTTTCGGTTATCCTGGCGGTGCCATTATGCCTATTTATGATGCGCTCTATCATTATCAAGATAAATTGAACCATATTTTGACCCGTCATGAGCAGGGCGCGGTACATGCCGCTCAGGGTATGGCTCGTGTGACCGGCAAAGCAGGGGTCTGTTTTGCTACTTCTGGTCCCGGGGCAACCAATTTAATTACCGGTATAGCAGATGCACAAATTGATTCGACTCCTTTGGTCTGTATTACGGGACAAGTTCCTTCACATCTATTAGGGACAGATGCTTTTCAAGAGACAGATGTTATGGGCATTTCTATGCCTGTGACCAAGTGGAATTACCAAGTGACCCGAGCAGAGGAAATACCTTATGCTATTGCTCGAGCTTTTTATATTGCGAATACGGGTCGTCCAGGGCCCGTTTTGATCGATATAACCAAAGATGCTCAATTTGCTGAGTTTGATTTCACCTATGATAAATGCGAAAAAATCCGAAGTTACCACCCTTATCCCGAAGCGCTAACGTCGGATCTTGAGGCCGCTGCAAATTTGATAAATGAGGCTAAAAAGCCCTATATATTGGTAGGACAAGGTGTTCAGCTTTCTGGAGCAGAGAATGAATTGATGCGATTTGCAGAAAAAACAGGAATTCCTATGGCGGCAACGCTGATGGGACTCTCAGGAATTCCGACCAGCCATCCCCTTTATGTTGGCTACCTAGGTATGCATGGGAATTATGGTCCTAACATAAAGACCAATGAATGTGATGTATTAATCGCCATAGGTATGAGATTCGATGATCGTGTGACTGGTGATTTAGACCGATATGCTAAACAAGCCAAAGTAATTCACATCGAAATTGATCCCTCTGAGATAGATAAAAATGTAAAAACAGACTGTAGCTGTTTATAGTGATGCCAAACAGGCTTTGCTGGGGCTGCTCCCGTTGGTGAATGTTTCAACGCACAAGGATTGGATAGACGAGTTTCATCAATGTGATAAAATTGAACTTGATAAGGTAATTGATGCTGAATTGTATCCTGATTCAGGTGAAATAAAAATGGCTGAAGTGATCAATAGGATATCAGAGGTCACTGATGGTGACGCCATTGTCGTTACTGACGTTGGACAACATCAAATGGTAGCAAATAGATATTATAAATTTCGAAAATCATTAAGCTGTATTACTTCTGGTGGTTTGGGTACGATGGGTTTCGCGTTGCCATCTGCGATGGGCGCAAAAGTAGGACAGCCAGAAAGAACGGTTATAGCTGTGATTGGAGATGGTGGTTTTCAAATGACCATACAAGAATTAGGAACCATAAGGCAGAGTGATTTAGCGGTAAAAATTTTAATTCTAAATAATAACTTCCTGGGAATGGTACGTCAATGGCAACAGTTGTTTTTTGAAAAGCGTTATTCTTTTACTGAGCTGGATAATCCAGATTTTCAAATGATTACTAGGGGTTATGGTATCAAAGCTCAGAAAGTTGAAAAAAGAGAAGATCTAGATCAAGCCATATTTGATTGGTTGAATTGTGAAGGACCGGCACTACTTGAAGTAGTGGTCGAGCAAGAAGGAAATGTATTTCCAATGGTGCCTTCCGGAGCCTCTGTAGCTGAAATCAGATTAGATTGATATGAGTTTAGAAACTTAAATACCCTACCTCAACTCCCAGAGAATTTACTTTATCTGTACTTACTGAAGATAAATCTGGATTAATCAATCAGCTGACGATCATTTTTACCAAAAGGAAGATCAATATCAATAGTTTGAACGTATCAGTTACAGAAGTCAAAGGCGTAAGTCGCTTTACGATTGTGACCGAGACCAGTAAGGATATGATTGACAATATCGTCAAGCAAATAAGGAAGCTGATTGATGTGCTTGGAGCGTTTGTTTACGAAGAAGATCAGATATTCTATCAAGAAATTGCGCTCTATAAAGTGCCGAAATATGCGATTGTGGATGGGAAGTCGATAGAGGATCTAGTGAGCAAAAGTGGCGCACGGATTTTAGTGGTTGAAACAGACTACATGATCATCGAGAAAACGGGGAAAGCTAGAGAGACCCATGATTTATATCAAAAATTAGAACCTTTTGGGCTCTTAGAGTTCATCCGATCGGGCCGTGTGGCTATATCAAAATCAACAAGAAAAACCGAAGCTTACATCAAGGAACTAGAGGCTTCAAATTCAAATAAATTAAGTATTAAAGATTTTTAATTATTCATAAAAGTTAGACAAATGGCAAAAATTAATTTTGGCGGTGTAGAAGAAGAAGTAGTCACCCGTGAGGAATTTCCCCTCGAAAAAGCAAGAGAAGTAATGAAGGATGAAGTGATAGCCATTGTCGGCTATGGTGTCCAAGGTCCGGGTCAAGCACTCAACTTGAGAGATAACGGATTCAATGTCATCGTGGGTCAAAGAAAAGGGGGTAAATCATGGGATAAAGCGGTTGCAGATGGATTCGAACCCGGAGTTTCATTATTTGAAATAGAGGAAGCTTGTGAGAAAGGAACGGTCATTCAATATTTGTTATCAGATGCAGGTCAAATTGACCAGTGGTCCGTTATTAAGCCTTATTTAACCCCAGGAAAAGCCCTTTATTTTTCTCATGGATTTGGCGTTACTTATAAGGATCAAACAGGAATAGATTTGCCTAGTGACGTAGATGTTATCCTGGTTGCCCCAAAGGGGTCAGGCACGTCATTAAGAAGATTGTTTGTAGCAGGAAAAGGCCTAAATTCATCATTTGCAGTTCATCAGGATGCAACAGGGCGTGCGCGTGAGCGAGTGATATCGTTAGGTATTGGCGTGGGTTCAGGTTATCTTTTTGAAACTAATTTTAAAAGTGAAGTTTATAGTGATTTGACCGGAGAGCGAGGAAGTTTGATGGGAGCTATACAAGGATTATTTGCGGCACAATATGATTTACTACGTAAAAAAGGACATTCACCCTCAGAAGCTTTTAACGAAACGGTGGAGGAAGCGACGCAATCTTTATATCCGCTGGTAGCTGAAAACGGCATGGATTGGATGTATGCCAACTGTTCAACGACTGCCCAAAGAGGAGCTTTAGATTGGTGGAAAAAGTTTAGAGATGCGGTTGCACCGGTTTTTGAAGAACTTTATGAAAGTGTAGCCACTGGAAATGAAGCTAAAATTACGATTGAGGCAAACCAGAAGGCCACTTACAGAGAGGGTCTTGAAAAAGAGCTCAATGAGTTAAGGGAATCCGAAATGTGGCGCACGGGGGCTACTGTGAGAAAATTAAGACCTGAGAATAAATAATTAACCTTTTTAACTACGATTGTCGTGGCAGATCAACTTTATATTTTTGATACAACCTTACGAGATGGTGAACAAGTCCCAGGTTGTAAACTGAACACGGAAGAAAAAATCATAGTGGCTAAGGCGCTCGAAGCGTTAGGTGTAGATGTTATTGAGGCGGGTTTTCCTGTTTCAAGTCCTGGCGATTTCAATTCGGTTCGTGAGTTATCTAAGGCCACTTCAAGGCCTATCATTTGTGCCTTGACACGGGCTGTTGAGAAGGATATTGAGGTAGCGGCAGATGCGTTGAAATATGCCAAAAGAAAGCGTATTCATACCGGTATAGGGACTTCTTTTTTGCATATTCATCATAAGTTAATGTCCACAGAAGAAAAAGTACTTGAGCGTGCTGTGCACGCGGTTAAATATGCTAAAAAATATGTAGAAGATGTTGAGTTTTATGCTGAAGATGCTGGGCGGACCGATAATGAGTATTTGGCAAGAGTAGTTGAATCAGTGATTGCTGCCGGTGCTACAGTCATCAATATTCCAGATACGACAGGATACTGCTTACCAGAGATGTATGGTGCTAAAATCAAGTATTTGATGGAGCATGTGAAGGGCATTGAAAAGGCTATTCTTTCAACGCATTGTCATAATGATTTGGGTATGGCTACGGCCAATTCAATCATGGGTGTGATCAATGGTGCGCGGCAGGTTGAGGTCACCATGAATGGTATTGGAGAACGTGCGGGTAATACCAGTCTAGAAGAAGTAGTGATGACTTTTAAAAGTCACAAAGCGCTCAATATCGAAACCAATATCAACACAAAAAATATTTATCAAACCAGTAGACTTGTTTCTAATTTGATGAATATGCCCGTTCAGCCCAATAAGGCCATAGTAGGGAGAAATGCTTTTGCACATTCATCGGGGATACATCAAGATGGCGTCCTTAAGCTCCGCGAGAATTATGAAATCATCGATCCGGTGGAGGTAGGGGTACAAGAATCGTCCATATTATTATCTGCAAGAAGTGGTAGGGCGGCTTTAAGACATCGACTCAGTATTTTAGGATATGTGCTTGAAGAGGAGAAAATTGACGAAGTATATGAACATTTCTTAAAGTTGGCGGATTCTCAAAAGGAGATTTCAGATGAAGACCTTGAAAATCTGATGGGTAAAGTTCATAGGGATAAGGAGCACGTTAAGCTTGATTTCCTTAAGGTTACTTCGGGAAAAGGTTTGGTGCCGAACGCCGTAGTTCACTTAGATGTTTTAGGAGAAAAAATAGAAGTTTCTGGGACGGGTGTTGGTGGAATTGATGCTGCATTAAATGCGATAAGGTCAGTAATTAATAAGAATGAGTTCATCGATGAGATTTTGATTCAGGCATTTAGCAGAACTACCTTAGCCTTAGGTAAGGTACATGTCCAACTAAAGAATCAAACAGGAAAAATGTTTCATGGTTTTGCAGCACATCAAGACTTGATTACCGCCGCTATAGAGGCTTACTTGGATGCAGTTAATAAAATGGGACCCATTGAGCTGAAGAAGATTAAAGAAAAAGAATTATAAATAATAAAATATGAGTCAATCGACGACATTATTTGATAAAATTTGGGATGGCCATACCGTTAAGTCTATTGAAAATGGGCCTAGTGTTTTGTACATTGATAGGCACTATATACATGAAGTAACCAGTCCAGTAGCTTTTCTAGGTCTAGAAAAAAGGGGATTGAGTGTTGCTAATCCCCAAAAGACGACAGCTACCCCAGACCATAATATTCCTACTCAAGATCAACATTTGACCATTCAAGATGCTTTATCTAGAATTCAAGTGGATAAGTTGATGAAGAATTGTAAAAATCATAATATTCCCTTGTACGGATTAAATCACAAATGGCAGGGTATCGTTCATGTGATTGGTCCCGAGCTGGGATTGACCCAGCCTGGGATGACTATTGTTTGTGGAGATAGCCATACTTCAACACACGGAGCATTTGGATGCGTTGCTTTTGGCATTGGTACGAGTGAAGTAGAAATGGTTTTAGGTACGCAATGTATCATGCAGCCCAAGCCAAAGAAGATGCGAATCAAGATTGATGGAGTTTTAAGCAAAGGGGTAACGGCTAAAGACATTGCGCTCTACATTATATCCCAAATAACTACGAGTGGGGGCACTGGGCATTTTATCGAATATGCAGGAAGCGCTATTGAGGGATTGACCATGGAAGGACGCATGACCTTATGTAATATGAGTATTGAGAGTGGTGCTCGAGGGGGCTTAATTGCTCCCGATCAGACTACTTTTGAATACCTTAAGAACAGAGAGTTCTCTCCAAAAGACCAAAAATGGGAGGACGCCATGGCAAAATGGGCCTTGCTCAAGACCGATGAAGATGCTTCTTTTCACAAAGAATACTTATTTCACGCCCAAGACATTGAGCCCATGATCACTTTCGGAACTAATCCAGGAATGGGAACGGGAGTTACAGGCCACATTCCCCTGGCTGCTTCTATAGCGGAGAGTGAAAGGGTTACTTATGAAAAATCTCTTCAATATATGGGCTTCAGTGATGGCGATAAATTGCAAGGAAAATCAATTGACTACGTTTTTATTGGGAGTTGTACCAACGGCAGGATTGAAGATTTAAGAGAGTTTGCCCATTTTATTAAGGGCAAAAAGAAGGCAGAGAACATTACTGCTTGGATTGTACCAGGTTCTAAACAGGTAGAAGTCCAAGCCCAAGAGGAGGGTTTGTTAGACATTCTTGAAGCTGCTGGATTTGAGTTGAGACAGCCAGGATGTTCGGCTTGTTTGGCCATGAATGATGATAAGATTCCTGCTGGAAAATATGCAGTTTCCACCTCTAATAGGAACTTTGAGGGTAGACAAGGACCCGGAGCACGTACCTTACTTGCAAGCCCTTTGGTAGCCGCAGCTTGTGCTATTTCAGGAAAAATCACTGATCCAAGAGAATATTTGAACTAAAAGCTTAAGTTGATGCCCATAGAAAAATTCATAAAAATTCAGTCTTCAGCGGTCCCCGTGCAGATTGAAAATGTAGATACGGACCAAATTATACCTGCACGTTTTTTAAAAGCCGTCGAGAGAAAAGGATTTGGAGATAATTTATTCAGAGATTGGCGCTATGATAAATCTAATAATCCGATCAGCGGTTTCCCTCTTGAATGAGATCAAATACTCGGGACAAATTTTGATTGGAGGAAAAAATTTTGGCAGCGGATCAAGTAGAGAACATGCGGCTTGGGCATTGTACGATTATGGATTTAAGGTAGTCGTATCTAGTTTCTTTGCGGATATATTCAAAGGAAATGCGTTGAATAATGGTCTGCTTCCAGTTCAAGTAACCTCAGATGAGCTTAGTGAAATATTTGAAGCCATAGACACGGATACTCAAGCTACTTTCACCGTTGATCTTGTGCAACAAACCTTTACAATTGATGCTTCAGGTAAAGTCATTGATTTTGAAATTAATCCTTACAAGAAGGAATGTCTCTTGCAAGGCTATGACGATATTGATTATTTATTAAGTCTGAAAAAAGAAATAGCAGTTTTCGAATCGAAAGAATGATATGGATGAGCAAAAAGTACTCATATTAGATACCACCCTCAGAGATGGTGAGCAGACTTCTGGCGTATCATTTACGGAAACAGAAAAACTCAGCTTGGCCAAAATTTTGTTAGAAGAGGTCAAAGTAGATCGCTTAGAGATCACTTCGGCGCGTGTATCAGAGGGTGAAAAAAGAGCAGCTCTGCGCATTTTAAATTGGGCGAAGGATACAGATCATTTAGAAAAAATTGAAATTCTTGGATTTGTAGATCAGCGTGAGTCTGTCAAGTGGATTCAGGAGGTAGGGGGTAAGGTGATGAACTTGCTCGCCAAAGGATCAGTGAAGCATTTGAGGGGTCAATTACGCAAGACACCAGAAGAACACATTGAATCATTAATTGACACCATTGAGTATGCCAACACATTGGGTATTCAGATTAATTTATATTTAGAAGATTGGTCTAATGGAATGATCCAATCTCGGGATTATGTTTTTCAGTTGATGGATGCACTTGAGGACCAACCTATTCTACGCTTTATGTTGCCGGATACTTTAGGTGTTTTGCAGCCCTCAGAGACGGCTTTGTTTGTGTCGGAAATGATCCATCGTTATCCCAAACTTAAATTTGATTTCCATGCACATAATGACTACGATCTGAGTATCGCAAATGTTTTGGAAGCCGTAAAAGCGGGAGTAAGCTGTATTCACGTCACAGTTAATGGCCTGGGAGAACGAGCCGGTAATGCTATTTTGAGTAGTTCAATTGCAGCGCTTCGTGATCATCTTAAAATTGAAACAAATGTGGTAGAAACCAATATTTATCGCATCAGTAAATTAGTTGAAACCTTTTCAGGCTTACGGATTCCCGCCAACAAACCTTTGATTGGGGCCAGTGTATTTACCCAAACTTGTGGCGTACATGCAGATGGGGACAGTAAGGATAATTTATATTTCAATACGCTCATGCCCGAACGCTTCGGAAGGTCCCGAAGTTATGCTTTGGGCAAGACTTCCGGAAAAGCAAATGTGAAAAAGAATCTAGCTGAACTAGGTATTGAACTTGATGAGAAAACACTCAAAAAAGTAACGGATAGAGTCATTCAATTGGGAGATAAAAAGGAACAAATCACGTTGGATGATTTACCCTATATCGTTGCAGATGTTTTGGATTTGGCAGAGATTGAGCAAAAGGTAAAAATCATCAATTATAATTTATCACATGCCAAGGGCTTGAAGCCTGTGGCTTCCGTGGCCTTAAAGATAGAAGGGAAACAGTATGAGGCGACTTCAGCAGGGGACGGACAATATGATGCCTTTATGAATGCCCTATCAAAAATCTATCAAGATAAACTTAAGAAATCGCTCCCACAATTGATAGATTATAGTGTATTGATACCTCCTGGAGGGAAATCAGACGCCTTATGCGAAACTACCATAACCTGGGAAATGAAGCGCGAGTTCAAAACTCGGGGAGTTGATACTGATCAAACTTTTTCAGCTATAAAGGCAACGGAGAAGATGTTGAATTTACTTCAAAATGAGACCATTCTTCAAATCACACAATTACAATCATAATTTACTTTAGCATAAATTTCAATGAATTTGAATATAGCAATACTATCTGGAGATGGGATAGGGCCAGAAATTATTAACGAAGCATTAAAGATTACGCAAGTAGTTGCTGATAAATTCAACCATAAGTTGGTCTATAAACATGCACTTACTGGTGCGGCCGCCATAGAGGCAGTGGGAGATCCTTATCCAGATGAAACTTTAGAAGTTTGTAAAAACTCAGATGCTGTATTATTTGGAGCCATAGGAGATCCTAAATACGATAACGATCCGAGTGCTAAAGTACGCCCTGAACAAGGTTTATTATCCATGCGAAAAAAATTAGGCCTTTATGCAAATATTCGTCCGTTGACTACTTTCAAGTCTTTGATTCATAAATCCCCCTTACGCACTGAATTAGTTGATGGCGCTGATTTCGTTTGTATACGTGAGTTGACAGGAGGTATTTATTTTGGTCAACCCCAAGGTCGGTCAGAGGATGGTAATACCGCCTATGATACTTGCATATACACGCGATCTGAAATTGTAAGAATCTTAGAATTAGGATTTGAATTTGCCCGTAAAAGAAGAAAAAAACTAACGGTGGTTGATAAAGCGAATGTATTGGCCACTTCAAGACTATGGAGGCAGATTGCTCAGGAGATGTCGCCTAATTATCCTGATATTGAAGTCGAGTATTTACTCGTTGACAACGCTGCGATGCGCATCATACAATGGCCAAAGGATTTTGATGTTATGGTGACTGAAAACATGTTTGGTGACATTCTAACCGATGAGGCCAGCGTGATCAGTGGTTCTTTAGGCTTGTTGCCTTCAGCATCGGTAGGTGTCCATACATCTGTTTTTGAGCCGATTCATGGATCTTATCCTCAAGCGGCAGGTAAAAACATAGCTAATCCTGTGGCGACTATACTTTCTGCTGCTATGATGTTTGAATATGCCTTCAAGTTGATTGAAGAAGCTGCATTGATCAGGGAGGCTGTAGAGCAATCTATAGTGGAAGAATTTGTGACAATTGATATTGCAGAAAGTGCTGTAGGACAGTCAACCTCTGAGGTAGGAGATTGGATGGCCGCTTATATTGAAAATAAATAACCATGATTGTACTTAAGTTCGGTGGAACTTCTGTGGGTAATGCCAAGAGCATCAAAACGGTTGCCAAGGTATTGCTAGAGAAATCGTCATCAAATGATGTTTTTGCTGTAGTTTCTGCTGTGGGAGGTGTGACCAACCAATTGATAAGCGCCACACATTTTGCTCAGAACAGAGATACTCAATACGAGTCTTTGGTTAAAGAAATTGAAGAGTTTCACTTGACCCTTGTCAAAGACCTCATTGACGTCAAACTCCAAAGTGGTGTTTTAGGAGGTATTAAGCTCATTATTAATGAGCTAGAAGAGATTTTAAAAGCTATTTTTGTACTACGAGAAAACAGTTTAAAGTCCTTTGATTATGTATGTGGTATCGGTGAGCGATTGTCCGTATTGATTATATATAATTACCTCAAGGGATTAAAAAAGGAGGTTAACTTGGTTGATCCTACTCAAATTCTTACCTGTACCAATGAATTTGGCTTTGGCCATGTGATCATGGATATCTCCCGAGAAAAGGCCATTGAACAGTTGGCTGATCTAAAAGCAAATTAATATCTGTCCAGGGTTCATTGCTAGGACAGTGGAGGGGGATTTTACCACCTTGGGTCGGGGAGGCTCTGATTACACGGCGGCATTATTTGCAAACTTTTATAAAGCATCTGTCTTAGAAATCTGGTCTGATGTCAGTGGTTTGATGACGGTAGACCCAAGATTGGTAACCGCTGCGCGCGTCATTCCTCAACTCTCTTATGAGGATGCTTTAGAACTTTCACATTTTGGTGCCAAAGTGATTTATCCTCCCACGATACAACCGGCTTTAGAACAAAATATTCCAATCATAATAAAGAACACTTTTAAACTTACAGATTTGGGTACCAAAATTACAAGCTCATGGGAGGATAATAGCACCATCAAAGGTATTTCATCTATCGACGAAATATGCTTATTGAATTTAAGTGGGAGTGGTATGGTTGGCATACCTAACTTCTCTGCACGCTTTTTTCAAGCCCTCGCCGATCGAAATATCAATGTAATTATCATCACACAAGCTTCTTCGGAGCATACCATTTGTGTAGGTATTCAATCTTTTGATCAAGAAAAGGCAGTTGAAGAACTTCATAAGGTTTTTAAAAGTGAAATTAATTCAGGAAAAATAGATCCAATAGAAGTAGAACAACATTTATCTATTGTTGCCTTGGTGGGCTCTAACATGAAAAGTCAGGTTGGGATCAGCGGTCAGATGTTCAGTGTGTTGGGGAGGAATGGTATTAATATTAAAACGATTGCTCAAGGTTCATCTGAACGCAATATTACTGTCGTTATTGAAAAAAAGCATCTCAAAAAAGCCTTAAATGCTTTGCACGAATCTTTTTTTATAGAAGAAATAAAGAAAGTAAATCTTTTTATTATTGGTTTGGGGAATGTTGGCAAAGCTTTTTTAGAGCAAGTATCCAATCAGCAAGCTTATCTGTTGGATAAATTGAATATGAATTTGGTCATCATTGGAGCAGCCAATTCTAAAACCATGATTTTTGATGAGCAAGGTCTTGGTCCTACGACCTTCATGGAGGAGTTACCCAAGAGTGAAGTATTTAATCAAGCGAATTTTCTTGAGCAAATGCGGACCTTGAATTTGCGAAATAGTATTTTTATAGACATTACTGCTTCGGCGACAGTGGCTGAAATATATGAAGAGGTACTAAAAGAGAGTATCTCAGTAGTGACTCCCAATAAAATTGCTGCTACCAGAGAATATAAACATTATTCATTACTGAAAAGTTTATCCAAAAAGTACAAGTCTCAGTTTTTATTTGAAACCAATGTGGGTGCCGGTTTACCCGTTCTTTCTACCTTGAGTGATTTGGTAAAAAGTGGGGACCAAATCATCAAAATTGAAGCCGTACTTTCTGGAAGCTTAAATTTTATTTTCAATAATTATGATGGAAATAGACCCTTTGTTGAAGTAGTGAAACTGGCTAAAAAAGAAGGCTATACGGAACCTGATCCTCGCTTAGACTTGTCAGGAGAGGACGTTATGCGTAAAATTTTGATTTTGGCTCGTGAAAGTGGTTATCAATTTGATTTAGACGAGGTGATGGGTAATAGTTTTCTCCCTGAAAGTTGTCAGACATCTGAGAACGAAGCTGATTTTTATTTGAAATTAGCCGCCGATGAAACCCATTTTTCAAAGCTTTATCAAGAGGCAGAATCAAAAGAATGTAAATTGCGATATGTAGCGTCATTTGAGGATGAAAAATTAACTACAGGCTTGTCTCAGATAAGTATGGATCATCCCTTTTATCATTTGGAAGGGAAAGACAATATTGTACTTTTTTATACCCATCGCTATCCAGAACAGCCTTTGGTAGTTAAGGGTGCTGGGGCGGGTGCCGCAGTAACAGCATCTGGGATATTTGCTGATGTTATGCGTGTAGCCAATACGCAACAATAGATTATGAGAAAGTCAATCAAAGTGTTTGCACCGGCCACGGTAGCCAATGTAGGTTGTGGCTATGATGTTTTGGGATTTGCTTTGGAGGGCTATGGGGATGAATTGATTCTGACACGGCGTGATGATGAGCGGCTGGTGATTACTTCGATCGAAGGTGTGCAGGGTATACCCTTAGATCCCCTAAAGAATGTGTCTACAGTAGCTATTCAAGCATTGCTGACAGATTTAGATCTGAATCAAGGATTTGATTTAAGAATAAAAAAAAATATAGCAGCAGGAAGTGGCTTGGGCTCGAGTGCCTCCAGTGCCGCCGCCGCGGTATATGCTGCAAATGAAATTTTGGGAAGTCCTAAAAGTAAACTTGAACTCATAAATTATGCTATGGTAGGTGAAAAATTAGCATCCACCAAAGCACATGCAGATAATGTAGCACCTAGTGTTTTAGGGGGGTTTACAGCGGTAAGAAGTTATGAACCGCTAGATGTTTTTAATATTTCTTATCCAGAAAGTTTAAAAGTGGTTGTTATATTTCCTCAAATTGAGATCAAGACCAGTGACGCTAAAAAAATGCTAAGAGATGAAGTCAAATTGACTGATGCTGTGAAACAATGGGGCAATATGGCAGGATTGATTTCAGGTCTCATTGAGCAGGATTTTGAACGTATAGGGAAGTCATTGCAGGATGTCATTGTTGAGCCGGTGAGAAGTATTTTAATACCGTTTTATCATCAAATGAAAACATTAGCTTTAAAGAAAGGAGCTTTAGGGTTCAGTATATCAGGATCTGGCCCCAGTATGTTCTGCTTTATCAAAGAGGCTGATGCTTCTGGTAGAATAATTGATGCTGCCCGAGTACTTTATGGAGCGCATGAAATTGAGGTCATTTCTTTTGTTTCAGGGATCAATAAACAAGGTGCAAAAATCATTGAATAGTATGAAATTCCATTCAACCAAAAACAAATTATATCAAGTCAGTTTTGAGGAGGCGGTATTCAAAAGCTTACCCCCAGATAATGGTCTTTTCTATCCAAATGCCTTGCCTAAATTAGAAGCTTATTGGCTAGAAAATCTCAAAGGGATGTCCAAAACTGAAATTGGAGTCAAAGTAGCTTCTCAATTTATTGAAGATGAGATTCCTGCAGATCGCCTGGAAAAAATTATTGAGGAGACCATAGACTTTGATATACCCCTTAAAAAGGTAAGTAACCAAATAGCAGCATTAGAACTATTTCATGGACCTACGTGGGCTTTTAAGGATGTAGGTGCGAGATTTTTGTCTCGATGTATGGCTTATTTTATCGAGCAGTCCAATCGTGAAATTACGATATTAGTGGCCACTTCTGGTGATACGGGAGGCGCTGTTGCAGCTGGATTTTTTGGAATACCAGGGATACAAGTGAAGATTTTATATCCCAAAGGAAAAGTAAGTGAGATTCAAAGAAAACAGTTGACTACTTGGGGAGGTAATATTACGGCTTATGAGGTAGCTGGAACTTTTGATGATTGCCAAAGATTGGTCAAGCAATCATTCCTTGATAATGATTTAAATAAGGCAATGAGTTTATCATCGGCCAATTCTATTAATATAGCCAGACTGATTCCTCAATCATTTTATTATTTCTATGCCATTCAGCAGTCTGAATCAGCTCATAATGTGATCAGTGTACCTTCAGGAAATTATGGCAATCTGACCGCAGGTTTGTGGGCTTGGTCCATGGGGTTACCGATAGACAGATTCATAGCTGCTTCAAATGAAAATCATGTGGTGCCAGAATACCTTCGTACAGGTGTTTATACGCCTACCCCTTCTGTTCAAACCTATGCCAATGCCATGGATGTTGGTGCGCCAAGTAATTTTGTAAGAATGCTCGAATTGTTTGGGAGTAATCATGTCAAAATGACGCAACACATTTCTGGATTCAAATTAGGAGATGCTGACATCTTAAAAACCATGATCAGTTGCCAAGAGGAGCATAATTATCTTTTAGACCCTCATGGTGCCATTGGCTATCAAGCGTTATTGAATGGTTTAAATGATCATGAACAGGGCATATTTTTAGAGACCGCACATCCAGTTAAGTTTCTCGATGTTGTCGATAAAGCATTTAAAAGACGTCAAGATTTTTCAGAAAAAATAAATTCTTTTGGTGGTAAAAAGGAAGTTTTTCAAGCTCTTCCAATTGATTTTGAATCTTTCAAAGAAGCTTTGATGGCTTAATTTCAGTCATGAATTAAAATCTTATCTAACTTTGTCCCAAGCGATGAATCCACCCTTGAGGTTATAAAGGTCTTTGAATTCATTTTTAGCCATTATTTGGCAAGCCCGAGCACTTCTTAATCCACTACGGCAGTACATCACATAGGTCTTTGTGCGATCTAACTCTTTTACTTTAGTAGTAAAAGAAGATTCCATCACGTTGATATGTATGGATTTTGGGATTACGCCTGAAGAAAGTTCACCAGTATTTCGGACATCTATCACAACTAGGTCCTTATCGTTTTGGAGTGCTTCAAATTCTATAATATTTATGGACTGGTACTTTTTTTTTAAAAATGAGAACATAAGTTTTTGAGTTTTTACATAAAAAGACCGCTTACAATCTAGCTGATTTTGAGAAAAGAATGATCTTGTCTTACGATTTTTTTAAAATAGTAATGACCTTCAGTCAGTAGGTTTCCGCCCTTTTTTTATTCTATCGAATAGACCTAGCCTTTAAAGCTTTAATCTTTTCTCTTTTTATGAAGATCTGTTCAAGAATTACTGTTGATTAGATTTCGATCTTATCCAGATCTGTTATTATAGTTTTAACTTTACATTTCTTTTAATTTACGATTTATTTCCATTAATTGATTCGGATTGAAGGTTTTTTTGTACGTGTTTATCGTTCATATTTTTCGTATTGGTATGACTTAAAGACATTAAATAACCCTAGATTTTTAATCACTAATTGATAAATTTTTTTAATCACCTCAGACTTTCTATCTTGAAATTCTAAAGAGATTACGTATCGTAAGACAAAAGCTCACAAATTCGCCATTTTTAAGAAATATTCAGCCCTGGGTATTTTTTCCATCTGCTTTTCTGGTTATCTTTTTTGTCATTTTGACACTTTCTTTACAAGAATCTATAGGCACTTTTTTCGAATCCGTTCAAACCTATATTTCTGTCAAATTTGGATGGCTCTATGTATTGGCAGTAAATATCATCTTAGTATTCTGTTTGTACCTGGGGTTGAGTCGTTTCAAAAATATTAGATTAGGAGGTCCCGATGCCCAACCGGAATTCAGTACTTGGGCCTGGTTGAGTATGCTGTTCAATGCGGGCATTGGCTTGGTACTCATGTTTTATAGTGTAGCCGAACCGATGATACATTATTCTAATCCTCCTTATGGGACAGGGGGAACTTTGTTGGCAGCCAAAAACGCCTTGAATATTTCTTATTTGCATTGGGGACTGCATGGTTGGTCTATTTATGCATTGATGGGTTTGTCAATGGCATTTTTTAGATATAATAAGGGACTTCCACTGGGTGTGAGATGGGTGCTTTACCCTTTACTTGGAGATCATTTGAAAGGGCCTATAGGTCACATTATAGATGTTATAGCGGTAGTATCCACCATGTTCGGTTTGGCCACTACATTAGGTTTAGGTATTCAGCACATCAATGCAGGAATGCATTACCTTTTTAATTTTGAAGAGAGTGTCAACTTACAGGTAATTTTAATTTTGATCATTACCTTAGGCGCGACCTTATCTGTTGTCTCAGGTTTGCATAAGGGTATACAGCTTTTAAGTAAAATGGCCTCGGTTATGGCCATCATACTTATGGGATTTATGCTCGTGGTGGGTCCCACCTCCTTCATTCTTGGATCAACGGTACAAAGCACGGGCTATTATCTCCAAAATCTCATAGCTACAAGCACATGGATGGAAGTCAATACGGAAAGTCGATGGATGGATAGCTGGACTTTTTTTTACTGGGGATGGTGGTTTGCTTGGGCACCTTTTGTAGGATTATTTGTGGCTAGAATATCTAAAGGTCGTACCATTAAAGAATTTTTAATTGGTGTGGTGATCGCTCCAACGCTGGCAACCATAGTTTGGATATCTATTTTTGGAAGTACCTCCTTACACATTGAAATTTTTGGCTCAGGGGGTATGACTGAGGCGGTCAATCAGGACATAACTACTGCTTTATTTAAACTTTTAGAGCATTTTCCATTGCCTTATTTAAGTATCTTATTTGTGGTGATTGCAGGCGTTATTTTCTTTATCACCTCCTCTGATAGTGGTTCATTAGTGATTGACTTTATTACCAGTGGGGGTCAAGAAAATACACCTGTCCAATTACGCATTTTTTGGGCATTATTAGAAGGGGCTGTTGCTGCAGTCCTACTTTGGGGAGGTGGGCTCATCGCTTTACAAACAGGATCTTTGGTGACTGGGCTTCCGGTTTGTTTACTCATGCTCATCGTCTGCTACTCGATATTAAAAGCGTTGCGAGCGTATCAAGTAGACACTGAAAAGGGAGCTAATCCATAGTATTTTGACTATCTTTTTTGTAATATGGTATTTTTGATGGGGCTAACGTCTTATTTAATATCATATCTGCTGCTTTTTCAGCAACCATTAATACAGGGGCATAGATATTGCCATTGGTCACATAAGGGAAAACTGAGGCATCTACTACGCGAAGGTTCTCTACGCCATGAACCTTTAAGGTGTTGGGGTCCGTTACTGATAGCGCATCTGTACCCATCTTACAAGTAGAGCTGGGATGGTAGGCACTTTCACCTTCTCTCGCGATAAAATCTAGAATTTCTTCATCTGTTTGAACGGCTGGACCCGGTGACAATTCTTTACCCATAAACGTACTCATAGCTTGAGTATCGATGATTTTTCTCGACAAACGAAGGGCTTCACACCATTCTTTCCTTTCATTTTCTGTAGAAAGATAGTTAAATAGAATACTGGGATATTCAAGTGGATCACCAGATTTTATTTGTATTCGACCCCTTACATCTGTCCCCATAGGTCCCACATGTAATTGGAAACCATGGCCCTCACTTGGCGCAGTACCGTCATAGCGAATGGCCAAAGGTAGGAAGTGGAACTGGAGATTGGGGTAGCTTACCAAGTCATTACTGCGGATAAAGCCGCCGGCTTCAAAATGATTAGTAGCGCCAATTCCTTTTTTTCTAAAAAGCCAATCAAATCCAATTTTTGGGGCTCGCCACGGATTCAAGGAAGGGTATAAGCTCACGGGCTTTTTACAGGCCCATTGTACATATACTTCTAAATGATCTTGCAGATTCTCACCAACTCCAGGAAGATCTTTTATGACCGGTATATCTAGTTTTTTTAAATGATCTGCACGACCAATTCCTGATAGTTGAAGTAGTTGAGGTGAATTGATCGCACCTCCACAGCATATGATTTCTTGAGCAAAGATCTTTTTTATTTTATTACCTTTTTTGAAAGCGACACCGATGGCTTTTTGGCCATCAAATAAGATACGCAAGACCATGGCTTGTGTAATGACTGTCAAGTTTTTACGATTTTTAACCGGATGGATATAGGCACGCGCTGCGTTGAGCCTACGCGAATTATAGATAGTTTGATCAAACCGTCCAAAGCCCTCTTGTTGAAATCCATTTACGTCATCAGTTAAGGGATAACCGGCTTCCTGTACGGACTTAAAAAAAGCATCAAATAGTGGATTTTCGCAAGTAGGGGTAGTAAGTTTTAAATTACCTTGATCTCCTCTATAATCATCACCTCCCATCAGGCGGGTTTCTACTTTTTTGAAATAGGGTAAACAATGTGCATAGTCCCAATGCTCAAGCCCTTTATCTCCAGCCCACTTTTCATAGTCCATGGCATTTCCTCGGATCCAAATCATTCCATTGATACAACTCGATCCTCCTAATACTTTCCCTCTAGGTTGCGCGATTTTACGATCATACATAAACGGTTCAGGATCGGATGTATAACCCCAATTATAATTATTACCTGTGAGTAGATAAGTAAGTGCTGCGGGCATATGTATTCGGAAATCCCACTTATAATCAGGTCTTCCTGCTTCGAGGACGAGTACGTTATTCGATGGATCTTCACTTAATCGATTGGCCAAGACGGCACCAGCAGATCCGCCACCGATAATGATATAATGGTAGGGCATGGAATCAGTTTGGCTTTTTAAGTTCATTTGTAAATTATTATGCGTTCAGTACGGTTCATAAAAGCGGCAGAAGCGTCAATGAGTATTTAGTAAATTTTTTGTAGATATAAAATGCTAGATAGCATTATTAGAACTCCATTATATTTTAGTTGAACTTTTCATTTCACATTTTTTTTCAACATAGTCATCAGGAAATTTGGCTTACCGTTGTAGGAACTTCAGTTTCTTTAATGCTACGAATACCTCCTTCAATATCAATCAACTGATGATAACCTCTTGATTTGAGTATCGAATTAAATATCATAGAGCGATAGCCTCCAAGACAGTGGATGTGATATTCGGTTTGTTTATCTAGTAATTCCAGATGATTATTAATGAAGTCTAATGGAATGTTTTGAGCACCATTGATTTGTTCTGCTTGGAATTCGCCAGGTTTACGAACATCTATTACATTTAGGGACTTCTTTGAGTATTGCTTTGAGAATGTTTCTGCTGAAATTGAAGTGATGGTTTCCACATCTTTACCCGCATGAACCCAAGCAGTAAACCCTCCTTCAAGATAGCCTAATGTATGATCATAGCCCACTCTTGACAGTCGGGTAATGACCTCTTTTTCCATTCCTTTACTTGCAATGAAAACAATAGGCTGATTCAAGTCATTTATCAAAGCACCTACCCAGGGAGCAAAACTTCCCTTGATGCCTATAAAAATGGCGTTGGGTATATGGCCTTGAGCAAATTCCTCTGGTTCTCGCGTATCCAATACAAGTGCCTTTTCATGTTCGACCAATGATTCAAGGAGGTCTATATCCAATGCAACCATTCCTTGTTTTAATACCCCATCGATACTTTTAATTCCTGATTTATTTAATTGTGCATTTTTTGCAAAATACTGGGGTGGAGGTAGGATGCCCTCAGTAACTTCTTTGATAAATTCTACTTTGGTCATGTCAGCCCTTAAGGCATAATTTGTCCTCTTTTGATTCCCTAAAAGATCTTGTGTTTCATTACTCATGTTTTTTCCACAGGCAGATCCTGCACCATGAGCAGGATAAATGATGATATCGTCTGGCAAAGGCATTATTTTATTTCGAAGACTTTCAAAGAGCATCCCGGCTAAATCTTCTTTCGTAAAGGAGGTTTTTATGGCCAGATCAGGACGTCCAACATCTCCAATAAATAAAGTATCACCAGTAAACAATGCATGGGCCTTCCCTTCTTCATTCCTTAGTAAATAGCAAGTGCTTTCTAGGGTATGACCTGGAGTATGTAAGGCTTGTAAGGTTACTTTCCCCAGATGGAAAACTTGATGATCTGTGGCCATAATGATGTCATAATCCGTATGAGCCTCAGGTCCATAGACTATGTCAGCTCCTGATTTATTTGCTAGATCTAGATGACCCGATAAAAAATCTGCATGAAAATGAGTTTCAAAAATATACTTAATTTTCGATTTTTCTTTTTTCACTTTCTCTAAATAAGGGTCAATTTCTCTTAATGGATCAATAATTGCCACCTCACCCTTACTTTCTACGTAGTAGGCCCCTTGCGCCAGACATCCTGTATAGATTTGTTCAATTTTCATATCATTTTATTAATTTCTTCGGGACTAATTACCTTCTTTTCTTAAGAACTCAATCGCTGCCGTTGAATCTTTAAAAAGAGTTTTTTCCATAGGTCCAGTAATCATTTTTTTTACAGTAAAGATTGCGTCTAAAGGAGGATGCAGCGAGTACCATAAAATTCTTATATTTTTTTCATTTAATTGCATTATGAGCCGTTTAATTCCCTTGATACCGCTACTATCTATATACTGAACAGTGCTTAAGTCTATTAATAACACATGACTATCAGGATTTGAGAGGATCATGTGCTGATTTATTTGCTGCTCAATTGATTCGATATTAATGGTAATTATAGGAGTATCAATTTTCAAAATGACCAGGGGATGATTTTTAGTAGTTTTGCTATTCTCAGTAGGGACTGGTAATGCTTCTCCCTTTTCATCAAAGGGCTTGACTTGAATCTTAGGGAAAATAGATTTGTATACGAGTAGGAGTACATATAGGCCCATTCCAGAGGAAATACCCCATATCATCCCAAAGAATAGGGTAATAATAAGGGTAAAACTAAGCATAAAAAAATCAAGTAAATGCGTCCTTGACAGTTCATAAGGATATTTAAAATCAATTAAATTTCTGAGAGCCACCAAAATGATCGCGGCCAAAACAGGATAAGCCAGGAGCGCAAAAATATCTGTAAAAAAAAGTAAGGTCAATGCGATTAGGCAGGCGCTAATGACCCCCGAAAAAGGGGTTTGAGCTCCTGCGCTGAAATTTACTGCAGATCTCCCAAATCCACCGGTAACGGGAAAGCTCATGAAAAAAGCACCGATAAAATTAGCACTCCCTAAAGCGACCAATTCAGTATTTGCATTGACTATATGATCTTTTGACTGTAAGGCAAGGTTTTTACCTACTGAAAAAGATTCAATGAATGAAATCAGTGCGAGTGTGAGTGCCAAAGGCAAAAGGAGCGTCATCTGCCCTAGATCGATCTTTGGCAAATTGAAGCGTGGTAAGCCCATGGGAATTTCGCCAATGACATTGAGACCTGAAAGGTGCAGCTCTAAAAAATGAACCATCCCAATGGAAGTAAAAACGATGATTAATGTTCCCGGTAATTTTGGCGCCCACTTTTTAAAGGCATACAATAATAGAATGGAAAACAAACCTATAGATGCGGTTAATATATCGATATTTGCTAAATTGGTGACGATACTGATGAATAGGACGATGATATTTCCTTTTTCCATATCTATGCCTAATAAGGGCCCCAATTGATTCAGGCCTATTAAAATGGCAGCAGCAGAGGTAAATCCACTAATGATGGGTTTAGATAGTAATTGGGTTATGAATCCCATTCTCATAAAACCCAGAAAAGTCTGAATAATACCTACCATGAGGGTTAAAATGATTGCTAATTGGATGTATTCTTGGGATCCAATGACCGCCAATATCCCTAATCCGCTTGCGATAAGCAATGAATCCATAGCTGTGGGGCCAACTGAAAGTTGTCTAGACGACCCAAATAATGCATACATTATTTGAGGAGCGAGGGAGGCATACAAACCATAAATAACGGGTAGACCTGCTATTAAGGCATAGGCCATACTTTGGGGAATTAACAAAACGCCCACCGTTAGTCCAGCAAAAATATCCCCTTTTAATTTAGTTGTAGAATAATCTTGAAGCCAACTTAGCGGTTTTAATATGGCCATTTAAGAAATGATAAATAGGGGTTACATTGAATTTTAAAAGCTAAGTTAACCATTGTTAGGGGGATTAAGAGTTGAAGGATGAGTGATTTGTCCAAATTCAAAATTTATGCCTTCTCAGAATGTGATTTTGTATTCAGAGTACTGGAACTCAGCCCTCAAGTATTCGATTTCTCGATGTCTATTGGTACGATATGATTTTCTATGCAATGGTAATTTGATGGGCAAATGATCTGTAAACTTTAGATTTTCAATATAAGCGTAGGTGGGAGGGTGAAAGACCAATGATCCTAAAAAGGCAGCGTTATTTTCATCAAAATAATAGATCCATTCTTCTGCAGTTGAATGATTGCTATTTTCTTTAGGGTTATAGTTGGCTTTTATAGCATGAGCCTGCTGACCACTCCGTAAAATTACAGATCTAAGCGCAGTTAATACCGTACCTGCATCTAGTAGTTTAAAAGGCATACCTAATACATAGAGTGAACTCATGACTGTTTGCGTCGGGTCTTTTTCTGTAAGGATGTTGTTTTGAAATTGCCTTGCCCCATCTGTACTGTAAGTAATACGGTGATGAAGATCATTTTCTTCCCAGGTTATTTCAGCTGAAAATTGAGGGTAAAATTTATATCGATGAAGCTGAACGTTATCTTTTTCAATGCTACCGTCAGCAAAATAGAGGATTCCATGTTTGACATAAGTAAGATTTTTGATGCGCTGCCAAGTATCCAAACCACCTGCATTTTTAATGGTCTTTATGAGTACGGATTTAGCTTTCGAATCTTTTATCTGCTTAAAAGGATCGGTAACGGCATTTTCTTTTTCTAAAGGCTGACAACCCAAACTATAAATCAAGATAAGTATGAATACGTACTTTGCTAAAGGTCTTTTCATGTCGGGATGCCTATCATTTCCTTACTTTATTCAAAAATAATGATTTCTTTTGGATCTATAGTCAATTGAATGGGATCACCAGGTCGGTAGACCTTTACCTCATCAAATGCCATCAAATCGAGGTCCTGATGAACGGAAATCAATAACTTATGATTTCCTCCATTGAAGATGACCTCTTTTACGCAACCTTTGATCATTCCCTTAGAATTAATTTCTACATTTTCAATCCAAATTCCAGTCGAGCATTTGATGTTTAATAGTTCATGACTTTCACTTTCACTTAGAAGGTTTATAATCCCGAAAAGACGTGCAATTTGAGGAGTTTTTGGATATTGATAAACCTCACGAGGCTTTCCTTTCTGAGTGATCGATCCATTATCTAAAACCCATATTTCATCGGCGATTTCCATGGCATCGCGGGTGTCATGGGTTACCAAAATCACAGTGGTACCTGTTTTTTTTGCCAGTGATTTAGTTTCTATCAATAAATTTTGCTTTGTCAAAGGGTCAAGGTTACTGAATGGTTCATCCATCAAAATAACTTCCGGTTCATTTGCCAATGCCCTGGCAAAAGCAACCCGTTGTTTTTGCCCTCCAGATAGTTCTTGAGGATGTTGTGGTCTCAGTGATTCCAAACCGCACATTTCGATGAGCTGTTCAACTCTATTTTTTTTATAAACCTCTCCATATTCAAGTAGGGCATAGTTAAGATTCTCTTCTACGGACATATTTGGCTTCAACGCATAATCTTGGAAAACTAATTTTATTTCTTCATGACCCGCAATCAGTTTTTCTTTTGGTCCCTGAAGTTTTTTTTTGTTCAAATAAATAGATCCTGAATCAGATTCGATCAAGCCTGCAATTATTTTTAATAGGGTTGTTTTTCCTGAACCGCTCATTCCTACCAAAGATATGAGCGCACCTTTTTTAACAGTTCCAGAGATATGGTTGAGGACTTTTTTTTGACCAAATGACTTGGTGATGTTTTTTATTTGAATCAATGTATGGAATGATTTTTTTATATTAAACGATTCTTATGGAAAAAATTAATTGAGAGGTGAATATAAGCGATTTACATAAAACTGATGTCTGTAATTAGACTGATCACTTCACTTTATAGAATTCAGAACAAATATTCATTCTAATGTCATTTAACACCATATGATATTTATTTATATTTTTGAGAATTTATTTATAAGAAATAAACTACTCCCATAAGGCCTACAAGCCCTAAAACGATGGTATAGGGGAGTGCCATCCAAATCATTTTAACATAAGACAACCTTATGGCCGGTGCGAGTGCGGAGGTCAATAAAAACAGAAAGGCAGCTTGTCCATTGGGCGTTGCCACGCTAGGGAGGTTGGTTCCCGTATTAATGGCGATGGCCAAAGTTTCAAATTCTTTTCTAGTGATCAAACCTGAATCAAAGGCAGTCTTCACTTCGTTGATGTACACCGTAGCTACGAAAACGTTATCGCTGATCATAGATAATACGCCATTGGCGGCATAGAATAAGGCGGGTTGCATAGATTTATCTTGTTCCAAAACAGATTGTATAATGGGTTTGAATAAATGCAAATCGTGAATCATTCCTACGATGACAAAAAAGACCGCCAATAACGCAGTAAACGGTAAAGCCTCTTCAAACGCATGTCCGATGCGATGTTCGTCAGTAATGCCTGTTAAAGCAGTTTGCAACACAATTATAGTCAAACCTATGAGCCCTACGGGAGCAAGGTGAAAGGCCAAAGCCACAATTAGAAATACAGCAGAAATGGCTTGAATGATCAGGGCGTATTTTTCTCCTTTTGACCTATTATTATCTTCATCTATCAAAAAACTTTCGATGATGTTTTTTGCAAGTTTTGGTAATTTAGCTCCGAAACCAAACTTCCCACTCAACTCCAATAATACACAAGTCAACAGACCGGAAGCTAAAACTGGCAGGGTAATAGGAGCCATAGCATAAAAGAATTGCATAAAATCCCATCCTAGTTTTTCACCAATTAATAAATTTTGAGGTTCACCAACAATGGTACAAACACCACCCAAGGCGGTACCTACAGCTCCATGCATGACTAAACTTCTCAAAAAACTTCTAAATTGGTCTAATGTTTCCCCACTTAGTTCTTCCTTATCTAGAGTATTGCTTCCGCTGTAGTCACTTGGACTTGAGTGAACTGTATGATACACTTGGTAAAAACCAACAAAAACACTGATCAGCACTGCAGTGACCGTGAGGGCATCTAAAAAAGCACTTAAAAAAGCTGAGATAAAACAAAAAAGTAGGGATAGCACAATTTTAGAGCGTACTTTTATAAATATTTTACCAAAAATGAACATCAATAGAGGCTTCATAAAATAAATACCGGCAACCATAAACACCAATAGGAGAAGCACTTCTAAATTTCCCTCTATTTCATGGAATACTGTTTCAGGACTGGTCATTTTCATTAATACCACTTCCAGTGCGATCAAGCCTCCAGATTGGAGGGGATAACATTTAAGGGCCATGGCCAAAGTCAATATAAATTGACCAATAATGAGCCAGCCGGTAGCTGTGGGTCCTATGATCAAAAGCAAAAATGGATTGAGCACTAAAAAGGCTAAAATCGTTTTTTTATACCAATGGGGTGAGTTGCCTAAAAATGAGTTATATAGCTCCATATAAAATTATTTATTTACAGAATTGCAGTATAGATATCAATATGTAGGCGTTCTCTAAGCATCCTCCATTGTATTTTTCAAAGCAATATATATAGCGAATAAAGAAAATGCAAAATGTATCATCAGCAAATAGAATTTGATAGGAATTAATTTATTCAAATCGGTTAAGTTAAAAACAAAGTATTTAGGTCTCTCTGAAGGTCGTCTTATTTCTTGTTCCATCGAGTACAGATTTACTCCTATGATGAAGTAAATCGATATTTTGTTCATCCTAGATAACTCATCCTATATATTGTTCCACTTTTGTCATCTGAGAGGAGTATTGAACCATCTTCAAGTACCAAAATATCCACGGGACGTCCCCAAGCAGTATTCGTGCTCTTATTTAAAAAACCTTCAACAAAAGTTTCGTAATGGATGCCAACGCCATTCTCCTCGGTGACAAGGGATAGTTTATGTCCCGTGTGGCCAGCATTTTTGGATCGGTTCCAACTGCCATGTTCAGGAATGATTATTTTATTTTTATAAGAAGGCGGAAACATATTTCCCGTGTAAAACTTAAGACCTAAAGGAGCAACATGTGGCCCTAAATTGAATGCTGGAGAGGTATAATTTTCACAACTTTTATCTTGACCAAATTCAGGATCTAATATGAGCCCAGCATGGCAATAAGGAAATCCAAAATGTTGACCTGCCGCACTGAGTCGATTCAATTCACAAGGAGGCAAGTCATCACCGAGTAAATCTCTACCATTATCCGTAAACCACATTTCTCCAGTTATTGGGTGCCAAGTTAAACCAACGGTATTCCGTACGCCTTTGGCCACTATCTCTCGATTGGTTCCATCGGCATCCATACTGATAATTGAGGCATAATAGGTATCATCCTTGGTTTCGCAAACATTACAAGGGGCACCTACGGGTACATATAATTTACCATCCGGCCCGAAAGCGATGTACTTCCATCCATGATGGCTGTCTTCAGGGAAGTCATTGTATATTAAAGTGGCTTTGGGATCATTTAAGTTATCTTCAATAGCATCATAGCGCCATAGCTTATCTATTTCAGCAACATACAGTGCGCCATCTTTGAAGGCAATTCCATTAGGCATGATTAAATCCTTGGCTATAGTATACAGCGTATCCGCTTTCATATCATTGTTTCTGTCTTGGAGGGCATAAACGGAACCATTGGCCTTATTGCCAACAAACAGCGTTCCATCCGGGCTCATGGCCATAGATCGGGCATTGTCTACGCGGCCGTACACTTCCACTTGAAAGCCCTTTGGCATTAGAAGAGAATCTAGAAAGAGACCCTCTTCTGAAGTCAAACTTGCTTGATTTGAATAAACTTGCGAGGCGGGATCAGTACACGCTAGGATGATAAAGGGTAGGGTTAAAAAAAATAGTGACTTCATATTATTCAAAATTTAAACGTTATTTATTATCATCCGTTAAGGTACTCATTTACATATTGTAAGACGCCAATGCATCAGTTTAATTGTTTACTGAATGAATCGGAGTTCTGTCCATCAATAGCTTGCTTTATCCAGATCGGTATCATTGGATGTTTTCGGTTGTTTTTCTCCGTATCCTTTGGCTAAGATTGGAGATTCATAGATTCCCTTGTAGACCAAATAGGCTTTGACTGCGTCAGAGTGCCGCTGAGACAGTCGCAGTTTACTTTCCTCATTACCTACATCATCTGTATGAGAGGCAATTTCAATGCGACAATATTTGCTTTTTGAAAGGCTACTATACATCTCATCTAAACCTGCAAGATCATTTTCAGGAATTTCAGCACTATTAGAGATAAAATGAATACCAAGTTCCAAATAAATCCTCATAGGCCTCAGTGGTACTTATTTGGAATTCTCTCGGCATGTTTAATTAACCTTGGATTACTTTAATTTTGAATGAATAATTCATGATAATCCAATTCATTTGCTCAGGAATACCTAAATTCTTAAAAATGAATAGGGGAGTAGATTTAAAGATTTTGATAGCATACATTTCACCTTGATCGAGCACAATAGAATTTTCCCATCGATATTGGTGATCAGTGCTTGAGAAAAACCAATAGAAACTGTCATATTTCATACGAGTAAGTTGGGCATTGGTTTATGAGATTTGGTCAAAGTCGGTCACCTGAGTTGAAAGTAGGCATTTCCCTGAAGCAACGTCTTGCCCTTGAGTAAAAGAGAATGATAAGTAACTGAAAAGCAAATAGATTGAGCGAGGTATCATTTGATTTTTTCATTCAATTTTAGAATTCAATCTATACTTTTTTTTGTAAAAAAAACAGAAGATTCATAAAATAGATGCTTTTAATGAAGGGATAAGTGAAATTCATGGCGTCATATTCTTCAGGCCAGCTATCCCTGACTCCTCCAAAGATAAGGATTAAAAGGAGTGTAAAAATATGAAAAATAGATTCTAGATAGATTAGCAGCATTCATGGATAACGATATTTTGCTATTGCTTACACAGAAAATAGATAAAAGTTTCACTGATTGAGATAGTAAAATTAATCGTTTATGGATTTGAGTGACATCAAAAAAACAAAAGATTCTTTAGGATTATCTTTGAATGGATTAAATGAACAAACGTTTTAGAGTAATTTAATTTTAGCAGTGCACCTGGACTAAATGAATTTGAGAGATTCTTAAAAAAAGTGTTAGCTAGTCATTTTTGATTCTTTGTTATTTTTACACCTCTTGAGCAGTGAATTTTTTTCATTCTTTAAAAAAAATTTATCAAAATCGGACAAAGGATAAATACTAAATCTCATGATAACTCTTATTGAAAATGCTTTTAATCACCTAGACCGAATAGCGATTAGTGATAATAATCAAAGTTATACCTATCGGCAACTTTTGGATGCATCACAAAAAATTGCTATTGCTCTTTTAGAAGATAGAAAAGACCTTAATGAGGCTAGAATTGCTTTTATCGTGGCCCCTAGTTTTGAATACGCATGTATTCAATGGGGGATTTGGCGTGCAGGCGGCATTGCGGTCCCACTTTGCGTCAAACATCCTTACGATGCGATAAAGTATGTCACTGAAGATGCTCAGGCTGAGGCAGTGGTTTTTTCATATGGTTACAGAGCACTTATTGAGCCTCTATTTCAAGATTTCGAATTACGAAGAATTTCCATAGAAGCTGTAATGCTGTCAGTGGAGGAGGAAAAGCCGAGGCTGCCACAGATTTCCCTTGATCGGAGAGGCATGATCATTTATACCAGTGGCACTACAGGCAAACCCAAAGGAGTGGTGAGTACCCACCAAAACATTGAAGCTCAGATTAAGTCCTTAGTGACCTCATGGGAATGGACAAAAGAAGATCACATCTTAAATATTCTCCCACTTCATCACGTACATGGGATCATTAATGTTTTAAGTTGTGCACTGTGGAGTGGGGCTTGTTGTGAATTCTTAGAGAAATTTGAGGCAAAAAAAGTATTCGATGTCTTTTGTAGACAAGAGGTCAATCTGTTCATGGCCGTTCCAACGATTTATTATCGCCTCATTCATTATTGGAAGGAATTAACCGCAGCAGACCAACAAAAAATAACTGCTTCCTTTAAGGATTTTCGGCTGATGGTGTCGGGATCTGCGGCTTTACCGATTTCCACCCTTGAGGAGTGGGAAAAGATCAGTGGTCATACTTTATTAGAACGATACGGGATGACCGAAATGGGTATGGCCATAAGTAATCCTTATAGAGGAACTCGAAAGTCTGGTCATATTGGCCTAGCCCTTGTCGGGGTTATGATAAGAATAGCAGATGAAAATAACCATACGGTAGTCGATGGCATATCAGGAGAAATTCAAGTCAAAGGGCCCAATGTTTTTAAAGAATATTGGGAGAAACCAAGCGAAACCGAAGGATCCTTTATAGATGGCTGGTTCAAAACGGGTGATATAGCTGTTTTTGAAAAAGGTAGTTATAAAATATTGGGTAGAAATTCAGTTGACATCATCAAATCAGGAGGTTATAAAATATCTGCTTTGGAGATCGAAGAAGTGCTCAGGAAGCATCCAGCTATTGAAGACTGTGCCGTAGTAGGTATTCCGGATGAGGAATGGGGAGAAATCATAGGGGCAAGTCTTATCATGACCCGTGATCAAGAAACCACTACAGCAATAAAGGAATGGCTAAAAGATAAATTACCTGACTACAAAATACCTCGAAAATATTTAATTCAGACTGATCTCCCCCGAAATGTAATGGGCAAAGTCACCAAAAAAGTATTGCAGAAAATATTTATCGAGGGCGCAAATAAATAGGCTTGAATTACAAAAAGATATTATCAATTATTTATGAGCGATCATAAAAATATTTGTATTTCTTTTTCGGTGGAATGCGTTCCAGAAACCTGGATCCAGGGATAAAGAAGAGGCGGTAATTTAAAGACAGGATTGAAACTTCATTCTTAACCGTAGATTGAGTGATCAGACACCACACAAAAAAATGAGAATAATGATTAAAAATCACTTTCGCACAGTTTTTCTAAAAAGCATGATCCTTATTTATTAACCCCCTAAACCGAGCAAGCATGCATCGTTGAAATGGGCTTTTCTCAGTAAAAAATTATACGCGCTCAATAATCAGAGCACTCGCACCTCCGCCACCATTGCAAATAGCGGCACAACCAATAGTGGCATCTTTAGATTGCAATACATTTTGTAGCGTAGTGACAATTCTCGCTCCTGAGGCACCCAAAGGATGACCCAAAGAAACGGCGCCGCCATGTACATTTACCTTTTTGATATCGATATTCAATATCTTGTTAAAAGCCAGAGGTACCACAGAAAAAGCCTCATTGACCTCGAAATAATCGACATCGCCAAAATTTAACTTAGCAAGAGCCAAGGCCTTTGGAGCGGCAAGGGTAGGCGCCGTGGTAAACCATGCCGGTTCATGGGCGGTATCTGCAAAAGATAAAATTTTTGCCAATGGATTTAAATCATATTTTTTGACTGCGGTAGGACTTGCCAAAATCAAGGCTGCCGCCCCATCATTCATCGTTGATGCATTAGCCGCGGTCACCGTGCCGGTTGGTGAAAATGCAGCACGCAATTGGGGGATTTTTTCAAATTTGACATTTTTGTACTCTTCATCTTCAAGGATGAGTCTGGTTTCGCCTCTTCTTTGTGGTACAGAAACTCCTACTATTTCATTGGATAAAACACCATTTTCAGTATTTAAAGCAGTATTTTGGTAAGAGCGAATGGCATAGGCATCTTGTTCTGCTCTTGTGATATCGTATTTTGCAGCCGTTTGATCAGCAAAGACACCCATTGCGATTTCATCATAGGGATCTAGTAAACCATCTTTATGTAATCCGTCGATCAAGGCTGCATTGCCATATTTATAACCATATCTGGCTTTGGGAATATAATAAGGAATGGCAGACATGTTTTCCATGCCCCCTGCGACTAAAACATCCGCTTGACCCAACATAATGCTTTGGGCAGCGAACATGATAGATTTGGCACCAGAGGCGCAGACTTTATTTACCGTAGTACAAGGGGCGGTATTCGGAATACCAGCGGCCAGGGCAGCTTGACGAGCGGGTGCTTGGCCTAAATTGGCCGAGCAGACATTACCCATAAAAACTTCGTCAACATTTTTTGGGTCAATATTTCCTTTTTCTAAGGCTCCTTTAATCGCTGCGGTACCTAATTCAGTCGCTGATACATTGGCAAACATTCCACCAAAACTACCCAGGGGGGTACGAACCGCAGACACGATATAAACTTCTTTATTTGACATCTTCTTTTTATTAATACAACAAAGATAATTTTTCTTCAGTTATATAGACCCATATCTTCAGGTAAGTGAATCGGTAGCGTGCTTGAGATCAGTGTGGGAGTCAGATGTAGGGCTTAATGATGTGAAACCCATCAGTTGATCTTTTAACGTATTTTTATAGAATTCATACCCATTAATAACAGCCGGCCCCTAGAATCAATTCAGTTCATAAAAAAAGTTTATGACGATTCTCTTTAAATATTTTGTACCCTCAAGAGGGTAAGACTTGATGTAATGATTTATTTTTAAGTAATGAGAGCTGAATTTGGCATAAAAGAAGGGTCTTGTCTACCTTTGCGCCCGCATGATCAGTATTGATAATATTAGTTATTACCTAGGTGAGCGAATTCTCTATGAGGACGCTTCTTTATTCATCACACCCAAAGACAAAATAGGTCTTATTGGCCTCAACGGTACGGGTAAATCTACTTTGCTCAAGATGCTGGTGGGAGAGGTAGAATTGGCTTCAGGAAATATTTCTCAAAGTAAAAGTACGTCGATTGGATTTTTGAATCAAGATCTGCTATCCTACCAAAGTGATGAGCCCATTCTTGAAGTAGCCATGCAGGCTTTTCATCAGGCCCTTGATTTGCAACATCAAATAGACGTCATTCTCAAGGAAATGGAAGTGAATTACACAGATAAATTACTCGAAAGACTGTCTTTATTGCAGGAGCAGTTTGAAGCGGCTGATGGCTATACGATTCAGTCTCAAGCGGAGGAATTGTTGGAGGGCATAGGATTCAAGACGGCAGACCTTAAACGACCACTTAGAGAGTTTTCGGGAGGGTGGAGGATGCGCGTCATGTTGGCTAAGTTGCTTTTAGAGAAGCCTTCCCTACTGATGCTGGATGAGCCTACCAACCACTTAGATTTGCCTTCTATACAGTGGATTGAGTCTTACCTACAGAGTTACGAAGGGGCGTATATCATTGTTTCTCACGATCGCACCTTTCTCAACAGCACGGTCAATAAAATAGTTGAAGTATATGCGAGTAAACTCAATTTGTACTCGGGTAATTACGATTATTATCTTGAAGAAAAAGAATTACGCAATGAGGTACAGCAAAATGCTTTTGAAAATCAACAGCAAAAAATCAAAGAAGCTGAAAGATTCATAGAGCGATTCAAAGCAAAAGCGACTAAGGCCAAACAGGCCCAGTCCAAGGTAAAGCAATTGGAAAAATTAGATAGGATTGAAGCAGTTGTTGACGAAAACATGCAGGTCAATTTTAAATTTAATTTTAAGACTCAGTCGGGACGCCATGTAAAGCGACTTCAAGACATTAGTAAGTCTTATGGAGATTTAGATATTTTAGAAAAGGCAACTCTCGGTTTGCAGCGTGGGGATAAGGTGGCATTGATTGGTGCAAACGGTAAGGGCAAATCAACTGTTTTACGTATCATAGCAGGTACCGAAGCCCATGAAGGTCAAGTGGAAACAGGTCACAATGTATTGATGTCCTTTTATGCCCAGCATCAACTGGAGGCGCTTAACATCAACAATGACCTCGTTGAAGAGCTCAAACAGGAAGGAACCGGTAAAAATGAGCAAGAATTACGGGGTGTTTTGGGATGCTTTTTGTTCAGTGGAGATGAAGTATTCAAAAAAATAAAGGTGCTCTCCGGAGGTGAGAAATCTCGAGTAGCTCTAGCCAAAGCCCTGATCTCTGAAGCCAACTTTTTATTACTCGATGAGCCCACTAACCACCTAGATATGCTTTCGGTAGGTATTTTGGTGCAGGCTTTGCAGCAATATGAGGGTACATTTTTGGTGGTTTCACACGACAGGCATTTTATCACGAAGGTGGCCAACAAAATTTGGTGGATTGAAGATCATCAACTAAAGGAATATCCGGGTACTTATGAAGAATATCAGTGGTGGATGAGTCAGCGTACATCACCAACGAAATTGGCTGTAAAAAAAGAGAAAAAATCAAAGACCAAAGTCAAAGAAAAACCAATCAACCCCAAATCTCAGAGGACGTTGAAAAGGCAGATGGTTGATGTAGAATATCAAATACAGGAACGAGAGGCATTGATAAAATCTTTAGAAACAGAGATGACCCAACCAGAGGTTTATCAGGATAGTGATAAACTTTCCAAGTTAAATGATCAATTTCAAAAAGTGAAGAATGAATTAGATCAATTGACCAAAGAATGGGAAGTTCTGATCTCGTCTACTGAATAATTGAAATTAGCTATAATTTATTATGTTATTTCCATATTTTTATTCAACAATAAAATAGGGCAACAAAAAAAGGAAAATAAAAAATAAAGATGAAAGAATAGTGGTAGCTCTAAAAGATGTTTATATTAGTAGCGAGGAGGGGAGTTGAACCCCTGACCTCCGGGTTATGAATCCGACGCTCTAACCAACTGAGCTACCTCGCCATGTCTTAATACAAACATTGAAAGGAGCGCAATTTAACAACAAATTATTATTAATTATGATTGGGCTAATATTTTTTATTACCTTGTCGAAAATCTTTTTTTATGAATAAAAGTAAGTTTATAGGAGAATACAGCATCAATGCATCACGGAAAATGTTGTTTCCTTATATCAGTACTGCATCTGGACTTTCGCAGTGGTTTGCAGATGACGTCAATATCACAGAAGACAAAGTATATACCATGCTTTGGGATGGCGAGGTAAATAGGGCCAGAATTGTTTCGATCAAAGCCAATCAACATATTAAATTTGAGTTTGAGGGAGAAGATGATGACGATTTAAATTCCATCGAAATTCGACTGGAAATGAATGAACTGACCCAAGAGGTTTATATAAAAATTACTGACTATTCTGATTTAGATGATCAAGAAATCTCCGATCTATGGGAGGGTTTGATACATGACTTGAAAGAAATTGTTGGTGGTTAATTGTTATAAAACATCTTTGTTTCTCATTTGAAGAGCAATGTTGAGAGAAAATGAGGAGGCTGGATAAACTCATTCTTAAATCTTTTATTGGTCCATTTTTCTTGACAACGATTGTTGCGACTTTCATTCTATTGGTCCAATATATGCTCAAGTATTTCGACGATTTTGTTGGAAAAAATTTGGGATTCAAAGTTTTTGGGGAGTTACTCTTTTATTTCAGTATCAATATTCTTCCAAATGCACTTCCACTAGGTGTTTTAATTTCCTCTTTGATGACCTTTGGCAATCTGGGAGAAAATTTTGAGTTATCAGCCATAAAAAGTGCTGGTATATCTCTTACTAGGACATTGAGACCTATATTTTTTTTCATTTTGGTCTTGACTATAGCTGCATTTTTCTTCAACGATTACGTAGTTCCAGCAGCCAACCTGAAGGCGTACAGCCTTATCTATGACATCAAACACCAAAAACCTGCTTTAGATATTAAAAAAGGAGTTTTCTACAATGGTA
>CAJJBF010000015.1 GCA_905182375.1 Flammeovirgaceae bacterium UBA4465
AAAAAGCGTTGCTTCAATGAAGAGGGCTGATAAAGCATGCTTTTATACTCTAAATTAATTAATTCACTTTTCAATGATCCCTTAAAATTATATTCACCCGTTTGCATGAGTTCTGCTGATCCTTGTATTTCAAAAATCTCTTTCCATCTAAAATCAACCCTACCCCCTAGGTAATTTTCTACTTTTCTAGACATGGGATTAAAATACAGTGCTTCATGATTGACCACTCTGTTTTTTATATAAAAACGGTAAAAAATAGAAGACAGTTTTCCAATCAAACCGACCTCATTGGAGAGGGTATGAAAAGTGGACTTCTGATAAGTGCTGTCCGGATCAATCAAAAACTGATCATAATAATCCTTGTAATCACCTCCTCCTCTATTGTTCTCATTAAAGTCACTGAATAAGTTTACCTGCTTTCCTTGATCAAATTGATGATACAATTGGAAGTTTTTGAATAAATCATATTGCTGGTACAAATGAAAAGTTAGTCTTGAATCCTTCACTTTGGCATTTTCTAGAAAAATAGAATTATTTTCATACTGAAATTTATCTTCTTTATCTATCAAAGAATCTACCTCATCAAAGTACAAACCTCCTGTTTCATCCACGTCATTGTTGAAGTACATCAGATTAAATAAGACTTGATAAGGCTTATTGGGATGCCTATAACTGGAATGTACATTCAAAACCGTATTGATCACATTTCTATCATTAATTGTTTCAGTTCCAATTTGTTTATCAGCTGTACTTCGGTAATACTCAAAGCCAAAATTCCAATCAGGTTGAATGTTTTGTGTAAAACTAAAGTTGGCTAAGGACCTGTTTTTTCCACCAAATACTACATTTAATTTCATAAAAGGTGACTTGGTATCATAATATTGAATAGCTGCGGGCTGCGTAGTCAAAGGATCAAAAGCATGGTAACCTGCGTGGGCACCAATGGCATTGGGCAAGTCATAAAACACAGGAAACAACGCCGTACCTATATTTCCCAAATTTTGCAGTTTATAATCTGATCTACCATAAGTGGTAAATCGGTCTAAGTTTCCAACAAGGGTATCAATAAAAACCAATCTCTTGTTATTGGATTTCAAGTTTTCCTCCAGAATTACGTTCAAAGTTGAAGGGCCATAAACCAAAACAGTAGAATCATCTAAGATTTGTGAAAAACTAGAGCAAGGCAATCCTATGAGGAGGGCAACCATTAAAATTGACTTTAAAAATACAATTCTAAACATCAATACTTTGGATATTTTTTCATAGTATCGTCGACCAATTTTAGAAAGTTCGACTGACCCTTAATGAATTTAATTTCAATGGGCAAATAAAAACAACTTTTAGCTCTTAGGTTTTTAAAGTCACCCAGTTTGATGAAATCTTTTTCAGTGGTCACGAGCATGGCCTCATGATGCGCCATAACCTTGACAATTTTATTGATCTCATCTGCCTTATAATCATGATGATCTGCAAATTCATAAAACTTAACTACCTCAAAGTTTGATTTTAAGTAGGATTCAAATACCTGGTTATCCGCAATTCCTCCGATCCCGATCACTTTTTGTTTGGCCTCTGCTGTTCCAAAAGAAATGAGAGGTGCATACGCTATGTGGGTAAAAAAAACAGGTGCGTCGGGATGATACGCTCGTGTCCTTGCGATCATCTGCTGCTGTTCTTGGTCACTCATATCATCAGGAGCTTTGGTGAAGCAGATAATATCCGCCCGACGTACCCCTTGACGTGCTTCCCTCAACCGACCGGTTGGTAACAAAAAATCGTCGAAAAAAGGACGTTTACATGTCGAAAGTAATATAGATAAGCTGGGCTCAACTGATCGGTGCTGATACGCATCATCAAGTAAAATCACATCAATATCATTGTTGTGTGCCAAGAGATAAGGAATGCCAATGGCTCGAGCTTCGGCTACAGCTACTGAAATTTGATCTCCATATTTTTTCTGATAGATCATCGGCTCATCACCCAAGGTTGCGGCCGTATCTGAAGAACTACCCAACCTAAACCCATGCGTTTTTCTCCCATAACCCCTACTTAATGTAGCAATTTCCCTATTTTTACTCAAACAATGTTGAATCAAAAAATCGATCATGGGCGACTTACCCGTTCCTCCCACCTCAAGATTTCCAACAACAATGACATTCGCTTCAAATTTTATTGAAGTTCTCTGTTTAATGTTATATAAATGATTGCGAAATCTTGTAATAAGATCGTATATTAACGCACAAGGAAATAAAATAAGTTGCCACCAAGCCATAAAACCTATCAAATGAAGGTCAAAGATATTACGAAAAGCTTACAAGAATGGGCTCCACTGCCTTTTCAAGAATCTTATGATAATTCGGGTCTCATCGTTGGTGATGAAGAGATGCCCATTAAGGGCTGTCTGATCTCTCTCGACCTCACTGAATCAGTCATAGAGGAAGCATTAAAAAACCAATGCAATATGATCATCTCTCACCATCCCATCGTATTTAAGGGTATTAAAAAACTGTCTGGAAATCATTGGGTAAATAGATGTTTGATTAAAGCCATAAAAAATGATTTGGCTATATATGCCATTCACACAAATTTAGATAATGTTATGCATGGAGTTAATGGGATGATTGCCCATAGACTCAAATTAACACAAAGGCAAGTCCTTCGTCCCATGACGAATACACTACACAAGCTGGTAACCTTTGTGCCGATTGAGTACAAATCCAAGATACTAAAGGCACTACATCAAGCGGGAGCGGGTGATATCGGCAATTACAAAGAATGCAGTTTTAATATCACAGGAGAAGGTGTTTTTAAACCTGCAGCAGGTGCAAACCCTACTTTGGGTAGCTTAGATAAGCTTGAATCTGTAAAAGAAAGTAGAATTGAAGTGATTTTACCCCGTCATAAAAAAGATATCGTCTTATCTGCGCTCAAGTCCGCACATCCATACGAGGAAGTTGCCTACTATTTAACTTCATTAGAAAATAATCAAGAAAATTTAGGAGCTGGTTTAATAGGTCAATTATCAAATCCTATGCCGATCATGGATTTTCTTGAGCATCTCAAATTATCAATGGATCTAAAATATATTCGGCATACACCCTTAATAATTAAAAATGTTGAAAAAATTGCTGTTTGTGGGGGTTCTGGAAGCTTTTTACTTAATGATGCTTGTGAATTGGGGGCCGATATTTTCATCAGCGCCGACTTTAAATATCATGAGTTTTTTGAAGCCGATGGTCGGATAACCATTGCCGATATTGGACATTATGAAAGCGAAGTATTCACAAAGCAATTGTTATGTGATTTTTTAAATGAAAAATTAACTAATATTGCAGTTCGTTTATCTGAGGTAAATACAAATCCAATAAATTATTTTTAATTCTGCATGGAACATTCGGTAGCAAAAAAATTAGAGGCATTATCTAAATTACAAAAAATTGACATCGATCTAGATGAATTAATCAAGATCAGAGGTGCACTTCCTGAAGAAGTAATGGATCTTGAAGATGAGATAACAGGTTATCAAACAAGAGTTGAAAAACAAAATCAAGACTTAACTGATGTCGAGAGCCTGATTGATAACAACAAAACCGCCATCAAAGATGCTGAGAGATTCATAAAAAAATATGAAGAACAGCAGATGAATGTTCGAAATAATCGAGAATATGACGCCATCACCAAAGAAATGGAACTGCAGCATCTTGAAATTCAAATTCTAGAAAAGAAGATCAAAGAAGCGTATGGTAAAATTGAACTGAAGAATACAGAGATAGAAGAAACCAAGCATCGTCTAGAAGAAAGAGAAAAAGATCTTGTCGCCAAGAAAAAAGAACTTTCAACCATTACTGCTGAATCAGAAGAGGATGAAAAAAAATATCTGAAGTCAAGGGAATCTTTAGCCAAAAAAGCAGATGTACGGCTTCTCGTATCTTATGAGCGTACCAGAAAAAATATGCGAAATGGACTTGCTGTAGTACCGGTCAATCGAAATGCTTGCGGAGGATGTTTTAATATCGTCCCTGCTCAAAAGCAAGCGGAAGTGAGAGAAAAGAAAAAGATCATTATTTGTGAGCATTGCGGTAGAATCTTAGCAGATGTCATCGAAGTCATTGAGCCTGAAGTAGTGCCCAAAAGACGAACCAAGCGAGCCACCACCAAGAAGGTAACGGCTAAGAAATAGTAATTAATTTATTATAGAAGTATTGAAGGGGTAGTTCATAATCAATGAATCCCCAATTCTGGATATTTCCCAGTGATTGTTCTATAGTATCCCTTCATCATTTCGATGTCTTTTAACACATCCCCAGTGGGCATGAATGGTTCCTTGAGCTCAACGAGCTTTCTCTTAAAATCAAAACCGGCCATGACAATGGGTACCTTCGCTTTCAACGCGATAAAATAGAATCCTGTCTTCCACTCTTTTTGATAAGTTCTGGTTCCCTCTGGAGCAATGACCATCACAAATTCTTCATTTTTTTGAAACAATTCAGCCACATTATCCACAACATTTGACTTGGTGGTGCGATTCACTGGATGTCCCCCACAGTAACGCATTACTTGTCCAATAACGGGAAGGTCAAATAGGGATTTTTTTCCCAAAAACTGACCTTCTAATCTGACAATATTTTTTGCAGCAATACCTACTAAAAAATCCCATCCACTCGTGTGAGGAGCCACAGTAATCATATACTTTTTGATCTTAGGGGGATTTCCCACCACTTTCCATCCCAAAATCCAAAAGCAAAACTTAAAAAAATTTCGTTTAATTTCGAACATATTTATTTATTAAACATTCAGGTTTCCCCTTACTCAACTGCTGTAAGGCATAATCATAACCTAAATCAAATATTGTATCTAGTCTCTTAAAATCAAAAACATGATAGCTGGATAATTCAGGAGGCTCCCAAAATAAACCTATTTTTTTTATTTTAAGTCGATCTCTAGAAGAAATGGCCAAGAGCCAAGAACGCTCAAGTTGCTTTTTCCAATTTACTCTGGTCCGTATTATGCCTATGGGATTGCAATTCAAACCGATCACATAATTGCATTTTTTTTTCAAAGGCTCAATCGGTAAGTTGTTTAATAAAGCTCCATCAACATAAGCAGTACCCTTCATTTTTACAGGACTAAAAACTACAGGAATACTACAAGATGCTATCAGGAGTCTCCATAATTCCCCTTTTTTAAAATATTTAATTTTCTCTTTTTTCAAATCAGTAGCAACTACCACCAATGGAGTATGAAGAGATGAAAAATCATCTACAGGGAGATGAATACTGAGAAAGTCAATGACTTTCTCCAAGTTTAAAAAGGCCTGCCAATTCAAAGCTGGTCTAAAAAAGCTAAAGTAATTGAGGTTATTAAGAATTTTCAAAATTTCTTTGGGCATAATACCTTGACAATGCAACGCACCAATGATGGCGCCCGCACTGCTTCCAGCAATCCGACTCAATGAGAACCCCTGTTCAATGAGCGCTTGCATCATACCCAAATGGGCAACACTGCGACACCCCCCTCCGGACAGGGCCAGACCGATACTGTTTTCTTCACGAGATCTGATCATTGTTCTTGGCATTAGCTATAAACGCCCATGGATCCAAACTTATCCATTCGATCGGCAATACGCTCTTCCGAAGATTTCTTTTTTAATGATTCAAGGTTACTCATTAGAGCTTTCTTCAAGAAAATAGCACTCTCCTTCAGGTTGGTATGCGCACCTCCTAATGGCTCTTTAATGATCCCGTCGATGAGCTTAAGCTTTAACATGTCTTTTGCCGTAGGTTTTAATACATCTGCGGCTTGTTCCTTATAATCCCAACTTCTCCACAATATAGTTGAACAGTTTTCAGGAGAAATTACGGAATACCAAGCATTTTCCATCATGAGTACTTTGTCTCCAATAGCCATTCCCAAAGCCCCTCCAGAAGCACCCTCTCCAATAACTACACAAATTACAGGCACTCTGAGGGTAAACATTTCTTTCAAGTTTTTAGCTATGGCTTCACCCTGACCTCTTTCTTCAGCTTCTATACCGGGAAAGGCTCCCGGTGTATCGATCAGCGTAACAATCGGCTTATTGAACTTTTCAGCCAGCTTCATAAGGCGAAGGGCCTTTCTATACCCCTCAGGGTTTGCCATCCCAAAGTTTCTTTCTTGTCGCTGCTTGGTATTTCTACCTTTTTGCTGGCCAATGATCATGATGGTCTCACCGTCAATCTCTGCAAAGCCCCCTACCACTGCCTTATCATCCCCCACATTACGATCTCCATGCAGTTCAACGAACTCAGAAGTGATTTCATAAATATAATCCAACGTGTAGGGTCTTTCTGGATGTCTTGAAAGTTGTATTCGTTGCCATCTGGTCAGATTTTTAAAAGTATCATTCTTTAACGAAATAATATTTTCCTCAAGTTTCTTCATCGCCTGAGAAACATCGACGTCACTTTCAATAGCGAGTTGTTTCATGTCATTGAGTTTCGATTCTAATTCTGCAATGGGTTTTTCAAAGTCAAGCAACATACAATTAAATTATTTTAAGCCTTAAATTTAGTTCAAACTATGGGATTTTATCACTTCGATACAAAGATCGCAAAATTTCAAAATATTATGGCTTTGCTTATTGTAAAAGATGTGATAAGAGTATAAGTTTGCAACTTAAATGGTTTGGTAGTTCAGTTGGTTAGAATGCCTGCCTGTCACGCAGGAGGTCGCCGGTTCGAGCCCGGTCCAGACCGCATTGATTTAGAAAGTCTTCAACAGGGTTGAAGACTTTTTTTGTACTCTAAATTGAGATGATTCCAACTTTTATGAATTAGAAGAACAGGCTTTTCATAAAGAGAAGTGAGCCTTTTTACCCTTACATTGAACCGCTCATCTTTCTTTGTGATTGACTAGACAGCCTATTAGTTGTTGGAGTTGAATTAATTTGAGAGGTGAATAGATTTACATCTCGAATAAACGTTATTTGCATGTAAAATGTATTTATCACAAATTATGGACGAGATCAGCCTTATTCAATGACTAAATCAAACCTACTCACCTCCATTGATCAAATGATCCTAGGCTACTGGAGGCGCATAACCATAATCTTGCTTTTAATAATAGTATTTTTGAGTCTGTATCCTTTACCTCAATTACCCCAGATGGGCGAAGGAGCTGATAAAGTTTATCACTTTATTGCTTACCTCTTCGTAGCCATGCCCATTGGCTATGTCTACCCCAAACACTTCTTCTTATATTTACTTTTTATGGTCTCCCTCAGTGGTATTATCGAGCTGATTCAACCTTATGTCAATAGACATGGTGAGTGGTTAGACTTCCTTGCCAATACACTTGGTGTTTTTTCAGGATTTGCGATAGGAAAGATCAGTAGTCTTCTCATTGAAAATAGCATTAGGGTATCGTGAAGATACTTGAAGTCTTTAGCGGCATTCACTTTAGCTTTCTAAAAAATTAAGGATTTTTATAATCACCCCTTCATCCTGTAATATCTTAAAATGCCCAGTCCCTCGTACTATTTTAAGCTCTGAATTTGACCAGTTTTCATGGACATGCACGGCCTGACTCAAAGCAAGTTGTCGGTCATCTTGGTCATGCAGAATATAAGCTTTTCTTACTTTTACCTCCTTGACAAACTCACTGACGTTTAATCTCCCAACATCTAAATTATAATCTTGCTCAATTTTAATAATCAGTCGATCAACAATCCCTTTAGATAAGCCAAAATTATGAGCCACGGCTTCGATTCGCTCAAGAAACTTGTCTGGGCAGGTAATCAGCACATATTTATCAAGTTGCAAATGACTATTCTGAGCTAATGAATACGTAGTGGCTACCGCACCAAATGAATGGCTTATCGCAATGGCTGGCTGAACACACTCAATCATTTCACCTACTAAGTCGATGAAATCAAACAGACTTGTTTCTACTTTATCGCTCAATCCATGACTTGGTGCGTCAAAACCATAAACGGTATAACCCGCTTTTATTAAATGTTGAATCAATATGGAGAAATGAGTGACTCGTCCCTCCCAGCCATGAATTACAAGAATTTTTTTCATCCACCTGACCATTTATACATTTTTATGTTACCCTTACTAAAGGCATAATCCGTAACGAGAGCAGTCTCTAAAATATCTTTCTCATGTGCTCGATAAGGATAAAATTTGGGATGAGTCAATTGCTGATATGCCTTTCTTACAAAAAAACTAGGGAAAATCAAGGAAAGCAGGGTGATCATACTTTTCATCATAGCCGGCAATGCTATGTAAATTTTTAAAATATAACTACATTCCTTCTTGTTTTTTGTTTAATTTAAAGATTGGGAGGATTTGTTGTCTTGATTCATCCTTTCTAAAAAAAAATACAATGAAAATTACAAGAAAAAGAGCACTTAAAAACTTATCTGGTTTGGCTACCTTAAGTTTCATGGGCTTACCGACTGTTTCTTCGGGCAATAACGAAATCGAACCCCTTTCTCAAAGAATCAATCACTCAGTATGTGAGTGGTGCTTTAACCAATTTGAATTAGAAGAACTTTGTGAATTTGCCAAAAACATTGGTATCAGTTCAATTGATTTACTGACCCCTGATCAGTGGGCTACGGCACAAAAATATGACCTGACATGTGCCATGGCTTATGGCAGTCAAATGGGTATTGTCAATGGATTCAGTGATCCTCAAAATCATGAAAATTTGTTAAAAGAGTATAAAGCATCCTTCCCAAAAGCGGCTGGTGCTGGTTTAAAAAATGTCATTTGCTTTTCGGGTAATCGTAATGGTCTTTCGGATGCAGCCGGTTTGGAGGTCTGTGCAAAAGGACTGGATCCAGTCGTTAAATTAGCTGAAAAACACAATATTGTCCTAACTATGGAATTGCTCAATTCAAAAGTAGATCATCACGATTACCTCTGTGACCATACCGAATGGGGGGTCGCTTTGGTAGATAAATTAGGCAGTCCCAACTTCAAACTCTTGTACGATATTTATCACATGCAGATTATGGAGGGCGACGTCATCGCTACCGTCCAAAAACGTAAGGACTACATCAGTCATTATCATACCGCAGGCGTACCCGGAAGAAACGAAATAGATGAAACCCAAGAGCTGTATTATCCGGCCATTATGAAAGCCATTGCGGATACTGGATTTACTGGTCATGTGGCACAAGAATTTATTCCCAAACAACAGGATGCCTTGGCCTCCCTTAAAAAAGGTATTGAAATTTGTGATATTTAAGGATATGATACCTGTACCTATTAGAATTTCTGACCTACTTAAAACTGGTTTTCTTTTATTCTTCATGGGACTCTTTGCCAGTTGTGTCTCGCCCTCTTCAAAATATTATGACATAGGTCAAATCAAGACACCTTATGGTGAGATGTTATTTTGGCTTTATGAAGAAACCCCTAAACACAAAAAAAGTTTTCTCTCGCTTGCCAAAAAACAATATTGGGATACCCTTACCTTTAATCGAGTAATAAAAAACTTTGTTATCCAAGGTGGCTGTCCAGATACACCCGATGGATTTAAAGATTCACCCTATTTAATAGCTCCCGAGTTTCAAACCAACATTCGACATATTTATGGAGCAGTAGGTGCAGGAAGAGATAATAATCCATCAAAACTCTCTGCCGGTTGTCAGTTATACATCGTTCATAATCGAAATGGCATCCCTCGGCTCGATGACAACTATATGATTTTTGGGCAACTCTTTAAAGGTTTTGACGTCCTGGACCGTATCGCTAAAATGCCAACGGATACGCTGGACCAACCCTTAATCCCCATTTCAATGGAAGTGAAAAGTATTCAATTATCCAAACAGGAACTCATTGAACTAGGGGTCCCATGGGTCAACTGATGAAAGTTAGAACTACTGAAAAGTAGGGTACTCCCCATTATAAATATATTCTGGCCTGAGTACTGAAAATATTATTTCAACTTCATATAACCCGTGCAATTGTATTAGTTTTATGTTTTTAGTTTGAGTCATTATGACTTAATGTGCTAACCTTTTTAAAATGAATCTGTGCGTCTCTCTGAATTGATAAAGGAATATTGTTTAAATGAACTCCAAGACGAAAAAACCAAAAGCTGGTTGGATCAAAAACTTCATTCAATCAAGACCGATCAAGACTTTTTTATTTCGTTTGCCCTCATAAATAAAAAAATTCCTCGAGATCATCTTCAGTTAAGTCCAGCGCAAATTCAAACTATTCATTTAAAATATCCTGAATTTAACATCGAAAATTGGACATTAGATCAGCTCTGCCGTTTCTCACTTTTGATGTATTATTCACTTTTAAGTGTAAAAAGCCTCACTAAGCTGATCTCCGTGGCAGATACCCGAGAGCAAATCAGCATTTTTAAATCCATCACTTACTTAGAAAATGCTAGTCATTTTACTCCCATCGTTGTAAATGGCATTAGAACCAATATAGTTGATATTTTCGATGCCATTGCCCTTAAAAATCCTTTTGCTGCCAGTTATTTCAGTCAAGATGAATGGAACCAAATGATCCTTAAAGCCGTTTTTATGGAGCGACCTATTTACCAAATTAAAAATATAGATCAAAGGAAAAATGAAAAGTTGGCTCATATCTTATTTGATTATGCCCGAGAGCGCTGGGCCGCATCACGACGCGTAACACCAGAATTATGGCGTATGATATCGGGTTATATAACTGAGAAACTATTTGTGGAAATGATTAAAAAAATAGCTGAAGGTAACGCCCCAGATCAAAAGGCCATGCTCAAGTTAATTCAAGAAAGTAACTTAGATGCCGCCCAACAATGGCTCAGTTCACAGTCAATAGAAATAGAACCTATCAGTTGGAATCAAATCGGATCCGATTTCTGGCATAACAATCAAGCATTACAAAATACATCAAAAGCTTAATAGCAAAAGAGACATGAAATTTATTGATCCACACATTCACATGACTTCTCGTACGACCAATGACTATGAAGCCATGTCAAAAGCAGGTATAGTGGCCATCATTGAACCCGCCTTCTGGTTAGGTCAACCTCGCACTGAAGTAGGCTCTTTTAAGGATTACTTCAGTAGTATTGTCGGTTGGGAAGCCTTCAGAGCTTCTCAGTTTGGTATCAAACATTACTGTACTATTGGATTGAACTCTAAGGAGGCCAATAATGAAAGTTTGGCTGAAGAAGTGATGGAATTATTGCCGCTCTTCGCTCTCAAGGACAACGTAGTTGCCATTGGCGAGATTGGATATGATGATCAAACGGCAGCTGAAGATAAATATTTTAGAGCTCAAATTGAATTAGCAAAGGAACTAGAACTACCTATACTGGTGCACACCCCTCACAGGGATAAGAAAAAAGGTACCCTGAGAAGTATGGATGTATTGGAAGAGCATGGCATTGATCCTTCAACCGTGATTATTGATCACAATAATGAAGAAACGGTTGAATCTGTCTTGGAAAGAGGTTACTGGACGGCTTTTACCATTTATCCCAATACCAAAATGGGCAGTGAGCGTATGGTAGCCGTCGTTGAAAAATATGGTTCCAATAAAATATTTATAGACAGCTCGGCTGATTGGGGTGTCAGTGATCCTTTGTCTGTCCCTAAAACGGCTAAACTGATGCTCGATAGGGGTATTACTAGTGAAATTGTTCAAGCCGTATGCTATCAAAATGCCCTCGAAGCGTATGCTCAAAGTGGAAATATGAAAGAACGCGATTGGTCCCATGGCGTGCGTTTCGATCAGTCTGTTTTATATGGGGGCAACAGCGTTTTAAGGGGTCAGAATCCGAAAAAATCGACTAATTCCGATATCGTTGATAACTAACTTTTAATGAATTTACATCCTTATCTGGTACTTATCAGACCTGCAAATGTCATCACTGCCGTCTCAGATGTTCTGGCGGGTTGCGCCATTGCCGGATGCTTTATTAATTTACATGAAACGCCCCTATTCAATCTTATTCTACTCCTCTTGTCTACCTCATGCCTCTACAGTGGCGGTATTGTCTTCAATGATATTTTTGATCTGAATATTGATCGAATAGAAAGACCTGAAAGACCTCTTCCAAGGGGTCAAGTATCGCTAAAAAACGCAAAAATTCTTGCAATTACCTTATTACTTACTGGAATATTAGTGAGCTTCTTAATTCATGCTGAAAGTGGGCTCATTGCCCTTTTAATCTCCCTCACGGCCCTTCTATATAACCGGTATACAAAAGATTTCTTAGTCATTGGACCGCTCAATATGGGTATTTGTCGAGGATTAAACTTGATGCTCGGTATGAGTGTTTTATCGCTCAGAACCCACCCACATTTGATATGGATTTGCCTGATTCCTGTTGTTTTCATAGCTGCCATTACCCTAACGAGTAAAGGTGAAGTATTGGGAAACAACACATCAGCCATAGTCATAGCTTTGGCCTTGGACTTGGTCGTTACTGGCTTACTTTTAGGTATTGGGTTTTTCGGTTGGATGGACTTATGGATGACCAGTCCTTTTATTCTGTTTTGGATAGGTATGAATGGAAAGGCCAAAATAAAGGCTATCGTTGAAAACAAACCTGAGTTTGTTAAAATGGCAGTTAAGATGGGCGTTCTATCTCTCATCCCTCTGAATGCCTCCTATGTCGCTGGCTTTGGACATTGGACCTTGGGCTTATTGGTATTACTATTGTTGCCTATCTCCCTAGGGTTGGCCAAAAGATTTGCAGTCACTTGAGCAGTGCTTTTAATTAATGTTAACGTGCCTTCCTTTTATCTTGATATTGTCTAAAGAATGATTTTGATCTACCTTTGAAAGAGGGGCAATTGCAGACTTTTAAAAAATATTAACCCTGATAAAGAAGACCTTTGAATTGTCCTTTTTTTTTCAAAGATGAATTATGCAAGTGAATAAAATTTCTAAGGAAAAATTTGATCTACAGAAGAATAAGAGAATTATTGAACAGAATTTTTCTATTAATTATCGATATGATATTCTGTTTACAAGAGAGGTGTTTCATCTCTCCAATACCCTCCTATATGATCTTTTCCAACGAACGGATAGAGGAGAAAAAATCAAACTAGGTTTTGTGATCGATCAAGGACTTCTAGACCATTGGCCGAAACTCCCTCAAGCCATTGAAAGCTATATCCATGCTTTTGCCTCTTTACAGTTAGTCGCCGAACCTCTAGTAATCACAGGTGGAGAGCCGGCAAAAAACTCGCTGGATGCTATGAATGAAGTGCTCAACTATATCCATCAAAATAATATTGACCGCCATGCCTATTTGATTGCCATGGGTGGAGGTGCTATTTTAGATATGGTTGGATTCGCAGCAGCTATAGGACATAGAGGCATCAGACACATCCGAATGCCTACGACCGTTCTTGCCCAAAATGATTCTGGAGTAGGTGTCAAAAATGGCATCAACTATTTTGGAAAGAAAAACTTTTTAGGAACCTTCTCTCCTCCTGTTGCCGTAATCAATGATTTTAATTTTTTAAATACCCTTAATGAGCGAGATTGGCGGTCGGGTATGTCAGAAGCGGTCAAAGTTGCCCTCATCAAAGATGCTGCTTTTTTTTATTGGCTGGAAGATCATGCTCTGGCCCTCAGTCGTCGGGATACCGAAACGATGGAAAAATTGATTTTTGACTGCGGCGCATTGCATGTAGATCATATTTCATCGCAGGGAGATCCCTTTGAAATGGGATCCTCAAGACCCCTCGATTTTGGACATTGGGCCGCCCATAAGCTGGAACAACTCACGGAATTTGAGGTGAAACATGGCGAGGCTGTCGCTATCGGCATCGCATTGGATTTGGCCTATGCCGTAAACGAAGGCCTGCTGGCCCATAATGTTTTTGAAAGAGTCTATGCGGTACTTGGACAACTCGGATTCACGTTGTTTCACCCGCTGCTTCTCAACCAAGAAACCAATACCCTTAATCCTGAGGTTTATGCTGGATTGGAAGAATTTAGAGCACATCTTGGCGGGCAGCTTACCATCACCTTGATCAAAGAAATAGGTATCCAATTTAATGTTCATGAAATGAATAAAAACAGTCTCGATCGTGCAGCTCTGTTGTTGCGTCAAAAATCAATCATTCATGCTAATTGAACACCATCAGGCACATTTAACCTACTGCAGTAATATTCACCCTGGTGAATCTTGGGATGAAACCTTTCATAACCTCAAAACTTATACGACCCAAGTACGTAAGGGCTTAACGGAAGCCCCTTTTGGCATTGGGCTTCGGTTGTCTCATTTGGCCGCCTTGGAACTGATAAAAGAAACCAAATTAAATGGTTTCCAGGCATGGTTAAGAAAAGAGAATATGTATGTTTTTACCATCAATGGATTTCCTTATGGTGGGTTTCATCATCAAAAAGTAAAAGATGCCGTCCACCAGCCTGATTGGAGCACCTCTGATCGATTGGCATACACCCAAAGACTTTTTCTGATCTTATCTAAACTATTACCAGAAGGAATGGATGGTGGCGTATCGACTTCTCCTATTTCTTACAAGCATTGGCATCGAACAGAAAAAGAGCTAAATGATGTGAAAGTTATCGCTTGTGCATATTTCACAGAGCTGATTTGCTATTTAAAAATATTAAAAGACGAGACCGGTAAAAACTTACATCTAGACTTAGAGCCTGAGCCTGATGGTGTAATAGAAACCAGTCAAGAATTTGTTTCTTTTTTCAATAACTATCTATTGATAAAAGCCCTCCCAGAAATTAGAAATCGCCTAGGAGTTACTGAAAGCGAAGCTGATCAAATCATCAGAACGCATTTTCAAATGTGCTATGATGTTTGTCATTTTGCCGTAGGCTTTGAAAAGCCGTCAGAGGCTTTGTCACGTATCAAAAATGCAGATATTAATATTGGAAGAATTCAAATAAGTGCGGCGCTAGGTTCAGGAAATCTTCGAAATCACACCGATCCAAGTTGGGTGCCCATAGAGTTATTGCCTTTTGACGAGCCTACCTATTTGCATCAAGCGGTAGTTAAGCGAAACGATGGAAAATTGATGCGATACACTGATTTAGGTCCTGCCCTATCTTCCCTTGATGAGTATGCCTATGATGAAATAAGGACACACTTCCATGTCCCTGTATTTACAGAAACCTATGGTAAACTTTACTCCACACAAGAAGACATCATTGAAACCTTGCGCATTTGGTTGAAAGCCCCTTTTACTCAGCATCTAGAGGTAGAAACCTATACCTGGGATGTATTACCCAAAAATATGCAAATAGATAGGGTCAATAGTATTATTCGAGAGTTGAACTGGGTAAAAAAAACCTTAGATAAACATGCCCAAGTTGAATAAAACGGCCATCATCAATGTAGTTGGCCTCTCTAAAAGAATCATTGGATCTAAAACTCCCTTTTTAAAGCAATGGGTGGAAGGTAAAAACCTTTCTTATATCAATCCAGTACTTCCCGCAGTGACCTGTTCAGCACAGACGACCTACCTCACTGGGAAATGGCCCAGCGAACATGGCATCGTTGCTAATGGATGGTTTTTTAAAGAGCAGCAAGAAATCAAACTCTGGGCGCAATCCAACAAACTGGTTCAATCTCCAAGTATTTGGGAAAATGCCAAAGCCATGGATCCAAACTTTACCTGTGCCAATATGTTTTGGTGGTACAATATGTACTCAAAGGTTGACTATTCTGTGACGCCTAGACCCCAATACCGAGCAAATGGATTGAAAGTGCCCGATTGCTATTCCTACCCACCCAATTTACGAGAGCAACTACAACAAGAGCTGGGAACTTTTCCACTTTTTGATTTTTGGGGTCCAAAAACCACTATAAAATCCAGCGAGTGGATCGCCAAAGCCTCTTTAAAAGTTCATGAATGGCATAATCCTGATTTAATACTTATCTATCTGCCCCATCTTGATTACGTACTCCAAAAATTCGGACATGATCCCAAATATCTTGACCAAGATTTAGCCGAAATCGATAGAGTGTGTGCACAACTTATTACGGCCCTTGAAGATAAAGGGGTACATGTCAATATACTTTCAGAATACGGCATTACCGACGTACATCAGCCCATACATATCAATCGCCTGCTCAGGTCAATGGGCCTAATTGAAGTTCGAGAGGAAAATGGACTTGAAATACTCGATGCCGGGGCATCAAAGGCTTTTGCTATGGCAGACCATCAAGTGGCCCATGTATATATAAATGATAAAAGTAAAACAAAGGAAATTGAAAATAATTTAAAAGCTAATCCTGATATCGAATGCGTATTAAATGCTGACGAGCAACCAGCATATCACATCAACCATGATCGCAGTGGTGATCTGGTCATCGTGGCTAAGGAAAAATATTGGTTTACCTATTATTATTGGGAGGACGACAAAAAAGCTCCTGACTTTGCTCGGACCGTGGCTATTCATAACAAACCTGGATATGATCCCGTAGAAATGTTTTTCGATCCAAAAAAAAAGTTTATCGTACCTAAAATCCTCTTAAAGCTTCTTGGAAAAAAATTAGGATTCAGAACGCTGATGGATTTCATCCCTTTAGATGCGAGCCTAGTTAAAGGATCTCACGGGCGGATTCAATTAAAAGATGAAGACAAAGCCGTATACATTGGTCATAAAGGCGTAGAAAGCAACTTAAGTCCTATCGCCATTCATGATATTATTTTAGCTCAAGTATTTGGCTAAAGCATTAAAAAAAAATCACTTTTAGGGTGCCTTTTTAATTTCAATGGCTTTGAATCCTTTAGCCATAAAGGCATCATTCAAACGATTCATATCCTCTGATAAGAGGGTATCTAATTGATTCAGCAATTGAGTCAATGCTCCTTTCAGTTCATCAAATACCACATAAGCCGCATCCGTGGGTCTTGCCTGCCCATTTTCCACACTTCTTCTCAAGGAAGCCAATCGGTTATTCAATTTAATGGGGAAGTTCAGGGGATCTTGATTACTTTGATTTTTTACCTGATACAAGGTCTCTTCAATCCTTCGTGTTTTTTGAATGATCTCTTGGACTGCGGTATTTATTGCACTCAGCTCCTGATGCTTCATCAAAGCCTCCAATTGATTGCGAATGGATCTGATTTGAATCACGGCCTCATTTGCCAAACTCGTTTGATTTCTAATTTGCATAGCTAAATCAAATTGAAGTTGGAGATCTGAAGCTGAAATTTCTTCTAGATTAGGATCTATTTTAATTTCAAAATTTTCTATTTTTTGTACTTCGCCAACCCTGATTTTTACCTGATAATTCCCTAAGGGTGCCAAGGGTCCTCTTTGAGGTCGAGCACTCCAAATAATCATCCCTTCAAAAGAAGTAGCCCCGGGATAACGCAAATCCCAAGTAAACGTATTCAATCCTTTTGCAGTTGTTGGCACAGTACTCCCTCCTCGCATCCATCTTGAAATATTTGGATCTGGAAGATACTCAGGGGTAAATCCCGAAAAGGAATGAATCAGCACCCCATTCGGATCCAAAAGATCTATATGAACCGTATCCACTTGTTCTTTCAAATAATATTGAATTTTGGCTGGATAAATGCCTCTAATAGGATCACTAGGTGGGTACAAAAGAACCTCATCCAATGGATTCACGGTTGCCGCACTTCGAAAAGGAATGATATCGTCTAAAATCCAAAAACCTCTTCCATGTGAGCCCAAAACCACATCATTGTCCCTCAACACCAAATCCCGTATGGGTGTATCGGGAAGATTGAGTTGTAAAGACTGCCACATTGCCCCATCATTAAAAGATACATAGACACCATGTTCCGTCGCCAAATACAGTAATCCCGCTTTGACCAAGTCTTCTCTAATCGCTCTAGCAAAATGTCCAGATTCAATACCGACCGTTATTTTTTTCCACGTCTTACCAAAGTCATTGGTTTTAAAAACATAGGGTTCTCTATCGTCGGTCTGATAACGATTAGCAGCCAAATATAAAGTCCCTTGTTTAAACTTGCTCTCCTCAATGATACTTATTCTAGAAAATTTCGGTAATTCTTTGGGAGTAATATCTACCCAGTTCTTACCTCCATTCCTTGTGATATGGACTTTGCCGTCATCAGAACCGGCCCATATGGTATTGACGTCGTGATTGGAAGGTGCTAAGGCAAATACCGTCGCATATATTTCAGGACCATTCATGTCTTTGGTAATGACACCACCCGTCACACCGAGCGTGGCTGGATCGGCATAGGTCAAATCTGGACTGATTTTCTCCCATATTTGACCATCGTTGATTGTTTTCCAAACATGTTGAGAACAGGTATACATGACCTGATCATCCAATGGGGAAAACATGATAGGAAAAGTCCATTGCCAACGTTCAGGTAAGGCACTCGAAGGCTCTCCTGAAAAAAAACGTGGATAAACCTGTATGTCTCTTTTTTGACCTGTTTTTCTGTTATATCTAGTCAATAATGCCCCTTGACTGCCCGCATAAAAAACGTCTGGATTGGTTGGGCTCTGTGTAATCCATCCACTTTCACCCCCACCTACAGGATAATACCAGCCATGGTTAGGTCCTCTGGCTTGCATGTGGCCCCATCCATCAGATGGCATGGCTAAAGTACTGTTATCTTGCTGAGCTCCAGCAACATGATAAGGAACATCACTCGTGGTCATTACGTGGTAGAATTGAGTGGTAGGATAATCTTCTTCCGTCCATGACTTTCCTCCATTTACTGAAACAGTCCCTCCTCCGTCATTAGAACTAATCATGCGTTCTTGTGGATCTGTTAGGATCAATCCACAGATCATGATTGTCGCCATGGGGTACTGTAATTTCCTCGTCAAAGGTGACACCTCCATCTGTTGATTTCCAAAATTGGACATTGAGACCATACACCGTCTCTCGATCTAATGGATCGGCATAGATTCTTGAATAATAAAAAGCTCTTTGTCTTAATTTTCTATCACTATTTACGCGTTGCCAGGTCCATCCTCCATCATCAGATCTGAAAATACCCCCTTCGTTTGCTTCAACAACCGCCCATATACGATTGGGATCAGCTGGAGAAACGGTCACCCCAATTTTACCTATCGGGCCTTCAGGCATGCCTGGATTTTTGGTAAGTTCTATCCAAGTATCTCCACCATCAAGTGATTTAAAAAGTTTACTGTCCGGGCCTCCTCCCCACATTTTCCATGCTTTGCGGTATACTTGCCAAGTTGAAGCATAAAGTATTTTAGGATTAGTACGATCAATAATCAGGTCTGCTGCACCCGCACGATCACTTACATAAAGTACTTTCTGCCAATGATTACCCCCGTCGACCGAACGAAAAACACCTCTTTGCTCATTCTCACCATAGGGGTGACCCAAGGCCGCTACATAAACGATATCCGGATTGGTAGGGTGCACCCTAATTCTTGATATGGCCTGCGTTTCTTTAAGTCCAAGGTCTCTCCAATTTTTGCCCCCATCAATGGATTTATAAACACCCTCTCCTTGCGTAATACTCCCTCTTAGCTGCGTTTCACCTCCTCCAATATAGACAATATCAGGATTTGTTTCCGCCACAGCAACTGCCCCAATACTTGATGACTTGATCTGACCATCTGTGACCGGAAACCAATCATTACCCCCATCGATCGTTTTCCATAGTCCTCCACCGGTTGCTCCAAAATAATATTCATTGACCCGACCCGGACTTCCTGATTGAACTGAGTGATCTTCCCCCTCTATTTGGGCCTAGATTTCGCCATTTATAGCCTTCATAAAATGAGGGATCGACGGGTTGATTGACCCTTTGAGCCATAGCACCAAACTGATTAAAAAAATGAGCTGATATCAGTAGAACAAGGTAAATGAAAGGCCTTAATAATTGCATAGCTATAATTTTAAATAGATAAATATATATTAAGATAAACAAAAAAATAGAGCAAAACAATTTTATAGCATTCCCCTATTTAATCTGTCTTTTTTACATTATTTATTAAAGATGTTACAGGAGTCACTGCTAATTAATATTATTTAGATGAGTGAAGTAATGTATTTTATTTGTAGATGTTCTCCGACAGTAAATTTCTAACAGTAAATACCCTCACTTATCTTATTAAGTAAGGGTATTTTTGCTTTAATTTCAGGTAAGGTGATAAGCTAAATGAAAATGGATTGTTATTTTACACAGCGTAAAAGCACTGTTTGTTAAAGAGAAAGAACTCATCCATCAAAATTATGCTCTAAAAAAGGCGACCTAATTTATAATAAGTCCCTTGAAGGAAATCTCTCTATTTCCATTCAGGAGCTATCAAACTTATCACCCTGTAAGTAAGTTGACTTATTCTGTAGTCGATTTAAAAACTACTAAGGAACCGAGATTAATGAACACGTTAAGAGCAATTCGTCTTGAATGCATCTTTACCAACAAATAGAAAATAAATTACTCCCAAAAAACATTTTTATTTTGAAATGATTATTCTTTGTGGACTCATCAAATTATTCTTTGATTTTATTAAATAAATTCCTACCGATAATCCCGTCAAATCTACTTGTCCAGCGTCGATATGAAAATTGAGAACTTTTTTCCCAGATAGATTGAACATTTCCAGTACCTCCACTTCTTTGATATTAGAAGCTTTTATATATATAATGTCTTTAGCTGGATTTGGATAAAAAGCAAAAGATATGGATTGCTCCTTTAAATCAATATTTAAAATTTCTTCCTCATAGGTCCAATTGAACTGAGATGCTGCAGTATTGCTATTACCTGCCACATCTACAAAAGTGCCTGCTGCTATATCAATAGTGGTAGCCCCATCAACTGATGGGGTAAAAGTAGCCGCATAAACTAAAGCACTAGTTGCCAAAAAGCTACCTATGGTGCCTCCCGTGACGGTGACATCATCGACTGTGAAGTCTTCAGTTTCTTCGCTACTTGTAAAGGTTAGGGTTAAAATAGCCTCACTAGATGTCGTCCCTTGTGCAACCGAACCCTCACTATTTGCAGCGGTGATCTCCATGGTAGGTGAAGTGGCATCATAAGTCCAATTGAACTGAGATACTCCCGTATTGCTATTACCTGCTGCATCTACAAAAGTGCCCGCTGCCACATCAATAGTAGTGGCCCCATCAATTGATGGGATAAAAGTAGCCGTATAAACTAAAGCATTGGTAGTGGAAAAGCTACTTATGGTACCTCCAGTGACGGTGATATCATCAATTGTAAAGTCTTCAGTTTCCTCACTGCTCGTAAAAGTTATGGTTAAATTAGGGTCATTAGATGTGGTACCTTGAGCCATCACTCCCTCAGTATTCGCAGCGGAAATTTCAATAGTAGGTAAAGTACCATCATAAGTCCAATTAAACTGCGATGCTGCCGTATTACTATTACCTGCTGCATCTACGAAAGCATCTGCTGCCACATCAATAGTGGTAATTCCATCAGCTGATGGGGTAAAAGTAGCTATGTAGACTGAAGCGCTCGTTGCCGAAAAACTACTAATGATTCCTCCAGTCACAACAATATCATCAGCTGTAAAATCTGTAGTTCCTTGACTAGCTGTAAAAGTAAGTACTAAGGAATCATCATTAGATACTATATAATTAGCTACAGCACCTGTACTGCTTGCAGCGGTGATGGTCATACTTAATGGGGGGCAAGCATCCCACAATACCGTACCTTCCCCATACAATTGCCTTTCTGTTTGACCCGTCACTTGTAGGCTTCTGAAATAATGATTGCTCGTAAAAATAGTAGCCGAGTCCAAAACATTACAGGAAGTCTCACCAAAACCTTCATAGGCAGTACCCGAAACAAAAGCTACCCCTGTCAAAAAAATAAATTTATAATCGCCTCTTCCCATACTAACCGTATCAGTCCAAATACCATCATCATCGGCATCTGTCATGGCATTGCAATTTGCACAATAATTGTCCCATTCACCATAAATATAAGGTGGCGTTTGAGCGCCCGCATAATTGGAAAGATCTAGAGAAAATATTACGTCAACCGGATCATATCTCTCATCTCCACCACTAACATTGAAATTAACTATCCCACTCTCCTCGCTGATACCTGTAATTTCGATTCCTGAGGCGGCTAGGTTATAAGTTTTTGAATTAGGTGAGGTAGCATCTGTGAATGAAGTATTTTCGGAGCTTCCTGGGAAAAGATCTCCATCATCAGCAGCACCCTCTTCAGAATATAAATGCCCCAGACCGTCCGCTTGTTCCAAATCCACCAATCTGTGATCCTCACTAGCATTATCAGAATTATCACTTACTCTCTGGTTACCATCAATATGCCAAATAGCTAATCCACTCCCTTTTAAAAAAGTATCTTGACCACTTTTTTGCCTATTCTCAAGAAGAAAATATTCTCCTGGGATAGCGGTATTCACCTTATAAACAGCTGTACTTATTGTTGATGCAGCCAATGAATAAGAACCACTTGATATCTTTTCTGGAATGATCCACCCCAAAGTAACTCGACTCCAAGCAGACATAAATCCAGGCACTTTTTCATCACCTAGCCAGGTTCCGCCAGCCATCAACCCCCAACTACCTATACCGGCAGAACTATAATCTATATCGTATAAATCAGGTAAATTCAATCCATGACCAAATTCATGGCAGAAAACACCTATGCCAACCATCCCTCCAGATCCATTATTAGAATATACACGTCTTTCTGGATTCACCATATAATCATTAATAACGATGCCATCATATATTATGCCATATTCACTACCTAGTGCTGATCGGTGACTCCAAATATAATCTTCTTGGCTCCCCTCTTCAGCACCTTGCCCTGCATGAACTAAAATAATTCCATCTATGCTGCCATCCTTATCATTGTCATAGATAGAAAAATCAATACCCGCTGCCTCTGCCGCATCGACTGCCTCACGGACCAAACCTTTCGTCCTATCATAACCATTTTTCTTACCATAATATACATAAGAACTGTCCGCTCTATACCATCCCACCACATCTGCATTTACATCTAGCTTGTTATCTGACACCTTAAGATAGTAATCTCTGAAACTCCCCGTACTGTTGTAATCTTCCTGATTCATGAAATTTTCAAATTCTGCAACGGTATGTGTTCCCTCTAAGTCTGGGTAATCAATTAATAAAACCAATACTTTATGAGTCCCTTGTGTCGGAAAAGCTAAATTAATTTCTGAATTGTTGGACGCAGATGTACCCGTTATACGGGCACTTGATAATTCTTCGGCAGTAATAGTTGATCGGAGATGCTTCGCCTGTTTATCAAGAAAATTTTGCTTGTCCATATTGTTCTTATCCTCTTGAACTAAAAAACCAGAGGGAAGCAATCGATTGTTGTCCTTTTGTGCATATTCATAAACCCCATCTATATTTTTTACTATACTGTACCCATCCAAAGTTTCGGTCCAGGAGTTCTTCATACTGCCCTTGCCTATAATACTAATTTTAGTACCGTCAGGCTGGGTGATATCAATCGCATGGGGTGAAGCGGGACAATCTGAAACAGGAATTTGTGCCTTAATTTCAGACATAAATACAAAAGAAAGTAACGCGAAAGTGGTGAGGAAGGTTTTCATAAAAGCAGATTTTAAAGAGTTAGATTAAAAAAACTCGATCAATTATTTTGTAACATACTAACATTATTGATAGTCATTTCAATAATACTTATTTTTTATTGAAACTTACAACCATCTAAGGATTAGATATGACTTAGAAAATAAATAACTTTATAAAAGTATCCATTTGTATAATTATTGGCGTGAAATAAAATGATTTCTCTAGATTAGTCTTCCGTGATTCATCCTTTTAAAAGTTAAAATTATTTTACCATGAAAAAGCACTTTATACATTTCCTTTGTTTTTTATTGATTTTATCGCCTATTTTGGCTCAAAAAATCAGCAAAGATAAAAAAGCGATCATCGTCGCCTTAGACCAAAAAGAAGCTTTTTATCAAAAGACCGCGTTAACCATATGGAATTATGCAGAGATAGGTTATCAAGAATATAAAAGCTCTCAACTCCTTCAAGATATACTAAAAAATGAAAGTTTCGCCCTCGAAGTGGGTGTAGCAGGGCTACCTACAGGGTTTATCGCTTCCTATGGTTCAGGAAAACCGGTCATCAGTATGTTGGCTGAATTTGACGCGCTTCCTGGAGTATCTCAAGAAGCCGTTCCTTTTAGAAAAGAAAGAGCAGACGGCCATTTATCAGGACATGCTTGTGGTCATCACCTGTTCGGTACAGGTATTGTTTCGGCAGCGATAGAAGTAAAAAATTGGATGCAAAATAATAAAATAAAGGGTACACTTCGCATCCATGGCACCCCTGCGGAAGAAGGTGGGTCTGGCAAAGTTTATATGGCCCGTGAAGGTTTATTTGATGATGTAGATATGTCGATGTATTGGCATGCCGGCAATCAAAACTCGGTTCGAGTGGCATCCAACCTCGCCATTGCCTCGGTTAAGTATCGATTCAAAGGCATATCGACACATGCCGCAGGAGCACCAGAGCGAGGAAGAAGCGCTTTAGATGGCGTAGAAGTCATGAATTATATGATGAATATGATGCGTGAACATATACCCTCAGCCAGTCGAATACACTATGTCATTACCAAGGGAGGAGAAGCTCCTAATGTTGTACCTGCCCATGCTGAAGTCTATTATTTTTTTAGACATCCTGACATGCGTGTGGTAAAAGATCTTTTGGATAGATCCATAAAGGCAGCTGAGGGCGCTGCAATGGGTACAGGTACTTCTATGACTTATGAAATGACCGGTGGCTCGTTCAATATTCTACCCAATAAAATATTATCTGAAGTTGTCCATGCTAATCTGGAGATGGTGGGCGGCGTGGACTATACCGAAGCAGAGCATCTTTTTGCTGAAACACTGATGACTACCTTTAATTCTGAGGGTCTCTCTCCGGAAATGGCTGCTTCAGTAGCGCCCTTCTCCATTTCAGAAATTGCAGGAAATTATTCTACCGATGCAGGTGATGTAAGCTGGATTGTTCCGCTCGTAAGTATGTCTGCAGCGACTTGGCCCCCAGGCACACCCGGACATAGCTGGCAAGCAGTAGCGGCAGGAGGAACTTCTATGGGCATCAAAGGAATGACGGTAGCAGCCAAAACTATGGCCATGACGGCTATAGACCTCTTCGAAAATCCAGCGATCATTGAAAAAGCTAAATTGGAATTATATAAAAGGCGAGGTACACAATTTAAATATGAGCCCATGATTGGTGATCGCGCACCAGCATTAGATTATGCTGGGAAACATTAAAAAAACTGATCTACGTTTTTAACAATAGTTATTCTTGTAAGAGTAACCTTCAGAAAAACCTCCTTCAGATACCCACGTACAAGAGGACTATTTAAATACAATACACCAAAATGGATCATCTTAAAAATAATACCTTTTAAAGGCCTCAATAGCTTCATATTCTGCTAAGCCCAATTGATGGTACCTATTGGCTGTTTCTTGATTTCGATCAGCTGCACGCTGCCAAAATTCTCTTTCGTCACTTCCTGGAAAAACAGCCGTATCTTTTTGTGATTGATGCTTGAAAATGGCTTTCTTTTTTCTAAGCACCTCACTCGGACTTAAAGGAACAGCCATTTCTATTTCCTCCACTGACCATTCTTGCCATGCTCCTCTATACAACCATAACCAACAATTACTCATGAAAGATGATTTCTTAAGCGATTCTATGGACTTAAAAATAGCATCTAAGCAAACTCGATGAGTTCCATGAGGATCTGAAAGATCTCCCGCAGCATATATTTGATCTGGTTTAATGGCTGTGATCAACTCTGTTATAATCTCAATATCCGCATCACCAATTGGGTTTTTTTCTATGGCCCCAGTTTCATAAAAGGGCATGTCAAGGAAATGGACATGCTCATCTGGAATGCCCACATATCTACAAGCGGCTTTCGCTTCGCCCCTGCGAATCAATGATTTAATATTTTGTACAATATCAGTATCAATTTCTCCAGACTTTTTATCACTTATGGCTTGAAGAACCTTTTTATACAAGGAGTTAGCCTTTGCCGGCTGGTCTTCATAATTATTCTTTAGATCTACATAAAAATCTGCAAAACGAACAACTTCTTCATCAAAGACGGCAATATTTCCGGAGGTTTGATAGGCGACATGAACCTCATGTCCTTGATCAACCAAGCGTAAAAATGTTCCTCCCATAGAAATAACATCGTCATCGGGATGTGGGCTGAAAATAATGACCTTCTTTTTGGCAGGAAGCGCTCTCTCAGGTCTGTAAGTATCATCCACGTCTGGTTTACCCCCGGGCCAACCCGTTATCGTATGCTGGAGCTTATTAAATATCTTAATGTTGATATTATATGCCGTATCGTTTTCTATAATCAAATCACCCATCCCATGGTCACTGTAATCTCGAGCGGTCAATTTCAAAATAGGCTTTTGTTAACGTTTCACACAACCAGATCACCGCTCGTTTCGTTAATTCAGGGTTCCAATCTATAACACCCAGAGTCCATGGGATTTTTCTTCGCGATAATTCAGATCCTGCTGCTGCATCTAAAATAAAGGATGTATTGGGGTGAAATTGTAAATAGCTTGCGGGAACGTTGTCTGATGGTGAGTTTTCAATCGCTTGAGCTACAATGCCTGCTTTGGTCTCGCCCCAAGCCATAATGATGATACGCCGGGCTTTCATAATAGTCCCTACGCCCATCGTTATAGCTTTAATGGGTACATTTTCTTCACCAAAAAAATCACTAGCCGCATCCATTCGAGTAATCGAATCTAAGTTTACCAATCGCGTCATCGATTGAGATGAAGATCCTGGTTCGTTAAACCCGATATGACCCGTCCGTCCAATACCCAAAATTTGAATATCCAAACCACCATACTTATCTATTTCCTCCTCATAACTGAAGCAAAAATCACCGACTGATGTTTTGCTCAGTGTACCCTCCGGTATGTGAATATTTTCAGGTTTTATATCAATATGATCAAAAAGCTGTTCATGCATGAACTTCACATAGCTCTGCAGAGCATTGGGATCCATAGGATAATATTCATCCAAATTAAAAGTAATCACATTTTCAAAACTTAAACCTTCTTCTTTATGCAGCCTGACTAACTCTTTGTAAACACTTTTAGGAGAAGATCCTGTCGCCAATCCCAATACACAAAACTCATCCAGCGATTGCTTTTCTCTTATCATATCAGCTATTTCAACCGCTATGGCTGTAGAGGCGGAAAATGAAGTTTCATACAACTGTGTATGAATTTTCTCTTTTTTGGTGAAAGGTGATGCCTCCCATTTTTCTTTGGTCAAAACCTTGTTACTCATTTTTTTCAAATAAAGGTGAATACATTTTTTTTTTAAATTTAGGCTTCATTATTCTACATCAGGGCAGAAGCGCCTAAAATAGCCCCCTCATGATCATCAAATTTCGATTTTTCAATCGTTATCTGATCGGGATAAACATTCAATAGATGATGATAGAAGGATTGACGTGTGGGTGCCAATAGCAGCTGATCTGCATGCGTAACCCCTCCCGCCAAATAAATATGCTGAGGATTGAATAAAGCGACCATATTGGCCAATGCCTTACCAAGGATTTCACCCGTTAAGATCAAGGCTCTTTTGGCAATTTCGTCTCCAGACAATGCCAATTCAGTAATCATTTTAGCATTTAAATGTGACATGGGTAGATCTAATAATGAACCTTTGTAACTATTGAATTCAGCTATTAATGAGGTCACTGTCCGAATCATACCCGTTGCAGAGACATAAGTCTCAAGACATCCCTTTCTACCACAAGAACAAGATCTTCCAGAATCCTTTACTATTACATGCCCTAATTCTCCAGCAAAACCTTCCTTGCCCTTCAACAAACTCCCATTACAACAGATGCCTGCTCCGACACCCGTGCCCAGGGTTACCACAAAAAAATCTGACAACAAAGCATCATCAAAATGCTGATGGGCAAGAACTAAGAGATTGGCGTCATTGGTTAGCTTGACCGGAACCGAAAATGCCTCACTCAGCACTTGGATGATATCTAAAGAACCGTCCCAGTTAAGATTGGCAGCATAGGTTATGGTTTGGTTTTGCTCGTTGACACTTGGTGCTCCCATTCCTATCCCCAAAAATCCTTCCGTATCATCGCTGATCATAGTTTTGATCACGCCTATCAAATGTTCAAGAAAAGTAGTAGCATTCCCATAGTCAGCGGTCTTCAACATCTGATTTTTTAGGACTTCTCCCGATGCACTTATTTGACCAATCCGAGTATGGGTTCCTCCCACATCAATACCTATCACATATTTATTCAACATTTATTTTCTTATTTGAGCATGATAGATTTTGTTAACGAACATTTCATGGTTCGCATAGTTATAAAATCTTATCAAAAATAAGTCAAAAAATAAAAACTTAATTAAATAAATTATACCAACAACAATATTTATATTACCAACTACAAATTATAAGTTTAACAGTTTATTTTAACTATTTGTATATGATAAATGGCATAATCATTGGAAATGATGAAATAAAAAGGACCTACCTCATCCATTTGATCGATCAATATTCAGATTTAGATATTATAGAAAATACAGATTCATTAAAAAATTTACAAAATAGCATTCAAAACTATTCCATTGATTTCATTTTTCTATTTGATGATTTTGATGAGATTGACGTATTTGACTTAGTCAATTGCTGGCATTCAGAAATCGGAGTTATTATGATTTCAAAGACACCAGAATTAGCGGCGAAATGCTATGCATATCGCAATATCATAGACTTCTTGACACTCCCTCTTGACGCCGCAAGGTTCATGAAATCAGTTGCTAAAATTTATTCTACTCAGCCATTGAAATCGACCTTAACAGCCGAGGCATCTCAGGAAGATCACCTATTTGTAAAGACAAACAAAAAGCTTAAGCGAATCAACTATAGTGATATATTGTTTATTGAGGGATTAAAGGATTATATTTTAATAAAGACTTTGTATGAAGAATATGTTGTTCATGCAAATATTGGAAATTTTACCAACCATTTGCCCCGAGATAGATTTATGAGAATACATAAGAGCTATACCATAGCCATAGGTCATATTAAAACGGTCACCTCAAATGAAATGGAGATTGGGCCTCATCTTATCCCTATAGGTCGTTCCTATCAAGAGAAAACTTTATCCCTATTAAATATAAAAAAATAAAAGATGATTCAATAACAACGGTGTCATCAACCTATAATTGTAAATCGTAGTCCATAAAAAAAGCCATTCAAATTAATTGAATGGCTTTTCTATACTTTTCTTTCAGAATTATTTTTTGGCTGTTTCGACGATCGCCTTGAAAGCTTCTTCATTGTTCATGGCCAAATCAGCAAGTACCTTTCTATTGATTTCGATACTCTTCTTCTTAAGTAATCCCATAAATTTAGAATAACTCAAGTCATATTGTCTTGCACCTGCATTGATACGCTGTATCCACAAGGCTCTAAACTCTCTCTTTTTAACTTTTCTATCTCGATAAGCATATTGCCATCCTCTTTCAATGGCGTTCTTTGCTACCGTCCAGACATTTTTCCTTCTGCCAAAATAACCTTTGGCATACTTCATCATTTTTGTTCTTCTTGCCTTTGAGGCTACATGATTAACTGATCTCATTTTATCTATTTATTTTTAACAATTGGTGGTAACGTACACTTAAAACCAATCATTGGGTTATACATTTGAACCTATCAGATATGCAACATTAATTTTACGTTGTTTTCATCTGCTTTATGAACCAAACCTGCTTGTGTAAGATTGCGTTTTTGCTTGGTTTCTTTTTTAGTCAAAATATGACTCTTAAAAGCGTGCTTACGTTTGATTTTTCCTGAACCGGTCAGTTTAAATCTCTTTTTTGCACTTGAATTTGTTTTTACTTTAGGCATTATTTAATCGTTTACTTCTGCTTGGGTGATAACATTAAAAACATTCTTTTTCCCTCTAACTTAGGGAATTGTTCAACTTTTGCTGATTCTTCAAGAGATTGGGCGAATTTCAATAAGAGTATTTGTCCTTGTTCTTTAAAAACAATTGACCTTCCCACAAAGTGAACATAGGCTTTAACCTTTGACCCCTCATGTAGAAACTTTTTAGCATGATTTAGCTTAAAACCAAAATCATGATCGTCCGTGTTAGGTCCAAATCTAATTTCCTTAATCACCGTTTTCTGGGCCTTAGATTTGATTTCTTTTTGCTTCTTTTTTTGCTCGTACTTAAACTTAGAATAATCAGTTATTTTACAAACAGGAGGGTCCGCTTTAGGTGATATTTCAACTAAATCTAAACTTTGCTCCTTGGCTAAATTTAGAGCAACATTTAACGGGTAAACATCTACTTTGACATTTTCTCCTACCACTCTCACCATTGATGCTGATATTTTATCGTTGACCTTGTAAGGTTCTTCAGCACGACCTCTATAAGGTCTTTTTGTTATTTGTCTACTAATTGCTTTGTTTTTACTGGTTGAACATCTAAAAAATGAATCGCAAATATCATCAAATTAAATATGTATTAAAAAACTTCTACTCAAAAAAGCAGAAAATTTATCAAAAAACGGCTTTTGAAGGAGGAATAAAAACTAAAGGTTTGCAGTAACTCTCAAGATTTTAAATAGTCTTTAGATTTCTATCTTCTTTTTAAACATCTCTAAAAACTCATTTAAACTAAAAGATCCTAAATCTCCTGCTCCATGAGCTCTCACTGAAAGGGTATTTTCTGCGGACTCCTTGTCTCCCACAATGAGCATGAAAGGTATTTTCTTCACCTCAGCATCCCTGATTTTTTTCCCTATCTTTTCGTCTCGTCGATCTGTAAAGCCTTTTAGATCGTATTCTTGCAACTGTAGAAATACTTTTTCCGCATAATCATGATACTTTTCAGAAATAGGTAGCATAGCGAACTGCTCAGGCGCTAACCAAAGGGGCAAATTTCCCGCTGTATTTTCAATGAGAATGGCAATAAATCTTTCGAGTGAACCGAAGGGGGCTCTATGAATCATTACAGGACGATGCTTCTGGTTATCCGCCCCAACATATTCCAATTCAAAGCGCTCTGGCAACGTATAATCAACCTGTATGGTTCCTAATTGCCACTTTCTTCCAATTGCATCTTTAACCATAAAATCTAATTTTGGACCATAAAACGCAGCTTCTCCGGTTTCTATCACGGTATCAAGTCCTTTTTCTTTGGCTACATCCTGTATCGCCGTTTCGGCAATATTCCAATTCTCATCTGTCCCGATGTATTTTTCTGGAGTTGATAGGTCCCTTAAAGATACTTGCGCAGTAAATTCAGGAAAACCCAAGGCCTTCAAGACGTACAAGGTTAAATCGATGACCTTTGAAAACTCTTCTTTTACTTGATCTGGTCTACAAAAAATATGGGCATCATCCTGTGTAAAGCCTCTAACTCTAGTCAGACCATGGAGCTCACCACTTTGCTCATACCGATACACGGTTCCAAACTCAGCATAACGTACAGGAAGCTCTTTGTATGACCTCGGCTGGGACTTATAAATTTCACAGTGATGAGGACAATTCATAGGCTTCAACAAAAACTCTTCATCCTCAGAAGGGGTAAGAATGGGTTGAAAGGAGTCCTTACCATACTTTTCATAATGACCAGATGTGATGTAGAGCTCTTTCGTACCTATGTGAGGAGTGATCACCGGATCGTATCCAGCTTTCGCCTGCGCCTTTTTGAGAAAACTCTCTAACCTTTCACGCAAGACGGCACCCTTGGGTAACCAAAGCGGAAGTCCCTTGCCTACTTTTTGGGAGAACGTAAAAAAGCCTAACTCTTGCCCAATTTTCCTATGGTCTCTTTTTTTCGCTTCTTCTAAAAGGGCTAAATATTCCTTGAGTTCTTTTTGCTTGGGAAATGAGATACCATAGAGTCTGGTAAGTTGTTTCCTTTTTTCATCTCCGCGCCAATACGCCCCCGCAATATTTAAAATTTTAACCGCCTTAATAAAACCTGTATTAGGAATGTGAGGGCCCTTACATAAATCCGTAAAATTACCTTGGGTGTAAAAAGTAATCTCACCATCTTTTAAATTTTCAATCAGTTCAAGTTTGTACTCATCACCTTTTGCTTCAAAATAGTCTACCGCATCTTGTTTTGAAATTGATTTTCTTAAAAATTCATTTTTCTGACGGGCCAATTCCAACATTTTTTCTTCAATAAGAAATAATTGCTCCCCATCAAAAACCATTTCACCGAAATCAACATCATAATAAAAGCCACTGTCGATGGCAGGTCCAATACCTAATTTCACTCCTGGGTACAAGGATTCCAAAGCCTCGGCCATCAAATGAGCAGAAGAATGCCACATCGTCGCTTTTCCATCAAGGTCCTTCCAAGTCAATAATTCAAGAGATGCATCGCTATTGATTAACGTCGAAGCGTCCACAGTGGTGCCATTCACTTTGGCAGCTAAAACATTACGAGCCAAACCTTCACTAATCTCAAGAGCAACATCCATGGGCGTAACTGGACCAGGATATTCTTTCTCGCTTCCATCGGGTAATGTAATTATGATAGGTTGTGTACTCATGAATTTTTTTAAATTGATGCTATTTCTTTTGAATTAACCCTGCTTCAAACGCCAGTAATATTTTGGCAAATATGCAATGATTTAAATTTTAAATAATTTTTTTTCGGCATTAATTGTTCTTCACTCATAAGCGCATTTTTTTGTTTTTTAAGTGATTTGACCTTATTCAAGTTAAAAACGGCACGTAACTTTCTAGAAACCCTCAAATAATACTTCACCCAAACGCTGAGAATTACAGGAATTAATTGCCTCCTTATGGGTAACTGATTTGAGCGAATACGTTTTGCTTGGGAGTAAAAATGGAAATATTCCCTCTCAATTCTTAATCAACTGAATTTTAGTAAGGCATAGTGGAGCACCATACGAGGTAAAAAAGGTGAAAGGACTTAATTCTGAAAAGCAATCTTCGAAAGACTTAGATCTTCCCTTTCAGCTCACCTTTCAATCCTATCACATTTTTTTGAATATCTAAAACAATGTCTGTCAACTTATCGATCGAAATTTCTTTGGAAGCATCGGGATCAGGGAAATCTATGCTAATGAAAGCCCTTGCTTCCCAAATCTCTTCTACATCTTCAGGGGCAATTTCATAGGCAGAATAAGCCTGATTATCAGAGACCAAGTATAATTTACCTCGATCATTCAAGTAATTAAATATTCGTTTATATACTATGCCCTCATTCAGGGTAATGAGCACATAGGTTTTTCCATTTTTAATGTCAGTAACAGAATCAATATACTTCCCGACAACAATACTGCCTGGGGTTAAGGGAAGCATTGAATCACCCACAATTTCAAAGGCCCTATAAGTCGCATTTTTTGCCAACATAGGCAATTGGAATTTGGGCAATTCTGAGATGAATTCGGGATCTGAAAACCCATTCAAGTAGCCTGCTGAAGCTTTCTGGTGAATTAATTCAATATTTTCATTCTCTTGCTTATCCATCGTAATGGGTAAAATCTTAATTTTTTCCTTTTGAAATTTAATTGACTTTAAGGTTGTTTGATCTCCGACAATAAGGCCATCCACAGTCACGTTCAATACTTTGGATATTTTAGACAAATTTTGCAATCGAGGCTCTGCCCTACCTTCTTCATAAGCCCCCACTAAAGAACGCTTGATCCCTAATTCCTGCGCAAACTGCTCTTGGGTGTACCCCGCTTTTTTTCTTAAAAATTTTAGATTTTCGGCTATGGACATGTCATATGGGTCTAAGTGTATGCTTAAAAATGTTACTGATCAAATATGATGAAATTTAAATCTAAATCTGAAGATTTACCTATGGAATAAAGATGCGTCTGTCTAAAATCCTTTTGACTTTGAATAAGGGATAATTTATTTCTTATTCTCAAAACAACTTCTTTCAAGGTACAGGCCGCATCCACCAAAACGTAGCCATAAAAAGGTTTTTTTTGTTTTAGACGTGCAAAAAACTTCACTTGAAAATTACCTGAAATTAACCTCTTAGATTCTATTTTGAGATCATAATGATCGTTCATTATTAAAGACGTCCCTACATCATTTACTTCCATTGATCTTACTTTTTACTATTATTATTAGCAATAATAGTAAAAATATTAGTAAAAACCAGTGATTTTATAAAAACATTTATTTGTCGCTCCTCAGGCTTCAAAGGAAATATTTTCATTAATAATACGCCAAAATTAAAATTCAAAATCTCCTATTCACTTAATTTGCAATTATAAACGCGCATTCATGAGAAAAACAGCCATCGTCATAGGAACGGGTATCGCAGGTCTTGCATCGATTTTAAGACTGTTACAAAAAGGTTATCGGGTGAAAGCTTTTGAAACCAATGACTATGTGGGTGGCAAAATCACTAGTTTTCACAACAAAGGTTATCGATGGGACATGGGGCCTTCGCTATTTACCATGCCGCAATACGTCAATGAATTATTTGAATTGTTTGGAGAAAACCCCCAAGACCATTTTAATTATACTAGAAAGAAGGTCCTCTGTAATTATTTTTGGGAAGATGGTACCACCTTTTCCGCAAAATCGGATCCATCATTGTTTGTCAATGAAGTCAGTCAGGTTTTTAAGGTTGATCCTATGATTATTACAGAATATTTGAAAAAGTCTAAACTCAAATATGACCTTACGGCACCCATATTTCTTGAAAAATCACTGCATCGTTGGGCTACTTATTTTTCCTTTACTACGATCAAGGCTTTATTTAATAGTGTTCACCTAAATTTATTTGAGTCTCTTAATCAACTTAACCAACGAACATTAAAAAATAAGAAACTGATCCAGTTTTTTAATCGATTTGCGACTTACAATGGCTCTTCACCTTATAAAACCCCTGGCATTATGTCCATGATTCCCCATTTAGAAATGGGATTAGGTACCTATTTTCCTAAGGGAGGGATGCATGAGATCAGTCAAAGCCTCTATCGTTTATGCCAATCGAAAGGAGCTGAATTTCAGTTATCCAATGCGGTAACAGAAATTCTTCATGACGGAAGCAAAATCACGGGTGTTGTGGCAGGGTCACAGAAACATGAAGGTGATTTGATTGTGTGCAATATGGATATTTACGCCACCTATCAACGGCTACTTAAAGACGTCATCAAACCCAAAAAAACCCTTGCTCAAGAGCGCTCAAGCTCAGCCTTAATATTTTATTGGGGCATCAAAAAGACCTTTGAACCCCTCGATCTTCATAATATTTTGTTCAGCGAATCCTATGAAGAAGAATTCAAGCATATTTTTGAAAGGAAAACCCTCATTGATGATCCTACCATTTATATCAACATCTCAAGTAAGGAAGAAAAAAAAGATGCGCCCGAAGGCTGTGAGAACTGGTTTGTAATGATTAATTGCCCAGGCAATTTCAACCAAGACTGGGAGCAAATAAAAAAGGAAGCCCGCGAAAATATCATTAAGAAAATAAATCGAACACTCAACGTACATATTGAAGATTATATTGAAGCCGAAGAAATTCTAGATCCCATCAAAATAGAATCAAAAACAAGTTCACATCAAGGTGCCCTTTATGGTGCTTCAAGTAATAATAAATTTGCTGCCTTTTTACGACATCCCAATTTCTCAAAGCAATTAAAAAATTTGTATTTCTGCGGGGGATCTGTACATCCCGGGGGAGGTATTCCTTTGTCCTTATTATCTGCTAAAATTGTAGGTGAACAGATTACTAGCCTCAAATGAACCTGATCCAAAAACGTATGCCTTCAAGGAGTACCCTTTTTATATGTGCCCTTTACATTATTCATTTCTCAGCTCTCATGGGTATATATTTAGGATATATTCAATGGTTCCTTAGTAAAACATGGGCCATACTTTTCTTAATATTTTTGGTTCTATGGGATGGTCTACCCAAAAAAAGCATCAAAATATCTTGGCCCATACCGGCCGTTTTTTTTATTGGATTTATGGCCGAATGGTTAGGTGTTAAGTTTGGTTTTTTATTTGGGGATTATAGTTATGGTGCTAATTTGGGGATGAAGCTAGATGATGTCCCCATAATAATGGGGATTAATTGGGTCATTTTATCTTTAGCATCACGCGGAATATATTCAAAGATTTTTTAAACTTCCTGTCATGAAAATATTAGTCTCTTCGGTACTCATGGTTAGTCTTGATATTCTAATAGAACCCCTCGCACCACGACTTGACTATTGGTCTTTTGATACGATGGTCGCACCGCTCAGCAATTATATTGGATGGCTTATTTATTCAATACTGATTCAAAGCCTGTTGGAACTTGTCCAATTCAAGGGACATTTTAAAATTTCCCTACATGTTTTAATCATTCAATTACTCTTTTTTGGAAGCCTCTATTTCCTTTTTTAATTCTTTAAATATATTAATTCCTGATTTAAGAAAAAGCAAAAAAAAAGCCGCTTGCACCCCTACAAACGACTTTCAAATAAACAACATTAACTTAACAAATTGCTGTAGGAGAAGGAATCGAACCTCCACGAAGTGGTTAGACACATACGAGCTCCATATGTGCTTTATCCCGAACCTTCACCCCCGAGATAGGAGGGCATGTCTGCCAGTTTCATCATCCTACAATAAATTTCCTTTTGACCTTGATCAATAAAGAAATACAATTCAAAATTAGGTATTATTTGCGTTATATTAAAAATAATTTAATAAATTTGAATAATATTTATAGACAAGTCAGATATCTGGTCATAATTTTACATAATTAACAAAAAACAACTTTAAGATGAGTAAAAATTACGAAATTGATAACGTAGATCTCAAAATACTTAATATTTTGATGGAAGATGCCAAAATACCCTACACAGAAGTAGCAAAAAGAGTCTTTGTGTCAGGGGGTACTGTACACGTTAGAATGAAAAAACTAGAGGAGATGGGGATTGTGACTGGCACAACACTTAAAATGGATTACTCAAAATTGGGATTTGATGTAACCTGCTTTATGGGCATTTATCTACTTAAAAGTTCTCTTTACGATTCCGTAGTGAATAACTTAAAAGAAATTCCAGAGATCGTGAAAGTTCACTATACAACAGGTAACTACAATATTTTCATAAAAATACATTGCAAGGACACCCGGCACCTTAAAGATGTCTTACATGATAAGATTCAAAAAGTTGAAGGAATCGAACGTACGGAAACATTTATAAGTTTGGAGGAAAGCCTGAACAGGCATTTGTCTTTTTCTTGAGGATAAATCATACTCCCTAAAAAAGATATGCCATAGATTTTAGTTTTTAGGACAAACGGAAAGTAATGAGCTTATTCTGAGACATATCATAATTATAGTTAATAAATGATATTTTTTTCTCCTTATTTAGAATGTGTATGAATAAGTGATTAAATTTGTCACCTAAATGAGAAGAAGGATAGATGAGTACAGATGATCAGATTTTAGAAGAATTTACCTCCAAAGAATACGAGCATGGTTGGTCTGTTGATTTTGAAGCAGATGAAGCTCCGATGGGCCTCAATGAAGATATTGTAAAATTTATATCACACAAAAAAAATGAGCCCGAATGGCTGCTTAACTGGAGACTCAAGTCCTTTCGGCATTGGTCCCAGTTGGAAGAGCCTAAATGGTCCAATGTTCATTATCCTAAAATAGATTACCAAGCTTTAAAATATTATTCAGCCCCAAAAAAAGGCGGTAAAATAAAAAGTTTGGATGAACTTGATCCTGAAATGATCAAAACATTTGAGCGTCTAGGTATTTCATTGAACGAACAAAAACGTTTATCAGGAATCGCAGTGGACGCTGTAATTGATTCGGTGTCTGTAGCTACCACGTTCAAAGAAACACTCTCGGAATTAGGGATTATTTTTTGCTCATTCAGTGAAGCCGTACTTGAACATCCGGAACTCATTAAAAAATATTTAGGTTCAGTAGTCCCTGCGGCCGATAATTATTACGCGGCGCTCAACTCTGCTGTGTTTTCGGATGGCTCTTTTTGCTACATCCCCAAAGGCGTCAGATGCCCCATGGAGCTTTCTACGTATTTTAGAATCAATGCGGCCAATACAGGGCAATTTGAAAGAACGCTGATTGTTGCTGAGGACGATAGCTATGTGAGCTACCTCGAGGGATGTACCGCGCCGATGCGAGATGAAAACCAACTGCATGCGGCCGTAGTAGAAATTTATGCAGCAAAGAATGCTGAGGTGAAATATTCTACTGTTCAAAACTGGTATCCAGGAAATAAAGAAGGTGTAGGTGGTATTTACAATTTTGTCACCAAAAGAGGAATTTGTGCTGGAGATCATGCCAAAATTTCTTGGACTCAAGTTGAAACAGGCTCTGCTGTCACATGGAAATACCCCTCTTGTATCTTGAAGGGTGATTATTCCGTAGGAGAATTTTATTCCGTTGCGGTGACCAACAATTATCAGCAAGCCGATACGGGAACTAAAATGATTCATTTGGGAAAGCATACCAAATCAAGAATCGTATCCAAAGGGATCTCGGCAGGAAAGTCTCAAAACTCTTATAGAGGTCACGTAAATATTTCAAAAAGAGCGACCCATTCAAGAAATTTTTCTCAGTGCGATTCATTACTAATGGGAAATCAATGTGGTGCGCATACCTTTCCTTACATTGATGTTGAAAATAGTAGTTCTCAAATTGAACATGAGGCTACTACCTCTAAAATTGGTGAAGATCAAATCTTTTACTGTAAGCAAAGAGGACTTGACGAAGAAAGCTCTGTTGCCTTAATCGTGAACGGATTTGCCAAGGAAGTAATGAATAACCTACCCATGGAATTTGCTGTGGAAGCACAGAAATTATTGGCACTTACCCTTGAGGGGAGTGTAGGATAAAAATAAATAGCAAGTCAGTAGAACAAAGCAAATGATATCCATAAAAAATCTCCATGCAAATATCGAGGGTAAAGAGATCCTCAAAGGCATTAACTTAGAAGTCAAAGCCGGGGAAGTACATGCAATAATGGGTCCTAATGGGTCTGGGAAAAGCACCTTGGCCTCCGTATTAGCGGGGAGAGATGGTTATGAAATCACGGAGGGCAGTATTGTTTTTGAAAACAAAAACCTCCTTGATTTAGAAGCTGAAGAACGGGCAAGGGAGGGTATCTTTTTAGCCTTTCAATATCCCGTTGAAATCCCGGGCGTCAGTACTACAAACTTCTTAAAAACTGCGATGAATCAAATTCGTCAACATCGAGGTGAAAAAATTCTAGATGCGGTTGCTTTTCTGAAACTGATGAAGGCTAAAATGAAACTTGTTGAAATCGATCAAGCACTACTCAGTCGATCATTGAATGAAGGTTTTTCTGGAGGCGAGAAAAAAAGAAATGAAATTTTTCAAATGGCTATGCTAGAACCCAAACTAGCCATCCTTGATGAAACAGATTCGGGACTAGATATTGATGCCTTGAGGATTGTGGCACATGGTGTCAATAGTTTGAAATCAAAAGATAATGCAAGTATTCTCATTACCCATTACCAACGACTCCTTGACTATATTGTACCTGATTTTGTTCATGTCTTGTTCAACGGAAAAATTGTAAAAACCGGAGACAAATCCTTGGCAGTGGAACTGGAGGAAAAAGGTTATGATTGGATCAAAGCTGAACATGGTTCGCTAGAGACCATTTAATTTTATAATGGATATATCTGTGATCAATAGTATACAAGACCAATTTAATAAAAATGAAGCGACCTATCTGTCTTCTTCATTGTCCCATAGAAAATCTGCGCTAGATTTTGCATTACTTCATGATTTTCCCGGTCGAAAAGATGAAGAATATAAGTATACCCCCATCAATCGAATTTTGAAAAAAAATTTCGATTTTGAAAAAATCGTAACCTCAAAGACAACTGCGCTCCATTTTGAAGATCATTTTTACAAATTAAAAGGTAATCATTTGGTCTTTCTCAATGGAAACTACCTACCTGCCCGATCGGAACTACTCAATGATGTTTGCTGTCAATCAGCAACAGATTCAGACCAAAGCTTCAAGGACGTCTTTGATGCACTAAATGTGGCATTTTGTGAAGATACTTTAAAAATTGAGGTGAGTGAAAACTATCGACCTCAACCCTTTTTCATTTATTATTTTTACGATAGTGAGCAAGGCCAAGTATTTGGTAATCCAAACATTCAGATCACTGCGCATTCAAATACACACATTCAGATTCTCGAAAAAACCATCAGCACAGGAATTCATCCCGTTTTTATAAATAAAAAGGTGTCGGTAGATGTAAAAGCCAATGCTGAAGTAAACATAACGAAAATTCAAAATTACAAGAAACATGTTTTTCAGGTTTATAATCTCGAAGTAAACCAAGACACCCAAAGCAAGTTTAACAGTAATGTTTATTCCTTTGCAGGAGGATTAATTAGAAATAACCTCAGCATAAACCAATTGGGAGAGCATTGTGAATCGCACATGCATGGACTTTATCTCATTACTGGCCATACCCATGTTGACAATCACACGGCAGTGAATCATACTCAGCCCCACTCCTACAGTAATGAACTTTACAAAGGCATACTAGATGAAAATTCGCGGGCAGTTTTCAATGGAAAGATTTTTGTCCGACCTGAAGCACAAAAGACCAATGCTTTTCAGTCTAATCAAAATATAAACCTCTCTGATGAGGCAAGTATTTATACCAAACCTCAACTTGAAATTTGGGCAGATGATGTCAAATGTTCACACGGATGCACTGTCGGACAAATGGATGAAGAGGCACTTTTTTACTTAAGAGCCCGAGGCATTGGAAAAAACCAAGCCAAAGCCTTGATTCTCATCGCTTTCGCAAAACAATCTTTAGAATATATCCCTTTTGAATTCGTAAAGGAAGAAATTGATACACTTATTAGAAAACGATTGATCGGATGACATTGACCTTGAAAGACCAACTTGACCTAACCGCAATCAGAAAGCAATTTCCCGTTTTGGATCAATCGGTAAATGGTAACCCACTGATTTATTTTGATAATGCGGCCACGACACAGAAACCCCTTGCCGTTATCTCTGAGATCAGTAGATATTATACTGAGGACAACGCAAATATTCATAGAGGCATTCACACCCTGGCTGAGCGGGCAACGGCAGCTTATGAAAATACCAGAAAATCGATTGCCCAGTTTATCAATGCCAACGAGTCTGAGGAAATCATCTTTACCAAAGGCTGCACAGACAGTATCAATTTGGTGGCACATTCACTAGGTGGGTATCTACTGAAACCAGGTGATGAAGTATTGATCTCTTGTATGGAACATCATTCTAATATTGTTCCATGGCAACTCATTTGTGAGAAGACCAAAGCTGTTTTGAAAATTATCCCTATCAATGATAAGGGAGAACTCATCTTTGAAGAGTTTTTGAATCTACTCTCAGAGCGTACCAAGATTGTATCAATGGTGCATATTTCTAATACATTAGGAACCATTAATCCTGTGAAAGAAGTCATTGCAGCAGCGCATAAATGGGGCGCAAAAGTGCTGATAGATGGTGCCCAAGCAACACCGCACAATAAGATTGACGTCAAATCATTAAATTGCGATTTTTATGCTTTTTCTGGACATAAAATGTATGGACCGACCGGAGTTGGTGTCCTTTACGGGAAAAGATCTCTATTAGAGGCCATACCACCCTATCAAGGAGGAGGTGAGATGATTAAAGAGGTAAGTTTCACGCAAACGACCTACAACGAAATTCCCTTCAAATTTGAAGCAGGTACTCCCAATATCGCAGGTGTCACAGGTCTCAATAAAGCCATTGAATTCATACAAAGTATTGGTTTAGACCAAATCAGCCATCATGAAAATACGCTTTTGTTGAGAGCCACTACTCAGCTGAGTGAAATTGAAGGGTTTCAACCTATGGGTACCGCTTCAGAAAAGGCTTCTGTAATTTCGTTTAATGTTGAGGGAGTACATCCATTTGATTTGGGTGTCTTATTAGATGCCAAAGGTATCGCCATTCGAACGGGACATCATTGTACGCAACCTCTAATGGACAGATTTAAAGTAGAAGGTACTGCGCGGGCCTCTTTTGCGATTTATAATACTTTTGAAGAAGTGGATCAATTTGTATCAGCATTGAGTAACCTCATCAAAAAACTAAGATAAATGAATATTAAGGTTCGCCAGGAAGAGATAATTGAAGAGTTTGGATTACTTGATGGTGATTTAGAAATGTCCATCAATTACCTCATTGAACTGGGCGATCAATTGGCGCCCTTTCCCAAAAATAATAAAAATGATGATTTTATTGTCAAAGGATGTCAGTCAAAAGTTTGGTTATTTGCACAAGAAGAAGATCAACGAGTAATTTTTCATGCCGATTCAAATACCGTAGTTACCAAAGGACTCGTCAGTTTATTGGTGAGAGTGCTTTCGGGTCATCGTGCAGAGGATATATTAAATGAGGATATTTATTTTCCTGACAAGATAGGAATGGGTAGATTTATAGGTAGTCAAAGGTCAAATGGATTTTCAGCCATGATTAAACAAATGAAATTGTATGCCTTAGCCATCAACATAAAAGACAAAAAATGAGTGACCCTGTGAATAAAAAAGAGAATACAGATGCGCAAAATGCTCTTAAAGAAAAAATAGTTGATGCCATCAAATTGGTATATGACCCTGAAATTCCTGTGGATGTCTACGAATTAGGATTGATCTATGAAATCAATATTTTTCCCGTGAATAATGTCCATGTCCTCATGACCCTAACCTCCCCAGCATGCCCGAGCGCTGAAGAAATACCTGGGGAAATTGAAATGAGAATAAAAGAAGTAGAAGAAGTTAATGACGTCAATGTTGAGGTAACTTTTGAACCTCCTTACGTTGCAGAGATGATGTCCGAGGCGGCACAACTTGAATTAGGATTTTTGTAAAACAATATAAACTGAGAATAATATGTATCCAGAACATTTAGTATCGCCCATGCGCGAAGAACTTACCAGTATCGGCTTTAATGAGTTAAAAACGGCTGAGGCCGTAGATGCGTTTATGAAAGAACATAAAGGCACTTCCTTGGTGATGATCAACTCTGTGTGTGGTTGTGCAGCCGGCGCCGCCAGACCCGGTGTAGCCATGTCACTTGATGCCAGCACCAAGAAACCAGCAGAACTCACGACCGTATTTGCCGGTGCTGATATTGAAGCGGTTGCTAAAATGAGAGAGTATACCCTTCCCTACCCACCCTCGTCTCCAGCCATTGCCTTGTTTAAAGATGGTGAGTTAGTACATATGATCGAACGACACCATATCGAAGGAAGACCTGCGAAAATGATTGCAGAACATTTAGAGCAGGTTTACGAAGAATTTTGTTAGGATAAACTGCTTTTCAAAGAGATCCCGAGAGTATAGCCTAGGATCTCTTTTAATATACCTTGCTTACATATTTCATCATCCTTTTGCAAGCACATTTGTAGCTACTCCCCCCACTCTCAATGGAAAAGACATCGTTTGATCAACTCTTTATGGAATTGGCGGTCAATTTGGCCAGCAAATCACATTGTATCAAACGACATGTAGGGGCAGTACTGACCAAAGACACACGAATCATTTCTATTGGTTACAATGGGCCTCCAGCAGGCACCCACAACTGCGATGAAAAATGGCCTGAAAGTGGTTGTGAAAGTGATTCAAAGGGAGGTTGCTCTTTGGCTATACATGCTGAACAAAATGCCTTACTTTATGCTGTTAAGAACAACAGCTCGGTAGAAGGAGCAACTTTATACGTTACTTTATCTCCATGTCTGGCTTGCGCACGCATTATTTTGACCATGGGAGTTAAAAAAGTAATTTATTACAAATCCTATGCCGCATACAAGGGAATAGACAAGGACGAAGGCGTTGATTTTCTTCTTCAATTTGGAGTAGAAGTAGCAGCCTATAAAGGGGATATCAACCCCGTCCAAGATACTTTGGTTTAATAGCCATCCATATCACCTCCTCCATAACCTCCTCCACGATTTCCACCTCTCTTCTTCTTTTGATTGAGTCTATAGGTGAAAGACAAAGTGGCTTGACGGCGGCGGCGTTGATATTCATATTCGGTATAATAATTTTCAAGATCGGTAATGCCTCTGTATTTTCTGGTATTAAATAAATCTCGAATGCTTAAGGAAAAGGTCCCATTTTTGTCCAATACATCCTTAGAGAAGCCCAAGTCTAGGGACATCATTGACAATCTCTTTCCTTGAGTTGTATTTTGAGGTGCGCGGTACATCAAATTGACCTGAGCATCAAATAGCTTCTTGAATTTTAAATTATTGCTTAATCTGGTTGAAAAGCTGTAAGCCTCAGCACTTAAAACTACTGGTGCGGCATTCTCAACCAGCAACGTTCCTTCTGTATTGGAATAGAAAAAATTAGCATTACCATTTAAATTCCACCATCTTGAGATCTCCAAAGAACCATTCATTTCTATACCCATAGAATTTCTCAAACCCAAATTTTCCGGTTTGGTAATGGTCACATTGTTTAAGCCGAGTGTATCCACAACTGAAGTGATCCGTTGTTCAATATTGGTACTGTGACGGTGATAAGCCCCGAAATAAAATGAGGATTTATCAAAATTTTGTAAGTATCCCAACTCATAAGAATCTGCATAACTAGGTTTTAGGTTGGGATTCCCTACCCAAAAATTTCGTGAATCAGAAATGGAAAAGAAGGGATTTAAACTCCACAAACGAGGCCTTTGTATTCTCCGACTGTAACTGGCTTGTAATTTATGCTTGTTGGCTAGATTATAGGTAATAAAGGCACTGGGAAAAAAATTGGCATAATTTTGATTGTTCTTCTGATTAGTATTCAACAACTCTGTACTCACATCACTGATTTCATATCTGGTCCCAATTTGATAAGATAACTTCTCAAATTCATTGTTGAAAATGGCATAAAAAGCATAGATGTTTTCATCATAATTGAAATCATTAGATAAATCGGTGTTCTCTATATATAACTCGCCATCATCACTGTTCTGAACGATATAATTATTGAATATCTCTCTAAAGGTCAATCTTGAGCCCAATTCAAACGAACCCACATCACCCAATGGATGAAAATAATCTGTTTGAAACATCATCCTTTTTTCACCTTCGGAGTTTCCCGAACTCATGTAACCTGATGTTTTAAAATCAGTTTCTCCGATGCCTCTGAAGTCCTCTACTACACTGGACCCTCCTACTTCGCTGTTGTCTTGACTCTGGAAGTCCAAAGTTAATTTATGGCCTTTACGTTGAAAGTTCTTTTCTAAATTTAAACCGTACTCTAAGTTCTGATCGTCTTCCACCTGCTGATCATCCCTCAGTAATTGACTGAAATTATCCAGCTGATCGTAATCATTGTAGGTCATTTTAGTGAAATTATCTTCATCCGAGAAACGAAAAAGATAATAAGCGGTCAATGTGGTTGATTTATTAATAAAAAAATCCGCACCAAATCTCGAACTGTAATTTAGACCCCCGCGTGCCATGTCTCTGTCGACATTGGTTCTGTAGCTGGTATCTGGATAATTAAATTTTTGGTTGGAAAAAGCTGTTCCTGGAGCATTGCGATAACTCCCACCGAAATTGGTAAATAAGTTCACCCATTTTCGACGCAAATTAATACTTACCGAACCCCCATGATTGTCCGGATAACCTGTATTTACAGAAAAACTGCCATTTAGCCCTTTGGCTCGCTCTTTCTTTAAAATAATGTTGATAATTCCCGCTTGACCCTCAGCGTCATAACTACCCAATGTAATATCGCCTCCACCACGAACAATTAAATTTCCTTGAAGCTGACGCAGCGCATCTGAACTGGACAGCCCAACCAGACCTGAAGGCTTGCCATCAATGAGTATCTTCACATTGTTACTCCCTCGCAAACCCACATTGCCATCTACGTCGACGGCTACCGAGGGCAAATTATCTAAAATGTCCGCAGCACTACCTCCGAGGTTACTTAAATCTTTACCTACATTGTAAACCTTCTTATCTAACTGTAATTCCATTTGGGTTCTTTCACTTTGCACGACGACTTCATCCAACTCTTTGGTGTCTTGATCCAAAATCAATTGGCCTAGATTTATTTTGTTGGGATCATTGCTGGATATGGTTACCTGCATCGTTTTAGACTTATAAGTTAAAAACTGAATTTGCAATTCATATGCTCCTGGAGCCAGCTCAAGATCAAATCCCCCTTTTTGATCGGAAAGCGCTCCTCCAACTAAACTTGAATCCGAAGATTGAAACACACTGACAGTAGCAAACTCAACAGCCTCTTGTGTATCTCCATCTATAATAAAACCAGCAATGACTTTTTTTATCTTGGGTGCAAGCTGATTTTGAGCCATTAATTGGAACCCGAAAATTATTAAAGCTAGGGTACAGAGATAGTTTGTCATTTTATTCATTTTTATAATTAAAATACAAAAGTGTAGTAAGATCTGATAAAATTTGTGAGGCCTGTCGTTTTGCCAGAATATGGCTGAAAAAACAAGATGACAGATAAGGGTATTTAAAAATTAAGTTTTAATATATGTCTATCATCTTTCACTTGGTAACTTATCATTGTATTTGTAATTTTCTGCTATTTTCTGAACGATCGAAAGTCCTAATCCCAAAGAATTTCTATGTTGATTTGATTTTTTGAAACGTTCAAAAAAATCTGTAGGATTAACATCAGTTGGTAGTCCTGAGTTCCATATAATTAGCGTATTTGCAATCAGTGTCAAACTAATCTTTCCAGATTCAATATTATGCCTTATGGCATTACTTATTAAATTGGTTAACATAATTTGAACCAGTACGCGATCACCGGAAATCTCAATATCCTTAGCTAGGTCCAAACTCAAATTGATTTTTTTCAAAATCAATAACTCCTCGTATTCTTTTAACAGCGCTCTGAGTATCTCGCTAAGATTTAATTCTTCAGTGTTATTAAATTCATGATTTTCTATTTTAGTCAATAATGACAACGAAGTGTTCATTTTACTCAAACGAGACAAAGTACTTTGCATCTCGATCAGACTGTTCATTTGACTTTGACTCAAATTATTTTCTTCGAGCATATTCTCTAGTTTCCCCTGAATAATAGCAATGGGTGTTTGAAATTCATGGGAAGAGTTTTCCGTAAACTCCTTTAACAACTGATAATCAGAAATTATTTTGCTAGTCATCTCCAGTAAAAAATGATTGATTTTATTGAATTCTTTAACTCTACTGATCGTGAATTGAATAGGTTCTTTTTGGGTGATCGAAAAATTTTGGATATTAGTTAAAAGTATTCGAAAAGGTGCAAGCAAATAATAAGATATAAACAAAGCAATCAATACGGTTGAAAAAAGTAAAATCAAAAAGGTAATCAGCATACTTTTTGTGACACTCTTTAATAATATCATCAGACTCGACAATTAAATCAAATTGGATTATATGATATCGTTGTCCAGCAATTTCTACAACAGATTCCAACTTAATTTGATTTTCCATTTTGCCAAAATGCTCATTCTGAATGAGCGTATCTGAAAATATGGGGCCATACAACGCTGTTTCGCCAAATACCAGTTCGAGAATTGTTTTATTTCTCACAAATCCATCAACAGGTGGCCTCATTTCTAGATATTTGATTAATCTTTTATATCGAGATTTCAAAAATCTTTTTTCTTCTGATTGAATCTCCTTTTTTACTACCTGGTAAGAAATGAATCCACCCCCGACAAAGACTACGGCAGCCACCAATAAAAAAGCGAGTGTGAAGCGTGAAATTAAATTCATGATTCCATCATTTTATAACCACCACCATAGACCGTTGAAATATAATCCTGACCTCCCGCATCTTTTATTTTTTTTCTAAGATTTTTAATATGCTGATAGACAAAATCAAAAGAATCTGCCATATCCATATAGTCCCCCCACAGATGCTCTGCAATGGCTTGTTTGGTCAATAATCTATTTTTATTTACCATAAAATATCTTAGTAACTCAAATTCTTTTTTGGTCAGATCTAAAACAATATTATTGAGCTCCACTTCTTTGGCCTCTACTTGAATCATTATTTCTTTAAAAATTAAGTTAACCGCCCCTTTTTGATGTCTCCTTCTATAGATCGCTTTCAATCTGGAATTAAGTTCAGCCATGTGAAAGGGCTTGGATAGATAATCATCTGCTCCCATATCCAATCCCTTGAGTCGATCATCTAAGGCATTTTTAGCTGACATGATGAGTACTCCCGTAGCTGACCATTTTGATTTAAGTTGCTCCAGCAAAGTCAATCCATCTCCATCTGGAAGTGTTAGATCTAGCAAGACGATATCATAGGAAAATCCATAGAGTTTCTCTAATGCTTGATTAAGGTCAGTAACTTGTTCGCAAACAAAACCTGAGCGCCCCAAATAAGTGGTAATGATGGTGGTAAGCGCTGCGTTATCCTCAACGATGAGTACTTTCATAAATATAAATATAGCCTCTCTTTTTGAAGAGAATTTGAATTTGTCCAATTTGTCCAAAAATCTCCTCTTAATAAACAAGCCCTATCTAAGTCATCGATTGTAAAAAATCAAACTTAGATTTTATTCTCAATTAGATTCTTAACCATCGAATCTATAGTAACTTTGAAAAGCAAAAAAACTACTTCCTAGACCTTTTTTTTAAACCATCAAACTCCCAACTAAAAATCACAACATGCTTAAGTGGTATTTGCTTCTTTTCTTTACTTCCTTGAATTTCTCTGCGGTATCTCAATACGTAATTCAAAAAAAATTACCGATACAGAAACAGGAGATCCTATTCCCTATGCAGCCTCCTTATAAAAGGTATAATGATGGGTGCTTCGACGGATGTTGAAGGTAATTATAAAATAGTAAGTTTGGTGATTTCCGACAGTATCAACATCACCTATTTAGGTTGCGATTTGTTTAACAAGAAACTATCCCGAGAATATAATAAAACCATAAACATTCAGCTCAAACCTTCAGATTTTGAATTTGAGACTTTCATTTTTAAAGCAGGTGAAAACTCCGCTTTTGCTATTATTGAAAAGGCCGAAAATTTGAAAAATTCCTTTGATAAAAGACAGCTAGCTTATTACGAAACCAAAAATTATACGAAAATTGAAATTGATATCGATCACATCTCTGAGGGCTTCTCAAATCGAAAATCGATGCGGAAAGTTACCTCAACTTTGGATTCTATAAAGCAACTTACCAATGATGAGGGAGATAAAATATTGCCTATATTTTTTTCTGAGACCTTATCTAAATATTATTATCGTAATCCCCCTGAACTCAAAAAAGAAGTCGTACAAAATGGACGTTTAAGCGGTGTAGATATCACTGACGGTTCAACTATTTCTCAAATAATAGGCTCGGCTTTTCAAGGATATAATTTCAATATCAACTGGATCAGTACTCTAGAAAAAGAATTCGTTTCGCCCATCGCACAGGGTTGGAGAAATTTTTATGATTTTGATCTTTTAGATTCTGTGATCGTCGATAATGAACAGCTCTATGCCCTTAAAGTTTATCCACTAATAACTCAGGATTTAACCTTTTCAGGTACCCTATGGATCAATAGCCAAACCTATGCGCTCCAACAACTTGACTTGACCATCTCGAAAGATGCGAATTTGAATTTTATAGAACGCATCAAGATCCAACAAGAACTAAAAGCGACCCCTTCTGGTCCTATGATTCCCATAAAAACAAGGGTTCAAATTAAAATAGGCCAAATTACTCCCAAAAGCGCGGGTCTTTTAGCTAAATTTTACACCTCAGAAGACAGTATCTATGTTGAAGCTCCAAAACCCTCCTCTTTTTTTACTCAAAGCGTGGTACTGGTAAACAACTTTAAAAAAGGAGATGACCTTTTTTGGAAAAATAATCGGGCTGATCCATTATCGATTAAAGAAATCACAGTGCTGAAGATGGTAGATACCTTAAAAAACATCCCCATTATAAAGCGCTATACTGAAGGATTGAAGTTTATTGGCTCGAGTTATTTACCCATTGGTAAAATAGATTTTGGACCTTAGCCTGGTTTTTTTAACATAAATGACATTGAAGGCGTCCGAATGGGTATGGCGATCAAGACCAATATCAAATTTAGCAACAAATGGTTACTCCAAGGTTACTTGGCTATAGCTTTAAAGAAAAAAATATGAAGTATCGAGGCTCCGTAACCCAAATCATTGATCGAAACAGATGGACGACCGCAAGTCTGTCGGTACAACGTGAAATTGATCAAGTAGGCCTCGAAATGGAGAATCTTCAAGAGAACAATGTTTTTCTGGCTGCAAGTAGATTTGGTACTTTACGGTCCCTATCTCATCAATAATCAAAAGTTAATCCTAGAACGTGCTTTTTTTAAAGGGTTTTTGGTCAGCGCAGAGCTGCGAATAAACTAATATGATACCAAAAGTAATGGATATGATTTACAATCAACCTTCAATACCTGTCAAGTCAAACTAGGCGTACGTTACGGAAAAGATGAAATCATCATCATCGACAACAACCGACGAATCTCCTTTGATCCTTCAAAATGGTCCATTGTAGCACTCATTTATGCCAAAGGGTTTCAATGGGCACTAGGTGATTTCAGATATGATAAATTAAACTTCTATCTATACCAAAAAATAAACGTCAGCCTATTGGGTGTTTCCCGTTATGAACTAGATGTAGGTAAAATCTTTGGCGCGGTTCCCTATGGCCTGCTTAAAAACCATTTGGGAAATGAAATGATTTTTTATGCCTCCGCTGCTTTCAACACCATGAATTTTAATGAATTTACATCAAATCAATACCTCAGCCTTCGTTATCGACATTTCTTTGAGGGTTTTGTCTTGAATAAAATCCCCCTTATCAAGCAATTAAAATGGCGTTTGGTAGCCAATGCTAATCTCCTTTATGGAAATCTAAAAGAGCAAAACATCATCGAATATGATCCCACCATTCATGACGATGACTTTCTGGGAAACCTCAATCCATTCCATCCGAATATCCCTTACATCGAATTAGGTTATGGCGTTGAAAATATATTTAAATTTTTTCGTGTGGATTTCTTTCACAGAATAAATTACTTGGACTTACCTGCTGCCAAACCTTTTCACGTACAAATTTCTGCACAAATCATTCTTTAAATTAAAAAACATTTACCTCTCTGGCCAGCTCAATCCCAAATTTTTTCTGAATGGATGCCTGAATTTGTTCGGATAATTTCAAGATCTCTTTACCCTTTCCCTCCCCATAGTTCACCAATATCAAGGGTTGACGCTCATATACGCCAATTTGATCCATACGTTTACCCTTCCAACCACATTGCTCAATAAGCCAAGCTGCAGGTATCTTGATGCTCCCTAAATCTACATGATAATGGGGTAAATCCTCATAAATTAAGCTCAAAGCATCATATAAAGGTTTTTCTATGATGGGATTTTTAAAAAAACTGCCGGCATTTCCAATGTTGATAGGGTCTGGGAGTTTCGTTTGTCGGATATGGATGACGGACGCACTGATATTCCGAATATTTAATTCCAATTCTTTTTCATCTATCATTTGTTGATACCACCATAGGATACATTAAATATGGGCCGGGTAGTTAACATGAAAGTAACCGATGTAATTACAAATTGATCTTTACCACGCCCTTTGAAAAAACTGTGTCGATAATCAAATTGACATTGCTCTTTGTTGAACGATCTGATTTTTCCTGACTTGATTTCATAGGCCTCCAATGATTCAAATACATCTTTGAGCTCAACACCGTAGGCTCCTATATTTTGAATGGGTGCAGCTCCGACCGTCCCTGGGATCAATGATAAATTTTCAATACCCCCAAAATCATGATCTAAGCACCAGAGCACAAACTGATGCCAAGCCTCACCTGCACCAACTTTTACCCGTACTTCATGATCTTTCTGATCCAATACCTCGATCCCTCTGATATTGATTTTAAGGATCGCCTTCCGCTGATTCTTTGTGAACAATATATTGGAGCCCCCTCCTAATACTAATTTGGGCAATGCCCTAAATTGAGAGGATTGATAGGCCTCACTTAATTGCTCATCATTTTCAATCTCAAGTAAAAACTGAGCTCTGGCATCAATACCAAAGGTATTGTAACTTTTCAATGAGATATTTTTCTTTACAAACACCTTTTATGCGGAATCTTCTTTTACCAAAATTTATATTATTTTCTTTCAAACAAAACTTTACCTCCCACGATGGTCATAGCAACCTGCGTTTTTAATATCTCATTTTCTTCTATGGACATAATATCTTGATCTAAGATGGTAAAATCTGCCAATTTTCCCACCTCTATCGAACCTTTTATATCTTCTTCAAAGGCTCCATAGGCCGCATCGAGAGTATAAGATTTCAATGCCTGCTTTCTGGACATTTTTTGAGAAGGTTCATATCCGCCTTCTGGCGTCCCTTTCAATGTCATCCGAGATATGGCAGCATAAAAAGAAGCCAATGGATTGATGGGCTCCACTGGAGCGTCAGATCCGTTAACGATTGGGGTCCCTTGCTCTAGTAGTTTTTGCCAAACATACGCACCCTCATCAATTCTCTCTTGACCCAAACGATCGATCGCCCAGGGTCGATCAGAGGCCATATGAATGCTTTGCATGGCCGGGATCACTCCAAGTTCCTTGAACCTGATCAAGTCTTGTGAATTAATGTGTTGCGCATGCTCAATCCTGTATCTGCTGTTGTCCTGCCTTTTTTCGGGATAAACCTCAAAGGCTCGGGCATACATATCTAGAACCTCCCGATTTCCTCTGTCTCCGATGGCATGCGTACAGACTTGAAAACCCGCCTGAGTAGCTGCTAAGGTCAGTTTATTTAAAGCTTCCATATCACGAACATTATGACCGAATTTACCCGGTGCATCGCTGTATGCCTTGAGTAACCAAGCCCCTCTAGAGCCTAGCGCGCCATCTGCATAGAGCTTCACAGATCTAATAGTGAGTCGATGTAAAGAATCTATAAAAATCCCCTTGGCAAAATAATCCGACAAAAGATCTTCATCGTCTCCGCTCAACATGACATAGAGTCTGATCTTGAGCTCATCTCGACGTAACAGTTTATGATATAACTCCACCCAAGAAGCCCCCGATCCCGCTTCATGAAAACTGGTAATACCATTGGCTAAAATGTGATCTATGGACTGCTTTAAGGAAGTTTCTAACCACTGCGCACTGGGCTTGGGTATGCGTGTGCGTGCATTGGTGTGTGCTGTTTCATTGAAAATTCCCGTCGGTTGTCCATCAAATCCTTTAAAAATCTCTCCCCCATCTGGGTCAGCGGTCTGGCCGTCGACCCCTAAGATTTCCATTGCTTTTGCATTCGCTAATCCAAGATGACCGCTAGCATGTGTCAAATAGACCGGGTGATTGGGTACTAAATCGTTCAACAAATCATTTGAAGGAAATCCTTTGAAGCTACGTTCAGCTTCATTGTTCCATTTATCTTGATGCCATCCTCGACCAATGATCCAATCGCCTTCGGGTAGGGTATTCGCTTTTGCAGCTACGATATTCGCTATTTCAGTATAACTCGTGGTGCCCATTAAGTCTAAATTCATCAAGTTAGCCCCTATTCCCATAATGTGAGCATGACCTTCAATAAATCCAGGAAACATCGTTTTCCCTTTGAGGTCGATCCACTGAGTCTCATCACCTGAGAATTTAATTACCTCCTTAAAGCTACCCACTTTCCATATTTTACCTCCTTTAACTGCTACGGCCTCCACTTGGGCATCGTTTACGTCCACAGAATAAATGGGTCCATTGTGTATCACCAAGTCGGCCTTTTCTTTTTCTTGACAACTCAATGAAAAAACCAGTAGAATAAGGGAAATCAAATAAATATTTTTCATGCGGTGCTTTTAATTCATTCAAATTTAATGGGTTCTGTACAATTTATTAAGTTTTTTAATATCTTCTCATTATTTCTGCTAATAAGTTAAAACCAGAATACATTGTTTTTTAATTTAATCACTATATTTGCGCTCCATTCAAAAGAATGGGTATGGATCAATTTAACCATATATTTCCAACAAAAATTACATGTATCTCCCTTATCATGTAAGTGTATTTAAAAAGGGTTAATTATTATGCCAAAAAAAGAAGAGAAAGGATCAAAAAGAGGTTGCTAAGAAAGAAGAAAAAGTGGATACGACCAAGAAAGTGAAAGCTGCGAAGGTAAAAGAAGAGAAAGTCGAAGCGAAAGCAGCACCTAAACCTAAAAAAGCGACGGAAAAGAAGGCTGACGCCCTTAACGAGGAAAAGAAAAAAACACCAGCAAAAGCTAAAAAAGTGACTCCCAAAAAAGTGGAGAAAGTTGAAGAAACATCCAAAGAGAAGCCAGTAGCAAAAGCATCCAAAGAGAAGCCAGTAGCAAAAGCATCCAAAGAGGAGCCTGCAGAAAAAGCATCCAAAGAGGAGCCTGCAGAAAAAGCCCCTAAAATTGAAGAAAAAGAAGTTCCCGTTTCCGAAGAAGTAGCGAACCTAACGCCCGACGCCAAGACAGGAAAAAAAGAAGTCAAAATCACAAAACCTGCACCCGTTCAACAAACATGGGAGGAATTTGAGAATGAAAACAAATCTGAATATTCAGATAAAGAAAGAGCAGATCTCGAGTCATTGTATGGAGAAACTGTAAATACAATCACCGAAAAGCAAGTCATCGAAGGACACGTAGTCGCATTGACCAATCGTGAAGTTATCGTCAATATTGGCTTTAAATCTGATGGAATCGTATCAAGATCAGAATTTAGAGATGTTGACGAATTAAAGCCTGGCGATATTGTTGAAGTGTATATCGAAGAACAAGAAAATGCCATTGGCCAACTAGTTCTCTCACGAAGAAAGGCAAAAATTGTCAAGGCTTGGGATAATATCCAAAAAGCACTTGATGAGGATATCGTCATCGACGGTATGGTCAAAAGACGTACTAAAGGAGGTCTTATTGTGGACGTATACGGTGTAGAAGCCTTCCTTCCAGGGTCTCAAATTGATGTCAAGCCCATACGAGATTTTGATGTTTTCGTAGGTAATAAAATGGAAGTCAAAGTCGTTAAAATTAATTATTCAAACGACAACGTAGTTGTCTCTCATAAAGTACTTATCGAAAAGGATCTTGAAAAGCAGAAAATTGAGATCCTAAGTAACCTTGAGAAAGGCCAAGTATTGGAAGGAGTCATCAAAAATATGACCAACTTCGGTGTTTTCATTGATCTTGGCGGTGTTGACGGATTATTGCACATCACAGACATCTCATGGGGAAGAATCAATCACCCTGAAGATGTCTTGAAGTTAGATGAAAAAGTAAATATCGTTGTCCTTGATTTTGATGATGAGAAGAAGCGAATTTCACTTGGAATGAAGCAATTGACTCCTCATCCGTGGGATTCATTGGCTGCCGACATCGAAATCGGATCCAAAATCAAAGGTAAGATTGTCAACGTTGCCGATTATGGTTCTTTTCTTGAAATCATACCTGGCGTAGAAGGATTGATTCACGTAAGTGAAATGTCTTGGTCTCAACACCTGAGAAATCCACAGGACTTCATGAAAATCGGAGACGAAAAGGATGCCGTTGTTTTGACCATTGATCGCAATGAGCGAAAAATGTCATTGGGCATCAAGCAGTTGTCTGAAGATCCATGGACAAAGCAAGATGCATTGGTCAAATATGCGGTAGGAACGCAGCACAAAGGTATTGTGAGGAACTTAACCAACTTCGGACTATTTATAGAACTTGAGGAAGGCATTGATGGGCTCGTCCACGTTTCTGATCTGAGTTGGACCAAAAAAGTAAAGCACCCTTCTGAGTTTGTGAAAATAGGTGACGAACTTGAAGTGATTGTCATGGAGCTTGATACCACCAATAGAAAACTGGCATTGAGTCACAAGCATCTCGAAGATAACCCATGGGATAACTTTGAATCTGTATTTACGCGGGGTTCTATTCACAAATGTACTATTTTGAGTAAAGGTGAGCGAAATGCGATCCTAGAACTTCCTTACGGATTAGAAGGGACCTGTAACAGCAGAAACTTAACCAAAGAAGATGGTTCAGAAGGAGCTGAAGGGGAGACGTTAGATTTCCGAGTCATTGAATTTGCAAAAGATGATAAGAGAATTATGCTGACCCATACAGGTTCATGGAAAGAGGCAGATCATGTTTCCTACGAAACGCCAAAGCCGAAAGCGCCAAAGGGAAAGAAAACGGATAAAAAGAAAGCTGATTCAAGTAATTCTACCCTTGGAGATATTGAAGCTTTGTCATCTTTGAAAGAAAAAATGGAAGATGGAGCAAAAGCTGAGATAAAGAAGGCTGTAGCTAAACGAGCCGCGAACAAAAAAGAGAAACCTGAAGATGAGAAATCATAATAAGGTCTGAATCATTTTGAATGACATTAGCGGGAAACTGCTAGACACTCAAAATGATTAATTGAGTAACTAAGGTTCCGTGGCCGAGTGGCTAGGCAGAGGTCTGCAAAACCTTTTACGGCGGTTCGAATCCGTTCGGAACCTCAAAAAACCCATCTTATGATGGGTTTTTTGTTTTAATCTCTTGTGTTAGCGTCTACTTAAAAATAGAAGCCCGCGAGGAGATTTACATGCAAATCATTATTTTCATCCCAGGCATCCCAGAACGCACAAATGACTTAGGTGTCTCAATATGTGTAGTATCCAAACCTTCGATGGCATGCAAGGCTTGGATCAGTAAACAATAGTGTAGTTATGGCCAGTAAATTTGAGATTTTTTCTGTGATCATTATCCTTAAAAAAAAGCTCCTTTTAATAATTTAAAAGGAGCTTTTTTTAAGCAATATATGAAGAGGAAATTCACCCCGAGTTCAATCCATCTTTACTCAGTAGGGTGATTTTCTCTTCAAATCAAATATTAAAATAGTGCATCAATTATTAGTATTGAGTTCTTCCAAAGAAGACATATTTTCTGGTGAGCTCATTTCTGGCTGAAAAGACATGCTGTAACTACTTCTTCCATACATTTCGAGTGACGTCTCAAAAGTCTGAATATCTTCTTCATAAGCATCATCTCCAAACATTTCATTGTATTTTTCTACAACTTTCACCCATTCCTCGCTGTTGTCGGTAGCTTGTTCTGCATAATTTTTATGCCCAAAAACAACGTTAACTGTATTTCCATTACACCCCGAACCGCACCACCATACTTCCATAAATATATCTGCATCTGCATTTTGGAGGGCTTGGGCTACATTATTTCGAAATCTCCAGAATTCCTTCTGCATGGTTCCTTTGTAGTTGTAGGTTAAAACACGTCTCAAGGGCTTTGCAAATGGACTTACCGTAACGTGCGATGCATTTTTCACATAGCCCCAGCGTTGTGCATCAGAGGAAGTATGTAAGTCCCCAACCAGATCATTCCAGTAGTCATTTCCCTTGGGGTCATTACTATCAAAACCTGACAGCTCCTCCTCGTATCTCACTCGAAAGTATTCTCCCGAATGCGGGCCAGTATTCACTAAAAAGGTAAAATAACGTATTTGTCCTTCCTTCGAATTGTAAATGCTCGTTTTCTTTTTAGCACCCTCTTTAAATTTGGTTTCCATACCCCTATCGACTTTTAGGTATCTCATATTGATGAGCTGTGTATAGCCGGTCATCATTATGAAGCAGGTGATTAATGTAATTATTGACTTTTTCATGATTTTTTGATTGTTTAATTAATAAGGCATAAAACACAATACTATTAAAATTAAAATATAATATGACAACTTCGTTGATCTACTTCTCTCCTTCAAATCGATAGAGTCATTGAATAATATGGAAATTGTATATCAAAATTATAATTATAGCAGTAGGTCCGTGCGATAAATTATTCATCTTCATTTATTAGTCTTATTTTTGACTTTTGTTATTTAGTTGCATGAATAAAATCATTTTCTCTTTAGGATTAGTCCTTTGTTTCCTCCAGGTCAAAAGTCAAAGCTTTTTGACTTGGAAACTCAATGATCGCTATTTCAGTGTGGCTGTAGGGTCTGGTCAAACCAAATACATCGGGGAACTCAATGCTGAAAACAAGCGTCAAACTGACTTCTCTCATGGTACCTTGGCCATTGAAGCAAGATTATGGAGCCACCTCAGTGCTCGACTTTCTGCAGGATTTTACCAATTGCGTGGGGATGATGAAAGAGCTCCCGACGGTAGTTTTGAAAAAGAGCGAAACCTCTCCTTCACCTCAAATAACTGGGAGCTCAACCTACAAGGCATTTTTTTTATTCGACCTTATGCGGGTAACTATGATCAAAGATGGAAAATTGACCCTTATCTCAGTTTAGGTTTTGGAATGACCACTTTGGACCCATTTACCTATCTTCAGATCCAAGAAAATGGAGAAGAGATCAATGCTAAATTTTCCCTTAGGGATTATCAAACCGAAAATGTCGCTTATGATCCCTTTACTTTCATTATCCCAGCCGGCGTAGGGGTTAAGATGAAAATTACGCCTTTCCTTAACTTTAATTTTGAACTTGCCTATCGATATACCTTCACAGATTATCTTGATGATGTTTCAGGGATCTTTCCTTCATTTACGGATGACAGCTCTATTCAAGCTAAGCTATCAAATCGAAGAAGAGAACAATTCCTAGAAAATGAAGAAGCCTGGGAAAGATTGGATGCAGGCCTCAGTAGAGGAAATTCAAATAATAACGATCAATATCTGTTTTTTTCCTTCCAAATAGAAGCTTTTCTGCCCGTTGGTAAAGGGAAAATGTTTAAAAGATCTTAAGAAAAGTACATCGCATTCCTTTTAAACTTGCAAGAAGTTATTTATCAAAAAAAAATAAGGCAGAATAAATAATAAAACATACATTTGAACCTAGACAATAATTTTCTGTGAAATTCATCGGTTTTTTTCTTTCTTTCTTTATCACTGCCTCCTTAATCACCTTACTGAATATGCCTTTTGATAATATCCCTCCTATTGGGAAATTATTAAGTCCGCATCAAGGGTTTTGGCAAAATAGTGAAAAAGAGCCGATCAGTCTGGATCAATCCATTGAATTGATCGAGCTTAAAGAGGCAGTGACCGTCCAGTTTGATGAGTTGCTCATTCCACACATCAACGCAAAAAATAATGAAGATTTGTACATGACCCAAGGTTATGTAACCGCTTATCATCGACTTTGGCAAATGGATTTTTATGCCCGCGTAGTGATGGGCAGGTTGTCAGAAGTAGTGGGTATTAAAGCACTTGGATACGACCGACTGCAAAGGCGATTGGGCCTCAAGGACATGACCTTAAAACTTCACGATGGGCTAATGAAAGATGCCTATTATGCCAGTATCATTTCAGCCTACACCAATGGAGTGAATGCCTATATAGCATCTTTATCTCAGGGTGACTACCCTATTGAATTCAAACTACTCGATTATGAACCTGAAAAATGGACCACCGTAAAAACATGTATGGCTTATGCCCTATTGGCAAGTACACTTTCCAGGAGTGAAGCAGATATAGAGCATACCAACTTTCGAAAAATGTTTGGTGAGGACCTTTTTAATATTTTGTTCCCTGAATCTGACGGAACGTCAGCCCCCGTAATACCGAGAGATACTCCCTTTGATTTCGAACCCGTGAGCCAGCCACAAAAACCTGAAAAATTCGAAGCACAACATATCGTCAATGAATCTATTAGCAAACAAAATCCCTTAAACGGAAGTAATAACTTTGCCATAGACAGTACCAAAAGTAAATCAGGCCATGCGATATTAGCCAATGAACCGGACCTTGAGCTTACGGCTCCCTCGATTTGGTATGCCAGCCATTTGACCAGTCCTGATATCAATGTCATGGGGGTAACCGTGCCCGGCACACCCGTCATATTGATTGGGTTTAATGACTCTATTTCATGGGGCGTAACCAACTCTCCACGGGATCAAGTAGATTGGTTTTCAGTTATCTTCAAAGATGCCTCACGCAAAGAATATTTGTACAACAACCAATGGTTCAAAACAGAACAAATTCTCGAGGAAATTGTCATTAAAGAATGCGGATAACTTTATCGATACCATCATTAGGGTGCACCATGGACCTATTGTGTATGATCGAGATTATTTGAGCAATCATGCAAAAGTAAATTTAGCCATGCGCTGGATCGCCCATGACGAATCAACCACATTTAGGGCCCTATTTCACTTTAATAAAGCAAATAATTATGATGAATTTGTCGACGGGACTCCGTTTCTTCTCAGGGCCCTCCTCAAAACATACTTTATAGTGATGTCCAAAGGCAATATAGCCCTAGATAGATCTAGCACTAGGGAAGTTTCCCGTCAAATGGCCCGGGCAAGGGAAGTTTATTCTAGATGGGTCTGATCCGGATTCAGAATGGAAGGACTATATCCCCTTTGAGCACAGACTCGAAAGATATAATCACCCTCAAGGATTTTTGAGCTCGGCCAATCAATTCCCCGTAGATCGCACTACCTATCCTTATTATGTTTATTCACATCGATTTGAAAATTATAGGAATAGAAGGGTGAATGAACGACTCATAACCATGCAAAATATTGTACCTGAAGACTTAATGAGTTTACAAAATGATAACTTCAATTATATCGCTTCTGAGATTTTACCTTATCTGTTGTCCCAATTAGATACCCTGTCACTCAATGAGGATCAAAACAAATTCTTTGATGAGTTACAGAACTGGGATTATTTTAATCATCCGAATTTAAAGGCGCCTACCCATTTTGAATTATGGTCAGATATCTTGTGGGATCAATTGTGGGATGAATTTGATACGATGTCATTTGCTGTCAATAAACCTGATATCTACACCACCTCTCAATTAATTATTTCAGATAGTCTCGTTGAATTTTCGGATCGCCTGAATACGCCTGAAAAAGAAACCACTTCCGATTTAATTAATTATGCTTTTAATACCGCGGTAGATTCTCTTAATCAGTGGATCGCTAAGAAGGATAATGATCATTCTTGGAATAAATTTAAGGGAACTGAAGTCAATCATCTCATCAGTAGTTTCACCTCATACACTAAAACCGTTCATGTCATCTTGCAAGGGGCATGCAGTGGTTGTCCTTCGGCAACCGTTACTTTAAAAAATGGTATTCAAACCATGCTTAAAGAAATGATGCCTGGCCGAGTTGAAACTGTAGAGGCAGTTAATGGCTGATATTGTATTGCTTACAGACACAATAGATGTATAATACTATAATTTGAAATTTCAAAAAGTGTATTTTTGTTTATAAGATTTATTAAACCCAAGTATAGATGAAACAACTTTATTTGATTTTACTTTGTTCGATTTTATTTTTTTCTTGTAATACTTCAAAAAAAGACGCCGTGGACATACATCAATACACCAACTTACTTGCCCAAGAAACAAGTCCTTATTTATTGCAGCACGCGCACAACCCGGTAAATTGG
>CAJJBF010000016.1 GCA_905182375.1 Flammeovirgaceae bacterium UBA4465
TTAGAGGCCGCATCAACAACTTGCTGCATAGTCTCCGACCGCACATCCCATTGTTCTCCATTCCAATAACGCCATTCCTTGAAATTTTCGAAGTCCTTAGGTTTTACTCGGGCGACAACCAAACTTTTTTTTGCACCAATACAGCCATAGACATATATATAACCATCCGGATTTGGTGCGCCGGCCCATGTGGTATTTACCAGAATACCCGAACCCAAATTTCCTTCCCCAAGACTATCAATTTTGACATGCAATGGAGTAGTCAATTGACGTTGATCCACATATGGTGGACTTGATCGATTCCCCATTGCCATAAGTGAGACGTTGGGTTCAATAAAATCATATACATTTTCTCCAGTACGCTCAATATGATAAGCAAATACATAAAGAGTATTCGACAATTCTTGATTGACGAAACCATCCCCCAACCAAAAAAAATCATCCTCGGAAGCATGCTCATTACTTGGAACAAAAAGGGCACTTGGCTGACCAGTTGAACTGCGATAAATGAAAAAATCAAGGCTATCCGCTATGGGTTGATTTCCTTTCAAATAAGCGACTGAATTATTTACCATTACAGAACTTTGATCAGGTTTATTTTCAACAACTTTGCCAATATAGGTGTCACTAAAGAATATTAACGTAGAATCATTTCCCAAATTACCCTGCCGATCTCTACCTGTAAGAGGAATGGTGAAAATTCCATCTGCACCAAACCAACCATCCTTTCTATAAAATAATTGGGTCCATTCAGGTGCCGATTCGACGGAGTAGGAAATATTCAAATCCGTTTTGACTATTTCCTTTGACCGCGGACCACAAGCGCTCAATAATCCTATTATAAATAATAATCCTATTCCATTTTTTGGAACTGAAATAGCTATAATCCTCATAATTTTAATAAAAAATTCTCATCAAATAGGTTCATTTATTGCCAATTTTCGACCTTGATGAACTTTGGGCGATATAAATCCGCATTGTCAAAAAGAGACCAAAAATCAAAACTATTAATATTATAAGAGATAATTAATTCATCATTGGTTGATAATTCTGGATGCACGAATGCATTATAAGTAAATACATCACCATCTGTCTCAGGTGTACAATATACTATTTTTTTACTGTGCCAAGGACCCATTGGGAAATCAGATTCAAATAACTGTATCTCCTTCCCAAATATAATCTGGTGAGTTAATAAGTAATATTTATCGTTCTTTTTAAAAACACTGAATTGATCCGAAACCCCATCATGTATTCGATACGTTGAAGGTTCTGAAACCCATTCTGACCCGTTATAAAATTCCCAAACTGCACGTAAATCACCACCAGGAGCACGAGCAACATGGGCATATTTATTATAACCAACGGTAGTTATTCCGTAGATATAGGTGTAGTCTGTAGCTTCCATCAACGTCGACCCATAAGAAATTTCAGGCGAGGGTATTTTCATGGTAAGCGATTTAAGTGTTAAATCAGGTAAAGAAAAAATAGCCAAGTCTACTTGCTTATAGGCAAATCCCCACATGCCTTCTCCCACACGTTGCATATGAGCCAGTAACATATGTAATTCCCCATTATAGATCGTAGCATCAAAAGGCCAATACCAATCATCTGTTTCATTGGGTACAATTAACGCCTTAGGATTAGCCCTAGTACCCCCGAAAAGGGTGATGAATTCATTTTCACCTGTTAAAACAAAAGTATTATTGATCATTTTTGTTTGATTCCTAGTCCGGTCTTCATTTACTGTACCGATAAATGTGTCCCCAAACATCCACAGCACACGCCCATCAGGTAAAGGCACGGAATAAGTAGCATCGGCACCTGTCCATCCATTTTCATAACGTGTAAAGATTTGATCCCATTTACAATTTTTTGAGGTTTTTACATCCTCCCAACATGTACTGGACACAAGAATGTCGGTGCAAGACACGGATTCAAGAATTAATTCGTCTCGAATGATTGTAGACATCGTTCCTACCTCTAGGATGTCTTCAAGTTCATTTATGACATCCTCTTGATTCGAAATGTTGACCGAATCCGAATCATAAATACCCGTATCTATTAAATTTTTATCTTGTGAAATGGTAAAAATCGGTGGCTCATCTTCACATGACATTAAGAGAAAAGCAAAAATAAAAATAATGATATTTTTCAAAATGAGCATCTTTAGAGTGATACCTATTGCCCTCTGTGATACCCTTCCAATTATCTGTTTGGAAAGGAGCTAATGGCCACCCCTCTTTATTAAAAAGATTTAAAGTCCCAGGATTTGACGACCATGCATACCTAATAGCTACGGGCTTCTCTACTTCCTCACAAAATACCTCTATCTCGCCATTTGAAATAGTAGCCTTAGCCCAATAAAATTTTTGATCCGCACCGGCAATAGCAAATCCACGAATGTAACCATATTTGTCTCTAACCACTAGATCTTCCACTGCCTGATCGATACTCACGAATATACGATGGTCCTCAACGCGATGATTTTTATAAATAGGTGATAAGATAAAGTGTCTACCATAGGTGAGATTTAAGGCCACTATTGCTGATCTTCGCCCAACTTCTACCTTATTCTTGGGATGAATGTCGTCAGCATCTCCGATGTCAATGGTGACCACTCTTCCTACATGCAACAACTTCAATGCCTGGTCCTGCGCCATTCGCATTTCGGACCAAGATTGATCAACGGGTTCAGAAGCTTCTCTCAAATAGTTGGGCAGTTGTACATATAAAAAAGGCAACTCAACATCTCCAAAATGACCTCTCCAATCGACAATCATTTCAGGGAAAAGAGATTGATATTCATGAGCCCGATAAACTAACTTAGATGATTAAAAAAATATCCCTTTTATTTTAAAGGTTTCTAAGTGGGGCAATATTGCCATTGTATAGAACCCCTGGGGATGAAAAAGGGCTCGCATTGACTGTCAACGGAGCTTTAAAGTTATCGGCATCAATAGCCGTACCCTTTTTGTACTTCCAGTCTCCCCAAATTATTGGGTTACCCCAAAAAGCGCTGGTAGAAAAGCCCCCATTTCCACCTATATCAAAAACTCTGACTGCGATCACATTGTCCTTTGGCTGTAATAGATTGGTTTCCACACTATAATTTCGAAAATTATGGCGCCCATACGTTTCTCCTATTTTTTTACCATTAACCCATACCACGTCATAATCATCTATTTGATTCAATTGGATGCTGAATCTTGGGCGATCATATCCTTCAGGAAGATCAAAAGTCTTTCGAAACCAGACAGCACCGTCATGATCTACTAAAGTGGTATCTAATTCTTCCCAAAATCCTGAAACTTTCATCTCCAGCCAATCACTGTCATCCAATTTTTTTGCAAACCACTTTAGATCGAGCCCTATGTCCTTCAAATAATGTTTTTTGGACCATTTTTCTTTGCCCTTTTCAAAATCAATCCTGAGCTCCTCAAATGATTTGTTATTAGATACTATTGTATTCACCTCCTCTTTAAATTGAGGAAACTTTACCAATGCATCATTCGACATCCATGCCTCAATCGAACTCGATCCTAAACTGACATTAATTAAGCCTATCGGAACGTCTATTTCGGACGATAGATTTTTTCCAAAATAATAGCTTACAGCAGAAAAATTACCCATAGTCTCCGCATCTAACAATTGCCATGTTCCTCCCTTGAGGTCTTCTTGAGGTAAATAATCCATATCAATAGATACTTTAAATAACCTTATGTTGGTCTTCAAAAAAGTTGTGTCAGTCTCTTGATAGTGAAACTGATCATTAGTCCACTCCATATTTGATTGTCCGGAGCAAATCCATAGATCCCCAATTAAAATATTCTCAAAAATTAACTCGCTTTCTCTACCTTTTACTATCAAAACATAGGGTCCACCCGCTGACATTGGAGCCAAATCAAGTGTCCATTTTCCATTTTTACCTACCTTAACTTGCTCCATCAATGGACCTAAATGGATCGATATTAACTCCAAAGGATCACCCCAACCCCATAGGGTTATGGGCTGATCTCTTTGTAATACCATATGATTACTGAAAATTTTAGGCATCGAGACCCCACATGTGCCAGTAGTCGATAAAAGCACCCATAGAAATACCAAAATGACTGATGGTTTCACCATTTATATAAGGGATTAATTTTAAATATATTCAAATTACCGTTATTAGAGGCAGCAAGAAAGTAGGGTACCTCTCCAACCATCACTTTTTTTATGGTTCTGACTTCGCCTGAAAGAAAATTTTCCAATAAATGAGTGGACATGGTTTTAAAATCACCTCTTCCGGTCCCCAAAGCTAAAATTCCTTTAGACGCATTCAAATCACCTATAGCCACATTCATGCCTGAATTATTGCCGGCCGCCATCAGATCTAAATAACCGTCATCATCAAAATCAAAAACAAGCAGGGCCTCGACACTTGACCATTGAAATGCTTTGGGAAGAGGCTTGGTTATGAAATTACCTGAGCCTTTATTTTCAAAATAACTCGAGTTTAAGGTTTGAATTTGCGTTTGATATAGGATTTTGTCCTGTTCTAATTCCATCAAATCTCGGGTCGTGAAATGGGCGTAGGTCTGATAAGAAGGACAAGCAGTTTGTAGATTTTTCAATGCTTTTAGCATAATCGCCCTGCCGTAAAGGGGGAAACTCTCGAACTTGCCCTCCCCTAATGCGAAAAAAGCAGTCGGAATACCGAGACAATGAGCATCACTTCCCAGACAATAGCCTAGAAGATCCATAGGATATGCTTGCGAAACATTCAATCCTGTATTTAACCCCAAATTCCCTACAACTAAGTCAATATCCCCATCATTATCAAAATCGCCCGTAGCCAAACTTCTCCAAATACCACTTGATCCCGTTATACTCCTTTTCTTAAATCCCTTACCCAGGTTATTATACAGAATCGTGACTTCCATCCATTCCCCTACCACTACTATATCAGGCCAATCATCATGGTTCATATCTACTACTTCCACATCGGTCACCATGCCCAAAGATTTCAAGTCATCAAAATCAGGACCTACTACTGAACTAAAAATACCTTTATCATTACGATAAAGCCAACTATTTGTTGGCCTGCCGTAGGCCTTTACATCAGTTTGACCTGTTCTGAACAAATCAAGATCTCCATCCCGATCAAAATCAATGGTCAAAATTTTGGAGCCTGGATCTTTAGTTTGTTCGATGCGATCCGTGGAACTTGTGAAAGTTCCGTTATCATTAATTAAGAGTTCATCTTGATAAGCTCCTTCTCTATTCAAATTCTCGATCCCACCAGAGAGGACATAAAGATCCTCATCTCCATCATTATCGCAATCAAAAAAAATAGCATCTGTTTCTTCTACAAAAGCCCTTGCTCTGACGCTTTCATCATTTCTTCCAAAAAAATCAAAAAAATTACCGTTGAATCCTTGTGACCCGGTCATATAAAAAAGTATACGACCAAAATCATCTCTACTAGACATGGCTAGCCCAGGTCCCGTATTGGAATATTTCCAAGGAAGCAAGGGATGGCTATCAAAATCATTGTAATCTAATTCTTGATGTGCTACCATGATGGGTTGAGCTTCTACAAAAAGAAGATCTTCCTCCTCTAAGTCTCTTTTTCTAGGCATACTTTCATCATGCCTGATCTCATAGCTCCTCCCCGATTGCAACCCATACTGCCATGAGGTGGTGTTATCATACCAATCCACCCGCAAGGAATCTGCAAGCTTACCCGCACCCAACCCAATGATCATGGTTTCCCCTACTGTTGACATATAACCTCTACTGAGGTAATATTCAAATTTCTGGACTTGTGTATCAACGTAAGCAGTAATTACACTCCCTATCCCTCTATGATTGTATTTGGGACCTTTCAATTTTATACTGATTGAATTTCCGGAAATACGATTTTCAAAAATACTTGCTTTTGCATTGGAATTATTGGTCACCAAATCAAGATCTCCATCCAAATCGAGGTCTCCATAGGCAGCGCCCGAAGAAACTCCTACAAAAGTCTCTATTCCAGATTCTTGAAAAGTTGAATCCTTCTGATTCCAAAAAATCAGATTATTAACCTCCACCGCTGATAGCTCCTTCATTAGGGCGAGATAAAGACTGTCAATCTTTTTTTGCGAGCTGAAGGTTATTCGATTTTTTCGATAGGCTATAAAATCTTGATTGGTAATATCCTTCAAGTAGCCATTGCTAATAAAAACATCCTTAAAACCATCCAAATTCAAATCGACAAACAAAGGGGCCCAACTCCAATCCGTACTGCTTATTCCAGCAAATTGCCCCAATTCACTAAAGGTGCTCCCGCGGTCGGCAGCTCCCTGATTGAGCTGTAACGTGTTTCTAGGATATTGTAATTCATAACCCATGGAAGCTGCAGCAGATTGCAAATAAGTATTCAAATTATTTGCCATCATCACCCTGGATTTTCTAGTTTTGGGCAACATATCGGCCACTAGAATATCTGGCAATTCATCGTTGTTAAAATCTGCTACATCATTACCCATGCCATTAAAAGATTGATGCTTCAGGGCCTTATTAATTTCATTGACAAAGGTTCCATTTCGCTGATTCATATAGAGAATATCATTGGATATAAAATCATTAGAAATGTACAAATCTGGCCATCCATCAAGATTAAAATCGGAAACACCAACGCCTAATCCAAAACCCTCTACTTCAATTCCCGCCTGTGTTGAGACATCAACATATACTGGATGATCCAAAGAATCTATCCATTCACATCTTAACAATCGATCTGTATTGGCAGCGCTACCATCTAGTTTTCTTGGAATGGGGTCATTTACGTCATTAAATTGATTGGTATGATTCAATAAATACACATCCAAATCACCATCCAAGTCATAATCCAATACAGCCGCATGGGTAGAATAATCCTCAAAATCAAGGCCATATAGAGCGGCCGATTCGGTAAAAGTCATGTCCTTATTATTTATATAGAGCAGATTCTTTCGCATTTCAGCATTTTTTTCTCCTGCGACAGATAAATATAGATCCAACCATCCATCTTGATTAAAATCTTCAACTAATGCTCCCGTACACCATGAACTCGTGCTTAACCCTGCCTCTTTGGTCACGTCTTGAAACTTAAAATTTCCCGTATTTTGATAAAGTGCATTTGACACTCTGTTACCCATAAAAAACAAATCTTCGAGACCATCGTTATTAAAGTCACCCAAGGCCGTACCTGCCCCATTAAAAAAATACATATAATCGATAATCGAAAAGTCCGTATCCAGATCAATTTGATTATTAAATAACACGCCCGTATGATGACTTGAAAGCGCATGAATAGGCTGCTGTTTTTGAGAACAATCATGAAACCAAAAACTACTCAACAAAAGTATTATTTTATACCACTCAAGTTTTGAAATATCCATTCGTCGGTTACCGCTTTTTGTTCAGGGTAAATGTAATGCCCCGCATCCTTCATAATACCCAATTCCTTAGGTGCCTTGATTACATTATACATGCTTTGAATAGAGGTAGGAGGGCAACTTTGATCATTATACCCCCAACAATAATAGCCTGGTACTTTTAATATTCTCGCAAAATTTACGACATCATAATACTTAGAAGTCTCAATTTTATCTTCCTTAGCGTGAAATGGGGAATTATTCTTGTCAAATAAATGAGGCCATCCTCCCGCCCGGCCATTGAGATATCCTGTTAAGTCGCAAAGCGCAGGATAGTAGGAAACTAAATAATCCACTCGTTCGTCCAATGCCGCTGTGACAATGGCCAACGCACCTCCTTGACTGCCTCCACTGACACCTAAATGTTCCTGATCAAATTGTGGTAAGCTATAGATAAAATCAATCGCCTTTACACACCCCGCATAGACCCTTCGGTAATAATACAGCTCTTTATTGTCCAAATTAAATGCCCAATAATCATTCAAAGCTGCATTCCATAATTCTCCATAGATCTCATTGTGATCATTCATAACCATAGGGATTCCATGAATTCGAATGTCCAAAACAATCAATCCCTTAAGTGCATCCGCATCTTGAACCATAAAGTGAGGCCAAACCCCTGCTCCTGGGACCTTGATCAATGCGGGAAATTTTTTGCCCCCTCTAGGGACCGACAACACACCATAAATATAGCTTCCCAGTCTAAAATTTTGAAACTTAACCTGATAGACATCCAATTTTTCATCACTCAATGCTTTGATTTTGGTCATTTTAGCATTAAGCGGTATATCCTTGTTTTGCAAAAGCGTTTGCTCCCAGAATTTCTCAAAATCATCAGGCATCGTAGTTGTAGGCATTATTTGATCATTTGCAAAAGCCACGGTAGCCATGCCTTCATAAAATTTTCCCTCGGAATCAACGGTAACCTTACATCTAAGATAACCTGGTGTCTTCATCTGCTGGGGCTTAAGTTGTGCCCTCCCGTTTTCAAGATAGAGAATACCCGCATCAATAGGATCCATCTTTTCTGGCATAATTTCGTATTGTACCTTAGCCTCGATTGGATTTCCATTTTTATAAACTGATACACTAAATATTACCGATTCTCCTAGTCGATAATTCCAGTCAGAATGGTCTGCAGATACGATGACCCTTACCGGCGTATAACTCGGCCCCCACTGACCGTAAGCCAACGCGGTAAAAAATAAACTAATACACGCAATACTCAGTTTGATAAAACTTCCCATTGAATTTAATCCCATTTAAATTCCCTATTAACGCTTAAAAAAAGTAGGCCCTTTTCCATAATAAAAAATCAATCTATTCTCATGACGCTATTTCTCGAATGAATCATTTGGGCTCATTGGTATAGGGAGCATCACTCGGATTTGAGCCTAAATTAAAATTGGGTTCACTACCTAGTTTTAAGCGCAACTCCCCTCCTTTTTGAAACTCACTGTGATAAAACCAAATTTTATTCAAAGCAATGCCATTTAGATGAACCGATTGAATGTATTTATTCTCAACCCCATTATTTTCCGTAACAATTTTAAACGTCTCGCCCCTATAATAGTCCTTGTTCAAATGAATGATGACCTCATCAAACACAGGGCTGGTCAATTCATAAATTGGTGCAGTCGAATTATTTCCTCTTAAACTAAAGAGCCCCATAGACATCAAAGCACTTACACCTCCCATTTGTCCCTCATCTTCATCATGGCCCCCATAACCGCTTTCGGGTGTTATATCGCCATAGGCCCGCTCATTGACCTCACGTACCCAAAATTGAGTCATCCAAGGTTTCCCTATATAATTAAAAACATGGGCATTAGAGCATCCCGGCTGGTTGGCATAGCTTACATATCCATTTCCATAACCAAATACAAAATCATCATCCTTAGATTTTTCAAAAGCATAATCAAGCTTTGATGCTATGGTATCATTACCTCCCATAAGTCGTGATAGCGTCGGTATGTCATGAGAAACTTGCCAAGATCCTTGCCAAGAATTGGATTCTACCCAACCCGACATACTCAAAGGATCATCGTGCAACCATTTTCCATTCTCATCTTTTGGAAATATTAAATGCTCTCCTGATCTAAAAAGAGTGGTCCAAGTTTTAGCACGGTTATTGAAATAATTGTAATCTTTAAGTTTTCCCATTTTTTTGGCCATTTGCGCGAGCGACCAATCCTGAAACGACCATTCTAGCGTTTTACCCGCATTCCCTGGACAATAGCCAAAATCAATATAGAATTGCAATTCCTCAGGGGTATCGCCCATCATTCCTCCAGGCCTATGGTTTTTATTCATTATATCAAAGGCAACTTTAGGAGATGTTTTGGTCATAAGTCCCTTTTGATAAGTACTCACCAGGAGACTAGTCGAAGGATTTCCCGTCATAATATAGGAATATCCACCTGCATTGGGGCCTCGAGGAAGTAATCCACCGTTTTTGGCATATTGAACGAGAGATGCAGAAAAATCATCAAGAATTTCTGGCCAAGCAAGCCCCCATAGAATATTAAGATTCCAATGAGTCAACCAAAGAGCATCTGAATTGTACATGTTGAACAAAGACTTTCCTGATTTGTTCATAGGAAGCATTTTTATCTTCAAATCGGCTTTTGTAAATTTCCAATCCTTCTCTCCTTGGGTATAGTCCGGATAGGTTCCCTTCACATCATTGATGATCTTACGCCCCAATAAAACATGCCATAGATCCGTATAAAATTTAATCTGTTGCTGATCGCTCCCACCTTTTACCTCTATTCGTTGTAATATTTGATTCCATTCATGCTCGGCATTTTTTTGGACCAAATCAAAATCCCAATGATCGAGTTCTGTATTAAGGTTCTCCCAAGCATTTTCTATGCTCGTATAAGAAATAGCCATTTTTACCAAAATTTGATCTCCCGCCACGACCTGATAATTAGCGGTAAGCCCAGCAGTTGGGGCATCCCAATAACTTTGCACAACTACCCCATAATCCATTGAGTCACGACGGGTCATCTGTTTAGACCCATAGATTTGAGAACTATTTTTTTGATTGCCACGTTCATTCCAGCCGCTTACAGATTCGAAAGGCTTACTGAATTCCATTACAAAAAATACTTTTACTTTTGTAGGCCCACCCCAGAGTCTTCCACCAGAATCAAAGGAGCCCTCGATTTTGGTATCGCCTACTACTTTGGCTGCTGCTCCAGACATCGTCGTGCTACCCAAATAGCCCCCTAAATTGGTCAGAATAGAAGCTTGATCCGACTGAGTATAAGTCATTCTAAAAATACTAGCTCTAGTTGTTCCTGTAAATTCTACCCAAGTATCATAATCTTCTAAATACACTCTTTGATAACCTGGATGTGCCAATTCATCATCATGACTAAAACTTGATTTCCAATGGGCTTCTCCCAAAGTAGGATCAATGGTTCCCGTGGTGGGCATCAATTGAATGCCCGACATCATCCAACCATGTATGGGACTAAAGCCCAATATCTCCATTGAATTATAATTGTAACCACCCCCATATTGATTTTTATTACGCGTGATAGGTGCAGTAGCTACCATCCCAAAAGGCAAGGCGCCGGGCGTAAAATAAAAATACCTTCCTCGGGTTGTTTCCACAAACGGATTCACCCATGAAATAAGATCCTCATAACTTTTAGATGATGGAAACACTTCAATTTCTGATAACCCCAATGCTAGACCTATGCCATCGGTAACCTCAAAACGAACCCAATCGACCTTCTTACTCTCAAAAGTAACAACTTTTGCAGCGCCATTATTGGGTAACGCATTCACTGATATTACCGACCCATCACTGAACTTTAAACGACCTCCAGCCGTATGTATATCCAAAGAAGCACGATCATATAAAATAATTTTATCAATATTTTGAAGTGTATCCCAATCGAGCTGAATCCAAGGATACCTAATAAACCCCCAAAAAGTACCATTCCCTTCACAGGCCCATTCGCCTTTATCTGCGATTCTTATAACCCCATCAATTGCATTTTTGGCATTAAAATAATCATTAAGATTACTCGATGAGGTGACCTTGGCTTTAGGCGCAATATTTTTAGGCCCAGCAAATACACCCCCTAAAAAAAAGAAAAAATAGAGGATTACTAAGTTGAACTTCAAAGCATTTGTCATGATTTCCATATTTCTTGAATTTCTTCTAATGTTTTTTGCTTCGTCTCTGGGATAAATATTAAAGTAAATATCAATAAAATCAAGGCATTAATCATGAAAATCCAAAAGGTAAAGGCTCCTCCAAATAAGGAAAGTAAAACAGGGAAAAATTGAGTAATTAAAACAACCCCCAGCCATAAGATGACAATACTAAACGACATGGCTGTTCCTCTTGTTTTTGTAGGGAAAATTTCAGAAATCAAAACCCAAGGAATAGGACCTAAAGAACTGGCAAAACTGGCGATGAAACCCAAAATGAATAACAACAATAGCGAGCCACTCGTGATTTCAAAATAAAAAAACATGCCCATTCCCAAAAGACAAGACACCATGCCGGATATTCCCCATATCAATAAAGTTCTGCGACCCCAATAATCTATGAATCGTATTGCCACAAGAGTAAAAAGCATATTGACGAAACCAATGATCATGGTTTGGAAAAGTGCGGATTCAGATCCAAATCCAACTTGTTTGAAAATTTCAGGAGCATAATATATTATGGCATTTATTCCCGTAACTTGTGAAAAGAGTGCCAAAACGGATCCCACTACCATCGCCTTTCGAATCCCCGGCTTAAATAGATCTAAAAAACTACCCTTTTCCTCATTAACAGCTTCTTTAATTTCTTTCAAAATTCGATGGGTTTCCTCTGGTCCATTAATTTTATTTAAAATTTTAAGGGCCTCATCAGATCTATTCTCTTTTACCAACCATCGCGGACTCTCTGGAACGAAGAAAAGAAGTATAAAAAATAAAATTGCAGGAATTCCCTCAGATCCCAACATATATCGCCATCCCAATTGAACATTCCATACCTGATCATGCGTATTGGCTATTAAATAATTGACGATATAAATGATGTTGATACCAAACACGATTGCCAATTGATAAAGGGTAACCAGCATTCCTCGAATTTTAGCAGGTGCAATTTCAGAGATATATAATGGAGATAACATGGAGGCCGAACCCACGCCAAGTCCACCTATAAATCTTGCCATCACAAATTGTGTCAAGTTGTCCGGAACTGCCGAACCCAGAGCCGATAGCGTGAATAATAGTCCTGATAATAATAAGACTTTTTTACGACCGTATTTATCACTAAGGGCACCGGAAAAAAGGGCGCCAAATACGCATCCCCAAATGGCACTTGAGGCGGCCCAACCTGTGAGCATCGGACTTAGTTCAAATTTTACTTGCAAGTATCCAATAGCCCCCGCTATGACTGCAGTGTCATAACCAAACAATAAACCACCAAAGGCAGCCACTGCACAAATAAGATAGGTGTATTTTACTTTAGATAGCTCATTCATGATTTAGATATCATTTCTTATATACGCCTTAATAGTAGCACATCGGCTTCCTATGGCATCCCCACTAGGAGAGATCACATAGGGGCCCACGGCAGCCGGTATGATGAAAGTTTCTGCAAAATGAACTTCAAAAGGTTCAAATGACTGTGTTGGACTTTCTACCAATGCACAGCTTCCTTGAATTAAATTTAATACATTCAAATTTCCCTCGGTATGGTGTGATACTTTCGTTGAAAACCAATGTCTTCGAGTTTCGATAAACTCTAACGCATGTAAGCCCGTACGCTCTTCCTTAACCTCATCAGATTCATTGATAATCTCAATAGCATTGATTAATTCGTTTTCAGCAAAATGCGTATTTCGGTCCCATTGGATCGCTTCTCTTCCATGGTCCAGATGAATCGGTCGAGGCAAACCATCAAGACCAAGTCTTCCCCAATCCCACAACTTAAATGTGAAAATATAAGGCGTCGCACTGATCTCCAAAACCATTGAATTTTTACCTGAACAATGAATGGTTCCTGCTGGTATCAGAATATGATCATGCTTTTTAACGCTAAACTTATTTACATATTTATCTGCAGGAAATACCATTTTCCCTTTTTGAGCAGTTTCCAAATCCGCCATCATTGTGGTAGGGTCTATGCCATCACGTAACCCCAGATAAACATGAGCATCTTCGCCGGCATCAAGAAAGTAATAACTTTCATCTTGGGTATAGTCAATACCGAAATGTTTTTTGATATACCCAGTTAGAGGATGTACCTGTAGGCTCAAATTCCCACCGCCCATCGTGTCCAAAAAATCAAACCGTATCGGAAATTCCTTGCCGAATTGATTGACAACGTGAGTTCCCAAAAGTTTTTCTGATTGGAAAAAAACCAAATTTATAGCCGGTATTTCTATATGCTCAGTTCCAAATTTTAAAAGCAAACTATTTTCCTCAGGAACACAATCAAAACACCAAGCATAATTGCTCACTGAACGATCAAGATCACAAACCTCCTTCATCCATTGCCCACCCCAAGGGCCTGGATCAAAAAATGGCACCAAGCGAAACGGCTGTTGGACGCATTTTTCCAATCCCATCACCAAATTCTTGACAGGTAACAGTTTTGGCTTTTCATCAAGGGTCGTCTCTAGAATAAAATCCCACGCGGAAAAAGTCCCTTGCTTCATTCTATCACAAGCTCTCCAATCACAGAAATAAGCCCTTTTATACAAGCGAAAAAAATCCTCACCTACATTGCTCGAACCAACATTCCCTAAAATACCCTTCCTGAATTTCTTTTGAATTTCCCACCGCGGCATATCCGCATAAATAAATAGATCTGGATCGAGGCACAAAAGTGAAGCCCCCACTCCTATTGCTATTTTCACGCCCTTGGCCTGATGCCACTCCTTTCTCATTTTATTGAGTTCCGAAGCATCGAAATAAACCTCCAAGTTCAAATCGTTCATTCGCCCAAAAATTCTATCTTCAGTTAAAAATGGCTCTAAGAATTCATTCATCAATGTCTCTTTTCGAAATCCTCTTTCAGTACTGAATATAATACCCTCGGAGAAGTACGATTTCAATTTCGAAATAATTAGGCTCACAGCTACCCCATGGTAACACTCGATTACTATTTTTTGAGATTGACCCTCTTTTATTTTTGAAATAATACTATCCCACCCAGAAATAATTACCTCTCGCTCATCTATTACAACGACCGGAGATTTATCATAATTTGATTTGTATCTATTTGTCACGAAATAATTTAATAACCTGCATTTTGTGACCAATCCGGATGCGATTCCATCTCGAATATAGGAATAGGAAAATAATAATTTCGAGCTGAAGGAACTGCAGTTGGCTTTGCTTCAGAAACAGCATCAATGAGCCCATCTTTTTTTACCAAATCAGCCCATCTAAGTCCTTCCCATAAAAATTCTATTTTTCGTTCATGATGCAATGCTTCTACAAACGTATCATAATTCAATCCCATCAAATCGGGTAAGATATCCCTAACTTCTAGCACCTCATTTACAAGGGCTTGTCGAGCTCTTGCGCGTACCAGATTGACTGCTGAATAGGCCTCGGCTGTTGGTCCATTATTGATCTCATTCTCACATTCTGCATACATCAGCAAAATATCAGCAAAACGTATGATTGGAAAGTCTACAGAGGTAGTCCCTCCATCAGATTCATTGATCTCATCCCAGAATTTGGTTACATAATATCTGTCATCTTCTTCTGTCAAGAAAACTTCTAATCGACGATCTAGTGTATCAAAATTAGTTAAAAAAGAGGATGGGATTGTATAATTTCCTGACCCACCCAAAGATGGAGGTAATAAATCTTCATTAATATTATTATAAAACTTCGTGTGATCGCAAAAATGGTTTCATTATTAACATCATTTAGGTTTTTAAATAGAGAATTGACATCTGACTCCAAAGAATATGCAGTAGAATTGATTACCAACATAGCCCATTTTTTGGCTTGAGCATAATCTTGATTCAGAAAATACATACGCGATAACAATGCAGCTGCTGCATAACTATTGGGTCGACCCCAAGCACTTGAAAGCGGTAGCGAAGTCACCGCATGCTCCAAGTCGGTGACTACCTGTTGCTGTATGGACGCCTTGTTCGACTGGGGCATGAGATACGTCTCAGAATCAGAAAAGGGAGCATCAAGCATCAAGGGCACCTCATTGAAGAGACGCTGTAGTTCCATATAGGCCAATCCACGAAAAAATTTAGCTTCCGCCAGAACCACGACTTTTCTAGCAGAATCCATTTCTATGCTCGGGACTTTTTCAATCACAATATTGGAAGCATAGGCGACAGCGTAGAAGCTACTCCAAACATTTTTAATTTCTGAATTACTGGATCCATATGAAGCATTTGCCAGCGTCGCAATGTCTGAAAAGTTACCCTCATACAAACCTTCATCTGACGCCAGACCTTTTACTCTCCAGTAGGAAGCCCCGTAAGCACCTTGATCATCCAAGAGATTATAAATTGCATTGATCGCATTTTCTGCATCCTCAGAAGTTTTATAAAAATCAATTTCATCCAAATAGGACAAATTTTCCTCTTGCAAAAAATCTTTACAACCTGTTATACAGATTAATAAAAAAACTATGAAATAAGCTAATGAACGCATTTATAAACCTATTTTAAATCCAATCGACCATAATTTTGAACTTGGATACCCCCCAAAGTCAGCACCCATATTTTGAGCCTCAGAATTGAATAAACTCACATCAGGATTCATGCCAGAGTATTTGGTAAGAGTAAAAATATTATTACCAGAGATGAAAATATTAATGCCCTGAACCTTAATTTTTTCTAATAGAATTTTGGGTAGATTGTACCCAATTGAGAAATACTTTAACCTTAGATATGAACCATTTTCCACCAAACTTTGATCTACAATTTTACCATCGTTTGGTGTCGAAATGGGTAGATCACCTTGTTGATTTGTAGCGCTCCACATATTTTCATAGGCCTCCTCAGATATATTTCCTGTTCCATTTATATTATTCAATATGACCTTGTTAAAATTGACAATTTCATTTCCGGCTACCCCTTGAAATAAAAGTGATAAATCAAATCCATAGCTACTTACTTTTGTCGAAAAGCCGTATACCAAGTCTGGAGTGACGGAACCCAATACAACTCGATCACTATGATCAATCAAACCATCTTCATTTTGATCTTTATAAGAAACTGTCCCTACCTTGGCTACTTCGCCATCAAGTGTCGCTATATCAGTACCTGCTGTTGTAACCATACCATTAATTTCAAACCCATATATAGCTCCAATAGCTTCCCCCTCATCAAAAATCAACCAATCATTCATCCCATAAACATTGGATCCATACAAAATTTGCGAGCTTCCTTCAGAAATTACTTTTCCTGAATTAAAGGCAATATTGGCATTAACATTCCAATCAAATTTCCCAATTTGATTTTTGAACCCCGCGGTCATCTCAATTCCTGCATTTCTGATGACTCCAGAATTGGTAACTAAACTAGCAACACCTTTGTAGTAAGGCATTGGCATTTCAATAAAAGCATTGGTCGTTGTTCGATTATAATATTCAAGTGAACCCATAAATCCATTTCTGACTACGAAGTCTCCCCCTAAGTCAAATTGATTGGAGATCTCCATTTGTAATTGATCGCTGGCTATGCGAGTGGGTACAAAGGATTTTAGTTCTGTATTTCCTAGATAAAATACACTTTGATCCAACTGACTGAACCGCAAATAAGAGGGTATTTGTTGATTTCCCACGCGTCCCGCACCTGCGTAGAAGTTGGCTCCAGATATCCAACCTTCTCCCGAAAGAACCCCAGCAGCCTTTAAATCCATATTAAATCCAAGGGCAGGTAAAAAAACAAAATCTCCTCCGAATCTCGAACTCGCATCGGTCCTTAGAATTAAATTAATATCATAAGTACTTTTTAAATGGTAGTCTAAATTCGCCATAGCTGCAAACCATTGGACCTCATCCAAACTTGAACCTATGGTTTTAGTGGCCCCACTTCCTAGGGCGTAATACCCCAATTTTTCATTATCAAACCCCCTCGACTGTCCACTCAATAGTTCAACCAAAGTACCCTGCATCTCTGCACCTATTTTTGCCTTTAGGACATTTGACCCTTGGATAAACTGATAAGATAAATAAGATTCATTGAACCAATTAAAAGATTGCTGCTTGGCATTCATTCCAACCCCACCTACTGATAGCTCAGGTTGTAATACGGATCCAAAATATGAAAAATCTTCATTAAATATCCCGTCAACTCCCAACTGACTATAAAAACTAAGTCGATCAGTAATATCATATGAAATACGAGATGACCAAAACAACCTTGAAATGGTTGAGAAAGAACTGGCATATTGACTTAAAGCAATGGGATTCAAAATCTTGTGCGATGATAATAAATCTAAGGATCTCCCTTCATTATCATTCATGGGTAATCCATCATTATCAACGTGATAGTTTAAAATATCTGAAGACCCTAACAAGGGTGAAAACAAGTATGCACCGGTAACCACACCATATCCATTCGGATCATCCGTCAAAACTGAATTGCTTTCAGATCGCGCCAGTACCATGCTAGAATTAAAAGACATCCGATCATTAGGCCGACTTGCCAGTCTCGCTTGTAAATTATAGCGTTTCAGCCCTGAATGATTAACAATGCCTGATTGATCCAAGTAAGATCCCAACATTGAGAAAGAGGTATTGTTATTAGAAACGTTAAGATTGATTCTGTAATTTTGAATTAAGGCAGCTTTACGATACAATTGATGCTGCCAATCATACCCTTTTCCAAAATTATTTGGATTTGTATAAACCGGATCATTACCTTCATTGGTTCCAACATCATTTTGGTACGCAGCGAATCCACTCCCATCAAGTAATGTAGGTAGTTTATAGGTATTTTGATAACCGGTAAAGGTCTGGAAATCCACACTAAATGCTTCCTGCGGCACCGTCCTTAGTTTCAATTAAAATCACTCCATTGGCCCCTCTAGAACCATATTGTGCTGTTGCAACTATATTACTTAAAACCTTAACTTCTTTGATATTGCTAGGATCAATTAACGATAGAAAATCTACTCCAGAACCATATACATAGGCTGAGTTATTAACAGTATTGTAGTGAGGAATCCCGTTGATGACATATAGTGGCTCAGCTCCCCCAAAAATACTACTTGAACCACGGACTCTTATCGAATAATCACTTCCTGGTGCTCCTGAAGCCTGAGTTACCCATGTCCCAGCAAACTTTCCTATAAGTAATTCATCGGGATGTAGATAATTAAATGAGGAAACGGAGAATGAGGATGGCTCAATACGCATCGAATCCAATTGCCCATAAGCAAAGCAAAGAGACACCCAACTGAAATAAAATATGAATATCGTTCTCATCAGTAGCCTGGATTTTGAACGAGGTTAGGATTAACATTTATTTCCCGTTGCGGAATTGGAAATAATATATGCCTGCTCATATCTACGCTTACGCTAGGTTTTGCAAGTAATACTTTTTCTTTCAGTTTACCAGTGCGTACCAAATCGAACCATCGGTGACCTTCAAACACGAATTCTTTTGTCCTTTCCAAAAGAATAGCTTCTCTAAACGCCTCTTTATTCAAAGTAATATCGAGATCATCAAGTCCTGCTCTTGATCGAACCTGATCGATCAACTCAAATGCTTCATTGGTGGGGCCTGAAAGTTCATTCAGCGCCTCAGCCTTCATCAATAAAAGATCTGCATAACGAAGATTGAAAAAATCACTACTCGAGCTACTTGCATTGGGCTCAGCGGCTTCATCCCAATATTTAAAAATATGTGGATCAAATGTGTACGTTTCACCAATACTGCTATCGGTCCATTCCACTTTGAAGGTAACGTCTCTTCTCAGGTCCGAAGGATCAAACAAATCATAGAGATATTGAGTGGGTAACTCCCATGATAAAGAATTTTTATTTAATTCTACTGGCAAGACCCGTACGTTGAATTGGCTTGTTTCCCAAATAGCATCGTTATTAAGTGTAAAATTGACACTAAACAAAAGCTCACTATTGTTGCTATTTTCAATTTTAAAAATATCGCCAAAATTGGGCATCAACTCGTGCACTCCTGATTGAATGATGCCATTTGCCTCATCAATCGCATTTTGCCATTCCCCAAGGGTCAAATATGCCTTAGTTAAATAGCCTCCCGCTGCTCCTCTGGTTGCCCTTCCCATATCTACACCCATATATGCCCAAGGCAACTGATCGCGTGCAAACTCCAAATCAATAATTATTTGGGCATAAACGTCAGCAACAGGAGTCCTACTGATAGATATGGTAGATAAATCAACAGTTGGTTCGAGTGATAACGGGACATCTCCAAACATCCTTACCAATTCAAAATACATCAGACCTCTAATGAAATGACATTCTCCTAAAAATCTATTTTTTAGGTCTTCATCCATTTCTATGATTGGTATTTGTTGGAGCGCAATATTAGTTACATTGATGGTCTTGTAAAGGTCTTCCCACACATCCTCTAAGTAGCCGTTATTAGCATCCCAGGTAAAATCCGTCAAAGGCAATGAATATTGTGGATTATTGGCTCCTGAGGCATACCCTTCATCCGAAGCCAGGGCCTGAACGACCCAATAGTTATTAAAATACACTCCACCAAAATCACGGTTACTGGTCCCACTCGCCATATGATCATAAGAAGCATTGACTGCAAGCAATGCATCCTCAGCTGTTTCATAAAAGTTTTGAGGAGTCAGAAACGCCTTCGGAACCTCCTCTAATGAATCCTGACAGGTTGAGAATAAAACCATCAAAAATGACCATCCCATCCATCTTAATCCCTGTTTAAAAGTTATATTTAAATCTTTCTGATCCATCAAAATCCTAAATTTAAACCTACTAACAGCATTTTAGAGTTGGGATAACCACCCAAATCTGCACCAAAATCTGTGGCCGATTGACCAAAGTGACTGACCTCTGGATCATAGCCCGAATAATTTGTTAAGGTCCATAAGTTTTTACCTGTTATATAGATTCTTCCGGAAGATATTTTTAATGATTCTAAAATTATCGTAGGGAAATCATAGCCCAAACTTACGCTTCTTAACCTCAAGTAAGAACCTGATTCAACCTGGGCAGAAGAAACATGCTGACTAGGGGCCGTTGTTGTCACTTTTGGATAAATATTACTTGGATTTGTAGGAGTCCAGCGATTGGCATAATATTCCAACGAAATATTATTATTTGGTGTTTGTCGTTCCGTCAGAAACTTGTTAAAGTTCATGATATCATTGCCCACTACTCCCTGAAAAAACAAGCTTAAGGACCAGCCCTCATAAGAAAAATTATTATCAAGACCCACCGTAAATTGAGGTTGTGCACGTCCAATAAAAGTTCGATCCTTATCCGCCGAAATGATTCCGTCATTATTCAAATCTCGATAATACCGATTTCCGGGTTGCAGCGTCTCGCCAACAAATTTTGGAATCGCATCCAAATTATCATCCAGCTGGACTATACCCTCAAATTCATAACCATAAAATGTTCCAACTTCCTGACCCTCTACCAAAATAGCCCAACTTTCATTGGTAAAAGGTCCTGCCGAATTAGGTATGGAGTCCCTATCACCCAGACTTAAAATGGTATTTTTATTGGTTGAAAAGTTGAAGGATGTATTCCACTTAAATTTTTTGATAAAATTATTGGAAGTGACGGAAAACTCAAATCCTTCATTTTTCAGGTCTCCTAAATTGCCTAAAACGCTACCAAACCCGGTATAAAATGGTACCAAAGTGGTAAGTAATAAGTCTGTAGTTCGTTTACTATAAACATCGCTGGTAATATTGACTCTAGCGTCAAAAAAAGAAAGATCTAATCCGATGTTCAACTGCGAAGTTGATTCCCATTTTAAGTCAGCATTAGATAGAAAGAAAGGCTCATAACCAAAAGCCAAAGATTCACTAAAAGAGGTCACATTGTTAATCAAAGGGGATAAGGAGGTGTAAGGTCCAATGGATTCATTGCCCACCACCCCATACCCTATCCTTAACTTGAAATCATCAAAAAAATGAAGCGCTTGGATAAAGTTTTCGTCGCTGATTCGCCATGCCAAAGATCCCGATGGGAAAAATCCCCATTTTTCATTAGCGCCAAATTTACTCGATCCATCGCGCCGCGCAGTAATCGTGAAAAGATATTTATCCATCAAAATATAGTTGACTCTTCCCAAAAAGCTTAAAAAAGTATATTCAGATTGATTGCTGTTCAAGGAAACACCTTCCCCCAAACTTAAATCATAATAACCCAACATCTCATTGTCAAATCGTATAGCATTAGTGGTCATTCTTGAAAGCTCCGACTTTTGGGCAGTGTATCCAATCACTGCATCTAGATCGTGTATTCCGAACTTATTACTATAGCTAAGTGTATTTTCATTGAGTCTGGTCAAATTAGAATTGGTTCCTGACGATCCAAAGGCATCTCCTCCAGAACGTGATAACGAAGGCGTAAATTGATCCTCACGACTGGTTGAGAAATCCACTCCAAGGCTTACCTTAGCCATCAAGTTTTCTGAAACTTGAAGAGTTACTGACATGTTTTCTACGACTCTCGATACTTTCCTGAATATTGAACCCTAAATTTTTGAGAAGTGGATTGGCATTCCCATTAAGGGGTTGAAGCTTACTGTCCGCGAGAATAATTGCTCCCTCATCGGATACTTGATAATTCTTATCCACGTAATTACCATTTTCAAATTTAATTGGCAGCATAGGATTAAATGATAGGGCAGCGGTTATTGAACCGCCATCAAACGCAGAATTGTCGTCAGTCATTACTTTCATACTTCGTACATGACTAGCCAAAAGTGTATTTTGAAATTTTAATTTTCTGGTAATTTGGGCGTCTACGTTGACACGAGTTGAATATCGTTTAAAGTCACTCCCAACGATGATGCCTTCTTGCTGAAAGTAACTACCTGAAGCTCCATAGGTCACTTTCTCCGAACCACCTGTCAAAGTCATATCATAACTAGAAACAGCCGCACGTTGAAAAATAGCATCTTGCCAATCAGTACCTTCTCCAAAGGAGCTGGGATTAGAATAAATACGTCCTAAACCTCCATTAAAAGAAGATTCATTAACGAAATGAGCAAATTGCGTTGCACTTAACAATTCATAGGGATCACGCACTTCCTGCCAACCTTGATACGTTGCGAGTTCCAATTTGGGAGCCCCCAATTTTCCTCTCTTTGTGGTTATGATGATCACTCCATTTGCCCCCCGAGCACCATAAATAGCAGCCGCTGAAGCATCTTTCAATACTTCCATAGAAACGATATCATTGGGGTTTATTGTCGATAATGGATTCATTTGATCCCCTTTAGAAGATCCCGTTGTTATATCTTGAACACTACTCAAAATAGGCACCCCATCAATCACATATAAGGGTTCATTTCCTGCCGAGATCGAACTCGTCCCCCGTATTTTTATAGATGTAGCCGCACCCGGCGCCCCAGAATTTTGTGTAACTGTAACCCCAGCCGTCCTACCTTGTAAGGCCAAATCAGCAGAGATAACAGGGATTGCAGAGAGCTCCTTTTGGCTTACCGTGGCTACAGATCCTGTAAGATCGCGTTTGGCCCGCGTACCATAACCGATCACTATTACTTCTTCTAATTCCTCAACATTTACAGTCATTGTCACATCGATAACAGCCCTCGCACCGATGGTAATTTCTTGAATGGTATACCCAATGGCAGACATTACGAGTACTGCACCTTCCTCAGGCATATTTACAGTATAAGAACCATTATAATCTGAAATAGTCCCAATGGTAGTCCCCTTTAAAATAATATTAACCCCAGGTAAGCCTTCTTGATTTTCATCAAAAACAATTCCCGAAATGACACGTTCTTGGGCCCATATCAAACCATTACTCAATAAAGTAATCACTCCAAAAAGAGATAATTTAATAGATGCGTTCATGATTTTTGGCCCTAATCTCATTAATCAAAACATTTTGGCGCAATAATAAAAGCTGAACCGTCTTCATTGCTAACAACCAGATTGCCTTTGTCATTGGTAAAAGTTACTTCCATGAAATCAATATCCTGATTTTCAGGAATATCAAAATAACTTCTCGGCCAAAACGTTATTTCCCAAACGTCATCCCCCATATAATTCAACGCAGCTACATCTTCATGATTACAAATCTCATAAACCTGATCTCCAGAATATGCTTTGGCGCATAAATCGATATAACTCGCGCCAAGCATAAAATCATCCCCGTCCTTGGCATCAAAAACAATAGTAATCAAATCGTCCATAGTAAAGGTTGCTTGCTCAACCAGCTGTCTGGGCTTGGGACCACATAAGTTACTCTGATAACCTTTTCCATTGATCACCTCCATACAATCTGTAAAGACAAGATCAAAATTGTCATCACCCAAACCCCAAGTTTGATTACTGATTCCATATGCCAATTGAACAATCATATTGTCCTCGCCTGGTAATACTGTAATATAAACTGTTCCTGTAGCCCCTGCAGCTGCAGCAAAAGCTTCATCAGCTATAAAAGTGACCCATTCGACCTCACCATAATTATCACCAATTCCAAATCTTCTTAAAAATGCAGTATTCCAGGGTAATTTCGTATCTTCATCTATCTCATCATTGGTCGTAAGTCGCATGCTTGAATTTCCAACACTACTCTCGAACCTAACCGATGTATTCGTAGCCGTACTCCAAGATCTTGGAGCTAAAAAACCAACCACTAAGAAAAAAGGATTTCCTGAATCATCGTCTTTTGAAACCTCCACCTGCATGGTGATTTCAAACGCTTCCCCCGCGTTGACTACAGATGGCTGATCAATCTGCAAGATGGTCATACACATAGAAAAGATGAGCAGCATACAGACAAAAAATACTGCCATAGCGCGATAGGGATTCCATTCAAATCTATGTCCTTTAAAATTTTTCATTGCAGCTCAAGATCATAGATATATACATTGTCCGAACAGCCCAATTGAAATTTAATTCTCATTTCATTAAAACCTGAAATGGGTGACGCTACAAACTCAATAATGGCTGTGTCGAGGGTACTCAACAAAAGCATTTGAGTTGGATAAACCGGATCATTGTACTTCCAATTACCATCTGAGATTACGGGAAATGGCACTTGCTTAGTTTCAATTTGGTAAGCAGTCGCTTCTGAATTATCAAAATCCAATTTCAATCCAAAGCCACTAAAATCAAACTTGTCCGATATTTCTATCCCATTACGATACGCGGAGGTAATTTTCCATGACCCAGACATATTTACCGTAACTTCTTGAAAAGCACCCTCTGGTATAAATATTGGACTTTCACACATCAGAAAAAGCCCAATCACCAGACATACTAGGGATGTTTTTTTAATCACATAGCTAATTTGAGTGACTTTCATATGTTTAAACATAGTAATTTAAAAACAATAAACAAAACATTATTTTACAATAGTTATTAGACTTGTAATTTAGAACCATCCAATTTTGGTATGAATAAAAAAAAAGCAATTGAGCAACTTACAGTCGATCCAAAAAGCAATATTCCGTTGCACAAACAAGTCGAAGAATTAATACGAGAATTAATTTCTCAAAAAGAGTTTAAGGAGGGTAAACTTCTTCCGAAAGAAGTTTACCTCTCGAAAATTTTAGGCATCTCAAGGAATACCATTCGACAAGCCACTAATAAGTTGGTTCATGAAAATCTCCTTATTAGGACCAAAGGAGTTGGAACAAAAGTAGCCCCCTCATTAATGAGTACTGGATTAGAGAATTGGTACAGCTTTAGTCAAGAAATGCATACCAGAGGTCTTGACTTTTTAAACCATGAAATTGAAGTCAGTTGGATCGTATCAAACGCGGACATTTCTAATCAACTTGACATTGAAAAGGGTTCAAAAATTTTAAAACTCGTTAGATTGAGAGGTTTAAAAAACAAACCTATGGTGCTGTTCGTCTCCTATTTCCATCCCAGAATTGGGTTGACCGGCTCGGAAGATTTTACTTTACATCTTTACGATATTTTAGAAAAAGAACACCAAACTGTTCCCGCCAATTCTAAAGAAGAAATTAGCGCTATTTTGGCTACCAACGAATTGGCACAAAAACTTCGTATCAAAAATAATGATCCTATCCTTTTCAGAAAACGTTTGGTTTCCGATGTTGCCAATAGAATCCTAGAATACAATTTTTGCTATTATTTAGCAAGCGATTTCAAATATGAAATTACCATAAAAAGACCTAATTAATAGTAGCCATTGGGCGCGCCTGAGGATCTGCAATAAGATACTCAAATGGGTTTTTCCAAACCAGACAAATTGGAGCTTTGGAACGCTTCCAACCTTGGATTACCTCATCGGCTTCTGTTTGATACATTTTGTCTCCAGTTTTAACATTACTTGCTTCATAAAGTTTGATCAATCGACCATTGTACTTGGGCCACCAGCCATAATTGTTCAACTGATCTCCACTCCATTTACCTCCTAAATCAAACCCTTCTTGTCGCCAGGTGCCCATAATCTCTCCAGCGATAACCTTACCTTGCAAATGAAATTTCACCCCCTCATGCCTCAATGAAAAATAAATACTATCTCCGACAAGGCGCTCCTTTGAAATCTCAAATTTTAGTTTTTTTGCCTTCACCTCAATCTTCCCCTGATCACTTGAAATAACTACTTGAAAGAAATTTTCAAATGAGGCATAATCAATCTGAATCTCCCAGCTCCCTTCATACGCCGAAATCAACGATTCATAAGGGGTTTCGCCAGCAAAAACTGCCAAGCCCGTTTTAGGATCAAAAATTTTTATCTGATCAGGTGCGGCTTGCTCGGGTGCAAGGGCATAAAAAGCAACCCGAGAAATAGATTCCCAATCCTCTGGCAAGAGCTCATGTCCCATTTTCAACGCTCCATCTAGCTCATAGATTGGAGCAGGTAATCTCAATCGGTCATCTGATAGGTCTAATCGATACATCACTTGATTATAATCATAGCGAGGCACTTGAGGGTCTGGTCCTATAAACTTGGTATAAGTTCCCTCAAAATAGATAAACCGTCCATTTTCTTTGTCTAAATAGGGATGTTGATGGGGGTTATAAAAATAATTATGATGATCAGCCACTTTTACAGCATAGTGCCAAGGGCCCAACGGCGTATCAGCCTCACTATACCAAATGGTTTGGGCGCCGGATATCAAAATCCATTTTTGACGAAATTCATTCCAAAAAACTGAGCCTCTGAAAGATGTTATGGGTTGACCTGTCGCTACATCCATCAGTTGCAACCAACCCTCTTCAGGTTTCATGAGCCCTTCTTCTATTAATATTTTCTGCTTTTGCTCATCAATTGCATCTGTATTTTGCTTCCAGCCATAAACCAGTTGACCATTTTTTCTTTCTAATTTGCGTTCAGCCCAATGACTGCCAGGGACTAGACATGTAAAATATTCATACTGATTGGGGTCTTCAATATGCGTAAGTGAGGGTTGCACTCTCGAAAAATTAAATTGTGAAGTCAAATAAAAGTAAGAATCGTTTCCCGATTTAGTCAGAAGCGGATGCTGAGTAAGATGGGGAGCCGTCAGCCATTCTGAAATCTCTGTCCTTTTTTCAAATTCCTCTTTTTGATCATTGAAAACAGCAATTCCTCTTTCATAATTCCCAAATAACGCATTAACCCTAGCGTATTTCGCAGCCAAGACCTCTTGATTTTTTTGATCTTTTACCACCATTATCCAATCAAACCAAATATATCCGGGGCCCACAAGATGGATCATTTTTTTGGTATGATTATTTTGGTCTACAAAATAATCTATCTCAAATCCCACATCAGGATCAATTCCAGATTCACTTGGGAGCGGGATAGTACCACCAGCAACCGAAAAATTACCATGATAGCTTGTCGGCAAGAACGTATCCCCCCAAATGAAAAAAATTTTATTTTTATAAATACTCCCTAAATTTGAATCTTGACCTAATACTTGTCCACGATCCCAGTATGTTGCAAAAGAGGGTACTTTTAATCCAAGTAATTCAGTATCGCGATAGATGCCCATTCCCGTCATCCGATACAGACGCTCGGCCGGCTGAATTCTTTCCATGAAAATAATCGCTTTTTTACCTTTATTTGGTGTTAATACTACACTCTGTCTACCCGTGTCATCTTTGGGGATTTTATAACCTTCTGCCGCTACCAAAAAATAAAGATCTCGGCCCATGGCCTCTTGCTCATTATAAGCAATATTTCCATAGCTATCGCTGTAATAAGTGATCCCATTAATATTAGATATTTTAGCGATCGGGATGCCTCTTTTTGTAACACTATCAAGAACTTCAATTTGAAAATAATCATTTTGCTGGCGACAGGAAAAGCCGAGCAATATGGTGAGAAAAAAGAATATATTAAAAATTTTATATTTCATGATCATTGTGAGATTTCGATGTCTCATAACAGAGATAAATACCTAACAAAAGAAAAGGAATACTTAACATTTGGCCCATATTTAGCCAAGAAAAATTAAACATAGAAGTTTCTTCTTTAAAAAACTCTAATAACACTCTACTCCCAAACAACACCACTAAAAAAATACCAAAGATTCTGCCAATCGATAACGTTGAATGGGATCGATACCACAATCGAATTAAAGATAAAAATAAAATTAAATAGACAAGGGCCTCATATAACTGCACAGGATATCGCGGAATTCCTTTAACCGCCGTACTTAAATCAAAATGGTCCTGATGCTTTTTCATAATAATAGGGGCATGTGACCCATAGTTGTTTCCTTTATTTCTTGCCAGAACTTGAAGTCTGTTATGAATAACATTTTGACGATAGCCAGCGACTACCCTTGTATCTCTTACTCTATTATTAAAATGAAAAAGAAGCACTAAACTGTCACTCCTACCAAGGCTTACCTCCATCTCGTCTATAGACCCCACATGTGATAAAATATCACGCTCAAGTGGCCAACTATGTATTACCCCGAAAAAATTTGACGAAGGCTTTCCTAATGATTCTGCATTTACAAAGTTGCCCACTCTAATAAAACAACCCCCCAATGCTACCACTATAACCATCCGATCGATATATTGAAGATAACTGTAACCTTCTCTTTCAGTACGAATAAATGTTCTCTGAGTAAAATCCCAGTGATACGTATATAGGGCAACCGCTACCAAAATACCGATAGAAGTCCCATGACTCGACAATCCTCCCTTCCACATCATCAAAGCCGAAGTGAAGCTGTTTAACAGATGAGGCTCATAAAAAATGACATGTCCCAAACGGGCCCCAATGGCAGTGCCTACAATCATATAAACAAGTAGCATATCTGCCTCGATACGCCAACATCCTTCCCGTAAGAACATATACTTTACCACATAACGACTAATGGCAAACCCAGCAGCAAATAGAACTCCATAAATGGTCAATGACAAGTGATCCCATTTGTAGAGTACCGGATCAAAGTCTATAAGAATAACACCTATAAAGTTAGCTTGCATTGGAAGGGGTTCTTCTAGATGTGGTTCGGTCCAAACAAGCAGCCCCAATAGCCCCTGCGTAGCTCCCCAATGCAGATTTCATTATTTTAACTGCTCCTGAAGGTGTCCAACAATGTTGATCTATCGCTGCTTGAAATTCAGGGATGTAGGCACTTACTCCTTCAGCAATCCCACCACCCAAAACAATGAGTTCAGGATCATAACAATGGACTGCATTAATCATTATGGTCTTATATACTTTAATTAACTGAGCCAAGATATTTTGAAAGACAGGTAAGCGGACGTTTTCGGGCGCCAGCAGCGCCTTGAAACCCTGACTACATAAATCCCCACGATTTATCTCATGGAATTTATTGTTTAGCCACCAACCAGAACCTTCACTTTCGGCACATCCCACTCCGTTACAATTACATTTGCCTCCCTCGTATTGAATAATCGTATGGCCCAATAAGTTACCGGCTAGATGATTTGATCCTCTTAAAAGCTTACCTTCCAACATAACGGCACTACCTATGCCCGTGCCTAATGTCAACATACAGCTATTATGATAGCCCTTGGCCCTCCCAAAATGATACTCACCAATTAAGGCTGCTCGGGCATCATTTTCTAGAAATAAAGTTGCTCCAAATTTCATTTTGACCCACTTTTCCAAATCAAAGTCCATTGCATCCGGATACTTAACATAGCGAGACAAAATTTTATTATTGTAGGCATCTACAATAGAAGGGAATGCAATGCCAATAGAACTCACATGCTCAGAATGGCCTACAAAAAATTCATCAATGCAACCTGACAGATCATCAAGTATATATTGCACACTTGAACTATCTCGAACCACAATTGAAGTTTGAAATAAAATTTCACCCTTATTGATTACAACCACCTGAGCACTGGTGCCTCCCAAATCTATGCCAACCGAATACATTATCTATGTTTATAAGTTTTATACTCAATGATCCATAGGACAAAGCCCCATGTGTCCACTTCAATAAATTAGCCCTACTTTAATGAAAGATGATTCATTTTAAAATAAACGGGATCCATATGTTCGAACATATAAAGGTCATCTATGGGTCATTAGTATCCAACATAAAGGTAAAAAAAATAATTGGATCCGGTTTTATTGATTCAGGTAATGACATTAGTTTAACAAACCATTTTTGTTGTCAAAAAGTTGAGCATTAGAGCTGTTATCATATTTAAGAATTATAGTTAACTTTATAAAGAAATAAATTTGCTTTATTTTAAGATTTAGAAAAGGAGTTCTATTTCAAATATTATAAAATTCAGTAATTAAATTAAACTCAAAATGAAAAAATTAATTCTTGTATGTGGATTGATATTTGGCTTAAGTGCTCAATCCTGTGTTTCTAAGTCGTTTTATCAAGATTTAATGACCGAAATGATTGCGACGTATCCAGAGTCAATGAATTCAGAATCGGACCAAAACTTCCTAGTGGGAATGGGTACAGGTCTTGCGCAAGCGATCTTGATGACCTACAGTTTTGATAAAATGAATTTCAACACGCTGAAAAGTGGTGCGCTGAACGGCATCTGGTTCAGTGGGGGCATTTGGCTGGTTGCAAACATGAATAATTTATTTCTATTCAAGTTTTATGATGTCTCTCTAATGATGAGTGATACACTCATCTCTGCCGCTTTTGGCCTTTTGGCTGGCGGGGCTATAGGTTGGACTTTAGATAAGCTAAAATAAAATTAACCTTGTTTCTTTATTAAAAGCTAAACCCATAGGTTCTCAGTAGCCTGTGGGTTTAGTTATTCTAATAAAATCTATGAAAATATGAGATTTAATCTATGCGCTTTTTAAAATCAATGGCCCTTATTTTTGTAATAAATGTCTATGTCAAGGCCGCTACAGTTATAACTCCTCGGTTTGATCAGTCAAAATCAGATCAAGTGAACACCTTAAAAATAACGACCTTATCTACTATGTTGGCCGATAAAGGAATCGGAGAATGGGGTTATGCAGCACTCATTGAAGTCGATGGCCATAAAATATTGTTCGATACCGGAAATAAACCCAAAACTGTCCTTCAAAATGCCCTTGATTTAAATATAGATTTATCGGATGTGGAAGATGTTTTCCTGAGTCATAATCACAGTGATCATACGGGGGGGTTGTTGACTTTAAGAAATCATTTGAAACAAAAAAATCCGAAAGCCCTCTCTAGAATTCATGTCGCTGAAGGTATTTTTAGCAAAAGAGTCAATGCTGAAAATGACATGCTCATATTGAAAGATAGCTTAGAATCAGATGGGGTAATTTTCATTATACACAAACAACAGGAAGCATTGTTCCCAGGTGTGTGGGTCACGGGGCCTATCCCCCGACTGCACGATGAGCGAAATTGGTCAGGAAATAGTCAAATTGAAACCCCAAATGGACCCATAGAAGACCGTATCCCAGAAGATCAATCCATGGCCATAAACACAGCCAAGGGTATTGTTTTGATTTCTGGATGTGGGCATGCCGGCATCATCAATACCCTTGAATATATAAAAGCGCATATTAATGAAGCCAAGTTATATGCCGCCATCGGGGGATTTCATCTGGTGACCGCCAATGATGCGCATTTGAAATGGACCGGAGAAAAATTGAAAGCCTTCGGTTTAAAAAAAATAATCGGTGCCCATTGTACTGGAATTAATGCGCTTTATGCCCTAAGAACCCAATTAAACTTGGGTAGATCAGATGCGGTAGTAGGCGCTGTGGGAGATTATTTTGATTTATCGTCAGGTATACATCCGGGTTTTATAGCCAGATAACATTAAATTATAGTCTTATTTAAAGGTTGGCCGCTCTCATCTTTTGGACACGCATTAACTTTGAGGGTTGGTCCCTGATATTTTGTATCCAATGAAATCGTTTAAATATGAAACATCTTTTTACCCTACTCATGAAAATTTCATCTCAACTGCAGTGGGTTTGCTCCAAAGGCTTGACCTCAATAATCCTAACTATTGGTGCTTTACTGATCACCAATGTTCCTGTTCAAGCACAAAATAGTTCGATTCCTTCACCAGAATCTATCTTAGGTTTTAAAGTAGGCGCCGATTTTAAATTGGCCAGTTATGAAGAGTCCCTTGATTATTTTCAAAAACTTGAAGCCTCTTCTGATCTTATTGAACTGCAATACGCCGGAAAAACTTCAGAAGATCGCTCTTGGTATTATGCCGTGATTTCTTCAAAAGAAAACCTAGCCAATATCAAAAGGTATAAGGAAATCTCACAATTATTAGCCCACCCTGAAAAATTGTCAGTAGCACAGGCCAAAGCTTTGGCTCAAGAAGGTAAACCTATTGTCCATATCGATGGAGGTCTTCATGCTACCGAAGTCGCAGGTGCCCAGCATACCCTCTCCCTGGCACATTATTTATTGACGCATACTGAAGATAAAAAGGTGAAAGATATCTTGGACAATGTCATCCTGTTACTGTGGCCTTCACTCAATCCTGATGGCCAAGACATCGTCGTTAACTGGTATAAGGAACATGTGGGTACGCCTTATGAAGCCGCTCCCATACCTTGGCTTTATCAAAAATACATAGGTCATGACAACAATAGGGATGCTTACATGGTCAATATGATTGAATCCCGCAACATTACGCGGATTTGGCGCGAATGGGAGCCCAATATCATTCATGTTCATCATCAATCTTCTCCTTTTCCTACACGTATATGGCTTCCCCCCTTCGCAGAACCCGTTGCCACACGAACCCCTCCTTTGGTCGCCAGAGAAGTAAATATGATAGGTATGGCCATCGCCCAAGAATTGGAAACACAGGGCTTAGCAGGTGCCGTACACATGGGCAAAGGTTTTGATGCTTGGTACCCTGGTTATATTGATTATTTGCCCGTCTTACAAAACATTCCAGCCTATTGGACCGAAACGGCACTTTACCGATATGCCACCCCTTATTTTTATACCCTAAAAGATTTTCCGACCGATCGAAAAGGATTTCGTTTGGAGTCCCTTTATTCAAGTCCTTGGAAAGGGGGTTGGTGGCGTTTGTCTGATGCCGTTACTTATATGCAAACGGCATCCATAGCGGTATTAGATTATGCCGCAAAATATTCAGAGGTGCTTTTATTCAATAAGTTTCAAGCAGGTAAACAAACCATTGAAAAATACAAAAAAGAACCCCCTTTTGCCTATTTTATTCCCCAAAAGCAAACTGATCCCGCAAGACCCGTCGAACTGCTCAAAAGATTGGCTTTTAATGGAATTCGTATTACGCAACTCAAGGCACAAGTTACTTTCAATAATATCAGCTACCCAAAAGGTACTTGGGTCATTCCAATGGATCAAGAATTCGGTGAATTGGCCAGACAAATTTTAGAAATACAAAGCTATCCTGATCTTCGAGAGTATCCAGGTGGACCCCCGGAGCAACCCTATGATGCCGCTGGATGGACCCTGCCCTTTCAATTTGAGCTCAATGTGATAGCCGCAGCAAGCCCGTTAACCGAAGAGGTGAGATCCGCCCTTGTAGATGTCCAGGGCGAAGCGGTAGATTGGCGGATGACGAGTAAGGAAGATGTAAGCAAAGTTGACTTTGCCCCAGGCGCAGGATTTAATACCAATAATGTCGCCGCAGGTATTCATCCCTTACCCGGTATACTCAAAGGAAGCGGTCCTCATTTAATCTTAGATCCGAAAGAGAACAATATATTCAGGATCATGAATGAAGCATGGGAGCAACAACTCAACGTCAAATATGCTGAAAATAAATACCTTATCTCAGGAGCTTCCAAAACTCGAATCAATCAATGGATCAATGATTATGCTGTGAATGGTTTAATGACCACTTCAGGTGCGGGTGTGTCCCTCAAGCCAAGAATTGGCTTATACAGACCTTGGCGAGCAAGTATGGATATGGGATGGACCCGTTGGATTTTAGACCAATTTGGAACAAATTATACCAGCCTTCGTAATGAAGATTTCATTGCAGGTCATCTTCAAGATCGCTTTGACGTCATTCTCATGGCTTCAGAAAGACCCCATACTATCGAAGATGGATACCCAAAGGGACAAGTACCCCCTAGGTACGAAGGTGGATTGGGTGCACAAGGCATAAGAAATTTAGACCAATTCGTATCTCAAGGAGGCACCCTGGTTTGCATGAATCAAAGCAGTAATTTTGCCATTGAAAAACTTTTCCTCCCCGTTGAAAATAAAGTAGCTCAATTGAAGCGCAAGGATTTTTTTACAGGAGGATCTCTCATGCACGTTTCCATTAATAATGCCCACCCTGTCATGGCTGGCATGCCAAAAAACGCACATGTTTTTGTCTCTAACAGCCCTGTATTTAATACCTTAAAGGGATTTGAAGGTGAGGCATTGGCCAAATACCAACCCAACGGGTCTCCCCTAGCATCAGGTTATTTACTCGGAAGCGAATACATGAATGATTATGCTGCTGCCTTGGATGTGCACCATGGTGCAGGCCATGTGATTCTTTTAGGATTTCAGCCACAATGGCGCGGTCAACCTATGGGGACTTTTCGAATCCTATTTAACGCATTATTATTCAATCAAAATGTCGCAAAAGCACACCCCATCAATACCTCATTTTGGTCCAGTCCTCAGTCCATAGCATCCGAAAAAGAGTAACACATAAATCAAAAATATGATCTATGTGTTGAAGGTAACTTAACATGCTTGCGTTCAAATCCTTTTATTTCTTGAACTATTTACCCGCTGATTGATTATCAAAAAAAAACTGAATAACATGGTTATTAAACACATTTCTACCATCAATATTACAAATATGACCCACAGCAGGAATGACAATAAAAGTTGATTTAGCTTGATTCCTTGCATACTTCCGAGCACCGCTTAGAAATACATAATCTTGTCCTCCCATGATGATCAGGTTCTCAAAAGAACTTTTGGTCTTAAAAAAGCGCTTCAATAATTTTATAAAATATTTGGAAAGGGAAACCCAGCGCATATAAGCCTCTCTGGTCAACTTCTGCGCTTCACGTTGATATATTTTTCTTGAAGTTTGATTTCTTTTTCGCGGCATGAGTATATAGGAGCACAAACGATACATCATAGCATAGGGTAAGATCCTATTTAATGTCTTTGCGGCTTGAATGAAACATTTTAAAATGATATTAGCATTAAAGACCCCTCCTGCCATCACTACTTTCCCAATATAAGTGGGATAACGCATTGATAAATCTTGAATCAATACACTCCCCAAAGAAAGCGTAATAAAATGTGCCTTTGCTATCTCTAAATGATCCATTACTTCTTTAATATCATTAGATATTAATTCGAAATCATATTGACTCGGTGAGGGATTGATGGGCTCGGATGCCCCATGATCCCGTAAATCCAACATTAATAATTTAGCATGGTGCTGCAAAGCTTCCACTTGACGTTTCCAAGTTCGGATACTCCCTCCCGCCCCATGTATGAAGACGATCCAAATATTGGATTCGGGATTAGGAATAACATTGAAATTAATCATAAAAGAAAGGTCTTTGGAAATAGGTAACTCATTAACGATTATAAAAAAAAGTTAGTTCTATAATCTCGACCTTCCAAATTCACCACTTATGAAAAGCAACTGCGCGAAGTAAGGTCTTTTGTCACTAATCCTCTAAAATCATCCGTAATAACCTGTCAAATACCCTTATTCAATAGGAATGATTACCCTACAGGGTGAATCTTCAGCCCTTTAAAAAAGGGAATAACTACCTTGATTAAACTCAACCCACTCCAGCCTTTATTAATATTCACAAACTATATTTTGACCTAATTAATTTGGATTTTATTGAATTATTAGGTATATTAATTGAGTTTAATTAGTAGGCGACGTTTTTGGCTTTCGAAACAACTTACCTACAATCTGTAAAATTCAAAACGTGAAAAATAAAATCCAAAATATATTTCGTTACTTACTTTCCGAGACCACTAAAAAAAGAAGTGAGAAAATTATTCTGAGCATCGCCATCGCAAGCTTTGTCATACATCTCCTACTGATCTTATTAGTTCAACTCAAATTAATTCACTTAGAATCTAGCCTTTTTGAGAGTCCCATCGCCGCCATCTATACCCCTTTTTCATTTATTTTATTGTATGAAGTCTACCTAGGTCATCTACTATTTACCAAGATCCATAACTACTTATATTGGCAAACAATATGAGATCATAACACTCATCGTTATCAGACGATTGTTCAAAGACTTATCAGAATTAAAACTCTCTACCAATTGGTTTGAAATTAAAAATGACCTTCAATTTACTTTCGATATTATTGCCTCGGTAGTCATGTTCTACCTACTCTACCTTTTTTATAATCAAAGTAAGCCTAAGCACTCGGAAACTCAAAAAGTAATCACCAGCAATATCGATGGTTTTATAACATTGAAGAAAGTCATCGCTGCCAGCCTAGTTCCCATACTCGTCATCATTGCCACTTACAGTCTTTCAAATTGGACGTTTTCTCTTTTTAATCTTGATGCGATGATTAAAACTTCCTTTAAAGATATCAATAACATATTTTTTGATGAGTTTTTCACGCTATTGATCGTAGTAGACGTGATTTTATTACTAGCCTCATTTTACTACACGGATAAATTCCACAAGGTCATCCGTAATTCTGGGTTTATCATTTCTACCATCTTGATTCGATTATCCTTCTCAGTAACCGGATTGCTAAACATAGGGCTCATTATCGGCGCCATCGTATTTGGCCTACTCATCCTAATGATTCATAATAAATTTGAGGAGGAGTTGAGCTAGACAAACGAGTTACTGGAATTGAGTTGACCCTAAAAATAGAAGAGGGAGAACGATAAATACCTAAATGAAAACAGATTTAATCTTTGGGATGCTTTGCGGTATTCTTGGATAAATACAGCTCATCAAACAGGATGGCATGCGGTAAGGTCAATAAGGAAATAAAAACGAAAAAATAGGTAAAAAACACAGACCAATCAGCAGGATCTAAATAATAAATCAAACCGGACATTCCCACAATGGTCAGTAAGGTAAAAGGGCTTAGGTCTTTTAAGAAAGCAGCGAATGTATAATCAGTCGTACGATCTTTCATCCAAAAAAATTGGTGTCGCATTGCATTGATTGAATGAAATAAAACAAAATAAAGTGCAAAAGCGACAATAAAGGGAAGCATAAGATAGCTCAGTAATAAATAAATAGAAAAAAGAATCAAGCGAATGACCGCAGCTTTACGAATTACTCCTTTAACAAGAAGATAAGCTATATAAGCATAGCCCAGTAGGTGAATGACTAAAACGGTAATTACTTGGATTTCCTTCGGTATCCTTGATATCGATTGTGAACCAATGAAATTTAGGGTAGGTAGTAGTTCATTAAATTTCAAAATGATTGGACTTACTAATACGATCAATCCCCAACTTAAATTAAGAATAGGGTCTTTCGGGGTTTCTGCAATGTCCTCAATCAATTCTTGTCCAAAATGATAGGCCGACAAAATAATAAAGATCAATAACGCTTTCAGTGGCATCAACACCCACCACAACAAAAAGCCCAAACCCACCAAGATATATATCAAAATGAATTTTTTAATGTTGCTTTTTTTTGAGAATTTAAGGTGAATTTTATGATCAATGGCCCCATGAGGGACGCCAAAAAACAAAATGGCCGTCAGTGCCATTATATTTGTCACATCATCTTCAGGGATAAACACCAAATAAAGTGATCCCACAACCAAAGCCAATCCGTATTGTAAATATTTAGTCATAAAAAAAGAGGGCATTAAAATACCCTCTTTTAATTAATTTTGTGGTATTAAGCTTCTGCTTTTTTACCGCTGCTGATGGCCAATGAATAAATCACTAATCCAAAACCAATTTTATTTATTGCATCTCCAATATTATAGATAATGTCTAGAGACTCTAAAGGTAGTACTCCACTTAATAATCCACCTGGTATCGCCATGTATCCAATTGGATAAATAGCCCATCCAACTAATATGAACCATGCTAAAGTGTTAAATGCTTTCTGCAAATGGGGATCATTTGATCCTTGTGAAAGCTTTTTCGCAGATCCAAACCATACTTCATAGAAAATACCCACGTAACCTAAGGTCGATATAGCACCCCAGATCGCACTAGTATCTCTATATACCGTCTCTCCTAGATATCCGAAAATAAGCATCCAAAGCGAATAAGCAATCATTTTCCACAAAAGATCCATCTTGGCTCCAAAGGCCTTTAAAATAAGATAAAATTCAACACACATTAATGGTACCGTCAATATCCAATCAATGTATCTAAATTCTGTAGGAGAAGTACCTGTCTCTGCCCAAAAATCTCTCATGTAAAAGTAATGCACTGCGGCAATGAAGGTAATCAATCCAGAAATTAACATAGACGTTCTCCATTTACCTTGGACATTCCCCATCTCGAGAAAGAAGAATACGGTAGCGGCAAGCATGGCCATGCTACCTATAAAGAAGGTAAACCCAACGTA
>CAJJBF010000017.1 GCA_905182375.1 Flammeovirgaceae bacterium UBA4465
GAGGATCAATCCATGGAAGATGGTCCAGAAAGTAAGGAGTTCACTGATGAATCAGTTAAACAAAGAAAGCTCAGCTCAATTGCTGATGACTTAAAAACATTAAATACTCTGCTGCTGACAGTAGGATGTCAAGTCTGAAATTTATAGAGATGAAAATGGAATTATAAAGTGTCAGGAAGATGTTCCAGTTGGGTTTATTGGAGAAGTTGATGGTGTTAGTTATAAAGTTGTGGATGGTCAGATGTTATCTACAATGATTAAAAACGATGAAGACCTAAGATTTATTTGTACAACCAAAATCACGGATATGGTAGTATGTTTTCTGAATCTAAATTCAATGGAGATATTTCAAATTGGGATGTAAGTAATGTGACTAATATGAGTAGTATGTTTTATGATTCTCAATTCAATGGAGATATTTCAAAGTGGGATGTAAGTAATGTTACTAATATGAGTGGGATGTTTTATTATTCTCAATTCAATGGAGATATTTCAAATTGGGATGTAAGTAATGTTACTAATATGAGTGGATGTTTTATGATTCTCAATTCAATGGAGATATTTCAAAGTGGGATGTAAGTAATGTTACTGATATGAGTGGATGTTTTCTGATTCTCAATTCAATGGAGATATTTCAAATTGGGATGTAAGTAATGTGACTAATATGAGTAGTATGTTTTTGAATCTCAATTCAATGGAGATATTTCAAATTGGGATGTAAGTAATGTTACTGATATGAGTAGGATGTTTTTGATTCTCAATTCAATGGAGATATTTCAAATTGGGATGTAAGTAATGTGACTAATATGAGTGAGTATGTTTTATAATCTCAATTCAATGGAGATATTTCAAATTGGGATGTAAGTAATGTTATAGATTGTCGTTCCTTTAGAACGAATACAAGTTGGACATTACCAATTCCTAACTTTACAAATTGTAATCCAAACTTAATTTTTGAGGAAGAGGAATTGGGGGGTTATTGATTTTATCTTCTTTACCTAAGTAAAATGACTTAGAACAACCCTTTATTTTAGAATAAAAGGTAAACAAGAGGTTTCTTGTAACTGAGGAAATATCTCCTTCTGGTGAGAATAATTCACTAAGGGTGGAAAATATTTAGTAGCTTTAAATAACCAAAACCAACCATTATGAATCACTTCAAACTCTTTCTTAAACAGTTCTTCAACAATAGTTTCTTAATATTTCCGATTACATTTTTAAGTATTCCTGGTTTTATAGGAGAGGACGAACCAACATTCTTTCAATATTTTTGTATCATATTTTCCACCAGTTTTCTCATTATTCTAGTTGTGTCAGACATAATTACTTTTCGAAAGACTCTTAAAAAACTAAAAGAAGATTAATCGAATGGTAAGGGTTATTTCTTATCCTTAAAATCGTTTCTTCCAACATAGTCTTTGGCATCCTTGTAGAAGGGGGATGAAGCCTTGGATGCGTTGATTCATTCTGTCCCTTCGTATGAGAATAAATCGCTAAGGGTGGAGATAGTTATTTATTGATCAGTATTCTAAGTAGATTGAGATCGCAAACTCAGGTTATCCAATTAATACCAATATGTCTAAACAAAACATAAGAAAAGAAGTCATGAAAATGTTGGAGAGAAACATCGATACTTATGTCGATAAGTTTCTTATCTCAGCAGAAAAAATCTGGCAACCAACTGATTTTTTACCCAATTCACAAAAGGATAGCTTTATTGACGAGATAAAAGAAATTCAAGAATTGTCTAAAGATTTAAGTGATGATTTTTGGATCGTTTTAGTTGGAGACACCATTACAGAAGAGGCACTACCAACCTATGAATCCTGGTTATTAGATATTGATGGTATCTCACAGCAACCCGATAATGGTTGGGCAAAATGGGTTCGTGCATGGACTTCGGAAGAAAATAGGCATGGAGATACTTTAAACAAATACCTATATTTATCTGGCAGGGTAAATATGCGTGAAGTAGAGATTACGACACAGCATTTGATTACAGATGGATTTGATATTGGAACAGCTTCTGATCCTTATAAAAACTTTATATATACAAGTTTTCAGGAATTAGCTACCTATATTTCTCATAATAATGTAGCTAAAATAGCCAAAAAGAAAGGACATAGAGTATTGGCAAAAATGTCTAAGCTTATTGCAGCAGATGAAATGCGTCATCACATTGCTTATAAAGAATTTGTAAGACAAATTTTTGCTCTTGATCCAAGTGAAATGTTGTTGGCCTTTCAACACATGATGAAACACAAAATTGTTATGCCTGCATTGCATTTGAGAGAATCTTTTTGTAAAAAAGGCAGTTTGTTTAATGATTTTTCTACCGTAGCCCAAAGAGCAGGTGTCTATACTGGATTTGATTACATCGATATTTTAAAGAAGCTGAATGTAGCCTGGGAAATTGATAAAATTACAGGGTTAACTGAAGAAGCAGAAAAAGCAAGAGATTATTTATTAAAACTCCCAGACAGGATGTATCGAATTACAGAACGAATTGTAATCCCTGACACTAAATTTCAATTTAAGTGGTTAAACTTAATTTGAAATAAAATATTTTTTTTGTAAAATTTCAAGATAAAAAAGACACAAGAAGATAGAGAACTTCTGAAGGTATTCATCTAATTTGTTTTCATAGATCCGTCTACGCTTGCGAGTAATGTCGGTTTGACCTCCTCGCACCATCCGAACAGGGGTCGAATGATAATCTCCTAGAAGGTTATTGGAAATGGACTTTCCATAATTTCTTCCAATTTCTCTGACAATTGAATTGGTAAAGGTTGAAGCTAATCCCATAAGGCATTGTTTTTAATGAATATGATTGGCTTAGATTATAATCAACAAACAAGATATGAAATCTTTAGTGTTTTTAGAAATCTCATGAGCATAAGCCTTCGGGGTTATATTGAGTTATCAGCAAGTATGAGTAATGGGAAACCCACTATATACTATGGGGTACATAATAAATACAAAATCAAAATAGGTTTTCAACTACTATCTATTACCTAATAAAGCAATCCGCACATCGAGGTCAGCGGTCAATCGTCAGATAACCCCATACTTTTAACGCTACAGATTTTCATTTTTTAGAGGGACTAGAGTACTTTCGTGAAATGAATCTTGAGGTAGGCTATTACAAAATCAAAAATCGAAGTAGGAGAGCATCCAATGAATTCCACTACTTGCGTGTGTTTGTAGAGGGCAATAACAAGTACGTTCAAATAGATGATGAAGAACCAGTGGAAGCCAATGATGAACCAATGAAAAAGCTAATTATTAAGTATTCAATTGAATTCTTTGTAATTGTATTTAGTATCTCTGTTTCGTTTTTTGTAGAAAATCTTAGAGAGGAAAATGAAAATGAGAACCAAAGAAGACTAATTAAGCAAAGCCTTTTACAAGAATTAAAATCTGGTGATGAGTATTTGAATTTAAAAGGTTTAAGGTTTGAAATGGATTTAAAAGCTATTAAGTTAATTCTAAAAGACGACTCTCCGTTAGACTCTATATTTTCTAATGTATCGGAAGCAGGCTTTTCAAATCCGTTTATCATTCCTAGAAATTTCAACCCTCCATCATCAGTATACAATTCACTTGTTAATGATGGCACCATTAATCTTATAAAATCTCAGGAAGTGAAGTCATTAATTGAGGACACCTATGTTTTTTGGACTAAAACAATTCAAGATTGGGCTGACGATGAAGGATTAATTGCAGAAAAAATAAAGTTCTACATTATGGAAAACTATTCCGAGTTTTATCTCAAGGACATCTACACAAAAACTGATAAGGCTATTATGTTGGAATTCAAAAATATTGTGCAAAATGACTCTAAACTTAAAGCCTACCTTAAAGCCAAGACGATGCCAATGACTGAAAAGCAGTATTCTTTGCAATATTACACTGACAGTAGAGAAAGTTTGATTTCTGAATTAGAGGAATCACTAAAATGATTGATAAATTGATGGAAAAAACAACATTGCGCCTAGCGTTACCTTCGGACCCGAGATGGGTAAACATAGCGGAAAAAAATATCGAGCATATTTTAGTAGATCATGCCTTTTGCGAACAAAAAGCGGCTTCTTCCTGTATTTCTTTGATTCTACAATATCCTGAAAAAACGGCTTTAGTAGATCGTTTAACCCCCGTAGTTGCTGAGGAATGGTCACATTTCGAGCGGGTCATAGCCCTTTTACGCAAACGGGGCTATGCGCTGGGATTTCCCAGAAAAGATTTCTACGTTTCGGAGTTGATGACCGTACTAAAAAAAGGGGGAAGTAGGGAACAGCAATTGGTAGAAAAATTACTCATGAACGCATTGATTGAGGCACGAAGTGCCGAGCGCTTCAAGCTTTTATCTCAACACTTGACAGATCCAGAATTAATGAGTTTCTACCATGAGTTGATGATCTCTGAGGCAGGACATTATAGAAATTTCATTGAATTGGCGAAGGTCTACTGGGATCCTGAAAAAGTGGAAATCAGATGGAAAGAGTTTTTAAGTGAAGAGGCACTATTATGTAAAATTTAGAGATCCGCTCAGATGATTTGACTTGTATAATGAGCAATAATGTTCATTTTTTTGCAACGATTCCCAAAAAAAACTCAGGTTTTTTGTTTCTTTTTCTTGGCTGCTGGGAATAAAATATTGTTTAAGATCAAGCGATAACCTGCCGAGTTGGGATGCAGATTCAAATCAGTGGGCTCTTCGTTGACATAATGTTGATAATCTTCTGGATCATGGCCTCCATAAAAGGTAAAAAAACCTTTTTCTATCACCCCATGAATGTACCGTGCCTCATCCAATTGCTTAGTTTCACCTAAAACCAATACATCTCCTTTGATTAAATCTTTTTTGAATCCTGTAGTCTGCCCCATAAAACTGTGAATGAGTTTTTCATGATTTTGAGTGAGCATGGTAGGTATTGGGTCCCATTTTGCTGAAAATTGAAACAAGGTGAAATAATCATTTTGCTCATTCAAGCCTCTACTTTGGGGTGAATTATCAATATTTGAAAACTCATATTCGTAAGGGTTTCGTACCAATTGAAAGTTTTCAAAAGCAAAAGTTCTTTCAAAATCTAATTTTGACTGGGCCGCAGGATCCATAGGATCACCATCATACATCTTCTCACAAATATCTAATCCTTCAGCGGCAAGGGCAATGTCATACGTATCTGTTGCTGAGCACATGGCAAATAAGAAGCCCCCGCTGGCCACATAAGACTTGATCCGTTTGGCGATGGCTAATTTCAACAATGAAACTTTTCCATAGCCGTGTTTTTGAGCACTTGCTTCAAATTCAGTTTGTTGTTGCTGATACCAAGGCATGTGCTTATAGTTTTTATAAAACCTCCCATATTGACCTGTAAAATCTTCATGATGCAGATGTAGCCAATCATATCTTATTAACTCATTATACATAATTTCGTCATCAAAAATGATTTCATAGGGAATTTCAGCATAGGATAAAACCAGAGTGACCGCATCATCCCAGGGTTGTTTGCTTTTGGGAGAATAGACCGCAATTTTGGGATGTTGTTCAAGCTTCATCACATCCATATTCGAAGAGGGCGAAGCGATTTCTTCAAATAATTGATTTACTTGTGCATTGGAAATAACTTCAAAACTTACATTTCTTATCAGACATTCATTTTGTATGAGTGTGCTGTGAGGAACTAAAAAACTGCCTCCACGGTAGTTTAAGAGCCAATTAACAGGCAATTCTTTGGTAAGAGCCCAATAAGTGATGCCATAAGCTTTGAGGTGGTTCGTCTGTGAGGCATCCATGGGCATTAAGAGATAAGCGCCTTTTACATTTAAGCTCAAGAAAATCCCTATCAAAAAGGGGACAAATAGATTTTTCATAAGAGTTTTGTCAATATTCTAAACGCGAGTGTCCATATTACGTATACTAAAGAGTAGTGATCAAATTTAGCACATGATATCTGTTTGTTATTAATATAATGAATATTTTAGAAAATATAGGGAGGGTCTTAACGCGATCAAAGCAAATAAACTACGTACGATTTTAACGGCTTCTATTATCGCCATCGGTATTACTTCTTTGGTAGGCATTCTCACAGCGATTGATGCAATAAAAGGATCGGTGGAGGATAGCTTTTCTAATTTAGGCTCCAAAACTTATACGATCAGCAACAAAAGAGTAAGAGGTTGCTGATGAAAAAAATCAAAAATTTTCACTAAAATCAAATTTGAAGAACTACAAAAGTTTAAAAATAAGTTTGAAAAATCAGGGATGGTAAGCTTGAGCAGTGTGCTTTCAGGAAATGCCGAGGTCAAACGAGGTTCTAAGGTTTCTAATCCTAACGTAATGATTCGAGGAACGGACGAATATTTTTTAGCCATTGATGGATATGATCTCAGTGAAGGGAGGAACTTTTCTTCCAATGAAATACAAAGTGGTAGCTCTTGTGGCGATTATCACCAGTGAGATAAGAACACTTTTATTCGATGATAATGAAAGTCCTATTGGTAAAAAGATTAATTTTTTTGGAGTCAGCTGTCGGGTGATTGGGACATTGAAATCTAAAGGAGCGGCTTCAAGTAGAGGTAATTTTGATCGGCGCGTGATTGTCCCCTTGAATGCTGCCCGAGTCATTGGCTCAGAGCGAAATTTACGTTTTTTAGCTACCGTAGCTATAGATGACTTTTATGAAGCAGATGAATCGATAGGATTGGCTACAGGACTGATGCGTTCCATCCGAGGAGATCGACCTATTGATGAAAATTCATTTGAAATTAAAGCCAATCAATCTATTGCTGAAAGGTTAGATGAAATATCCGGATACTTAAAATTGGGAGGTTTTACCATAGGATTTATTACTTTATTGGGTGCCTCCATTGGATTGATGAATATTATGTTGGTTTCAGTGACTGAGCGAACGCGTGAAATTGGCCTGAGGAAGTCATCTGGGAGCCACACCGAATAAAATCAGGCAACAATTCTTGATTGAAGCCTTGGTTATTTGTCAAATGGGAGGTATTGGAGGGATTATCATGGGCATAGGGATTGGTAATTTGATTGCTAAGCTTATTGGGTCCAATTCCTTCATTATTCCTTGGGTTTGGGTCCTCTTTGGTGTGGTTACCAGCATGATTGTCGGGCTTATGTCGGGCTATATACCTGCCCATAAAGCCTCCAAACTTGATCCCATCGATTCCTTAAGGTTTGAATAGGGCGTATGCTTCAACCATGCAATGACTGGTAGCCTGCTTTGAAGGGCTCTGTTAATTGATAATCATGATTTCTTTGGCGGCCCCAATCGCATTGAAACGGATACTTAATTCAATGGTATTTTCACAGTTCAATTGATAAAAAAAGAATTTTCTATTTCTTTTATCTAAGCGCTGTTTCGTGGGACTGCCCAGAAGGGCAATGATTTCATTTTGATTGGATCCCAGTACGATATCTTTTTGATTGATCAAGAGGGGTGCGGCTTGCATTGCGCGATAATTACGGCATTCAATGAGATCCTCGTCCCATTGGTCTTGATCGAAGCCCGTTACCTTGGGAGCTGGATAACACGAACATAAAACAATAATTAAACAAGTGAAATATTTGAATTTAGTGGACATATTGACTGTTTTGATCCTTAATACTTTATCGGGATATGAGATATATCTGCGTTGATCCTTATATTTGAACAGACATCATTCATTGATATCTTCCAAGGAAAGCAAAAAAGCATATTGCAAGGCCACGTTCTCATACCTGCGGTATCTTCCTGAGGCACCGCCATGTCCTGCGGCCATATTGGTTTGGAGTAACAATAAATTTTCATCGGTCTTATAGGAGCGAAGCTTAGCAACCCACTTGGCAGGTTCCCAATATTGTACCTGTGAGTCGAAATAACCCGTGGTTACCAGTAGGTTGGGATAAGCTTGTGCCCGTACTTGATCATAGGGCGAATAAGAATGCATATATTCATAAGATTCAAGATTTTTAGGATTGCCCCATTCATTGAACTCGGCAGTGGTAAGGGGAATCGACTCATCCATCATGGTCGAAATGACATCGACAAAGGGTACGGCCGCAATCACTCCATTGAAACGTTCAGGCGCCATATTGATCACTGCACCCATCAACAAACCACCTGCACTTCCTCCTTGTGCATAGAGGTGTTCAGCTGAGGTATAACCCTCATTGGATAAATAAGAGGCACAATCAATGAAATCATAAAATGTGTTTTTCTTTTTGAACATCCTACCTTGTTCATACCATTTTCGACCCATTTCCTGGCCACCCCTGACGTGGGCAATGGCATAGATAAAACCTCTATCCAATAAACTGAGTCTTATAGAGCTAAACCAAGGGTCGGTAGAATTTCCATAAGAGCCGTAGGCATAAAGGAGTAATGGGTTTTGGTCACTTTTGACTAATCCTTTTTTATAAACCAGAGAAATAGGTATCTGAGTACCATCTCGCCCTTCTGCAAACAATCTTTCTGTCGTGTATTTAGAAGGTTCATGTCCCCCCATGACTTGGGTCTCCTTGAGAACTGTTTTGCTTCGCTCATTCATATCATACTCAAAAGTCGTGTTGGGCGTGGTCAGCGAAGCATAAATAAATCTCAGTTTTGTCGTATTGAATTCAGTATTGGTGGTGGGGTAAACGACATAGGCGGGTTCATCAAAATAAACTTCATGATGATTTCCTGTTTTTTGATGGATCACCTTGAGGGAAGTAAGTGCATTGGATCTTTGAGAAATCACCAAATGTTCACTAAATACTTGAATTGAACTTAACAAGGTATCTGGATTGTTTGGGATCAATGTAGACCAATTCTCAAGATGGGTAGCCTCTTGAGAAGTTTCCATCAATCTAAAATTCTGTGCTTCCCAATTGGTAAGAACATAGAACTTGTCTTTAAAATGCTCAATCGAATATTCGTGGGGTCCATTTCTCGGAGTAAATTGGCGGAAGGTACCCGTGGGTTCATGGGCGGAAAGGATGTGATAATCTTTGATCAGCGTACTTCGACAAGAGATCACAATATAATCATCTGATTTTGATTTTTTAACACTGATATAAAAAGAAGGATCCTGTTCATGATACATCATGATATCTTCTTTCTGATCTGTTTTTAACTGATGCCTCCAAATTTTCTCAGACAACAACGTCACATCATTTTTAGTTGTATAGTAAAAGGTAAGATTGTCATTGGACCAAGCACCCCCAGGCTCTGTATTGGTTATTTCATCATTCAATAATTCCCCAGTCTCAAGGTTTAAAAATTTGTAGGTGTATACTCTTCGACTCAGCGTATCAACAGCGTAGGCCAATATATTATTGTCTTTACTAATGCGAATCCCGCCGACCGCATAGTAGTCATAGCCTTGGGCCAATTGATTGACATTAAGTATGACAGATTCTGCGCCATCTAGGCTGCCTTTCTTGCGACAATAAATGGGATATTCTTGGGCCTCTTCAAAACGTGTGTAATACCAATAACCATTTTTGAGATAGGGTACAGAGGCATCATCTTTTTGAATTCTCCCAGTCATTTCTTCAAATAGCTTTTGTTGCAAGCTATCTGTGGGTTTCATGACTCTCACTTGTGTAGGTGTTTTCATCTTCAAGGTATTGAACGACCTTTTTTGTTTGGATGTCAGGATCAGTAGCTGTTTTTTGCTGGTCAGTGAGCCGCATCCAAAAATAAGGATCCACACGGGTGTTGCCATGCGCTTCTAATAAAGAATCTTTTCTATCTGCAATAGGGGGAGCGTTCTCTTGGGTCTGCATGTCTGTAGTTGGATGGGTATCTTGGCAAGCCGATAAAAGGCTAAAGGCACAGAGGGACAATAATATTGATCTTTTCATGACTTAAAGATAAGTAAGAAAAGATCAATAAATCATTTAAGGAAGCACTACGAAACTGCCATTCATCAGACCATAATGACCTGGGAAAGAACAAATAAACTCATAGTAGCCTGGTGCGGGGGCATCAAATGTGATGGTAGTACTTTCACTACCTCCGATCAACTTGGTAGCGGCAATAATATTTCCCTTCATATCCTGGGGCACATAACCTTGTTCTTTGGCACTCATTGCCGCCATTCCAAAGGCAGCTTTATCCGTACCCAAAGAGAGTAATATCCAATTATGACCCATGGTAAGGGCTGACATTTGCCCTGTATGGGTTAAGGTGAGTTCAACCGTTTGCCCAGCATTCACTTCTATTTTGTCAAGGTTGTAACGCATCATGTCATCCCCTTCAATGGTGATTTTGACTGTTTTTGGAATTTCGGCACTAATAATCTTCTCAGTTGTTTCGGTGGCTGAAGTTGTTTTTTTCTCATTGCCTCCGCTGCAAGAGATCATAAATAAAGTAGATAGCCAAAGGATTTGAATTTTTTTCATTGATAATTATTTTGTTTTGAATTTTTTAACTGCCATCATAACGCATAATTTCTACGCTTGGTTTCTTTTTTTTCCTTATTTTAATCAAATTGTTTACTGACCGTAAAATCTTTTGAATGGTGCTCGTATTTATAAAAGCCTTCACCTGTTTTTTTACCTAAATTACCCGCAGCAACCATATTTACCAAAAGTGGGCATGGGCGATACTTATCATCACCAATTCCTTCCTGAAGTACTCTGATAACAGAGAGACATACATCAAGTCCAATAAAATCGGCCAGTTGTAAAGGCCCCATAGGATGTGCCATACCTAATTTCATCACAGCGTCTATTTCGGAAACTCCAGCCACTCCTTCGAAAAGGGTAAATATGGCTTCATTGATCATGGGTAACAGTATGCGATTGGCTGTAAATCCAGGATAATCCTTGACTTCAACTGCTATTTTTTCTAGATCAATGACCGTTTTTTTAATCGTCGAAATGGTTGCTTGCGAGGTTGCGTAGCCTTTGATGACTTCAACCAATTTCATGATGGGAACAGGATTCATAAAATGCATTCCGATGACCTGCGCCGACCTTTGGGTGACTGCCGCTATTTTAGTAATGGATATGGAGGAAGTGTTGGTAGCCAAAATGGCATCTTTTGGTGCATAATTATCTATCTCTTGAAAAATATTTTTTTTGACTTCATAATTTTCGGTAGCGGCTTCAATCACTAACTCGGATGAGGCTACGCCATCCTTGAGGTTATTGAAAGGGACTATTCTTGATAGGATTAAGGCTTTTTCTGAATCTTTAAGTTGGTCTTTAAGTATTTGTCTATCAATATTTTTTTCAATGTTTTTAAGGCCATTTTTCAGACGCTTCTCATCAATATCAATAAGGGCTACGTTAAAGCCATGTTGGGCAAAAACGTGTGCAATCCCATTACCCATGGTACCTGCGCCAATGATTGATACTTGGTTTATGTTTTTCATGATGTTAAACGTCGTCTAATAGATAAATGAATTTTAAAGATGACAAAGCTATAAAGAATACAAAAATTGATGTTGATTAATGCCTTAAATTATCTGAATAATTTATTTTGGAACATCAAAGTTTGTCACATAAAAAAAGGCACTAAACATCACGTTTAGTGCCTTTTTTTATTGGGAGCTGCAGAGATCAGGATAAACCTGAAACCTTAGCTCATCCTATTCATACATTCTTTTTAATACAATTCAAATCTTCAAAGGCTTCGCTGAGCCTTTTCACAAATGTTTTTTCACCTTCTCTGAGCCATTTTCTGGGATCATAATATTTTTTATTAGGTTCATCAGCACTTATAGGATTTCCTATTTGACTTTGAAGGAACCCTTCAAATTCTTTATAGTAATTTTTTACACCTTCCCAATAGGCCCATTGCATATCGGTGTCAATGTTCATTTTGATGGCTCCGTAAGAGATGGCCTCTCTTATTTCTTCGGTAGTGGATCCAGATCCGCCATGAAATACGAAGTTTACAGGATTGGCTCCAGTACCAAACTTTTCTTGAATGAATTCTTGAGAATTTTTAAGAATGGTTGGGGTAAGCTTGACATTTCCGGGCTTGTAAACGCCATGAACGTTACCAAAAGCAGCGGCAACTGTAAAATGGTTACTAATGGCTTTTAACTTCTCATAAGAGTAAGCTACCTCCTCGGGTTGAGTATAAAGTTTAGAGTTGTCAATATCGGTATTGTCTACGCCATCCTCTTCACCACCTGTTACTCCCAATTCTATTTCCAAAGTCATGTCCATTTTAGACATTCGGGTAAAATATTTCGTGGAAATTTCCATATTCTCCTCGAGCGATTCCTCAGAAAGGTCCAGCATGTGCGAGCTGTAAAGAGGGGTACCCGTTTTTTCAAAATGCAACTCACTGGCATCAAGTAATCCATCAATCCAGGGCAGTAATTTTTTCGCGGCATGATCGGTATGCAGTACGACCGAAACTCCATATTTTTCAGCCATCTGGTGGACGTGGTGCGCACCTGCGATGGCACCTGCAATCGCTGAAGCTTCATCTTTATTGGATAAACCTTTCCCGGCATGAAATTGTGCGCCCCCATTTGAAAATTGAATCATTACTGGAGATTGGACTACTTTGGCTGTTTCAAGCACCGCATTGATGGTATTAGAACCGGTCACATTTACAGCAGGTAAGGCAAATTTATTGTCGTTTGCGTGATTAAGAAGTTCGGTTACTTCGGTTCCAGTTAAAACACCAGGTCTGAATTGCATAGGCTTAAGATTTTTAATTGATTAATAATCGGCAAATTTACTTGATAAATTCTAAAAATTTCATCGATTCTATTGAATTAAATAATAAGGCGTTTTTGTAAAAAATTCTATATTTTGAGGCATATTAAAGTAGACATTTTGCTAAATTTTCAAAACTGAGGGTTTTCTTTCATTTAAAAGGAGTACCCAATGTTTATTGCGACCAAGGAGTGGATACACTTAATGCCCAAATCTTTGAAATCGAGAAAAAAATTAAAAAAAAACTAATTAATAATATTGCCATATGAAGAAACCAAAATTATCTACCGCGCAAATATGGAATATGAGCATGGGATTTATGGGTATTCAATTTGGGTTTGCACTCCAAAATGCGAACGCAAGTAGGATTTTACAGAACTTTGGTGCTGACATTGAAAGTTTATCATGGTTTTGGCTCGCGGCTCCAATTACAGGTCTCATCGTACAGCCCATAATAGGTCATTACAGTGATCAAACCTGGACGCGCTTTGGGCGCCGGAAACCTTTTTTTTTGACAGGAGCATTGCTGGCCGCAATCGCCTTGTGCATAATGCCTAACGCGGGCGTTTTGGCCGTTGCCCTTCCACCGATCATGATAGGGGCGGGTATGTTGATGATTATGGATGCATCTTTTAATATTGCCATGGAACCTTTTCGGGCATTGGTAGGAGATATGCTTCCGGAAGAACAAAATACGACGGGTTTTTCTGTTCAAGCCACGTTGATAGGCATTGGTGCGGTGGTAGGCTCTTGGTTGCCTTATATCTTGGTTAACTTTTTTGGCGTTTCACAATCAGCGTTGCCTGGTGAGGTGCCTGACAATGTTATTTATAGTTTTTATTTTGGAGCCGTGGTTTTGGTGGGTGCTATCCTGTGGACTGTTATCAATACCAAAGAATACAGTCCCGCTGAATTAAAGTCTTTTAACTCTCATGAAGTCGTAGAAACAAAAGGGGGTTTGATGAACATCTTTACCAGTTTCAAACAAATGCCTGAAACGATGAAACAGCTCGGATGGGTACAGTTTTTTAGTTGGTTTGGCTTGTTTTGTATGTGGGTATATTCAACACCCGCCATTGCTCAACATATTTATGGTACTGATATTGAGGATACTAGTTCGTCTCTTTTCAATGAGGCAGGTAATTGGGTTGGGATAATTTTTGGGGTATACAATGCGGTTTCTGCTGGTTTTGCATTGTTGCTGCCCATAATAGCCAAAAAGATTGGGAAAAAACAGGCACACAGTGTGGCTTTGACGGCTGGTGGACTCGGATTATTATCAGTCTATTTTGTCCAAGATCCAATCATGTTGATTCTCTCCATGTCTTTTGTCGGAATGGCCTGGGCGAGTATTTTATCTATGCCTTATGCTTTGTTGGTAGGAACGATACCCTTGACTAAAATGGGAATTTATATGGGGATATTTAATTTCTTCATTGTGGCCCCTCAAATAATTAGTGGGATCATTGGAGGACCTATCGTAAAAAACCTATTTGATTCACAGGCCATATTTGCCTTGATGATGGGAGGAGTCTCACTGCTTATAGCTGCCGTTTTTGCAATGTTCGTAGTAGAAAAAAAGACTAACGAAGCTACATGACTGTATGAAGCAGGGTTTTTTTAAACCCTATAGTAATCGGGCTTCCAATTTTTAATCTCCTTTTTAATCTCTTTTTGAGTGAGATTTTTATCTAGCGTTCGCTCAATGAGCGGTAAAAACTCATCATCTGGGGCAAAGCGAAGGGCTACAATTTGAGAAATTTTGAGATTAGGTGGCAATAGCTTTCCTGCAAGCACATAATGTCTTAGGTTTTCCTCAGCTCTAATGGCCCGGTCCTGGGCTTTCAAAGGAAATATTCTAAGATACCACATGATCACAGTTAATAAAAGAGAGATCAGTATGAAAAGCCAAGCTGGGTAAGTGGCTTCAGCATCTCCTTGAAGTAAATAGCTTATACCGCCTCCGGCCAGTCCCAATATCCCTACAGAGAGGAGGCCATGAAATCCTTTGAGGAAAATGGTATGATTTTTGAAATTTTGCGTCTGTTTCATATTTATTTATTGATTTTATCTTCCAATAGGCCGTAAGGTATTACAAAGAAGATTAACTTATTTACCGGTACGAAGTTGAAATGAAGAGAGGTACTTTTCAAATTGTTTCATCACATACAAATGGGCTTTTGCCTGTGTATATTTGTAGATGATCCAAGGTAATCGAGGAACAAACTCATGAATGGCTGTAATGATGTATTCACCTTCTAGAATAGATCTAAATTCTAACCAGCCGGTATTGCTTCTTTTGGATAATAAACCACCGGTGATATAAAAAAGCTGTCGATTTTTATCGCTTCTGTTTTCGATAAACTCCAATTGTAATAACGGAATACCTAAAAGAGTAAATTTTAATATTTTTTCATCTTCTTTGGAATCAATAATTTTCCCAAACATATTACTTAACCAGACAGGATATTGCTTGGCCACCCAAAGGGAGGTTTTTTTGCCTGGATTGGCAATCCTTTGAACACTTCTTACCGTATTTTTATCTTTAATGGGGGCCATACCCACTGGTATTTTTGGGATGATCACTGATTTATCAAGCGCTCTTTTGATGGTTTCAGTTAGGGTAAACTTTGGAAAAATGGATAGAAAATCTTGATCTTTCAACGTCATGTCATGTCTCAGACTTTCTATCAATGGAGACACAAAATTAGGGCTAGACCCACTGAACAAGCCTACCCATAACTTGGACATACCCAATGAAAAAAAAGGTACGGAAAAGATCCATCTTTTTTTATTCATTTCTTTAGCTGTTAATTTTAACAGATCCATGTACTGAACGATTTGGGTACCTCCTATTTCGATTGGATGGCCATATAAACTTGAATTACCAAGCGTATGATTAATGCAGTTTAAGGCTACTCTTAAGTCTATGGGTTGATTGTTGGACTTTGTCCAGCTTGGACAAGCCATGACAGGTAAGTTTTTTACTAATTTTTTAACAATATTGAACGATGATCCTCCGGGTCCAATGATAATGCCGGCACGAATGGGAGTAATTGGGGTTTGCCGAGAACCTAGTACGCGTTCTACTTCATATCTCGATTGTAAATGCTTTGAAATATTTAAATTGTCTTTTGGGAGGATACCACCTATATAGACAATATGAGAGAGCGAACAGGCTTCAGCCGCTCTAGAGAAATTATCAGCAAGCAACAGATCTGTATCTTCAAAATTACTCTGATTTAACCGCGTAGAGGGCTGCATAGAATGAACTAAATAAAGCGCATAATCTACACCTTCAAGCGCTTCGATACTGCTGGATATTGAAAATAGATCTACCGTTCTCCATTCGATATCCGAATTTGAAGGGGCTATTTTTTTTCGTGAAAGGGCAATAATATGATAGTCATCTTTGTAGGTTTCAATAAACCACCTACCAATAAATCCCGAGGCGCCTGCAATGGCTAATTTCTTTTTTTGTTTCAATTATTGGATAGATTTTGCTTTGAAAACGAGAAGTATTAAAACAACTATAATGCACAAATTTTTTATCAAATTAGTTGTAAACTCATTTTGTTATTTCATGTAAAGGCACAGCAATTGATACCATAATGGCTCACCTCGATGATAATGGGGTAAGAAGAATGCTTGGATTTGGCAGTCCTGTGGATATTTTAAATTAGAAAAATCCTTAACTTTTATATAGCATTCAAGCCTTCTTAATCATTTTCATTTATTTAACATAATTTTGCTGGCAGCTCATTTCTGTAAATAAAACTGTTATATATTTGATTGATAATCTTTATTGTTTAAGTATTCTAAAAACTGAAAATAATTTATATGCCAAAATGCGTTTGTATGGGAGCCAAATTAAAGTGTTCCTTCGGTTCGGGCCCCTAAAGTATGATTGTACTTCCTATAGGCAAAACGCTGACCTCAATGGTAAAACCTGTAGCTTCGAGTATGGACTTTGTGCCCTTCCTTAATATTCCGGCATTTGGTAATTGTACTTCACCCATCAATCCCATGAATTGGAAAATGGCAGGCCCAGTGCCTCTATTTATACCTTCATCATGTATTCCTATTCCGATCAAACCATGGGATCCCGTCGCCAAAAAAACTAAAATAGGTGGTAATCCAGCAATGCTTGAAACCAGTAAAACCATGTGCGCCTGGTTAGGTTCGATTGAAGTAGATGATCCCGGGATCACAAACATTGAGGCAAATTAATATTTGAGAGCTCTCAGAGAATTTTCGATTAGTTAGATTGTGATTTTAAAGACGGTTTAAATTAAAAATTCCTCATTCCTCTCAATGCATTATTTAACGAGACGAAATATTTTAGATTATTATTCTTGGGATAACTTAGCCTACGAATGAATCAGGAACTTAAACTTGTAAAAACACTTATATTTTTTATAAATGGCTAAAAGTTGCTTTTTAATACTGTTATTGCTGGTTATTTCTCTAGAAATATCAGCACAATGGCATCCTGATCAAATTGAGATCATTCGAGATCAGTGGGGAGTACCTCATATTTATGCAGCTACCGATGCTCAGGTATCTTATGGATTGGCTTGGGCACATGCCGAAGATGATTTTGGAACTATCCAAACCACTTTATTGGCTGCCAAAGGTATGTTGGGTTTACATTTGGGGAAGGACGGTGCGATCGCAGATTATGTGGTAGGCTTGCTTCGAACCAAAGAAATAGTCGCAGGACATCTGGATGAAGTTGCTCCAGATTTTCTAAATATTGTGAAGGGTTATCTGGCGGGCCTTAATGCTTATGCTCAACATCATCCTCAAGAAGTTTTTGTTAAAAAATCTTTTCCCATCACAGTTGAAGATGTGTTTCAAGCGTATGTCCTTCAGTTGGCAGTTATGGATGGTGCAGATGGGGTCATTGGAGGCTTGATTAAGGGCGATATTGACCATGGGGCGTTGATTGGTATTGGTTCCAATGCTTTTGTATTCAATCGAAAGAAAACAGGAAGTGACCATGTCATGTTAGCGGTAAATGCCCACCAGCCTTTAGAGGGTCCGGCCGCGTGGTATGAAGCCCACTTGGTGAGCGAGGAGGGCTGGAATGCAATGGGGGGTCTCTTTCCTGGGGGGCCGGTCATATTTCATGGAACCAATGAACATTTGGGTTGGGCACATACAGTAAATCACCCCGATAAAATTGACATATTTGAATTGGAAATAGATCCTCAAAATGAACGTAGATATCGGATGGATTCAACTTGGCATATCTTAGAAAAGCGGAAGATAGCCCTTCGAATCAGCATTTTTATGGGTTTAAAAATCAGGGTAAAGAAAGCCGCTTATTATTCAAAATATGGTCCAGTCATCAAAAATGATAAGGGTTATTTCGCCTTTAAAATGTCTGTTTTTGATGAAATAAGAGCGATAGAGCAGTGGTACAATATGAATAAAGCACAAAATTTAAATGAATTTAAACAAGCTTTAGAAATGGTAGCTATTCCAAGTTTCAACATCATGTATGCGGATAGATATGACAATATATTTTATGTAAGTAATGGTAAGATTCCTTTTCGGGATTCGAAATTTGATTGGAAAAAGACCTTGCCTGGGAACACGTTTAGAACCCTCACCGATGACTATCATAAATTTGAAGACTTGCCTCAGTTGACAAATCCCTCATCGGGTTATTTATTCAATACCAATAATTCGGCCTACAGTGCCAGTGCTGCAAGGGACAATTTGAGTTTTGATGATTTTGATTCCACCATGGGCTATCAATTGCATGAGAACAATAGAAGTATTCGCTTTATGCAACTCATGGAGGAATATGATACGATTACATGGGAAAATTTTTTATCTATTAAATATGATGCGAGATTGCCTGATTCCCTCTATTATAATATCAATGTAAATGCAGTATTCCGTATGGACCCCTTACTGGCTGGAAAGGCGGCTCCAACTGTTCGTATTTTACAAAAATGGAATCGCAGTGGTGAATTAAATGAAATAGGAGCAGCGCATTTCAATGAATTTTATTTTCATCTCATGAGCAAGAAAAAGTGGATTGATGTGGATGAGGTGAAAGCAGTGCAAATGATAGAATCGCTACATTATGCTCATGAAAAATTATTGAATAATTTTGGAAAAATTGAGGTCACCTTGGGTGAGTATCAGTTTTTAGTTCGAGGGGATAAGACATTACCCATGCGAGGATTAGGAGATGTCTTGGCAGCTATGTACAGTAGACCTCACAAGGAAGGGAAAGTAAAAGGGGTGGCGGGAGACTCCTATATTATGTTGGTGCGTTATCCGAGTAAAGGACTTCCCATTATTGAAACGGTCAACAGCTATGGCGCCTCAAACCGGCCCGAAAGTCCACATTATGCGGATCAAATGGATATGTTTGTGAATCAAGAGCGAAAGCAGATGACCCTAGATATTGATTTAGTTCGCAATCAGGCGAAACGGATATATCATCCTAAATGAGGTTTTATTAATATCTCTAGAATAATATGCGGATACCCATTAATTTCGTTTGGTTTTAAGACTTTAGTAGGGTCTTAAATTTTCCTAGATTTAATTGTAATTTTTTAATCACTTTTTTATTAATCACTAGGCCACGGTGTTTTAAACAAGTGATTTTAGACTTATCTTAATTTACAATACTTATGCGTACTTTTTTAAATAGACTAAAGATTTGTTTTTTGTTTTTTTTAGTTGCCTGTCAGACAGATCAAATTAATCAGGTGACCGAGCCTTTATTAGTTGTTCGGGAGGCGCCTACAAGTAGTTTTTTAAAAGCAAAAGAGATCACTGAAACCACGCCCATTCAATTGGCTGAAGGCTTGCGTATAAACCTTTGGGCTACAGATTCTTTGGCACCTGATCCCATCGCTATGTCCATAGATGATTCGGGTAATGTCTTTCTGACAAGAACCAATCGACAGAAAAACTCGGAATTTGATATCAGAGGACATGAAGATTGGATGACCAGATCGATTGCCTTAAAATCGGTTGAGGAACGTCGGAATTTATTAAAAGATATATTTGCTACTGAAAAAAGTGAGGAAAATAGTTGGTTAAAGGATCTCAATTCAGATAGGGTTCATGATTGGAGAGATTTAGCAGTAGAACGAGACGAAGTTTGGAAATTGCAGGATCTTGATGGAGATGGTATGGCCGAGGTATCTACTCGTGTATTGAATGATTTCCACAATGAAATCACCGATGTAGCAGGTGCTTTGTTGGTGCGAGACCAAGATATGTTTGTGGGTATTGGTCCAGACATGTGGCGGTTGAAAGACGAAGATCAGGATGGTTATTATGAATCGAAAGAATCGATCAATACAGGTTTTGCGGTTCACATTGGCTTCAGTGGACATGGGATGTCGGGTGCCATAGAAGGACCCGATGGGAAAATTTATTGGGGGATAGGTGATATTGGAGCCAATCTTACAGATAAAGAAGGAAAAAATCATTTCTATCCCAATCAAGGAGTTTTGGTGAGATCTAATCCGGACGGATCGGACTTTGAAGTGTTTGCTGCAGGGTTGCGAAATACCCATGAATTTGCCTTTGATGAATATGGAAATATCATCGGTCAAGATAATGATGGCGATCATGAAGGTGAAAGTGAAAGACTGGTTCATATCGTAGAAGGTTCAGATACCGGCTGGAGATCCAACTGGCAATACGGTAAATACACGGATCCTAAAAACAATGGCTATAATGTATGGATGGATGAGGTGCTTTACAAGCCGCGCTGGGAGGGACAACCTGCCTATATGCTCCCCCCAATAATGAATTATCACAATGGCCCAACGGGGTTTACCTATAATCCTGGAACCGCGTTAGGTAAAAAATGGAAAAATCATTTTTTTGTGAGTGAATTTGTTGGCAATCCTTCTAGATCTCATATTTGGGGATTTACTTTGAAGCGCAAAGGATTTTCATTTGAGTTGGAAAAAGAGACCGATGTGATCAGTGGATTGCTCCCCACAGGTATTCGGTTTGGTCCTGATGGTGCCTTGTATTTTGCGGATTGGATCAATGGGTGGGGAACCAAAAATTACGGCCGAGTGTGGCGATTGGATGTGACAGAAGACGAAAATGATCTTCAAGCTGAGCGTCTTGAGACCAAAGCACTGATGGAAATGGATTATCAAAAGGCTGACGCCTCCAAGCTCTTTGAATTATTGAATTATGCGGATATGCGGATTCGTCAAAAAGCACAGTTTGCATTGGTTGAAAAAGGAGATTCTGAAAATTTAGAAAAAGCCATTGCTCAGCAAGAGCATCAATTGATGCGGATTCATGGTATATGGGGCTTGGGTCAATTGATGGCTCAAGGCAGTGACCACGGTCCAGTATTGATGAGTTATTTATCCGATGAAGATGCTGAAATCATGGCACAGACGGCAAAAGTATTGGGAGATGTCAAATATGCTGCTGCCGGACCTCAATTCATCGCTTTATTGGAAAATGAACATCCTCGTGTTCAATTTTATGCTGCCCAAGCGTTAGGCAGAATAAAAGACCAAACGGCTGTGAGTGGTTTGCTTCAAATGCTCGTTGAAAATAAAGATCAGGACGTATATTTAAGACATGTGGCTGTATTGGCATTGAGCCGAATAGGCGTAGAGCAACCTATTCTTGATCTAGTGGACAGTCCAAATAAATCTTTGAGATTAGCAGCAGTATTGGTCATGCGAAGATGGTCGCATCCAGATTTAAAATATTTTTTGACAGATGAAGATGAATATATTGTACTGGAAGCTGCCAGGGCCATCAATGACGATTGGTCGGTGGAAGAAGCGTTACCTGATTTGGCTTCATTACTTAAAAACACTCAATTACAATCCGAAGCATTGGGAAGAAGGGTGATCAATGCTGCTTCAAGATTGGGGAGTCCAGAAACGTTGGCATGGCTAGTTCAATTTGCTCAAAGTGATGAAATTCCTTTGGTACTGAAAGTGGAGGCGATTAATGCCTTGAGCCATTGGGCTGAGCCTTCTTTATTGGATCGGGTTGATGGACGCTTCAGAGGCCCTCAAAAGAGAGATGGAGAATTACTAAAGCGTCATTTGAAGCCAATGGTTAGCCCGTTTAAATATCGAAAATGAGATGCAGGTGAAAGTAGCTTTGGTAGGTATGTTTGCTCAAGTTGGTGAGCGGCCGGCATCACAGAAAATCGTTGAGTTATTAGAAAATAATGAGGGCGCACAGGTCCGCGCGACGGCCCTACTGGCCCTTGGTCAATTAGATTATGAGCATCTCGATCAAATGGTGATGCTAGGAATGAGAGATAAATCATCTGTAGTACGTACGGAGGCCATTGGACTTTTGACTGAAGTGTCCCTCGATAAGGAGAAATTTGATGATACCATGAGAGCCGTTCTTGGCGAGGGTTCCGTTTCAGAACAGCAAAAATTATTGAAGGTATTAGGGCAGCTGGATACGCTACTTACGCAAGGACTGATCGAGAAATTAATAGTAAGAATGGGTAATAATAATTTAGATCCCAACCTACACCTTGACTTGAGTGAAGCTATTGCACGAACGCATTCTGAATATCTAGGCATTCAATTGGCCGCTTTAGTAACTGATAAGTCTTCGGATTTTGATGAGGTCATGTATGGTGGGAGCATAGAAAACGGTCGAAATTATTTCTACGAGGGCAGTGCTGGGCAATGTGTGAGATGTCATGGTGTGGAAAAGGGTTCTGTGGGTGTAGGGCCTAATTTACGTGAAATTGGAGGTCTATTGACGCGTAAACAATTGCTAGAAGCGTTGGTTAAGCCAAGTAAGCGGCTGGCTCCAGGTTATGGCGTTGTAACTCTTACCCTAAAAGGGGGTCAAGTAGTGGCCGGTATTTTAATGGAAGAAAACGATGAAGAGCTCATCTTAAAAACAACGGAAGCCGAACCTATGGATATTCCTTTGGAAAGAATCCAAACTCGTACTAATTCGCCTTCAAGTATGCCTCCGATGGGACAGATTCTGACTAAAAGAGAGCTTCGGGATGTTATTGCATTTTTGGCGAGCTTACAAGGGGACTAAATAAGGAGATTTAAGTAATTATTATCTATTAATTATTTTTAGTAATCTGCTTGTTTGGTTATCTCATTGATAACTCCGCTGATAGCTATTTTAATTAAAATCGGCTACCATTTAGATATATTTTATAATTTAGTAGTTGTACTTTCCAACATGTCAGGGGACTAACATTCTTTTACGTCCGCTTATGCTGGATGGTTATTAGAGATAACTTTTCATGAATTCAAATCATTTATTGGTTTTTTATCGTACATTTTTGAAGGATCTTATGATCTTCAAATTTTCCTATCAATTAATTAATTTTACTAGTAGGTCCTAATTAAGAAATTTTAGTTAACAATATTGAAGTATGAGAAAGCATAGGGTAGTCTTGGTCGGTCTTGGTTTTGGAGTAGAATTTATTCCCATATATCAGCAGCATCCAGCTGTCGATCTCTATGGTATCTGCCGTAGAAATAAGTCTGAACTCAAGGTTATCGGGGATCATTTCAATATTGAAAATCGGTACGATGATTATCAAGAGATTTTGAAGGACCCCTTGGTAGATTTTGTTCACATCAATTCACCCATTGGTGACCATGGCTGGATGTCTATTGAAGCATTGAAATCTGGCAAGCATGTGATTTGTACGGTTCCCATGGCCACTGCGATCGCTGAATGTGAAGAGATCGTCTCATTGGTTAAAACCACAGGGCTCAAATACATGATGGCCGAAACAGTGGTCTATAGTAGGGAATTTCTTTTCATCAAGGAAATGTACGAGCGTGGCGATCTTGGAGATATTCAGTTTATGAAGGCCTCACACCCACAAGATATGGAAGGTTGGCCGGATTATTGGAAAAAAATGATACCCATGCATTATGCGACCCATGTGGTTTCCCCAGTATTGGGTTTGGTAAATGGTTGTGCCGAGTACGTATCATGCTTCGGTTCGGGTAGCGTAAATGAAGAAATCAGGCAGCTCTCTGGTAATCCTTTTGCGGTTGAATCTTGTCATATCAAAATCAAAGAGATGGACCTTTCAGCTCAAGTATGGCGGTTTTTGTATGATACGGCACGACAGTATAGAGAATCTTTTGATGTTTATGGTACAAAACAATCATTCGAATGGGGCTTAGTTGAGGGCGATGAACATGTTATTCACACGGCTAAAAAAGCTGAAAATGAAATCCCCTCACGTATCAATATTCCTGATTTCGCGCATTTATTACCCCCAGAAATCAGACCTTTTACTAAAACTATTCAAGATGATAAGCATCTTTCTTTTCTGCAAGGGGGAGGACATGGCGGATCACATCCCCACATGGTTCATGAGTTTGTCACGGCATTGGCAGAAGATCGCGAACCTTGGCCCAATGCTGGAAAAAGTGCCAATTGGACGTGTGTAGGTATATGCGCTCATGAATCTGCGATGAAAGGAGGCGAAAGAGTAAGACTTCCAGAATTCACCATCGAGGCAAAAGGTTGATCGCTCATTAGTGTTCTTTTGATGAATAATGAGGTGGGGCTTTAATATTTGGATCAATAGGAGGCATGATGAAAGCTTTGATAAATAATTATTTTTAGATTGCAGCGGTTATGGTTACTCTTTTTTCTTGTCAAAAAAATAAGGAATCAATTTATGGAGCCTCGGGTGAAGTCAATCTCCATATTATAGAAAATTAGGAATTAAGAATCATCGAAATATACAGAAAAGGGGCTAATCACCTATTTTGACCTAGCACACCAGATCCAAATATTGGCCTTATATTCACCCAATTATTTCGCCGGATGGTAAGGGTGTTTTGACGGAATATAGCCTCTCTCACCATCCATATCAAACGGATTATAATGGTTTTTATCCGAGTCAACGGAGACAATGCACTGGTTCCAACGGACAGTCTTTCGACCTGGTTTTACCATCGGTCTTTCTTGCCGGCTAAGGAGGGTCAAGATAAGTTAGCTAGGTCTCCTGAGAAAATCAATTTAATCAAAAAGGGTGTCGGAAGGGATTATTTTCATAATGTAGGGGGGCAATATTGGCAATTGGATTCCGCCACCGTATTAAAAGCCAGTGGAGATCACATTTCTTGGCAAACGGTATACAACATGTTGGATGATCAGGGAAATAAACTCATGATTGAAACGCAAAGGTGGTCCATGCACATAGTTGATGGGCAATACATTATAGACCAGGAGTGGTTCGGTGATGCTGTTGAGGAAGTAGTCATCAATGAGTTTGGATACGGAGGGATGTTTTTACGTATGCCATGGCAGGAAGGGATGCCAGCCGAAGTGATCAATGCTTCTAGACAAAAAAATCAAGCCGCTGAAGGTCAGAAATCCATATGGTTGGATGTAGCCATGCAGGTAAAAGGTAGAGAGGATAAGGTACATGTGGCCATTTTGGATCATCCCAATAATGCAGGATCTCCGACCGCTTGGCGCGTGGATCAACAATTTGGCGTAGGTCCAAGTCGCGGGATCAATGGAGATTGGCAGATTGCCAAGGGTACGACGGAGCTCATTCAGCATCGGTTAGTCATCTCTACGGGCACGCTCAATGGTATTGAGCTTACAGAACATTGGGTACAATGGGGTGGAAATGCGTATCCTTATGCAACACAGCTATGGGATATGGCGCGAGAGGAAGCCTACAAAGAAAAGTTTTTAAATCCCAGTGAAGCGGTGGCTGCCATGACGTTAAATGAAGACTTTAAGGTCAATGTATTTGCTTCCGAGCCCATGATTACCCAGCCCATGGCTTTTTGTTGGGATGATCGAGGTCGCATGTGGATTGCTGAAAATAGAGATTATGAAAGTAGGGGCCATGGCTTTTCGAATTCTGGAGATAGTAGAATATTAATTTTAGAAGACGTTGATAAAGATGGTGTTGTGGATGATGTCAAAGTATTCCTAGAAGGCATAGCTTTTCCTTCGGCCATCGCAGTTGGCTTTGATGGATTGTTCCTGGGTGCTCCGCCCAATTTGTTATTTGTACCAGATGCCGATGGTGATGATAAAGCAGACAAAGATGAAATAGAAATATTATTGACCGGTTGGGGTATCAGAGACCGTCATGAAACCATCAACAGCTTGCATTGGGGTCCAGATGGTTGGCTTTATGGATTAGAGGGTTTTGCCACCCCCTCCAAAATCAGAAAACCCAATAAAAACACCAAGCTATATGGCCATCAAGAATCTTTTCCAGAAGGTTTATTGGAGGAAAAAGGGGTCGATGTGAATGGTGGCGTATGGAAATACCACCCGATCAAGAAACGCTTTGAAGTGGTTGCTCATGGGTTCAGTAACCCTTGGGGGATAGATCACGATGCTAAGGGCCAGCTTTTCATCAGTGCGTGTGTGATACCCCATTTGTTTCATGTGGTGCCTGGAGGTATTTATCATCGACAAGGAGGACAACATTTCAATCCTTACGTATATGAAGATATTAAAACCATTGTTGATCATCGGCACAGAAGTGCCCATGGAGGTGCTCGAATATATCAATCCGATGCTTTTCCTAGTGGGCACCAAGGCCAAATTTTCATGGCTAACATCCATGAGCATGCCATTCTCTCAGATGAGCTGAAAGCCGTGGGCTCCGGATTTACTGCTTCTCATAAGGAAGATTTTTTGTCTGCCAACAATGCTCAATGGATTGGGTTTAGCTTGGAAATTGGCCCTGAAGGAGGACTTTATGCCCTCGATTGGCATGATGCAGATATTTGTGGACAGGAGGTCATGCATAAGGAGACCGGAAGGGTTTTTAGGATTATGCCCAAGCAGTCATTAGCCAAAGATTGGGAGGGGCGCTATGAGGATCTCCGAAAATTATCAGATTTCGAATTGGTCAATTTACAGCTCAGTGAAAGTGATTGGCATGCTCGGCGCGCCCGAGTAATTCTTCAAGGAAGGGCTGTTTATCAGTCTATTTCCCAAGAGGCTCAAGCCCGCTTACAAGCTATATTTGTCAGCAAGGGCGATGCGAATCATCGGTTGAGAGCATTTTGGACCCAATCGATTGTGGGTGCGGCTACAGAACATAATCTAATGGCAGCCCTTGAGGATTCGGATGAATATGTAAGGGCGTGGGCCATTCAATTTCTATGTGAAGAACCGCCGAGTCCAGAAGTAGTCACGCGACTGGTCAAGATGACTAATGATCCATCAGCTGTGGTGCGGTTATATTTGGCTGCAGCCATGCAAAGAATTGAGCCCACCCTTCCGGAAACCTTTCAAAGAAATGATCCATCCAGGGCCCAAGCACAACATCCCCAAGATGATCTAGAAGGGCGTTAACAGTTTCAGGTTCATTGACCACATCGGCTAATATCGGTTCTTGGCCATAAATGTCCGCTGCCAAGCTATAGGGGGCAGATAACTGCAGAAGCGGCGCAATACCCGTGAGCTCTTGTGTTGCGCTCAATATACGATCGATAGCGGCCGGAACACCCGTTGTGAAATCTGGAGTTCCAAGCTTTCTCCAATTCGCCTTGTCAATGAGCGGCTTCTCTGGGTCTGATCCAGGAGGGAACTTATCAGGGTACATCATAGCAGTTGGACCGTGAGGATATTGACGAGGATCAAAGGATCAATGCTTTGAAAAAATTAGCAGCAAATCAAATAAGTACATAGATAAAACAATCCCCCAATTATTAGAGATACCAGCCTTAAGAATCGCTGCGATTCAAGCGATTGCTAACTTTGAGGAAGCTTCGGGCCGATATTTAGCTCAGCTCGTATTAGATTCATACCCTTCATACGACGTATTGGAGCGACAAGAAACCATTCAAACATTGGCCGCTCGGTCTTACTCGGGCTGGATGTTGGCAGAGGCCATTAAGAGTGAGAAAATACCAAAGCGTGACATCCCTTCATATACCGCCCGACAGTTAAGGCGTGTGGTAGGTAGCGGCTTTTTAGAAATTTGGGGACCTTTGCAGAAAGAAAACTCTGAGAATTTACGCGCCATTGAGCATTACAAAGAATGGTTAACCGCCGAGCGAATGGCAACGGGAGATCTCCTGAAAGGTAAGCAAGGATTTCAAACCCAGTGTGCCTCTTGTCATAATTTGTATGGTAATGGAGGCAATATTGGACCTGAATTGACAGGGGCCAACCGCACTGATGTGGCTTATTTGCTCAGTAATATCATGGACCCAAGTGGTGTGGTTCAAGATGATTATAAGCTCGTTACCTTGACAACCACAGATGGCCGAACGTATTTGGGCAATGTGATTAATGAAAATACGCGGAACCTCACCCTCCGAGTAATTGGTCAAGAACCAGTAGTCATTAGTCAATCAAGTATTCAGTCAAGAGATGTTTCTGAGCGCTCTATGATGCCAGAGGGATTACTCGATCACCTGTCAGAAAACGAAATTATTGATCTCTTTTCTTATTTAATGTCTAAACATGACATCGATTGAGTTCATGGTCCGATCGGATAAAATGAAATCAAGCCATGTGATCATTGATCTTCAAAAAAAGTGCTTCTATAGAATGCCAATGATATCTCAAAGCCTATCTAAGACTAAATTTTAGCTATATAATCAACGATTGCTAAGGATGATTTTAAAATTCTCAAGAGCTTAATATTTTTCAGAAGGATTAAAAAATACCGTTAATGCTGGGTTTCCTCTTATATTTACTTAGATCTTAAACAAGATGTGGTCTATCATGACTATTTCTTTGCTTCACAAGCCCAAACGCAAAGCTTTTGATCTTCATCTGCAGGATACCTTCAAAATAGCCCATGACGAGCGTGATGTTCAGCAGACGTTGATTGTAGGCCTTGAGTATCAGGGTAGGATCGGCTTTGGGGAAGCGACAGCTAGTACATATTATCAAAGACCCGTAGCATCCATCATTGAAGTTTTGGAGAAAAACAGGCACAACATTGAAAAAATCCCTTTCGAGTCTTTAGAGCTATTTATTGAAGACTTACAATCTTTTTTCCCAGGAAATAATTTTGCCTTGTGTGCATTGGATGTTGCAGCGCATGACTTGTATGGTAAACTCAATGGGGTTTCGATCTATCAATACTGGGGTTTAGATACCTCCCGTATGCCTTTGACTAATTATACGATTGGGATAGATGAGCTTTCCAAAATGAAATCAAAAATCAAGGCTTTTCCTTGGCCTGTTTACAAAATAAAATTAGGAACGGATGATGATTTGAGTATCGTAAAAGCACTTCGAAAAATAACGGATGCTATTTTCCGGGTAGATGCCAATTGTGCTTGGACGGCTGCCCAAACCATCGAATATGCTAATTCTTTTAAGGAGCTGGGCGTAGAATTTATTGAGCAACCCCTCGCGGCGGGAGATTGGGAGGGGATGGCCGAAGTTTATAAACACAGCACCTTGCCAATCATGGCCGATGAAAGTTGTATTGAAATGACTGATGTGGCACGTTGTAAAGGCTACTTTCATGGGGTGAACATAAAATTAATGAAATGTGGAGGTTTGGCAGTGGCTCGGAAAATGATTGCTCAGGCACAATCAATGGGCTTGATGGTCATGGTAGGTTGCATGACCGAATCATCTGTGGGTATTTCAGCGATCAGTCAATTGTTACCGATGCTAGATTATGTAGATATGGATGGTCCCTTGCTCATTCGCAACGATATTGCTTCCGGTCCTCGCTTTCATAACGGGGAGGTGATACTTTCTTCTGAAAATGGGACCGGTGTAGTTATGCATACTCCCTGGATGTAAGACTCAATTCTTTTTATATTATTGATATTATCATTTGATATGTTGGAGTCTAAGCGGGTCGGTCGTACTTTTGTGCTTATGAAGTCAGTAGGGGATAAAGGCGTTGTTTTTTGGCTATTTTCCGGGTTGCTTATTGGTGGCCGTTATGGTGATTGTGGGTGGTTTGACCCGTCTGACCCATTCTGGATTGTCCATGGTGCAGTGGAGTCTTTTCATGGAGACCATTCCCCCTTTGACCACTGCAGATTGGATGGAAACTTTCCAGCGCTATCAACAAACGCCTGAGTTCAAATTAAAAAATTATGATTTCACCCTAAGTGAATTCAAATCCATATTTTGGTGGGAGTACATCCATCGCATGATTGGGAGATTCATTGGCTTGGTTTTTCTCCTACCTTTTGTTTATTTCCTGATCAAAAAAAGACTGTCCAAAGGATTGGTTCAGAAGCTTTTAATTGCTTGTCTGTTAGGTGCGCACTGCAGGCAGGTATGGGCTGGTATATGGTCAAGAGTGGGTTGGTAAATGATCCCAATGTCAGTCACTACCGATTGGCCGCACACCTCACCATCGCCTTTGTATTATATGCTTATTTGCTTTGGATCGTATTGGGTCAAGTCTACCCACAGAAAGCATCAAAGACCACGACTTCATTGGTTGGGATTCAGGTATTGATACTATTTCACGGTTCTTCAGATTATCTATGGAGCCTTTGTTTCAGGATTAAAGGCCGGCTTGGTCTACAACACGTTTCCCAAGATGGGTACTGAATGGATTGCCGAATCTGTTTTTTACGCTTTTGAAACAGACGGCATCGTCAGTTTTTTTGAGAACCTGGCTTCGGTTCAGCTGATTCATCGTTATCTCGGGGTTGCCGTGTTGGTCCTGGTGGTGTATCGGTTCATTGCCTCACGCTACCGAAAACAAAACAAGGGCCAATGGAGAAGTCTTCACTTTATGGTGGCCATGGTATCCGTTCAGGTGCTTTTGGGTATATTCACTTTGCTGTATGCGGTGCCGATTGGGCTGGGAGCGATACATCAGTTTGGGGCGTTGATGCTTTTTACCAGTCAAATTTTATATTATTTCTATTCCTCCAAGCACATTGAGCAATGGCAATAATACACATGAAGAAGGTAACGCTTCTTCTCAGTAAATCAGCATCTACGAGGATGCTGCAGCATTAACAGGGAGTTTTTCGTTAATGGGTACGAATATTTCGTTCTTCAACTTCCTTTAAAAAAACACCTTCCTTCTTCAATAGGACTTGTTTGTTTCGGTAGAGAATACCCAAAGATTTTTTAAAATTCTTTTTACTCATTTGTAGCAGCGATTGAATTTCTTCAGGATTGCTCTTATCGGTCAGGGCGATAAAACCCTCAGAGGCTTTCAATTCCTTTAAAATGGTTTGAGCACCATCTTCAAGGTTTTGCATTCCTTTTTTCCTCAAAGTCACATCAATTTTTCCATCTGGCCGAATCTGTTCAATGAATCCTCTGATCTGGTCACCCATCATGACATCTTGGTAGATTTGGTTGCTGAAAATCATACCACTATAGGTGTTGTTGATTACCACATTGACCCCTAGATCACTATCATTGGCAATGAGCAGGTCTACTTCTTGGTTCACTTCAAGTTCAATATTTTCCTTTTCAAAATGCTTCTCCACTTTGGCCGTTGCAGCCAATCGATGGGTGAGTGTATCAATATACAAATAGACTAAACACCATTGGCCAATATTCAGGCGTCCATGCTGCTGTCTGAATGGGACGAGCAAGTCTTTTTCCAGGCCCCAATCCAGAAAAGCCCCTATATTATTAACATCTTTCACCTTCAAGCAACCGAATTTATGAAGCTGCAATAAAGGTCTGAGGGTCGTGGCCACAATACGGTCTTCAGAGTCATTATAGACAAATACTTTTAGCTGATCGCCTACTTTCGTCCCTTCAGGTATGTATTTATTAGGGAGGAGGACGTCATTTTCTTCACTGTCTATCAAAAAAGCACCTGGGGTCAATATCCGATCAACTACCAGTTCATTGTATATTCCAATATGGATCATAGATGTGTAAAGTTACGCTGAATCTAAGCCAATATGATGATCGTTCCCTTTATTTCATGAGAGCAAATAAATTGGAGCTAACTTTGCCGCTCAATAAATTAGATATTTTGGCATCATTTAAATCATTAGGCGTTACTCCCGAAGTCATCCAAGGCCTAGAAGCACTGGGCATCGTTAAGCCCACAGAAATTCAAGTTCAGTCTATTCCCAAGCTCATTAAATCACCGATAGATTTTATTGGTATGGCGCAAACAGGCACAGGAAAAACAGCGGCATACAGTATTCCTATCATACAGAACATAGATCCCAACGAACCTAAAATTCAAGCTTTGATTTTATGTCCTACCCGAGAATTGGGACAACAAATTGCCAAGCAAATTTTTAAATTCACGAAATTCACGGAAAAGATTTTTGTTGAAGCCGTTTATGGAGGAGAAAAAATAGAAGCCCAGATCAGTGCCCTAAGGCGTAAGACACATATATTGGTGGCTACACCGGGGAGATTGTTGGATTTGCAGCGCAGAAAAGCGGTGGACTTGCGACAAATAAAGACGGTTGTATTGGACGAAGCGGATGAAATGTTGAGTGTTGGGTTTAAAAAGGATTTGGACTTGATTTTGGAACAAACTTCGCGTGGAAGCAATACTTGGTTGTTTTCTGCGACCATGCCCAAAGAGATCACACAGATCATCAATAGCTATATGGATCCTGCGGCAGTAAAGGTAGAGATCAACAGGGATCAGCGGGTCAATGCGGATATAGCACATCAATATGCCATCTGTGAACAAGCTCAAAAAATTGAAGCTTTGGTTTTTTTCCTAAAGTCACACAAAGATGAAAGAGGCATTATCTTTTGTAAGACCAAACGGGTCACCAAACAGCTTCATGAACAATTAAAGACCAAAAAATATCAAATAGGCTGTATTCACGGCGACCTTAAGCAGATTGAGCGGGACAAAGTCATGCGGGCCTTCAAGGGGGATAAACTCAAGGTATTGATTGCCACAGATATTTCTGCGAGAGGCATAGATGTAGATAATTTAGCGTATGTGTTTCATTATCAATTGCCTGATCAATGTCGAATACTATACCCACAGGAGTGGGCGTACGGCTCGGGCAGGTAAGCTAAAGGTCTATCGCATCCTGCTGGTGAGCGCCCAGAAAGAGATCAAGGACATGAGGTTGATCAGTCAACAACTTCATATTGAATTTAAGCAGCTGCAATAATTCATGGACAATTTGGCGGAGTTTTTGGCTACGCTCGAT
>CAJJBF010000018.1 GCA_905182375.1 Flammeovirgaceae bacterium UBA4465
CATTATGTCAAGCTTGTCACCGCATTCAAAACAAGGGAAATAACATTGGCCCAGATCTGACCCAATTGGCATCAAGATTTACGGTCAAAGACATGGCCCATGCCATCATCAATCCGGATGCGGAAATATCAGATCAATATATGATGAGTGAAATTCATCTAAATAACGGCGATCGTTGGTTCGCCAAAATAGTAGAAGAAACGAGCGATTCTCTTTTGGTCATGCTAAACCCTTTGACTCCTGAAAAGGTGACCAAAATTCATCTTTCCTCAATAAAAGAAAAAAAACGCTCCCTACAGTCACAAATGTTTCCTGCTTTATTAAATCGCCTCAATGAGCAAGAAGTTGTAGATTTAATGACCTATTTATTGTCAGGAGGACAAGATGATATTTCCTTATATCCCCAATAAACTAGATTTAAAACATGAAATTAACCCTTAGGCAGCACGAATTTTGATGAAAATAGCGCTCTTCTGATCGGATGAAAAATTCATTCTTACCCCTCATATTATTACTGATTTCAACCTTATTTCAGTGTCATTCAGTCGAAATAAATTCGACTGAACCTAATATTATCTATATCCTTGCCGACGATTTAGGATATGGAGAACTGGGAATATGGACAAAAAATAATCCAAACACCCCATATTGATGCACTTGCACGTAATGGTATGAGATTTACTCAACATTACAGTGGCTCACCGGTTTGTGCGCCCAGTAGATACATGCTGCTCACCGGGCTGCATTCAGGACATGCTTATATAAGAGGAAACGATGAATGGGCTGAGCGGGGGGATGTTTGGAATTATGCCGCAGCCGTTGCTGATGCCTCATTGGAGGGTCAAAGACCCATTCCAGATACTACTTTTACTTTAGCAGAAATGTTACAAGAAAGTGGATACATCACAGGCTTAGTCGGTAAATGGGGCTTGGGTGCTCCCGGAACCGGTGGTACCCCAAACAAGCAGGGGTTTGACTATTTTTATGGATATAATTGCCAAAGACAAGCGCACAATTTATATCCCAAACATTTATGGGAAAATGAACAAAAAATAGAGCTGAATAATGAACTAATTTCGCCAGGCATGGCATTAGATTCTTTAGCTGATCCCAATGATTCCAAATCCTATAGTGCTTTTGAGCAAAGAGAGTATGCACCTTCCTTGAAGCTTTATAAGGCATTAAAAATCATTGAAGAAAATAAAGAAAATAAATTTTTCCTCTATTATGCATCTCCCCTACCGCATTTGCCGTTACAAATACCAAAAAAATATCAATCTAAATATCATGAGATTATAGGAGCCGAATTACCCTACACGGGAGGAAAGAATTACTTCCCCAACCAATATCCAAGAGCTACCTACGCCGCTATGATCAATTTACTCGACCAACAAGTGGGGGAGCTGGTCAAAAAACTTAAAGCCCTAGGATTATATAAAAATACCTTAATTATATTCACAAGTGACAACGGGCCCACCTATGATATTGGTGGCGTAGATCCACATCACTTCAATAGTGCTGGCCCTTTCAATACGGGAAGAGGTTGGGGAAAAGGATTTACACACGAAGGGGGCATTCGCGTACCCATGATTGCCACTTGGCCTAATCAAATTGAGGCCAATACGATAACTACTCATGTATCTGCCTTTTGGGATGTCTTTCCCACATTGGCGGAAGTAGTAGGATATGCTGATGCTGAACAGCGCGATGGAATTAGTTTTCTACCCACACTTCATGGAACAAAACAATCAGAACATGACTATCTCTATTGGGAGTTTCCAGCCTACGGTGGGCAACAAGCGGTGCGCGAAAATCAGTGGAAAGCCATTCGTAAAGATCTGCACAAAGGATAATATTAACACAGCCCTCTATGATTTAAGTAAGGACCCACGTGAAGAAACCGATATAAGTGATCAACACCCCGAGCGGGTAGCCGAGATGGAAGCGATCATGCGGGAGGCGCACCATGATCCTGCTATTGATAAATTTGATTTAAATATTCTGGGCGATAAGTAAATATATCACTGGTTTTTTATCCTATATTTGAGATCTTTTTTGGATAAAGGAAAAAGCGGTCAAATCCTAGAAGAGATATGACGAAAAACTTAGATAACCATTCAATTTTCTTACAATATCACTTATCATTTTTAATAAGACTTATTAATAATGCTATTTCAAGTCATCGTGCTTTCGGTAAGCTACGGGCAAACCAAACTTATTGAGAAAATCAATAAAACCGACAATGACCTGGTCATCCCTTATGAGAAGTATGAACTGTCCAATGGTTTGACCTTAATCCTTCATGAGGATCATTCCGATCCCTTAATACACCTAGACGTCACCTATCATGTCGGCGCTAAGGATGAAAATCCAAAAAAAACAGGATTTGCTCATTTTTTTGAGCATATGATGTTTCAAGGATCCGATAATGTCGCTGATGAAGCGCATTTCAAAATTGTCACCGAATCCGGAGGCACCTTAAATGGTTCAACTAGCCGAGACCGAACGAATTATTATCAAACGGTACCGAATAATCAACTAGAATCTATGCTTTGGTTGGAAGCGGATCGCATGGGGTTTTTCCTAGATGCAGTCACCCAAGAAAAATTTGAAATCCAAAGAGCCACCGTTAAAAACGAAAAAGGACAAAATTATTTAAATAGGCCCTATGGCATGTGGAATGAAAAAGCTATTGCGGCACTCTACCCGTACGGTCACCCCTACTCATGGAGTACCATTGGATACCTTGAAGATCTTGATCGGGCTACCCTGAATGATTTAAAGAATTTTTTTCTTCGTTGGTATGGGCCCAATAATGCGGCCATAACCATTGGTGGTGACATTGACCCAAAAGAAGTCCTCTCCATGGTAGAAAAATATTTCCGGATCGATACCATCCGGACCGGAAGTAGAAAAAATGAAGCTTACCCTTACCAGAGATTAATTCAGATCGATACATCTCACATATCGATAATAACATTCGCTTCCCATCACTGATGATGACCTACCCTACCATCCCACATATGCACCCAGATGAGGCTGCATTGGATTGTCTTGCAGATATACTGGGCATGGGTCAAAGCTCTTACTTATTTAAAAAATTTGTAGAAACTCAAAAAGCCATATATGCTTCTGCCTCACACCCAGCTGCTGAGCATGCCGGAGAATTCACTCTGAGAGTTCTTCCTTATCCTGGACAAACACTAGCTGAATTTGAAATCGAAATACGCAATACACTTGACGAATTTCACGCTAGTAGGAGTGAATGAAATCGATTTAATCAAATTCAAAGCAGGTCGTGAATCTGATGTCATCAATGGCTTGGCAAGCGTCAGTGGAAAAGTATCACAATTGGCCAATTATCAATTCATGTTTGGAAATCCGAATTTAATCAGGTCAAGATTTGCAAAGATATCTTCATATTCCAGCAGAGACTTGAAGAGTTTTATAAATACATTAAAGAAAAATAAGTTTCATTATGAGTTACTTACCCAATGAAGAAGTACTACCGGCCAGAGCCGATAATTTCTTTAACGGATTGGATACCATAAATAGCGTCGAAAAGATTGATGATGGCAAATTAATCTATCAAAAAGCAGAAGACCTTTTTGATCGCAGTATTCAACCTGCTGCTGGTCCTCGACCAACTTTGAAGGTACCAGAATACTGGGAGGCCTCATTTGAAAATGGTTTGAAAATCATTGGTACTGCAAATAATGAGATTCCCACAACTACTTTATTGTTAACGATCAACGGAGGTCACAGACTAGATGCGTATGATCCCTCAAAAAGTGGATTGGCATCACTCACAGCTGGAATGATGAATGAGTCCACTGAAAAATATTCTTCCGAGGATATTCAAGAAGAGTTGCGCAAATTAGGAAGTAGCATTTATGTCAGCTCAGACGAAGACGGTACCTATATGAGTATCAACACCCTCAATAAATACATTGATGAAACCCTACAATTGGCGGAAGAAATATTACTCCATCCCGCATTCAAACAAAAAGATTTTGATCGCATTTACAAGCAACAATTAGAGAGCGTCAAAGCAGGTCAGGAGGATCCTTCGAGTATTGCAGATGATATTTATTATCAGTTGATCTATGGGGAAAATCACATCTATTCTATCCCCTCATATGGATCCGAGGAAACCATCGCCAACATAAAATTAGATGATGTTATTAATTTCTACAATAATTATTATTCTCCTAATCTCTCAGAGTTAGTGATCGTAGGTGCTATAAACAATCAAAATTTAATAGATTTAGTGGAGAAACTCAGCTTTCTTCACGATTGGGAAAATAAAAATGTTCAAATTCCAAAACTACCTAAAACCTCGACTCCAGAGAAATTGAAAATTTATTTTGTAGATAAACCAGAAGCTCCCCAATCTGAAATTAGGGCAGGTTATGTAACAGACTTGACCTACAGTCCCACGGGAGATTATTTCAAATCATACTTAATGAACTACACCTTAGGGGGTGCGTTCAATAGTAGAATTAATCTTAATCTAAGAGAAGACAAAGGATGGACCTATGGTGCAAGAAGTTATTTTTCGTCCTCTGATGAACCTGGCTCATTTTCTGTCTATTCAGGTGTTTTGGCGGCTGCAACGGATAGTGCCATTTATGAAATTATTCAAGAAATTGAAGGTTATCGCGAAAAAGGCATCACAGATGATGAGCTTCAATTTATGAAAAATTCAATCGGACAAAGAGAAGTTCTGGATTATGAAACGCCTTGGCAAAAATCATCTTTTTTAAGGCGTATCATTCATTACGACCTGGGCAATTCTTTTATTGATGATCAAAGTAAATTAATAGCCAGTATAACTAAAAAAGAGCTCAATGTGCTCGCAAAAAAATACCTAGACCTCAATCAATTTTATATGGTCATCGTAGGTGATGGTGTCGGAAATTTGACACGTCTTAAAAAATTAGGTTATGAATTGATTGAATTAGACGCTGAAGGGAAGCAAAAATAGTGAAACTAAAAAATATTGAGCTTTCTCAATGTCTCACATTTCAATGCAGTAATGAATAACCAGTCAATCATTTTCTTAGTAACTCATAATTCTTACGGCTGAATGCTTTTTCACCAAAAAGGAATAACTCTATTTGGGTGATGATCCTGTTTTTTAAAAAATCATGACGATGAATGGGTTGCGTTGTCCTGTATTTTTTTGTGTAATTAAGTTCATCAGCCCAATCAAACTTAGCTATCCAATCCTTCATGACGGCAGGATGTGTGTCGTTAAACAAAGATAACCTTCCCAAAGGACCATAATCGAAGGATACTTTTTGATTCCCTTGATTGCGATAATAATGATTTGCATGTTGCTGTTTTTTACGCATAAAATGGGGAGGACGTACCCAACCATAATGATATATTTCAGCATCTGCTTTCACTACATGCAACCTAAAAGTATCTGCTCTCTTTCTGTACGAGAAACCATCAAAGTCAGGAATTCTTCGAAAAGTCTGAGCATCTCCCCATGAATAAATATCTGATTGATTTCTGATGATTCGTGTTTCAAATGGATACCAACATCTCGAGGAATGATAGTGCTTATAATCACCCCAAAAATGCTTATAACCGAAGAGAATCCCTTCCACCTCAGAACGCTCATATTGTTGCTCACATGTGACTTTTATTTTATCTAAATACCTCTCATGGACAACCTCATCTCCTTGCAAATAAAATAACCAATCTCCAGTACATGCATTTTTGGCCAAATTAGTTTGATGGGCATAAATGGTACCGCCAGGAAATTTTTCTAGATCCCAAACAGTTTTAATGATTTTAATTTTAGCATTATTTAGCGCCCTTATTTGAAACTCAGTGTTATCATCTGCCTCACTGTCCCCGAGCACGACAACGAATTCATCTACTAAATCAATGATAGATAGGATCGACTCGATGATAGGATAATATAATTTATTTCCGTTTTTACTGAAAGTAAAGCCACTGATTTTCATTCACACAAGGTTTAATTAAGCATTCATCTAATCACCATGTTTGCCATCAATTTTGGTATAAAAAAATATTTCTACTAACGTTACCAATAAAATGATAGATCCACCTATATAAATACCCTTCTTTGGTATTTCATCCAAAAAAAGCATGCCCCATCCAATCCCTAATACAGGAGTAAAGTTGCTCATAATACTTACTGTAGTGACTGAAAAATATTTGAAACTTCTTACAAATAACGTATGTCCCACTGCCGTGGTAATCAAACCTAAAGTAATTAAATTTGTCGTATTGTCAAGAAAATATTGATCTTGTTCAAGGGGATAAAAGAATAAAAAAGGAATAAGAACTATACTTAAAGCCAAAAGTTGATAAGCCATAGACAATGAACCACTAATCACATCAATATGCTTACGTATCCATATATTTCTGATCGCATAAGACAGAGCTGCTAATAAGCCGAATAAAATACCTACCGTAAGGTCATCGCTCATGTCAAAATTTGGCACCAAAAAATAGATACCTACCAAAGTAATCAACGTTAAGGGTAAATGCCGTTTGACCATTCGGTCTTTTAATAAAATCGGTTCAAGAATGGAGGTCATTAAGGGATAGGTGAAAAGAGTAAGCATGCCTATGGCCACATTAGATAATTTAAGTGCATAAAAATAAGCCAACCAATGGATACCCATCAACAAGGTGGGAAGTATCATTTTAGTTCGATCTGATCTTGATATATGAAATGAATTATTGAAGATGAAACGTATCAAAAAAAGAGCCATTGCACCTAAAAGGCAACGAGACCAAATAATCAAAACCACAGGTAGGTCAATCTGTTTCCCTAGTACACCTGAGGTACTCATTACCAAAATAGCAATGGCTAATTCGACTATGTTTAGAGATGAAGTAGATTTCATAAATACATGAAATTCATTTCAAATCATTCAATTGATGTAAGATATCTTGAGATAATTTAAATTGATTTTTACATCGATCCAAGTTATGATTCGGATGGTCAATTTTATAATACGTATTGCCTTCCATATAATCCGTCAAAAATCTCAATCCCATAATGAACGCCATATAGGCTCCGCTCAAGGGTAGAAACTGTATTTCAGTAGCATCTAATTCATCTTTGGCCCCCTCTAAATAACCTTCTTTAAAAGCGAAAAATCGATTGCGATCTAAGGATACCCATTGTAAATCTGATTCATCTTCAGCAGCAGTGCAAGCGGTAGAACGGATACCATCACCGAAATCATAATGAACAATACCGGGCATGACGGTATCTAAATCAATCACGCAACAACCTTTATTCAGCTGATTAAGCAACACGTTATTGAATTTGGTGTCATTATGGGTCACTCGTTTCCTTACTAAGGATAGCGAATCTAAATTCCAAACAGGTAGCAGCTGTTGGGTAAGCAAAGTCACCATGGCTATTTGATCGGCTGCAGAATGACTTTTTACATTTTTAATTTTTGCCTTTGCCTCCTTGAAATTACGTATTCTATAGTCCAAATTATGAAAATCCGCCAGGGTCACCGACAAATCGGAAGGATTAAAATCATTTAAGGCTCTAAGAAAAAAACCATAGGATTTGGCACCTTCAAAAATTTGCTCCTCCGACTCAGGCACATCAAGCGACTTCAAATGAGATTTAAAATCAAACATTCTAAAATAACCCTCTTCATGATGAACATAATTTTCTAAGCGATGGGTCTGAATAAGCTGCAAAGCTTCTTGTGAGGTGATCCCCAAACGATCATAGGCTGCAGGCAGATGATCCGTAATTCTTTGAATGTTCCTCATCATTCCGGATACATCCTTAAATATTTTATGATTAATTTTTTGAAATAAATATTCTTGATCCGTGGTGACTACCTTGAATGTATCATTGATATGACCTCTCTCCAATCTTTCATAGCTTTTTATGGCCCCTTGAACACTAAATTGATCAATGATTTCAATCATTATTGAAGAGGTTGTCTGGATAAACTCGATCTGCAACCAATTGCTTGAGTTGGGATTTTACCCATGTTTTGTCCTCACTGTAGGTGACACCAAACCAGTGATCATCTGTCCTAAGAACAGGAATTTCAATTCCTTGTTCAATCAAGCTACTTAAGACTAAAGGAATGTAATATTCTGCCTTAAGGTTGGTTTTGCTGGCTTGATATGTGGCATCAAAACCAGCTGCTATCTCTTTAAATATGGAAGAAGTGAAACCCATCAAATTCATTGAGACGGTAGCCTGTCTATTGAGGTGAACACGCTTTCCCTTTTCTTCATAATATATATTTCCGTCAGCGCCACGCGCTATAGCTGTTCTTTCAGTAATTTCTTTTAAATATTGTTGCTCATCTATTTCACAGACGCCTCTAGAAACGGTGCCATTGTCTGTTATCGTTTTCTCTAATTCATAACCCACCATACAACCGGTAAGCTCATGATCATTAAGGCTTTCTAAATGAGTCGCCAATGATTTTAACGAATTTTTACCATAAAAGTCATCCGCATTTACAATCCCAAAAGGTTCGTTAATGACCGGCGCTGCCATCCAAACAGCATGCGCCGTGCCCCAAGGCTTCACCCTACCTTCAGGAACTGTGTATGATTTTGGAATTGCATCTAAGGTTTGATAAACTACCTCAAAATCACCTTTACCTTGCCATTTATCGAGTATGGCTGCTCTGAATTCAGTCTCTATTTCTTTTCTTATGACAAATATGATTTTACCAAATCCGGCTTCAAGGGCATCATGTACGGTATAATCTATAATTCTTTCCCCATTAGGCCCAAATCCATCTAACTGCTTGATACCTCCATATCGACTTCCTAGGCCCGCAGCCAATATTACTAAACTTGGTTTCATTATTTTTTATTAAGGTTGTGAAAGTGCAAATATATTAAGACGTTGGTGACTAAGCATTAAGTGATAACCATTGAAATAAAAAATACTCCCGATTTGAAGAAATTAAGGCTGCATTGAAATCATTCAAGGCTGACTATTTTTAAGTAATCGCTTATAAAATTCCATTCGAATTAAGATCGTCTCATCTAATAGGGTTCTTCCCTCAACCGTTAATTTGACAAACCGTTTACTTCTTCCACCCCTATCTTTTGAAATTCCCCCCAATTCAGAATCAATGAATCCTTTGGTCTCCAACCGTCTCAATACTGCATGAATTGCTGTGATATCAATTCTTCGTTTCGCGTGAGAAAGCATTTCATCTTGAATAGATTGGGCATATACAGTTGATTGAATCGCACCAATAGCCAACAAAATTAATTCCTCAAGTTCCCCGAGTGATTTTCTTTTCATAAATATTCTCTATATTTATTGTACAAAAATACATATAATTTATTAAATGTATCTTTGTACAATAAATATATGAAAAAAAAGGCCTTTCTTGGCCTTAACTTAATTTTTTTTTCTTAATCAAGATTGAGTTTTGACATGATTCGGAACAATAAATAGGCACAAATCGACGACAGTGTCAATAAACCCACACCCAAGATAATGTTGCCATAAACCAAACCTCCTATCCCAAACAGCGATGTGTAAATCGTGATACATCCAATGAATACCAAAAGTATTTGCTTAGGCATTTGCCAAGTGACGCCATGACCGTTATCGCAAGGGTCTCCATCTGCAATGGCCGCATCCACTACTTTCTTCCAACCTGGTCCTCCAGGCACCGTTAATTTATAAAAAGCCCTCAACACCTCTTTCTTCTCTGGCTTCGTGATTAAGGTCGTTACGATCCAAGAAACCGTAACAATCCCTACCGTGATTAAAAGCTTAACAGTAAACCCATCCAAAATGGCGGTTTCCACCTGTTGGTCGTCTACCAATAAAACCAAAATTAGGGCAACAATTGTAGCTACGACCATGGTGACAATTTCAGTAATCGCATTGATCCTCCACCAAAACCAGCGCATGATGTAAACAGCTCCTGAACCAGCACCCGTTAACAATAATATATTGAAGGCCTCGGTAGCATTATCTAAGATCAGTCAGACGACAACGTCCCCGCAAAGACCATTAAGTAGCACCGTGGTGATTCTACCCATAGTCTGACCATTTCACGCTCTCTGGCATCAGCATCTCAAATCTTGTTAATTTATAAAAGTCATTAACGATATAGGAGGATCCCCAATTCAAGTGGGTACCAATCGTAGACATATAAGCCGCAATGATTGAAGCCACTACTAAACCCAACCAACCAGGTCCCAACTTGGTCAACATCGCTGGATAGGCGATGTCATCTTTCAAATATTTAGGATCAATTCCGGGGAACTCAGCCTGAATATCAGAAAGTTCCGGATAGATGATTAATGAAGCCAACGCGACAATGATCCAGGGCCAAGGGCGTAAAGCATAATGTGCGAAATTGAAAAATAACGTAGCTCCTACTGCATTTTTTTCATTCTTTGCAGACAACATTCTTTGGGCTATATAGCCCCCACCTCCAGGTTCTGCTCCCGGATACCAAACCGCCCACCACTGTACAGCTAATGGAATAAGTAACAAAGGAACCCAAACAGTTGGATCAGAAAAATCAGGAAAAAAACTAATCTTATCTGCAATTCTCGGATCATTGATCAATCCGCTTAACCCTCCTATTTCTACTATTTCTGGTTGACTTACGGCGACATATGCCGCATAAACAGCTCCAAACATAGCAATCCCATATTGGAAGAAATCCGCCCAAACTACTCCCTTAATACCTCCCAGCGCTGCATACATCACCACTACAATAGACGCTCCAATGACTACGACCCAAGGTTCCAACCCCAGCATAACCCCTCCAATTTTTATTGCTGCCAAAGTAACTGAACCCATAATAAGGCAATTGAAGAAAATTCCTAAATAAAGGGCCCTAAAACCTCTTAAAAAGGAGGCCAATTTCCCTCCATATCTAATCTCATAAAATTCTAAATCAGTGTTAATATTGGATTTACGCCACAACCGTGCATAGATAAATACCGTCACCATACCCGTTATGAGAAAAGCCCACCATGCCCAGTTTTTAGCAACGCCACTTTCTCTTACAAAGCCAGTAACTAAATTAGGTGTGTCAGCAGAAAAGGTACACGCAACCATAGAGACACCCAGTAACCACCAAGGCATATCTCTACCCCCCAAAAAAAACTCTTCTGTGCTGTCTCCAGCCGTACGTGAGGCCCACCAGCCAATACCTAAAACAATGACAAAAAATATACTAATGATTATCCAATCAATGGTTGCTAAAATCATAAAATGATAAATTAAATGTAACCCAATATAGGAAAAAATTTGATATTTAATCTATTGAAAACAAGCATTTATAATTGATCCTTTATGATAAGCTGTATTTTAATTAATTCTTGAAATTCAAGAGCTGTAAAGCCCCATCATGCTTATTTCACTGCAGCTACCTCAGCTCGAAACCAGTAACTAAAGGATCCTTAGCGTCCAACCAGAACTCATGTCGCCCGGTATAAAAGGCCTGCCCTTGTACGATGGGAATGATTGCTTGATGTTTTGAAAACGTTACCGATTCCTTAATTTGACATTTAAATTGGCTGCCTAAGATGCTTTCAATGGTCATCCAATGGTTCTCGGTCCATTCTTTGCGCGCGTGGTGAATGGCCAGCCTTGCCGAAACGCCTGAACCAGTGGGGCTACGGTCCAATTGCCCATTTGCAAAAATACATACATTGCGACTATTCACTTGAGCGTGCTCAGAAGACGCAATAAAAATTGTTCCATAAAGAAAACTTAAATCATCTTCATAAGGATGAGCAAAAGCCACACCACTGGTTACAATGCCTTGCTTAATCGCCATACCTGCCTGAATTAATTTTTGATAGTGAGACGGGTCACATTTTAAACCTAAGTCTATGGCATTGACAAAGGCATAGAAAGCACCCCCATAGGCCAGATCATACCGCACAGATCCCAAACCTGGGATCTCCAAGACTTGATCTAAGGCAACCACGAAGGAGGGTACATTCTCAAATTGTACCGAAATGACTTGTTGATCCACAACCTCTGCATAAGCCGTCAATATACCGCAAGGTGCTTCTATTAATACCTTTGTTTGAGGCTCAACCTTTGCAATCCAGCCTGAATCTATAGCCAGCCTGGTCATGGCAATCGTCGCATGACCACACATGGTGCTATAGCCTTCATTATGCATAAATACAACTCCAAAATCTGCCCTTTTACTAGGGACCACTACAACTCCATACATATCCGCATGTCCCCTGGGCTCAAGCATTAATGATTGTCGGAGATGATCAAGGTTTTTTTTGAAATAATTTCTATGATCAAGTACAGTCGCTTCCTTCAATAAAGGATATCCCCCCAATACCACACGTACAGCCTCTCCTCCCGTATGCATATCAATCGTCTTTATTATAACCCAATCATCATTGGGTTCAATCCCTTTTAATTTCCTATTATCCATGGTTTAAGTTAAGAAATAAATTTGAGTTTTCGAAGAAATTCATGCTACCAAAAATGTAATTAAGAGAACCCCTAGAAAAAGTAAAGATTCTCTGATTTTGATACACAAAGACTACCTACATTTGTTTAATGATTTTGAATATATCTTATCAAAGCAAAAGTCAAGAACGCGATATCAATGATTATGTTGGCCTCTCTTACACATTCTGGGAAAGCTTGAAAATGGGTGGATCAGGTTCTCAAAAGTTGATTATCAATGACTGTCACCAAATCTTTGAGCCATACCTCAAACAACGGCACAGTACCAAATATTGTAATATTGAATTACGCTCTAAGGGCATTGGACTTAGATTTAGGTATAAACTGGAAGCCATTGGATGGTTTATCCCTTATTCAGCTCTTTCTTACCACCATGATGACTTTAATTTAAAAATTCAAGACCAAATCACTGGCTATTTCATGAATGTTAAATCTTCTCACCGCAATCGTATCAATCTAAAATTTATGAAAAAATTAGCGTATTTAGGAAGCTGAATCTTGATCTTTCTTTACCTTTTTGTTGATTTAGTACTTTTTTCATTCTTTTTCTTGACTTTGCCTTTTTCAAGAACACCTAATCCTTGGGGTTTAGCTTCTTCTTTAGTATTCGCCTCAGGAGCGTCCTCTTCCATGAGGTGACCAAGCTCTAAACTTAACAGACTTTGGTACCAGGTAATCACTTTTTTGATATCCGAAACATAGACTCTATCTACATCGTAATTAGGTAAAATACTTTTGAAAAAAGATTTAAGTTCTTCAGGGTCGGATTTTTTATCCAATCCTATTTCTCCAGCGTAAGTTTTGTGGATGACCCTAAAAACCTCTAACAAAGGGACGGATTCTGCTTCATCCAAAATATAAATTGAGATTTCTGAAAGCACAGATACCTTGGCACTTGTCCCAGCAATTATTCGTTTTTTGGATACGTCAAGTGATTCTAAAATGACACCTGTCCGAGTTGGATTGATTACCTTAAATAAACCTCCTTTACCTGAGAGAGCTGCAATTTCAGTAAACTTCATATTCTCCAATTTTTTTATGCAAAAGTAAAGAAAGTAATCGGCTCACCCAATTAAAATTATCTACCATTAATTTGTCTGACATATTCAAGTATTTGATCTTTCCCTTCTCCGGAAATAGATGAAGTTTGGAACTGAACCGGTAACTCATCCCATTCTAGTCTTAAAACTTCCCGATAATGATCTAAGCTTTTTTGAAGGTTGACCTTACCCAACTTATCGGTCTTTGTAAAAACAATCACAAAAGGAATTTCATTTTCGCCAAGCCACCTCATAAATTCGAGATCAATCGCCTGAGGCTCATGCCTAGAGTCTATAAGTAAAAAAACACAATGCAAATTTTCACGCAGCTGTAAATATTCATTGATCATCAATTTCCATTTGACTTTTTCAGTTTTGGATACTTTAGCCCAACCATAACCTGGAAGATCAACCAAATACCAACTATTATCTATCAAAAAATGATTAATCAGTTGAGTTTTCCCCGGCTTAACGGAAACTTTAGCCAGTTTTTTCCTGTTAGTTATACAGTTAATTAAAGATGACTTTCCGACGTTAGAGCGGCCGATAAATGCATATTCAGGTAATTTCGGTTCCGGACATTCAGAAAGTGCTGGACTACTCTTGATAAAACTAGCAGATTTGATGGAATTCATTAAAAAAAAAGTTTGAAATATAAAAACAAGTTGGGCATCAGTTAATATTGCAGTAAATGAACGTACTCCCCTACAAAGATAAGGACACAAGTAAGAAAGAACAGATTGCGGCCATGTTTAACAGCATAAGTGGCAAATATGATTTTTTAAACCATTTTCTCAGCCTTGGTATTGACATACTTTGGAGAAAACGGGCCGTTCGATTGCTTAAAAATCATCAACCTAAATTAATTTTAGATATTGCCACAGGTACAGGTGACTTTGCCATCGAAGCGCTTTCTCTTAATCCTGAAAAAATTATAGGTGTCGATATCAGCGAGGGTATGCTTTCTATAGGTAGAGAAAAACTCATTAAAAAAAATCTAACAGATAAAATCGAGCTTTTAAGTGGAGATTCTGAAGTTTTACCTTTTGAAGACAATTTTTTTGACGCCGTCATCGTTTCTTTTGGTGTAAGAAACTTTGAAAACCTAGAAAAGGGATTGTCAGATATGCTTCGGGTACTCAAACCTGGTGGAAAGGTGGTCATCTTGGAATTCTCTAAACCTAAATCATTCCCATTTAAACAAATTTATCAGTTTTATTTTCAATGGATTTTACCCAAAATAGGAAAATTGATTTCAAAGAATCACGCAGCCTATACTTATCTGCCCGATTCTGTAGAAGCTTTTCCTGATGGTGATGATTTTTTAAACATATTAAATAAAATAGGATTTCAGAAAAACCAATGTACGCCACTCACACTAGGGATAAGTTCTATTTACTCCGGCTCCAAATAATAATAATTTTAAGCCTTTGCAGTTTCGTTGGACTTCAAGGACAAAATTTAAATTATGACAACCTTTGGGATTATGATGAGCAGAATGTTCATTATGGTTTTTTAATCGGTATTCATAGGTCGGATTATCGCATCAAATACAATGATGATTTTGTTAGTCCGCGTATGGATAGCTTGCACTCTATAGCCCCCGGAAAGCATTTTGGTTTCAAATTAGGTTTTGTCGTTGATTTTTATGTTTTTCAATATCTGAGTTTTAGAATTACTCCTACCGTTGCTTTTTATGAATACGACCTTACCTACAGGTATGTCGATGGCCAAGATGACCTCCTCGAATTTAAAGATGCCACGATGCTCGAAATACCCCTCCTTTTCAAATATAAATCGGCAAGGCGGGGTAATTCAAATATGTATTTGATTGCAGGACCCAATTTTCAATTTGAAGCCGCAGGCAGAGGAGATGGAGTGAGAACAAGGCAGAAATTAGAGCTTAAAAACTTTAACACTACATTTGATATAGGTATGGGATTTGATGTTTTTTATGAACTCTTCAAATTCACTCCTGAAATTCGCTATTCTTTTGGCTTTCGCAATTTATTACCCAATACATCCAATGATTTTGATGCTGCCTTAAGTAAATTGACGACCCACAACGTCACCGCCTTCATCACTTTTGAAGGTGGACCAACTTATCTTAAAAGAAGAAAAGGCAAATATTAGTTATCACGGGTAAATTTGGTAATTTGCCTATCATAACGATGATACAAAAAACATGAAACCGATCGCCCTCATTACGGGAGCCTCGAGTGGGATTGGGAAAGCGATAGCCCAACAAATCGCAGACCAATACCGTCTCATAATTTGTGGCCGCCGTATTTCTCGCTTAGAAGCACTATCCAAAGTATTGAATAATAGGACCGACATATTAATCGGTTCTTTCGATGTACGGGACCAGTTAGCGGTATCCCATTTCATTGATTCGCTACCTACTAAATGGCAAAAGATTTCCGTATTAATCAATAATGCAGGTAATGCACATGGCTTGAGTTTTATCCATGAAGGCGATACCCAAGATTGGGACGCCATGATTGATATCAATGTCAAAGGCCTACTGTATGTTTCGCGCGCCGTTATCCCCAAAATGATCAAAGCACAAGCAGGACATATAATTAACTTAGGCTCTATCGCCGGCACCGACGTATACCCACGTGGAAATGTATATAATGCTTCAAAATTTGCCGTAGATGCTTTAACCAAAGGGATGCGAATGGATTTAAATGCATACGGTATCAAAGTCTCCGAAATCAAACCTGGCTTGGTTGAAACGGAATTTTCACAGGTTCGGTTTAAAGGAGATCTTGAAAAAGCCAAAGAAATCTATAAGGGCTATGATCCCCTTCAAGCAAAGGATATCGCCGAGTGCATCGCTTTCATGCTCAGCAGACCCAAACATGTGAATATAGGAGACATGGTCGTTTTACCTTTGGCACAAGCTTCTTCGAATATATTGAATAAACAAAAAAAATAACCCCCAAAATTATCCATTAAATGAAAAATATTTTCGTGTTAGGCGCCGGACGATCCTCAACCGCCTTGATTGCATATCTAATGACGGAACAAGCATCTTTTAACGTCATCATTGGAGAAAAAATACCTGAGATTGCAGAAAAAAAATTCCCTAATGCAAAAATCATCCCTTTCGATATCCTAGATACTGAAACTGCTCGAGCGCAATTAAAAACTGCCGATTTGGTCATCAGCATGCTTCCCGCAACCTTGCATATGCCTGTGGCTCTGATTTGTGCTGATTTGGGGGTATCTATGCTCACGGCTTCCTATGTCTCAGATGAAATTCAGAAGCTTTCTCCATCATTTGAATCCAAAGGTGCTTGCTGTATTATGGAGATGGGACTCGACCCAGGTATTGACCACATGTCAGCAATGCGCGTTTTGGATAGAATAAAATCAGTAGGCCATAAACTCACCGCTTTTGAAACTTTTACAGGGGGGCTCTTGGCTGATGACCACAAAGTTGATAATCCTTGGCAATACAAATTTACCTGGAATCCTCGCAACGTAGTTCTTGCTGGTAGTGGGATTGTTAAATTTATTCAAGAAGGCAGATTGAAATATATTCCTTATCAAAAATTATTTCAAAGAACGGAAGTCATCCATATTCCTGAATATGGTTATTTTGAAGGATATGCCAATCGCGACTCACTGAAATATTTAGATGTATATAAATTAAATGGCATCAACACCCTTTACAGAGGAACCCTCAGGCGTCCCGGATTTTGTAAGGCATGGGATACCTTTGTACAAATAGGAGCTACTGACGATAGTTATACCTTATTTGGATTGAAAGATATGACCCACAGACAGTTCATTAACACTTTTTTACAATACAATCCCAATGATTCTATTGAACTTAAATTAGCTCACTACCTTAATATCGGTATGGAATCTGAAGAAATGTATAAGCTCAAGTGGATTGGAATATTTGATGATCAACTCATTGGACTTCAAGAAGGAACTCCTGCACAGGTACTCGAGCATATTTTGAAAAAGAAATGGACCTTAGATGATTCCGAAAGAGATCTCATTGTCATGTGGCATAAGTTTGATTACATCGAAAACAATAAAAGTAAGCAAATTCAATCCCATTTAGTCGTCGAAGGTAAAGATCAAGTACATACGGCTATGAGCAAAACGGTAGGTTTACCCTTGGGGGTCACGGCAAAATTATTGATGGAAGATAAAATTAAAGTCACAGGTGTACAAGTCCCCACCATCAAAAAAATATATGAGCCCGTCCTTGATGAATTGTCTCGTCACGGTTTAAAGTTTTTTGAAAGAGATACCTCTGCGTAATGATCCGCGTGAACCTTTTAAAAAATAATTGTTGTAATTATAAATGGAGATAATAAGGCTTTAACAGTTTTATGAAATCCTGACTATAATCTCCTTTATTATTTCTTATGTTTATTTCCTTTACGGGACACTTTTCGGATTTTTTACCGAAACAAGAAATCTGCCTGAATATGTTCTTCTGCCCGTCCTTATTGTATATGTTGATATAACTCCTCCGATATACGCCCAGATCTTCTGCATACAAATGAAAGACTTGGCTTTCATAGAAGGGATAAATCACCCAAAACATACCGGATGGAGACAAGGCCGCTTTGACCGCTTTGACCAATATTTTATAGGTCAAAGAAGACTGATGCAGGGCTTGTCGGCGTTGGGGATGCTCCGCCGGAAGATGACCTTGATAAAAAGGTGGGTTGGAAACAATGGTATCGTATACCCCTGACCTTCGAACTAAAAAATCTTGAATGTCTTCATGATATCCATTGATCCTGTTGGACCAGGGACTTTGCTTGATGTTTTGCTCCATATCTAGCGAAGCAGATAGCTCAATTTCAACACAGCTAACCTCCGCAGTCGATCTTTGAGCAAGCATCAGCCCTAAAAGACCTGTGCCCGACCCAATGTCCAATATGCTTTGACTTTTAGACCCTTCAATCAGCGCTGCAAATAGACATGCTTCGGTCGTCACCTTCATGCCACTTCTGGCTTGATTTATCTTGAATTGTTTAAATTGAAAATAATCATTGGGCATTTCTTGTTTCTTCAAATGCGTGATCAATTAACAAATGATCTCCTTCGGCTGCCCTTACCGCTAGGTAATCACAACGCTCATTTTCAAGATGTCCAGCATGACCTTTGATCCATTTAAATCTAACCTTATGCGTTTTAGCCGCATCTAGATAGCGTTTCCATAAATCAATATTCTTTTTGCCCTTAAACGCCTTTTTTACCCAGTTTTTCAGCCAGCCTTTTTCAACCGCATCTACCACATATTTTGAATCAGAGATGACTTCAACTTCCCAACCAGGTTTTTTAATCGCTTCCAGTCCTACGATCACAGCCAATAGTTCCATTCTGTTATTGGTGGTCATACGAAATCCTTGAGCCAACTCTTTGCGCTGCCCTTGATAATCCAAAATTGCACCATAACCCCCATTTCCGGGATTTCCTTTGGCAGCACCATCTGTATAAATACGAATCATAATTAAAACGCTCATTTAATAGTAGATTGGGACACAATCTTCTTACCCCAAGACATGACTACCTCTTATAAATTGGACATCCACTCCATAAATATCTGGAACTGAATGTCTCCCATTGCAGGAAAATTGGCTATTCTCACCGTATTCTCTTTCCACGCTCCGTAACCGTTACCCAAGATCATCTTTTGCGATAATGCCCTTTCCTTTAATTCCAATGGATCTGAGGTTTTTAAAGTGATCACCGTAGGAGATCTCAAAGAAGCATTGGAAACCAACCAATCCAAAGCTCCATTGGACTGAATGATTGAATTCAAGCCAACCATTCGATCTCGTAATCGTCTATCAGTAACTACTATAGAGGGTCCTGCAGCCAGCGTTCTCCAAAGTAAATAAATATTCAGTACGTTTGGAGTATAATGGGTTTGCTCCTTGCGAGCATGCTCAACTAGGTTTAAAAAGCTATTGTAATGTGACCGTTCTCCCAATAGACGCCCGCGCTCAATGGCTGCAGGCGAAACGATCAATAAGCCCAATCCTGCAGGCAGCCCCAAGCATTTTTGGCAAGAGGCAAACCAATAATCTGCTAATTGAAAATTCAAAATGACCCCTCCTAATGCGGAGGTCGCATCTACCGCAATCAACTGATGAGGCAAACGTCGTGAAAACAGTGCCTGCAAAACGTTCTGATCTACCATAGTCCCATTAGAGGTCTCACAAGCTGTGACACAAAGCCAATCGGCTAAGGAATTGATTTGATCGGTAGGCAAAGATTCATTAACATCAAAAGGGGATTTGATGACTTCAATACCCAAATTTTCGGTCGTATAGGCCCATTTCAATCCAAACGCACCATTAAAAAAATGTTGACTGGTCTTACTTGTGAGGGATTGGGGTAATATTTCCCAGGCTTCGGTAGCGGAGGAAATAAAAATAATATCATAGTCATCTGGCACATTCAACTGGGATTTCAATTGTGATTTGGTAGCAAATGATAATTCCATAAAATCAGAACTCCTGTGATTGGCAGACAATATGCCTGTATCGTAAGCATCCTTTACTAAACTCGGAATACTCGGATGAATCGTGGAAGGTCCAGGATAAAATGAAGTCTGCTTCATTGATGACAGAAATAGTCCAGTGCCAATGTATATCCTTTGAGTCCCAAACCGCTAATGACTCCAACCGCGACGGCACTGACATGACTGTGATTTCTGAAAGCTTCACGGGCGTAAATATTAGATATGTGTACTTCCATTACGGGTGCTTTGATAGAGGATATCGCATCTCTTATGGCAATAGAGGTATGAGAATAGGCCGCAGGATTAATTATGATTCCATCTACCTCAAATCCTATTTCTTGAATTTTAGAGACAATATCACCCTCCGCATTTGACTGATAATAGCTCAAATCTATCTGATCATATTTGGATTTGAGTTGGGCAAAGAAAGTATCAAAATATTCATGGCCATAAATGTCTGTTTCTCTTTTACCAAGTAAATTTAAATTTGGTCCGTTAATGATAGCTATTTGCATGTCCTGATTACTTTTGCTTTCTAATGAGTTGGAATCTCTATATCACACAGTTCAAGAATTACCTAAAGCTAGAAAGAGCTTTAGCAACAAATTCTATTGATGCCTATACGAGAGACGTTACAAAATTAATGGAGTTTTTGGATATGAGTAAAAAAATTCGTGATCCATTGCAAGTCAAGTCCATTGATTTATTAGATTTCATTAAATTTATCCATGAATTAGGGCTTTCTCCCTACTCACAAGCAAGAATAGTTTCAGGCATCAAAGGATTTTACAAATACCTTTCTTATGAAAACTTTATATCAACCGATCCTTCAGAACTACTAGAACTTCCAAGATTAGGCAGAAAACTTCCAGACACCTTAAGTATTCATGAGATTGATCAATTATTTGAGGCCATTGATATGAGTAAAGCCAGCGGACCCCGAGACCGTGCCATGGCTGAAACTCTTTACAGTGCTGGATTACGAGTTTCCGAATTAGTCAACTTAAAAATTAGCAATATTTATGATGACATTGGGTTTCTTCGTATTTTGGGGAAGGGAAACAAAGAGCGTTTAACTCCCATAGGAAAAAGTGCCTTGAAATTTATTAAATCCTATCAGTATGAGGTTCGTAATCATGTGCACATAAAACCTGGCCATGAAGACTACTTGTTTTTAAATAGATTGGGTAGTAGAATATCAAGAGTGAGTATTTTTACCCTTATTAAAAATTTAGCCCTGCGCGCTGGGATTCGCAAAAAAATCAGTCCGCATACCTTTCGCCATTCCTTTGCTACACATCTCATAGAAGGCGGTGCCGACCTAAGAGCAGTTCAAGAAATGTTAGGACATGAATCTATTACGACTACCGAAATTTACACACATTTGGATCGTAATTATTTAAAACAAATGATAAAAGAATTTCATCCCAGAAGTTAATGTACGCACTCCTCAAAAAAGCCTTATTCCTTCTCTCTGCTGAAAAAGCACATTCATTAACAATGTACTTACTTCAAATAAGCTTCAAAATTCCAGGCGTCAAAAATATTATCAGAAATCTCTTCACAATAAGCTCAAAAAAAATTGAGCAAACATTATGGGGAATTACATTCCCAAATCCCGTAGGTTTAGCTGCTGGATTTGATAAAAATGCCGATTATTTACATGAATTATCTTGTTTTGGGTTTGGCTTCATCGAAATTGGAACCGTAACGCCTTTACCCCAAGCAGGGAATCCAAAGCCAAGATTATTTAGACTCATTACGGATCAGGCCATCATCAATCGAATGGGTTTTAATAATAAAGGCGTAAAGTCCGTGGTTGAACAATTAAAAAATCGTCCAAAAAATTTGATTGTAGGAGGTAATATCGGGAAGAACAAAAATACGCCCAACGAGAAAGCCTCCGCAGATTACATCGCCTGCTTTGATGCCTTATTTGACCATGTTGACTATTTTGTCATCAACGTAAGTTCTCCCAACACGCCTAATTTGCGTGAATTACAAGATAAAAAACCATTAACTGCACTTATAAAATCTGTACAAGAGAGAAACAAAGTAAAGAACATACCTAAACCACTACTCCTTAAAATAGCACCAGATTTAAGTGATGATCAGCTCATAGACATTTTGACCATTTGTGATGAAACCCAATTGGATGGTCTTATTGCGACCAATACCACCCTGTCAAGAGAACCCTTGAAGGAACACCCAGAAGTGATCAAAAACATGGGCGCTGGCGGATTAAGTGGCTTGCCCTTAGCTGATCAATCCACTGAAGTAATCAAATTCCTACGATCAAAAAATAAAAAAATACCTATCATCGGAGTTGGAGGTGTGGGCAATGTGAGCAAGGCATTAGAAAAGATAGATGCCGGAGCAAATCTGATTCAGATTTATTCTGGATTTATATTTAAAGGTCCCACCTTGATTAAAAAAATAAATGAAGCACTGACCACAATAGGGCATAACAACTAAATGCCTTATTTTTGTTTCTGAATCGATCTATGCGTAGTAATAGCTTTAAGTCTAAACCCAAAGAGAAGAAATCCTTCAAACTGAAAATTTCATTTTTTTCGGATAAGAAGGTTAAAATTATTTTGGGCATTACCCTCTTATTTACTGGGATGTTTTTGTTGTTGGCCTTCTTGTCATATCTCAGCCATGGACCCGCTGATCAAAGCGTGGTATCCGCTTTTTTAGACACCAAAATAAAAGACTCCGGAGAAGACGTAGCCAATTTATTTGGAGTAATGGGTGCATTGGCAGCCCATTATTTTATTTTCAACTGGTTTGGCTTAGGGGCATTTCTTGTTCCCTTTTTTCTCCTCAATTTAAGCGTGACTGTTTTGGGGTATCATGAAATATTCAAAATTCAAAAATCTTTCATTTTTACAGTCTTCTATTTAATCTGGCTGACCCTTCTCTCCGGTTACATCGTTTTGAATCTCAGCGATCCTGGAGTATTGGGCTTCCTTTGCGGTGGGATTGGCTATGAATTGGCTTGGCTCATGAATAGTCTGCTAGGTTGGGGCTCTGGATTCCTAATTTTATTGTTATTAGTAATTTTTAATGTCTATTTCTTCAATATTACCCACCTTCATACGTTATCAAGTTGGAGTGGTGGCTTACAAACGTTATGGCTTTCGTTTACAAATACTTTGAAAAATCAAGAAAATACGGAGATAAAAACCGATAAGGATATGAAATCTGTCATTGCTAAAGTGAAAGAAGAAGTAGCACTCGAAGACGAATTAAAATCCGGAAATGGCCCTGAAGGGGAAGTAGAAGTAATTGAAAAAATAATTTCTAATGCAGCCAATGAAATAGAATTAAGCTTTGACGATCAACCTAAAAAAGAATCCCTGAATGCGACGGCTCTTGATCTTATCGTTGAACCAGAAAAAACTGAAATTGAAGCAGTCAAACCAGAGTCCTTAGCACTAGAAGTGAACGCAACACCGATAGAAGAGAAAGTAGCTGATCAATCTGAAAACTATGATCCTACCTTAGATTTACCAAAATATCAATATCCTAAGGTTGATTTATTGACAGAATATCCAGTAAAAGACGTAAAGGTTAGCAAGGAAGAATTAGAGTCTAATAAAGACAATATCCTCAGCACGCTCATCAATTTTAAAATAGCCATTTCAAGTATTAAAGCGACCATAGGACCTACCGTAACCCTCTATGAAATTGTTCCAGAGGCAGGCGTCAAAATCTCTAAAATAAAAAATCTCGAAGACGATATTGCGCTCAGTCTTTCCGCTTTAGGCATACGCATTATCGCACCGATCCCGGGAAAAGGAACCATTGGTATTGAAGTGCCCAATAAAAATCGCGAAATGGTCAGTGCCAAATCGGTTATTACTACAGAAAAATTTTTGAAGTCTGATTATGAATTACCCATTGTATTGGGTAAAACCATCTCAAATGAAGTCTTTGTTACCGATCTATCCAAAATGCCCCACTTGCTTATGGCTGGTGCAACAGGGCAAGGAAAATCAGTGGGATTAAATATCATATTGGCCTCGCTCATTTACAAAAAGCATCCTTCTCAACTGAAGTTTGTCTTGGTGGATCCTAAAAAAGTAGAATTGACCTTATTCAATAAAATTGAAAAGCATTTTTTAGCAAAATTACCAGAAACGGATGAAGCCATTATCACCGATACAACCAAGGTAGTCAATACCCTCAATTCTTTATGTATTGAAATGGACGCTCGATACGATTTACTTAAAGATGCCGGTTGCCGAAATCTTAAGGAATACAATAAAAAATTTATCAATCGACGACTCAATCCAAAAAAAGGACATAAATATTTGCCCTACATCGTTTTGGTCATCGATGAGCTTGCAGACCTTATGATGACCGCAGGAAAAGAAGTAGAAATGCCGATTGCCAGACTGGCTCAGTTGGCCAGAGCCATTGGTATTCATCTTATTGTGGCCACTCAGAGACCCTCTGTAAACGTGATTACTGGAATTATTAAAGCCAATTTTCCCGCAAGACTTTCATTCAGGGTAACCTCAAAAATTGATTCCAGGACCATATTAGATACGGGTGGTGCAGAGCAACTTGTCGGTATGGGTGATATGCTACTCTCTTTGGGATCCGATATGATTCGTTTACAATGTGCCTTCTTAGATACGCCTGAAGTTGAAAATATATGTGATTTTATAGGTGAGCAACAGGGATATAGCTCAGCCTATATGCTCCCTGAATATCTAGGAGAAGAAAACAGCTCAAGTGGCACTATTGATCTTTCCGATAAAGATGTCATGTTTGATGATGCCGCGAGACTTATTGTGTCACATCAGCAAGGAAGTACCTCTCTGATCCAGAGAAAAATGAAGTTAGGATATAACAGAGCGGGTCGCATCATTGACCAATTGGAAGCCGCTGGAATTGTGGGGCCTTTTGAAGGAAGCAAAGCCCGAGAAGTATTGATCAGCGATGAATATAGTTTAGAACAAAAATTAACTGAGTTAAATAAGTAATAACCTTATTAGCAAGACTAAATACTGAGAATATGAAAAAACTAAGTTTAGGATTGATTGCTTTTATAGTGACATTCAATAGCTCTGCCCAATTTGATCCCGAGGCAGAATTAATACTTGAAAGTATGAGTAAGAAATATAAATCCAAATCAGCCTTCATGTCCACTTTTCAGCAAAATCTCATCAATGAAGTATCCACCATCGATGAATCCATTTCAGGTACCGTTTATGTCAAGGGAGCTAAGTATAAACTTGAAATTGCAGGGCAAATAATTTTCAATGATGGCCAAGACCTTTGGTCTTACAGTGAAGAAATTATGGAAGTAACCGTCAGTACATACGATAAAGAAGAACAAGATATCTCCTTGACCAATATCTGGGATCTCTATCGAGAAGGATATAAATACGGATTGAACATCCCAGATGCTCAAGGAAATTGGGTAATTGACTTAGAGCCTATTGAAAGGGGAGTAGAAGCTTTTTATAAAATCCGTATGGTTATTTCCAATGAATATGACTTAAAGAGTTTTAGGATTTTTGAAGAGTCAGGAAATCAATATAATTACACCATTACTAAACTCATAGATCGGTCAGATCTTACTGATGATTTTTTCTCTTTTGATCTTACAAAATATCCTGAGGTAGAGCTCATAGATTTTAGATAATTTTAACTATTAGCCTTATGAAGAAGAGACAACTATTTGAGCACATTAAAAGTAAAAAATCTTTCCTTTGTGTCGGTTTGGATCCTGATTTAGAAAAGATTCCCAAACATCTTCTAGAAACCGAAGACCCCATTTTTGAATTCAATAAAGCCATTATTGACGCTACCCTCCCTTATGCGATTGCCTATAAGCCCAATGTGGCATTTTATGAATCTTTGGGCATTTATGGTTGGCAAGCCTTAAAAAAAACGATAGAATATATCCCCCAAGGAGTATTTACCATTGCTGATGCCAAACGAGGTGATATCGGCAATACCTCTAATAAATATGCAGAGGCCTTTTTCAAAAAAATGCCATTTGATGCTATTACCTTATCTCCCTACATGGGTCAAGATTCTGTAACCCCCTTTTTAAATCATAAGAATAAGTGGGCCATCCTATTGGCTTCAACCTCAAATGTCGGTGCGCTGGATTTTCAAGAATTAATGATCGAAAACAGTGGCGGACAAAAAGTTTATGAGAAAGTAATAGAAATCAGTTCTCAATGGGGTTCTGATCAAAACTTAATGTACGTCGTGGGCGCTACCAGAGTGGATACCTTAACCCACATAAGGAAGATCATCCCCGATCATTTTTTATTAATACCAGGTGTGGGTGCGCAGGGTGGTGACTTGGACATGGTTTGCAAATATGCCATGAACGATTCTGGAGGCCTACTTATCAATTCAGCGAGAAGCATAATTTATGCCGACAGTACAGTTAATTTCGCGCATCATGCCGGTTTGGCTGCTGCTGAATTACAAAAACAAATGGCTGCAGCCATGCTGAAATATAAAAATTGGTAGCTTTGATTTTTTTTGATAGCGGATATCCCTAATCGATCACCACTTGCAATAATCAAAAGATAATCTCAAAGAAGCCCCCTTATTTTTTTACTCCCCTCTATAACCATCAAATATTTTCTCGCTTTCATTAGAGTCAAGTAGTCATTAGCTTTGCGCACATAAATTAAGAAAAATGGAAAAACCTATAATCATATTTGGCGCCAAAGGAATTGCGAAAAGTGCCCTTGAAATATTTCAAAGTAATGAGGTAACGGTCTATGGGATTTTGGATGATGATAAATCAACGCATGAACAAACCATCAATGATGTACCCGTATTAGGACTGATGGATGATCATGGATTCACTAAGTTGATTGGTCAAAAATGCGAAGCTTTTATTGCATCTGACGATTACAAAATACGCACTAATTTGACTGAAATGCTTATTGAGTCGAGAAAAGTGATGCCTGTAAATGCAATTCACAATAACGCTCTTGTGACTAAATCGGCCGATATGGGTCATGGGAATTTCATTAATGCCGGGAGCATCATTGGATCTGGAAGTGTGATTGGTCAACATTGTATCATCCATTCAGGAGTGATTATCGAGCAGGATGTAGTCATAGACGATTTTGTCCAAATAGGTGCAGGCTCTATCGTCAATGCGGAGGTGATTATTGAGAAAAAAGCTTTTATTGGTACGGGAGTTATAATCGTAGCCGGCATCACCATCGGTGCCGGAGCTAGGATAGGTGCTGGGTCTGTCGTCATCGCAGATGTGGCAAAAAAAGAAACCATTTTTGGCAATCCTGCTGCTAAAATAAAAAAATAAAGCAGGCCATCTTAAAAGCATCGTAGAAAACCTATTTTCAATAGATTGACAGGTAATGAGCTAGCCTAAAATATTTGATCTGAGTCATTAAAATAAATACCTTTGGATCTCAAAGAAAATCACTATACAATGATTTTATCTTCATAATAATGCATCTCCGCTTGATTTGGCTTTTATTGCTGTTTCCAATACTCATTCTGGGACAGGAAATAGATTCCCTCCAAGATCATATCGACCTAGGCATTTATCCAGCTATATCCTATACGCCCGAAACAAATCTTTCATTTGGTGCCTTTGCACTCATGGTCCTTAAAAATAAAAGTAATCCTAACCATTATACCCCTAATTTAATCAGTCCTAAAATGGCTTATAGCTTAAATAATCAATTGATTTTAGGACTTGAGGGTAGCTTTTTTACACAAAAAAATAGGAGGATCAATGCCGAAATTAAGTATTCTGACTATCCTGACTATTTTTTTGGGATAGGCAACGCAAACAATCCCAAGATTAAAGAGTTGTACAAGCGTCAATTTATGAGTACCCAAGGTTATGTGATGAAAGGAATAACTTCCACTCTATTTGCAGGTGCCTTATTTGATTTTGATTATAGTGTTTTAAAAGATCTAATACCTAGCGGAATGCTTAATCAAGAGGATCCGCAAGGCATAAGGGGAGGGCGTTCCGCGGGAGCTGGTATTGGATTGACCTTTGATGATAGAGACCACCTCCTCTATCCCCGTAAAGGAAAATTCATACAAGTAGGTGCTCGATGGTACGGATCAATAATAGGCAGCGATTATCAATATCAACATTTCTTTTTCGATTATCGTCAATATCAAACATTTTTTAGTGATCAACGTGTTCTCGCCTTTCAACTCTCAGCGCAATTTAATCAAGGTAATATTCCGTTTTATAAATTGTCTAAACTGGGAGGCAAGGATTATTTACGAGGTGTTGATAATGCTAATTTATATACAGCTCAACATTCTTTTTATGGCCAAATTGAAGGTAGACAACATTTGTTTTGGCGATTGGGGGGCGTGCTTTTTGCTGGAATTGGTGATGTTTTTGACCAGCTTAAAGAGCTCGATGTGGAGCATCTAAAAATTAATTATGGCATTGGTGGCCGATTTCAGGCCTTGAAGGAGCAATCCTTAAATATCCGTCTTGATTTAGGCTTTACCAATAATGGACAATCTGCTATTTATTTTTCTATAAAAGAAGCCTTCTAATTTTTCTCATTTTTATTCAAAAGAGCTTCTACTGCCTTTTTAAGTTCTCCAATCGCATTGCGAAAATGGTTCTTAGTCGTTTGCCATTTTTCTTGACCCGTATACGTGTTTAATTCTTCTTCTAGCTTTTCCTTCCGGATTTTCAGTAATTGGATCGTCTTTTCTAACTCATTGCGCACCTCAATGGAAGATGAGGTAGTTTCATTGATCAATACATCTATCTTTTGGCCCAGTTCTCTGAGAATTGCCTCCACCTTACCTCTTGACTGATCTTCCATTTTTTTAATATAAAATTAATTCTATTTATTGGTAAATATTAATTTTTCACATCTCAAATCATCGCAAATGAATAGTTAGCCCTTCAATCCATAAGTAATCAGGATAACTCACTTCATTAAATCTTAGGAACAAAACATGGAAAGACTCGTTACTTTCAGAAGAACAACGTAACAAAAATATTCATCATATCTATTTTTTATGCTAAAAATACCCGTCTGAGTAAAAAATATTAGATGAAAAATAGAAAAGAGAGACTCCTCCGATGGGTCATTCTTTCCTGATGATCTTCGCTCCAAGTTGATTGAGCCGCTGATCTATAAATTGGTAACCTCTATCTATTTGCTCTATATTATGAATTTCACTGGTCCCTTGGGCCGATAATGCTGCGATGAGCAATGAGACTCCTGCTCTGATATCTGGAGAAGTCATCGCAATAGATTTTAAAGCAACCTTACGGTTAAGACCAATTACGGTAGCCCTGTGTGGATCACATAAAATGATTTGGGCACCCATATCAATGAGTTTGTCTACAAAAAACAATCGGCTTTCAAACATCTTTTGATGTATCAATACCGTCCCTTTGGCTTGCGTGGCAGTAACCAAGGCAATACTCAATAAATCTGGTGTGAATCCTGGCCAAATGGCATCGGAAATGGTTAAAATAGATCCATCGATATAGGCCTCAATTTCATAATGATCTTGAGCTGGAATATAAATATCATCCCCCTTAAAAATTAACTCAATGCCCAACTTTCTGAAAGTATCAGGAATCAATCCAAGTTGATCTATTCTCGCATTTTTAATGGTTATTTCAGATTGGGTCATCGCCGCCAGGCCAATAAAACTTCCTATTTCAATCATATCTGGAAGTAATGTATGATCTGTCCCCCTCAACCCATTGACCCCTTGTATTTTAAGTAAATTAGAGCCTACTCCTTCAATGTTCGCACCCATTCTAACCAGCATATTACATAACTGCTGTAAATAAGGCTCACAAGCGGCATTGTAAATCACAGTCTCTCCCTTTGCCATAACTGCCGCCATGACCAAATTCGCTGTTCCGGTTACAGAAGCCTCATCCAAATGCATGTAGGTCCCTGTGAGATGCTTCCCATCTACGGTATAAAATCCTGCGCTACCGTCATAATGAAAAGTAGCTCCTAACTTTTCGAACCCTACAAAATGGGTATCTACCCTCCGCCTACCAATTTTATCTCCCCCAGGCTTCGGCATTTTTCCGATCCCAAACCTACCTAAAAGGGGTCCTAATAACATGATCGATCCCCTCAAAGTAGCTGCCTTCTTGAGAAATTGATGCGTTTCTAAATAGTCTAAATCAACGTTTCTTGCAGTAAATTTGTAAGCATTGATATTCGTTTTTTCTACTTCAACGCCAAAGTCAATCAATAACTCGATGAGGCTTTTTACATCCCTGATCTCAGGAACATTGTGGATATGAACCGTCTCATCCGTTAATAATACTGCGGAAATTACTTGGAGCGCTTCATTTTTCGCCCCCTGTGGAGTGATCTCTCCTAACAAACGGATGCCGCCTTCTACTAGAAAAGATGCCATTCTTAGCGTCTACGTTTAATCTGATTCGGATTCGGCCTTCTATTCTGATTTTTATTCTGATGAAAAGGTCTAGGCCTGTTTCGATTGAAATTTTCTTTTCTCGAAGAATCAAATAATTTGAACTCTGTTACTTCTTCAAGATCCATTTTTAAATGATCATCAGATAGCCTTTCAATAGTTTTCATAATGAGTTGATCACTGATCTCCTCCTTATTCCACGTCTGATAAAATGATTTCATGAGACGTCCAATAGCGATCACGGCCCCTTTAATCTCTTGCTCATCGGTAAGCTTCATAGCATTCTCGATGAGAATTTCCAAGCTACGTCCATAATGCTTGAACTTTATTTTATTGTATTTATAAACCACTCTATCTGGCTTTTTGACCAAGACCTCGGGAGCCGGTGGTGCGTAAGGCCCTTTCACATCTAACTTAAATCCGGAGATAATGAATAAATCATCCCATACCTTATGATCATATTCAGGTACATCTTTCACATTGGGATTGATGCTTTTCATCAACTCAACCAATGTGGCCGCATAACTGTTGCGTTTTTCTTGATCCTCAATAGTGGCTAGATAAGCGACCATTCGCTGTACATTCCTGCCATATTCTCGTAAAATTAAATGTTTACGTTCTGTATTATATTCCATTGCTTCCATATTAATTGTAAAAATAGGTATTTTAAAAGAATTAGTGGTTCATTAAATTTTCTATCTCATCTATTTCGATAGGAATATCTTCCATTAAGTTGATATTTCCATTTTCTGCTATCAAAATGTCGTCTTCCAACCGGACGCCAAATCCTTCTTCTGGCAAATAAATGCCTGGTTCTACCGTGAAAACCATCCCCGCTGCTACTTTTTTGTTTGCAATGCCCACATCATGAACATCTAAACCTAAATGATGTGAGGTCCCATGCATAAAGTATTTTTTATAGGCAGGCCATTTTAGATCTTGGCTTTTTACCTCTTTTGAAGTCAATAAGCCTAAAGTCAAAAGTTCTTCTGTCATCATCGCCCCTACTTTTAGATGATATTCAGAAATCAAACATCCTGGCCGCAGCAGATCCGTTGCTCCATTTTTGACACGAAGTACGGCGTTGTATATCTGTTTCTGCCTTGCTGAAAATTGACCATCAACCGGGATGGTTCGCGTCATATCTGCATTGTAATTTCCATAAGTTGCCCCTACATCCATAAGTAATAAGTCCCCGGTACTTAATTTTTGATTATTCATCATATAATGTAAAATACAGGCATTGCCCCCCCCTGCGATGATGGGCTCATAAGCAAATCCCGAAGCTCGATTCCTTAAAAAATGGCGCAAATATTCTGCCTCCACTTCAAATTCCCAAACATCCGGCTTCACAACGGGCAAAATGGCCCGGAACCCCAATTCTGTGATACGACAAGCCTCTTTAATCAGATCGATTTCAACATCAGATTTAATCATTCTTAGGTCATACAACAAGGGCGCCAAACGGTTGAATTGATGCAACGGATAATCTTTCTTGAGTTTTTTAGTAAAGCGCTCATTGGCCGTCTGAACTTTAGTTTCGGCTCTCAAATGCTCATTCTGATATAAATATACTTGATCGCATTCGGTAAGAATTTCTTTTAACGAAGCTTCAAAATTAGAAGTCCAATGAATCTCTTCGATACCCGACAAGGCAGTCCCTTCTTCTATTGATAATTTGTGGCCCTCCCATACTGCAATATGTGCATTGGTCTCTGTCAGAAAGAGTTGTGCTCTCAACTTCTCATTGGGGTGATCAGGGGCGAGTACCAAGATTGAATCTTCTTGATCAATACCCGTCAAATAAAATAAATTACTGTTTTGCTTAAACGGTAGGGTACCGTCAGCATTCGTCGGCATTCGATCGTTAGACAAGAGAATCACCACTGAATGAAGGGGTAGACGTTCACTTAATCGCTGTCTATTTTCAACAAAAAGGTGGGCATCTATTTTGTGATATCTCATGATACTTGAATCTAAGTTTAAAATTTATTTGACATTAATCAAAACACTAAGGAAGACGCGCTACAAGTGATTTAACTGGAATTTTTTCGGCACAATCAAAATGTTTTTCAGGACAGTCCTTGGATCCATGGATCCCACAGGGCCGGCAAGTTAATTTTTGATCACTCTCTATGACCGTGCAATCATCGGCCAATGGACCGAAACCAAACGCTGGAATGGTTGAACAAAATATCGCCGTGGTCGGAGCATTCATGGCGGATGCCAAATGCATGGGTGCCGAGTCATTCATATAATTCATCAAAGCACCTTCCATCAGGGCAGCCGATTGTAGTAAATTTAAGGTCCCGCATAGATTTACTACGCCCGAATGGGTTTGTTGTTGGATCTCATTTGCTAGTTTCTTATCATCAGGACCACCAATGATATAAATTTCCAACTGGGATTCAATGGCCTCAATAAAAGCAATCCACTTATGTGCCGGAAACTGCTTAGTTTTCCATACAGAAGCTGGTGCAACAGTAATATAGGGTATTGTTTTATACTTTTCAATAGAGGCAAACGTAGCTTTACTCACCTGTAATTCTGGCTTCAACTTAGCTAGTACACCTAAGGGCTTCAATAATTCCAAATTTCTATCCACCTCATGAACCTGGTCCGTCAATGAATGGGCAATGGCATGGTCAAAACTCCAAGAAAAGGGATTTTTATCGAATCCTATTTTGACTTTAGCATGGGCCAATAAGGTCAGTAAACCCATAGAATAAAACCTTTGAACATTAATGATTACATCATAGTTTACTTTTCTAACTTCTCTGATCAGTTTAATTAAATTCTTAATTTTCTCCTTTTTGTCCCAAATCAAAATATTTTGTATTCTTGCGTCTTCGGCAAGTAAGCTTTCATTTCCTTTCCTAACCAAAAAATCTATAGCTACTTTTGGGGAAAACAAGCGCATTTGCGCAATCAAAGGCATGGCAAGAACCACGTCTCCAATAAAGGCAGTTTGAATAATGAGTATGCGATTGGGTCTCATAATCAGCTAAATTAATCAATCCAATGATCCAAAAACAATTATTCCAAGGAACTAAAAAAGAGAATAAAATATTTTAGTCAAAATACTTAGGCTTAATCAACAGATGCAGGAATATCATTACAGCGAATTATCCAACGGGATGAGAACCATTCATAAAGAAATCAATTATACCAAAATTGCCCATGTAGGCATCATGCTGGATATTGGTAGTAGAGATGAAGACAGTACCCAGAAAGGCATTGCCCATTTCTGGGAACACATGGCCTTCAAAGGAACTCATAAAAGAAAATCATTCCATATCATCAATAGATTGGAATCACTTGGAGGAGAACTCAATGCATACACCACAAAAGAAAAAATCTGCTTTTATGCCTCTATTTTAGATATTCACATAGAAAAAGCCGTTGAGCTCCTGATTGATATTGTATTCAATTCAGCTTTTCCTGAGAAACAGATTGAAAAGGAACGCCAAGTTATTCTTGAAGAAATGTCCATGTATCAAGACACGCCTGAAGATGCCATTATGGATGAATTTGATGAAATCATCTTCCATGA
>CAJJBF010000019.1 GCA_905182375.1 Flammeovirgaceae bacterium UBA4465
TGGCGACAAATACCGCTCCGAAATCCATACCTGTTTCTGATAAAATGCTGGGATTGACTACGGTGATATAGACCATGGTTAAAAAGGTCGTTACTCCTGCTAATACTTCATGCTGGATCGTTGTATCATTCGCTTCCAATGAAAAATAACGGGTCAAATATTTTTGTACCTTAGTATGTATTTGTACTTTCAAAATATAAAGCCCAATATCTTATTTTTTTGTCTAAAAATTTAAATCTAGTGACATTTTTTAAATCTAGTGACATTTCAAATGAATCATTCCATGGCCTAAGTAGGACGTTCCTTTATTGAGATCAAGTTAAAATCAATACTCACAGCAAAGATTTTAATTTCTCGGTAGTTATGTTACCGCCACAAATGATGATGACTACCGTTTGATTTTCCAATTCAGCGGCTCTTTTGAAGAAGCTCGCTAAGGCCACTCCAGCGGCACCTTCAATAATTTTATGGTGCTTATCTACCATATACTTTATGGCTAGTCCGATTTCACTTTCTGATGTGAGTTCATAATTATGGATTAATTTTCTACAGATATCAAAAGTGATGGCGTCAGACTCCAATCCTCCAGCTGATCCATCTGAGAGTGTAGGTAAAGGAGTTTCCATAAAAACGACTTCGCCTTTTTTAACGCTGAGATACATTTCCGGGGAGTTTTCAGGCAGACATCCGATGATTTTAGTTTTGGGACTCGCCTGATGTAACCATGTGGCCACACCGGACATCATGCCACCACCACCAATACAGCCAAGTACAGCATCAATCGAAGCCAATTGAGAAGTCATTTCTAAGGCCAAGGTCCCTTGGCCAGCAATAACATCGGGGTCATTATAGGGAGAGATCCAGGTTTGCCCAGAAGCCTTTGCAAATTTCATGGCGTATAATTCTGTTGTCAGTGCATCTGCTCCATGAAATTTCAGTCCAACTTTGTAGGCTTTTAACGCTTCAACTTTAGATGGCTCGGCATTCGTAGGTAAAAAAATAGTACCCTCAGCATTTGCTATTTCAAGGGCTCGAGCGAATCCTTGCGCATGGTTTCCCGTTGAGGCGGTGATCAATCCTTTGGCTTTTTCGGATGAAGAAAGGCCTAACATTTTATTCAATGCACCTCTTGCCTTGAAAGATCCCGTATATTGTTCACTTTCTAGTTTAAGATAGACCTGACCCTTATTCAGGGCACTTAAATATTTCGAGTAGAACAGAGGCGTTTGGAGCACTTGACCCGATATCCGTGCAGCGGCTTTTTTGATGTCAATTTGCATAAACCAATATTGCTCAAAAAAACTATTAAAAAAAACATATCATTTAATTTAAAAAGAAGTGGAGCTCACTTTCACGATAAAAGCTCTAAATATACTTTTGTTCTACCGTTAAAGTTGGTAAGAATGGCCATGAAAGGGCATAAGGTTTTGCAGGATTGTGTTTGGTAACTATGTTTGCTGTGAAGCAAGGCGTTTACAATGCTTCTAAAATATTTAAATCTATGGAACTTTTTGCTATTGATAGTCAACAAAACCGGTTGCCTTATGATGGCTGTGCGTATTATTACGGACCTATAATAGACCCTAGAGCAACCACCAGTTATTACGATATTCTGAGGTCTGAAATTGATTGGAGAAATGATGAAGCTATTATTTTTGGTAAACGCATCATTACCAAACGAAAGGTAGCTTGGTATGGAGATGCACCTTATGCTTATACCTACTCAAAGGTAACCAAGCACGCATTGTCTTGGACCCCCACCCTTGAAGCGATCAAAGGGCTTGCTGAAGAAAAAGCACAGGTTAAATTCAATTCATGTCTACTCAATCTTTACCATACTGGGACAGAAGGTATGGCATGGCATAGCGATGGAGAGAAAGAGCTGGTCAAGCATGGAGTCATTGCCTCGATGAGTCTTGGTGCAGAACGTAAGTTTGCTTTCAAGCATATTAGGACCAAAGAAACGGTCTCTATTTCCCTTCAATCTGGAAGTCTGTTGACGATGCAGGATCAGACCCAAGATTATTGGCAGCATCGCTTACCCCCAACTAAAAAAGTGACGACGCCTCGTATCAATTTGACATTCCGGCAGATGAGAGCTCAGGCACCTGTTTTGAATACTTGATTTGATGATCTCTGATGAATAAATAAATTTTACACCAAAATAACTCATAGTCTGATGAAGTTTCATGAGAGGGGTTCAAAAACTTATTTGATAGATTTCTACAATCAAATGGAGATATTCGAGAGATCTTCACCCACCTCGATTCATGGGGTCTATAAAATAGGTTAGGCTGCGGAGTATGAAAACTTATGTTTAGTATCTTCCAGAGAGCAATCTTATTAATAAACCATTCATGTAAATTAAAAGTCTAAAAAAGTCGGTAATCATGCATGATAAGTCTTCATGATTATCTTTGAAGAGAAAAATTTTATATTATGAATAGCTATATAATTCTTGGAGGTCTTGTCATTTTCTCGTTGATCGCTTGCTCACCCACCCACGAGACGCGAATTCAAACTTTTCAGCGCATAGATACAGAAGTAAAAGCCAATGCTCAGGCTTATGCTACATTAGGAGAAGCTACGTCGACCATTGGTCATCGTTTGACAGGTTCCACTAATGGAGCGCAGGCAGAAACTTATATGTATGAAAAATTCAGATCTTATGGCTTTGAAGATGTAGCCTATCAGCCTTTCGAGGTGGAAGCCTGGTCACGAGGAGATGTGTCATTGAGTCTTGACGGAGTCATTATACCTGTGGTTACTTTAGGACATTCCCCCGTGGTGTCCAGCGTGTCGGGTCAGGTAGTAGATATGGGCAATGGATTAGCAATGGATTATCTGGCCTCTCCGGAGGCTGTGAAAGATAAAATTGCCCTGGTTTATATATCCATCTTGCCAGACAGTGACCCCGACTTGAATAATCTTCACAGAAGTGAAAAAACTGCATTGGCCATTCAATATGGTGCGACGGGAGTTATTATTATTAATCAAGTAGCAGGTGGCGTTTTACTTACGGGCACTGCTTCGGTAACGGGGGAAATGTTGGATATACCTGCGGTATGCATAGGTAAAGAAGATGGATTTGCGCTCAAAGAGAAGCTCAAAGCACGAGCGGTCACGGCGAGCATTGAGATGACCAATAATAGTGATTTGATCAATGCGCGAAATGTGGTGGCTACCTTGAGGGGATCGACATTACCTGACGAAATCATTGTATTGGGGGGCCACTTAGATTCTTGGGATTTAGCGACAGGAGCCATCGACAATGGGATTGGTTCCTTTGCCGTTTTGGATATTGCTAGGGCTTTTATGGCCAATGGACTGCAACCAAAACGAACCCTAAAATTTGTGCTGTTCATGGGAGAGGAACAGGGATTATTTGGTTCGCGATATATGGTAGATTTGTTCAGTCAAGCAGGTACTATGGATCAAATCAAATATATGTTTAATTTGGATATGTCAGGGAATCCCAAAGGCATCAATGCGGGTGGAAAAATAGCTGATATGAATTTTTTTAAGGAGCTGAATATGGAGATACAGCAAATTGATACCGCCTATGATGGGAGCTTTTCAAACCGTTCAGGATTACATAGTGACCATCAGATGTTTATGTTAGAAGGCGTGCCGATTCTAGGTGTGATCTCTGATTTAGATCCGTCTATTTATGGTTGTTATCACTCTGATTGTGACGATTTTGATCTGGTTAATGAGTCCCACATCACCAATACTTCCCGATTTGGAACCATGATGTTATACGCTTTGGCCGATGCGGACAAATTACCTGCCACGAAGATGGATAGTGAAACTACCAGACAGTTTATGATAGATAATAACTTAAAAGAAAAATTAATAATTGGTGGTGATTGGCGTTGGGAAACGGAATAATTAGTCCCATTTAGTTAGCTTCTTTAGGCTGGGCATCTTCCTCAATGGATCGGGGGGTGTAGTAGAATTTAGGTGTCAAGCGAGCCGAATTGAGATCTCTCCAATTTTCGATATCCAAAGTAAATCCAATGATACCACAGGTAGGCAAATTATTTATACCATTTATATGAAAGCAATTGATCAACGAAGTCAATTCTGGATTGTGACCAAAAATGGCTAAAACATCAGTTTCAACAGTGCTTCTAATAATGTCTAATAATGTTTGTTGATCGGCATGATAAAGGGCATTATTCAATGTAAGTTTGTTCTCGTCGATGCCCCATGCGTCCGCCATGAATAAGGCCGTATAAAACGCCCTACTGGCTGGACTAGTGATGATTTGATCGGGAGGTTTTATATATTTAGCTAGGTGTTTCCCCATCTTCAGGACTTGTTTCCGTCCTCTGCTTCCTAGGGGTCGATCGTGATCTTTGAGCACATTGAAATGCCAAGATGATTTAGCATGCCTAACGATGTAGAGTGTTTTCATGAATCAAATTTCATTAAAAACCCATTTTACAAATAGTTATCTGTAATTAACAGGCCTCGTAACAAACCAAAAAAACCTGAAATGATCATTCATTTCAGGTTTTTTTACAAAATATCTTTATTAGAGCTTACTGAATTCTTGGAGAATAGTATCCTCCTCGGTGTATAAGCTACCTTTTAATAGAGTTTCACTAACAACATCAATTTCAAAATCCCACTCATAACTGTCTCCATATCCATTCGTCCAGCCGATAGAGATAGTTTCATCTGCTGAATCAAACTCCCAAGTACCTTCATATAAATCATTGACAGGATTTTGTGGATTATCGGAATATGAAAAAACTTGCCATTTTTTAAAATCGCCACCGCACTCAAATGCATAAACAATCGCGTAGGTATACTCTTCTCCAAAATCATTGGTATATATCTGTCCTTGAATCGTTACCTCATCTTCTTTTAGTAGTTGCCAACTGCCTCCTAAAAGTGCTTCATCACCTGTACAATCAGGTATAGCCTCATCTTCTCCACAGCCTAACAAGAAAAGAGTGCTTACTGCCGCGGCAGGGGCTATGTGTTTGAGATTATGCTTCACTGCTCATAAATTTGATGTTTAATCATCGCAAATCTACAATTTTTTCTACTTTATCCAAAAATTCAGATTGGGGTTGGCCATGATGCTTTTATCATATCATTCGTCATTCTCAATCAAAATACCTGGGACTTGAATATCGAATAACAATTTTAAGGAAAACATTTCTCTAATATTATCTCTATAGGAAATACCTCTCAAAGGTTTCCACATGCTTCCGCGACGAATAAGGCCGTATAAAAGGCTCTGCTGGCTGGGCTGCTTGTGATTTGATTGGGAGACGTTACATGTTTAGCAAAGTATTTCCCTATCTTCATGATTTGTTTCCTTCCTATACTTCCTAGTGGTCGATCAAGCTATTAGAACAAGTTGAAATTCCAAGATGATTTGGCATGCCTTAAAATGTAGCGTATTTTCATGAATTAAATTTCGTGAAAATCTATATTAAAGATAGGCGGCCATAAATAATTATCTGAAATGGACTGGAATTAAACAAAAAAGCCTGATATAAATATTCATATCAGGCTTTTTTGTTTAATTCCGTTATATTTTTTCGAACTCTAGGGCAGTTGTATCTGCCTCAGTGTACAACGTGCCTTTCAAAATAGTCTCACTAACAGACTCGATATCAAAATCCCACTCATAGGCAAAGTCATCACTCTCCCAGCTAATACCTATCGTTCCATCAGCTGCAGTAAAATCCCAGCTACCTTCATATTCATAAATTATAGGATTTTGCTCATCGTCGGTATAAGTATAGATTTCCTTAATATCAAAATCGCCACCACATTCAAAAGCATATATTAACGAATAGGCATATTGATCTCCGTCCTCATTTGTGAAAAGTGAGTCTGAGATAGTACCACCATCTTCTTTAGTAAGCTTCCAGCTACCTCCAAGAAGTGCTTCGTTACCCGTTGTGCCCTCACAAGGGTAATCTGCAGCCTCAACTACATCGTCATCTCCACAACCTACCAAAAAAAGTGTGGTTACTGCGGCGGCAGGAACTAAGTATTTAAGATTATTTTTCAAAATAGAATAATTTAATGATTTTAATCAACAAATCTATTGAATTGATTTTAGTAAACAAAGTTATTGTTTTTTTTGCTTTATCCAAAAGTTTAAATTTGGATCAGCCATTATGCTTTTATCATGAGACTCATCATTTTCAACCAAAATACCTGGAACTTGAACATCAAATAATAATTTCAAGGAAAATATTTCTCTAATATTATCTGTATAAGAGATACCCCCCATGGGTTTACCTGTAGTACGGTTGAGGATATAAATACCGCAGTAACTATCTTCTACAGAAAAAGGAAGGCCTTTGAAGGTAGTCGTCTCCTCTCTCAATTTAGAAGTACCCACAATTAAAAAATCGTCATGCACAACCAATCCTCTGAGAAAGCTATCTATTTTGGAAATAAGTGTCACTTTTTTGGTATTCAAGTCATAACATTTGATTTCACCTGTTCCTGAAAGGAGAAAATAAATTTTATCATCAAAAACTGCTAAAATAGCATAGCTAATTGATCAAGTAGTACTTTTCCTGTTTCAACTTCCATTAGTAAACCGGTTTCTTTGGGTGTTTTTTTCCACCCAAAAGAGGTGTTAGTGGTATCAAACATCGTCACAAAAGCAGGTTTACCATCCTTCATAGCCATACCATTTAAATGACACCGGTCTTCGGGTAAAAGTTCAGTGATAAAATCAGGTTTCCAGTACAGTTCAAAATGTTTATCAGCACTGACTTTACTGATACAGGAAAACATGGTATTGATGAAATATAGTTCGTTTTCTGCTCCAAACTCAATTTCATGGGTATCCAAATAACCCGTGTGGTATTTCACTTGTGGAATAAAAAGCTGATCATATCTACTCTTTTTTTCAGGATAAGAAAGCGCTAAAACTTCATTACTAGCAAACACATTGATTGAAGTTCTACTGGCCACGGCGAGTTTCATTTTATTTTTATCTATGGCAATGCCCATGGGTCTTTTGAAGTTTTTGGCATATTTTATAATTGTTTTTCCATTTAAGGAACTGATGAAGATCAATTTTCCTGCCTGATAGGTGCTGAATACCAGTGTTGCTTTGATTCTGTTCAGCGTTTTAGGTAAGTTTTCAGAGTAAAAGAAGAAAGGATTATTTATTTTGGTCATTTTTCTTTTGAGGATATGTTTTACTAAATCATTTAATTTGGAAGATAGAAATCAAAGGTCAAATCGTTCATACATTTAAAGTGGTTTTTTGGACATTTTTCAAAACCAATTTTAGAACAAGGACGACATTTAAGTTGTGTATTTTCAAAAACTATGAAGGTAGTCCGGTAGGGGTACATGCCAAACTTTGGCGTTGTATTCCCCCAAATGGAGAAGATATGTTTTTTAAATGCAGCCGCTACATGCATCAGCCCAGTATCATGTGTAAAAACAAAATTTGCATTTTTAATTAATGAAGCAGATTGATTCAAGTTGAATTTGCCGCAGGCATTGAATATGACCGCTTTTTTCCCTAGTTTCAACTCGATATCTTCTTCACTCAGTGTTTGAGCGCTCTTCTTTTCAAAGAATTTATAAATTTGATCACCCACGGATTTGTCGCGCTCATCTCCAAGTAGGATGATGGGTTTGTTGATGCGGTCACACAATTCAATCAAACGGTCAAGTGGCAGTCTTTTGGTGTAGTAGGTGGCTCCAATAACGACAGCGATGTATCCATTTTGATGGGTAACGGGAAGCCAGTTATTTTGAACTTCATCTTTTTCGGGGATAAAATAATCTAAGCCTAAGGTGTCAGGTTTAATATGTAATGGAGCCAGTGTGGCCAGGTATCGATCTACGATATGTAGATTGGGTAATCGATCAATTTTAAGGTTAGTATACAACCATTTTTTGATATTAAGTTTATCATATTTATAAGCTTCGACTCCCAATCTTTTTTGAATTAACCAAGTTCTTAAGTTGTGATGCAGGTCAATGATGAGGTCAAATTTTTCTGCTTTTAATTCGGTTATTAGATCACTCTCTTTGTTTGTCAATTGATGAATTCGATCTATATATGGATTTTCTTCAAGTAGTTTAGCATATCGTTCTTTGGTTGCAAAATGGATTTTCACATCCTCAATTTGTGTTTTTAATGCCCTAATTACAGGAGTGGTTAGGATAATATCACCAATAGAGGAAAACCTAAGAATTAATATTTTCATAAAATTATTTTGATGGGTAAAGATAGCCATTTGAAATGCTTTTTTATTTTCTTAGGGATAAAATAGGTATTCAAAATGAGGATAGACTAACTTTAAATTATTCTTTCATTACGATGTCCCTGCTTAAAGTTAAAAAGTAAGACAGCATGGTGTTATCCTGATTTAACCTGTGATGAAATCTAATAAATACGTAGAGCAAAAGTATTGAGCTTTGTATTCATTGATAGGATAAAAATGATCGATCAGGAGTTCAGGCTGCCACCCATGGCCATGCTATGGTTTTAATAAGGGGAGTATGAGGTCATTATTTAAGCTCATAATAGATGTTAAGAGTTGCTATTTACATACACATTTTCTTAATCGCCTTAGTGGTGAAAGCTCAAATGGATATTCAAGCTACTACGGGTGGTCATTTGGTCAATTCGGCACAATTTATTTTGCCAATATCCAATGAGATTCAAGACGTTCATGTAATCTATGCCACAAAGAATGGCATTGTTTTGTGGGTCAATAATTTCAACAAATTTGGAGATGCTCAATCGGCAGGGTCACTCATACATCTAGACACTGCTTTGACGGTATATAGGGAAACACCGTTTTTTGTACCCTTGGGTTATACATTATTGGGATGGGATCATTCTTTAGATCAGATTCAGCTTCTTTTTTCAAGAAAACAGTATGAAAAAGATCTTTTTTCGGTTTTTAAAATAAATCTAAATACGGGATCTTCCGAAGAGCAAAAAATATCCACAGTTTTCCCTATTGAAGTAACACATTTTGAGGCATTAAATGATTTCATTCTTGTAGGGGGTACGACGAACCATAAGCCTGTTGTCGTGACCTTTAATAAAAGTAATAATCCTCAAGTAGTCCCGGGAATATATGGGAATGAAAATGAAATAGTGAATATATCAATTGACGATTTGAGCGGTATTTTTTCTGTAATAATGGCAGAAAAAAATAGAACAAAAAATTTGGGTTTAACCATTTATAGTTACTCGCGAGAAAACCAACAATTATTTAAAAATAAGGGAGTGGCTACTCGAGGCAGAAATTTACTCAATGGAACGGTGATAGCTCCATTAGAAAATTCACGCTATTTGGCAGGAAGCTTTTCTAGCAATGGAACGAGGCTGAGTAAAGGCTTGTTCATTTCCAAATTTACAGGAGACCAACGGAGTTTTCTCAAATATTATGATTTTGCCTATTTTGAGCATTTTTTCGAATTTATGGGGTTAGCTCAAGAGCAAAAGTTAAAGGATCGCATTAAAAGAAAAACGGAGGAGGGAAAAAAAATAAATTTAAATTATCGCGTAATCATTAATGAGATGATACATAACAAAGGACAGCTTATTTTGTCAGGAGAGGTGTATTATCCCCAAAATACAGATATTCAAACCTTTATACCTAGTTCAAACTTAGATCATATCCAATATTCCAATTCAGGATTTAATTATACGCATTCCTTTGCGGTGACCTTTGATGAGGAAGGGAATATGCTTTGGGACCACAGCTTCCCTATGCAGGATATGTTTTTTATGAGTTTAGGAAAAAAAAGGGCAACATTCCATTCGGTTTTTGATAGACTTGAAGTTTACACCTTAAATAAAAATAAGATCAGGGCAAGAATTTTTAAGGGTCAAGAGATTGTCGAGCATGAGCTTGAGATTCTTGTATCGCTAGGTGTTGATGCGGATAAATGGATGTGGGAAAATCCAGAAATAGAATCTGTCATATCATGGTACGATCAGTTTATTTTAGCTTTTGGAAAGCAGCAAATATTGTCTTCTTCGAATAGGAACACCTCATTTAAAGAGATATTTTACTTAAATAAAATTCACTATGTAGGTAAAGAGGATATTTAATAGGGATAATCTTTTATATTTGCATTATTTCAGATGCAAAAGCGACTGCTCTTAGATAGCCAACTTCTTCAAATTACAATTCAAAGATTGTGTCAGCATCTTATTGAAAACCATAATGATTTTTCCTCGGCGGTAATTTTAGGTCTACAACCTCGAGGCGTATTTTTGGCCGATAGAATTCAAAAAATCATTCAAGAACTTGAAGGCTGTCACGTAGAAGTAGGCTACTTAGATACCACTTTTCACAGAGATGATTTTCGTAGGCGGGGCATTCCCAAAAAAGCCAGTGAAACGCGCGTGCCTTTCTTGATTGAAGGTAAAGATGTGATTTTAGTTGATGATGTGCTATTTACAGGTAGATCTGTACGGGCCGCCATGGATGCCATGATTTCATTTGGTAGGCCGAAAAAAGTAGAATTATTGGTCTTGATTGATCGGTTACATACGCGGCAGTTACCCATTGAGGCTAATTATGTGGGTAAGCAAGTCAACACTTTGGCTTCGCAATATGTCGAAGTAGGACTCAAAGAACAAAATGGTGATGATTCTATATGGTTAATGAATATCGAAGCCGAATGAACCAATTGATAAAAAACAATCTACTAGGAATCAAGGAGTTAAGTCTTAAGGAAATAGAACTAATTTTTGAAACTGCAGATAACTTCAAGGATGTAATTAATCGACCGATTAAAAAAGTTCCCTCCCTGCGAGATGTGACCATTGCTAATATTTTTTTTGAAAACTCGACAAGAACCCAATTGTCTTTTGAGTTGGCAGAAAAAAGACTAAGTGCCGATGTAGTCAATTTCAGTTCATCTAGCAGCTCAGTTAAGAAGGGGGAGACGTTGTTAGATACGGTCAATAACATACTTTCGATGAAGGTCGATATGATTGTCATTCGTCATTCGAGTCCGGGAGCCCCTCATTTCTTGGCCAAACACGTTAATTCAAAGATCGTGAACGCGGGAGATGGAACGCATGAGCATCCGACACAAGCTTTATTAGATGCATATTCCATTCGAGAACGTTTGGGCAGTATTGAAGGGAAAAAGGTCGTGATCGTAGGGGATATCTTGCACTCAAGGGTAGCCTTATCTAATATTTTTGCCTTACAAAAACTGGGTGCCGAAGTGATGGTTTGTGGTCCGGCAACTTTATTGCCAAAATACATCAGTGCCTTGGGCGTTAAAGTAGAATTAGACATACGAAAGGCGTTGAATTGGTGTGATGCCGCTAATATTCTACGCATTCAACTCGAGCGACAGAGAAGGTCTTACTTTCCATCGCTTCGAGAATACAGCTTGTACTACGGTGTGAATAAAGAAATGATCAGCGCGCTAGATAAAGAGATCATTATTTTGCACCCCGGCCCAATTAACCGAGGTGTTGAGATCACCTCAAGCGTGGCAGATGCCGACAATGCCTTGATATTAGATCAGGTAGAAAATGGTGTGGCCATTCGGATGGCTGTTTTATATCTATTGGCCAGTAAATTAGAATAATTAGAGTCCTGTGTAGTTGAAGGGTGTAATTACTCTTAATTCTGCTTTGATATTTTCGGAAATGTCAAGAGATTCAATAAACGCTTGGATGGTGGACTCAGTAATGACTTCATTTTTACGGGTCAGGCTTTTCAAGGCCTCATAGGGAGACGGATAGGCTTCTCTTCTTAAGATCGTTTGAATAGCTTCTGCGACGACTGCCCAATTTTGATTGAGATCCTCCTTGATAGCCTCTTCGTTGCATTCTAGTTTTTTCCAACCCTTGACCAATGAGTGTAAAGAAATCATCGAATGTGCCATGGGGACTCCTATATTTCTCAATACGGTAGAATCTGTCAAGTCTCGTTGAAGTCTTGATATAGGAAGTTTGACTGCGAGATGTTCATACAAGGCATTGGCCATGCCTAAGTTTCCTTCTGCATTCTCAAAATCTATGGGATTTACTTTATGAGGCATGGCAGAAGAACCCACCTCATTTTTCATTATTTTTTGCTTAAAATAGCCCATAGAAACATAGGACCAGACGTCTCTACTTAAGTCAATGAGTATGGTGTTAATACGCTTTAGTCCATCAAATAACGCAGCCAAATGGTCATAATGCTCGATTTGAGTCGTTGGATGGCTCCGTTTAAGCTCCAATACATCATTTACAAATTGATGTGCAAATTGATGCCAATCTATCTCAGGATAGGCCACATGGTGTGCATTAAAATTACCCGTGGCCCCACCAAACTTAGCGGCATGAGGTACCTCTTTTAATAAGGTTCATTTGCTCATTGAGTCGAATAAGATAAACTTCAATTTCTTTTCCCAATTTTGTTGGGGATGCTGGCTGACCATGGGTTCTGGCAAGTAAGGGAATCTCTTGCCAGAGATCAGCAGACTGCTTTATCAAGGCCATGAATTCATCCAACAAAGGTAAAACAGCTTCAGAAAGCGCTTCTTTAACGGACAAGGGAATGGCGGTATTGTTGATGTCTTGAGAGGTCAATCCAAAATGGATGAATTCTTTATGAGGTGCCAAACTAAGGGCATCAAAATGATCTTTAATGAAGTATTCAACTGCTTTGACATCGTGATTGGTAACCGATTCAATTTCTTTTATTTTAAGAGCATCTGCATCTGTGAAATTTCTGTAGATATTCCTTAAGGCATCAAATTGACTAGTATCGACATTCTTTAATTGGGGTAAAGGCAGTTCACAAAGCCTTATAAAATATTCTATTTCTACTTTCACACGATATTTGATGAGGGCAAATTCTGAAAAGTAGTTAGAGAGAACTTTTACTTTGTTGTGATAACGGCCGTCTATAGGTGAGATCGCATGGATAGAATGATTTTTGCTCATGTAAATAAATGTATGTTACAAAAATACGGAATCCCAATGATTTGCAACCACCATACTATGGAATTACCTTTACCATTCAAATAAAGATTTTTAAAAGAATGGTTTTTGGTTTATTTAAAAAAGATAAAAAAAATAAAAAAGGGAATGAAAGGTATGTGGATCTTACAATAAAAGAAATTGTAAAAATCACAGATGACGCAGTCAATCTCGTGTTTGACACATTAGATCAAGATTTCTCGTACCAGTCAGGTCAATTTATAACGCTGATTGATGAGGTCAAAGGTGTTAAAATTAGGCGGGCCTATTCTTTGTGCTCAGCACCAAATATAGATGTACATCCGGCAGTAACTGTAAAAAGAGTGGCCAATGGTGTAATGTCTAATCATATCAATGATACTTATCAGATAGGCCAGAGACTCAGGGTTATGGAAGCGATGGGTACTTTTACTACCCGTTTTGATGGTGAAAAATCAAGACAACTGGTATTGATTGGAGGAGGATCTGGAATTACACCCCTCTATTCTATCGTTAAGTCGGCTCTTCATTTAGAACCCAAAACAGGGGTGCTACTTGTTTACGCAAACAAATCATCTGCGGATATCATATTTAAGGAAGACTTAAATAAATTAAGTAAACAGTTTCAAAATTTTCATTGGATTAATATTTTGGAACAAGAAGATGCAATAACACCGGCAGATTACCTGGGTAGGCCTACAGAGCCCTTGGTGCACACCATTCTTGAGCAATCAAATGTGAGTACGCAAACCCATTATTTCATTTGTGGTCCCGATCCGATGATGAAAATTATTCAGTCTGGGTTGGATCAATTTGGAGTTCTACCTAAACAAATTCAAATAGAAAGATTTGTAGGTAAGCATCTTGGCGAGAATTTGAAGGGCTCAAATGAAGTCAATGTATCTATTCTTTTGGATGGAACGAACCATGAGCTGAAAATAGATGGTGATCAGCCCATTTTAGATCAAGCACTTTTGGCTGGAATTGACATGCCCTATTCATGTAAAAGTGGTTTTTGTACCGCTTGTCGTGGCAAGGTATTGTCAGGAAAAGTTGATATTAAAGATGCTGATGGCCTTTCTGAAGAAGAAATTGCAGAAGGGTTCGCACTGTTGTGCGTGGGCCGTGCCTTGACACCAGATTTGCAGCTATCTCTCGAATGAATCGCTATTTTTTTATATTTTTACGAGAGGTAAATAGGGAAGTATACATATTTTATGTTTAATAATTGGGTAGCATTTTACCAAAAGGTTTCATTATTTTTCAATGCTATCATTGCGATTTCATTTCTTCCATTTTGTTGGTTGTTATTGGAAATGGAGGCTGAGGGGAATCAAGCTGATTTGCTCTCAGATCAAAGCAAGTGGACCGTTAGATTGATTGCTTTTACTTTAGTGTTTCTTCTCTTATTTTTTTCAGTAAAAATTACAAAAAAGGGATTAAAATCGGTTTCGTCTGAGGCTGTAGTTTCAGCTAAACTATCCTCATTTTACCATATTTATATTAAAAAGTTCATGTTCATGGAACTAGCGGCCATCACTGCTTTAGTCGCCATTTATGTATTGAGAGATTATTTTTTCGTTTTTATTTATTTAGGGATCTTGGTGTGGTTCTCACTCATTCGCCCCACGTACAATTATGTCGTAGATAAACTCAAATTAAGTGCTTCTGAAAGGAAACAGCTGGAATCACAAATAGATTTTTAGAAATGCGGCCAGTTTGGGGCCTTTTCAGTTAAAAAATCATCGATCAATGCCTCATATTTTTGGGGATGATCCTTCATATCTTTACAGTGCTTAGACCCCCAATTGGTATGATGAAAAATAGCATATTTATGATTTAATTTTTTATTGATATCTACAGACTGCCAAGAGGACGTCTGATCATCCGATTGGGAGTGTATGAGTAATGTAGGTACGCGTATTTCTGAGGCCAATGCTTCAATATTTGCCTCATCCAGATCAAATTGTGCCCGCCATTGCACTAAGAAATAGGTGATGGGATAAAATATTTCGATCCAACTTCCGTAACGTCTCAAAGCCCGCTCATTTACCGCAGATTTAATGTCTCGATAAGGAGAATCAGCCAATATAAAACCGACTTCTGGAGTGACTGAACTGGCTGCCAATACCGCCGCAGCACCCCAAGATTTCCCAATCCATCCAATTTGATCGAGCGACAGCTCCGACTTATGCATCAGGACTTCAGAGAATGCCAGATGGTCTTTGCGTTCTAAGATGCTCCAAGTACCTAATGATCCACCACTTTCTCCATGCCCTCGATGATCATAAAGTATGATGTCACAACCTTTTTTCCAAAAATAAGGAGCGTATTCAGCACCTCCCATCCTATTTCCTCCCCAACCATGAGAGACGACGGCACCGCAAAAGACGCTGTCATTAGGATTTTTAAGATAAGAACCCTTCAATGAAACGTTGTCATCTGTTAATACTTCAATAGGTGCTACGACTCCATATTTATTTAGCGAAGATAAGTCAGGTTGAGATCTCCAGGGGACAATAATTAATGAAGAGAAAAACCAACCTAGGGATACGTAAATAACCAAAAAAAGTAAAATCAAAAAGGCTAATATTTTTTTCATGGGGACATTAAGGGATAACTTAGAGCTACTTTTCACAAAAGGGTAATTTAAACCGAATTAAGTTAGCCTAAGCTTCTTAAAACTGAGGATTTATTTTTGTAAAAATCATTCACTTCTCCTGACTCATATTGATTTTCGCTATCATTTTGCTCTTTTTCAGTTGAATTGGAGCGCCAGATTTACGGCGCAGTTTATCATTAAATAACTCAACTACTAGGGCAAAGGTCATGGCAAAATAAATATAACCTTTATTCACATGTTGGTGCATGCCCTCCATCACGAGCATCAATCCGATTAAAATTAAAAACGCCAGTGCCAGCATTTTTATCGTAGGCCTGTTATTGATGAAATCACTTATTTTCTGAGAGAAAATGAGCATAACGATCATCGCAAAAATGACCGCTAAGATCATGACTATAATTTGATCTGAAAGGCCTACCGCGGTTAAGATCGAATCAAAGGAAAAAATAATATCGATCAGTACGATTTGACCCAGTGTAGCGGCAAAGGTTTGAAGTTGTGGCATATGATCAGGTATGACATCCTCACCTTCTAGCTTTTCATGAATTTCATGCACGCTTTTGGCAATAAGAAAAGTCCCGCCCGTTACCAATATGATATCCTTGATGCTGAGTTCAAAGAGAGGTAAATCGCCCCAAACAGGGAGGCTCACGATGGGCGTCGTCAAGCCGATGATCCACTTGATCGTCAATAAGAGCATTATTCTAAAAGCCAAGGCCAGCAGTAGGCCCGTATTTCTTGCCTTTGTTTGGGATACAACCGGTAATTTTCCGGTAATGATGGAGATGAAAATGATGTTATCAATTCCTAAAATGATTTCCATTACCGTTAAGGAAATCAAAGCGATGATTGCATCACCGGTAAATAAGTGTTCCATTTTAGTTCATTTACTTTTATGTAATCAGCCGATCAAATACCTAAATCCGCTCTTTTTGACCATACCTCATAAATAGGTTTTCCTTTGCTGCTCTTGCCACTGTGATGCCATTTGCCCTGTTGTAATTCAAAATCAAATTGAAGGCGCGCGCCTACCCGACTGTTATCTCTAGAGAAATATTCTATTTTTTCCGTATACTGACCATTTACGGTCTGGTAGCTACCCCCACCAGTACCAAAAAATTCTTTGGTTTCAATATTATAGGCAATCCATTGAAATTGGGTACCTGAGAGTATTTTCATAGTTCTCCTCACTCCGGGTACGCGCTCAGAAATGACACCCTCTCGCTCACGCCCCGTAATCAGCCAAGCACCCTGCAAGGCGCCTGGTTGACCCTTATCGATCCTACGCCACAAAGTATTTTCCCATTGGATGTTATCATCACTTTGCAAGAAATTAACGTTGGTTTGGGTGCCTACTTTTTCAGGTGATGAGGTATCAAACTCCCAGTTCAAGACAACATGATTATCTGCTGTTGCCCAACTTCCCCCCGCGGTTGAAATGAATACCGCAGGGTCGGTTTCATATTTTGTAATAGAAAAATGATTCGCAGTCATGATCCAAACAGATTGTATTTGATCTGTCGAGGATGACCAAGCCCCTGTTAGGTTTTGTCCGATCAAAAAGCTACTAAAGAGCAGTGTATATATGTAGGTAAGTATTTTCATTTGAGATGTATTTAGGCATAAGATAATAATAACCTCATCGAATAAGAAATATAGACCTCATCTTGTTTCGATTTTACCATTGGCATACTTAGCGAATCTCCCCGACGTATGTGCATGGGTATGATCGGGTTTTGGCCAAGGCCACCCTCCAAATTGAGTTAATTGATATTCTCGCATCGTTTCTTGAATTTCAGATTGATGGTTCATAACAAAAGGGCCATATTGAGCGATGGGCTCGTTAATAGGTTTTCCCTGTAGCAATAAGAAATGACTGACCTCTGGGCCGTTAGTGATACGAAGAGATTGGTCACTGACCATTTCAACCAGATGATTGGGTAAGACTTTTTTATTTTCTAGTTCGACGTCTTTTCCTTGAAAGTAATACAGCGTTCGACTCAAGTCAGCGCCATGAGCAGGTAGGATCCATTGGGCTCCTGGTTCCATTTCCAAAGTCCAAATAAAAACTCCATTCTCTGGATTATTGGCCCAAGAATCGGGTGCGGGAGGTAAGCTTTCCGTATCGAAGAGCGTTCCGGCAATCACCGTTACTTCCGTTTTTTTATTTTGATCATCATGGTGGATATATTTGGGGATTTCTTCACTCCATAGCATGGAAAAATGAGGAGCACACATTTTTTTAGCTTTTGGTAAATTGATCCAGATCTGAAACATCAATAAAGGGTTATTTTTTGATGTATTTAATAAAGGAAACATTTCGCAATGCTGAACTCCTTTGCCCGCAGTCATCCATTGTACATCACCATTACCAAATCTACCCGCAGCTCCGAGAGAGTCTGAATGGTCCACTAATCCTTTTTGTGCGATCGTTACCGTTTCAAAACCACGATGCGGATGGGCTGGAAAACCAGGCACGACGGTGCCGTGATACATCCTGAAGCCATCTTTACTTTGGAAATCTTGTCCTAAATTTCTTCCGGTGAGTAAAGTAGGGTCGGGACCCAACGCTGTATTGCCTGGAGGATAGGTATCTTCATGAAAGGCGCAAAACAAGAAAGGATCTTTGGTTTGCCATGGAAAACCTAAAGGGGAAATATGAATAATTGCTGACATTTTAGGGATGCTTTAAAAATTGGACTTATCATTTTTTCAAATTCCCATAGAAATGGGAGGGTATTTTTTTATGAAGTCAAAACTAACTCAGTTTGAACTCAAATCCCCAAGATAATTTTGGATAAGAGGCATAGATATTTATATTTCCTCTAACTCTTTTGCTTGGTATTAATAATGTTATGCCGCATTTTATTATATTGTGAAATATTGATATATTTATGCCAACAAACGACCTAAAATGAGATTTTTTAAGGATTTTTATTACATCACCAATTTCAAAACTTTTTTTGTAACCTTTTTATCTATTTGTGCCACTTATATCTGCATAACATACGAAATCCATGCGGATTTACCTTTGGCATTGGTGAGTATTGCTATCATATTTCCTGTTGTATTTGCGATTAATTCGGCGTATGCGAGAAGAGAGCAAGGACTTGTAAGCTTAGCGGCTTGCAAAGGCTTTATGTATGGATTTTATAGAATAGCCGTAGACCATCCAAAAGATTTGGATCCTGAAAAGGCTTTAGAATGTAAGAAAAAAATAATTGACTTATTTACTTCCTTAAAGCGTTTCTTAGAGAGTGATCCTGAAGAATCAGCGTCCTTTGCCAAAGAAGTTTATACCAATATTAAAGTGTTAAGTTTATTTTCAAAAACGTTATTGGTTCAAGGGCTGCACGGTAGATCGGTATCCAGGATGGCCGTTTTTCTAACGCGCTTTTCCGTTGCTTTTGAAGAGATGCAAATGATTTTTCATTATCGAACCCCTATAGGATTGAAAGCGTATGGAAAAATTTTTTTAGTGGTTTTTCCTGTTTTATACGCGCCATCTTTTGCCTTATTAGCTTCAAACTTTTCAGGATTGGCAGACGAGTACTTTAGTTATCTAATACCCACACTTTATACCATAATTTTGGTAAGCTTAGATAATATTCAAACCCAGCTCGAGAATCCATTTGATCAATTTGGTTCTGATGACATCCGTGTTGATGTGGATAAAATTGACCAAATGTTGATACCTTAAAAAATTAATAGAAATTAAATCACGAACATGATGAAAAAGATATTTAGTTGCATCACGTTTTTTAGTAGGCTTGATCACATTCTTCGGATCAGTAGTGATGTTATCCGCTCAAAGTCGTATAGATCGGGCGATTCAATCTTCTTTATTTCAAGAGGATGAAATCCTAGAGTTAACCTTGACGATGGATGTCGAAACAGTTACCAAGGATATTGAAGATAGAGAAGAACATGATGGAACCATCACCTACAAAGGGGCTGATGGGACAGATGTTTCACTCAGCGTAATGCTCAAAACGCGAGGGAAAACAAGAGCCAATCCAGAGGTTTGCAAGTTCCCGCCACTACAATTAAACTTTAAAAAGAAGGGTAATTATGATAATCTATTTACCGGGCAAGACAAGCTTAAACTCGTAGCCCATTGTCAAAAAAATAAAGGCTTTGATGATTATGTCGCGCAAGAGTATTTGACTTACAAGCATTACAATATATTAACAGAGAATAGTTTTAGGGTGAGGTTGTTGAGGGTTACCTATGTAGATACTGGTGGAAACAGTGATCCTTTTACTAAGTATGCCTTTTTGATAGAAGAAGATGAAATATTGGCTGAGCGAAGAGGAAAAATAGTTTCTGAAAAGTCGGTCAGAAATCAAGATATGTGTGAACACAATGCCTTGGATTTAATGATTTTATTTGAATTTATGATTGGAAATACGGATTGGGGCGTGGGCGCTAAGCACAATATGAAATTGATAGCGGATGATTCTACGAATCGATTACCGATTCCGGTGCCTTATGATTTTGATTATGCAGGAGCGATTATGACTACTTATGCACAGCCTGCAGAGGCTTTACAAATTACGAGCGTAAGACAACGTCTCTTCAGGGGTCTATGTAGGCAGCCAGGCAGTTATGAGAAAATCTTTCAAATTTATAATGATAAAAAAGATGATATCTATGCGTTGTATCAAAACTCAAGTCATGTCGATGATAAGTTTAAAAAATCTACTTTGAAATATTTTGATCAGTTTTATGGGATCATTAACGACCCCAAGAAAGCGAAAAGGCAAGTGTTGGAAGTTTGTAGGGCGAAGCATAATCATGTTTTTTGATAAAACATATTCTGGAAGATGTCTTTTGCCTTTAACCTATTTTTAACCTATTCTTTTTTAGTTCTTTCATTTTTCTACGTTCTTATATCCGAAAAAAGCCCACAAAAATTTCGATTTGATGGAAAATATGGATTATATGTTTCGATTGAAGGAGATCATTATCAGGTACATTGGCTGACCTCCGCGCCTGAGGAAGGATATTTAAATACCCATACTGAAGAGGTAGAGAATTTATCATACAGCACGCCTAAGTCCATTATTCATAAGGTTCAAATACCTTTATACGACCAATCAATGGATATAGATTTTGGAAGTCCTTCGGGGGGCAATGGGCAAATCACGATTGTTCCAAACCATGAGAGAGATGCTTTTGAATTCAAAGGAGTGGATTCGGTATATGTTTTAGGGGATACTCATGGGAATTTTGATGAGGTGGTACAAATCCTTCAAAACTCAAAATTGATAGATGAAAATCATCAATGGATTGGAGGGAGTGTACATTTGGTTTTTTTAGGAGATATATTAGATCGAGGTAAAGATGCTTTAAGGCTCACCTGGTTCATCTATGAATTGGAGCAATCAGCAGCCCAGCATGGCGGTCAGATCCACCTTATTTTAGGGAATCATGAAATCATGGTTATGTCAAATGATCTGCGCTATGTTTCGGCAAAAGAGCAACAGGTGGCCAATATGCATCAAGTGAGCTATCAACAGCTTTATCATCCTACTCGGTCAGTATTGGGGCGCTGGCTTTCAACCAAGCCCGCAGCACTTAAAATTGATGGAATTTTATTTGCGCATGGGGGCATCATCATGGGGGCATCTTTGAAATCATTTAATGATCGGGTTTATGAGTACACTCAAGCCCCTCTTTTTTCTCATTTGATGGAACAACCCTTTGATTCGGTGAGCTTTTCCCAAGTTGAGCGTGAGGAGCAAAAAGATTATCTATATGATTCTTTCGGGCCCTTTTGGTTTAGAGGTTATGTTCAGACAGATACATTAGGTTCCTATTTGGATGCGATCTTGCTCAATAACAAGGCTAAATTACATGTAGTCGGCCATACCACTGTACCTAGTATATCTTCTTTTTATAACGGTAAATTAATAGCGACAAACGTTCCTAAGGCAGGTACAGAAATGCTATTATTGACCAAATCTAAGCGGAGTAAATACCACCGCTTTCGAATTAATTTATTAGGGGAGTTTGTAGTACTCTAACGGCTACTTCGTTCCTCATAATTCAAGTGACTTGCCTAATTATTGGTTTCGGCTTAGCAGGAATTTTATCATTCAACTGTCTTTTCTCGATTTTTATCTTAATTGGCAGCGTAATTTTTGTTATCTTTCACGGAACTTACCTACATAATCGTTTGTTCACCATTACAACATCTAGCTCATATTAAATGCCAATATACAAAAGTGCCCAATCAATTTTGCGGTTTAAAAATTCGATCAATAAAGAATTTGCCACCACCTTAAATAAAAGGGTTAACGAACATTTTAAGTTATCTGGAAAAGGTAGGAATGCCAATTCAATGATGTTTATTAAGACCGCTTTCATGTTTTGTTTATTGTTCATTCCTTATTCGTTTGTATACAGTGCAGCCAATGTATGGGTGATGTTGGGGTGCTATTTTGTTACGGGACTTGGGGTAGCAGGTATTGGCTTGTCTGTCATGCATGACGCCAATCATGGGTCTTACTCAAAAAATCCACTGGTCAACAAAATCATTGGCTACAGTTTAAATGTTATTGGAGGAAACGCGACCAATTGGAAAATACAACACAACGTATTTCATCATTCCTATACCAATATAGATACGCATGATGAAGACATTCGGCCGAGATTTATCCTAAGGTTTACGCCGCATGCCGAATTAAGGTCTTTTCATAAATACCAACATATTTATGCATGGCTTTTGTACGGGCTTATGTCTTTTTCATGGATCGTCTTTAAAGATTTCGCTCAATTGGTAGGATATCAAAAATCGGGAATCTTAGCAAAGCATGTTTCTGTACCTAAGGCTTGGGCTTGGTTAGTGATCAGCAAATTGTTCTACTATGCCTATATAATGGTACTTCCGTTAATGTTTACTCCTTTTAGCTTTTTAGAAATATTCGCCGGATTTTTTATCATGCATTACATAGCTGGATTGATTTTAGGATCCGTTTTCCAGCCAGCACATGTCATGGAGGTAAATGAGTACCCCATAGCTGAAGATGATCTGATCCCTGACAATTGGATGGCTCATCAGCTCAAAACAACCTGTAATTTTGCAGGGAACAATAGAATCTTCTCATGGTTCGTAGGAGGCCTTAATTATCAAATAGAGCATCATTTATATCCTAATATATGCCATGTACATTATGCGAAATTGGCACCCATTGTTGAGCAAACAGCGAAAGAGTTTGGTATCCCTTATCATAATTATGGCTCGTTTAGAAAAGCCTTGATCAATCATAAGAAAATGCTATTTGCACTTGGCCGGCCGAAATTAGAAGTTGCCTAATAAGAAGAACGATAAATTCGTTTAAACACCCATCATTTGCATGATTTGAGATTAGTCAGGAACCATTTCTGTGGGTCGTACAATTTGGATGATGATCAAAAGAATAAAGGAGATCATGATTCCTAACGAAAAATAAGCCAGTATGGGTAGACTTTCCCAATGTCGTAGGGTAAGTGCCCAAAAGGCCCATACACCCACAGCGATGAAGGCTTGGTCGCGGTACCAGCGAAATAGTCTAATGATAATGATTCCGGTGACAGATAAAATAAGTAGGGACCAATAAAGCTCAGAAATCCCCCACGTATTCCATTCATAGAATTTGAGGGCGGCCGCAATGTTGAGCACGGTAGCCAGGGTAACCCATCCAAAGTAAATACTGAAGACGAAAGATTCCATCCAATAATTAATTTTGATCCCTTCATTTTTCATAGTACGAATTTGATGATCGATTTTAATGAGAGAAAAGAGCATCATCAGAATGATAATGACCGTAATCCAAAGCCAATCATAAGAGGCACAAACTAGCCAAAGGCCATTTAAAATCACATTGATGCTATACCAAACACGTAATGGACGCCATTGAGGAGCCTCTTTTTTTTTGATGAACTGATAAATAGGGAAAGTGATGAGACCGGTGTATATAAGGGCCCAAATGGAAAAGGCAAATCCTTTAGGCACAATCAGAGGTCTTGTACTTGTACTGGTAGTTCCTATGGGATGGGGGCCAAAAAAGCCATTAAGGGTCATGATATAAAGTATCAGAAGTAAAGTGAGGCTGATAAATGAAATGAGGTGGGTGTTTTTATGAGTTAAGATCATTTTCATTAATAATTAAATGAATTAAGCGCACTGGGACATGAAGTCACCTTTGAGTTAATGCGTTAGGTAATATAAGAGACTTGAGACAAATAACCCGCTCCAAAGTAGGGTCCTTATCCAGTTTAAGCGGATTAATTGATGTACAATAGATAGATTAATTTCATTATTTGAGATTTTGCTGTGCAGGGGTACAAAAATCAAAAACGTCATCATCCAAAGTGTAATAATCATTAAAAATGATCCAAAGGTAAAAGTAGAAAAATTATTAAAGAGGTGTATGGTAGTAATTATCAATTGCCCCATCATCAAGGGGAGTACCACATAAGTGATTTTTTGCGTATATTTTTCATGCCACCGTTTAAGATTGTCTTGCTCATAATAGAGAAAGCTTGGATAGATGACGAGTTGGACCAACCAAATCAAAACCAATAACCCGAAGTCAAACAGTAGCCGGATTAATGGAATGCTCATCGGGCGAAACGAAAGTTTAATTTCCCCACATTCCAAGCCCAAAAAATCAATAATGGATGAACGATGATCAACCTCAACCAACCCATCCATGGAGCCACACAGAGTCCATCCGTTACGCAAGACCCGATTTGAATGAAATAGACATGTGAAGGGATGAAGCAAATTAATAATATAACAATACCTAAAGCTCCTATTTTTTGATATTTAGCGAAAAGGAGGAGTAAAGAGAGTATGATTTCTAAAAGACCACTCACTATATTAATCCAATAAGGGTAGGGTAAATAATCAGGAATTAATCCATAATAAAAATCCGGATCTATAAAGTGGTTCATTCCAGCCGAGAGGTAGAATAGGAAGCAACTGTATTTTAATAGGAGATGTATTTTTATCATGATAAACGTTTTTAATGAGATTCTTTATAAGCCATTTTCAAAATATAAAAAAAAGGAACCCACCAGATGAAATCATTGGTAATTAAGGTATATGTAAACGCAAAAGGAACTTTGTCTTGAAAGTAATTAATGAAAAATCCAAGAGGCCCAAATACTTTACCCAAAAAACCAACAAAAACAATCGGCCAATGTCTAATGGGATCATAAGAGGCCAACCAATAACCAATACCATAAACGCCAATGACCATACCCATGCCTTGCCACACCATAGGGTGATTGAGCGGCTCCATGCCTACCAGATTGAAAAATTGGTTGGGACTTAATACTACCCATGCGCCCCAACAGAGATTATAGAGGGCAGCTAGCTTAAGCGTGATTTTCATAGGGTGTTTTTTGGATGCAACCAAGTATTGAATAAAAAGGTTCATAACCAGTTAGATACCTGCATACGCATTAAAATGAGGAAGTACCCACTATATAAAGGGCATAAAAAAAGCCTGTCATAAATTGACAGGCTTGCAAAGTATTTTGAGAAAACTGCTTAGGAAACTTTGACGTTTACTGCATTCAAGCCTTTTTGGCCATCTTGCACATCGTAGCTTACTTTGTCGCCTTCACGAATTTCTTCTGTTAGACCTGTTTGGTGAACAAACACATCTTTCCCACCTTCATCAGGTGTGATAAATCCAAATCCTTTGGTGTTATTAAAAAATTTTACTATACCGTTACTCATAATTATTTGTATTAATTTATACAAAACTAGTTATTTTAAAACAAATGCCATAATTTTTTTGAAAAATCGTACAAAAAATCTTGAAAGAGCCTAAAAAAGTTGATTATTTGATTGATTGGGCCTATTTAAAGTTAATTTTTTTGTAAAAATTTCATTTTTAGAACCCTTCTTTAAGTCCTCCTTTTTATCTCTATTTCAATTTTTTTTCGTAGACATAAATATTTAATTTAGATTCCTTGAGTTGGCGTGAGATTTATTAATTTACTGATATCAAATTAATAATGATTTAAATCATGGTTGATTGGGTTTTTACTTTTCACTAATTCCATGAGTTTAATAAGAAAATAGACCTCTCCATAAAAACGGAGGGTGAGGATCTTAAATGACTTTATATAGGCTATTTTTTATCTGAATTTCAGGGAAGTTATTTGCGAGTGTTTTAAATAGTGAAGTCAAAAGTTACAATTATGTATTGCAGAATTAAAAAAGGCGTTTATGCATCACTGATCATCATCCTTATGATGGGATGCGGTAGGATGGAGGTTGCTTTAAAAAAACCTGTAAGACCTAACATTATTTTCATCATGTCTGATGATCACGCGTATCAAGCCATAAGTGCCTATCAGGATAACTTAATAGTGACGCCCAATATTGATCGCATCGCGCAACAAGGAATGCTTTTTAACAATGCCTGTGTTACCAATTCAATATGTGCCCCTTCAAGAGCCACCATCTTGACTGGTAAGCATACACATTTGAATGGGAAAATAGACAACCGAATGCCCTTTGATACCACCAACATTACGTTCCCATTGCTTTTTCAACAAGCGGGCTATCAGACGGCGATGTTTGGAAAATTACATTTTGGAAATAATCCCAAAGGTATTGATGATTTTCTGATTTTACCCGGACAGGGAAATTACATCAATCCTGATTTCATTACCCCAAAGGGGGATACGACTATTATAGGTTACGTTACTGATATTATTACGGATCTTACCCTAAATTGGCTTGACCTAAAAAGAGATCCCGAAAAGCCGTTTATGTTGATGTACTTACACAAAGCACCCCATCGACCCTGGTGGCCACGTGCTGATAAATTCAAAGAATTTAGTAAGAGACATTTTCCAGAACCCACAACCCTTTTTGATGATTATAAAGGGAGGGGCTCAGCGGCAAAGGAAGCTGAAATGAATCTTTTGTCTCACATGAAGTATGGCCATGATGCTAAAATCAGACCCAAAACCCTAGCTGAAATGGGTGGCGTACTACCGGAGATACCGGCGATGAAATGGAACGAGGTAGATGGATTTTCTGGACCTTACAACCGTGCAAATGATGCTCAAAAGGCCTTATATGATCCTATTATTGATTCAATTAATCTTGAGTTTAAGGAACGTTGGCCCAGCATGTCAAGGGAGGAGAAAATGCGGTGGAAATATCAAAGATACATGCAGGATTATTTAGGAACCATTGCGTCTGTAGATGACAATGTTGGTAGGTTACTAGATTATCTTGAAGAAACCGGATTGGACCAAAATACGATGATTATTTATACTTCAGACCAAGGATTTTATTTAGGAGAGCATGGTTGGTTTGATAAAAGATTCATATATGATGAGTCTTTTAAAACCCCGCTTTTAATCCAATGGCCAGGACATATTGCTCCCGGAAGCACGAATGATGAAATGGTTCAAAACTTAGACTTTGCACAGACTTTGTTGGAGGTAGCCGATATCAAAGCGCCAGAAGATATGCAAGGAGAAAGTCTTTTGTCCTTGTTGAAAGGTGAAGATACCTGGACGCGCGAGGCCGTTTATTATCATTATTATGAGTACCCTGCCGTCCATATGGTAAAAAGGCATTTCGGGATCGTTTCTAAAGCCTATAAATTGGTTCACTTTTATTATGACGTAGATGAGTGGGAGCTCTACGATAGGATGAAGGATCCATCAGAATTAAATAATGTATACGATGATCCGGCGTATGCCAGCATTGTGACCCAATTAAAATTGGAATTAAAAGATATGAGAATAAAATATCAAGATTCTGAGGAATTGGATCAAGAATTCATTGAGGTCTACTTTGATAATGGATGGGTAGAATGACTTTCCCGGTTCATGTGATTTTGTTGTGTGATGCTCAAATAATATTGACTACAAATTATGAAAAGACGTTTGCGAAGCCTTTTGTTAATTTCAATTAGCTTGTGCTTTGCCACATGTTTTTTTGAGAAAAAAATGGGCTTGAATTTGATTTCTTCTGAGACTTTTGATACCATCATAGATGATCAAGAGGTGAAATTATATACGCTCAAAAATAAATGGGGGGTGACCGCTCAAATCACCAATTATGGGGGCCGGGTGGTCTCCCTATGGCTGCCTGATAAAACAGGTCATTTTGAAGATGTCGTCTTGGGGTTTAATGACATGGATACCTATGAGAAATCTAAAGAAAAATATTTTGGTGCGTTGATCGGCCGGTATGGAAACCGTATTGCAAAGGGGCGTTTTGTTTTAGAGGACAGTACGTATCTTTTGGTAAAAAATAATGGAGAAAATCACTTACATGGTGGAAATAAAGGCTTTGAATCCGTTGTTTGGAAAGTGAATTCATTTACAGAGAATAAGCTTTTTTTGAGCTATTTTTCACCACACATGGAGGAGGGTTATCCTGGGAATTTAACCGTGAGCGTTGAGTATCAACTTACAGATGAAAATGAGTTAAGTATTCAGTATTTCGCACAATCCGATCAAACCACCATCATCAATCTTACGCATCATTCTTTTTTTAACCTAAAAGGAGCAGGCAACGGGAATGTGAATGATCATCTGTTGCAAATTAATGCAGATTATTTTACACCCATTGATGATCAGTTGATACCTACAGGGGTGATTCAAAAGGTAGTAAATACTCCTTTTGACTTTTTATTACCCACTCAAATTGGGAGTCGAATAGATGCGCTAGATGACCAGTTGACTTATGGGCACGGATATGACCATAATTATGTATTGAATCCGTCCGATTCAATAGTGAGTTTTGCCGCGCGAGTGGTTGAACCCGTATCGAAAAGAACGCTGGAAGTATATACCAACGAGCCAGGCATGCAGTTTTATGGGGGTAATTTTTTAGATGGTACGGTGAAGGGTAAAAAGGATAAAAATTATGAACATCGTGGTGCCTTCTGTTTGGAAACCCAACATTTCCCTGATAGTCCTAATAAGATTAAATTTCCTTCAACCTCATTAGCGGCAGAGGAGCCCTATTATTCCATCTGCATTTATAAGTTTGGCCTCTTGTGAAGCGGCTAAAAAAAAACATTTTTGCTGAACGTTTTTCTTAAAATAAAGATTAACTACATATGAAAATTCTTTTATCTCTTTTATCGATCTCTTTTTTTTTATCGATCATAACGTCATGCAATGAATCGAGAAAGAATAAGCTTTTAGTTATTTATGAGGAAGAAGGACCTTACAGTGAGTTGAAGACTGAATGGATACAGATTATTAAAGAAAGTCTCTTCGATTTTGAGGTCTTAGATTTTGAGCGTCAAAGGTTAGGAGATTCGTTGTGGCAAAATAGAGCTTTAATTATACTTTCAGATCCTCAAATGCTCAACCCTCAATGGCAATCGGATATTGAACGATATGTTCAAACTGGAGGCGAACTTTTGCTGCCATCTGATACTATCAATTCCTATTATTGGCCCTGGTTGTACCAAGCGCAAATGAATAATGAGAATGATTTCGATGGAGGGAAAATTATTTTTTTTAACGATTCTTCTAACTTAAGCGAATTATTAAATGAATCCTTAGGAGCTATGAGTATCCAATCAGGTCAAGTTAAAACTAAGCAAGCGCCCAGTAACAACAGATTTACGAAAATAATTTTAGATGCCGATGTGAATGAGCCCATGGAGCTTTCCTTATTACCAGGAGGCCGTGTGTTGTTCATCGAACGAGAAGGTAATTTCAAGGTATATGATCCTGAGACGCGCAAGACCAAGATCTTGCACACCTTTGATATAAGTACTGAGGGTAATTATGAGGATGGGATGCTTGGCTTAACTATTGATCCAAACTATCAGGACAACAACTGGGTATATATTTATTATTCACCTAAAGGAGGGCGTCCAAGACAAAACCTTTCAAGATTTGTTTTGGCTTATCAGGACAGTCTTTTATTACAGAGTGAAAAAGTCATTCTTGAAGTGGCTGTTCAACGTGAAACTTGTTGCCATTCAGGAGGATCTATTTCGTTTGGCCCTAACGGAAATTTATTCTTGAGCACAGGTGACAATACGAGTTCCAAAGAATCAGATGGCTATTCGCCTTTGGATGAAAGAGCAGGAAGAGCCCCATTTGATGCCCAAAAAGGATCCTCCAATACACAGGATCTCAGAGGGAAAATATTAAGAATTACCCCAACACCCGAAGGATCATATACGATCCCGACAGGTAATTTATTTTCTTCGGACGGCACCGAAGGTAGGCCAGAAATTTATGCAATGGGTTGCAGGAATCCTTTCCGCTTTACGGTAGATCAAAGGACGGGATACATTTATTGGGGAGATGTAGGTCCTGATTCAGGAAAAGACAGTGAACTCGGGCCTCAAAGTTATGATGAATGGAATCAAGCTAAAACCCCAGGAAATTATGGATGGCCTTATTTTGAGGCTAATAATAAAGCGTATCCAATGTTGGATTTTGCCACCAATGAATTGGGAGCACCTCAGGATCCCAATCACCCCTTGAATGAATCACCTAATAATACAGGGATGAAAGCATTGCCCCCAGCAAGGACACCAATGATTTGGTATCCCTATGGTGTTTCGACAACCTGGCCAATGCTAGGTAAAGGATCGCGAAGTGCCATGGCAGGTCCAGTATATTATGAGCCCAATACTCCTTCTAAAACTGCTTTCCCCGATTATTATGAAGGTAAATTATTTATATATGAATGGGCTAGAAATTGGATAAAAGTGGTGTCTTTTGATGAAGACTGGCGTGTAACAAAAATTGAGCCTTTTTTGCCCAATGAAAAATTCAACAAACCGATAGACATGGAATTTGATGAACTTGGGAATATGTATGTATTGGAATACGGCGCCAATTACTTTGCCAATAATATTGAAGCTAAGCTTGTAAAAATCGAATATAACAGAGGAAACAGGTTACCGCACGCTGTTATCCAGGCAACGAAGACTAAGGGATCAGCTCCCTTTAATGCCGCCTTCTCGGCAAGTCAATCCTATGATTATGATCCTAATGACACATTAGTTTATGATTGGACTATCAGTGATGGTCGCGAAGTTAGGGGCGAGCAATTTAGATTGACATTTGACTCCATTGGGATTTATGAAATCGGCTTGAAAGTAACAGATCGTAAAGGAGCAACAGCATCCTCTTCTTTACATGTCAATGTGGGAAATGCGCCCCCAGAAATCAATTTAACTTTAGAAGGGAATCAATCTTTCTACTTCGGTGAGCGCCAACGGAATTATCAGGTTGAAGTAGCTGATTTGGAGGATGGATCCTTGTCTACCGGTAAGATAGATCCACGTGAGGTAAAAATCAATTTTTCTTATCTATCAGGTACTCATGACCTGGCACTCCTAGGAGAAGCATTTTATAAAAATGCTGACCTTCCAATAGCCGGGAAACAATTGATTGAGGGGAGTGATTGTAGTTCATGTCACGCGATGGAATCGGCTTCAATTGGACCAAGCTTCAATCAAATTGCTGAAAGGTATGAGAAGAGTAGTGATAATATTTCTATGTTGGCTATGAAAATCATTCAAGGGGGTAACGGGAATTGGGGACATAGTTTGATGGCAGCTCATCCAGATTTATCAACCAGTGATGCTGAAAGTATGGTTGAATATATCCTTTCTATGAAGGATAAAAATAATTCATCGAGCTTACCAGTAGCAGGGACATTTTTGTTGGATGAACATCAAAGCAGAACTGATAAAGGGATATATGCTATATCTGTGGGCTATGAAGATCACGGAAATGAAGAGATTCCTGCTATCGAAGCTTCTAAAATTCAGTTTTTGAGAGCACCTTACCTAGAGGCTGAGAATTATGATGTTTTCAAAAATGTGGAGCAGCAAAGACCCAATGGTGGATCTTTTGCTTACGTGAGCAGTTTAAGACATGGGTCATATGTTGGGTTTGACAATATAGACTTGAGCGGGGTGGGCGAAATTGCGTTCAAAATATTGCCTATTTCTGGAGGGAAAATAGCTCTTTATCATGGTGGATTTGATGGGGAGCCTTTGGCCGAACTGTCTATTCCTAGTGCTGAGAAAGGGCCAAGTTGGGTTGAAGAAAACTTTGTTGAATATAACTTCAAAATTAATGAAGTCAGCAATGAAGTAAAAGCCATTTTCTTTTTGTTCAGTGATGCTGATAACACAAAAATTGATATGAATATGGATCAAATTATTTTCAAGCAGAAATAGTTTTGCACCGTTCCAATAGGCTCTGTGTTCGTTGATATAAAATATCAGCGTGCTATATTAATTTCTATTAATTTGAGCGAGTGAAAAAAAGATATAGTGCCTTATTTTTTTTCGCCTTAAGCAGCGCTTTTTTTATCGAATTGTTTGCTCAAAACAATGTGAATTTACAAGATATTTATCAGCTCAATATTGGTCGCACGACTGAAAGCATCAAAATTGATGGGGCATTAGAAGAGCAGGTTTGGAAAACATCGGCTGTGGCGACTGATTTCTGGGTGAGTTATCCCACAGATGGGATACGTGCGTCTCCAGAAGTAAAGACACTGGTCAGGATGACTTATGATGATGAGTTTATATATGTTTCAGCAGAATGTATAGGTCCAGGTCCTTACATTATTCAGTCTTTGAAACGAGATAATCCTTTGTTTTGGAGAGGAGACGCTTTTGGTTTGGTGTTTGATCCGGTAAATGAAAAATCTAATGGATTTGTTTTTGCAGTCAATCCTGAAGCAGTTCAGTCCGAGTCACTTGTGACCGGCCAAACGGGACGTCGTGGGAGTAGTGGATCTTCGAGTGGGAGTAATGGATCTTGGGATAATAAATGGTACTCAGAAGTTCAAATTTTTGAGGATAAATGGACCGTTGAAATGGCCATTCCATTCAAATCTCTAAGATTTGGTGATAAACGTGAATGGGGAGTTAATTTTGTAAGAGGGGATGCAAAGAATAACAGCTATCACGTCTGGTCACCCGTGCCTGTCCAATTCAGAGGGATTGATTTGGGGTATACGGGTAAACTGATTTGGGATAAAGCGCCTGCTAAGGCTAAGAAAAACATTTCATTGATTCCTTATTTACTTGGCAATGGGCGACGAGATTTCGAAACAAATAATCCACTAAGTCATAGTCAAAGGGGGGGCTTGGATGCTAAAGTGGCAGTAACTTCCAGCTTGAATTTGGATTTAACAATAAACCCTGATTTTTCCCAAGTAGATGTGGATGAGCAGCAAACTAATCTTACGACGGTTAATTTACGATTTCCTGAACGAAGACTCTTTTTTCTAGAAAATAGTGATGTTTTTAATGATTTTGGAATTCCTCCCATGCGTCCTTTTTTTAGTCGTAAAATTGGCTTAGACGATGAGGGGAATACCATTCCTATTTTATATGGAGCTAGATTAAGTGGTAATTTGAATAAAAATTTGAGGATGAGTCTTATGAATACCCAGACCAAATCCGAGGAGCTTCCCGGTAATAATTATACTTCGTTAGCCGTGCGTCAAAGAGTATTGCAGCGGTCTATCATCAAGGGCTATTTTCATAATCGTCAGTTGATGACCAATGAGCCTCTTTTAGGAGATGATTATAACAGTGTCGGAGGACTCGAGTTTGGTTATCGATCTCAGAATGGAAACTGGCAGGGATCAGGAGGTTATGGAATGGCTTTTACCGAAGATCAGGACGATCAAAACCATTTTTATAGTGCCACTGCAGGATATGATGGTAAGTCATTTAATTTCTATGCCAATGTCTCAGGCATAGGAGATGATTATCAAAATGATTTTGGTTTTATCCCACGCAAAAATCATTACGATGCACTCGAGGATACCACTTATATCATTGGATTTAATCATGTTTATTCAAGAATTGGCTATACTTTTTATCCTAATAATACTTCGCTTAATCAACATGGAATGAGATTCAGCTTTGTTGGTGATTGGACGGATACATCACACGAATTGATTGCGAAAACTTTTGATTGGTCTTACAACTTTTCATTTATCAATTCAAGTACGTTATCATTAATATACAAACATGAGGATGTTAATTTGCTTTATCCTTTTGGATTCACCGAGGATAACGAACCCCTTCCCAGCGGTATGTATTATTTTGATTATGGTGAAATCAAGTATCAAAGTGATAACAGGCGTGTGGTGAATATTCGTTCTGGATTTCGCTATGGAAGCTTTTATAGTGGGACTCGGTTGGAAACGTCTTTGGCCGCTAATTATCGGGCGCAGCCTTGGGGGAATTTTAGTGTCAATTTTATTTATAATGATTTAAGATTTCCGGGAATTTATGGCCGTCAGCCACTCTTTTTGTTGGGGCCAAAGGCTGAAGTTTCTTTTTCTAGAAATCTATTTTGGACCACTTTTTTTCAATATAATACGCAAAGGGACAATTTCAATATCAACAGCCGCATCCAATGGAGGTACTTACCTATGTCCGATTTATTTGTAGTGTATTCAGATAATTATATGGTAGAAAATTTTGGTCCTAGGAATCGAACACTGGTTCTAAAGTTGAATTATTGGCTTAATTTATAGGAATTTATATTCTATTTTAAAGAAGCGTTTTGTGAAAATATTTTTTGCTATGTTTGAGTTTTTTTATTGAATATGGGATTCAATTTTCTTCGTTTTTTTCTACTTTTTTATTTTTGGGTGCTGTCCTATGTTTTGTTTGCGCAAAATAATGGCGAAGTGTATCAGTTGAATATTCAAAGGATGGATGAAAAAATCCATTTGGATGGGGTGCTTGATGAGTCTTTTTGGGAAGATGTCGAGATAGCTACCAACTTTTGGTTGAATTTTCCAGTCGGGGGAACTCCGGTAGACGATGAAGTTCAGACCACAGTAAAGATTACCTATGATGATGATTTTATTTACCTCGGAGTTGAATGCTATGGGAAAGGACCTTTTTTAGTGCAATCCCTGAAAAGGGATAATGATTCATTTTGGAATGGAGATGCTTTTGCCGTGGTTTTTGATCCTGTAAACGAGCGAACAAATGGGGTCATTTTTGGTGTGAATCCAGCGGGTGTTCAAACCGAAGCATTAATTACCGGTGAACCGGCTCGACGGGGAGGTCAGTTATCTGGATACAATAAGGCATGGGATAATAAATGGTATACTCAAGCAAGTGTAACTGAAAATGGATGGACTGCCGAGATGATGATTCCATTTAAATCGTTGCGATTTGGCAGGAAAGGTCATTGGGGTATTAATTTTATTAGAGTAGATGCACAGAACAATGCGAATCATTCTTGGGCACCTGTACCCATTCAATTTTATGGGACCGATCTAGGGTATTTGGGACAGCTGATATGGGACAAACCACCTAGAAACGAAAAAGGAAATATTTCATTGGTTCCTTACCTACTTGGGAATGTATATAAAGACTATGAGAGTAAAAGTGATTTAAGCCAAAGTTTTGCTTTGGGTATGGATGCCAAAATAGCCATTAATTCTAATCTTAACCTGGACCTAACAGTCAATCCAGATTTTTCTCAAGTAGATGTAGATGAGCAACAGACCAATCTGACTACGGTCAATTTAAGATTTCCGGAGCGACGACTATTTTTTCTAGAAAATAGTGACATTTTTAGTAATTTCGGAACCAATGCGAAACCTTTTTTTAGTCGTAAAATAGGATTAGATGATGATGGAAATACCATTCCGATTATTTATGGTGCTAGATTGAGTGGAAATTTAAATAAAAATTTGAGAATAGGTCTGATGAATACGCAGACGCAAGAGCAAGAGTTACCTGGTAATAACTACAGCTCCTTCGCACTTCATCGGCGGATATTAAAAAGAGCTGTTTTGAGGGGGTATTTTCATAACAGGGTTGGATATACTGATGGTTCTGTTCAGGAAGATAACTTTAATCGTATCGGCGGACTTGAGTTTAATTATTCTTCTGAAGACAGTAAATGGCGGGCTGTGACGGGCTATGGATTGGCTTTTTCCAATGAAAATCAAAATGAAAATCATTTATTTAACCTCTTCGGTGGCTATGGGGGAAGAGCTTTTAATGTCATGGTAAACATCAGTGGACTCGGAGATAATTACATCAATGATTTCAGTTTGATACCGAGGCAAAAACATTATGATGCCTTGGAGGATACTACTTATATACTGGGATTCAATCATTGGTGGGCGACCATGGGTTATAAGTTCTATCCGGAAAATACTTTTATCAATCAACATGGTTTCAGTTTGACTACCAATGGAGATCGAACCGCTACCTCTAACCAACTGATTCAAGATAAGCATCAATTGTCTTATAAATTTTTAATGAAAAATACGAGTACTTTAGATCTTACTTACGCACATGAAGGAGTTAATCTTTTATATCCCTTTGGGTTTACAGATAATGAGCCCTTACCGGCACAGCTGTATAGATTTGATTATGGTCAGATTAAGTATGTGACGGATAGGCGCCGTGAAATTAAGTTAACATCCGGTTTCAGATATGGAAGTTTTTACAATGGGACTCGAACAGAATTTTCTTTAGCAGTTGATTATCGTGTGCAGCCATGGGGAAATTTCAGTCTCAATTTTGTTCAAAACGATCTAGAATTTTCTGGAAATTATGGTGCTGAGCAGCTCTTATTGTTTGGCCCCAAGGCAGAAATCAATTTTTCTAAGAATTTCTTTTGGACCACCTTTATGCAGTATAATACCCAAAGTGATAATTTTAATATAAATAGTAGACTTCAATGGCGCTATATGCCCATGTCTGACTTATTTATTGTGTACTCTGATAATTACATGGTAGAATATTTTGGTCCACGTAATCGGGGATTGGTTTTAAAATTAAATTATTGGTTTAATTTATAAGTGAATATACCGGTCACTAGAGATTAAGGTTAGCCTAATTGAAAATACTTGAGTTTGATCTGATGTAAATCTTCTCTAGATATACAGACAAATTAAAGAATAAATTAGAATATAAATATACAACCTGTTGATGCCATTTTAGTTTCATTAATAAAAAATAAAGAAAAGTCTATTTTATTTTTTAATTTTGAGTTTAATTCACTATAAAAATGTGGGAAAAAAAACGATATCAATTTTATACACTATCTTATTTCTGCATTGTGGACTTTGTCAAACCCTTGACACTACTCTGGCTAATTTCCAATATTACCAATACCAAGTACCAGAGGAAAAAGTTTATTTATCAACAGACAAAGAAGTCTTTGTTCAAAATGAAAATTTATGGTTCTCTGTCTTTTTAGTCAATGCGAGGACTCATCAAACTAGTTCAATCAGTGAACTAGTCTATGTTGATTTACTAGGGCCGAAGGATGAAATTATTTCCTCCTTAGCAATTGATATGAGGTCTCATTTGGGTAAGGGTAGTTTTTTTTTAGCAGACAGTCTCTTAGGGGGTAACTATACAATAAATGCATATACGCATTATATGCGAAACAGCTCCCCAGAATTTATATTTTCGAAAACGGTAGAATTTTTTAATTTAAAACGAAAAAAAACCATCAAGGAACCCGTCACCGATGAACAAGGAATCCATGTTGATTTTTTCCCAGAGGGAGGATATGTTCTGGGTGGAGTGCCTAATGCTATTGCATTTAAGATTATTGATGGCTTCGGAAATGGCTTAACTCATAAGGGGGTGTTGATTGATGCTAAAGGAAATAAGGTAACCGAGTTAAATCCTTTAAATTTTGGATTGGGAAAGTTTCAATTTACCCCAGATAGTGATCAGCAGTATCGTGGATTTTTTCAGATCAATGGTAAAGATTATTTTTTTAAACTTCCAAAAGTTAAGGATAAAGGTTATCAGCTAACCGTAAGAAGGGCTTTGACTAAAACTCATATTACGGTCAAGGGATCACCAGGAATGAGCTTTGAAAACACCTATCTGTTGATGCACATAAGGGGTAATATCATAAAAGTGGTAAAAGCGAATCCTGGGGAAGAGTTTATTTATAATTCGCTGGTTAATGATCAAGTTTCATCAGGAATTGTCCATGTTACTTTTTTTAAAGATCGTGTGCCTTTACTAGAAAGACTATTTTACAACGAAAGAGCGAATGATAAAATAAACATAGAAGCTGACGTAACACCAAATATTAAAAAGAGGAGTAAGGTTAATTTTGATTTGAGTGTTTTAGATCCGAAAGGGTTAAAATCTTCAGGGTCTTTTTCGGTTTCAGTACAAAAAACATCAATAGGTACAAAAAACATCAATATTGAAAATTATTTATGGTTGACCTCAGATTTGATAGGGTATATTGAGTCACCAAATTATTATACAAATGCAGTCAATGCGGATCGATTTGAAATGTTAGATCTACTCATGTTAACACATGGATGGAGAAGATTTGAATGGGGCAACGTATTGAATAGGACGTTGCCTCCTATCCTTTATTTCCCAGAAAAGGGATTTACGTTGGAAGGGAAAGTCGTCCGTTGGGAAGATCGATCAAAACCTATTCAAGTTGATTTATCAATGATGTTTCTTGAAAACATCACTTTTCAAGCAAGAACGTCAAGTAATGAAGCTGGTGATTTTTGGTTTGAAGGTTTACAAGTTGAAGATACTTTAAATGCAGTGATTCAGACAATCAATAGTAAAAAAGAGAAAAAGGGTAAATCAGGTAAATTAATTAATTCATTTATTGAACTGAAGAAAAAGACATATCCTAAAATAAGAATCGATCATCAAGCTAAAAAAATCGAAAGCAAGGCATTAAATCGTGATTATTTGGATGATATGTTGGAAATTTCCCAAATCAAAGCTTCATTTGATGGAGATGTAATTTTTCTAGATGAAGTAGCTGTCGAATCAACGGAAGATAGATCTTCCAATCCTTTTTATAGAGAATATATGCTTTACCGAGAGCCAGATGCACGCGTAGTTATGGATTCTATAAAGAGCGGATATGCAAATATTTTTGATGTAATTAAGGGGAGGCTTACGGGTATACAGTTTAGTAAAGATGAAAATGGAGAGTATATTGCCTTGATTAGAGGTCCTAACTCAATTTCATTAGATAACAACGCAGTTTTTTTACTTGATGGTCAGCAAATTCCATCCTCGGTGATCAGTACTATCAATCCAAATGATATTTCTCATGTTGATGTATTAAAGGGGGTTCGAGCAACTATCTATGGTACTTCAAATGGTGTAATCGCCTTTTACCGAAAGACGGGCAGATCAGGCGCAGCACTTGGTAATACGATGGGTATTTTAAATGTGAAAATGTATGGATATCATCAACCAGATGAATTTTATGTACCGAATCATAAAAATCCAACGGAAAAAGAAAAGATTAGACCAGACCGACGTGGCACACAGTATTGGTCTTCAAATATTTCTATGAGTCAGAACAAAGCAAACTTTTCTTACTATACCTCAGATGACTCAGGGGATTTTGTCGCTTACATTGAGGGATTGACCGATGAGGGTAGATTGATCCGAGCAGAGATTAATTTTGAAGTAAATTAATTCAAGCTTGGTACACCATGGCATTTATATTCATGCCTGCGCCTACAGAAGCAAATATGATTTTATCACCTTTTTCGATCTGATGTCCATCCAATTCGTTTTTTAAGATCAAATCCAGTAGGGTAGGAACGGTGGCCACTGATGAATTACCGAGCCAAGAAATCGTCATGGGCATCACATCAACAGGAACTGATAGATCATCCTCAAGTTTGTAGAGTCTATTGAGGATGGCGTCGTCCATTTTTCCATTGGCCTGATGGATGAGCACTTTCTTAATTTCACTGAGAGGGATACCACTTTTATGTAGGCAAGCTCGAATGGCTCCGGGTACATGATTTAATGCATATTGATAAAGTTTGCGCCCATACATCTTCAGATAAACACCTTCTTTAGTGCCATTTTCGGGCAAATAAGAATCCCCCATAAAAAGCATTTCTGAATGCTCTAGGGTATCAGAGCGTGTTTTATGGGCCAAGATACCTGTTGGGGTAGTGCTTTTTTGAGAGGTCAATAAAGTGGCCCCTGCCCCATCAGCATAGATCATGCTATCTCTATCATGAGGGTCAGAAATTCTCGAGAGTATATCTGCTCCAATGACTAAAATATTATGAGCATCTCCCGACTTGATGTAATAATCTGCTTGTATCATGGCTTGTAGCCAACCAGGACATCCAAAGGGAAGGTCATAAGCAACCGTATTTGGATTGACTATATTTAATTTTTTCTTAACACGAGCGGCCAGACTGGGTAAGATATCTACTCCCATATTTCCATGTTTTAATTCACCAAAATTATGAGCAAAAATGATGTAATCAAGTTCTTCACGGTTGACTTCAGATGATTTTAATGCATCTTCAGCAGCTAACCAACCAAGATCGGATGTACCCATATTATCATCTGCATAGCGCCTTTGGCTGATGGTAGTAATTTGCTCAAACTTTTCGATAATGTCAATATTAGATTGAGTAAATGTTTGCCCAGAAGCATCCGTAAAATGATTGCCTAAGAAGGCATCATTGTGTATGATTTTGGTCGGAATATATTTGCCTGTTCCGCAAATAACACTGTATGTTTTTTCTGACATAACTATTAAAATGTTGTGTGATTGAAAGGATTAATTCTTTCGGAATCCTACAAAATACTAATTTCCTTACAAAATTAGTATAAAAAACCTAATTATTCTCAAAAGTGTCCTGACCTACGAAAATATATTCCCAAATCACTGTAATTCTATTTACAATGGAAATTTCTCTAAGTAATTAGCCACATGGAATCCTAAATTTCTGATCTTTTTGGTTTGTTCAGAATTGTTATTTAAACCTGCATTTGTGTGATTTAGATGAATGAAGTAAATTTTATTTTTTTCTTTTAAAGGCATGGATGAAAACAAATCCATGGTTTCACTGATGAAAGGATGAGGGATTTCTGAAATATCTCTATGATTAATTTCACCACTATCTAAAAAGGTGCCATCAATAAAGGCATAATCTACGAGCGTTATTTTTTCAGTGATATCTTCTTCCCATTCATGCCATTTGTCGATATCAGGTATGAATATCGCTGTTTTATTTGGCCCCTCTATTTGATAACCTACCGTTTCTGAATATTCATCTCTGTGAGGGATCAAAAAGGGTTTAACCTTTATTAGAGAATTTATTGGATGATATACTTGATTGGTTAGGGGCTGAATTTCAATGTTTTCTTCATTAATCAACTGATTCCAAGGACCATTTTTTTCTAAAAAAAACTGCATTTTGGGCATGACGAATACCTCTGTCTGATGGCTGTTGAAGGCCTCTTTGCCTAAGTACATTAACCCTGAATAGTGACCTATATGGGCATGTGTTAAAAATATTCCATTGGGAATATCGTCCTTTTGGAAAGGAGCAAACATATGCAATGCCTTGAGCTGCTCCGGCAAGTCTGGCGTGGCTTCAAAAATAAAGCTTTGCTCATTGACTGGATCAACCAAGCCCAAGCAAGTTACTTTTCGTTGAGGATCGGGGTTTTCCCAAAGTACGGCACAACACGATTTGGCACAGCCAATATGAGGAGAACCCCCGTCTTGCACATTACCAAGAACAACTAGAAAAGGAGCTGGTTCTAGAGGGAGATTGATTTCAGACCTTATTAGGAAATCCATCAATGGCATGCAGATCAAAGATAAAAAAATAATTATTGACATATTTCAGTGATTTAACTCTACGTAAGTATGAAACTAACTAAAAATAGGGCATAAAAAAAGGGTAGTTAAAAACTACCCTCCATACTTAATAAAAAAGAAGAATTTAGTTTAATGTGATCAGCCTATCATAGACTTTACCATTCGTGTATAGTTGGACGGTGTAATGACCTGGATTTAGGTGAGAGAGATCATAGGCTTGAACTAGATTTACACTTCCTGATAAGTTATTTTCTGATATTATATTCCGATCTTCATCAAGAATTGAAACCGTTAACTTTTCATTGTTTAAGGCAAGTAAACTTATATTGAGTTGGGTATCCTTTAACATTATTTGAGGTTTGAAGGAGGTTGTCTTCATTTGGTTAGCAGCACTTACTTTACCATTGATTTTGGTTAAACTTGTAGTCTCGGTTTTATAATCGTCTTCTATTTGGAGTTCGTAAGTCCCGTCAGGTAATTCCATTAGATTTAGGGAGCGTTGAAATATCTCAGCACTAGCGATATCTTCTTGGTAAAGTACCACTCCTTGTTGATTCAGCAATAAGCATTTCGCATTATACTTAATATCTGATAATTGAATAATAAATGAATAATTATTTGAAGAAATAATTCTTAAATCAATAAGGTGATCAGCTTGTGCAAAGTTGATCGATAACAATAAGCATATAATGGATAATCGAATCTTTAAGTTTTTCATTTGGAAACTGTTTTTTAGATAAATTGATAAAGCAAAACTACTAGGTTCATTTAGCATCAGGCACATCAAAATTTGCTTATATATGTTCTATTTTGTCATTTATATTAATTTAATGTCAAATCAAGGTTAATTTAAACGACTTTTAGTTTAATTTTGTATTACAAAAATGCTCATAGGCTAATGAAGATTTTATGATTTTTACGAATCCTACTTTTGAGAAGATCAGTACCCCACACGGGGGTTCTATTTTAGTAAGGAAATTTTCTTATGTGCCCCGAGATACCAGACCTTATTGGCATTATCATCCAGAGTTGGAGTTGGTTTATGTACATGGGGGCAGTGGGAAGCGACATATTGGAAGTCATTTATCTTATTTTCAAGAGGGAGAACTTGTTTTGATTGGCCCCAATCTCCCACATCAGGGATTTACCAATAGACTGAGTGGGCACAGTAGTGAAACGGTAGTCCATTGGCCAGCAGATTTTTTAGGACCTGACTTTTTTGATGTTCCAGAAATGGCACCTATCAAACGGATGTTTGAATTATCTAGAAAGGGTTTGGCCTTCACAGGAAAGACTAAACTTGTGGTTGGAGCCAAATTAGAAAGGCTGTATGAGTTAAATCATTTTAAACAATTAACAAGATTACTGGAAATACTTAATGATTTGGCTTTGTCTGATGAATATGTACTGTTGAATGCCGAAGGCTTTTCGTTGGAGGTGGAAGGGCAAGATAATGATCGCATTAATAAGGTTTTTAATCATGTGCGTGAGCATTTTCAGGAGTTGATTACTTTGACAGAAATTGCGGATTTAGTGAGCATGACTGAGCCTTCTTTTTGTCGTTATTTTAAAAAATTAACAAGTAAAACCTTTATTCAATTTCTCAATGAATATAGATTGGTTCACGCATCTAAGTTATTGGCAGAAAAAAAGATCAGTATCACTGAAGTTTGCTATGAAAGTGGATTTGGTAATTTTTCTCATTTCAATAAGCAGTTTAAGGTTTTTACAGGTAAAACTCCTTCACAATATAGGGCTGACTTAAAAGAGATCATTCAATAGTAAAAGATGGTTTCCATTTCAAGACACTTTAAACTGACTTTATGGAAGATAGGGTAGGATGGGATTGGTAAACCATATAAAGTGCATGCTAATTTCAGAGGTAACCTTAGAAGAGGCCTAAAATGAATCAAACAGAGGCTTAAATCTTAAGAATACGTTCCAGACCTATCGATTTATTTCTTGGGTATGAGTTTCCTTACTAAAATAAAGCAATTTTGCAATTCTTGAATAATTTGGGGGATCTTTTTTTATCCATTTTCGACCCACTTACGATAGTCTCAGATAACTATATTCTTTAATTATTCTTGATGTAATCTCATCAAAATACGATATACTTGGGTTATAATTTTGACTAAGTTGTGGCATAATTTTTTTTCTGAGACCTCATGAATGTCCTCTTAAATATGAGAGTTAGTGGATGAAAAAACTGGGATAGAAGGGTCAATATCTCTGATTTTCATGACTAAAATCATCAATAGCATGAACAAAAACAGGCATAATTTTAGATTTTTTTTAATGATGCTTCCTGTTTGGATAATGACTGTCCAATCATTGCAGGCTCAAAGCTATGAGCTGGAGATACCCAATGAGGCATTGAAAATTAAGACCAATTTGGACAGGTATATATTATTTTCCATCGATTATCATCAGGAAAGAGTTCTTGATATCAACCGAATTTCTATGGGACAGGATGCCTACTATTTAGATCACATATTCGTGCAACGGTCTAAAACTTTTAATGTTAAAAAAAGAGCATTGACTTATGCGGTTTGAAAAAGAACTCAGTGGATGGGAAAATGGATCTAAGCATAACCCCATCTGGGTCAATGCGCCAGCACGAATTAATCTTATTGGTGAACATACTGATTATAACTATGGATTTGTCCTGCCTGCAGCTATCGATAAAGTCGCCTATTTTTTAATTCAATTAAGAGAGGATAATCATTGTAAGGTAGAGGCCAAGGATATCGGAGATCATTTGATTTTTGATTTTCAAGATGACCTAAAACCGTCGGCCAAAAATTGGCAAAACTATTTTTTGGGCGTAATGCATTATATGAAAAGTAGCGGTAAGGTAAAGCAAGGGTTCAACTTGGTGTTCGAGTCCGACATCCCCACAGGTGCTGGGATGTCTTCTTCTGCGGCGCTGGCTTGCGGTTTTGGTATGGCTATAAATGAGGCCTATCAATTGGGTTTGAGCAAGCAAGAAATTGCGGAAATCGCGCAACTTGCAGAGCACCATTTTGTAGGTGTCAAATGTGGAATTATGGATCAGTATGCCTGTATGTTTGGTATGGAAGGCCATGCACTGAAACTTGATTGCAGGACGTTTCAGTATCAATATCAAAAAATTCAATTAGATGATTATCAGCTTGTTCTGATCGATTCTAAAGTCAAACACGAGCTCACCTCAACGGAGTACAATAAAAGAAGGGAGGAGTGCGAAAGGGTTGTTTCAATTTTCAAAAAACAGGATCCTGCCATTGCTACTTTGAGAGATGTAACGCAAGAACATCTTGCGAATTTCGGAAAAGTCTTGGATTCGGTTGCTTTTAAGCGATGTGACTATGTGATCAATGAAAACAGAAGAGTGGTTGAGGCTTGCCAGGCACTGCATGCGAATGACCTTCAATTATTTGGGGCATTGATGTATCAATCCCATAAGGGCTTGGCCCATGATTATGAGGTAAGTTGTAAAGAATTGGATTTTTTGGTGGACGCAGCAAGACAAAGCGGTCATATTATTGGGTCAAGAATGATGGGAGGAGGTTTTGGTGGCTGCACCTTAAATATCATAGCGCAACCAAATGCTCAGGAAGTGGTCAACTCCATACTGAGTAGCTATAAAGAAAAGATGGGCAGGGATGGGGAATCATATTTTATTGAAATCAAAGAGGGTTGTAAAATATTGGATAGCGGAGCATAAGATTGTTAAGATCATAAATGATTATTATCGCTTTAAAGGGGAACTCTCATCTTAGTTTAATTTCGCAGATTGATTGTCATAACTTCATTATGAGTTATCAGAGCATATTTGTTGTTTATATAAATAGGATAAGTATCCAAACGCTAAAGTTTGATGGTTTGCTAGGAAACCATCAGAATGTATGTTACGTTGATGAAATCTTTTAAATCTGGACTGTGTGCGAGTGATTATTTTATGAAACGTAGAAACTTGAGGAATATTAATTTTTATTTAAGACTAGCTTTGTACTTTGTTTTTAGCAGCTTTGCTTGAAAAATAATTGGGTATTCAAATGGATTTGTTTTTAGTCATGTGTGGGGCGTTGATTTCGGTAATGAATCCTTTGGGGACCGTGCCCATTTTTGTGGGATTAACGCAAGAGCATACGATACCAGAAAGAAATAAGATTGCCTTTTGGGCCTCTTTCAATGTTTTGGTTATATTATTGATCTCTTTTTTCGCAGGTAAATTTATTTTAATATTTTTTGGAATTACCTTAAATTCATTAAAAATTGCAGGGGGATTGATCATTACTTTTTCGGGTTTTTCGTTGTTGACAGGAGCCTTTGCCAAATCTAAAGGTATGAGTAAAGATTCAGTACAAGAAGACATCAATACTCGTTCAGATATTTCATTAACCCCTTTGGCACTTCCTATGATTGCCGGGCCAGGTGCTATATCATTACTGATTACGTTTAATCAAGAGTATATAGGATTAGTCAACGTCATTATCATCTTGGGTGCCATCGTTATTTCAACTCTTTTCGTTTTCCTGATACTCAGAAGCTCTTTTGTGATTGTTAAAGCAATGGGCGCCTCAGGGATCAACGCGTTGTCAAGAATCATTGGCTTTATTGTTATCGCTATTGGGGTTGAGTTCATTACGGCTGCGATAACGAGTATCTTTCACATCAAATAGACTTATCTTCTCATCATCTTAGCACGCGTCCTGGGGTAGGCACGCTAGTTCTTATTCAGTCAAAGGGGGATTCATAAAACGAAGAAATATATGGAGACATTCAATTATTTAATTCTGAATTTTCTTCTGGTGTCAATAATCTTGAACGAATGATAAAACGAACACCCAAAGGGATCTCAAGAGAAAAGCTAGCGCCTCTTCCTTCAGTCACATCAACGGTAAGATGGGTATGTTTCCAGTAGTCAAATTGATCTTGATTCATATAATAATTGATACCATCTAACTGACCTAATAGGATGTCACTTTCATCCAAATACATTTCTCCTTCTTCAAATACCATAGGTGAAGACCCATCACAACATCCACCGCTTTGATGAAAAATCAAGTCTCCGTACTTGGCTTTGAGTTGATCTAATATTGAAGTGGCTGCTTCGGTAATGGCCACACGTGTATAATTCATATTTTTAAGTTTAGAAAGCGAGGCAGATTCTAAGGAGACTGCCTCGCTTATACTAGGTTTAAGAATTAAAAGAATCCTAATTTATTTTTGTCATAAGAGATCAGCATATTCTTGGTCTGACGATAATGATTCATCATCATCAAGTGGGTCTCTCTTCCAAATCCTGATTTTTTATAACCTCCAAATGGGGCATGTGCAGGATGGGCATGATAGCAATTAACCCAAACCCGACCTGCCTTGATCGCACGTGGAATTTGATACAATTGATGCGCATCTCTAGACCAAACACCAGCGCCTAAACCATAAAGGGTATCATTGGCAATTTCTAAGGCTTCTGCTTCATCTTTGAATTTGGTTACCGCCACGACTGGGCCAAAAATTTCCTCTTGAAAAACACGCATTTTGTTGTGTCCTTCCAAAATGGTAGGCTGTATATAGAACCCATTGGCCAAGTCTCCATCTAAATGACAAGCGGCACCTCCCGTAAGGACCTTAGCGCCTTCTTCTCTACCTATCTCTAGATAGGAAAGTATCTTTTCATATTGATCATTGGAGGCTTGTGCACCTACCATGGTATTGACATCATAGGGATTGTCTTGAATGATGGCTTCTGTGCGTTCGATAACTCTTGCCATAAAGGCATCATAGATATCCTCTTGAACTAATAATCGAGAAGGACATGTACATACTTCTCCTTGATTAAAGGCGAAGAGTACGGCTCCTTCAATGGCTTTGTCTAAAAAAGCATCATCAGCATCCATGACAGAATTAAAGAAGATATTAGGGGACTTTCCGCCTAACTCCATGGTTACAGGATTCAGGTTTTTAGAAGCATATTGCATTATCAATTGACCCGTAGTGGTTTCTCCCGTGAAAGCGACTTTATCAATACCCGAATGTGAAGCCAATGGTTTGCCTGCCTCAGGCCCAAAGCCGTGAAGGATATTCACAACACCTGGAGGGAAGACATCGGCTATTTTCTCCATGAGTAGTGTAGCTGTAGAGGGTGTTTGTTCTGCTGGTTTTAAGATGACACAGTTGCCAGTCGCCAATGCTGGAGGCAGTTTCCAAGACAACATGAGCAATGGAAAATTCCAAGGGATGATTTGTCCGATAACACCAAGGGGTTCTTTGAGGTTTAAAGAAACGGTATGGATGTCAAGTTCGGACATAGTACTTTCTTCAGCTCTTATGGCTGATGCGAAATAGCGCCAATGATCAACACTCAAAGGAATGTCTGCGTTTAAGGTTTCTCTTATAGGCTTTCCGTTGTCACAGATTAAGTGCCTGTATTTGACTTTACAAAAATTAATGCGGTATATGCCATAGATAGACAAGTTTTATCTCTAATGATAAGTATTGAATTGCTTAACAATATAATAAAAATAGGGGGTTTATTTATCTTATTTTTTTAAAAATCGCAATTATATATCATAACAATACAATTTTAATTAATTAGATAATTTTGAAGTTCAGGACTTTTCTTGCTCCTCATCGATTCAATATATCATCCAGAAACAATCTAGCCAGTCTGTGATCATGTGAAAAATTAAGCCCGCTGCGATGATTCTAGTTTTGCGCCAGAAAAGAGCTAAAATATAGATTGAGATCGCCCAGTAGCTGTGAAGTAGATGAAATCCTACGCTGCAGCGATCGCTCACAAATATATTAGGAAACATGATTAAATGATCTAAATCAACAGTCATGGTAAGTAAAAGTATGAGCCAAACTTTGGACCAATGTGCTCTAAAAAAAAACCATGCAATCAGGCCTGGAGCTAAAATATGCAATACGTAATGGACGATGATTTGAAGCAAAATGAATTAATGATTAGATAAGAAATTTATTTTATTGGATGGGCGGAATAGCATATTAGGAATTTGATGGACGCATTCTTATTTGATTTGATTAAATTTAAATAGAACCAAAGAAAGTTAGGATGAAAGCGTTGCTAAATGTATTCTTTATTTGTTCCGGGTTTTTAATTTTTGCTCAAAAGGGTTTGGATGATTTTTTATCTTATTCATTCCCATCCCATCTCACTGCAGCCGACCACATGGGCAAGATTGCATGGGTAGTCAATGAGAAGGGCATTCGTAATGTTTATTCGGCCCAGGCTCCGGCATACAAGGCGGTAAAGGAAACTCAGTATTCTTTAGATGACGGGATTGAGATCAGCCAGCTATTATTTTATGGATCTGATCTTATTTTTGTGCGGGGAAGTGCGCCCAATAGGGAAGGGGAGTTTCCCAATCCTTATTTAGACGTTCAAGGGACTGATCAAGCCATTTTTTTATCTAGTAATAAAAGAGTTCAGAAACTAACGGAAGGTAGTGGGCCCTTGCTTAGAGGTGAGGTCATGTGTTTCATTAACAAAGGTCAAATCTATGAATATGATTTTACCGATAAATTAGCCCGACAACTCTTTACCACTCGGGGACAAATTGGATCCCTTCGATTGTCTCCTGATGAAAATAAATTGGCTTTTATAAGTAATAGAGGTGATCATGCCTTTCTGGGTATTTATGATTTCAACGATCAGAGCATTACGTATCCAGATCCAACCGTAGATATCGATAGTGATCCGGTTTGGTCTCCCGAAAGTAATCAGATCGCTGTATTGCGAAGGCCTTATGATCCACGCTTAATGTTTATTTCTAAGTTAGCGGCACAGCCATTTTCAATCCGACTCATCAATATTGAGGATGGGGAAAGTAAAACCTTGTGGCAAGCTGATGAAGGTAAGGGGAGCGCATTTTATGGATTATCGAGTGGGCAACAGTTGTTTTGGATGCTGAATAATGAAATTATATTTCCATGGGAAAAAGAGGGCTGGTTGCATTTATATGCGGTCTCAACTAAAGAAGGGAAAGCTAAGTTATTAACACCTGGCAATTTTGAAATACAGTATGTGAGTCAATCCCCTGATCGATCCTTTCTTTTATTTTCGAGTAATCGAGGGGATCTCAATCGTCAGCATATAGGACAATGGAAAGACTCAAAAATAACGCAAATCACGAAGGGGAAGGGGATTGAATGGTCCCCTGTGAGCGATGGGTTAGGAAATAATTTTGCTTTAGGTTCTTCCGGTCTAGAGCCTGCGGCTGTGAAGCGTTTGGAGCAAGGTAAAATAAATAATATTTTTTCTTCTGAAGATTATCCCAGCTCAGATTTAACATTACCTGAGGCAGTGATATTTTCAGCGGCAGACGGTGTCAAAATTCATGGACAGTTGTTTTTACCAAAAGGATTAAAAACCGATCAGAAAAATCCAGCCTTATTGTTTTTTCATGGGGGGTCGAGAAGACAAATGTTATTGGGCTTTCATCACCGTGATTATTATCATTATGCTTATGCGATGAATCAATATTTGGCTTCGAAGGGATATCTTGTGCTGTCGGTCAATTACCGCAGCGGTACGGGTTATGGCTTGAAATTTCGAGAAGCGCTGAATTATGGGGCAGGAGGAAATAGTGAATTTAATGATGTCCTTGCAGCAGGTCTTTTTTTACAAAACCACCCCAATGTAGAAGTGACTAAAATAGGCTTATGGGGAGGTTCTTATGGTGGATACCTTACAGCTATGGGGTTAGCAAGAGCCTCAGATATGTTTGCTGCCGGGGTTGACATTCATGGCGTTATGAACTGGAATGTAATCATCAAAAATTTTATGCCGAGCTATGAGGCCTTGGAACATCTTGACTTTGCCAAATTAGCCTACGATTCAAGTCCAATTGCCTATATGGATACCTGGCGTTCTCCCGTTTTACTTATCCATGGGGATGATGATCGAAATGTGCCCTTTAGCGAATCAGTTGATAAAATAAAGGCCCTTCGAGAAGAAAAAGTCTACTATGAGCAATTGGTTTTTCCTGATGAAGTTCACGGATTTTTATTACATCGGAGCTGGATAGATGCCTATAAAGCTACGGTCGATTTTTTCGACCGTATGCTGGAATAGTTTTATTCCCAAAAGGCGACTCCTCAAACAATCTTCTCTTTATCCTCAAGTAAGGCTTCATCTAAATCATATCCTTCGACTTGTACGATTTCTTGCTTGGCTTGATCCCAATCTATTCGGCGACCTAGTTTGTAGGATAGACCACCCATATGTGAGGTCATGGCCTCTTCAAATCCTTCTTTAATGTTACAACTTGGGGTCCCACCATTTCTAATACAGCTTAGCCATTCTCGAACGTGCAAATGGGTTGAATCCACACGTTTACCATCTCTATAAGTCCAAAGGAGTCCTTTATCAGCGAAATATTTAGCTGTGGCAGAAGTAACTCCATCTACACTTCCTGAGGCGGGGTCATATTGATAGATAGGGACATTAGGATCCATTTCTTCGGATACTATTTTTTCCTTAAACTTGGTGGATTTACCATCTGCATAAATGGTCAAACTGTTCCCTACTTCCATGGTGGCATCATGACCCATGAAAGCGGTTGTTCTACCATATTGGTTACCTAAAGTGGCACTGTAAACCATAGTCATACCCTTTTCTTTTCCTGCCGCTTGACTGGAACCCGTTGAGAAATCAGGAAACTCCATATTTACCTGCATAACATCAGGAACATTTCTACCATCTTTATGGGTATAGATGCCACCTGAGGCGACCACAGAGCTAGGGATTCCCATTTTCAAGATACAATTTACACGATCATAGTCATGGGACATAAGGTCTCCCGAAAGGCCAGATCCATAAGCCCACCATTTTCTCCAACGAAAAAAATGTTCAGGATTGAAAGGAACCATAGGGGCATTTCCAATAAACTGTTTCCAATCGATGGTATTGGGATTGGCTTTTTCGTGAATGGGATATTGCCATGCCCCATTGTCATCATTACGATTGGTATTAGCTTGAATCAGCGAAACATGGCCAAGTATATTCTTTTTGACTACGTCTTGGGCGGTTAAGAAACTTTGTGTTTGCCTGTGTTGGTGACCGACTTGAAAGACTACGTTTGAGGCTTCAACAACATCTTTGAGCGCGTAAGTCTCTTTGATATTATGGGTCATTGGCTTCTCTACATAGACATGCTTTCCTGCTTGCAAAGCCGCGATGGCAATAGGTGCGTGCCAATGATCCGGTGTGGCAATGATAACGGCATCAACTACATCGCTTTCGACCAATTCTTGATGCGTTCCGAATCTTTGAACCTTCACTTCGTCTGTACTGAAAGAGTCTATAGCATCTTGTGCGCGTACATCAAAAAGATCACAGATGGCCGTGATGTGAACGTTGAGGTGCTCTTGTTCTAAAAAGGAAGACAAACGGGTGTCCTTTGGATTCTTTTTGGCAGCTTCAGCCATACTTGCGAGCCAACTTTTCTGACCAAAACCTAGTGCTCTGCACAATTGGGGACCTCTGATGCCAAAACCGATGATTCCAATTTTAATGGGATCTCCAGCCATAGGACCTGAAGGTGGTGGCGGTGAGGCATTGATATTTAATGTTTTTAGAATAGAATCTCTGGCTTGTGTATTATTAACTCCTTTACTAGCACCGGCCCACCAAACACTCCCTACGATAGGTACACCGGCAATTCCTTTCAGTAGGTCCCTTCGCGACCAATTACTCTTTTTATCTTCTGACATGACTATTTGGTTTTGGGATTTAAAAGATTTTTTTTCAATGATTGAAGCCCAAAATAAGTACCTGTAGGCATTTGATAGAGGACAAAAAGTGCAGCGGCTTCAATTAGGTTTTTGTTAATGATCCAATAAGAGCCTTCTGTACCCGCTTGAGAGGCACCTGGTAATGCCGGATGTGCTAGATAGTACATAACGAGCAAGCAAATCCCAAAAATTGAACCGACCCGTTCAAAATAACCCAGAAGTAAGGAAAGGCCCACCACCATTAGGCTGAAAATATTAAGATTATCCACTAAATGAATCATACCATCACCCGAGAGCCATTGAAATAGGGGAGTCAATAGTTCAGCGCTTGACAGGTAGGCTTTGGAGGTCCATGCTGGATTATATAGTTTTAAAACGCCTTCATATAAAAAATGCCATCCTATCAGGATGCGTAAAAGGACCAGGCTATTGCGGCCCGTTTGGCTAAGATTGATATCTGTTGTCATTTGTAATTACTCAAGTAAATGTTTAGTGCGCTCTTAATGGAAGCAAGTATTTTTAATTTATAAATATAGGAAAATAAGGATTAATTAAATCTTAATAATCGATTGAAAATGAATTTTTATTAGATTTCATTGAAAATCTTAACAGTGGTCAGTTATGTTCGAGTTAAATAAAAGCAAAGCTTTAATTTTTATTTTTTGAAAAAAAGATAGAAATATCTTCAGTTACTTATTGGCCCTGTGATATGATCGCATTCCCCTTTAAAAAATCTAGAAGCAATTAAAGCGGATTTTTTTAATCATGGATGGTGATTTTTTTAATTTGAATGATAACAAATTTAGGTAATATAGGTGTATGTTCGAGGGGGACTTATCTTCTAACCGATGCTTACATTGCGATTGTACTCATTTCTTATGTTTAATATTTAAAAGATTTTAAATCCATAAAGTAATTGAAGAGTCTCATTTTATTTTTATTGGTATTAATTTTAGGAATAGCGTTTTCTATTGGAATAATAACTTTTATTTTAGATGAAAGATTACCTGAATCAAAAGGAAGTCAAGAAGCCCTTTGGTTGGCTGAAAAAATGTCAGAAGCCATGAACAAACCAGCATATGATAGCTTGCGTTTTATTTCTTGGCAATATGGATCCCATTACTTTGATTGGAACAAAAAAGAGGATTCGGTAAAAGTCATTTGGGCTGATCTTGAAGTAAATGTATCGACCGAAACCCTAGAGGGAATGGCTTATCAAGGGGGCATCATTTTGTTAGGTGATCAAAATAAAAAAGCAGTCAATCAGGCCATTCAGTATTTTAATAATGACTCTTTTTGGCTGGTGGCACCCTATAAATTAAATGACCCAGGTGTCTTGCTAAGTAGCGTAAAGGTCCCGAAAGGACATGGGTTATTGGTTACCTATACGCAAGGAGGGTCAACGCCTGGAGATACTTATCTTTGGCTGTTAGATGAGAATTATTTTCCAAGAGGTTGGAAAATGTGGGTAAAAATGCTTCCCATAGGGGGTGTAAAAAGTAAATGGACGGGATGGAAAAAAAGAAAAGGCGCTTGGTTTCCTGGAAATTTTGAGACACTTAATTGGTACAAAAAGGAGGTTAAAGATTTAGTAGTTTATTAATGGGTAAAGTATCGACACATCAAAAAATAATTGTTGTTAAATCAGCAGATATAGATGAACTAAATCATGTGAACAATGTAGTCTACCTCAGTTGGGTACAAGATATTGCCAAAGAACATTGGCAGATCCGTGCTTCTCAGGAAATTATAAATCAATACAAGTGGGTGGTGGTAAATCATAATATCACTTATAAAAAGCCATTAAAGATTCATCAAAAAGTATTTATAAAAACACAAGTTTTTGACAATGCTAAAGGGGTATTGTGGGGTCGGATGGTTTGGATATATGATGATAGTGAAGTCCTCGTGGCCGAAGCCAACACGCAGTATTGCCTCGTCGATACTCAATCTTTTAAGCCTAGGCGAATCACCGATGAGATTAAATCTATTTTTTTAGCTTATGAATAAAAGTGTAGTAATTACGGGAGTATCGACCGGGATCGGATATCAGCTTTGTGTTGATTTGATTTCCAAAGGATATTTGGTGTTTGGAAGTGTCAGGAAGCCAGAAGATGGTCAACGACTTTCTGATAAATTTGGAGCTACTTTCATTCCGCTATATTTTGATATTACAGATCATGCGGCCATTGAAAAGGCAGCTTTAGAAGTAGAAAAGAGATTGAACGGGTCTACCTTAAAAGGACTTTTTAATAATGCTGGATTGGCCGTAGCAGGCCCATTATTACACCTTTCAGTAGCTGATTTAAGATACCAATTTGAGGTAAATGTGATAGGACTGATGAAGGTGACTCAGGTGTTTTCAGGTCTTCTAGGAACAAACAACCAGAGGCAAGGCACGCCCGGTAGAATAGTAATGATCAGTTCTATTAATGGTAAAATTGCGATGCCTTTTATTGGTGCTTATTGCGGATCTAAATTTGCTTTGGAGGGATTATCTCAAAGTCTTAGAACCGAATTGAATATTTATGGAATCAAGCTTATTGTAGTGGGTCCTGGTCCTATAAAGACCCCTATTTTTGACAAGACGATATTGAAAGCCACCGAGGAGTTTAGCGATACGCCCTATGAAAAGGCCATGAATGCAATTATAAATAAGTTTATTTTGAAGACCATTAAGCAAGCGATGACCCCTAAAGTCTTGTCTGAGCGGATCATAAAAATATTCGAAAGCGCGGCACCAAAGAGTAATTACATCATCACAAAATATCACTTCTTCAATTATACTTTGCCTAATTGGCTCTCTGTGGGATTTCTTAACGCTTTTTTTATCAGAACCTTGGGGCTGAAAAGGCAGAAAAAAAATCATTGATTTAAACTCAGATCACTTCAAACATATTTTTCAAAATCATTTAAGGAAACATGGAATGAAAAATCTAATTTCTTTTTAATCCATCGATTGTCAATAATTTTTATAGAAGTTTTCTGTTTATTTATTTGAGGTGGCGGGCTACCTAGCGCTTTTGAGGCGCGCGAATAAAAATCTTTTCGCGAGGGATGTTCATTGGCGCAGGCATTAAAAATTTCGTTCCACACTTGATGGGTGATGATTTTCTCGATAATACCCAGGCAGTCATTAAGGTGAATTAGGTTCACGAGACCGTTTGGATTTTTGAGGACTTTATTGGCAAACCAACGTCCTGGATGCCTACGCTGGTCAAATAGACCCGCAAGTCTGATGATGGTGCTTGGATTCTCAGAATTCCGAATGACTTGTTCAATGACTGAGAAGGGATGTTGTGTATCCAAGGTATTTTTTTCATTGATGGGTTCCTTGCTAGGTAAGTATACGGCCGTAGAACTGGTATAAATTACTTTAACTGTGGATGGAAGGTTTTTGATCAAATGTTCGAAAGGCTTTATTTCTTTTAAAGGAATCGCAATCACCAGCACATCTGTTTGTAAAAAGTCAACCCACTGAGGCTCCTCTTCTGTTAGTTTGATGAGGTAGGGGATGATCCCTATGCTCTTCATAACTTTCATTTTCTGTTGGGAAGTGGTCGACCCTTTGATCTGATGTCCCTGTTGGACCAATTGTCTGGCCAAGGGTAAACCCAACCAACCGCAACCTAGGATGCTAATGCAATAATTGGAATCATTCTTTTTAATTGCAGTCAAGTTCTTATTTAATAAAAGCGATCTGTTTTTTCATCTCTTCTGGCTAAATCAACTGACTGAGCAATTCCATTCATGGCGATATAGACCCCTTTTTTAAGACTGTTTGCCGCTCCAATAGCCGTCCCAATATTTAAAGCAGCATCGCTATTGGTGAATCTTTCGGGCCGCAGGGCACCGGTAAGGATGATTAGTTTTTCGTTTACTTTTTTTTCTAGAAATTGGCCGGTTTCAATTAAAGTATCGGTGCCATGGGTGATGATAAAAATGGAGGATTTATGATTTTGGATCAATGCTACCAACTGATTTCTATCTGCTAGATCAATTTCTAAACTGTCTTTTCTGAAAGCCGTGATAATTTCATATTCAAACGAGGGATTCAGTTTTTCTAAAAGTCGCAGGATGGCCGGATCACCTATTTCAAAGGCCCATCCGTTTCTTGTTTTTGGATAATCTTTATCAATGGTCCCGCCGGTTTGAATGAAAGTTATGTTCAATGTGCCCAATGGATTTGATTAATCTTTGACACGATTGAAAGCAAAGGCTTTAAGCATCCATTTAGGTAAGGGCTTGCTAGCCGTCCTTGCTTTTAAATTCAAGTTCCATCCCATTTTTTTGACAATGGGGACTTTGTGGGTTTCGACAAATTCGATGAGGGCGCCATCGGGATCTTCAATATAGGAAAAGAAGCCAGCAGCTTCACCCATATCAAAAGAAGCCCCATCTTGAGCGGCACTGCTGTCAACCGTAAAAGCATATCCTTTGGCTTCGCACTGCTTTCTTAAATCATCCATGCCGTTGACATCAAAACATAAGTGTATAAATCCTAAATCGCCCCAAAATCGGTCTTGGAAAATTTTGGTTTTTTCCGCGTGTTGGGATTCAAATAGTTCTATTTCACTGGGTCCGAACAATTCTGAAAAGGCGCCTGCTCTTGCTTGAGAATGTGTGAGAATGGCTCGTTTGTATTTCCCTTCTTTTAGGGGCAGTCCTTGTAGATCATCATATACATCCTCGCCTTCATACAGTACCAAGTCGTAGCCTAAAATATCTTGATAAAAAGAGATGGACTTGATTAAGTCTGTACAGCCAATGGTCACACCATAAGTTGCTCCTGTATGTTTTTTTTCATTTTTGAACCAGGGTGCCTCTTGCTCTATGATATCAAAAATATTTCCGTTTGGATCACGCAGGTAAAAATGCCAAATTCCTCTAGGATCAATCATTAACTCACCGATCAAATCCAAACCTTCTGATTTAAAGTATTGGTAAGTCTTTTGGATATTTCGAGTACGAATTTTGGCACAAAAAATACCCAAATCACCTAATTGTATTTCTTGCTTGGGTGGTTGAGGAGTTCGTTGAGTATACTGCCATATCTCAAAGCCACCACCGCCTTGTAAATTGAGTGCCAACGCAGCATACCTCTCGCGAGGTTCACCTCCCGTGTAGGGCAGCATATAATGTGCGACAGCCGCATCTTCAAAAACACGAATATCCATACCAAAATATTTACGGTACCATTTCCATGATTTTTTCACATCGGTTACTCCAATGCCTATTTGCTGAATACCACTGAATACCACTGAGCTCATTTTTTTTTAAGATTTCGTTGCTACAAAAAAAGGGCTTTAAAATATCTAATACAAATTCGTAAATTATTATCTAATTCTTCTTTAATACGACCAATTTTTCATAATATAGCACGATAGATGGAGAGTTTTGTTGTATCGGCAAGGAAATACAGGCCCTTAGGGTTTGAAGAGGTAGTAGGTCAAAGTCATATTACCACCACTTTAAAGAATGCAATTGAGCACAATCAATTGGCACAAGCGTTATTGTTTTGTGGTCCTCGAGGGGTTGGAAAAACTACATGTGCCCGTATTTTATCCCGAATGATCAATGGATTTGAAGCTCAAAATGGGGATGCAAATACGGCCAATTTAAATATTTATGAATTAGATGCGGCATCCAATAATTCAGTGGAGGATATTCGCAATTTAATTGATCAGGTGCGCTATCCCCCTCAGGAAGGTAAATACAAAGTTTATATTATTGATGAGGTACACATGTTGTCTAATCAGGCGTTCAATGCCTTTTTAAAAACACTCGAAGAACCGCCCTCATATGCCATCTTCATATTGGCTACCACAGAAAAACACAAAGTCATTCCGACGATCTTGTCAAGATGTCAGATTTATGATTTTAACCGTATTGAAATCGAAGATATTGTTGGCCAATTAAAGAAAATAGCTCAGGAAGAAGGAATTAGTTATGATGATGATGCCTTGCATTTAATTGCACAGAAGTCGGATGGGGCTTTGAGAGATGCGTTGTCTATGTTTGATTTGATTGTCACCTTTTCTTCAGACAAAAAAATCACTTATCAAAATACGATCACTCATCTACATATTCTTGATCATGATTATTATTTTAAGCTGTCGGATCTTTTTATCGAGCAAAATTTATCCGCAACATTGCTGCTATTTGATGAAATACTAAAAAAAGGGTTTGATGCGCACAATTTTCTGATCGGTTTGGCCCAACATTTTAGGGATGTATTGGTTTGTCAAAATCCAGCAACCTTAGTCTTGTTAGAAGTTTCGGAGAATGTTAAGAATAAGTTTAAAGATCAAGCTGAACGGTCTTCTACTTCATTTTTGCTTTCGGGATTGAATATGATTAACCAATGTGATCAGGGTTATAAACAGAGTAAAAACCAAAGGCTTCACATAGAACTTTGCCTGATGAAGCTGTCCCAACTTGATCGAGCCTTCAAACTTTCAGCACCTGAGAAAGGAGTAAAAAAAAAAGTCCTGACTTAGATGATCGGTTGGTATCTCATCAAAAAATTGATTCGAAAGAGCTAGCTGAGGAAAAAAGAGAAAAGCGAGACCAATCGATGCCTAAAGAAGTCTCTGAGACATCATCTACTGTTCAAAAAGAGACCCCATCTATTTTCAATAAGAATAAAACTGAGTCATCGGTAACGCGTGGTGAAGTCAAGGAAGACAAAAAGACCGATCCAGTGAGGACAGAGAAATTCGCTGCGCCTTCCTTAGAATCTGAGCCTGACAGCCTATCCCCAACACAGAAAGAAATCCCTTCGATTTTAATAATAATATAACTGAGTCACCCGGAGAGCGTCAAGAGGTCAAGGAAGATGAAAATACTGATCCAGTGAAGAGAGTGGAATCAGCTGCGCCTTCGTTAGAATTAAAGCCTGACAGCCTATCCCCAACACAGAAAGAAACCCCTTCAATTTTTAAGAAAAAGAAAGATCAGCGATCCAAAGAAGTCAAGGAAAAAGTATTAAAAAATGAAGCATTTACAGAAGTAGAACTTCAAGAGGCCTGGAAGAATTTTATTGAATTACGTAAAAAGAAAGTGATAAGTGAAATGGAGCAGCTCATTTTGACACGCCAAATAACTAAAAAAGACATGAATGCTCTTATCGTGTTGAATAGCTCTTTAGAGATTGCGATATTGGATCGAATTGAAGTTGAGTTGGTTAATTTTTTACGGGAAACTTTATCCAATGATCAGTTGATTGTTCATAAGGAGGTTAAAGAAGATCCTAAAAAAGACAAACTTTATACCAGCAAGGACAAATACGATTTTATGGTAAAAGAGCAGCCCTTGCTTCAAAAACTAAAGGATAAGTTGGGACTAGATTTTGAGTATTAGTTGGGGTAAACTTTGAGCTTATCTCCGATCATTACTACATCATTGGTGCGCCTGTTGAGTTGCATTAAGTCCTTGACAGTCATATTATGTTTAACCGAAATACTATAAAAAGAGTCCCCTGCTTGCACTATATAAATATTGGATTTGCTCGATTTAGACGGTCCTTTTCGAGTCGAAAAAATATATAATTCTTGGCCGATGTTCAAGGCATCATTTTCATTGATTTCATTAAAGGTTCTTAGGTCTTTTACTGACACATTATATTTTTGAGCAATAGACCAGAGCGATTCTCCTTCCACGACAGTATGAATATTTTTGGCTGGCGATATTTTTTTTTTCACTGTTGTAGAGGTTTGAATGATTTTATCTGACTTTTCTGGTTGCTCTTCAATGTCGATCGTTGCAGCATTCATTTCTTTTTTTTGTTCTTTCTTATGGTATTGAATGGGTGTGTTTTTAGGTCTTTTCGCATTGAGCCATAAAATCCTATCAATTTCTATTTTTTCATTTGAGGTTATGCGATTCATAGTCATTAATTTATTGAGTCGTAGGGCATAGTTCTGGGAAATGGACCAAAGGGTTTCTGATTTTCCTACGACATGAAAACCAATTTTGGATTTCGATTTTTTTGACTCGAGATAGTAAATAGTATTCGCTTTTATTGGATCCTGAGGCTTGAGGTCATTGTATTTGATAAGCAGTTTGATTGAAATCCCTGCTTCTGCAGCAAGGGAATTAAGGTTATTAGAATTACCTGATAAAATAACCTTTAAGTCATTAAATTTCAGGCTCTTTGAATTTACATCTAAGAGGCCTGGCACCATTTCAGAAGGATATATTTTTTCTTCAATCTTGGTCTTTTCTACAGCTGGTTTAGGTTCAATCTCTGCTACGACTTCGGATAACGTTTTGTTTTTGACTTTTTGCTGAGTAGGAATCAATACTACATAGGTTTTGTCTTCAGGAATTTCTCCAGTACGGATCCATTTATTGTATGTTTTGATCAAATCCACATCAAGTTCAAATTCCTTGGCTATCCAACTTAGATTTTTATTCGTCCCCTTTTTGAATTCAATCAGAGATAAGTTTTGAGAATGCTTGTCATTGATCCGATCTTGAAAGGCGATTTTATGAGCGATGAACTTCTTCACATACCAATGGGTAGAAGAATTAATTTCTAATTTTCTAGCGCCATAATTTGATTTGTTCATGTATTTGCGAGCACCCCCCATCCCTGCTTGATAGGCAGACATGGCATAAATCCAATTGTCTACTAAGAAATTGTGTCTTTTCAGATACGTTGCAGCCCCACGAGATGAAGCGACGATATTTTTTCTTTCGTCTATCTGTTTGTCTACGCGTAAACCAACTTCACGCGCTGTGAAATCTTTGAATTGCCAAAAACCAACGGCATCCGCAGAAGATACCGCATCGGAGATCAAGCCACTTTCCTGAATAGCAAGGTATTTAAAATCTTCAGGAACCCCTTCTTCCTTGAAGACGCGTTCTATAACAGGAAAATAGAGCAGCATGCGGTCTACCTTCATTTGATAATACTTAGGACTGCTGGTAAGGGAATTGACTTGCTTTTGAATCTCAGCCATCACATTTCTAGACAAAACAAGTTTCATGTTACCAAACTCAACTTCTTTGGTAACCACAGGTGTACCATTGGCCAATAGTGTGAATACATGCAGAAGGCATATTATGAAGAAATTAATTTTCATTTTTTTCTCAGGATCATTAAACCATCACGAATGGGAAGCAAAAGATTATCAACCCTCGTATCTTGATGAACAAAATTGTTAAATAATTTCAAAGACTTTGTTTTTTTATCTGTTTCATTTTCATCAATAACTTTTCCGTCCCACAATACATTATCGACAATAATAAAACCCCTGGGCTTTAATTTAGGGAGTACCATTTCATAGTAGGTCAAATAATTCTCTTTATCGGCATCAATGAATACGAGATCCCAGTAGGCTTCAAGTTTGGGAATAATTTTAAGTGCATCACCGGTTTTAGTGATAATTTGATGGTTGAACCGTGATTTCGAAAAATGAGCTTTCGTTCTCGAAGCGATTTCTTCATTGACATCGATAGTAGTGATGGTGCCATCTAAGGCCAATCCCTCGGCCAAGCAGAGGGTCGCATAGCCCAGTAAAGGTTCCAATTTCAAGAATTTGTTGAGGTCGCAGCATATGGCTTAAAAAGGAGAGGAGTCTTCCTTGAAAATGACCACTGAGCATCCTTGGATTTAAAACGTGAAGATGGGTATCTCTAGTAATTTCTTTTAACAAGGGGTCTTCAGTTGAACTATTGGCCTCTACATATTGCTTGATTTTTACCGGAAGGAAATCCATAATTTAAATCTAACTAGATTAATTAATGAGGCATAAAAGTCAATGAACTCATTTGGTCAATTTGTAATGCCTCCTCGGCGATTTCTCTAAGTTCGAGGGCAGTAATGAGGTCAATTTTTTTAAAAACCTCAACCAGAGAGGGGATTTTATTTAGGTCCAAAAGACTTTTTGCCATCATCAACATCATGGCATTATTATTTTCTTCAGACATAGCCATCTGCCCTTTGAGTTGCCCTTTGGCAGCACGAAGTTGACCTTCACTCAGTGCTTGATTTCGAACTTTCTTTATTTCTGTAAGAACCAGCGCTTTACTCCGCTTGAAATTGGCGGGGTCCGTCGCAAAACCAATACTGAAAAGTCCAATATCCGTATAGGATAAGAATTGGGCTTCCACTCCGTAAACAAATCCGTGTTTTTCTCGAAGGCTCAAGTTTAATCTTGAGTTCATGGCGGGCCCACCTAGAATATTAGTTAATAAATAAAAAGGAATGCGTTTGGGATCATGCAGGCTGTAAGTAGGTAATCCCATAAGGTGGTGTACTTGTGAGATTTCTCTATTTTTCGACTGATGATGGGCTTGATAACCATTAAATACAGGCCTTTTTTGGATACCCAATTGCGCTTCTCTAGGAGCTAAATGCTTATTTATCAGTCGATCTATTTTTTTTGAGGAAATATTACCTAGACTTGAAAATACGATTTTTTCGAAATTAACATGGGCTTTAATAAATTGGATAAAATCAGCTTTTGAGATGGATTTGACCGATTGCTCCGTTCCTAAAATATTACCTCCCAAAGGGTGCTCATGGAAGATGATTTCATCAAATTCATCCATAATGGCATCTTCAGGCGTGTCTTGATACATGGACATTTCTTCAAGAATAACTTGGCGTTCCTTTTCAATCTGTTTCTCAGGAAAAGCTGAATTGAATACAATATCAATCAGGAGCTCAACGGCTTTTTCTATGTGAATATCTAAAATAGAGGCATAAAAGCAGATTTTTTCTTTTGTGGTGTATGCATTGAGTTCTCCTCCAAGTGATTCCAATCTATTGATGATATGGAATGATTTTCTTTTATGAGTTCCTTTGAAGGCCATGTGTTCCCAGAAATGGGCAATGCCTTTCTGGGTACTGTCTTCATCTCTACTACCAATATCCAGCATGATGCCTACATGGGCAATTTTGGTATAATTGATTTCTTTATGAATGGTTCTCATCCCGTTGGATAATTCGCTGTAATGATATTCCTGCATCTGTTGATTAAGCCTAAGTATTTTGACTAAAATATTTTATTCTCTTTTTTAGTTCCTTGGAATAATTGTTTTTGGATCATTGGATTGATTAATTTAGCTGATTATGAGACCCAATCGCATACTCATTATTCAAACTGCCTTTATTGGAGACGTGGTTCTTGCCATGCCTTTGATTGCGCAAATGCGCTTGTTTTCCCCAAAAGTAGCTATAGATTTTTTGGTTAGGAAAGGAAATGAAAGCTTACTTGCCGAAGACGCAAGAATACAAAATATTTTGATTTGGGACAAAAAGGAGAAAATTAAGAATTTAATTAAACTGATCAGAGAAGTTAGAAAAGTAAACTATGATGTAATCATTAATGTTCAAAGGTTTTATTCTATGGGTTTACTGACCTTATTGGCCCATGCTAAAGTCAAAATAGGATTCGATAAAAATCCCTTTTCTTGGAGTTTTGACCATGCCATTGCCCATTCATTGACGGACCAGGTTCATGAGGTGGATAGAAATTTGGAATTATTGAAGCCCTTAGGTGTACTAGCTAAGTTGAAGCCAGAATTACAGGTGAGTAAAGCTACGTTTGCCTCTATTGAAAAGTATAAAACAATACCCTATATTACTGTTGCACCAGCTTCTGTATGGAAAACTAAGCAGTTTCCGGCACATAAGTGGATTGCTTTTATTGAGGCCATTGAATCCCAGTTGGAAATTTATATCATTGGTGGTCCTGATGATAAGAAACTAGCAAATGAGATCCAACAACAAACCCATTCGGGCGTAGTAAATCTATGCGGGACCTTAAATTTACTACAATCGGCTGCCCTGATGGAAGGTGCTTTGATGAATTATATGAATGACTCGGCACCCATGCATTTGGCATCCGCCATGAATGCTCCGACCACGGCGATATTTTGTTCAACCATTCCAGCGTTTGGTTTCGGTCCATTGGCCGATGATTGCACGGTCATAGAGAGTGATCAAAAATTAACTTGCCGGCCCTGTGGGATCCATGGATCCAAGGACTGTCCTGAAAAACATTTTGATTGTGCCGAAAAAATTCCAGTTAAATCACTTGTAGCGCGTCTTCCTTAGTGTTTTGATTAATGTCAAATAAATTTTAAACTTAGATTCAAGTATCATGAGATATCACAAAATAGATGCCCACCTTTTTGTTGAAAATAGACAGCGATTAAGTGAACGTCTACCCCTTCATTCAGTGGTGATTCTCTTGTCTAACGATCGAATGCCGACGAATGCTGACGGTACCCTACCGTTTAAGCAAAACAGTAATTTATTTTATTTGACGGGTATTGATCAAGAAGATTCAATCTTGGTACTCGCCCCTGATCACCCCAATGAGAAGTTGAGAGCACAACTCTTTCTGACAGAGACCAATGCACATATTGCAGTATGGGAGGGCCACAAATTATCAATAGAAGAAGGGACTGCCTTGTCGGGTATCGAAGAGATTCATTGGACTTCTAATTTTGAAGCTTCGTTAAAAGAAATTCTTACCGAATGCGATCAAGTATATTTATATCAGAATGAGCATTTGAGAGCCGAAACTAAAGTTCAGACGGCCAATGAGCGCTTTACTAAAAAACTCAAGAAAGATTATCCGTTGCATCAATTCAACCGTTTGGCGCCCTTGTTGTATGACCTAAGAATGATTAAATCTGATGTTGAAATCGATCTGATTAAAGAGGCTTGTCGTATCACAGAATTGGGGTTCCGGGCCATTTTGCCCGTTGTGAAGCCGGATGTTTGGGAATTTGAAGTGGAGGCAGAATATTTGCGCCATTTTTTAAGGAATCGAGCTTCGGGATTTGCTTATGAGCCCATCATCGCAGGGGGGGGCAATGCCTGTATTTTACATTATATGATGAATAATCAAAAATTAAGTACCGGGGACTTATTACTTATGGATGTAGGGGCAACTTATGGAAATTACAATGCAGATATGACGCGAACCATCCCGGTTGATGGT
>CAJJBF010000020.1 GCA_905182375.1 Flammeovirgaceae bacterium UBA4465
CCAAATCTATTGCTATCATTTTTTGCATCAAAAAATATTAAATATTTCAAAGAGTCTTTAATTGGATAGTTACCAGCGAATCAAAGCAGATGCCCAGGTAAATCCACTGCCAAACGCAGCAAGACACACTATTTTATCCTCTGTGATGAGCCCTTCTTGCCATGCTTCACTTAAAGCGATGGGTATCGATGCAGCTGTGGTATTTCCGTAATGCATGATATTATTAAAAACCTGATCGTCAGTTAAGCTCATCTGTTTCTGGATAAATTGACTGATCCTGAGATTGGCTTGATGTGGGATCAAGATACCAATGTCTTCAGGTTTGAGTTCATTGGCCATCAAGGCTTCCATGATTACTTCTGAAAATCGCACTATGGCATGTTTAAACACAAAATTACCATTCATGTGGGGGTAATAACTGGTATCTTCGGGATCGTTAGTTTCGATAATCTCGGGGACCCATCGACCCGTACTGGGACCTATTAAGGCCAGTTCTTCGGCATGTAAACCCTCGGCATGCAAGTGCGTTGATAAAATACCTGTTTCCAAATTTTCTGATTTCTGCAAAACTACGGCACCGGCACCATCACCAAAAATAACACTCACGCCACGACCTCGGATACTTTTTTCGAGCCCTCCAGAATGAAGTTCGGACCCAATCACTAAGATGTTCTTGTACATACCCGTCTTTATAAACTGATCAGCTACCGAAAGACCATATATGAATCCTGAGCATTGATTTCGGACGTCTAGGGCGCCGATTTCCTTAATACCTAATTCCTTTTGAACCATCACGCCAGGACCTGGAAAATAATAATCTGGACTGAGGGTAGCAAAGACAATGAAATCTATGTCATTAGGTGTTAAATCTGCATTTTTTATCGCTTTACGGGCAGCTTTAGTTCCCATTGAAGAAGTGGTATTTCCGTCTCCGGGAATGACCCAACGCCTTTCTTTAATTCCTGTACGTTCTTGAATCCATTCGTCTGTCGTCTCCATAACAGATTCAAGGGATTTATTGGTTACGATATTTTCTGGCAAGAAGTGGCCAATACCAGCTATTTTAGATCTGAACATAGAAGTATAATAATGCGTTTCACTTACAAAGATAGTTAAAGGTGTTAAATTGTTCAAAAGCTGGACATTGAAGGCATCTTTAGCGTACTATTTATATGTTGTAAATAGATAATCAATCGAATTAAATGTTATTTCATGATCTGAGAGTTACTCATTAAACCAAAAAAAACCAAATACAATGTCAATCAACTAAATTGTATATTTTATTCTTAATCTTTCATACAATCAGACTTTATCCTAAAAGACAGTTCAATAAATGGATATTCTTTATATTAACATGAATCTAAATCATAATATAATTTTGCCGTACGTAATGAATTTAATTTTTTATTTAATCATCAAGGTAGGCATAGGTTCTCCAAAGAGGTATCCTAGTATAATGTTTAATTTTAATTATTCTCAGATGAAAAAAAGTATAAAAATCGCACTTCAAAATTTGAAACCACACATTACTCTAATCGTCATGATTATGTTTTGTATGAGTTGTCAAGACACCATGATAACAAAAGACTTCACAAGTGATTTGGAGTTGATCGCAGCTATTCAAAATGTAGAAAATAAAGTAGTTATATCAATGAATTCCTTGCCGGAGGAATCTAAAATTGCTATTAATACTACTTATAGTGGCAACTATATTTCCAAAAGTGAATTAGCCCCAGAGTTGGGTTACCAGGTTGACTTGAGAAAGCATAAGGGAAGACAGGTTGCCAACAAATCTGTTGCTTATTTTGATATTGATGGTAGAATGTTGATTGCAGACGAAGATTTTAAAGCTAAGAAAGGGGGAAGAGGTGGGAAAAAGGGAATGGGCAATAGAGGAGCCTTAGAAGATTGCTTTGTTTTTGTTTATCCTTTTACGCTAGTAATGCCAGATGTTTCGGAGATTGAAATTTCTGATATAGAGGGATGGGATTTAGTTAAAGCTTGGTATGAGGTAAATCCTGAAGAAGAGGAGCGACCTATATTCGTTTTTCCGTTGAATATTTTGGTTGAAGAAAGTGAAATGACGATCAACGATGAGGACGAGTTTAGAGCTATTGAAGAGGGATGTGAAAATAGCAAAGGTCGTGATGGAAAGAGAGGAGATTGCTTTGAGGTAGTTTATCCTTTTACCTTGATAATGCCTGACAGTACGCTAGTTACCTTAGATAGCGACGATGATAGAGCAGTGGTTAAAGTCTGGCATGACGCTCACCCTGAGGTTAAAGAGAAGGGTGTATTTGTATTTCCTATAAATATACTTTTGGATGGAAATGAAATGACGATCAGCGACGAGGGAGAACTTAAAGCTACTTCTGAAGGATGTAAAAATGGCAAAGATCGAGATGGAAAGAGAGGAGATTGCTTTGAGATAGTTTATCCATTTACCTTGATGATGCCTGATAGCACCTTAATCATCTTGGAAAGTGAAGAAGACCGAGCAGTGGTAAAATCTTGGCATGAAGCCAATCCTGAGGTGAAAGAAAGAGGCACATTTGTGTTTCCTATCAGCTTAGAATATCCCGATGGTGTCAAGGTTGAAATTGATACTAAAGAAGACTTTGAAGAGATAAAAAAGGATTGTTAAGAGAACAACAGGGATGGATCATAGAGGTCTTCCCAATGATAAGGAATTAGAATATTTAGATTAAATGCGACATGAATGAGCCATGTCGCTTAATTATAGCTTGCTTGGAGAAAGATAAATTTAAAGAATGCTTTGATCGTTGGTTTGATGAATTGCGTAATTACATCACTTATCGTTGTGGAGATTCTGAGTTGGCTACAGACATCGTTCAAGAGGCTTTTTTAAGAGTATGAAAAAGTTGCCGACATCATAACATAATTAGCGCATTGTTGATGAAAGGGATGAAATGAAAAAATTAGAATTTTTTTAACCTTTCATTGATCGCTAATGATTTGCGATCAAAAAACTCCAGAAATCTCATGGAGTCATATAGCTTCATCGCGTTGATTAACTCTAACTCTGTACGTAAATGGTTTTTATGTTCTTCAAAAAAGGCTGAATATCTTATCTAGGCGATATGATTTTATTATTGGAACAAGGTGTAATTACCGTGTTGATCTGAAGGTTGACTGTGTTTGATTAAACTTGGCGAGTCCTTTTCTAAGTTAGCGATTAATGGACTGACCGGATGTGCGGTAAGTGGCCATAGATGCGTTACTTTAATTATTTCTTCAATTTCGAGAGCTGTGGTGCCTGCATTCATCCACGAGATGATCTCTTTTTCACCTAAGCACAAAGGCATGTTTTCCTGATAAGGGGTCATCCGCTTATCGGAGTGCTGCGTGATCATGGTAAAAAAGTCGACCTCTTCATTGAAATCATCTTTTTCTTCCCAAATCCCAGCAATAGCAAGGGGTTTTTTGTCTTTACGAGAAATGAAATAAGGGATGGCTTTCTTTTTGGCGAAAGGTTTCCAAACATAAAATCCATCGATAGGGATCAGACATCTATGCGATTTTAGACTTTTTTGATGAGACGCTTTTTTTGACAAGGTTTCTGTATCAAGATTAAACAATTTAGGACTCATTTTTTTGTTATTTGCCCAATTCGATATCAATCCCCATTTAAAATATTGAAAATGAGCCGTATTATCTTGCGTAATGACGGGTAGGTCTTGGGTCGGTGCGGCATTGTAACGAGGTATAAACTCATCTTTGAAAGCGGCACTAAAATGTTTTTCTAAAACCTCTTTATGGGTTGAAAGGGTGTAACGATCTATCATATTTTGCAAACGTAATTTAGCCTAACTTTTAAAATAATTGACAGCAAATGCCTCAGACCAATAAGTTTTTGCAATAAAATTAGGATAGCCACAATGCCCCCCCTTAGGGGTGATTTGATAGGAAACGTGATTTGAATGCGCTGTAATTGATTTATTTAATATTTTTGGTGTTAAAAAGGGATCATTCATTGCATTCAGTATTTGGGTAGGAATTTGAATTTTTTCCAGAAAATTTTTGGCACTACATTTCTCATAGTAATCTTCAGCATGTTCAAATCCATGTATGGGCGCGGTAATTAAGTCATCAAAATCATAAATAGTATGGATGTTTTCTAGTTTTTTGAGATCGAAGAGCTCTGGGTACTGGGCATGCTTAGCGCGTGCTTTCTTTTTTAGAGTCCTCATGAATCTCCGTTGATAAAGGTAGTTTTTGGGTGTGTTCAAATGAAGGGACCCAGATTTCAAATCCAGAGGGGCAGCAATTGCACAAGCTTTTTTCACATTCTTATAAGCGCCTTGTTCACCCAAAAATTTGAGGGTCAGGTTGGCCCCAAGACTGAACCCGATCAGGTAAATTTCATTATAGTCTTTTTCGGCATGATTGACGACTGCTAAGAGGTCTTCTGTTGCACCGCTATGATACATTTTGGGTAAGTTATTGATTTGTTCCGAGCACCCTCTGTAGTTCCAGGCGAGGACGTCAAAACCTTCAGAAAAATGGGCATTGGCCATGCCCTTGACATAGGTGCGATCTGCATTCCCTTCCAATCCATGTGAAATAATGACCAATTTTTTTACGTTTTTTTTTCATCCAAAACAAGTCTAAAAAATCTTGATCTTGGGTCATGATTCTTTCATGGATATAAGGAGTTAAAAGCTTAATTTTTCTAAATAAAGCAGGATATACAGTTTGGAGGTGGCCATTAAAAAGCAATTTAGGAGGTATATAAGCTTTCTTTTCCATTAAGTTCATTTTGTGTGGGGGTCAAATTTCCTTAGTATTCTTTAACTGACGTTCAAATAATCTCTTTGCTTGCTTGATTAAAATCTGACTTGGGTTAACTTTGAACTTTAAAATTATAGAATTGATTTAATAGAAATGGCAGAAGTAATAAAAATGCCCAAAATGAGTGACACCATGACTGAGGGTGTCATTTCCACATGGTTGAAAAAAGAAGGAGATGTGATTGTCTCTGGAGATGTCCTCGCCGAAGTCGAGACGGACAAAGCGACTATGGAATTGGAGTCATATGAAGATGGAATACTTTTGCACATCGGCGTTCCAGAGAAGGCTACTGTGGCTGTGGATTCGATCATAGCCATTATAGGAGTCAAAGGCGAAGACATTCAATCCCTCATTTCTGAGCCTTCCCAACCGGTTTCTGAGCCAATAACTACCCCAACCAGATATACTGAGCCCGCCAAAAGTAGTTGCCGTGGATCCTTCTAGTATAAAGGCAACGGTTTTGAGGATGCCCAAAATGAGTGATACCATGACAGAGGGTGTCCATCGCTCAATGGTTGATGAAGGTAGGCGATCAGGTCAGTTCAGGAGATATTTTGGCTGAGGTTGAAACAGATAAAGCAACCATGGAATTAGAATCTTATGATGACGGTACCTTATTGTACACAGCAGTGTCAGCGGGCAGTGCTGTGGAGGTGGATGGTATCATTGCCATCATAGGTGAAGAAAATGCTGATTTTGAGACTTTATTGCAACCAGAAAATAAGGTAGCACCGAAAGCTGCTGCCGCAGCGGCAGTTCCAGCTCCCATTGAAGTACCAAGTGCCTCTGTCACCCCTGAATCTACCTCTAATGAGCGAGTGTTGGCCTCTCCATTGGCTAAAAAAATGGCTCAGGACAAAGGAATTGATTTGAGCACCCTACTCGGATCTGGAGATGGCGGGAGGATTGTCAAAAAAGATGTAGAAACTTTCGAGCCAGCGATGGTGAAGACGGCCCCAGTAGCAGTGACCACTGAAAATTATGTGAAGCCAGTAGTCATCGGCGCCGAAGCTTCTGAGAACATAGCCTTGACACAGATGAGAAAAGTCATTGCTTCACGCCTTTCTGCGAGTAAATTTAGTGCCCCACATTTCTATCTAACCATGGAAATCAACATGGACAAAGCTATGGCTGCTAGGGTAAGTATGAATGAAGTGTCTCCAGTAAAGATTTCTTTCAATGACATTGTACTTAAAGCAGTTGCCAGTGCCATTAGGCAGCATCCTGACGTTAATGTGAGCTGGTTAGAGGATAAAATGCAGAAGCATCAGCACATTCATATTGGTGTAGCCGTTGCCATACCGGACGGTTTGGTCGTACCTGTAGTAAAGTTTGCAGATAATAAATCTTTGGCCCACATCTCATCAGAAGTAAAGGACTTAGCGCAACGCGCAGTTGCTAAGAAATTAGCACCAGAAGAGTTTACCGGCAATACGTTTAGTATTTCCAATTTGGGTATGTTTGGTGTGGAAGAATTCACAGCAATTATCAATCCTCCCAATGCATGTATTCTAGCCATAGGAGGTATCAAAGAGGCCGTGATAGTTAAAAATGGCGTCATGAATCCAGGACATACCATGAAGGTAACCTTATCTTGCGATCACCGGGCCGTAGATGGGGCTGTGGGAGCCGCTTTTCTAAAAAGTCTGAAAGGACTGCTCGAAGACCCCGTGCGCATATTGATATAAATTAGATGGGCATCAGACAGAATTTTTTTTACAAAATGATATTATGGCTCAAATAAAAATAAAATCTACGACGGTATTGGCCGTTTATCATAAGGGACAAATGGCCCTGGGAGCAGATGGACAGGCGACCATGGGTGCTACGGTTGCCAAGAGCCATGTGAAAAAAATAAGAAAGCTGGCTGAAGGGGCCATCATTACGGGATTTGCAGGTTCTACGGCTGATGCCTTCACCTTATTGGATCGATTTGATGAAAAGCTGAGTGCATTTTCTGGTAATTTGAAGCGGGCTGCGGTCGAATTAGCCAAGGATTGGCGTATGGATAAATATTTACGGCAGTTAGAGGCGATGATGATTGTCGCGGACAAAAACGAAATGTTGGTCATCTCCGGAACCGGAGATGTTTTAGAACCAGATGAAGATGTAGCTTCCATTGGTAGTGGGAGTCAATATGCAAAATCGGCGGCTTTAGCACTTAAAAAACATGCAGATCACCTAACCGCTGAGGAGATGGTTCGTGAGAGCTTGACCATCGCTGCAGACATTTGTATCTATACCAATCATAATTTAGTTGTCGAAGTGTTGTAAATTGACAGCCTTTAGATAAAAATCCTTAATGGTCAAAATATACCATAATACCAGATGCGGAAAAAGTCGTACGGCTTTGAAGGTGTTGTTGGAGGCGGGTTTGGAAGTCGAAGTTATCGAATACCTCAAAACACCTCTTGATAAAAGCCAACTACAAGTACTGGTCACCGAATTAGGTATCATGCCCTATGATTTAATCAGAAGAGGAGAAAAGATATTCAAAGAACATTACAAAGCCTCGCATCCTGATAACATAGACTGGCTTCAGGCTATGGTGGATCATCCCGTTTTGATGGAGCGCCCTATCATTCAAAAGAAATGCTTGGCGGTCATCGGCCGCAGTCCTGAATCCATCCAAAAAATACTAGCTTATTAAATCCATTGGCGCATGATAAAATACACCGATGGATTTATCTTTCATATCTCGTATTTATTGAGGTGTAGTAATGGCTTCTAATCCGTTTAAAGCTTGATTCAGATCAGGGATGGATTGGGCACATAAATTTTTCATTTCTGTTAAAATCCGATCAAGATCTGCAGCTAGTTCATTGTAGACCTGATAGGCTTGATCCGTTGGTGGGTAATCACCCCGCTGCTGATCCGCCAATAAGAAAGCCAACCTATTGTTGACTTTGATACCATAATTTAATGGATCTTGATTGCTTTTGTTTTTGGTTTGGTGAATGGTGCCTTCAATAACGGTCAACTGATCTATAAAATCCGTCATTTTATCTATTAAGATAGGATCCTTAATCTTGGATTTTACAAAATTAATTTCTTGCCTGATTTTTTCAATATCGATCATGGCCTGATGGGCCTGACCCACCTTATCTCTCACTTGAATTAAAAAATCAAATTGAGTTTGATAATCTGATGGGGTGTTGGACATACGAGGGTCTCCTAAAACTGTCAAATTTTGTTGGAGGGTATCGCCATCTACGATCAGCCGGGTCAAATAGGTACTGGGCATCGCTTTGGGTCCTAGATTAGGAGAAGAATAGAGTACCATACCCGGAAAAGCTAAAAAGCCAGGATAGCGCAGGTTCCATACGAATTTATTTCCACCAGCCTTTACTTCTAGTTTTGAAGACCGTTCTTTTGATTGATTGGAATACGATTGGATCAAGGATCCGTCTGCTTCTAAAATCTCAATGCGTACGTCTGCTTTCTCATCTTCGATAAAGAAATTGAGTAAAGCCCCATTGGGGTGATTGCTGCCTTCTATTTTGGTATTGACACGTCTGCTACTTTGCGCCATTCTATAGGCAGGCTTGGGAGCGTAGAGATGATGTGTTTTGTTCAAAATCTCATCATTTATTTGTCTGACAGGGCCCAAATCATCAATCATCCAAAAGGAGCGTCCATGTGTAGCTGCGATTAAATATTCCTCACGAACGTGTAAATCTCGAATGGCTACAATAGGCAGGTTCAACCTAAAGTTTTCCCAATGGGCACCGTCATCATATGAAATATAGAGGCCCCATTCTGTGCCTGCATACAAGAGGCCTGGACGCACTAAATCCGCTCTGATGGCTCGCGTATAATCACTTTTCTCAATACCTGAAGTAATAACGGTCCATGTTTGCCCATAATCTCTGGATTTGTAGAGATAGGGGGTGTAATCACCAAATTTATAAGCAGTTGCCGCTACATATACGCCGCCGGGATGATGTGGGTCTACATCAATACAGTTAATCATATTGTTTTTTGGAGACATTGGAGGGGTGATATCGGTCCAATTTTTACCCCCATCACGGGTAATATGGACCAAACCGTCATCGCTTCCTGTATAAATTACGCCTGCTTCTTGTTTGCTTTCCGTGATAGTAAAAAGGTTACCATAAAATTCTACACCGGTGTTGTCTTGGGTAATAGGACCCCCAGATGATTTTAAGGTATGCGGTTCATTTCGAGTAAGGTCAGGACTGATCACGCGCCAGGTCTGCCCCTCATTCACACTTTCATGTAAGTAATTGGATCCGGCATAGAGTTTGTTGGGATCATTGGGACTGAACATGACTGGATAGTTCCAATTGAAGCGGTATTTCATTACTTCCACGCCTGATCCGGCGGGGTTGTAGGGCCAAACATTAGTGGATCTCGATTGACCCGTAATGTGATCTTTGCGGTTCATATAGCCTTTATAGGTGCCTCCGTAAACAATATCTGGATTTTTTGGATCCGGGGCCAAATGCGCACTTTCGCCGCCTGCTGTAGGTTCCCAATCTCGTTCGGTGATGGCGTTCCCACTGCTTCTGTGGGAGATCCTGATGGCCGAATTATCTTGTTGGGCGCCGAGTATTTTGAAAGGGAAACTATTATCGGTCGTAACGCGGTAAAATTGGGCTGTGGGTTGATTGTGGTAAGTAGTCCAATTGAGGCCGCCGTCCACCGACACTTGGGCACCTCCATCATCAGCAATGATCATGCGTTGATTATCCTGGGGGTCAATCCAAAGATCATGGTGATCACCGTGGGGCGAATTGAAACCCTCCCAAGTTTTACCTCCATCATTAGAACGATGATAACTTGTATTCATGACATATAGGCGATCTTCATTTTGTGTATCTGCGTAGATGCGTGAATAATACCATGCGCGTTGTCTTAATGCATTTTTTGAGCTGGTGTAGGTCCAGTTTTCTCCTCCGTCATCCGATCGATAGACGCCACCTTTGGCATTTTCTATGATGACCCATATTCTGTTAGAGTTTAATGGGGAAACAGCTACACCCGAAATACCCCAAACGCCTTCAGGCAAGCCTGGTTTGTGAGTTAATTCCTTCCAATGATCTCCACCGTCTATACTTTGCCAGAGTTTACTACCGGGTCCTCCACTGTCCATGCGATAGCCATTGCGCTTTATTTCCCATGTATTGGCATAAAGAATTCTTGGATTATTGGGATCTAAAATTAAATCTACGGCACCGGCCTTATCTGATTCAAACAATATTTTTTCCCAGGTATCCCCACCATTTTTAGATCTGAAAACACCACGTTGGGCATTGGGTTTCCAAAGATTTCCCATGGCAGCAACATAGACTATATTCGGATTAGTTGGATGAATACGAATGCGACCGATGTGCTCGCTTTGTTTGAGCCCGATGGATTGCCAGGTCTTGCCAGCATCGGTACTTTTCCATAGTCCTCTGCCTGAGGAGACGTTTCCTCTGACCGTTTCCTCTCCTTCACCAACATATATGACATTTGGATCGGATTCACTGACCGCAATCGCACCAATAGATCCGCCATAGAATCCATCCGAAATGTTTTCCCAAGTTTGACCTCCATCTGTAGTTTTCCAAACTCCGCCTCCCGCGGTACCCATATAATATAGATTGCGATGACCAATGACACCCGTTACGGTAGCCGACCGTCCTCCGCGAAAAGGGCCGACCATTCTCCATTCTAATCCACCGAGTTTGCTTACTGGAATTTCTTGATGGATGGTTTTTGTTTTTGATTGCTTTCTTTGCGCCCACAATGAAGGGCTCAGGATCAAGGTGAAAAGAAACGTGAGCAGTACGAGGTAATTGGATGTTTTTTTCATAATATTTTTTTAGAGGAAACTGAATTTAAGAAATTTTTAAAATAGAGCTTTCTAATTTAGGATGAAAGGTTGTATGGGTAGCCTTTCGGTAGTGATAATATAGAATTAAGTATGAATGTAAGACTGCTTTTAGAGATCTATGAGATTAATTTTGGTCGGGGTCCGGTAAGTTGATGCTCGATTTATCTAGCAAATAGGTAATCAGATTAAATAGGTGAAAGGCGGACGGGCACTTATGGTTGTCTAGATGCGTACACCACGGATCATAAGGTGAAAATGGTCTAAACCCTCTGGAGGCTATTTTGGAAATGAGTATCACTAAGTTTATCGACAGGTCCGAACTACAGTTATTATAAAATGCCTAAAAGGGTTTAAAGATCATCAAGAAAAGCAAAAGAGAAAAATCATTTCAAAGGATCATTCATATAACCTAGAGTCAGTCCCAACAGTGCCTTAACCCCCGTGATCATGGATGAATCGGTGACATAAAAGTCTGGCGTATGATGTGGAGCCGCCAAACTTGGATCCGATCCTTTTGGACATCCTCCGATGAAAAAGAAAAAAGAAGGTACCTTTTCTGCAAAGAACGAGAAATCTTCAGCTCCGGTAATGGCGCGCTGTAACTGAACATGCTCAGGCCCAAGGCTGCTGTTGAGCCAGTTGGCTGCTTTGGTAGTCAGGGCAGGATCATTGAAAGTTACGGGGACTTCTCGTTCAATATCTACAGTCACTTGGGCACCCATGCTTTCTCCAATTTTTGTAGCCGTTCTGATCAGATCAGCATGAATTTTATCTTGCATTTGTGTGTCCAAGGTACGTATGGTCCCGATCATTTCAGCACTTTCAGGTATGATGTTATTGCGTATCCCTGAATTAATCATTCCTACGGTAATGACCGCACCTTCTTTGGTGAGTTCGGTTTGTCGACTGATGATGGTTTGAATGCCATTGATGATTTGTGCAGAGGTTACAATGGGATCTATCGAAGCCCAAGGTTGTGATCCGTGAGATTGTTTTCCATTAACCTGAATAACAAAACGATCCGCTGCAGCTAAAATACCACCAGGTTTGTAGGTAAGTATTCCCTCGGGAGTATCGGCAGAAATATGCAGACCAAAGGCAACTTCTACTTTTGGATTCATCATGACCCCTTCTTTGATCATGAGTTTAGCGCCGCCTTCTTCTCCTGGAGGGGCACCTTCTTCAGCGGGTTGAAAAATAAATTTAACGGTTCCTTTGAGGTCTTTTTTCAGACCGCTGAGGACTTCAGCGACACCCATTAATATGGCTACATGCGTATCGTGACCACAGGCATGCATGACACCCGTTGCTTTATCATTATATATGGAGGTCGCCTTTGAGGCCCATGGGAGCTCCACCCTTTCAGTCACAGGAAGGCCATCCATATCTGCCCTCAAGGCAATCACTGGGCCTGGCTGGTCTCCCACTAAAATACCTACGACGCCCGTTTTGGCTACTCCTTCTTCGACCTCGAGACCTAAATCTTTTAAATGCTGGGCTACTTTGGCAGCTGTTTTAAATTCTAAGTTTGATAACTCTGGATGCTCATGAATATCATGGCGCCACTCAATGACTTTAGGAATTATTTTTTCTGCGTCGAGATGGGCCTTTTTCGTGAGTTTTGCAGATTGACTGAACGCCATTGACACAAGACAAGAAATGATTAGGGTGATAACAAGTTTAATTTTCATGGGGGAACAAGTTAAGTAAGTGAAATTTGATTGAGCTGAAATTCAAAAGAAAGGGCTATCAAAGTGATAGCCCAATTCATTTACCAAAATAATATGAAGAAAAAATGAGCGGTTATTTTTTTCAAAATAGACTCACTTTAAACTTATTAAAAAATCTTCATTTAACCAACTAATTTTATGAAAAATTTCAATTAGCCTACTGAATCAATAAAAAACACAACAAATCATGTGCTCTAAATCAAGGCATCTTCAGGTAGATAAAATCAACCTATATAGGCAAGTTAGATCTTTCATACCCACAACGGCTTACAATACTTCTTTAACTCTTTGAGCGGCGTCTTTGAGTAAGATGGCAGAGGTTACTTTCAATCCAGAGGATTCAATGATTTGCGCCCCTTCTTCAGCATTAGTTCCTTGAAGTCTGACAATGATAGGTACCTCAATAGCACCAATCTTTTTGTAGGCTTCAACCACGCCATTGGCGACACGGTCACATCGAACGATACCACCAAAAATATTGACTAGGATGGCTTTGACATTGGGATCTTTCAAGATAATTCTAAACCCGGCTTCTACCGTTTCGGCATTGGCCCCACCTCCCACATCAAGAAAATTGGCAGGTTCACCTCCGGAAAGTTTAATCATATCCATCGTCGCCATGGCAAGTCCAGCACCGTTGACCATAACACCCACATTTCCATCTAACTTCACATAATTGAGGCCATGAGTTGCTGCGGCTACTTCCAATGGATTTTCTTCTGATAAGTCCCTAAGTTGTAAGATCTCTTTTTGCCGAAAAAGAGCATTGTCATCAATATCTACTTTGGCATCTACCGCCAATATTTTATCGTCCGAGGTTTTGAGCACAGGATTGATTTCAAACATCGCTGAATCAGTCTGTTCAAAGGCCATATAAAGGGCCTGAATGAACTTCACCATTTCTTTTAGAGCCATACCTGTGAGACCCAAAGCAAAAGCGACTTTTTGAGCTTGAAAACGCCGCAGGCCAACGGCAGGATCTATCCATTCTTTAATAATTTTCTCTGGGGTATGTTCAGCAACGGTTTCGATATCCATTCCCCCTTCGGTGGAGGCCATGATCACATTTTGGCCCTTTGCGCGATCCAGAAGGATCGATAGATAATATTCTTTGGGTTCAGAAGCGCCAGGATAATAGACATCTTCTGCAATCAGTATTTTGTTGACTTTCTTGCCTTCGGGTCCTGTTTGGTGAGTGACCAGTGTGCCCCCTAGAATTGCCTCACTTTTGGCTCCCACTTGGTCTATGCTTTTGGCTAAAACTACGCCATGGGATCCGGTCTCATTGATGGTGCCTTTCCCTCTGCCTCCGGCATGGATTTGTGCTTTGATCACAAACCATTCAGAGCCTGTTTCTTTTTGAATGGCATGTGCCGCTGCCACCGCTTCATCGACCGTGCTTGCGACTTTTCCGCGCTGGATGGTCACGCCGTAGCGCGCTAAAATTTCCTTTGCTTGATATTCGTGGATATTCATGGATCAATTTTTTAAATTCTAAACAGAGGAAAGCACAATTGTTTTCTTGATTATTTTGCGAATCTAATTCATAGTTCGGGTTTAATCAAGTTCATTAAAACAAATGACACCTATATTTGTAGCCATGCTCTATGCCAAAGACATCTGTAAGACCTATGGGGCACTCGAAGTGCTGAAAGGAATCGACTTGGAAGTAGCTGAGAAAGAGGTGATATCTATTGTCGGCGCTTCTGGAGCAGGCAAAAGTACATTGCTTCATATTTTAGCGAGCTTGGATCAGCCCGATCAAGGATCTGTCAGCTTGAAGGGGCAAGCCTTATTTTCACTTTCATCCAATAAGTTGGCTAAATTTCGTAACGATCATATTGGTCTTATTTTTCAATTTCACAACCTACTGCCTGAGTTTACGGCCCTCGAAAATGTTTGTATCCCTGGCTTTATAGGTACTCGTAACGAGGCGGCAGTTTTAAAATCGGGAATGGAGCTCTTAGATCGTTTGGGGATCATAGAAAGAGCCTCGCACAAACCTTCGGAATTGTCTGGCGGGGAGCAACACCGCGTAGCCGTGGCACGTGCCCTGATCAATCAACCGGCGATCATTTTTGCAGATGAACCTTCAGGTAACTTAGATTCTACCAATGCGCGAGCCTTGCATAAGTTGTTCTTTGAGCTCAGGGATGACTTGGGCCATACTTTTGTGATTGTCACGCACAACGAAGAACTTGCCGACATGGCGGATCGAAAACTCGTGATGCGGGATGGCCGAATGGCCTAAAGGCCAAATTTCATTTTCAAGGTGATCATGTGATTTCTGGGCAGACCAGGATAATAGTACCGCGGGCTACCACTACCAAAGGCACGGGCATTGATCTGATGCATGGAGGCATAGACTTCGTCAAATAGGTTGTTGATGCGATAGCTTAGGTCTAGATCGAGTTTTGTGAAGATCGTGGGCTGCCAACCGATCTGAAAACTGGTGATTTGATAGGCAGTCGAATAGCGGCTGTTGTTATCGGTCAGGGGCATACGATCAATGTATTGGTAACTCAAATGTGCATAAAGGCGTTCCTTAAAATTTCCTTGAAAAGAAAGGCTCAATTGATTGGCTGGAATCCCCGTAAGTGCATTGCCGTCATAGCGTAGCAGTTCACCATTAATTTCTTCTTCAAATTCTTCAAACCTATAGGCTGCATGGTTATAATTTAAACTTTGATTGAGTGTGAAATTAAGTGTTTGAATCAAGCGACTTTTGATACTGAGTTCAATGCCTCTATGCCGTGTGCTGCCGGCATTGATACCCGTGTATTGATCTTCGGCCGTTCTTCTAGATACGAGGAGATCACGAATATTCATTTGATAAATAGAGAAGGAATAGGTCAGTTTTTTGCCCCATGAATGCCCTTTCATACCCCATTCGAAGTTCCATCCAGTTTCTGGTTTTATATCGGGATTGATGGTTCCCTCAGGGGTTAATGTTTCCTCCAAGCTTGGCGGTGAAAAACCGTGACTCATAAGGGTAAAATGAGTGAGTCCAGGCCGAAACGTATGTGAAATGCCTATTCTGGGGGAATAGCGGGCCTGAAATTGGTAATTTCCACTTTGATCTATACTGTCCAAGTCATAGGCATCGGTATAGTCATAAAAGGTTTGATTGAGGTTCAATCCGAGGTCTATATTCAGGGAAGCTAACGGCTTTAAATTAACCTCCAAAAATACGTTGTAGTATCGTCTGATTTCTTCATTGTCTGATAAGTATTCTCCCTGAACACTTCCCGTATTAGGAAAATCGGCATACAGATTTTCAGCCGTTTTCCAATGATAGGCATCTTGATAGGTCTCTAGTCCAGCCATGACTTGATGTTGGGTTTTGGTGATTTTTTTGATGAGCCGAGCACGAAGGCCGACCCCATATATTTGATCTTCCAAGATATTGAAGGGTCTGGCTTCAAAGCTTTGGTTAAAGGAACCAAACAGACTCACGTGTTGGGTCAATCCGGGGTGATAGGTATGCGTCCATGAACTCCCTAAAAGAAATTTATCATAATCTTCAAACCCTTGAGATTGGCCCCAAGTGAAGGCGGCTTTGGTGGGTTCATTTTGATAATCTGTTTCACTCAATGAACTCGGTATACCGGCATATTGATTCACATAATACATCAGAAAGTTGAAGGTATTTTTGATTGTGTTGAGGCTCGAGGTGGCCAAGAGTGTATTTCTTTTGAAGGTATTGTTATCACGATAGCCATCACTTTGCTGACGATTGAATGACAGGTGGATACTTCTTTGGTTTTGATCGAGGGCATAGGTCAGACTGTTTCTCAAAAGCCCAAAACTACCGACGGTGGCTGCTGTTGAAAGGGACTGTGATGCCAAGGGTGTTTTTTTTGGGTGGAGGATCAAGGTTCCGCCGAGCCCACTTCCATAAATACTGGCATTGGGTCCTTTGAGAATTTCAATCGTCCCAATGGTATTGAGATCAATGTCTTCAATGGTGGTTTCGCCACTGCCGTTGGTGAGGGGAATGTCTTGATAATAAGCTCTGATCTTTTTTGTGGAAAAAGCGGCACGAGAGCCTACGCCACGCATGGTGATTTTGTTGGTGTTCAAGGCTCCCGATTGCATAAAAACGCCAGGTACTTGATTGAAGAGCGCGGTCATCAACGTGGGATCGCTGGTACTCATTTCTTTTGAGGATAGTTGGGTGATGGCACCTGGATAGATTTGATTCCTTTGGGGGATCCCAAAATCATTGACCGTAATGGCGTCGAGCAGGACGGGACCGGGAGCCAAGAATATGACTAAGGGAGTATCCAAAGCCATCATTCGGAGATCTTGATAGCCCATACTTTGTATCAAAATTTCATAACCCGGATGATAAAAAAAAATACCTTGATCATTGGTTTGAACCGTATCCCTACCCAAAATATAGGCTCCTTTAATGGGTTGTTGATCGATTTGATCTAACAAGAGGCCTTGACGTTGTGCATAAAGTTGCAGGCCCATAAAAAGGAGTAAAAAGGTAAGGATACTTTTTTTCATGTAGTAAAGTTAACGTGAGGAAAATCGTATTTTGATTTTTTTATGTTGTAAACTGCAAAAAAAATACAAATGAAAATTCCCTTGGGTGTCCGTTATATGTTGCTCGCAACACTGGCCTTTAGCTTAATGAAAGTTTTTGTGAAGTATATTCCCGATATTCCGGCCATTGAGATTGTTTTTTTTCGTGCCGTAATATCCTTGACCTTGAGTTTAGCTTATTTACTCCCCAAAAAAATCCCCATTTTTGGCAATAAAAGATCCCTCTTAGCTGCGCGTGGTGCGGTAGGCGCCACCGCCTTGATTCTCAATTATTATTTACTCCATGAAATTCCGTTGGCGGCGGCCTCTACCTTGACGAACTTAACTCCTATTTTCACGACCCTTATTGGGGTTTATTTGGTGAAAGAGAAAATTCATCCAGCTCAGATTGCCTTTTTTGTGTTGAGCTTCGTGGGCATCTTGATCATCCAAGGCTTTGATACGCGGATCTCTGGGACCCATTTATTTCTGGGTATTTTGGCTTCCTTTTTTAGTGGCATGGCCTATAATTTGGTGAGAAAATTAAGTGCAACAGAGCATCCTTTGGTGATCATGTTTTACTTCCCTCTGGTCGTACTTCCCGTATCCTTGATAGGTTCCTTGTGGTTATGGGTACAACCGGAAGGTTGGGATTGGTTTTATTTATTAATGGTAGGCATTACCACACAGATGGCTCAATATTTCATGACCAAATCCTATCAACAGGCCAAAGTTTCTAAGGTAGCTATTTTTGATTATTTAGGGGTAGTATATGCCTTGATCTTTGGGTTTGTGCTTTTTAATGAGTATTTCAATCTACTGACCTACATAGGTATTGCCTTGGTGTTGATTGGAATTGCCTTAAATTTCAGATTCAAATTGAAGGAACATTGAATTTGAAGGAGACTTTATTTTATTTTGTATTAAATAAGTAAAAAAATGGGAAGAGCATTTGAGTACAGAAGGGCCGCTAAGGAAAAGCGTTGGGATAAGATGTCCAAGGTCTTTCCTAAACTGGCTAAAGCCATCCAGATGGCAGCCAGGGAAGGTGGCGGCGAGCCTGAAATGAACAGTAAACTGCGAGCTGCGATTCAAAATGCCAAGGCTGAAAACATGCCTAAAGATAATATTGACAATGCCATCAAACGTGCCATTGGTAAAGATGCAGAGGCCATTGACGAGGTGACCTTTGAAGGGAAAGGGCCACATGGTGTTTTGGTGTTTGTCGAATGCGCTACGGATAACAACAATAGAACCGTCGCCAATATTAAGTCCTATTTCAGTAAGGCGGGGGGGGCCTTTACCCCGTCGGGGTCATTGGAGTTTATGTTTGCGCGCAAAGCCGTATTTGAGTTTGAAAAAACAGCAGAAATTGATTTAGAAATGTTAGAACTTGAGCTTATTGATGCTGGACTTGAAGAAATTGAGGAACACGATGGTCAGGTCTATGTGACGGGGGATTATACTGCTTTTGGTAGCCTATCAAGTGCATTGGAGGATCTTGAGGTAGCAGTAAAAAAATCTTCATTACAACGAATTCCCACCACACCGGTATCTTTTTCAGAGGATCAGATGGTCGAAATTGAAAAAATGCTCGATAAAATCGAAGAAGATGATGATGTTCAAGCCGTTTACACCAATATTGCCTGATGCATACACCTGAACATTTTTGGAATTGGTTTTTGAAGCACCAGTCTCGTTATTTGACCCTTGGAGAAATTAAGTCTGAGTTGAGAGATGCAGCGGTCGATGAAATGCAGTTTGAGTTGAACAAGTTTTGTGATCAGATTTTCTTTGAAATAGGAGGAGATGAAGGCGATCATCGTGGGGCATTGATTATCAGTGCTGCGGGGGATCCTGATTTTTTTCCGCAGGTAAGGGAACTTGTAGCCGCCGCACCTTCCATGGAGGATTGGGAGGTTATTGCTTTCAAACCTGCACAATTGGGTCCGGTAGTCATTAATTATGAGGATCAATCATTTGATCCTCAAGAGGTCATTGTGATCCCTTTGCTGCATGATGCGTATCCAGATTCGGTCGGGATCCAAGTGTGCTTTGACGATTTTAAGGAGGAGATCGAAGAGCATTATATGGGCGCCACTTTTTTGATGTTGGAGGCTTTGATTGGGGAGGAAGCGGCCATCAACGATATTGAATATTTGGAGATATGTAAAGTACCTGAGGATATCGATAACATTGAGCATTTGATGCTTTCAGATATTGAAGATCATATTATTGAGATCAAGACGGAAGGTCTCGATGAGGACGCCCATTGAATCAATACGAGCTTACCTGGCTCAAGCATAAAATAAAATAGACAAAAAAAAGCCGCAACCTAGAGGGTTGCGGCTTTTTTTATAAGTTGTTTTATGATTTTGAAGCCATGTATTCGACCAATTCAATCACTTTCGATGAGTAACCCCACTCGTTGTCGTACCATGAAACCACCTTTACAAAGTTAGGGGACAACTGAATGCCTGCACCAGCATCAAAAATGGAAGTTCTTGAATCTCCTAAAAAGTCATTGGACACTACGGCATCTTCGGTATAACCCAAAATCCCTTTCATAGGTCCCTCTGAAGCAGCTTGCATGACTGCACATATTTCTTCATAACTGGTGGCTTTCTCAAGATTTACCGTTAAGTCAACCGCAGATACATCAGCTGTTGGAACTCTGAAAGACATGCCTGTTAATTTACCATTTAAAGCAGGGATGACTTTACCCACCGCCTTGGCAGCTCCTGTGGAAGAAGGAATGATGTTTTGATAAGCACCACGTCCACCGCGCCAGTCTTTCATAGAAGGGCCATCTACCGTTTTTTGGGTAGCTGTGGCCGCATGTACCGTCGTCATCAAGCCTTCCTTGATACCAAAATTATCATTCAGTACTTTGGCGATAGGTGCCAAACAGTTGGTGGTACAAGATGCGTTAGATACAAACTGCATATCTGGGTGGTAATCGGTATGGTTGACCCCCATGACAAACATCGGCGTATCGTCTTTAGGAGGCGCAGACATGACTACTTTTTTGGCACCGGCCTCTATATGGCCTTTTGCAGATTCTTTACTCAAAAAGAGACCTGTAGATTCGATCACGTAATCTACTCCTATTTCTCCCCACTTTAAGTCGGCAGGATTGCGTTCAGCAGTCACTCGAATGGCTTTGCCATTGACGATCAACTTACCTTCTTCAACGGATACCTCTCCCTTGAAGTTACCATGTGTAGAGTCATATTTAAGCATATAAGCCATATAATCCACATCAATGAGGTCATTGATTCCTACTACTTCTATATTTTCATTCTGTGCTGCTACACGGAAGACGAGTCGGCCAATTCGACCAAATCCATTTATTGCAATTTTTGTTTTAGACATTTTAATAACTTTAACCCATTAAGCGTTTTCAGTGCGCAAAGTTATCATTAGTTGACGTCCTTACAAACTACCCTGCAAGTATTTTGTATTTTTGAAGACAACTTCTCCATGACCTTATTGATTTTAAACGGAATTAATCCTCAACTAATGCGTTATTTGAATCTTTAAAGGGTCTGGAATGAATTGTGGAATGCTTTAAGGCTTACTTGCTAGCTCATCTCAGTTGGTGAGGATTTCAAAAGTAAAATACGTTTATCAATAGGCGATTGAGGAGAACCCGTAGTGTATGGTTAGGCATCATAATTGAATTTTAAAAAATTCAATTAAAAAAATGCGTGCTTATTTGCAAATTATGATGAGAACTCTATCTTTGCCACTCAAAAAATTAGAAGAACATCAAAAGAAACTTTGAGACCTTGCTGATTTGGAGAAAATGGTCCGTTCGTCTAGGGGTTAGGACGCCAGGTTTTCATCCTGGTAACAGGGGTTCGATTCCCCTACGGACTACAATGAAGCCACTTAAGTTACTGATAATCAGTATTTTAGGTGGCTTTTTTAATGCCTACTGTTGTAGGAGCTGTGGTAAATATCTTTTTTTCTCTCATTTTATCCTTTAACGGCTTTAACACTTCCCAAACTACCAGTTTTTGTCATATTTTGTTCTATCCTGAGTGATTTTTTCTCAGGAGAGACATTTCATTGTGTATTAACAAGTTTTGCTAAATCCAGTCTAAAGCGATCCTTTTTGAGGTCATTTATTTTGGATAAAAGTAAATTTTTTAATTAAATTTTTAATAAATAATATGTTTACAATTACTTTAGATACAGAAGGATTCGAAACTCTCAAATATGAGATCAAGAAGGAATTAGCCTCAGAATTAAAAGATATATTATCCTCTCAAGAGGAAGTTTTAACAAGAAGTGAAGCAGCTCAGTTTTTAAAAATATCAAAACCGACACTTGATAAATTAGTTGCCAAGGAAGTAGTCCCATTTATGATATTAGGAGATCAAAAAAGATTTATAAAATCGGATCTTTTAAACATAGGCAGATCGGATGCTTTATAGTAACCAATACTACTTGACAATTTTTATCAATTTATAGATGTACGATACATTACACCTACACTATGACTTTGTAGATAATGATCGACCAAATACAGATGAGATCATCTATAAGTTAAATGAAGTTAGTCATGCTGAATTCTCTGGAGGCTCTACTTGTACTTATGGAAACTTAGATAATTTAAGGAGTCTGTATTCGAGAAGGATGTCTGTAACGATAAAAGGAAGTCTCGCTAAATACTATTTAGGAAATAACTTTCAAACTCTTTCACAAAAGACAACCTCAGAAGCCATTGAAAAGTTATCTGATGATTTAAATCTAGATATTAATCTCTGTAAAGTTTCAAGGATAGATTTATCAACCAATTTCATTACTGATTTTAAACCTACTCTTTATTATGATTATCTAGATAGTTTAATGAGATTTCAAAGATTGGTACAACCTGATAGTCTTTATTATAAACAAAGTTCTAAAAAGCTTTTATTCTATGATAAAGTCTATATGGGCAAAGCAAACACAGTAGAGATCCCATTAACAATTTCAGAATAAAAATGTACTTAGATATGAGATGGTATTGAATAAAGGCAATCAAAATATCTTAAACTGGATAAGATAACTATGCAAGATTTACATGGAGATTCTATGTACAGTAGGCTAGTTGAGGAGTGGTATAACTTCTACAACAGAATTGAGAAGAAACCAAGTAAAGAAATAGTACTCAATACTCATAATATTAAATCTCCTAAAGACTTTGATAAGGAACTCTTGGTTTATTTAGCGAGAACAAAAGGCTTGGATTACATAGATAACATGATTAAAGATCTCAAAGCGAGAAATGCTTTTACTAGTGATGAATACTACTCAAGATTAAAGGCTAAATACAGAGAATATTCAAAGGTAGAGATTGATTCAGAAGACATCATATCAGAGATCAGTGAGAAGGTAGAGGAGGTATATCAGAGAGAGTTTAATCCTCCTTTTTACACTAGGTAGTAGTTCTTCTTTTATCCTTAAATGAGTAGCTTAGAAGAGCTAATACAACCTCTCCACAGACAAGCTTTAAAGCTATTGTGAAGACGTATCAGTATAGAATTATAATTCTTATTTAGCGGGAAAGAGAATGCTTTATAGAGGCTTATATGAGCTCTATAGATAACACTTCATCCCCTTCTACAAGGATGCCAAAGACTATGTTGGAAGAAATGATTTTAAGGGTAAGAAATAGGCTTATTCCGTACAGTTAGTGAAGTTAGGTTTGGGTTCTGTCCAAGCGGTTGCGTCTAGGCTGAATGCCCAGCATATCAGTAACATTACTTACATCCCAATTTGAAATATCTCCATTGAATTGAGATTCAGAAACATCGAACTCATATCAGTAACATTACTTACATCCCAATTTGAAATATCTCCATTGAATTCAGAATCTCGAAACATCCTACTCATATCAGTAACATTACTTACATCCCACTTTGAAATATCTCCATTGAATTGAGATTCAGAAAACATACTATTCATATCTGTGATTTTGGTTGTACAAATAAATCTTAGGTCTTCATCGTTTTTAATCATTGTTGTTAACCTTTTTCTATCCTACAACTTTATAACTGACACCATCAATTTCTCCAATAAACCCAACTACAGCATCTTCAGTCGCTTTAATGGTAATTCCATTTTCATCTAGATAGATTAATCCTGTATTTTTTACTGTCAGCAGCAGAGTATTTAAGGATTTTAAGTCATCAGCAATTGAGCTGAGCTCAGTTTGTTTAACTGATTCATCAGTGAACTCCTTACTTTCTGGACCATAAAACTACTTAAAGCTCCTCCTGAGATCGCAACATACGAATTACTTCACCCTCTCTATCGTAATACACACGAGTTTCATTCGACCAACATTCGTCACCTATTTGTTTAAAAACAAAGAAAAGTTGATCCCCTTTATAATAAAAGCTAGTCCTATTAAAATGCCCAAGACAGCCCATAGGCCCTTGTATTCCATATCTAAATCCAGGACCTTTATTTTCATAAGATTGAAACTTGAAGCCATCTGCCCATTTACACTCCTCTGCTGTCCAAACCTGCCCTTCTCCTTTAGTAGCGGAGAAGCAGTTGTCTTCTTTACTCCGAGCAATCTCAATTTTCGAATAAAATTCCCTGATTTCAATAATTCGGTCTTCGACAGATTGTTTAATTGCTAGAGCATTTTCCGTATTATAAACTGAAGATTCATCAATCTTGTTATCTGAGCTGTTATTTTTTAACAATTCAATTTCTTTTTTTAGCAATTCAACTTCTTTATTAAGTAGTTTTTTCTCTTTATCACTATCACCACAATTGGTAAACAATACAAGTGAACAAAGAATACTTAAGAAGAGGAGGTGTTTGAAGTGTTTCATAGTAAAATCAAAACTACTAAATTATTTTCCACCCTCAGTGAATTCTTCTCATCCGAAGGTATTGCTCTAGTCCAATTTAATTTTGTGTAATGGATTTAAGCTACGCACAAGTCAAGAGGCTCTATAAGAAAAAAAAGTACAAATTCTCTGTAGGTGCGTATCAGTGGATTCAACTGGGCATGTGTTTGCCGATATGAATTTTAGGGATACATTAACTCAAGTTGGAATGCGTAGGAGGAGAGCTGCTCCATTGATGATCCTGAGTGTGAGGCTTGTGGGTCTTAGCCTTTGGGTATATTTCTGTGTACGACTGGGTCAATGAAAATTATAAACCAGTAGTAATGGCCGAAATCAAACTATATATGAATATCAATTTTGCGAAATTCACATCACTTCTATTCATTTTTATTTTTGTCTTAAATGCTTGTGGGGGTCCCCTTTTTATCTTCTAAAACAATCCAAAGAGGCAGTGGTCTCTGGGGTGGAACGCTGAAAGTTCCCTTTTCCTTCCATGATGGTTGCTCTCTCTCGAGCCAATCACTATTTTGTGCCACTACTTTGTCATGGTCATATGAAAGGGCAATCATGTCACCATCCTGATTAATGGTACAACTGATGACCAGTCCACGACCCAACCATTTCTTATTAAGCTGAAAATTATCTTTTTGTTCTGTCATTATCTACAAGATTCTTTTTAAAAATACGAAATTCTAACGATTCTTTCCCTAAAATAATTTTTTAATTATTCATCATTTCATCTTCATAATTGTCTATCAACTCTGTTTGAAAAAATGGTCAAAAGAATAAAAAACTCCTGAGGCACCACAATCCAAGAGTTATCTTACAAATCAAACAGTACCCTCACCTCAACACTTCATGAAATACCTCCCTCTCTAACACCTCAAAATAAGCCTCAAACTCCTCCAATATCACCTCTTTAGAGAAACACTCACAAGTACTATTAATCTCCTTTAAAACGGCTGTATGCATGCCAGATTTGAGCCATGCTTAGACTAGCTTTAAAGCTATTGTGAAGACGTATAGGTATAGAATTATAATTCTTATTTAGCGGGAAAGAGAATGCTTTATAGAGGCTTATATGATCGCTCTATATGATTATTTTAATTTAATTATGGGTAGACAAACTCATCCTGTTTATCGTAGTAATAACTTTTGTTCATTTTGCAATCCATAAAAATATGACAAGTAAGTTCATTAGACTGACAAATATCTCTTATTACCTCTTCATCTATATCATCAGGACTTGTCCAATCTCCTAAAAAAGTTACTCTAAATTCTTTCTCTTGTTTCTTCACTATCTTTCCTTCTGAGTCAGGGTAATGAGTTTGAAAAACATCCTCCACTTGTATCCTTGTGTTATCTATGTATTCTTCTGAGTCTGAGTATCCTTCAAAACTTACTTTTATCATTTTATTCAGGGTTTGTTTGGTTTCCATAAATCTAATAAGATAATTTGGATCAGCAGAATC